>JAIUOP010000003.1 GCA_020161815.1 Actinomycetota bacterium | reverse complement strand
GCAGCCGCCCGATCGGCACTGCCGTGTAGCCGGTACTCCTTCCAGAACGCGTCCTCAAAACGACGAGCCAATTTCAGTGTCACAACACGCCTCCAAGGTCGTGTTGCGTTCACCCCCTGAGGACGCCCGGGGATCCCGGGCGTTTCGTGACCCCTCGACTTGGGAAGGGGGCACGTCAGCCGGGGCCGGAGGGGCGGAGGGGCGGAGGGGTGCAGGTTGCGCGGCGCCCGGGCGGGAAGGGGGCACCCTGCCGGTCAGCCGGACGCGGGGGCGCCGCAGATCAGGTGTGCCACCAGGGCGGTCCACCCGGTCTGGTGGGATGCGCCGCAGCCGCGCCCGGTGTCCCCGTCGAAGTACTCGTAGAACGTCGGGTGCTCGTCCCACAAGGGGCCACGCGGCAGGTCGAGAGCGGCACTCGGTCGACGCCCATCGGCGTCCGCCCGGAACAGGGCGATCAGGCGCTGCTCGAGGTCGTGAGCCACCTCGACCAGGGGAACCGATTGCCCTGAGCCGGTGGGGTACTCGACGACATGGTCCTCGTGCGCGCCCTGTGCGTGGCTGCGGAGGGCATCGACGAGCAGGGCATTGATCGGGAACCAGATCGGCCCCCGCCAGTTCGAGTTGCCCCCGAAGGCGCGGGTCGAACCCTCACCGGAGTCATAGCGCAACGACATCTGCGTCCCGGCGACCGACACCGTCACGCCATCGCGATAGGCCGCCGACAGGGAACGGATCCCGTATGAGCCCAGGAACTCACCTTCGTCCAGCATCCGGTCCAGCAGCCGGTGCAGTCGCTCCGCCGTGATCGGGCTCAGCGTGGTGACGACCTGACCGCCAGAGCGAGCGCTGACCAGGGAGTCGGCCAGCTCTGGCCGTCGCCGCTGCAGCCACCGGAACCGCTCGACGAAGTCGGGCAGCTCCCGGAACACCCACGCGGGCACGTTCGTGATCGCGATGAGGGGCAGCAGCCCGACGAGGGAGCGGATGCGCACCGGCTCGGACTGCCCCTGCGGATCGACGAGGACGTCGTAGAAGAAGCCGTCCTCCTCGTCCCACAGCGCCACGTTGTCGGTGCCGAAGGTCTCCATCGCCTCGGCGATGAAGAAGAAGTTCTCGAGGAAGGTCGAGGCCAGTCCGTCCCAGGCCTTGTCGACCCGGCTCAGCTCGAGCGCAATACGCAGCATGGCCAGGCAGGAGAAGGCCATCCAGCTCGTCGCGTCCGACTGCTCGAGGCGCCACCCGGCCGGCACATCTCGCGACCGGTCGAACAGGGAGATGTTGTCCATCCCGAGGAAGCCGCCCTCGAAGAGGTTCGACCCGTCGGAGTCCTTTCGGTTGAGCCACCAGGACCAGTTCATGAGCAGCTTGGTGAAGATCCGCACGAGGAAGGTCGTGTCCCGCGAGCCGTCGAGGACGTAGACCTGCCAGGCCGCCCATGCGTGCACCGGAGGGTTGACGTCACCGAAGTCCCACTCGTAGGCGGGCAGCTGGCCATTGGAGTGCTGCGACCACTCGCGCACCATGAGGAGCAGCTGGTCCTTGGCGCACTGGGGGTCCATGTGCGCGATGGCGACGGTGTGGAAGGCCAGGTCCCAGGTCGCGAACCAGGGGTACTCCCACTCATCGGGCATCGAGAGGATGTCGGCCATCGAGAAGTGGATCCACCCGTTGTTGCGCCCCGCCGGGCCGCGCCGCTGTGGCGGCGGTGGCGGGGAGGCCGGGTCGCCCGCGAGCCATTCGGGCACCGAGTAGCGATAGAGCTGCTTGCCCCAGTTGAGCCCGGCGAAGGCCCGCCGCGCGATGAGCCGGTCCTCCGCGCTCGCACTCGCCGGGATCACGACGTCGTAGAAGGCGTCAGCCTCGCGGGCCCGATTGGCCAGCACCGCGGCATACGAAGCCCCGAAGGGGTGGTCGATCTGGTGGTTCGCCCTCCACCGCAACCGCACTCGCACCATCTCGCCGGGCGCAACGGCGTCGAAGCGGTAGCGCAGCCCCGACTTCGTGCCGACGCCGGCGGGGTTGACCCCGCTCCGGTCGCCTCCCACGATGGCCCGGTTCACCCCGTCCTTCGGGTATGTCGTGGTGCTGGGTCCCGCGTCCGGCCCGAAGACCGCCTCGACGTGGGTTTCGTTGTCGCACAGCAGGACCTCGGGCGCACCCTCGGCGATGAGGACGTAGGTGCCGAGCCAGGAGTGCCGCGCTTCGAGGACCGTCGTGTCGGCCGTGACGACGTCACGATCCGGCAGGTGGCGCAGGGTCGGGACGCGCGGGTCGCGCCCCCAGGACCAGGTGTTGCGGAACCAGACCTGGGGGACGATGTCCAAGGGCGCCGGGTCGGGACCGTGGTTGGTCGCCTCGATGAGGATGCAGAGGTCGTCGGGGGCGGCCTTGGCGTGGGTGGTGACGACGTCGAAGAACCTGTCGTCGTCGAGGACACCGAGGTCGGCGAGCTCCACCTCGGGGTCGTCGAGGCGGGCCTCGGCATTGCGAGCGACCAGCTCGGCATACGGATAGGCCGCCTGCGGGTAGCGGTAGAGGTGGCGGGCCCATGAGTGGGTGGGGGTGGCGTCGAGGTGCCACCAGTACTCCTTGGCGTCCTCACCGTGGTTGCCCTGGCCGTTGGTCAGGCCGAAGAGTCGCTCCTTGAGGCGGTCGTCGCGGCCGTTCCAGAGGGACAGGCCGATGTTGAGGAAGCCGTAGCGGTCGCAGAGCCCGGCGATGCCGTCCTCACCCCAGCGGTAGGCCCGGGCATGTGCGTGGTCGAAGGGGAAGAAGTCCCAGGCGTTGCCGTCGGCGGAGTAGTCCTCGCGCACCGTGCCCCACTGGCGAGCCGAGACGTAGGGACCCCAGAGACGCCAGGGGTCGTCGTCGCCGGGCGACTCGTGCAGCCGTTCGTGCTCGTCGGTCGGGGGTCGCTCGCTCACCCCCCTCACTGTAGGGGCGGCCTCGGCGCCCTCACCGGTGACGCAGTCTGGTTTGCTACCGGGGTGGCCCCCTCCGTGCGTCGTCCCCTCCAGCTCGTGCTGGGCTGTGTCGTCCTCGGCCTCGGGATCGCGCTGCTGCTCCGGGCGCGGCTCGGCGCCGACGGCTACACGATGCTCGTCAGCGGCCTGTCGGGGGCGACGGCAGTGGCGTTCTGGATCGTCAACACCATCTGCGGCGCCCTCCTCGTGCTGCTGGCCCTCGCCCGTCGGCACCGTCCAGGGGTCGGCACCCTGGTCCAACCGGTCGTGGTCGGCGTCACGGTCTCGGCGGTGCACGACCTGATGCCGGCCCCGGAGTCGCTCGCATGGCGATCGGCGCAGTTCCTCGCCGGCTTCCTCGTCCTGTGCCTGGGGGTCGCCGCCTATCTGGCCGTGGACCTGGGCGCCGGCCCGGCCGAGGGCGCAGCGCTCGCCTTCGACCCGCCCCTGCTGTTCAAGTGGAGCTACTCGATCTTCCAGCTCGTGACCACCCTCGTCGGCTGGGCACTCGGGGCCACGCTCGGGGTCGGCACGCTCATCGTCATCGTCGGCATCGGCCCGGTCGTCGACCGCCTCATGCATGCGCTCACCCCGCCCGGAGTGCGCGAGATCCACTAGGCAAGCGGCGCCACCTCAGTCGAAGCGGCGCCACATCGAGATGTCGTCGCGGTCGTCCCCCGGTGCCACGCGGATGCCACCGGGCAGCCGCGCCAGCTCCCGCCATCCCAGGGCGGCATAGAAGTCCTCCGTGCCGTCACCTCCGCGCACCCCGAGCTCCCCGATCTCGGCGCCGTCGGCACGGGCCACGCGGTGCATCGCACCCATGAGCAGGCGCCCGAGGTTGCGGCCGCGTCGCCCCGGGTCGGTCATCACGCGGTAGGCCGTGCGCCGATGGTGCAGCAGTGGATTCGTCGGCCGCTGCCAGAAGCCGAGCCCGACGACGGCGCGGTCAGCCGCGCTCTGCAGCAGCACCGCAGCCACGTCGCCGGCGGTCATGCCACGCTCGTGGGCAGCCAAGGCCTCAGCCACCCGCTCACGCGGGGCGCCCGGGAGGAAGCCCACCGCTCCCCCGGCGTCATTCGTGGCACACCAGAGGTCGAGCACCGCCTCACGGGTCGGGGCGTCGAACGCCTCGCCGCGCACCACCTCGACCGATGGCGCCGTGAGGATCACGGCCGCTCCGAACTCCGGCGGATCCCCGGGCAGGAGGCGCCGCCCCGACTCCTCGAGGCCGCTGGAGCGCGCCGTGGCGATCGACCGCGGGTTCCCCTCGGAGACCGCGGCCACGATCGGTTGCGCCGGCAGCCACTCGATGCCCCAGGCGACCCAGGCCCGGGCAGCCTCACGCGCCAAGCCCTGCCCGTGGGCCTCGAACGCCAGTCGGTAGTAGAGATTGAGCTCCCTCCCGTGGTCCTCGGTCGCCGGGTTGACCTTGAGGCCGCCACAGCCCACCACGGACCCGTCCTGCTCCACGAGGTGGTAGCCGAAGCCGTGCTCGCCCCAGTGCCTCACCACCTTGTCGAACTGCTCCCCCGCAGCCTCGTCGGTGGGCGCCATCGCGTGCGGGGCGTGGGCATACGTGCGCGGGTCACGATGCAACCGGATCCACACCGCACGGTCGGCGTCCGTCGGCTCCCGAAGCAGCAGCCGCGGGGTCACGATGTCGGGGGCGGGCGGCATACCGGGCAGGATAGGCGCCGTGACCGACACCGCCCGCCACCCCCTCACCGAGGTGGCCCTCGGGGCGGTCACCGACGACGCCGACACCCTGTATGCCGTCTTCACCGACTGGGTGACCGACTCCGGCCTGGCCCTCTATCCCCACCAGGACGAGGCGGTCATCGAGCTCCTGAGCGGCCGGCACGTCGTCCTGGCCACGCCCACCGGCTCGGGCAAGTCCCTCGTCGCGACCGCGGCCCACTTCGCCGCCCTCGCCGGCGACCGCGTGAGCTTCTACACCGCCCCGATCAAGGCCCTGGTCAACGAAAAGTTCTTCGCCCTGTGCGAAGTCTTCGGCGCCGACCAGGTCGGGCTGCTCACCGGCGACGCCAGCGTCAACGCCGTCGCGCCGATCATCTGCTGCACCGCAGAGGTGCTCGCGAACCTCGCACTGCGCGAGGGCAGTTCGGCCGACGTCGGACTGGTCGTCATGGACGAGTTCCACTACTACGCCGACCCGCAGCGCGGCTGGGCGTGGCAGGTGCCGCTGCTGGAGCTGACGGACACCCAGTTCCTCCTCATGTCGGCCACCCTCGGCGACATGAGCGCGATCAGCACCGACCTGACCAGGCGCACCGGTCGGGAGGTCGCCGAGGTGACGACCGCGGCGCGTCCGGTGCCCCTGACCTTCGACTGGTCCCTCGACCCCCTGAGCGACACCCTCGAGGAGATCGTCACGACCCATCGCGCCCCGGTCTACGTCGTGCACCCCAGTCAGGCCGCTGCCGCCGAGCATGCGCGGTCGCTGCACGCGATGCAGCTCCTGACCAAGGACGAGAAGGCCGCCATCGCCGAGCGCCTGGCAACCGTCCGGTTCGCCGCCGGCTTCGGCAGGACGCTGAATGGCTTGCTGCGCAGAGGGATCGGCGTCCACCACGCCGGCATGCTGCCCCGCTACCGCCGCACCGTCGAGCAGCTGGCCCAAGCGGGCCTGCTCAAGGTCATCTGCGGCACCGACACCCTGGGCGTGGGCATCAACGTCCCGATCCGCACCGTGCTGTTCACCCAGCTCGCTAAGTTCGACGGCCAGCGCGAGCGCATCCTCAAGGCGCGCGAGTTCCACCAGATCGCCGGGCGCGCCGGACGCGCCGGCTATGACACCAGCGGCGAGGTCGTCGCTCAGGCTCCCGAGCACCTCGTGGAGAACGCCCGCCGGCTCGCCAAGGCCGGCGATGACCCGGTGAAGATCAAGCGGGTCCAGCGGGTCAAGCCCGCTCCGGGGCAGATCGTGTGGACCGAGGCGACCTTCGACAAGCTGGTCGCCGCGGCCCCGGAGGCCCTCCAGTCACGCATGCGGATCGACAACGCGATGATCCTCAATGTCATCGCCCGCCCCGGCGATCCGGTGCGCGCCCTCTCCCGGCTCGTGCGCGACAACCACGAGACCCCGGCTCGCCAGGCTGCCCTGGCGCGCCGCGGCATACGACTCCTGCGCTCCCTCCTGGACAGCGGTGTCGTCCGCCGACTCCCCGAGCCGGGCCCCGACGGCCGCACCATCGACCTCGCGATCGACCTGCCGGAGGACTTCGCCCTCAACCAGCCACTGGCCCACTTCGCTCTCGCCGCACTGGAACTCATCGAGCCCGACTCCCCCACCCAGGCCCTCGACGTCATCTCGGTCATCGAGTCCGTCCTCGATGACCCGATGCCCGTCCTGCTCCAGCAGCAGTGGGTCGCCCGCGGCGAGGCCGTCGCCGAGCTCAAGGCCGATGGCGTCGAGTACGAAGAGCGGATGGAGGCCCTCGAGGAGGTCACCTGGCCCAAGCCCCTGTCCGACCTGCTCGAGCCGGCCTACGAGATGTACCGCGCCCAGCACCCCTGGCTGCCCGCCGACGCCCTCTCGCCGAAGTCGGTGCTGCGCCACATGTGGGAGATCGGCCTGTCCTTCACCGACCTCGTCGGTCGCTATGGCCTGGCGCGCTCCGAGGGCGTGGTGCTGCGCTACCTCTCCGACGCCTTCCGCACCCTGCGCCAGACCGTCCCCGCGAGCCACCGCAGCCCCGAGCTCGAGGAGATCATCGAGTGGCTCGGCGAGACGATCCGCCAGACCGACTCCTCCCTGCTCGATGAGTGGGAGTCGATGACCCACCCGGACAACCCGACCGTGCACACCGGTGTCGCCGCCGCGCCCGTCCGTCCGCTGTCGGCCAACGAGGCCGCGCTCCGGACGATGATCCGCAAGGCGATGTGGCGTCGGGTCGAGCTCGCCGCCCGCGACGATCTCACCGGCCTGTATGCCGTGGAGCAGGCGAGCGCGAACCTCACCGAGCCGCCGGGCCAGGTCGTCATGGACATTGACGCCTGGGACGAGGCCTTGGGCGGCTACTGGGACGAACACGGCGAGATCGGGCTCGACGCCAACGCGCGTGGCCCGCACCTGCTCGCGATCGACCCCGATCCGGAGCGAGCGCGGACCTGGCTGGTGCGGCAGACGCTGGCCGACCCCGAGGAGCACCACGACTGGGTCATCGAGGCCGAGGTCGACCTCGACGCCACCGATGAGGTGGGCGAGCTCGTCCTACGGTCGACGGCGCTGCGTCGGCTCTGAGGCCTCGGGCGCGCCACACCCGCTCCTCACGCTGGGGGTTTGGTGAGGAAGGGTCGCAGCCAGCGGGTGACTCGAGGCATGACGACCCAGGTCATGAGCACCACGATGAGTGCGGTGTTGAGGGCGACGGCGAGCAGGAAGGGCAGCCTCAGCCGGGTCCACAGTGGCCCGAGCAGCCACATCACCAGCGAGACGGTGGGGAAGATGCCCAGCCAGGTCGTCAGCGCCATCCGGTGGCGCGGCGGATGCATCGTCGCAGGCACCACGGCCGGGGCGAACCACGCCTCGAGCCCGGTCAGCCGCCGATAGGCCGGTTCCCCTTCGCCGACGGTGCGCAGCCGCTCGAGGACCCGCTCACGGTGGTCACTGGCGTCCCAGGCCGCAAGCGCCTCCTCGCGCGCGAAGTGCGTCACCACTTGGTACTCGCCGCCGGTCTCCGGCGGCGGGATGAGCTCGGCCCCGACGAACCCGGGGCTGGTCGCCATCGCCGCGAAGAGGTCGCTGACGACGGCTTTGTACTCGGCCTCGCGGCCGGGCAGGGCGCGGCGCGTGGCGATGCGGGTGACCCGACCGACGTCACCGGAGTCCTGGGGTGCGCTCATCCCGGCAGGCTAGCCCGACGCCACACCGGCGGGTGCGCCAGCAACCGCACCGCGGAACGATGCTCCGGCATGCCGTGGGGCGGGTTGCGCTGGAGGCGCTACTCGGTCTCGACCCAGAGGCAGAAGGGGTGCCCCTCCGGGTCGAGCATCACGCGCACGTCGTCCTGCGGCTGGTGGTCCGCCGGCGTCGCGCCGCAGGACAGGGCGTGGGCGATCCCGGCCTCGAGGTCGTCGACGCGGATCTCGAGGTGGAGCTGCATGTGCTGCTGGCCGGTGCGCGCGGGCCAGGTGGCGGGCTCCTGCTCGGGCTCGTGCTGGACCGCCAGCGACCGTCCGCCGGTCTCCCGCAGGGCCACCCAGTCGTCCTCGGCCTCGACGTGCGGCGCCTCCAGCCCCAGCAGGGCGGCATAGAAGGCGACCAGGGCGGGCACGTCGCGCGCCCCGAGGGTCACCGTCGAGACCTCCAGCCCGGTGGACCCTTGGCGCCGCCAGTCCCGCAGGCCGACGGCGTCGTGGCGCCAGAAGACATCGGGGTACACGAACCGCCCGCGCATCCACGGCTGGTACGCCGACAGGCGCACCCACTGGAAGGCCCGGTCGGGAATCGCCGTCGAGGGGCGAAGCACCCCGCGTGCCTCGGCCGGCTCGAATCCGAGCCGCCCGTAGTAGGCCGGGTCCCCCTCGAGGATGACCGCCGGCGCTCCGGCGGCCTCGGCATCGGCCAGTGCGCGCTCCACCAGCAGCCGCCCCAGGCCCGAGCCCTGGTGGCCGGGGTCCACGGACAGCGGGCTCAGCACCGGCACCGGCACGAGCCGCTCGACGGCATCGATCCAGCCGTCGGTGAGGCCGACGTGCCCGATGATCCGCTCTCCCTCGCAGGCCACGACGAAGCGCGTGCCATAGATCGGCGTCGTCGCGAGTGTCTCGACCAGCCCGGCCACGACCTCGCCCTCGGCTCCGAAGGCGCGTCGGGTCAGGTCGAGGACAGCGGGCAGGTCCCCCGGCTGCTGGGGCCGAAGGACCGGGTCAGCGGACGGCATACGGGGCCAACTCGCCGGCCAGGTCGGGCTTGACGCGGGCGGTGACCCGGGTGCCCTCGGCGACGTGCTCGCTGGCGAGCACCTCGGCCTGCTCGTGGAGTCGGCTGATCAGGTCACCGCGGCCATAGGGGACGAGCGCCTCGACCTCGATGTCGGGGCGGGGCAGCTCGTCGGCGATGAGGTCGCGCAGCGCGTCCATGCCGGCGCCGGTGCGCGCCGACACGGCGATGGCGTGCTTCTCGTGCCGCAGGAGCCGGTCGATCACCTCCGGATCGGCGATGTCGGCCTTGTTGACGATGATGACTTCCTTGACGTCGGCGGCATCGACGTCGGCGAGCACAGCCCGCACGGCCGAGATCTGGCCCTCGGGGTCGGGGTGCGAGCCGTCCACGACATGGAGCAGCAGGTCGGCCTCGCCGACCTCCTCCAAGGTGGACCGGAAGGCCTCGACGAGCTGGGTGGGCAGCTGACGCACGAAGCCGACGGTGTCGGCGAGGGTGTACTCGCGCCCGTCGGGAGTCTCGGCCCGACGCACGGTGGGGTCGAGCGTGGCGAAGAGCTGGTTCTGGACGAGCACCCCGGCGCCGGTGAGGCGGTTGAGCAGGGAGGACTTGCCCGCGTTGGTGTAGCCCGCGATCGCCACGCTCGGGATGTCGCGCGCGTGCCGACTGCCGCGCTTGGTGTCGCGGACCGTCTTCATCTCCTTGATCTCGCGGCGCAGCTTGGCCATCCGGCTGTTGATGCGACGCCGGTCGAGCTCGATCTTGGTCTCACCCGGGCCCCGCGAGCCCATCCCCTGGCCGGCGCCGCCGACCTGGCCACCAGCCTGCCGGGACATCGACTCACCCCAGCCACGCAGGCGCGGCAGGAGGTACTGCATCTGGGCCAGCTCGACCTGCGCCTTGCCCTCCTTGGACTTCGCGTGCTGGGCGAAGATGTCGAGGATCAGCGCGGTCCGGTCGATGACCTTGACCTTGACCACGTCCTCGAGGGCACGCCGCTGGCTCGGCGCCAGCTCGGTGTCGGCGATGACGGTGTCGGCGCCCTCGGCGATGACGATGTCGCGCAGCTCGTGCGCCTTGCCCTTGCCGAGGTAGGTCGCCTTGTCGGGGTGGCTGCGTCGCTGGATCACGCCGTCGAGGACCTCGGCACCGGCGGTCTCGGCGAGGGCCGCGAGCTCGCGCATCGAGTTCTCGGCGTCCTGCAGCGTGCCCTCGGACCAGACTGCGGCGAGGACGACCCGCTCCAGGCGCAGCTGGCGGTACTCGACCTCGGTGATGTCCTCGAGCTCGGTGGACAGGCCCTGGACGCGCCGGAGGGCGGCGCGTTCCTCACGGTCGAGCTGGTCGCCGTCGTCGCGGGCGGAGGGCTCCCCGAGCAGGAACCCGTCCTCGTCGAATCGGTCGTCGGTGAGGGCCTCGGCACGCTGGGAAAAGAGTTTGCGTTCAGTCATGTTCCCTCCAGCCTCTCATCCTCACCGGGGCCGGCCCAACCCACTTTCGGGGCGGCCCGGCGCTAGCGTGGCCTCCCGTGACCCACGACCACTACTTCACGGCCCAGCCGGCGTGTGCCGACGAGCGACGCACGGTGGCCGTGCGGCTCATGGGGCGGGATGTGAGCGTCGAGGTGGCGCCGGGGATCTTCTCCCCCGGCGGCCTGGACAAGGGCACCCAGGTGCTGCTCGACGAGGTGCCCAACCCACCCCCGACCGGCACCTTCCTCGACCTGGGCTGCGGGTGGGGCCCCATCGCCCTGTCGATGGCCATGCTCGCCCCGGAGGCGACGGTGCACGCGGTCGACGTCAACGAACGCTCCCTCGACCTCACCTCTCGCAACGCAGATCGCCTGGGGCTGAACGCTATTCGCACTGCCCTGCCCGACGACGTGCCGGACGAGGTGACCTTCGACCTGATCTGGTCCAACCCGCCGATCCGCATCGGCAAGGCGGCCCTCCACGACCTGCTGCGGAGGTGGCTCCCCAGGCTGGGAGCCCACGGCACGGCATACCTGGTCGTGCAGCGCAACCTCGGGTCCGACAGCTTGGCCGCGTGGATCGAACGCGAGCTTGGCATGCCGTGTGCTCGCCTCGCGAGCCACAAGGGCTTCCGCGTGCTCGAGGTCAGGCCCGGGCGTCCCTGACGAAGGGCAGACCGGCTGCCAGGATCGAGCGGTCCCAGGTGTAGAAGTCGAGGCCCTCCACGAGGGCCTGTGTGAGCAGGAGCCGGTCAAATGGGTCTCTGTGTTGAAGCTGCGTGACCTCCCCGATCCGCACTGCGTGCTCGGGCAACACCGGGAGCTGGCGGAAACCCGCCTCCTCCACCCCGGCAGCAAGATGTCCTCGGACGCGGAGCCGACCGGCGAACACCTTGATCGTGAGCTCCCACAGGGTGGCTGCGGAGACGAGGACCATCTCTTTCTGCAGCAGCGCTCGTGTGCGACGGCCGATCCGACCTCGGTCTTCGAGGATGTCGATGAGGACATGGGAGTCGATCAACATCAGATCGGACCGTTCTCCATGAGGTCGATCATCGCCAGCCACTCCTCGTCAGCCTCGTCGAAGGTGTCCGGGTCCCACTCGATCTGGCCCTTCATCGTGCCGAACGTGACCCCCCTTGGGCCAGGCCGCACGAGCTCAGCCACCGGCTTTCCATTCCGGGCGATGACGATCGTCTCTCCGGCCTCGACCCGTTCGAGCAGCTTCGACAGGTTGGTCTTCGCCTCGTGGACGTTGTAGACCCGCTGGACCGGGGAGACGGGCTGCGCGCTCATCAGCCCACGGTACCGAGGTGGACTAAGTCTGGCTAGACCAAGCGGATCTTGCCCTCGGCCACGAGTGCCGCAGGCCCCGCGAGCTCGACGCGCCGGCCCGGGAGGAGACGGACGCGCAGCCGCCCGCCGGGGACGTCGACGGTCCACGCGGGATGGGTCGCCAGCGAACCCGCCCAGAAGCTCGTCGCGATGGCGGCCGCCGCCGCCCCGGTCCCACAGGAGCGGGTCTCACCCACCCCGCGCTCGTGGACACGCATGGCGATGTGGTCCGGTCCGAGCGGCCGCACCAGCTCGACGTTGGTTCCGTCGACGGGCTCGGGGCGCACCATGGGCGCCCGGGTGAGGTCGATCGCGGACAGGTCCACGGCTTCGGGCAGGGCGAGCACGGTGTGCGGGTTGCCGAGGTCGACCGAGAGCGCCGAGTAGGGGTCGCCATCGTCGACGTGGACGAGCGCGTCGAACCCGTCCCGCTCGGCGACCTCCGGGTCGGCCAGTCGCCACGGCCCGAGGTCGACGGCATACTCCTCACCCTCGACGCGCACGTGCTTGACCCCCGCGCGGGTCGCGATGGCGAACTCGGTGCCCGTCTCCAGGCCCTCGCGGCGCAAGTAGGCGGCGAAGACGCGCGTGCCATTGCCGCACATCTCCGCGATCGAGCCATCGGCATTGCGGTAGTCCATGAACCACGCCGCCTCGCCGGCCTGTGCCCTCACGGCCTCCTCGTCAGCGGCTGCGGTCGGCACGATCCGGATGACGCCATCGCCGCCGATGCCGGCACGCCGGTCGGCGAGCGCCACCACATCGAGCGCGGAGAGCGCCAGGGTGGCGTCGAGGTCGGGGACGAGGACGAAGTCGTTCTCCGTGCCATGGCCCTTGACGAAGGGCAGGGTGCGCGTCATGCCCCCATTGTCCCGCAGCGCCGGAGGCACTGGGCCCGCCATGAGGGGCCGGATCAGGCCGTGGTGGTGACGAAGTCCACCGCGTCCCGCCAGCCGGCCTCCGGGTCATCCATGGCGAACCACGTGATGCGCGGGTCGGGCCGGAACCACGACTCCTGGCGGCGCACCAGTCGCCGCGTGGCAGCCGCCGTCTGCTCGCGCGCCTGCGCGCCGCTGAGGTGCCCGTCGATCTCGGCCAGTGCCTGCGCGTAGCCAATGGCGGTGGCCGCGGTCCTCCCCGCTCGCAGGCCACGAGCCTCCAGCTCACGAACCTCGTCGAGCATCCCGCCCGCCCACATCTGGTCCACCCGGTCCGCGATGCGCGCGTCGAGGAGCTCGCGATCGCAGCGCAGCCCGACCATGACCGTGGGGCGGACGAACTCGCGGCGTGGCAGGGTCGCCGAGAACGGGCGCCCGGTGAGCTCGATGACCTCCAGGGCCCGCACGATGCGGCGGGTGTTGCCCGGCTCGATCGCGGCGGCCGCGGCCGGATCGGCAGCCCGCAGGACGGCATACATCGCCTCGGTGCCGCGCTCGGTCGCCTCGGTCTCGAGCCGGGACCGGACGGCGGGGTCGGTGGGCGGGATCTCGAGCACGTCGAGGGCGGCGCGCACGTAGAGACCGGAGCCGCCGACGAGCACCGGCACCCGGCCGCGCTCGGCGATGGCGTCCAGATCGGCGCGGGCCGCCTTCTGGTAGGCCGCGACGCTCGCCTCCTGCGTCACGTCGAGGACGTCGAGCTGGTGGTGCGGTATGCCGCGGCGCTGGCTCACGCTGAGCTTGGCCGTGCCGATGTCCATCCCGGCGTAGAGCTGCATCGCGTCGGCGTTGACGACCTCGCCGCCGAGCGTCTCGGCGATGCGGATCGCGAGCTCGGACTTGCCGGTGGCGGTGGGGCCGACGACGGCGACGACCGGCGAGGGCGGACCCTCAGTCGGCACGCCCGCCCTCGGCCTCGACCCGCTCGTCCAGGTCGTCCCGGTCGTCGAACTCGTCCTCGTCGTTCTCGTCGTGGCCGAACGGGTCCCGGTCCACGCCGGGCATCCAGGTCAGGCCCGGGGTGCCCCAGCCGTTGGCGCGGACGGCCTTCTTGGCGCGGCGCGACCACTTGCCGTCGAGGCGATCGACGTAGAGGAACCCGTTGAGGTGATCGAACTCGTGCTGGAACATCCGCGCGAACCACCCACTCGCCTCGTACTTGAGCTCGTTGCCCTCGAGGTCCTGACCGGTCAGGGTCGCCCGCTCGCCTCGCTTCAGCGGGAAGGACTCTCCGGGCACCGAGAGGCAACCCTCGGACTCGTCGTGCTTGTCCGGGTCGCCGGCCGGCGGCTTGGTCGAGACGACGTGGGGGTTGATGACGACACCGCGCTCGGGGATGCCGTCGCCGTTGCGCATCTGCCAGGTGAAGATCCGCAGGCCGACCCCGATCTGGGGGGCGGCGAGGCCGACACCGCGCGCGGCGTCCATGGTCTCGAACATGTCGGCCACGAGGGTGCGGATCTCGTCGTCGATGACGGTCACGGGCTCGGCGCGACGGTGCAGGACGGGCTCACCGGTGATGACGATGGGGCGGATGGTCACGGCGGCGATTCTTCCAGACCGGCGGGCCCCCCACTGTTCCCCCCGACGGCACCGAACTCACAGGGACCTCCCAGCCAGTCCGCTTGCACCCGAAGAGGTGGTGGACGAAGGTTGACCCCGATGTCGGGCCGATGGGGCCCGACCGTCGAGGAAGGAGGTGTCATGGGTTTGCTCGATGACGCCAAGGAGAAGCTGACGAACCTCGTGAACGACAACCCCGACAAGGTCGAGGAGTTCTCGGACAAGGGTCTCGACGCGGCAGCCGACAAGGCGAACGACCTGACCGGCGGCAAGTACGCCGACCAGATCCAGCAGGGTCGTGACACTGCGGACGAGAAGATCGGCGAGTGACGTCTCCTTCACAGACCTGACGTCTTCAGGGAAGGGCCCCGGGTGATCCACCCGGGGCCCTTTTCCGTGCCCACCCCCACGCAGATCCCGGCCGATGGCGCAGGTATCGCTGCGCCCCTCGCCAACCTCTGCGCCCCCATACGCAGAGCCTGGCCGATGGCGCAGGTATCGCTGCACCCCTCGCCAACCTCTGCGCCCCCATACGCAGAGCCTGGCCGATGGCGCAGGTATCGCTGCGCCCCTCGCCAGCCTCTGCGCCTCTGGGCTCAGGCGGAGGGTATGCCGCACGCACCGGTCGCGCTGGCGGCCGCCGGTGCCGCTGGGCGACCGAGCGAGGGCATCCCGAGGCTGACCGCAGGCTTGCCCACACCCGGCGCCTCCTGCAGCCGAGCCCAGGCGTCCCCGCCCGGGGTGCGACGCACGGCATACGAACCACCGTGAACGGCGCTGTCGGCAACGAGGTGGTGCGGGGCGCCATAGGTGACGTCGACGGTGACGAGGTCACCGGGACGCGGCACATCAGCTGGCGAAAGGCGCGGCGGCAGGGAGAAGTGGACGAGGCGGTTGTCGCGCGCGCGGCCGCTCGAGCGGTCGGTCTCGGCGTCCTTGCGGCCCTCGAAGGGGGCGACGAGCACCTCGACGGTGCGACCCTCGATCCGCTGGTTCTCCTCCCAGGAGATGTCGTCCTGGAGCGACACGAGACGCTCGAAGCGTTCCTGCACAACGGCTTTGGGCACCTGCTCGTCCATCGTCGCGGCGGGCGTGCCGGGTCTGATGGAGTACTGGAAGGTGAAGGCCGAGCTGAAGCGCGACGCCTCGACGACCCGCAGGGTGTCCTCGAAGTCGGCCTCGGTCTCGCCCGGGAAGCCGACGATGATGTCGGTCGTGATCGCGGCGTCCGGGATGCGGTCGCGGACCTCGTCGAGGATCCGGAGGAACTTCTCCCCGCGGTAGGACCGTCGCATCGCCTTGAGGATCCGGTCCGAGCCGGACTGCAGGGGCATGTGCAGGCTCGGCATGACGTTCGGGGTCTCGGCCATCGCCGCGATGACATCGGAGGTGAAGGCCGCCGGATGGGGGCTGGTGAAGCGCACCCGCTCCAGGCCCTCGATCTCCCCGCAGGCGCGCAGCAGCTTCGCGAAGGCGCCGCGGTCCCCGAACTCCACGCCGTAGGTGTTGACGTTCTGCCCGAGCAGGGTGACCTCGACGACGCCCTGCTCCACGAGGGCCGTGATCTCGGCGAGGATGTCGCCGGGTCGCCGGTCCTGCTCCTTGCCGCGAAGGCTGGGCACGATGCAGAAGGTGCAGGTGTTGTTGCAGCCCACCGAGATGGACACCCACGCGGCATACGCGCTGTCGCGACGCGTCGGCAGGGTCGAGGGGAAGGTCTCCAGGGACTCCAGGATCTCGACCTCGGCGCGCTTGTTGTGGCGGGCGCGATCGAGCAGTGCGGGGAGGCTGCCGATGTTGTGGGTGCCGAAGACGACGTCGACCCACGGCGCGCGCTTGACGATCGTGTCGCGGTCCTTCTGGGCCATGCAGCCGCCGACGGCGATCTGCAGGTCCGGGTTCTTCGTCTTGGCCGGACGCAGCTGGCCCAGGTTGCCGTAGAGCTTGTTGTCGGCGTTCTCGCGGACGGCGCACGTGTTGAACACGATGACATCGGGGTGCTCGCCGCGCTCGGCGGTCGGGATCGACTCGAAGTCCACCAGGCCCGCGGTCTCGAGCAGGCCCGCGAGCCGCTCGGAGTCGTGGACGTTCATCTGGCACCCGTGGGTCACCACGCGGTAGGCACGTTGCGTCGTCATAACCGCACAAGGGTATGCCGCGTGCTCACCTCCCGCTGAATCGCCGGTGTCGGTGCCCTGCGGTTGACTCGCGTCATGATGCACGAGCTGCACGACGGACTTCCCGTCGTCGCCTTCGAGGACCGGGCCGGACTGTGGAACTGGCTGGCCCGGCAACCCGGGGACCAGCGCGGGGTGTGGGTTCGCCTGGCCAGGTCAGGCTCGGGGATCCCCTCGGTGAGATTCCACGACCTCCTCGAGGCCGGGCTGTGCTTCGGGTGGAGCGAGAGCACCCGCCATGCCGGCGACGACCGCACCTACCTCCAGCGGTTCGCACCGCGTCGATCCCGCGGGACGGCATCCGAGCGCAACCGACGCCTGGTGGCGCGACTGGCGTCCGAGGGCCTGATGACCCCAGCCGGCTGGACGGCCTTGGGGCTCGAGGCTGCTCCCGACTGACACATGGTGAACCGAGGTGGTCGCGATGTCCGGTCGGAGCGCACATTGGCGGCCGTGTCATCACGACCAGGCCACGGCCTCAGCCAGCCCGCCCTCATGCTCGGGGCCATCGGCGTGGTCTACGGCGACATCGGGACCAGCCCGATCTATGCGATGCAGACGGTCTTCAGCATCGACGGCGGCATCGTGCGCCCGAATGCACTCGACATCTACGGGGTGATCTCGCTCGTCTTCTGGTCGATCATCCTCATCGTCACGCTCAAGTACGTCGTCTTCATCCTGAGGGCCGACAACGACGGTGAGGGCGGCATCCTCGCCCTGGCCACGTTGACCCGCAAGGGACTGGGACCGCGAGTGCGCACCGCCAGCGTGGCGACCATCCTGGGCATCATCGGCGCCTCGCTGTTCTACGGGGACTCGGTCATCACCCCGGCCATCTCGGTGCTCTCGGCCGTCGAGGGCCTGAGCATCCCGATGCCCTCCCTCGCGCCCTACGAGGTCATGCTCGGGGCGGTCATCATCCTCGGGCTCTTCGCCGCGCAGCGCCTCGGCACTGGCGCTGTGGGCAAGTTCTTCGGGCCGATCATGGTGGTCTGGTTCCTCGTCCTCGGTGGGCTCGGGCTGGCCAGGTGCTCCGCGACCCGGCGATCATCGCGGCCCTGCTGCCCACGCACGCCTTCCTCTTCATCCTCGACCGTCCCTTCCTCGCGTTCGTCGCCATGGGGGCGGTCGTCCTCTCGATCACCGGCGCCGAGGCGCTCTACGCCGACATGGGCCACTTCGGCGCCCGGGCCATCCGGGCGGCCTGGTTCTTCCTCGCCCTTCCCTGCCTGACGCTGAACTACCTCGGGCAGGGCTCGCTGGTGCTCGACAACCCCTCGGCGAGCTCAGCACCCTTCTTCCTGCTCGCTCCCGACTGGGCCCGCCTGCCCCTCGTCGTGCTGACGACCATGGCCACGGTCATCGCCAGCCAGGCCGTGATCTCGGGCGCCTTCTCGGTCTCGCGCGAGGCGCAACGGCTCGGCTTCCTGCCGAGGCTGACGGTGCGGCAGACCTCCGAGCACGAGGGTGGGCAGATCTACGTCCCGAGCATCAACTGGCTGTTGTGCGGCGGGGTGCTCCTGCTCATCGCCCTGTTCCGGACGAGCGAACGGCTCGCCACGGCATACGGCTTGGCCGTGACGGGCACCCTCCTGCTCACTACCACCCTCTTCCTCGTGCACGCCCGCACGTCGTCGCACTGGGGCCGGGGCCGGATCGTCGCGATGGCCCTGGCCTTCGGAGTCCTCGAGCTGGCCTTCTTCGCGGCGAACCTGACCAAGGTCGTGCACGGTGGGTGGTTGCCTCTCCTCATCGCCTCCAGCGTCACCTTCGTGATGCTGACCTGGCGGCGCGGAGGTGAGGTCATCACCGAGCGCCGGACGAGGCTCGAGGGACCCTTGGAGGGGCTCGGCAGCTTCCTGGCCCGGGAGAAGCCCATGCGGGTGCCGGGGACGGCGATCTTCCTGCACCCGAACACGCCGACCATTCCGCTCGCCCTGCGCGTCAACGTCCACCTCAACAAGACGCTGCACGAGCAGGTGCTCATCGTCTCCACGATCGTGGAGAACGTGCCCCACGTCCCGGCGTCGGAGCGGGTCAGGGTCGAGGAGATCGGCTCGGGGGCGCACCAGGTCCTCCTCGTGCAGCTCCACTTCGGCTTCAAGGACGAGCAGAACGCCCCCATGGCCCTTCTCGGGGCCGCTGATGCCCGCCTCCATCACGAGCACACCCAGGCGGTCTACTTCCTCTCGCGGATCACGACCGAGCGCAGTGACGACCCCGTCATGAGTCGGGCGAGGAAGCGCCTCTTCATCGCGATCGCGCACAACGCGGCATCGCCGATCACCTACTTCCGGCTCCCGCAGTCGAGGACCGTGTCACTGGGAAGCACCGTCTACCTGTGACGACCTGACCGCTCGCCGCCCTCCACGGGCAAGCGGAATCCTCGGGCAACGTCGTACGTTGGGCGACCGGGCGGATCCTCGCCCGGTCGGCAGTTCGGAAGGTCTGGCGTGCGCACGCTCCTCAATGTCATCTGGTTCCTCTTCGGCGGGCTCTGGCTCGCCCTGGGCTATGCCCTCGCCGGAGTGCTCTTCTGCATCCTCATCGTGACCATTCCCTTGGGCATTGCCTCCTTCCGGATGGCGTCCTACGCGCTCTGGCCCTTCGGGCGCGCGGTGGTCGCCCAGCCGGAGGCCGGTGCCGGCAGCGTGGTGCTCAACATCCTGTGGGTGGTCCTCGCAGGGTGGTGGCTGGCCGTGGGCCACGTCACCACGGCGATCGCCCAGGCCGTGACCATCGTCGGCATCCCGCTGGCGATCGCGAACCTGAAGATGATTCCGGTGTCGCTGGTGCCCTTCGGCAAGGAGATCGTCCCCACGCGCGCCCTCCCGCCCGGCCAGCGCCCACTGCACGCGCTCTGAGTGCGACCCCTGCGCGCGGGGCTGCCCGGGTCCTCTGGTTCAGGTGGACGCGTTCTCAGGCAAGCCGCGTGAACGTGACCCGCACGTCAAGAGTGGCCACCCCCGTCCCGGAGTACACACCCTTGAAGGGCGGGACGTCCTCGTAGTCACGGCCCCGGGCGACCGTCACATGATCGAGGCTGACCGGCGTGCCGTTGGTGGGGTCCACGGCCGTCCAGTCTCCGTCCCAGAACTCGACCCAGGCATGACTTTCCCCCGTCGTCGACGCGGCGACCTCGAGGTCCCGCTTGGGCACCAGGTAGCCCGAGACATACCTCGCCGGGATCCCCAGGGTGCGCAGGGCCCCGATCGTCACGTGCGCGAAGTCCTGGCACACGCCGCGCCGCTCCGCCCAGGCCTCCTCCCCACTGGAGTGCACGCCGGTCACGCCGGGCTCGTAGGTCAGCTCGGCGCGGACCCGGTCGCACAAGGCCAAGCCGGCCGCCCTCGGATCTGGAAGGCCGCGCACGGAGTCGGCCAGCTCGACGACCCCGGCCCCGGGCCGGGTCCGCGCGGTGAGCGTCAGCCACTCGTAGCTGCGGTCCTGCACCGCCGGGTCCCATACCGCCTCCCACGACACCGAGTCCGAGGCGGCGGGAACGGTCGTCTTCTCCACCGTCGAGACGGCGTCGATGTCGAGCCGCTCGTGCTCGGCCAGGCTCTCCAGCGCGGTGACGTGCGTGCCCCAGTGATCCCGGTAGACCTGGCTCCAGGTCAGCGGACGGATCCGGATCCGGTTCTCCAGCGTGGTCTGGCCGCGTTCGTTGAGCGGGGTCATGCGCAGCTCGTTGTGCGAGGCCCGGACCGGCGAGTCATAGCTCAGCGAGGTGGTGTGACTGATGCGATAGCGGCGCACGTCAGACCAACTCCTCGGTCCACGACGGGAGCGGCCCGGACTGGAAGTAGCGCGCCGTGATCTCTCGCGCGGCCGCATCGACACTGCGCTGCACGCGCAGCATCTGCTGCGGCAGGTCGGCGAGGATCTCCGGGGTGGCCCGGAACTCCAGCGCTGTGCGGATCTGGCCCAGCTGGCGACGTGCCTCGTCCGAGACCCCGCCGCGGTCGGCCTGGGTGTCGAGCGCGGCCAACCGGCGTTCTGCCTCGACCAACGAGAAGAAGACCGAGCGCGGAAACTCACGATCGAGGACGAGGAAGGCCGCAGCACGGTCGTCGGAGTGCATGCCCCGCTGAGAGCGCATGTAGGCCTGCTGAGCACCGCAGCTGGACAGGACGGTCCACCACGGCGCACCGGCTCCCGGGCGGCCACCCGTGGCCACCATGCGGGCGGTCATGTCCGCCCGTTCGAGACTGCGCCCCAGCACGAGGAAGTCCCAGGCATCATCGTGGTTCATCGTGGAATCCGCGATTCCGGAGATCAGGGCCGCACGCTCGCGCACCCAGGACAGGTGGCGAGCGGTGACGTGGAGTCGGCCCAAGCCCTGCCACCGATGCCACGTGGTGTTGAGCGCCTCCCACAACTCGGTGGAGACGGTCTCACGCACTCGGCGGGCATTCTCCCTGGCCGAGAGCAGGGCACCGGCCACGGCACTGGGGTTGGTGCGGTCGAAGACCAGACGCTCGCCTACGTCGGCATAGGAGGGAGTGCCCTCCCGGGGCATCCCCATGATGACCGAGAGCACCGTGTGGGCCACCACCTCCTCATGCGCCGCGGGGTCTTCGAGGAGCTGGAGTCGCATCACGTCGACGATGCGCGCCGTCCCGTCGGCGCGCTCGGTGTAGCGCCCGATCCAGAACAGCGACTCCGCAATTCGGCTCAGCATGGCGGGGAACCTCCTGCTGTTGTTGCTGCTGTTGCTGCTGTTGTTGTTGCGCACGGATCGAGTCCTCATAGGAGGCTGTCGGTGCACTCATCACCACGACTTCACGAACCTCCGCCTCGGCCCTGGTCATCGAGGGTGGCTGTCCACCACGGCCGGCGAGCACCCAGGTGTCCTTGCTTCCGCCCCCTTGGCTGGAGTTGACCACGAGCTCCCCCTCCGGCAGCGCGACCCGTGTCAGGCCACCGGGAAGCACCCGAATCGCCTCCCCGTCGTTGACCGCGAAAGGGCGCAGATCGACGTGGCGAGGCACCAGCGTGCCGTCGATGAAGGTGGGAACGGTCGACAACTGCACCACCGGTTGGGCAATCCATCCCCGCGGGTTGGCTCGCAGGGCGGCCCGGACTTTGTCGAGCGTCGCCGCGTCGGCCCTGGCCCCGACGACCAAGCCCTTACCGCCAGAGCCATCGACCGGCTTGATGACCATCTCGTCGGCGTGGGCCAGGACGTACTCGAGGGCCGAGGGATCCTCGCATCGGTGGGTGTCGACATTGGGCAGGATCGGGTCCTCATCGAGATAGAAGCGGATGAGGTCGGGAAGGTAGGAGTAGACGAGCTTGTCATCCGCGACCCCGTTGCCGATCGCGTTTGCCACGGTGACACGGCCCGCGCGAATCGCCGACACCATGCCGGCCACGCCGAGGACTGAGTCCCCGCGGAAGTGGACCGGGTCGATGAACTCGTCGTCAACCCGCCGATAGATCACGTCGACCGGTCGATCCCCCTGAGTCGTGCGCATCCTCACCTGCCCACCGGCACACACCAGGTCGCGGCCTTCGACGAGCTCGACCCCCATCATGCGCGCGAGCAGTGAGTGCTCGAAGTAGGCCGAGTTGAAGATGCCGGGAGTGAGCACCACCACCGTGGGATCGCTCGCCCCGTCGGGGGCCGCCGCACGCAGGACGTTGAGCAGCATCTGCGGGTACTCGTTGATGGACCGGATGCGCATCGTACTGAAGGCCTCGGGGAAGACGTTGGCCATGGCACGGCGGTTGGCCATGACGTAGCTGACTCCCGAGGGCACGCGCACGTTGTCTTCGAGGACACGGAAGGTGCCCGTCTCGTCGCGGATCAGGTCCACCCCGGACACGTGGACGCGCACACCATTGGCCGGGCGGATACCCATGACCGCGCGGTGGTAGTGCTTGGACGAGGCGATGAGCCGCCACGGGAGGACTCCCTCGTGAACCGCCCGCGGGATCTCGCCCTCGCGGGAGTAGATGTCGTCGAGGAGCATCTCCAGCGCCGTGACCCGCTGCACGACCCCGGTCTCGATGACATCCCACTCGTGCGCGGACAAGACCCGCGGCACGGCGTCGAGTGGGAAGGGTCGTTCCTCGCCCGCATGGTCGAAGGTGACCCCTTGGTCAAGGTAGGACCTGGCCAGCGTGTCGGCGCGTTCTTTGAGGCCCTCGGGTGACATCGCCTTCAGGGTGTGGTGGACAGCCTTGTAGGGAGTGCGCGGAGAGGACTCGGAGTCGATCATCTCGTCCCACGCCGCCCCCAGCGGGTAGCCGTCGAACAAGCCCGGGGACACCCTTGTAGTGCTCACCCGAAGGAGGCTAGGGCGAGCGTATTTCGGGCACATGACGCCCGAGTCACGACCAGATCTCCGACGTGCGCACGCCCCCGCGAACGGGCGACCTCAGCCTGGCGAGCGCGTAACGCGCCCGTGCCGTCCCCACATCGCGGGTGCGAGCGACCTCGGCAACCGAATCAGTCGCGTTGGTGCTCCGGACGTGCGTCGAGCTCCTCCCGGATGACGCGCATCGAGGTCTCTGCGGTGTACCCCTTGCGGGCGAGCATGCCGGCGAGTCTGCGGGTCTGCACCACGCGCTCCAGCCCCTGCATCGACCGGAGCTTCTTGACGACGAGAGCGCGGGCGAGCTCTTCCTCGGCTCGCGGGTCGATCTGGTCGAGCGCCACGGACGCGGTCTCGTCGTCGACCCCCTTGGTGCGCAGCTCGTGGGCGAGTGCCCGGCGCGCGAGTCCACGGCCGGCCTGCTGGGACCGCACGAGCATGCCGGCAAAGGCGGTGTCGTCGACCAGACCGACCTCCTCCATCCGATCGAGGACGGCGGCGGTCACCTCGTCCGAGCAGTGGCGCTTGCGCAGGGCCAGCTCGAGCTGGTGACGAGACTTCGGGCTGTTGGTGAGCAGGCGCAGCACGATCTGCCGGGCCCACTCGTGCGGATCGGGCTCGCTGCCTCGCGTGCGCGGGTCGGCCTCGGGGTCGAGGGGTACCCGGCGTTGCCGGCGTGCGGCGCGCCGCTCCGGACCGAAGACACCATCAGGGTCAGGGCTTGGGTCTGCCGGCTTTGAGCGCGACGACCCCACCGCCCAATCGGGCGGCGGGGTCGTCGAGTCCGCGAGCGGCATACGACCGTGCCTTTTGTGAGGGCCGGGTGGGACCGGCTCAGAAGTCGACCGGCACGTCGGCGACCGGCTCGCCGGCCTCGGGGCGGACTCCCACGCCGAGCTTGTCCTTGATCTTGCGCTCGAGCTCGTCGGCGAGGTCGGGGTTGTCCTTGAGGAAGTTGCGGGCGTTCTCCTTGCCCTGCCCGAGCTGGTCGCCCTCGTAGGTGTACCAGGCGCCGGCCTTGCGGACGAAGCCCTGGTCGACGCCCATGTCGATGAGCCCGCCCTCGCGGGAGATGCCATGGCCGTAGAGGATGTCGAACTCCGCCTGCTTGAAGGGCGGGGAGACCTTGTTCTTGACGACCTTGACGCGGGTGCGGTTGCCGACCGCGTCGCTGCCGTCCTTGAGCGTCTCGATGCGGCGCACGTCGAGGCGGACCGAGGCGTAGAACTTCAGCGCCTTGCCACCGGTCGTCGTCTCGGGCGAGCCGAACATGACGCCGATCTTCTCGCGGAGCTGGTTGATGAAGATCGCGGTGGTGCCGGTGCTGTTGAGGGCACCGGTGATCTTGCGCAGCGCCTGGCTCATGAGGCGGGCCTGGAGGCCGACGTGGCTGTCACCCATCTCACCCTCGATCTCGGCGCGCGGCACGAGCGCGGCGACCGAGTCGATGACGATGATGTCGAGGCTGCCGGAGCGGATGAGCATGTCCGCGATCTCGAGCGCCTGCTCACCGGTGTCCGGCTGGGAGACCAGCAGGTTGTCGATGTCGACGCCGAGCTTCTTGGCGTACTCCGGGTCGAGGGCGTGCTCGGCGTCGATGAAGGCGGCGATGCCACCGGCCTTCTGGGCATTGGCGACGGCATGAAGGGCGACGGTGGTCTTGCCCGAGGACTCCGGGCCGTAGATCTCGACGACCCGACCGCGCGGCAGGCCACCGATGCCGAGGGCGACGTCGAGGGCGATCGAGCCGGTCGGGATGACCTCGATGGGCGGACGGACGTCGTCACCCAGGCGCATGACCGCGCCCTTGCCGTGCTGCTTCTCGATCTGGGCGAGGGCCGCGGAGAGCGACTTCTCCTTCATCTCGCCGCCGGCCTTGACGACCGTGAGTCCTGCTGCCATGTCGTGCTCCTTCGATGTCGAACGTCGGGTCGCGTCCACCGGCGACCCTCTCTCGCGGTCGGGCTCGTTGCGATGTCAGGTCAGACGCTAGGAGCCACCACCGACAGCCGTCCGCAGTCGCCGTCGGTCTGTGGACGACACGCCATCGGAGGCGGCACCTGTGGACAACCCTAGGCGAACGAGTGTTCGAAGGGCGGGAGGAGGGGCCCGACACGCGGACCAGTGGTCGCAATCCGGCCCCATCCCCCCATCCCCGGTTCGGTCACTCGTGATCGGTCCCCGGTGCGCGACCCGGGCTCAGGTGAGGAGCAGCCGTCCGACCCGGCGGCCGGCGGCCCACATGCCCAGGCCGGCCAATGCGGCCAGGTAGGCCGCGCTGCCGAGGAGGCCCCAGTGGACATCCCCGAGGAGGAGCGCCCGCTCGAGCACGACCCCGTGGTAGAGCGGGGTGGCACGCACGACCCAGCGCAGCGGCTCGGCATAGGTGGAGAGCGGGAAGAAGGTGGCCGAGAAGAGGAAGAGCGGCTGGACGATGAGGAAGATGAGGTCGAAGTCCTGCCAGCTGCGGATGTGGGTCGTGGCCCACATGCCCACGCCGGCGAACGCGGCGCCGATCACCAGTGCCGCCGGGAGGGCGAGCAGCGCCCACCAGGAGTGGACGTGGCCCATGACGAGGGCCACGAGGAGGAAGCCCGCCGAGTAGATGCCGCCGCGAATCAGGGCCCAGGTGACTTCGCCGACCGCGATGTCCCGGGGCGAGGCCGGCGTTGCGAGCATGGTGTCGTAGAGCCGGGCGTGCCTGAGCTTGAAGTACACGTTGAAGGTGACGTCGGCGATGGCGCCGTTCATGGCGGCTGTGGCGAGCATCGCGGGGGCGACGAAGTCGGCATACGGGATCACGGCGCCCGAGTCCGTCGCGACCGTCCTGACGAGCGCACCCAGCCCGACACCGATCGAGAGCAGGTAGAAGATCGGCTCGAAGAACCCGGAGACGAAGACCAGCCACCCGCGCCGGAAGGTGGTGATGTTGCGAAGCACGACGAATCGCGCGAGGCCCAGGCTGAGCATCAGGCCACCAGCCTGCGTTGGAAGGCCCGACGGGCACCCCATGCCCCGACCACGATCCAGGCCGCGATGATCGCCAGGTGCAGCCACCACCGGTCCGCGACGGGGTCGCCGAGGAAGGCCGACCGGGCGAGCTCGGTGCCATGCCACAGCGGGGTCACCCAGGGCAGGACCTGCAGCCACGCGGGCAGCTGGGAGATCGGGAAGAAGGTCCCCGAGAAGAGCATGAGCGGGGTGACGACGAGCCGGAAGACCGTGGTGAAGCCCTCCTCGTCCTGCCGGGCCGCGGCGAACCAGAACAAGGGCGTGACGAAGGCCATCGCGGTGAGCACGGCGATCGGGATGCCCAGCAGCGCCCACCAGGAGTGGACGGCGCCGAAGGCCGTGGCCACGGCGATGAAGACCGCCGCGCTCCACGCGATGTTGACGCAGATCATCAGCCAGTGGGCCCGCAGGACATCAGCGACCTTGGTCGGGGCGGCGAGCATCGCGGCATACATCTGGTTCCACTTGATGAGCGTCAGCACCGGCCACATCGACTCGTTGACGGCCCACTGCATGGCCGAGGCCAGCACGATGCCGGGCACGACGAACCGGAGGTAGGGCACGCCACCCACCCCTCCCGAGGCCCGGTCCACCAGTCCGCCGACCCCGACCCCCATGGCGGCGAGGAAGAGCACGGGGGTGAGGAACCGGCTCACCGCCTCACCGCGCCAGGTGCGCCTGAGCAGCACCCGGTGGAAGGCGACCAGGCCGGTGGTGCGCTCGACCCACGACAGCGGTCGACGCGGGCCGGGGGTGAGGCGCGAGGACGAGAGCGTCATCAGTCCACCAGGGTGCGGCCGGTGAGGTGGAGGAAGACGTCCTCGAGGGTGGAGCGACGCACGAGCGTGGACAGCGGCTCGCTGCCCCCGCGGGTCCGGTGCGTCACCGCCGTCGCCACGGCGTCACCGTCGTGGGCATAGAGCAGGATGCGGTCCGGCAGCACCTCCAGGCGCTCCCCCAGGCCGTCGAGGACATCACGGTGCTCACCGTGGTCGTCGGCGTCGAAGCGGACCTCGACGACCTCACGGGTCGAGTGCTCGGCGATGAGCTGCCGCGGGCTGCCCTCGGCGACGATCCGGCCCTTGTCCATGACGACCAGCCGGTCACACAGCTGCTCGGCCTCGTCCATGTAGTGGGTGGTCAGGATGAGCGTCACCCCCTGCCGCTTGAGCCGGAACAGCCGGTCCCACAGCACGTGCCGCGCCTGCGGATCCAGGCCCGTCGTCGGCTCGTCGAGCAGGAGCAGCTCCGGATTGTTGATGAGGGAGCGCGCGATCACCAGGCGCCGCTTCATCCCACCCGAGAGCGGCTCGACCTTGTCGTGGCGGCGCTCGGTGAGCTGGGCGAAGTCGAGCAGCTCATCGGCGCGGGCGCGCACCTCGGCCTTGCTCAGGCCGAAGAAGCGCCCGTAGACCCAGAGATTCTCCTCGACCGACAGCTCCTCGTCGAGCCGGTCCTGCTGGGGGCAGTTGCCCAGGCGCGCCCGGATCGCCGGCCCGTCGACGGCCGGGTCCAGGCCGAAGATCCGCAGCTCACCGCTCGTCACCGGGGACACGGCCGCCACCATGCGCATGGTCGAGGACTTGCCCGCCCCGTTGGGCCCCAGGAAGCCGAAGGCCTCGCCCGGCCGGACCTCGAAGTCGACACCGTCGACTGCGGTGAAGTTACCGAAGGTCTTGGTCAGCCCGCGAGCGCTCAGCAGGACGTCTGGACTCATGGGCGCCCACGCTAGCGAAGGGCGCGGACAGTGCGCTGTCGGTTATCCGCGGCGCCGCCAGAGCGTCCACTGGAAGGACTGCGTCGCGCCGCTGGGCGTGGTGTGCGCCTCACGCTCCTCGGCGACCAGGTCGAAGGCGGGTCCCACCAGGTCGGCGAACTCGGCGAGACCAGCACGCTTCACCTCAAGACCGGAGCAGTGTGTCGGGCCGTCGGGAGCGAAGCCGCCGATGATGGCGTGTCCCCCCGGTGCCACGGCCGCCGTCAGCACCGAGGCGTATGCCGTCCGCTCGGCATCCGTGGTGAAGAAGTGGCCGACCGCGCGGTCGTGCCACACGGCATACATGCGGGTCGGCTGCCACGTGAGGAGGTCGGCGACGACCCACTCGACCGTGGCGGCCCGTGCGCCCAAGCGCGAGCGGGAGAGGGCCAGCCCGGTGTCGGAGATGTCGAGGACGGTCAGGTCCCGGTGTCCCCTCGCCAACAGGTCGTCGACCAGGCGCGACGCGGCGCCACCGATGTCGATGACCGAGGCCACGGCAGGGATCCCGGCGGCGTCCATGAGGGACAGCGATGCCGTCGCGCTGGTCTGGTGCCAGCTGCGGCCCTCGACACCGCCCTCATAGATCGCGTCCCAGTGGGCCGCGTCGCTCATCGCCCGGGCAGCCAGGAACTGAGATCGCGCGGCGCGGGCGCCGGGGTCTCGGCGCAGGTGCACCACTGGCCCTCGGGGACGCGCGCCCTGATCTGGTCCACGTGCTGGCCGCAGCCGCGATAGGTGGTCTTGCCGCAGGTCGAGCAGAGGGCAGGGCTGCACATGGAGATCTCCAGGGACGTCGGTGCTGACGAATCCAAGTTAGATACCCCCTGGGGTATCTGTCAATACGCGTTGCACTGTCACCCTGAGCCTGCCCTCAGGCAGGGGATGGTCTCGGGGCGCTCGTGCCCCGAGACCATCCCCTGCGCGCCAGGACTGCAGGGTCAGCCTTGGGTGAGAGGGCAGTCACCGGAATGCGTTCCCTGCACGCCGTTGGCACCTGAGCCGTGCTGCCGGCTCTGCTGTCCCATGCCCGGACCGCGCTGGCCCCTCCCTTGACCCTGGCCCTTGGCCTGCCCCTTGGACTGCCCTTGGCCCTGTTGCCCCTGGCCCATCCCGGAGCGGGTGGTGCCATTCACGGCAGCGGTGTAGGCCTTGAGGTGGTTCTCGGAGCCGGCCAGGAGTCGCTCGAGGGCCGTCCGCACGTCGGCGGGCAGCGAGCCATCGAGGGTCGCCTTGAGGTCGGCGATGTCGCGCTGCTCGAGCTCGACACCCACGGCATACGCAGCGTTGTTGTCCGAGGAGCCCTTGGCCAGCCAGTCGTCGTAGAGCGCCTGGAGGTCGGCATCGGCGTAACTGCCCGGTGCCAGACCCGCCGAGGGGTCGTCGATGCCGTAGCTCGTGAGCAACGTGCCCACCGCGTCATAGTGGCGCTGCTCGCTCGTGGTGATCTTCGAGAACGGCGTGGCGCCGTCGTAGGTCTGCGCGAGCGCGGCATACAGGTCGCGCGCCATCCGCTCCTCCTCGCGGCTGAAGGCGAGCTGCTCGGCGAGCTCGGCGCTCGCCGTGGCGGTGGGAGTCGCGGCATACGACGTCGCGGCGTAGCCGCCGCCGACGATGAGGAGGGCAACGCCGGAGGCGATGGCGGTGCTGCGGTTGATGCTCATGGTGGTGCTCCTTCCCGTCCGGGTTGGCCCCGGGTCGTGGCTTGTCCTTGCACCCCACTCAACGCCTCGTGTGTGAAGCCGACCCGCGTCGAAATATGAAGCTTCCGAGAAGCCGGTCCGCAGGCGTCGGCCGCGCTGCCCGGCCCTGCCTACGCTGGGCAGGTGAGCCCGACCGTCCTCGTCGTCGACGACGAGCCGAAGATCCGCGAGGTGCTGGGCGCCTATCTGCGCCGCGAGGCCATCGACGTGCTCGAGGCCGCCACCGGAGCCGATGCACTGCGCCGTGCCTTCTCCGGCGACACCCGGCCCGACGTGATCCTCCTCGACGTCGGGCTGCCCGACCTCGACGGTCTCGACGTGCTCCGACGCATCCGCCAGGAGTCGGCGGTCCATGTCATCCTGGTGACCGCTCGCGCCGAGGAGACCGACAAGATCATCGGGCTGGGGGTCGGCGCCGACGACTATGTGACCAAGCCGTTCAGCCCTCGTGAGGTCGTCGCGCGGGTCAAGGCCGCGGTGCGACGGGCGACGATGCACCAGAACGCCTCCGCCGTGGGAGCACCTGCAGCGACAGCGCCGACCGAGGTGCTGGAGTTCCAGGACCTGACCATCGACCGCATGCGTAGGCACGTCGAACACCATGCCCAGCCGATCCACCTGTCTGCGCTGGAGTTCGACCTGCTGGCCGCGATGGCGAGCGCGCCCGGCCGAGTCTGGTCGCGCCCGCAGCTGCTCGAGAAGGTCTGGGGCTACGACTTCTTCGGCGACGAGCGCGTGGTGGACGTGCACATCCGCAGCCTGCGCAAGGCCCTCGGCGACGACCCCAACGACCCGCACGTGATCGCCACGGTCCGCGGCGTCGGCTACCGGTTCATCCCGGAGCCCCCAGCATGAACCGGCTGGTGACCCGCTTGGTCCTCTCCCACCTCGTGGTAGCCCTCCTCGGCGCACTCACCACCTTCCTCGTCGTCCGCCAGCTCGCCCCGCGCCTCTTCGACGAGTCCCTCCATGGGCTGGGCATGGGTCAGGGACAGGGACTGGGACCCTCCGGCACCCGGGGCGCACTTCGCAGCCAGCTGGTGACCGCCGTGGACACCTCCCTCCTCATCGGCGGGCTCGTCGGCGTGCTGCTCGCCGCCACCTTCGGCGTCTGGTCCGCGGTGCAGCTGATCCGTCCGCTCGGGCGGGTGCGTGCCGCCACGCACGCGATGGCCCAGGGGCGGTATGCCGCGGACGTGCCGGTGCCGCGCGAACGCGAGCTCGCCGACCTCGCCGAGGACATCAACCACCTCGGCGCCACGCTGTCCGCGACCGAGGCCCGCCGCACCCAGCTGCTCGGGGACGTCGCCCACGAGATGCGCACTCCGTTGACGGTCCTCGACGGCACCGTCGAGGCGATGATCGACGGGGTGCTTCCCGCGGACGCCGAGACGTTGACCGCCCTCACCGACGAGACGCGACGGTTGCGCCGACTGGCCGAGGACCTGTCCGCCCTCTCCCGGACGGACGAGAGTCGCCTCGTCCTGCAGCCGAGCCCGATCGACCTGTCCGAGGTCGCTTGCGCGGCCGCGGAGCGGCTGCGCGCCCAGGCCGAGGACGCAGGACTGGAGCTGGCCTGCGAGCGGCGAGCGGACGGCATACGGATCAGTGGCGATGCCGACCGGCTCGCCCAGGTGGTGACCAACCTCGTCGGCAACGCGATCGCGGCCACACCCCCCGGCGGGCGGGTCACGGTGACGACCGGGGTCGTCGGCTCACAGGCCCTGGTCTCGGTCACCGACACGGGCATCGGCCTGACGGACGAGGACACCGAGCGCATCTTCGAGCGGTTCTACCGCGTGCAGGGGACGCGCCGCACGGCCGGCGGCAGCGGGATCGGGCTGACCATCGCGCGCAGCATCGTCCGTGCCCATGGCGGGGAGCTGACCGCCACGTCGGCGGGGCCGGGCAGCGGCTCGACCTTCGAGGTGCGGCTGCCGCGGTGAGTCATGCGCGCGGCGGGTGCTCCAGGCCGAACCGGCGCGACTCGGGGACGTCGAAGTCGTCGCAGAGGCTCTCCCAGATCCGGCGGAAGGGCACGCCCGCGGCCATCGCGGCCTCGGCGGTCATGCCCAGGGCGCCGATCGAGTGGGCACGCAGGACCGAGGCGGCGTAGCCCGCGCCGAACTCGTCGTCCATCAACTCCCGGAACCTGCTCTCCCGCACGCCGGGAGTGTATGCCGTGCGCTCACCTGTGCTTCCCGGCGCGCTGTCGGTGGCGGGTGAGAGGCTGTGCACGTCATGGCCCCCGACGTCGACGTCCTCGACCGCTTCTCCCCCGCGACCCGCGCCTGGTTCACGGGCAGCTTCTCCGCGCCCACGGCCGCCCAGCGCGGGGCGTGGGAGTCGATCAGTGGGGGCGACCACACGCTCGTCGTCGCACCGACGGGCTCGGGCAAGACGCTCTCGGCGTTCCTCTGGGCGATCGACCGCATCGGGTCCACGCCGCGACCCGAGGACCGCAGGGCCCGCTGCCGGGTCCTCTACATCTCCCCGATGAAGGCCCTGGCCGCGGACGTCGAGCGCAACCTCCGCTCTCCCCTGGTCGGCATCCGGCATGCGTCCACCCGCCTGGGCCTGCCCGAGCCGGAGATCTCGGTCAGCGTCCGCACCGGCGACACCCCGGCCGACGAGCGACGGGCGTTCGCGCGCACGCCCAGCGACATCCTTATCACCACGCCGGAGTCGCTCTTCCTGCTCCTGACCTCGGCGACCCGCGAGTCCCTGGTGGGGATCGAGTCGGTCATCATCGACGAGGTCCATGCCCTGGCCGGCTCCAAGCGCGGGGCGCACCTCGCGCTCAGCCTGGAGCGACTGGACGCCCTGCTCCCCCGACCTGCGCAGCGGATCGGCCTGTCCGCCACCGTGCGACCGGTGGAGGAGGTGGCCCGCTTCCTCGCCGGCGGGCGGCCCGTGACGACCGTGCAGCCGCCCTCGACCAAGGAGTGGGACCTCGAGGTCGTCGTCCCCGTGCCCGACATGACCGAGCTCGGGCAACCGACCGGCGACCTGTCCGGCCCGGCCGCGGGGGCGGAGTCCCGGGCCAGCATCTGGCCGCACGTCGAGGAGCGGATCGTCGACCTCGTCGCTGCCCATCGGTCCACGATCATCTTCGCCAACTCGCGGCGCCTGGCCGAGCGCCTGACGACCCGCCTCAACGAGATCTGGGCCGAGCGGCAGTCCGACGGTGCTGAAGGGGCCGATGGCGCCGATGCGGCCGCCGCCGACCCGTGGGCGACATCGGAGGCACCATCTCGCCGACCGGCCACGACATCGGGGCCGCCGGCCGCGATCATGGCCCAGTCGGGGGCCTCGGCCGGTGCCCCGCCGGTGCTGGCCCGCGCCCACCACGGGTCGGTCAGCCGGGAGCAGCGCCTCGAGATCGAGGAGGGCCTGAAGTCCGGGCGCCTGCCGGCCGTCGTCGCGACGAGCAGCCTCGAGCTCGGCATCGACATGGGCGCGGTCGACCTGGTCATCCAGGTCGAGTCACCGCCCTCGGTGGCCTCGGGCCTGCAGCGCGTGGGTCGAGCGGGGCACCAGGTGGGGGCGGTCAGCCGTGGCGTCCTCTTCCCGAAGTTCCGGGGTGACCTCGTCCAGACCGCCGTCGTCACCGAGCGGATGCGTGCCGGGGCGATCGAGTCCCTCCACATCCCCGCCAATCCCCTCGACGTACTCGCCCAGCAGGTCGTGGCGATGTGCGCGCTGGACGACTGGCCGGTCGATGAGGTCCACGAGCTCGTCCGCCGAGCCGCACCCTTCGGGGGGCTGACTCGGCCGCTGCTCGACTCCGTCCTCGACATGCTCTCGGGCAAGTACCCCTCCGACGAGTTCGCCGAGCTCCGCCCTCGCCTGGTCTGGGATCGCCTCACCGACACCATCTCCGGGCGCCGAGGGGCCCAGCGGCTCGCCGTCACGTCGGGCGGCACGATCCCCGACCGGGGGCTGTATGCCGTCTTCCTCGCCACCGGTGACGGCCCCGGGCGGCGGGTCGGCGAGCTCGACGAGGAGATGGTCTACGAGTCCCGCGTCGGTGACCTGTTCACCCTCGGCACCAGCACGTGGCGGATCGAGGACATCACCCACGATCGCGTGCTCGTCACGCCGGCGCCCGGGCTGCCCGGGCGGCTTCCCTTCTGGAAGGGCGACAGTCTGGGCCGGCCCGCGGAGTTGGGCCGAGCGGTGGGCGCCTTCGTCCGCGACGTCGCGTCTGCGCCACGGCATACGGCGGCCGAGCGGGTGAAGGAGGCCGGTCTGGACGACTGGGCCGCCGACAACCTGCTCGCCTACCTCGCCGACCAGCAGGCCGCGACCGGTCACGTCCCCGACGACGAGACGATCGTCGTCGAGCGCTTCCGCGACGAGCTCGGCGACTGGCGGGTGGCGATCCACTCGCCGTTCGGGGCCCAGGTCCATGCGCCGTGGGCGCTCGCGGTGGCCGCTCGCATGCGCGAGCGCTTCGGCGTGGACGTGCAGGCACTGCACGGTGACGACGGGATCATCTGCCGGTTGCCCGACCTGGAGTTCGAGGACGGGCAGACCGGCGTCGGGGCCGAGATCCTCGAGCTGGTGCGCCTTGACCCCGACGAGGTGCACGACCTCGTCGTGCGCGAGATCGGGGGATCGGCGCTGTTTGCCGCACGGTTCCGCGAGTGCGCGGCGCGCGCGCTGCTCCTGCCCCGCCGGCGCCCCGATCGCCGCCAGCCGCTGTGGCAACAACGTCAGCGAGCGGCGCAGCTGTTGGAGGTCGCGGCGCAGTACCCCACGTTCCCGATCGTCCACGAGGCCGTGCGCGAGTGCGTGCAGGACGTCTTCGACGTGCCCGGCCTGGTCCAGCTCATGGCCGACCTCGGATCCCGGCGGGTGCGGCTGGTCGACGTCGAGAGCGACCGCCCCTCGCCGTTCGCGCAGTCGCTCCTCTTCGGCTATGTCGCGCAGTTCCTCTACGAAGGTGACTCACCGCTGGCCGAGCGCCGGGCTGCTGCCCTGTCCCTCGACCCGGCCCTCCTCGCCGAGCTCCTCGGCACGAGCGAGGGCCTGGCCCTGCGCGACCTGCTCGACGCCGACGCCATTGCGCGCACCCATGCCGAGTTGCAGCACCTGGTGCCCGAACGGCGCGCCCGGGACGCCGACGAGGTGGCCGACCTGCTGCGGATGCTCGGGCCGCTTGGCGTCGACGAGATCCGTGCTCGAGTCAGGGACGACGCCGGCCCTCAGGTCACCTCCTGGCTCGCCGACCTGGAGTCCGCACGACGGGTCATCGCCGTCCGCATCGCCGGGGAGGAGCAGTGGGCGGCCATCGAGGATGCCGCACGCTTGCGCGATGCCCTGGGGGTCGCCCTGCCGGTCGGTGTGCCGGGCGCCTTCCTCGAGCCCGAGCAGGATCCGCTCGGCAGCCTGGTGGCGCGCTTCGCGCGCACGCGAGGGCCGTTCACCACCGCCGACGTCTCGGCCCGTTTCGGCCTCGGGGCGGCCGTGGTCCGCAGCTCGCTCGCCGGGCTCGTGGCCCGAGGCCGCGTCGTCGAGGGCGAGTTCCTTCCCCAGGGCGCCGGTGAGGAATGGTGCGGCGCCGAGGTGCTGCGCCTGCTGCGGCGACGCTCGCTCGCGGCGCTGCGGGCCGAGGTGGAGCCGGTGCCGCCGCGGGACTATGCCCGCTTCCTGCCCCGGTGGCAGCAGGTCGGCGGGCGGATGCGGGGAGGTGACGGGCTGCTGCGCGCCATCGAGCAGCTCAGTGGGGTGCCACTGCCGGCCAGCTCGTGGGAGACCCTGGTCTTGCCTGCGCGCGTCCGGGACTACTCCCCCGCCTTGCTCGACGAGGCCCTCGCCGCGGGCGACATCCTCTGGGCCGGTCACGGCGCGACATCGGGCGACGACGGATGGCTGTCCTTCCACCTGGCCGAGACCGCGCACCTCACGCTTCCGGTGCAGCCAGCCGCTCCGCCGTCGGTCACCGAGGACTCACCCCTGAGCGACCGGGTGCTCGATGTGCTCGCCGGAGGGGGCTCGTGGTTCTTCCGGTCCCTCTCGGACCGACTGGGCTGGCTCGACGACGAGGAGCTTGCCCGCGCCCTCTGGGACCTGGTGTGGTCCGGGCGGGTCACGGGTGACACCTTCGCCCCCGTCCGCACGCTGCTCGCCGGGGGCCGGACGGCGCACAAGCGCACCTCCACCGGTCCCCGTCGGACCAGGTATGCCGGTCGCCGGCTCGCGCTGGGATCGCTGGGCGGCGCTCCGACGCGACCCTCCCTGCCCTCCCGCTCAGGTCCGCCGCACACGGTGGGCCGGTGGTCCCTGCTCCCGGTCGCCGAGATGAACCCGACTGTGCGCTCGCACGCGGTCGCCGAGCTCCTCCTCGACCGCTATGGCGTCGTCACGCGGGGAGCCGCGCTGGCCGAGGAGGTCCCCGGGGGGTTCGCGTCGGCCTATCGCATCCTGGCGGCCGCCGAGGAGGCCGGTCGGGTGCGTCGCGGGTACTTCGTCGAGGGGCTCGGCGCCGCCCAGTTCGCCACGACCGGCGCCGTCGACGCCCTCCGGCAGAGTGGGGCTGACCGTGACAAGGACCCCGAGGTCGTCGTGCTCGCGGCCACCGATCCGGCCAACCCGTTCGGTGCGGCGCTCACGTGGCCACCGCGCGACACGGAGGGCGGCCACCTCCCCGGCCGCAAGGCGGGGGCCGTCGTCGTCATCGTCGACGGAGAGCTCGTCCTTTACGTCGAGCGGGGCGGCCGCACCGTGCTGACCTGGGTCGAGGACCCCCCGACGCTCGAGCTCGCCGCCCGTGCCGTGGCGGATGCGGTGCAGCGTGGAGCCCTCGGACGCCTCACCGTCGAGAAGGCCGACGGTGCATCCGTGCTCGGCTCGGACCACCCGCTCAGCGCCGCCCTCTCGGCCGCCGGCTTCCACCTCACCCCCCGCGGCCTGCGCCTGCGCCGCTGAGCATCACCGGGGGGCGTCGCGCCCACCTCGCCTGCCACTGGCACCTCACCCAGCCACCCGCCCCAGCCCCGCGGCATACGCGATGATGGCGGCGACCACTCCGGAGCCCGCGACGAGGGCCGAGGCGCCAGAGCGCGGAAGGAACGGTATGCCGGAGGGAGACACGCTGTGGCGGACCGCCGATCGGCTGCACCGCGCCCTGGCCGGCGCCCCGGTCACCCGCTCCGACCTGCGCTGGGGTGAGCTGGCGACCGTGGACCTGGTCGGGATGACGACGCTCGAGGTCCGCGCTCGGGGCAAGCACCTGCTCCACCGCTTCGACTCCGGGCTCACCCTGCACTCGCACCTGCGGATGGAAGGTCAGTGGCGCATCGTCCACCCCGGCGCGGACACCGACGGGGTCCGCAAGCGTGCGGACCTGCGCGCCCTGGTCGGCACCGACACCTGGACGGCTGCGGGACTGCGCCTGGGGATGCTCGACCTCGTGCCGACCCCTGAGGAGGACCGCCTCGTGGGCCACCTCGGTCCCGATGTGCTGGGTGAGGACTGGGACCACGGGCAGGCCGTGACGAACCTCGCGGCGTACGACGGGCTCATCGGCGATGCCCTGCTCGACCAGCGCAATCTCGCCGGTGTCGGCACCTATTGGGCGAGTGAGTCACTCTTCGTGGAACGCATCCTGCCCTGGACGCCGGCACGCGATCTCGGTCGCGAGCGGATCGATCGCCTCGTCACGCGGATCCGTGCGCTCATGGACCGGGCCAAGGACCACGCGATCCAGTCCAGCACCGGCGTGCTCAGGGTGGGGGCGGAGAGCTATGTCCACGGCCGGTCGGGACGCCCATGCCGACGATGCGGCGACACCATCCGTGTCGCGATGACGGGGAGTGCGCCCCGGGAGCGGACGCTGTTCTCGTGCCCGACCTGCCAGGGCGGTCTTGCTCCGACGGATGCCGGCGCTCGACAAGCACCGCTGGGTTCGACGCGAAAGTCACGCCGGTCGTATCGCGGATGAGATCTTGCGCCGAGAACAACCGCGGCATTGGGTAACAACCGCGGCGGGGGATACAGAACCGCGGCGGGGGATACAGAACCGCGGCGGGAGGTAACAACCGCGAGGGTCAGGCGGCGGAGCGGCGAGCTGCGGCGACGCGCGTGACACCTGCCACCGGGAGGGGCACCGGCTGCGTCATCGCCTCGGCCCGGGCGACTCGCTCGGTCAGGTCGACGAGCAACTCCGAGAGCTGCAGGCCAAGCGCCAGGGAGACCGACTGGAGCAGCTCGGAGGAGGCCTCCTTGGTGCCGCGCTCGAGCTCGCTGAGGTAGCCCAGGGAGACATTGGCGGCAGCGGAGACCTCACGCAGGGTGCGCCCCTGGTCGCGGCGGGTCTCCCGGAGGAGCTCACCGAGCTCCTGGCGAAGCAGGACCATGGATCTCCTCCTTGACTCAGACGACGGCTCGATCTCGATGACGCACTGCACCGGCACCCGCACGAACTGTGGTGCTGCCGGTCACGTTACCTCTCCGCAGTGTCATCCAACACCTGCGACACCAGGTCGAGGGCGGCCACGACGGTTGCCCGACGAATGGCCGCGCGGTCGCCGTGGAGCAACAACGAGCAGACGCGGGTGCTTCCCCCCATCGAGACCGCGAGGTGGACGGTGCCGACCGGCCGGCCGTCCTGCGGATCGGGCCCGGCCACCCCGGTGGTGGCCACCCCGACGTCGGAGGCGAGCACACGGCATACGCCCTCGGCCATCTGCCGCGCGACCTCGGGGTCGACCGCTCCTCGGCGACCGAGCACGTCGGGGTCGACACCGAGGACGGAGGCCTTGGCGTCCGTGGCGTAGCCGACCACGCCGCCACGCACCACGGCCGAGGCGCCCGGGACGTCGGTGAGGGCGGCGCACACCAGACCGCCGGTGAGGGACTCAGCGGTCGCGATGGTGAGCCCGCGGTCGCGCAGGGAGGCGACGAGGGAGTGCGCGTCAGGCGGGCTCACGTGGTGCCGCCGCCCGCCCCGCCGGCTCGCCGGGAGGCACGCTCGGCCCGCTTGCGGGCCGCCCGCTCGCTGGTCCGGCGCAGACGGAGGGCATCGATGAGGTAGTCGACGCCGGTCACGACCGTCACGACGAGGGCGAGCGCGAGCAGGATCCAGGCCACCCACGTCCAGACCGCGGCGTAGGGAAGGAGCTCGATCGGCATGACGAACCAGCCGAGCGCGAGGGCCTGGAGCATCGTCTTGAGCTTGCCGCCGCGCCCGGCGGCCATCACCCCGTGGCGGATGACCCAGAAGCGGACGGCGGTGACGCCCCACTCGCGCACGAGGATGACGATCGTGATCCACCAGGGCACCAGTCCGATCGCGGAGAGGCCGACCAGGGCCATGGTGACGAGCAGCTTGTCGGCAATCGGGTCCACGACCTTGCCGAAGTCCGTCACCAACCCCCGGCTGCGCGCGAGGTCGCCGTCGATGCGGTCGGTGACCATCGCCAGCGTGAACACGGCGAAGGCCGCCCACCGGTGCCCCACCGAGCGGCCCTCGTCGTGGAGGAGCAACCAGCCGAAGACGGGCACGAGGACGATCCGGAAGACCGTGAGGTAGTTGGCGACGTTCCACGCACTGACCCGCCGGACCGGGTGCATGGTCATGGGCGCACGCCTCGCAGGTCCACACCTTCGGCCGCCACCACGCGGGCCGTGACGAACTGGCCCGGTGTGGCCGTGCCGGCGGGCAGGATCGTCACGCCGTCGACGTCGGGCCCCTGGTGCTCGGCGCGCCCGATCGACTCACCGGTCTCCGCGTCGACCTCGTCGACGAGGACGGTGACGTCCTCGCCGATCCGAGCCTCAGCACGCTGGGCCATGAGCTCCTCGACGAGGTCGGTGATCCGGGTGTGACGCTCCTCGATGACGTCCTGGTCGATCTTGCCGGGCAGCGACTCGGCCTCGGTGCCGTCCTCGTCGGAGTAGGCGAAGACACCGACGACGTCGAGCTCGGCCGCCGTGAGGAAGCGCTCCAGCTCGAGCACGTCCTCCTCGGTCTCGCCGGGGAAGCCGACGATGACATTGGTGCGTATGCCGGCCGCGGGCTCACGCGTGCGGATCCCCTCGACGAGGCGCAGGAAGTCCTCGGTGCCGCCGAACCGGCGCATCCTCCGCAGCACGGTGGGGGACGCGTGCTGGAAGGACAGGTCGTACCACGGCATGACCTTCTCGAGGCCGGCCATCGTCTCCAGCAGCCCGGGGCGGATCTCCGCGGGCTGGAGGTAGGAGACGCGGACCCGCTCGATGCCGGGCAGGTCGCACAGCTCCGGCAGGATCTTCTCGAGCAGGGCCAGGTCGCCGAGGTCCTTCCCGTAGGACGTCGAGTTCTCCGAGACGAGAAGCAGCTCGCGCACACCCTGCTCCCCGAGCCATCGGGCCTCGGCGATCACATCGTGCGGCCGCCGCGAGACGAACGCCCCCCGGAAGCTCGGGATCGCGCAGAACGAGCACCTGCGGTCACAGCCGCTGGCGATCTTCAGCGGGGCCCACGGGCGACCGTCGAGTCGTGCCCGGACCACGCCGTCGGCGCTCGAGTCGTGCCCGGGCAGCGCGACGGCCACGCTCTCGGCCTGGCGCGCCACCGGCGTGAGCGGCAGCAGCCGGCGCCGGTCAGCCGGCACGTGGCTGGCGACCCGCTCCCCCGCCAGGATGCGGCGCAGGGTGCTGGAGAGGTCGGCATACGAGTCGAAGCCGAGGACCGCGTCGGCGTCGGGCAGCTCGTCGGCGAGCGTCTGGCCATAGCGCTCGGCGAGGCAGCCGACGGCGACGACTGCCTGCGTGCGACCGTGCTCCTTGAGGTCGGCCGCCTCCAACAGGGTGTCGATCGAGTCCTTCTTGGCCTGCTCGACGAAGCCGCAGGTGTTGACGACGGCGACGTCGGCGTCCGCGGCGTCGTCGACGAGCCGCCAACCGCCCGCGCGCAGCCGCCCGGCCAGCTCCTCGGAGTCGACCTCGTTGCGGGTGCAGCCGAGGGTGACGAGGGCGACGGTCCGCTCCCCTTCCTCCGCCGTCGTCATGGCCCCACTGTAGTTGGCGCCCTCGCTTGCGGAGCCTGTGGCACAGTCGGACGCGTGACCTCGGACCTCGTCTCCACCGTGCTGACCGACCACCCCGTCTGGGACGGGCACAACGACCTCCCCTGGGAGATGCGCACCCTCGTCGGCTACGACTGTGCCGCTCTGGACATCGGCACCGTCGGGACGCGCACGCACACCGACCTCCCCCGGTTGCGCGCGGGTGGGGTCGGGGCCCAGTTCTGGTCGGTCTTCGTGCCCGGGACCATTCCAGAGGGTGAGGCCGTGGTCGCCACCCTCGAACAGGTGGACTTCGTCCGGTCGATGACGATCCGGTATGCCGATGAGCTGGCCTTCGCGGTCAGCGCGGCCGACGTGGATCGAGCCTGGTCGCAGGGGCGCATCGCCTCGCTCATGGGGGCCGAGGGCGGCCAGTCGATCGGCTCGTCGATGGGGGCCCTGCGCATGCTCCATGCCCTCGGGGTGCGCTACCTCACGCTGACCCACAACCAGAACGTGCCCTGGGCCGACTCCGCGACGGACGAGCGCGTGCTCGGCGGGCTCTCGCCCTTCGGGCACGAGGTCGTCCGCGAGATGAACCGCCTGGGGATGCTCGTCGACTGCTCGCACGTGTCGGCCGACACGATGCGTGATGCGCTCGAGACCTCGCAGGCACCGATCGTCTTCTCGCACAGCTCGGCCCGCGCCGTGTGCGACCACCCCCGCAATGTGCCCGACGATGTGCTCCGGTCCCTGGCCACCAACGGCGGCGTGTGCATGGTGACCTTCGTGCCGAAGTTCGTCTCGGAAGCGGCGCGCGAGTGGGACCTCGCGGCGGCGGAGGCTGCTCGGGCCGAAGGAATCGACCCCGGCGACTACCCGGCATACACGGCGTTCTGTCGGCAGCGGCGGACGCAGGCACCACCGCCGACGGCGACCCTGTCCGACGTCGTGGCGCACGTCGAGCACGTCCGGGAGGTCGCCGGGATCGAGCATGTCGGCCTCGGCGGTGACTACGACGGGGTCGAGGCCCTGCCCGAGGGGCTCGAGGACGTGTCCTGCTATCCGGGGTTGCTCGAGGCCCTCGCCGAGCGCTCATGGTCGGGGGCCGACCTGGGCGCCCTCACGAGCGGCAACATCCGGCGCGTTCTCGGTGACGCCGAACTGGTGGCCGATCGACTCCAGCAGGAGCGCGAGCCCAGTCTCGCCACCATCGCATCGCTGGATCCGGGAGGGATCACCGGTTCCGCATCGCGGTGAGCGCGACGAGGCGCGAGATCACCATCGCCACGTAGAGCACCCCACTGAGCTGTTCGATGGTCGTGATGGCTCGGGCGTGCGGCCGGACGGCGCCCACGTCCGAGAGCCCGACGCTGGTGAGGTTGGCTCCCGAGAAGTAGATGAGCTCGAGGAAGGTGCGTTGCCCCTGGCCGTCGAAGGACACGAAGGACCCCGGGTAGATCTCCTGGATCGACATGAAGATGTAGGCGAAGGCAAAGAGCAGGACCGTGAAGCACGCGCCCACCGCGAAGAGTTCGTCCTTGGTGACGAAGGAGTCCTCGAACATGTACGAGATGAGGCCGTACGCGGTGTAGAGGTAGAAGGCACCCAGCGCCGCGTGCGCGAGGGCCGTCACCGCGGTGCTGTCTGTGAACAGGGTGGCAATCTCGAGGCAGGCGGCCGGCACACCCAGGAGCGCGGAGAACCACGTCAGGGCAGGCGTGCTGCGGACGGTGATGACAGCGACGGTGAGGGCAGCGAAGCTCAGGAGCGTCAGGACCACCCGTCCGTAGTCGAGGCTCTGCAACCACGGCAGCAGCAGGATCACCGCGATCTGGACGGCCAGGAGCAGGGCTGAAGGTTGCTTCCGGAGGATCGCTCGCCACCGTTGCGATCGACTGACCGGCGTGAACGAGTCCTCCCAGGGCATGGGCATGAGGAAAGAGTAGGCAATCCCGCCACCTAGCATGGGAGGCATGCCCGCTCCTGCCGGGGTGCTCGCACCCCTCCTGCTCGCCGGTGTGCTCCTGCTCAGCGCCGTGGCCAAGTGGCGCGCCCCCGAGTCCACCCGGAGTGCAATCATCCTGCTGAGGTTGCCCCGATGGCTGCACGGCGTGTGGGTGGCCAAGGCGCTTCCCGTCGGGGAGGCACTCCTTGCCCTCGCGATGCTGGCGCCCTGGCTCGCGCTGGCCCGCATCGCCAGCTGGGCCGCAATTCTCCTTTTCCTGACCTACTTCGTCGTCATCGCTCGGGCCATGACCTTCTCCCCGAGGCCCAATTGTGGATGCTTCGGCAAGATCGGCGACCAGCGGGTCCGGGCGAAGACGGCCTGGCGCAATGGCGTCTTCCTCCTGCTGGCCGGGCTGTTCGCCTGGTTCACCGCCGCCGGGTCGACCGTGCCCGCGACGCTCGCTTCGATGGGCGGCACCGGATGGGGCTGGTTGGTCGTCGCCGGGCTCGTGGCTGCCGGCTCGACCCTCATCGGAGGCTCACCGGCCGGTGAGCCTCCGATCGGCCAGGCTCCGGTCACCACGGACGACGATTCGGTGATGATGTTAGAGGTGACGGACCCTGAGGAGTATGTCCGGACGCCCATCCCGACGGCCATGCTCGTGGACCCCGAGGGGAAGAGTTGGCGACTGGCCGAGATGGCGCAGCAGCGCGCGCAGCTCCTCGTGTTCGTGAACTGCTACTGCGGGCCCAGCCACATCATGGCGCGCAGCATTCCTCAATGGCGAGCAGAGATGCCGGCCCTCGACGTGCACCTCGTCTTCTCCCATGTCCCTCCGATGGAGCACACCGACGAGGCGCCCACGAACGATGCGTGGACCGACCCGTCGTCGGTGACGTGGTCCCTTCTCGGCCTGCGGACCAGCCCGTCAGCGGTCCTGCTGGGGGCCGACGGCCTGCTCGCAGGCGGTCCGGTGGGTGGCACGGACGACATCATCGGCTTCGTCGAGGAGATCAGCGACGCCCTCGGGCACGGCCTGCCCGAGGCTGAGCCGTCTGACAACGACCACGTGAGCTCGTCCGCCATGGAGCAACTGCACGACCATCGCACGGTTGGATGACGGTGCCCGCGTGACACACGACTACCAAGCGCCGCTGCAGCCCATCGAACTGTTCAAGCGGGTCGCACTCGGCGCGGCCCTATGAGGCGTTCGGGCAGGGAACGATCCACGCACCGAACGTGTCACCGGAGGGCCAGAAGCTGACCCTCTCTGCTGACGGAGACATCGCCACCCTGACCACAGCGTGCTCCAAGCACTCGTTCGTCGGCAGGGTGGCCGACGGACGGCTCCAGAGCGCCCAGGTGCGGACCGAACCACGGGATTGCGTGGGACCCGCGGGCGCATTTGCGAATTGGATTTCGACCCGGATCTTCCAGGACCCGTCCATCTCCATCGCGAACGATCAGCTCACGCTTGAGTGGGCGGATCCGGACAAGAAGGGCGACGAGAGCCTCACGCTTCGCCCCGCGTCGTGACCTGGACGCCACGGGGCGTCGGGGGTCACTCCCGCCCTGTCAGTTCCCAGGCGTCCTCGCCACTGTCCTCGACGTCATCCCACTCCCCCACGGCTCGCGCGTCTCCGTCGAGCGGGGTGCCCTCGAGCTCCTCGGGCACCTCGACGTCAGGGACGTCCTCGCCTCGCATCAGGGCCAGCGTGGTCGGCAGGTCGTCAGGCTTGACGAGCACGTCACGGGCCTTGCTGCCCTCGGACGGGCCGACGACGCCGCGGGACTCCAGCAGGTCCATGAGGCGCCCGGCCTTGGCGAACCCGACCCGCAGCTTGCGCTGCAGCATCGAGGTCGACCCGAACTGGGTGGTGACGACCAGCTCGGTCGCCTGGAGCAGCAGGTCGAGGTCGTCGCCGATGTCGTCGTCGACCTGCTTCTTGGCAGCGACCACGGTGACGTCGTCGCGGTAGGTGGGCTTGAGCTGCTCGGTGACGCAGGCCACGACGTTGTGGATCTCGGACTCGGTCACCCACGCGCCCTGGACGCGCATCGGCTTGCTGGCCCCCATGGGAAGGAAGAGGGCGTCACCCTGCCCGATGAGCTTCTCGGCCCCGGGCTGGTCGAGGACGACCCGGCTGTCGGCGAGGCTCGAGGTGGCGAAGGCCATCCGGCTGGGCACGTTGGCCTTGATCAACCCCGTCACCACGTCGACGCTGGGGCGCTGGGTAGCGAGCACGAGGTGGATGCCGGCCGCCCGGGCGAGCTGGGTGATGCGGACGATCGACTCCTCGACGTCGCGGGGCGCGACCATCATGAGGTCGGCCAGCTCGTCGACGACCACGAGCAGGTAGGGGTACGGGTGGAGCACCCGCTCCGAGCCTGGCAGGGGCTTGACCTTGCCGGCCTTGACGGCCTTGTTGAAGTCGTCGACGTGCTTGTAGCCGAAGGCGGCCAGGTCGTCGTAGCGGGTGTCCATCTCACGCACGACCCACTGCAGGGCCTCGGCGGCCTTCTTGGGGTTGGTGATGATCGGCGTGATGAGGTGCGGGATTCCTTCGTATGCCGTGAGCTCCACCCGCTTGGGGTCGACGAGAATCATCCGGACCTCGTCGGGGGTGCTTCGCATGAGGATGGAGGTGATCATCGAGTTCACGAAGCTGGACTTGCCCGAGCCGGTGGCGCCGGCGACGAGGAGGTGCGGCATCTTCGCGAGGTTGGCGATGACGTAGCCGCCCTCGACGTCCTTGCCGACGCCCATGACCATGGGGTGCTCGTTGGTCCGCGCCACCTGGCTGCGGAGGACGTCGCCGAGGCTGACCTTCTCGCGGTCGGTGTTCGGGATCTCGATCCCGATGGCGGACTTGCCCGGAATGGGACTGAGGATGCGCACGTCGGCCGAGGCGACGGCATACGCGATGTTCTTGGAGAGCGCGGTGACGCGCTCGACCTTGATCCCGGGACCGAGCTCGACCTCGTAACGGGTGACCGTCGGACCGCGGCTGAAGCCCGTGACCTGGGCGTCGATCTCGAACTGGTCGAGCACCTGGGTGAGGGACTCGACGACCCGGTCGTTGGCGGCGCTGCGCTCCTTGTGCGGGCTGCCCGGCTCGAGGAGGGCGCTGTCGGGCAGGGTGTACGTGACGTCACCGGCGAGGGCCAGCTGCTCGACGCGCTGCGGCAACGGTGCGGTGGGGGGCGGCTCGAGCGGAGCCTTGTTCTTGACCGGTGACGGGTTGGGCGTCGTGCGTGCCTCCGCACCCGCAGGGACGACCGGCTCGGTCGCCGCGGTCGATCGGCGCTGCCCCGGGCGCAGCCGCTTGCCGGTGACGGGGTCGAGCACGGCAGCCTGCTCGAAGGCCTCGTCCCCGACGAGGTTGCCATCGGCGTCGACGGCACCCCGGCGACGACGGGTCGTCGACGCCTTCACCGCCGGTGCGGCAGTCTCGACCCCACGGGCCCAGTCGCGGAGCTGCCGGACCCGGTCGCCGATCTGGTGGACGGGCGTGGCGGTGAGCACGAGGACCCCGAAGAAGCCGAGGATCGTCAGGAGCGGCACCGTCGCCCAGGCGCTCACCGCGGCCACGAGCGGGGTGGAGGCGAGGAAGCCGATGATGCCGCCGGCAGCGCGCATGGCGTCCGCGCCCTGCGGCGGCTCGGGCAGGCCCTTGGCGACGTGGACCAGGCCGCAGATGGCGAAGGCCAGGATGACGGCACCGAGGGCCATCCGGCTGGTGTGCTCGCGCTGCTGCGGGCCGCGCAGCACGTGGATGCCGAAGGCAAGGAGTGCCAGGGGGAGTGCGTAGGCGACGACGCCGAAGGTCCCCGCGGCGACGGCATGCACGACGTCACCGACGAGACCGGGCAGGCCCCACCACTCACGCGCCGCCACGACGACGGCGGCGGCCACGAGGGCGAACCCAAGACCGTCACGCTTGTGCTCGGGCTCGAGGTCGCGGCCGGCGGCACCGACGCGGCGGACGGCGGAGCCGGTGACGCCGGCCATGCCCATCCACGTCGTGCGGAAGGCGCGCAACGGGAAGGGCAGTCCGCCACCCTTCGCGGTGCGGCTGGTCGAGGAGCGCCCCGAGCGGGCAGCCGGTCGACGGCTGGCCGGACGGGTCGAGCCACCGCGGGCACGCGAGGAGGAGGACGTACGAGTCGCCATGCTCCTCAGGTTAGGCGATCGTCACACCAATCACACGGAGCACACGCGCATCACAGTTCGCTCCGTCTCCGGGTCGAAGTCCGACTCAGTGAGTGGCGTGGTGGGGGTGCTCAGTTCGGCCTGCCCGATCAGGCCTCGATGACCGTGGGGAGGATCATCGGGCGGCGCCTGATCTTCTTGCCGACCCAGCTCCCGACGGAGCGCCTGATCACCTGTTGGAGGGCGTGCGTGTCGCGCACGCCGTCGGCGATGGCGGCGTCCAGTGCCGCCTCCAGACGGGGCCTGACCTCGTCGAAGACGACGTCGTCCTCCACGAATCCCCGTGCGGTGATCTCGGGTCCGGCCACGACGGCGCCGGTCACGGCGTCGACGACCACGATGACCGAGATGAAGCCCTCGTCGCGCAGGATCTTGCGGTCCTTGAGCAGGCCCTCGTCCGCCTCCCCCACGGACGACCCGTCGACATAGACGTAGCCGCAGGGCACCGCGCCGGCGATCGAGACCGCCCCGTCGACCAGGTCCACAACCACGCCATCCTCGGCGAGCGCCACGTTCCCCCGAGGCACACCGGTGGCGATGGCGAGCTCTCCGTTGGCCACGAGGTGGCGCCACTCGCCGTGGACGGGCATGACATTGCGCGGCTTGACGATGTTGTAGGCGTAGAGCAGCTCCCCGGCCGACGCGTGCCCCGAGACGTGGACGCGGGCATTGCCCTTGTGGACGACGGTCGCACCCAGGCGCATGAGCCCGTTGATGACCCGGTAGACGGCGTTCTCGTTGCCGGGGATGAGCGAGGACGCCATGAGCACGGCGTCGCCGGGTCCCACCTCGATCCGGTGGTCGCCGTTGGCCATCCGCGACAGGGCGGCCATCGGCTCCCCCTGGGACCCCGTGCAGATGAGGACGACCTGGTCGTCGGGCAGTTCGTGCAGCTCCCGCAGCTCCACGAGCACGCCGTCGGGCACGTGGAGATAGCCGAGGTCGGCGGCGATCCCCATGTTGCGGACCATGGACCGCCCCACCATGGCCACCTTGCGACCGGCCTTCTCGGCCGCGTCGAGCACCTGCTGGACGCGGTGCACGTGCGAGGAGAAACAGGCGACGATGATCCGCCGCTCGGTGTGCCGGAAGACCTTGTCGATGGCCGGCGAGATCTCCCGCTCGGGCGTGGTGAACCCCGGCACCTCTGCATTGGTCGAATCGGTGAGGAAGAGGTCGACCCCCTCCTCCCCCAGGCGGGCGAAGGCCCGCAGGTCGGTGAGTCGCCCATCGAGCGGGAGCTGGTCCATCTTGAAGTCACCCGTGTGCAGGAGGGTGCCGCCGGGGGTGCGGATCGCGACCGCGAGCGCATCCGGGATCGAGTGGTTGACCGCGACGAACTCGCAGTCGAAGACCCCCAGGCGCTCCCGGTCGCCCTCGCGCACGCCGAGCGTGTAGGGAGCGATGCGGTGCTCCTTGAGCTTGGCCTCGACGAGCGCGAGGGTGAGCTGGGACCCGATGAGCGGTATGCCGGGTCGTTGCCTCAGGAGGTAGGGCACCGCCCCGATGTGGTCCTCGTGCCCGTGGGTCAGCACGATCGCCTGCACGTCGTCGAGGCGATCGGCATACGCCGACCAGTCGGGGAGGATCAGGTCGATGCCGGGGTGGTTGTCATCCGGGAAGAGCACTCCGCAGTCGACGATGAGCAATTGGCCGGCATGCTCGATGACCGTCATGTTGCGCCCGATCTCGCCCAGGCCCCCGAGTGGGACGACCCGGACGCCACCCTCGACGAGCGGCGCCGGGAGCCCCAGGTCGGGGTGCGGGGTGATCACGAACGGGTCCCCGCCAGCCCCGAGGCCACGAGCCCCTGCCTGAGGCGGTCCAGGTGCTCCGGCGTGCCCTCGACCAGCGGCAGGCGGACCGTTGCGTGGTCGATGACGCCGAGCTCGACCAGTCCGGCCTTGGCCATGATGGCCCCCTGCGAGGTGTTCATGACGGCGTCGGCAATGGGTGCGAGGCGCTGGTTGAGCGCGATCGCCTCATCCCGGCGGCCGGCGATGGCGGCCTCGATGAGCGCTTTGTACTCCCGCCCGGCGAGGTGGGTCGTCACCCCGATGAGGCCGACCGCGCCCTGGGCCACGTGCGGCAGGACCAGCACGTCGTCCCCGGAGTACCAGGCGAGGTCCGTGGCCGCCATGACCTTGGTCGCCGCGAACAGGTCGGCCTTGGCGTCCTTGACGGCCACGATCCGCGGGTGGGTCGAGAGCTCGATGAGCGTCTCGGTCTCGATCGGCACACCCGCCCGGCCGGGGATGTCGTAGAGGCAGACCGGCAGGTCGGTCGCGTCGGCCACGGTCCGGAAGTGCTGGAGCAGCCCGCGCTGCGGTGGCTTGTTGTAGTAGGGGGTCACGACGAGCAGGCCGGTGGCACCCGCAGCGGCCATCTCCCGGGCCAGGTGCACCGCGTGCGCGGTGTCGTTCGAGCCGGCGCCAGCGACCACGTGCGCGCGGCCCGCGACGTGCTCAGCCACCAGGCGCACCACTTCGATCGACTCCTCCGTGGTCAAGGTGGCCGACTCCCCCGTCGTGCCGTTGACCACCAGGCCGTCGTGCCCGGTGGCGAGGAGGTGGTCCACCACCGCCGCGACCCCGTCGCGGTCGATCTCGCCGTCGGGCGTCATCGGGGTCACCATGGCGGTGAGGAGGGTGCCAAGAGGAGCCGTCGTCATGGAGCCAAGGGTATCCGGGTGGTCAGTAGGGTGAACCCGTGCGCCAGTACCTCGACCTGCTCGACCACGTCCTCACCCATGGCGTGGAGAAGTCCGACCGGACCGGGACCGGCACCCGCAGCGTCTTCGGTCGCCAGATGCGCTTCGACCTCCAGGACGGCTTCCCGGCCCTGACGACGAAGCGGCTGCACCTGCGCTCGATCACCGGTGAGCTCCTCTGGTTCCTGCGCGGCGACACCAACGTCCGCTGGCTCCAGGAGCGCGGGATCACCATCTGGGACGAGTGGGCCGACGAGAACGGTGACCTGGGGCCGGTCTATGGGCACCAGTGGCGCTCCTGGCCCACGCCGGACGGGCGCACCGTGGACCAGGTCCACGGCGTCATCGAGTCCCTCCGCCGCAATCCGGACTCTCGCCGCCACATCGTGTCGGCGTGGAATGTCGCCGACGTGGACAAGATGGCCCTCCCGCCCTGCCACACGATGTTCCAGTTCTACGTCCGTCCCGCGCCGGACGGGGGTCCAGCCTTCCTCGACTGCCAGCTCTACCAACGCAGCGCGGACATCTTCCTGGGCGTGCCGTTCAACATCGCCTCCTACGCCCTGCTGACCATGATCATCGCGCAGCAGGTCGGTCTCCGGCCCGGCCACTTCGTGCACACCCTCGGCGACGCCCACGTCTACCTCAACCACCTGGACCAGGCACACCTGCAGCTGAGCCGAGACCCGCGTCCGCTGCCGACGATGCACATCACGCCGCGCGCCAGCGTGGACGACCACGACCTCGCGGACTTCGAGCTCGTCGGCTACGACCCGCACCCTGCCATCAAGGCACCCATCGCGGTCTGAGCCCGACGGACGGCTTGGCGTGGGGCCCACAGAGGAGGATTTCATGACCCGCGTGACCCTCATCGCGGCCCTGGGCCGCAACCGAGTGATCGGCGTCGACGGCGACATGCCCTGGCACCTGCCCGAGGACCTCGCTCACTTCAAGGCCACGACGATGGGCCACCCCCTGGTCATGGGGCGCAAGACCTTCGACTCGATCGGCCGCCCACTCCCGGGGCGTCGCAGCATCGTCATCACCCGCAACCCGCAGTGGCACCACGCCGGGGTGGAGACGGCACACTCCTTCACCGAGGCCCTGGCCCTGGCCGGCCCGGCCGACGAGGTCTTCGTGGTCGGCGGCGGCGAGGTCTACGCCCAGGCCCTTCCCTTCGCCCATCGGATGGTCTTCACCGAGGTCGCGGCCGAGCCCGAGGGGGACACCCACTTCCCGGAGTGGGATCCGGCCCAGTGGCAGCGCACGGGCCACGAGGTGCGCGACGGCTTCGCGTTCTCGACCTACGACCGCAGCTGACGGCGGGCGGCGCGCACGCCCTCAGCGAGGGGTGTCCACGGGGGGCCGTGGGTCGACCGGACCGGTCGTGGTGAACCGCTCCCGGTGCACCCGGTCGGGCCGCACACCGCGCTCGGACAGCCACGCCTCGGCGAGGGCGAGCAGTCCCTCGGGCCCGCACAGCCACCACCCGGCGACCGTGTCGCACCCGGTGCCCACCAGCTCGTCGAGCAGCTCCTCGTCGATCCGTCCGTGACGGGCGCCCGGCGACACCTCCCGGCTCAGCACATCGGTGACCCGCAGCCGCCCACCGCTCTCCTTCGCCAGGGCCGTGACCTCGGCGCGCAGCACCGAGCTGCCCCGTGTCCGGTTCGCGAGCACCAGGTCGACCTCGGTGGCGGGGTCGGCATCGAGCACCTCGGCCATGATGGCGAGCACCGGGGTGATGCCCGAGCCACCCGCGATGACGACGTGACGCGCGGGACCGGGCTGTGCGGCATACGTGAACTCGCCTCGGGGCGGGAGGACACGGATCCGGTCGCCCGCACAGACGTGGGAGACCAGCCAGGGGGACATCCGCCCCCCGGCGACCTCCGCGACCGCGATCCGCAGGCGGCGCTCCGCACGGGCCCGCGCCGGAGGAGTCCACAACGAGTACGACTGGCGCACCCGCTCACCCTCGATCGTGAGGTCGAGGGTGACGTACTGCCCCGCGGCGTAACGCAGGTAGTCGGCGAGGTCGTCCGCGGCAACGTCGAAGGCGATGGAGACGGCGCGCTCGGCCACGGGCTCGACCTCGGCGACCTCGAGTGAGCGGTAGCGCGGCGGTGGCGCGGACGCGGGTCGCAGGAGGGGCATCGGACCATTGTCGGCTCTCGGGCGCCACATAGAGTGTCCGGGTGGCGATCACCTCACACCCCACCGACGGCGGCGTCGTCCTCACCATCGACCGGCAGGCCCGACGCAATGCGCTCAACCTGGCCGCCCTGGAGGAGCTCGACGCCGCGGTGACCGCGGCCGAGGAGGCCGGAGCGCGGACCCTGGTGCTCACCGGCGCCGGGGGCCACTTCTGCGCCGGCGCGGACCTCACCGAGCTCGAGGACGTCGCCTTCACCGAGCGTCTGGCCGAGGTCCTGGCGCACCTGGCCCACCTGCCACTGGTGACGATCGCGGCGATCGAGGGGTCCTGCATGGGCCTGGGCATGCAGCTCGCCGTCGCCTGTGACGTCCGGGTCGTCGCCGACTCCGCCCGGTTTGCCATCCCCGTGGCCAGGCTCGGCCTCATGGTCGACCACTGGACGATCGACCGGGCGACCCGCCTGTTCGGGGAGGGCGCCACGCGCCACATGGTGCTCACCGGGGCCGTGCTCGAGGCCGAGGACGCGTGGCGCCTGGGCTTCGCGCAGGTGCGCGGTGGACTCGACGAGGCCCTCGTCCTCGCCGGCCGCGCCGCCGCCCTCGCCCCCCTCACCCAGGCGGGCTCGAAGATCGGCTTCGAGGCCCGCGCCGAACGCGTCGGCGACCCGCAGGCCTACCGCGACGCCTTCCACCGGGCGTGGGCGAGCGAGGACCTCACCGAGGGTCAGCGGGCCTTCGCCGAGCGCCGCGCCCCCCTCTTCGAGGGGCGCTGAGATGGCGTCCGACCACCCCCATCAGCACGAGCACGAGCACGAGCGAGGGCCGCTCGCGGACGCGAGCGTGCGGCGCGCCCGGGTCAGCGACGCCCCGGCCATCGGAGTGGTCCAGGCCACCGTCTTCACCGAGGCGTATGCCGCGGTGCTGGCTCCCGAGGTGATCGCCCTCTTCGAGCCGGTCGCCTTCGCCAGGGTCTGGCGCGAATCGCTGGAGTCCCCGCCGGAGGGTGCGCATGCCCTCTTCGTGGCACTCGCCGGTGCGCAGGTGGTCGGGTTGGCGGCCGTAGGGCCCTCGCAGGATGCCGACGATCCCGGCGACGCGGGCGAGGTCACGGTCATCGCGGTGCACGCGGCCGCGCGCCGTCAGGGCCATGGCTCGCGGCTGCTCAACGCGGGGGCCGACCACCTCCGGGCTGCTGGCGCGGCCTCGATGGCGGTGTGGGTGCCGCTGCACGACGAGGGCACCCGCCAGTTCCTCGCCGGGGCGGGCCTGGCTCCCGACGGCGCCTTCCGGGATCGGGTCGTCTCCCCCGACGGACAGGTGCTGCGCGAGGTGCGGCTGGCCTGCACGCTGGACCCATGAGCGATGCGCCGACATCGTCCCTCCAGCCGGCGGTGCGGACCGAGGTGCTGCGCCAGTCGTGGTCGGTCGGTGTCGCCACGGGGGCCTATGGCGTGAGCTTCGGCGCCCTGGCGGTCGCTGCCGGGCTCGACGTCTGGCAGGCGCAGGCGCTCTCGGCTCTGATGTTCACCGGGGGGTCACAGTTCGCCTTCGTCGGGATCATCGCCGCGGGCGGCCTCGCCGCCGCGCCGGCGGCCATTGCCACGGCCGCCCTGCTCGGCCTGCGCAACGGCCTCTATGCGATCCAGAACGCGCTCTACCTGGGGGTGCGTGGTCCCCGTCGGATCGCCGCGGCGCAGCTCACCATCGACGAGTCCACGGCCGTGGGGATCGCCCAGGACGCGGTGCCGGCCAAGCGACTGGGGTTCTGGCACACGGGGATGGCCGTCTTCGTCTTCTGGAACCTCGCCACGCTCGCCGGGGCGCTCCTGGGCAACGCCCTCGGCGACCCACGCCGCTTCGGGCTCGACGCTGCGGCCGCCGCCGCCTTCTGCGCCCTGCTCTGGCCCCGGTTGCGCTCGCGCGACGCCGTGGCCACCGCCGTGCTGGCGGCCTTCATCGCCGCCCTGAGCTCGCCCTTCGTCCCCGCCGGGGTGCCCGTCATCCTGGCCGCCCTCGCCGCCCTCGTCGTCGGCCTGGGCGTGCGTGGCCCCCGAGGGGAGAGTCCGCGCAGCGACGGTCATGGTCACCTCGTCGGGGAGGATCCCCTGCCATGACCATGTGGATCGCGGTCCTGCTCGCGTGCAGCGCCTGCTTCGCGCTCAAGTTCGTCGGCTACCTCGTGCCCGAGAGCTGGGTGTCCGGTGAGCGCACCAGCCGGGTCACCACCCTCATCCCGGTCGCCCTGCTCGCCGGCCTGGTCGTCGTCCAGACGGTCGTGGGCGCCGGTGGCGCGCTGATGCTCGACGCCCGCCTGGTCGCGGTCGCCGTCGCCGTCATGCTCCTCCTGGCCCGGGCCAACTTCGTCGTCGTCGTGCTCGTCGCAGCCCTCGTGGCGGCGGGACTGCGGGCGCTCGGCTGGGGCTGAGCCCCGGGGTCAGAACACGCCGAGTGTGCGCGCCCGGAGCGTCAGCTCGCGCAGACGGGTGTCATCGACCGCCGCCACCCGGTGGCCCGCGAGGCGCACGTGGTCTACGAACTCGTCGGGCAGCCGCACGGCATACGTCCGCACGTAGTGCGCGTGCCCGGCCGACCAGACCCAGTCGCCGTCGGTGAGGACGCTCGACCCGACGACCCGGCCGCGGACCGGATGGATCTCGTCGATCGAGAAGGAGCGCACCCGGCGCAGGACGACACCGCCGGCGAGGTAGTCGGCCAGGGCGCGCAGGTCGGCCGGCGGGGACTGCCAGCGGTCGCGCAGGTCGAGGCTGAGCAGGCGCACCGGGTCAGAGGCCGAGGTAGTGCTCGAGGCCCACGGTCAGGCCGGGATGCCGCGGGACGGCACGCACGGCGGCGAGCACGCCGGGCATGAACGAACTCCGGTCGAAGGAGTCGTGGCGGATCGTGAGCAGCTCCCCCACGTTCCCGAGGAGGACTTCCTGATGGGCCACCAGGCCCCGCAGGCGCAGGGAGTGCACCGGTATGCCGTGCTGCCGGGCCCCGCGGGCGCCGCCGGGGTCGTCGGTGGTCGCGTCGGGGACGGAGTCGAGCCCGGCCGCCTCGCGGGCCGCGCCGATGAGGTCGGCCGTGCGTGCGGCCGTGCCCGAGGGGGCATCGACCTTGTCCGGGTGGTGCAGTTCCACCACCTCGACCGACTCGTAGAAGGGGGCGGCGCGCCGGGCGAAGTCCATCATGAGGATGGCACCGATGGCGAAGTTCGGCGCGATGAGGACACCCAGTCCGGGGTGGGCGGCCAGGTCGGCCTCGAGGTCGGCGATCCGCTCGGCCGACCACCCCGTGGTGCCGACGACGACGTGCGCTCCGCGCGCGAGGCAGGCGCGGACGTTCTCGGGCGAGGCCGAGGGCACCGAGAACTCCACGACGACCTGCGCACCCCCCAGGTCCGCCAGCTCATCCCCCATGTCGTACCTGCCGACGAGCTCCAGGTCCGGCGCGGCGTCCACGGCCGCACAGACCGTGGCCCCCATCCGCCCACGGGCTCCGATGACGGCGACGGACGTGGGAGGCGGGGAGGTCTGGGTCACGCACGCAGCCTAGCGAGGCCCGTGGGGCCGACCCGGCTCCACGCCCGCACGCCGACGCACCGACCCGGCAACGCTCGTTCACCTTCTGTTCACCTTTTGCTAGACTTCGGTGAACACCAGATGAACGACACCAAGGCCGCACGCAGGTCGACGCGACGTCAGCGTGACGGAGCAGGCGTCGATGACGGGCTGAGGAGGGCCGCACGCATGAAGAAGGACAGCTCGCTCCTGGGAGCCACGGGACTGCGCATGACGTGGGTGCCCGTGCACCTGCCCGACGGTCGCGTTCGGATGGAGATGCGCTGGCGCGCCCCGTCCTTGGTGACCAAGCAGCCCGCCGCCTGACGCGGGCCCCCATCCCCCCGCCCGGGCGAGCGCCGCGGGCCGGCTCAGCGCACCGGCAGGTTCCCCAGTGACGACCCCACGACGGCGACCGTGCCGTCCTCGTCGAGGCGGATCACGACGCTGACGAGGAAGTCATAGGTCAGGGACGGCTGCGGGCCGCTCTGACCGGTCACCACGGCGAAGTCCGGACCGTGCTCCAGGGTCCCGCCCTCCCGGGTGAAGACCACCCGGTTGCGCAGGGAGGCCAGGGCCAGCACCGAGCCGTCGGCCGAGCGCACGACGCGGGTGCTGCCGCCGGGGCCCCCTTGATCGGTGAGCGGGCCGGCATACGGCGTCGTCGTGCTCGTGAAGGCGTCCGCCCCGAGCCCGGAGGCGTTGGTGTCGAGGTGGCGCCGGTGCTCGGCGAGAGGTCCCACGAAGACGCCCGGGTCGGTCGCCGGGTCGTCGATCGAGCGGATCACCGACGCGATCGCCTTCTGCACCTGCTCGTGGTCCGTGGCTGCCACGGTCGAGTCGGCACCGGGGGCCGCCGGGTCGGCCACCCCCGAGGGCAGTTCCACGCTGGCCTCGACCTTCCACGGCTGGCCGGCGCCGGCTCGGGTCAACGACACCAACCGGGGGACGTCGCTGAGGGTGGCGCGCACGAGGAACCAGGGCTGGGCCGCGTCGACGAGCGGCAGGTAGGCCACCGGGTCAGCGTGGGTGAGGACCAGGGTCGCATCCCCGTGGTCCTCCTGGGCCTTGGCCAGCTGGGTGCCGATGATGTCGCTCTCGAGCACGGCGCCGGTGTCAGCGTCGGCCCACGCCGTCGAGTCGAAGCCCTGGCCCGCGGCCGCGATGGCCGCGTTGTTGCGGGCGTCGTAGTCGGCCAGGATCGCGGCAACGTCAGCAGGCTGCACCGCGGGAGCACCCGTGACTGCGGTGCCGGTCGCGCTCGCCGAGCTGCTTCCCGAGGCGGTGGGCGAGGTGGCGCCCCGCGCATCGTTCGCTCCGCCACAACCGGTCAGCGCCAACGTGAGGACCAGCCCGGCAACGAGGATGGTGGGCCCGATCCCGCGGCGTTCGGTGCGCTTCATGGTGCCCGACCCTAACAACGAGCCAGCGGGCCAGCACTCCGGGAAGGAGTGCCGGCCCGCTGGGTCAGCGGATGGGGAGGTCAGCTCTCGCTGCGCTCGCCACCGTTGTCGCCGCGCTCACCGCGGCCGCGGCCACCGCCCCGGCGACGGTTGCGCTGACGGCGCTCGCCGCCCTCGCGCTCCTCGCGGGCCGGACGCTCGTCGCGCTCCTGCGAGCCGTGCTCCTCGCCGCCGTCGCCAGCGCCGCCATCTGCGTCGGCAGCCGACCCGGCCTCGGCGCCCTCGGGGAGGACGGCCGCCAGCGAGAGCTTGCCGCGCGGGTCGATCTCCTTGAGCTCGACCTGGACCTTCTGGCCGATGGACAGGACGTCCTCGACCGCGTCGATGCGCTTGCCGCCGACCATCTTGCGGATCTCGGAGATGTGCAGCAGGCCGTCCTTGCCCGGGAGCAGGGAGACGAACGCACCGAAGGTCGTCGTCTTGACGACGGTGCCCAGGAAGCGCTCGCCGACCTCCGGCATCTGCGGGTTGGCGATGGCGTTGACCATCGCGCGCGCGGCCTCGGCCGAGGGGCCGTCGGTGGCGCCGATGTAGACGGTGCCGTCGTCCTCGATGGAGATCTGCGCGCCGGTCTCCTCCTGGATCTGGTTGATCATCTTGCCCTTCGGGCCGATGACCTCACCGATCTTGTCGACCGGGACCTGGACGCTGATGACGCGAGGAGCGTGCGGGCTCATCTCGTCGGGGGCGTCGATGGCTTCGTTCATGACGTCGAGGATGTGGAGGCGGGCCTCACGGGCCTGGGTCAGCGCACCGGCCAGCACGTCGGCGGGGATGCCGTCGAGCTTGGTGTCGAGCTGGATGGCCGTGACGAACTCCTTGGTGCCGGCGACCTTGAAGTCCATGTCGCCGAAGGCGTCCTCGGCGCCGAGGATGTCCGTCAGCGCGGCATACGACATCTCACCGTTGATCTCCGTGGAGATCAGGCCCATCGCGATGCCGGCGACCGGGGCGCGCAGCGGCACACCGGCGTTGAGCATCGACAGGGTGGAGGCGCAGACCGAGCCCATCGAGGTCGAGCCGTTGGAGCCCAGGGCCTCGGAGACCTGACGGATCGCGTAGGGGAACTCCTCGCGCGTCGGCAGGACCGGCATGAGGGCCCGCTCGGCGAGCGCGCCGTGGCCGATCTCGCGGCGCTTCGGGGAGCCGACGCGGCCGGTCTCACCGGTGCTGTAGGGCGGGAAGTTGTAGTTGTGCATGTAGCGCTTGCGCGTCACCGGCGAGAGGGTGTCGAGCTGCTGCTCCATGCGCAGCATGTTGAGCGTGGTGACACCCATGATCTGGGTCTCGCCGCGCTCGAAGATCGCCGAGCCGTGCACGCGCGGCAGGACCTCGACCTCGGCCGAGAGGGCGCGGATGTCCGCGAGCCCACGACCGTCGATGCGAACCTTGTCGCGCACGATGCGCTCGCGGACCAGCTTCTTCTGGACGGAGCGGAAGGCGGCGGAGACCTCCTTCTCGCGGCCGACGAAGTCACCGGTGGAGCCGGTCTCGGCCTTGGGGTCGTAGTCACCGACGAGGCCCCGGTGCAGCGCCGACTTGATCTCGTCGAGCCTGTCCTCGCGCTCCTGCTTGCCGGCGATCTGGAGGGCCGCGGCGGTCTCCTCGGAGATCGCGGCCTCGACCGCGGCATACACGTCGTCCTCGTAGTCGAGGAAGATCGGGAACTCCTCGACCGGCTTGGCGGCCTTGGCGGCGAGCTCGGCCTGGGCGTCGCACAGGGCCTTGATGAACTTCTTGGACGCCTCGAGGCCCTCGGCCACGACCTCCTCGGTCGGGGCGGTCTTGCCCTCGTTCTTGACCAGGTTCCAGGTCGACTCGGTGGCCTCGGCCTCGACCATCATGATCGCCACGTCGTCACCCACGACCCGGCCGGCGACGACCATGTCGAAGGTGCTGCGCTCGACATCGGAGAACTGGGGGAAAGCGACCCACTGGCCGTCGATGAGCGAGACGCGCACGCCACCGATCGGGCCGCTGAAGGGGAGGCCGGAGATCTGGGTGGACGCCGAGGCGGCGTTGATCGCGAGCACGTCGTACTGCGCGTCCGGGTTGAGCGCGAGAACGGTGATGACGACCTGGACCTCGTTGCGCAGACCCTTCTTGAAGGTCGGGCGCAGCGGACGGTCGATGAGACGGCAGGTGAGGATCGCCTCGGTGGAGGGGCGGCCCTCACGACGGAAGAAGGAGCCGGGGATCTTGCCCGCGGCATACATCCGCTCCTCGACGTCGACGGTCAAGGGGAAGAAGTCGAAGCCATCGCGCGGGTGCTTCCCGGCGGTGGTGGTGGACAGGAGCATCGTGTCCTCGTCCAGGTAGGCGACGACGGCGCCGCCGGCCTGCTTGGCCAGTCGCCCGGTCTCGAACCGGACCGTGCGGGTGCCGAACGAACCATTGTCGATGGTCGCTTCGGCGAAGGTGATTTCGGGGCCCTCCATGGGTCCCTCCTTTTCTCTTTCGTATGCCGCGTGCATCGTCGTTGTGCCGCGGTCACTTTCTCGTCAGGCCGGGTCGGGATGACCCGCCGGACATGCCGAAGGAGCGGCCCTGAAGGTCAGGACCGCTCCGACGGAAGCTTGGATCAACGGCGCAGGCCGAGGCGCTTGATCAGCGAGCGGTAGCGCTCGATGTCGACGCTCTCCAGGTAGCGCAGGAGGCGGCGGCGACGGCCGACGAGGAGCAGCAGGCCACGACGGCTGTGGTGGTCGTGCTTGTGCGTGCGGCTGTGCTCGGTGAGGTCCTTGATGCGCTGGGTGAGGAGCGCGATCTGCACCTCCGGAGAACCGGTGTCGCCCTCGACGGTCGCGTACTCGGTCATGATCTGCTTCTTGACGTCGCTGCTCAGGGGCATGGGGCGACACTCCTTCTCGTGGTTGCTGCGCGGCGCTCCCGGGCTGGTCCACCGGGGCTCTCTTGAATCCGCGGCCGAAGTTCACGGCAAGGTCCAAGCGTAATGGAGGGCACGGCATACCCCTAATCGCCGCAACCCCCGTGAAGTGTGATCAGCCCAGGCCGGCGCTGACCTGGCTCACGACCTCGAGGTCCACGCCGTGGGCCAGCGCCAGATGGACCGGGTGCCGGGCCGCTCCGGCACGGAGCTCGACCGTGCCGTGCGGAGAGTCCCAGGCCCAGTCGGCGAAGGCGCGGCGGGTGTCGTGGACGGTGGGGATCGTCCGGCCGGCAATGCTTGCGAGCAGGTGGATGCCGGAGTAGGTCGTCTCGGCCATCGTGCCCGGCGAAGGGGCGTGGGACTCCTCGGGCCCGGCCGTGCCGCAGACGAGGTCCCACGCGCGCTTGAAGTCACGGTTGAACTGGGCGGCCGAGTCGGTGCGCAGCGAGGAGAACCACCCTGCCGAGACGAACAGGTTCGTCGTCGCCTCGGGGCCGGTGGCCAGCACCACGGTCTCGTCGATGAACGGGCTGAAGCGCACCAGTTCGGCATCCATCCCGGCTGCTGCGAACGCTCGGTTGAACCGCACCGCGTCGGAGCCGACGAGCAGGGTGATCACACCCTGGGCGCCGCTGCGCCGGATGTCGTCGAGCACGCCCTGCCACACGGTCTCGTCGGTGGTGCCGAGCGGCACGAAGCGCCGCCGGAGCACCCCGATGTCACGGCCATGCAGCCCTTCGACCGTGCGTGCCGCGGTCTCCCGAGGCCATACGTAGTCGTTGCCGATGACGTACCACTTGCGCAGCCGGAGCTCGGTGCGCAACCAGTCCAGGGAGCAGAGGATCTGGTCGGTCGGCACCTCTCCGCTGCAGAGCACTCCGTCGCGGCGCTCGCCGCCTTCATAGGCCGCTGCGTACACGTAGGGGATACGTCCTTCGACGACCCGCGCGATCGACTGGCGCAGGTTGGACAGGTGCCAGCCGGTCACGGCATCGATCTGGCCGGTCGACAGCAGCGCGCCGATCTCCTGGGCCACGACCAGGGGGTCCCCACCGGCATCGACGTTGACGTACTGGATCGAGCGGCCGGCCACCCCGCCGGCCGCGTCGATCTCGGAGGCCGCCAGTTCGGCGGCGGCCAGGCACTCGAGGCCGAAGATTCCCGCCGGCCCATGACGTGGCAGCACGAGGGCGACGCGGTAGTCGGTCTCCGGCCCGCGTGGGCGTCCACTCGGGCTCGGCAGGGCGGGCATACTGGTCAGGTGACGTCGCCTCCTCCCCGCACTGGGCCGGACTTCGAGGAGCAGGCGCTGCACATCCTGCGCACGGCGGCGCTCATCGAGTCACGTCTGGACGTCGCATTGCGACCCTTGGATCTTACGGCAGACCGCTGGCGAGCGCTCGTGTGCATTTCGCAGCAGCCGGGGGCGGCCATGGCCGATCTGATCGACGCTCTGGCCATGCCCTCGAGCTCCGCGACCCGCACGGTGGACGCCCTCGTCGAGATCGGCGCGCTGTTCCGCACCCCGCACGAGAGCGACCGGCGGCGCGTGACCTTGAACCTCTCGGCCCAGGGCAAGCAACTCCTCGCGGAGGCCGCAGGTGCGGTCGCCGCCCTCGGCCTCTCGCCCGAGTTCAGCGCCGCCATCCGCTAGCTCTTCTCGCGTGGTGCCAGTGGGGCGGCGCAGGCACGTCCCTACTCACCGCTGCCTATGGACAGGGTGATCCCCGGCCGCTAGTGTCCATTTCATTCCATTTGGGACTAGTCCAAGTGGAGATGAATGGGCGGAGGTCGTCGATGGCGACGTACGAGTTCACCTGCCGGGCCGATGGTGTGCTGGCCCGGACGATGCCGCTGGGCGAGGCCCCGCCGGCCATCGACTGCCCCGAGTGCGGGAACCCGGCCCCCCGGCGGTGGTCCGTGCCACAGCTGCGCTTCGGGGATTCCCGAGCACGTCGGCTCATCACTGCCACCGAAGCCACGGCGGCCGAGCCGGCGGTCGTCTCCGCCCCGCCGGGCCGAGCCCCCCACCGGCCGCGCCGCCCCACGGCCGACCCTCGCACGGCGCGCCTGCCCCGCCCCTGACCGCAGCGGCGCGACCGTCCCTATCCCGCACCACTCAACGACGAGTAGGAGAAGCATGGGAAACGTCGGACTGCTCTACGTCGGGGCCATCCTCTTCCTCAATGGCATGGCCCTGATGGGCCACGTCAAGGACCGGGGGGCCGTCCCGCTCAACATCTTCGTCGGCCTGCTCCAGGTGATCACGCCGACATACCTCATCTTCACCGCGGACGGTGACCCTGACGTCATCTTCGGCGCCTCCGGTCTCTACCTCTTCGGCTTCACCTACCTCTACGTGGCCATGAACACGATCTGGGGCTTCGACGGGACCGGTCTGGGGTGGTTCTCCCTCTTCGTCGCCATCGCGGCCATTGCGTATGCCGTCGTCGCTGCGCTCCGCGGCGACTACGCCTTCGCCGTCATCTGGCTGCTCTGGGCCTACCTGTGGTGGCTCTTCTTCCAACTGCTCGGTCGAGAGCGAGGCGAGCTCACGGCATACACCGGGGCTGTGGCCGCCATCGAAGGGTGGACGACGGCGGCGATCCCCGCCTTCCTGCTCCTCATCGGCCAGTGGACGGCCCTGCCCAATGCGCTCATGGCCGCTGCTGTCGCCGTCGTCACCATCGCCGGCTTCCTCTGGGCGCGTGCCCGGCTGCGCAGCGCCTCCCCCGCGACCACCTGACCGCACCAACGCACCCCGCGAAATCACCGCATCGAGATCAAGGAGAGAGCAGTGCCAAAGAACGTGTTCCCGCTCGACTCGAGCAAGAAGTTCACCGACCAGCAGTACGTCGGCCACAACCGCTGGCACCCGGACATCCCGGCCAATGTCACCGTCAAGCCCGGGGACGTCTTCCGGGTCGACTGCCGCGAGTGGTTCGACGGCGCCATCAAGGACGACGACTCCGCCGAGGACATCCTCAATGCCCCGCTCAAGGGCGTCCACGTCCTGTCCGGGCCGTTCCGGGTCGAGGGCGCCAAGCCCGGGGACCTGCTCGTCGTCGACATCCTCGACGTCGGCCCGATCCCGCAGGAGGACAGCGGCCCCCTCGCCGGCCAGGGCTGGGGCTACACCGGGATCTTCGCCAAGGAGAACGGCGGAGGCTTCCTCACCGACCAGTTCCCCGACGCGTACAAGGTCGTCTGGGACTTCACCGGTGGCGTGGCCACGTCCCGGCACGTGCCCGGCGTCTCCTTCGTGGGCATCGTGCACCCAGGCCTCATGGGCACGGCCCCGAGCCACGACCTGCTCAGCACGTGGAACACCCGCGAGGCGGCGCTCATCGCGACCGACCCCGACCGCGTACCACCGCTCGCCCTGCCACCCATGCCCGACGACGCGATCCTCGGGACCCTGACCGGCGACGACTACGAGCGGGTCCGGCAGGAGGCAGCCCGCACCGCTCCACCGCGTGAGAACGGTGGCAACCAGGACATCAAGAACTTCACCAAGGGGACGCGGGTCTTCTACCCCGTCTTCGTCGACGGGGCGAACCTCTCCATGGGTGACCTCCACTTCTCCCAGGGCGACGGTGAGATCACGTTCTGTGGCGCCATCGAGATGGGTGGCTTCATGGACCTGCGGGTCGACCTCATCAAGGGCGGCATGGACACCTACGGAGTGAAGGAGAATGCCATCTTCATGCCGGGCACCACCGACCCACAGTTCAGTCAGTGGCTGGCCTTCAGTGGCACCTCGGTCACCCTCGATGGTGAGCAGCGCTACCTCGACAGCCACCTGTCCTACCAGCGGGCGTGCCTCCACGCGATCGACTACCTGACCACGTTCGGATACAGCCCCGAGCAGGCGTACATGATCCTGGGTGCGGCTCCGATCGAGGGCCGCCTCTCGGGCGTGGTGGACATCCCGAACTCGTGCTCGACGGTCTACCTGCCGACGGCGATCTTCGACATCGACATCCGCCCATCCGCCTCCGGGCCGGCCAAGATCGACCCGGGCATGGGAGTGCCGAGGGCCTCCTTCCACTGACCGGAACCGGAACCACCCCCTCGCGGTCGGCCCTGAGCGGCCGCGAGGGGGTCGCATCCGACTGTTGTTGCGCAGGGCGCCTCCGGTTGCAGAGTTCGCACCATTGGTCCGGCCAGACCGTGGCCTTTGTCGGCTCCGCTGCCTAGGCTGGGCCCATCAGTGATACCCATCACAGGAGATGACGTGCAGGCGGCTCAGGCAGGCTCCCCCACTGCGGCGACCGATGGCCGCCGCGCCGAGACGGTCCGCGGCATCGCCCTCGGGCTGGCTTCGGCCCGCGGTCCGCTCATCCCGATCCTCCACGCGGTGCAGGACCAGCTCGGCTGGATCGATCCCGAGACCGACGTGGACGTGATCGCCGACGTGCTCAACCTCAGCCGCGCCGACGTCCACGGCGTCCTCACCTTCTACCACGACTTCCGGCGCACGCCCCCGCCCCGCCACCGCGCCCAGATCTGTCGCGGGGAGGCATGCCAGGCCGTCGGTGGGCAGGAGCTGTATGCCGCAGCGCAGGACCGCTTCTCGGGCTCACCTGACGTCGAGGTCGGCGAGGTCTTCTGCCTGGGCAACTGCGCGCTCGGCCCGTCGGGTTTCCTCGACGGAAAGCTCCACGGCCGGTTGACGCTCGAACGACTCGAGGGGTGGCTGTCATGACGACGGTCTGGGTGCCCTGTGACGCTGCCGCGGTGGCGGTCGGGGCCGACGAGGTCGCCGAGGCCTTCGCGGCTGCCGGTGCCACCGTCCGGCGCAACGGCTCCCGCGGGATGCTCTGGATGGAGCCCCTCGTCGAGGTCGAGACCGAGGCCGGTCGCATCGGGTATGCCGCGTGCTCACCGTCCGATGTCGCTGCGGTGCTCGACGGCTCGGCCGAGTCGATCGGAGTCGTCGACGAGCACCCGTGGCTCGCCGGCCAGACCCGGGTCAGCTTCGCCCGCGTGGGCCTCAACGAGCCGACCGACCTCGCGGCCTACGAGGCGCACGGCGGGCTCGCCGGGCTGCGCCGCGCCCTCGCCATGAGCCCGGAGGAGGTCGTCGCCGAGGTGACCGCATCCGGCCTGCGTGGTCGGGGTGGCGCCGGCTTCCCCACCGGCATCAAGTGGGAGACCGTGCGCAAGGCCCAGGCGGCACTGAAGTTCGTGTGCGTCAATGCCGACGAGGGCGACTCCGGCACCTTCGCCGACCGGATGCTCATGGAGGGTGACCCGTTCAGCCTGGTCGAGGGCATGGTCATCGCGGCGTATGCCGTCGGGGCCAGCGAGGGCTTCATCTACGTCCGCAGCGAGTACCCCCATGCCGTGGCGACCCTCCGGCGCGCCATCGACATCGCGTACGCCCACGGCGTGCTCGGCCAGTCCGTCCTCGGGAGTGCTCACGCCTTCGACCTCGACGTCCGCGTGGGTGCCGGCGCCTACATCTGCGGCGAGGAGACCTCGATGCTCGAGTCCCTCGAGGGCAAGCGGGGCGAGGTGCGCGCCAAGCCCCCGATCCCGGCGCTCTCCGGGCTCTTCGGCGCGCCGACGGTCGTCAACAACGTCATCTCGATGGGCTCGGTCCCGATGATCCTCGCCGATGGCGGGGAGGCGTATGCCGCGCTCGGCACCGGCCGCTCCCGGGGCACCTCGGTCTTCCAGCTCGCCGGCAACGTCAAGCAGGGCGGGATCGTCGAGACCGCCTTCGGCGTCACCCTCGGCGAGCTCGTCGAGGGCTTCGGTGGGGGCACGCTGACCGGTCGCCCGGTCAAGGCCGTGCAGGTCGGTGGACCCCTGGGCGGCTACCTCACGCCGGCCCAGTTCGACCTGGCCACCGACTACGAGGCCTTCGCCGCAGCCGGCGCGATGATCGGGCACGGCGGGATCGTCGTCTGGGACGACACCTTCGACGGCGCCGAGATGGCGCGCTTCGCCATGGAGTTCTGTGCCATCGAGTCGTGCGGCAAGTGCACGCCGTGCCGCATCGGCTCCACCCGAGGGGTGGAGGTCATCGACCGCATCCGGCACGGCGAGGCGAGCACACGGCATACCAATCTTGCTCTCCTGCAGGACCTCTGCACCACGATGGAGAAGGGGTCCCTGTGCGCGATGGGCGGACTGACCCCGATGCCGGTGCGCACGGCCCTGTCCCATTTCCCCGAGGACTTCGGCATCACCGAGCCCAGCGAGAGCGAAGGGAGCGCGTCATGACACTCGTCCCCGAGACCGACTACGGCACGCCCGCAGTGGCCGCCGAGGCCACCGCCACGGTGTCGATCGACGGACGCGAGGTGACCGTGCCGGTCGGAACCTCGGTCATGCGCGCCGCCGCCGAGGCCGGTGTCGCGATCCCCAAGCTGTGCGCCACCGACTCGCTCAAGGCATTCGGGTCCTGCCGCCTGTGCGTCGTCGAGATCGAGGGCGCCAAGGGCACACCCGCGTCGTGCACCTCGCTGTGCTCCGACGGCATGGTCGTCTCGACGCGGACCGAGGCCGTGGACCAGGTGCGGCAGGGCGTCATGGAGCTCTACCTCTCCGACCATCCGGTCGACTGCGCCGGGTGCGCCCGCGGCAACTGCGAGATCCAGTCTGCCGCCGCGACGGTCGGGGTGGCCGAGGTGCGTTATGGCCTGGGCGGACGCAGCCACGTCGAGGAGTCCGCCGACACCTCCAACCCCTACTTCACCTACGACCCGAAGGCCTGCATCGTCTGCTCCCGGTGCGTGCGCGCCTGCAATGACATCCAGGGCACCTTCGCGCTGACCGTGGACGGTCGCGGCTTCGACTCCCGGATCTCTCCCGGCGGCACCGACTTCCTCTCCTCCGAGTGCGTCTCCTGTGGCGCCTGCGTCCAGGCCTGCCCGACCGATGCCCTCACCGAGAAGTCGGTCATCGAGCTGGGCATGCCGACGCGGTCGGTCCAGACGACCTGCGCCTACTGCGGTGTCGGCTGCTCGTTCAAGGCAGAGGTCCAGGGCACCGGTGACTCGACGCGCGTGGTCCGGATGATGCCGTGGAAGGACGGCGGCGCCAACGAGGGCCACTCCTGCGTCAAGGGCCGCTTCGCCTATGGCTACGCCTCGCACCAGGACCGTCAGCTCCAGCCCATGGTGCGCGACTCGATCGACGACGAGTGGCAGGTCGTGTCGTGGGAGGAGGCGATCCAGCGGGTTGCCGACGGCTTCCGGGCGATCCAGGCCGAGCACGGCGTGGCCTCGATCGGCGGCATCTCCTCCTCGCGGTGCACCAACGAAGAGGTCTACACCGTCCAGAAGATGGTGCGAGCCGCCTTCGGCAACAACAACATCGACACGTGCGCGCGGGTGTGCCACTCCCCCACGGGCTATGGGCTGAACCAGGCCTTCGGCACCAGTGCCGGCACCCAGGACTTCGCCAGTGTGGACGTCACCGACGTCATGCTGCTCATCGGCGCCAACCCGACCGATGCCCACCCGGTCTTCGGCTCCCGGATGAAGCAGCGGCTGCGACAGGGAGCGCAGATCATCGTCGCCGACCCGCGGCGGATCGACCTGGTCCGCAGCCCGCACGTCGAGGCCGCCCACCACCTGCCCCTGCTACCGGGCACGAACGTCGCCTTCGTCAACGCGATGGCGCATGTCATCGTCACCGAGGGCCTGCACGACGCGGCGTTCCTGCGGGAGCGCTGCGAGAACGTCGACTCCTACCTCGAGTTCATCTCCCTCCCCGAGCACAGCCCCGAAGCCACGGCCGAGGTGACCGGCATACCGGCCGAGGAGCTGCGAGCAGCGGCGCGGCTGTATGCCAACGCGCCCAACGGGTCGATCTACTACGGCTTGGGCGTGACCGAGCACAGCCAGGGCTCGACGATGGTCATGGGCATGGCCAACCTCGCGATGCTCACGGGCAACCTCGGTCGCGAAGGCGTCGGCGTCAACCCGCTGCGCGGCCAGAACAACGTCCAGGGCTCGTGTGACATGGGCTCCTTCCCGCACGAGCTGCCCGGCTACCGCCACGTCTCCATCGACGAGGTGCGCGGCATCTACGAGCGGCTCTGGCAGGTGACCATCCCGGCCGAGCCGGGCCTGCGGATCCCGAACATGTTCGACTCCGCCATCGGGGGCAGCTTCCGCGGCCTCTTCGTCCACGGCGAGGACATCGCCCAGTCCGACCCCAACACCGCCCATGTCGAGGGCGCCCTGCGGGCGATGGACCTGGTCGTCGTCCACGACCTCTTCCTCAACGAGACCTCGCGCTTCGCCCACGTCTTCCTGCCGGGGACGAGCTTCCTGGAGAAGGACGGCACCTTCACCAACGCCGAGCGCCGACTCAACCGTGTGCGCCCGATCATGCCGACGCGGGTCGGAATGGACGAGTGGGCGGTGCACTGCGCGATCGCGACGGCGATGGGCTACCCGATGTCGTATGCCGCGCCCTCGCAGATCATGGACGAGATCGCTGCCACGACGCCGACCTTCGCCGGGGTGAGCTTCGCGCGCCTGGACGCCGAGGGCTCGATGCAGTGGCCGGTCAACGACGCCGCGCCGCACGGCACGCCGACGATGCACATCGGCTCGTTCGTGCGCGGTCAGGGCAAGCTCACCGAGACGGTGTACGTGCCGACGACGGAGGTCGCCAACCGCCGGTTCCCGCTCCTGCTCACGACCGGCCGGATCCTGTCCCAGTACAACGTGGGCGCCCAGACCCGGCGCACGGCCAACTCGACGTGGCACCCCGAGGACATCCTCGAGATCCACCCCAGTGATGCCGAGCTGCGGGGCGTGCGCACTGGCGACGTCGTCGAGCTGTCCTCACGCGTGGGCACGACCCGCCTCACGGCGCAGGTCAGCGACCGGATGCAGCCGGGAGTGGTCTACACCACCTTCCATCACCCGGTGACCGGCGCCAACGTCGTCACCACGGAGAACTCGGACTGGGCGACCAACTGTCCCGAGTACAAGGTGACGGCGGTCCAGGTCGCGGTCGTGACGGCGGCCGCGGCGGCCGAGCACGAGGCAGCCTCGGACGGCCGGTCGATGGACGCGGTGGGAGCGCCGCGGTGACCGGCCCCGGCGCGCGCCAGATGGCCGGCGGGAAGCACCTTCCCGGGACCGACCACGAGTCACCCGTGATCCGGATGGGCACCGACATCGTGCGCCAGTTCGCCCACTGGCCGGACCGCAATGCGGCGGCCGAGGAGATCGCGACGCACATCAAGAAGTTCTGGGAGCCCCGGATGCGTCATGAGCTGATGGCGCACGTCCGGCTCGGCAACACCGAGATGCCCCTGCTCCTGGGCATGGCGGCGGCCCGCCTCGTCGACGGGGACTATGACCACGAGGAGGTCAAGGAACCCTCCGGCGGCTGAGCGCCCCTCCCCCGCGGTTGTTATCTGGTGACGCGGTTGTTCTCGGTACCGAGAACAACCGCGTCACCAGATAACAACCGCGGCAAGAGGCTGGGTCAGAGGGTCGAGTGGACCACGCGGCCGGCCACGACGGTCGCCGCCACCGGCATGGCGAGCAGGTGCGCCGCCTGCTCGCCGGTGTCGTCGAACTCCTGCAGCGGGTCGGCGTCGAGCAGGACGACATCACCCCGGCTCCCCACGCCGAGCGTGCCCTGCCCGTCGGTCGAGGCCCCCAGGGCCTCCTCGATCGTCAAGGACTGCTCCGGATGCCACGGCTCGCGCTCGTCAGCGGAGCGATGCACCGCTCCGGCCAGGGTGAGCCACGGGTCGAGGGGTGACACGGGTGCGTCGGAGCCCATCGCCAGGGGCACCCCCGCGTCGGCCATGGCCCGGAAGGCGAAGAGCCGCTCCGTGCGATCGCCCCACCACCGTTGCGAGACATCCCGGTCATCCCACGTCTGCGACGGCTGCACGCTGGCCGTGATCCCGGCAGCGGCGAGCCGTGGCACGTCCTCCCAGGCGATGAGCTGCGCGTGCTCCATCGCCCCGGACTGCCCACTGGCCTCGAAGGCGTCGAGCGTGGCCGAGACAGCCCGGTCGCCGATGGCATGGATCGCCGCCGTCAGTCCGATCTCCTTCGCGCGCCGCATGATGCGGACGAGCTCGTCCGGCGGGTAGTTGGGGCGCCCGTGCGGATGCTCCAGGTGCTCGCCGCCGACATAGGGCTGGCAGCACCAGGCCGTGAGCGTGTTGAGGCTGCCATCGGAGATCACCTTGAGGGAGCCCATCGTCACGAGCTCGTGCCCGGGCACGAGGACGTCACCCGTCCGCAGCCCGAGGGCTGCGAACTCCTCCAGCCGTTCGGGATAGACGCTGGCCCGAACCCGCATGGTGTCCAGGCCCCGAGCCACCCGCTCGCCCCAGGAGTCGAAGGAGGACCCGAACTCGAAGTCGACGATCCCGACGACACCCTTGGCGTGAGCAGCGTCGAGCGCCACCCGCAGCGCCTCGATGGGGTCGACCGAGTCGGGGTCGTGCGCCTCGAGGCGGGTGTACGCGGCATACCACTCCTCCTCGGCGAGCGCCCCTGCGCGCGAGGGCAGTCCGAGCAGGGCGAGCGCCGCGGAGTTGAGCCAGCCGTTGTGGCCGTCGCCGGAGGCCAGGGCCACCGGGCGAGCGCCGGTCACCGCGTCGAGCTCGGCCACCGTCGGCTGGCTGCTCCAGTCCCCGGAGCGGTAGCCGTACCCCAGCACCAGGCCGTCCCCAGCCGGTATGCCGTCCAGGTGCTTCCGCACGCGGGTCACCGTCTCCTGGGGCCCGCCCGCCCCGATCAGGTCGATCCGGCGTCGGGTCAGGGCCCACATGGCCGGGTGCGTGTGGGCGTCCCACAACCCGGGGATCGCCCACCTCCCGCCAGCCTCGATGACCTGCTCCGCGGCATACGTGGGAAGGCCCTGTCCCACCTCGGTGACCCGGCCACGCTGGATCCGAAGGTCGACGGGGTCGTCCTGGTGGGCGTCCGCCCCGGGGCCGACCGGCACGAGGCGAACTCCTCGCAGGAGCAGCCCGGACGGGGATTCAGCAGTCATCGGTGTCCTCTCCACACTGCCTTGAGCCTCCTGAGGCGGTCCTCGAGCGTCGGCCCGTCCTCGTGCGGCAGCATGGCCGTCCCCGTGAGTCGATGACGGACGCCCTGCCCCCACTCGATCGCGAGGATCGGGATCCGCCGCCACGACGAGGCGACCTTGCCCAGCGAGGTGAGGCGTTCGCGGTGCAGCGTGCGGCGGGGCACCGCCCGGCGGTAGTCCAGCGTGAGCGAGAACCGCGCATTGAGCTCATCGGGGGCCACCCGGGGTCCTCGGACGTCGTTGACGACATTGAGTCCGTGGATGATCTCGAGCCACATGGGCGCACTGGCCACCTGACCGCGCCGTCACGGTCCACCTGCAGGCCCCGGGGGAAGTCGACGAACATGAGCCACTGAGAGCTGAACTCGCGCTGGACCGCCTCGATGAAGTCGATGGCCACGGCGTCGTCGCTGTCGTACCACGTCGTGATCAACCACGGCGCACTCGTGCTCTCGGCAAGAGTCCGCGGCATGCTCGTCCAGAAGGACTCGTGCGTCCACACCGGCTCGAAGGACCCCTGCGCCCAGCGCTCGACCTCGGCCCGGAACGCCACGGAGCATCGATCGTCGAACCAGACCAGCCAGCGGAAGTCGGTGACGGTCTGCGCGCGAAGAGCGGGCAGGCATCGACGAAGAACCCGAGGCGGTAGGAGAGCCACTCCTCGTCCGCCGGCCCGGCGTCGTGACCGAGGACGGCCGAGAACCGCGTGATGACGACGTGGTCGAACTCGCGACCCGACACCGACGCGCGGCTCTCCTGCTCCAGCGCCGAGCTCAGAAGTTGATCATGTGGCCGACGATGCCCTCGACGGCCTCCTTGACCGACTCGGACAGGGTCGGGTGGGCAAAGACGTTGCGCGCCACCTCATCGGCCGTGAGGTCCCACTTCTGCGCCAACGTGAGCACCGGCAGCAGCTCGGTCACGTCGGGGCCGATCATCGCGGCGCCGAGGATCTCGTTGTGCTTGGCATCGGCGATGACCTTGACGAAGCCGGCGGTCTCCCCCAGCCCCGCAGCCTTGCCGTTGGCGGCGAAGGGGAAGGTCGCGGTCTTGACGTCGTAGCCGCGCTCCTTGGCCTGGGCCTCGGAGTAGCCGAAGGAGCCGATCTGCGGGTGGCAGTAGGTCGCTCGCGGGATGAAGTCGTACTCGATCGGCATGGTGTCGGCGCCGGCGATGGTCTCGGCGGCGACGACGCCCTGGGCCTCGGCGACGTGCGCGAGCATCATCTTGGCGGTGCAGTCACCGATCGCGTAGACGCCCTCGACGTTGGTGCGCATGTGGTCGTCGATCGCGATGGCACCACGGTCGGTGAGGGCCACGCCGGTGGACTCCAGGCCGTAGCCCTCGGTGCGGGGCGCGAAGCCGATCGCGGACAGGAGCTTGTCGGCCTCGAGCACCTGCTGCTCGCCGCCACCGGCCGGGGACACGGTCACGCGCACCCCGGATCCGGTGTCCTCGACCGACTCGACCTTGGTGCCGGTGAGCACCTTGATGCCGAGCTTCTTGTAGTGCTTGAGCAGCTCCTTGGAGACATCCTCGTCCTCGGTCGGGACCATGCGGTCGAGGAACTCCACGATGGTGACGTCGACGCCGAAGTTCTTCATCACGTACGCGAACTCGACGCCGATGGCGCCCGAGCCGGCGATGATGATCGAGCCCGGGAGCTCGGCGTCGAGGATCTGCTCCTCGTAGGTCACGACGTTCTGCGAGACCTGCACACCCGGCAGCATGCGCGTCACGGCGCCCGCGGCGATGATGAGGTTGTCGAAGGTCAGCTCCTTGGTGGAGCCGTCGTTCATCGCCACCGACATCGACTTGGGCCCGGTGAGGGTGCCCCAGCCATCGATCTCGGTGATCTTGTTCTTCTTCATGAGGAAGTGGACGCCCTTGACGATGCCGGCGCTCACCTGGCGCGAGCGGGCGTGCGTCGGGCCGTAGGACATCGTGGCGTCGCCCTCGATGCCGTACTTCTTCTTGTCGTGCGTGAGCAGGTGGGCGAGCTCGGCGTTCTTGAGCAGCGCCTTGGACGGGATGCACCCGACGTTCAGGCAGACCCCGCCCCAGTACTTCTTCTCCACGACCGCGGCCTTGAGGCCGAGCTGCGAGGCGCGGATCGCCGCGACGTACCCACCGGGACCTGCACCGAGAACAACGACATCGAAGTCAGCCATGGCGCCCAGCCTAGTGGGCCCGGCCATTCCGTATGCCGTGTGTGTCCAGAGGCCGCTCCCTGGCGCTTCCGTCGAGTCGTGGGACCGAGGACGCCGACCGACCGGCGCATCCTCTTCGGGCACCACTTCGCCGCCGTCGCCGGCGCCGGGCCGCTCGTCGGCCCCGTCCTCGCGGCCCAGATGGGCTACCTGCCGGGGACGATCTGGATCATCGTCGGCGTCGTCTTCGCCGGAGCGGTGCAGGACTACATGGTCATGCACATGTCGATCCGTCGGCGCGGCCGCAGCCTGGGCCAGATGGCGCGCGACGAGCTCGGCGCGCTCGGCGGCTGGGCCGCGATGATCGGCGTGATGACGATCATGCTCATCATCATCGCCGTGCTCGGCATCGTCGTCATCGGGGCGTTGGCCGAGAGCCCCTGGGGTGTCTTCTCGATCGCCATGACCATCCCGATCGCCCTGTTCATGGGGGTCAACCTGCGCTTCCTGCGCCCGGGGAAGGTCAACGAGGTCTCGCTCATCGGCGTGGCCCTGCTGCTTCTCGCCATCGTGGCCGGAGGCTGGGTCTCGCACAACGCGGCGTGGGCCGAGGTCTTCACCCTCGACAAGGTCACCCTCGCGTGGTGCCTCATCGGGTACGGCTTCGCCGCCTCGGTCCTGCCGGTGTGGCTGCTCCTGGCGCCCCGTGACTACCTCTCGACCTTCATGAAGGTCGGCACCATCGCCCTGCTCGCGCTGGGCATACTCGTGGCGATGCCCTCGGTGCAGATGCCGGCCGTGACCCACTTCGCCAGCGACGGCACCGGCCCGGCGTTCGCCGGGAACCTCTTCCCCTTCCTCTTCATCACCATCGCCTGTGGCGCCCTCTCGGGCTTCCACGCCCTGGTCTCCTCGGGCACCACGCCCAAGCTCATCGAGAAGGAGAGCCAGGCCCGCATGATCGGTTATGGCTCGATGCTCACCGAGAGCTTCGTGGCGATCATGGCCCTCGTGGCCGCGGTCAGCATCGACCAGCACGTGTACTTCGCGATGAACGCCCCCGCCGGGTTGACCGGCGGCACCCCGGAGACGGCCGCGGCCTATGTCAACGGCCTGAAGCTCGTCAGCCCCGGTGGCGCGCTGCTCCCCGACATCGACCCCAACTTGCTCGCCCAGGCCGCCAAGGACGTCGGCGAGAAGACGATCATCAGTCGCACCGGAGGCGCCCCCACGCTGGCCTTCGGGATGGCCGAGGTGATGAGCGTCTTCGGTGGGGCCGGGATGAAGGCCTTCTGGTACCACTTCGCCGTCATGTTCGAGGCCCTCTTCATCCTCACGACCGTCGACGCCGGCACCCGCGTCGCGCGCTTCATGCTCTCCGACACGATCGGCAACGTCCCCGGCCTGGGCAAGTTCAAGGACCCGAGCTGGCGGATGGGCGCCTGGGTGTGCTCGCTGCTCGTCGTCGCCGGCTGGGGCTCGATCCTCGTCATGGGCGTCAAGGACCCGCTCGGCGGCAGTTACACCCTGTTCCCCCTCTTCGGCATCGCCAACCAGCTGCTCGCCGCGATCGCGCTCACGGTCGTCTTCACGATCCTCATGAAGCAGGGCAAGTTCCGCTGGGCCTGGATCCCCGGCGTGCCCCTCGTGTGGGACCTCATCGTCACCCTGACCGCGAGCTACCAGAAGATCTTCAGTGACGTGCCCGCGATCGGCTACTTCGCCAACCACGACAAGTTCGTGGCCGCGAAGGCCGCCGGCGAGGTCATCGCCCCGGCCAAGACGATGGCGGACATGGACAAGGTCATCCGCAACACGATGATCCAGGGCTCGCTGTCGATCCTGTATGCCGTGCTCGTCATCATCGTCGTGCTCGTCGCCCTCAAGGTCTGCGTCGACGCCCTGCGCAGGGGTGGCCTGCCCACGGCCGAGGCCGAGGACGTGCCGTCGCAGATCTTCGCCCCCCGCTCCTTCCTGCCGACCCCGGCGGAGAAGGAGGTCCTGGAGGAGTGGCGGGCGGCCGGTCTCGATCCGAGTCCTCAGGGCGCGGGGCACTGAGTATGCCGTCCGCCACCCAGGCGGGCCCGTCGCCGGCGCGGGCCTGGCAAGCGGTGCGCTGGTTCATGCGCGGGGTCACCGGAGCCGATGCCTACGAGCGCTACTGCGCGCACCTGCGCGCCGCCCACCCGACGCAGCCGGTGCCGGACGAGCGCACCTTCTGGAAGGAGAAGTGGGCCGACCAGGAGCGCAACCCCAGGGCCCGCTGCTGCTGAGGGGTGGTCGTGGGACGCTGGACGCGCTTGACCACGACCTCGGTCCCACGACTCGGTGGATTCAGAGTCCCGTGGCGCGCAGTGCCTCGTGGACGACGCGAGCCACCGGCGCAGCCGTCTCCGCCCCGGTGCCGCCCTGCGCGACGACGACCGCCACGGCATACCGGGGGCCATCGCTGGGCGCCCACGACACGAACCAGGAGGTGTCCCCTCGGCCGAGGACCTCGGCCGTGCCCGTCTTGCCGGCCACCGGCCAGTCCGCGGGCATCCCCGCGAAGGCACCGGCGGCCGTGCCCGCGGTGACGACCGAACGCAGGCCCTGGGCCACGTAGGACGCGACGACGGGATCGACACCCGAGGCACGGCCGGGGGCGGTCGGCAGCGCGGTGCGCGTCCCGGTGACCGGGTCGACGGTGGCCAACCCGACCCGAGGGGTGTGGAGGGTGCCTCCGTTGGCCAGTGCGGCATACGCCACCGCCATCTGGAGCGGCGTCACCGCGAGCTCGCCCTGGCCGATCGCCAGGTTGGCGGCATCGCCAGCGCGGTACTGATAACCGGACTGGCAGTTCTCCGCGGCCACCTGGGTGAGGTAGGCGGCCCGCTGCGGATCCGTCGCGGCGACCTCGGGGTAGCCATTCACCGCCCGGGCACAGAGCTGCTCCTTCGAGGCCTCCCAGGTCGCCCGCTTCGCGGCGCGACCGGGCACCCGCCCGGCCACCTCACCCGGCAGGTCGACGCCCGTCCGCTCCCCCAGCCCGAAGGCCCGGTCGATCCCGATGAAGGGATCAGCGGCGTCGGAGTCGGCACCCAGGCCACCCTGCGCCTGCCACGAGCGATGGGCCGCCGCATAGAAGATCGTGTCGCACGAGACCCGGAGGGCATCGGCGAGGGTGAGGTCCCCGTGCGCGGAGGACTCGTAGTTGTGGAAGGCGAGGTTGCCGATCTGGTAGCTCGCCGGACACGGATAGGTGCGCTCGAGGGAGTCCCCCGCGGCGACCACGGCCGGCACCGAGAGCGCCTTGATCGTCGAGGCCGGTGCGAGCGCGACCTCGTCGACGCGCGAGAGGAGCGGGTGCCCGCTCGCGTCCGAGGTGAGCTCGGCGTAGGTGGACGCGCCGATGCCGCCGGTCCACACCGAGGGGTCGTAGGTCGGGGCACTCGCGGCGGCGACGACGGAGCCGTCCCGCACGTCGAGGACGACGACGGCACCGCTGTCGGCCACCTCACCCCGGGCGCGAGCGCCGGCGATGCCGTCGGCGAGAGCTCGCTCCGCAGCGGCCTGGATCCCGGCGTCGAGGGAGGTCACGAGGTCGGCACCCGGCGTCGGCTCACGACGGGAGACCTCACCCAGGACCAGACCGCGCGGGTCGACGGAGACGACCTGGGAGCCACGGCGACCACGCAGGACGGCGTCGTAGCCGGCCTCCAGCCCGGCCCGCCCGACGAGGTCGTCCGGCGCCAGCGCGGCGTCGGCGGCCAGCTCGCCGGCAGTGACCCGACCCAGGTAACCCAGGACGTGGGCCGCGTTGACGCCGTCCGGTCGGGGGAACTGGCGGGCGAGGTCGGCCCGCACGGCCAGCCCGGGATAGAGGTCGGGGCGCTCGACCAGGCTGAGGATGCGTCGCGGGTCCACGCCCGGTGCGACCGGGATGGGCACCTGCGGCGACCCGTTCCAGCAGGCCGGCGGTGGAGGGGCACCCTGCTCACCACAGAGGCGGGCTCGCCCGATGACCGCGGCCGGGTCCTCGCCCAGGGATCGGGCGAGGGCGGTCAGGGAGCCTTCGCCCCGCGCCGGGTCACCGACGAGGACCCGGCGGTCCATGGTCACCGTGACCGACGAGGCGTTGTCGACGAGCGGTATGCCGTGGCGGTCCAGGATGCGGCCGCGGACCGCCGGGAGGGAGACCGTGCGCGTGTTGCTCGCCGCCGGCTGCGCCACGGAGGCCGACCCGAGGAGCTGGAGCTGCCCGAGTCGGCCGACGAGCAGGCCGAGCAGCAGGCCGACGACGACCGCGACGGCCGCCAGGCGCCCACGGCGCTCGACCGGGGCGCGCGTCGACGACGGACCGAGCGGCGCCAAGGGGCGACCGACCGGCCGGACGCGGCGGCGGCGCCCCCGGAGGATCCCGCTCACCGCGGCCGATCCGCGCGCCGGTCGACCCGGATGACGAGCGGGCCGAGGAGCAGTCCGGTCGTGGCCGTCAGGGCCAGTCGGAGCGCGACCTGCGGAACGTCCACGGGAGCCCCCTGCGTGAGCGCGATGACCACGCCGACCGCCTCGACGACGAGTCCGGTGAGGAGCACGCTCCAGGCGAGGAGGAGTGCGGGGGCGGCCCCCCGCCGGTGCAGCCGGCCCGCGAGGAGCCCGGCCACGGCATACGTCAGGGCCGAGAGGCCGAGGAGGAGGGCCCCGGGAGGCAACAGGTCACTGACCCAGCCGGCGGCGAGGCCGGTGCCGGCGCCCGTCCGCCAGCCCATCCGCAGGGCGAGTGCGCCGACGACGACGGCGAGCAGGTCCGGCAGCACCAGGGCGCGGGTCCCGGCCACGGCCGCGGCGAGGGCCGCGAGGAGCAGCAGGCTCCCCCGCAGCACGCCCTGGCGGAGGGTCACGAGGCGCCTGCGGTGACGGCCGGCCGGGGCTCGGCCCGAGGCTCGGTGCGGAGGACGCCGACGACGCGGGACCGCGACAGGGCCATGGCGGGCTCGACGACGGCCGTCACGGTGGCCCGTCCGGCCGGGCTGCTGACCGCGGTGACCGTGCCCACGGGGATGCCCGCGGCGAACGGCCGGTCGTCGACGCTGCCCAGCGTGGTCACGGCGTCACCGACCCGGACCTCGCCCTGCTCGACGAGGTCCAGACGCAGGCCGGTCCCCTCCCCGGAGCCACCCCCGGAGCTGGGCCCGGGCGCGACGGTGCCGATCACCCCGCTGTCGCCGACACGGACACCGACGACGACGTCCGGGGCGCCGAGCACGGCGACATCACAGGTCCGGGGCGAGACGGACACGACCCGTCCCACGAGGCCGTCCTCCGACACCACGGTGGTGTCCACGGCGATCCCGTCGCGGCTCCCGACGTCGAGGGTGAGGCGTTCGGGGCCGGAGGGCCCCGGACGACCGACGGCGACCAGCCGCGCGGGCACGAACACGGTCCCTGCCAGTGAGGGGGTCGCGGCGAGTCGATCCAGGGCCGACCGGTCGGCGTCGGCGTTGGCGGCCAGCCATCCGTCCCGGCGGTCCCGAACCGACGCGGCGGACCCGGCCGGGGCCGGGACGAGGGCGGCCACGCCCCGCTCCAGCGGGCCGAGGGCGGTAGCGGCCGTCGTGCGCACACGCTCGGGCAGGGCCGCACCCCCGAGGCCGGCGAGCACGACCAGGACCGTCAGGGCGGCCGCGACGGCGAGCACCGATGGTCGCCGACGGCGGCGTGGGTCGGTCATGGTCGACCGTGGTCGACGAGGACCTGTTCAAGGCTGGCGAACTCCTCGACGCATCGCCCGGCTCCGCGGACGACGGAGCGCAAGGGGTCGGTCGCGACATGGACCGGCACACCGAGCTCGTGCCGCAGCCGCTCGTCGAGGCCGCGCAGCAGGGCCCCGCCGCCGGTGAGGGTCACCCCGCGCTCGAGGATGTCCCCGGCGAGCTCGGGTGGGCACACATCGAGCACGCTGCGCACCAGCTCGCTGATCCGCTGGACCGGTCCCTCGATGGCCCGCCGGACCTCCACCGAGGAGACGAGCACGGTCCGGGGTAGCCCGGTGACGAGGTCACGTCCACGGATCCGCTCGGTCGTCTCGGTGGTCAGGGGGAAGGCCGAGCCGGCCGAGATCTTGATGTCCTCGGCACTGCGCTCCCCGAGCAGGAGGGAGTACTCACTCTTGATGTGGGCGACGATCGCCTCGTCGATCTCGTCGCCGCCGACGCGGACCGACCGGGCCGTGACGATGCCCCCGAGGCTGATCACGGCCACGTCGGTCGTCCCGCCGCCGATGTCCACCACCATCGAGGCCGCCGTCTCGTGCACCGGCAGGCCCGCGCCGAGCGCGGCCGCCATCGGCTCCTCGATGACCAGCACGCGGCGGGCCCCGGCGCGCAGGGTGGCATCCTCCAGGGCTCGTCGCTCCACAGCGGTGATGTCGCTCGGGACGCAGACGACGACGCGCGGACGGAACAGGCGCGAGGGAGCCACTTGGTCCACGAACCAGCGCAGCATCCGCTCGGTGACGTCGGCGTCGGAGATGACCCCGTCGCGCAGCGGCCTCAGCGCCACGATGGAGTCCGGCGTCCGCCCGATCATCTCCTTGGCCCGCGCACCTGCGGCGAGCAGCTCGGAGGATCCGCGCCGCACGGCGACCACCGACGGCTCGTCCAGGACCACCCCTCGGCCGCGCTCGTGGATGAGCGTGTTGGCCGTGCCCAGGTCGATGGCCAGGTCGCGCCCCCTCCACCACCGGGTCGCCACGCCACTCATGGCGAGCAGGTTACGCGGGAGTCGGAGATGGCGGGCCATCGTCCGCCGGATCCTCCTCGAGCCGGAGGATGCCCTGCGCGGCCAACCCCTCGAGGACGCGGTCGACGTCGGGGCCGATGAGGTCGGGGTCCGCGTCGAAGTCCTCGGCCAGGGTGGCGACGACCGCCTCCCTGGACTCCAGCTCCAGTGCCCGCTCCAGGATCTCGGCCGCCATCGCGTTGAGCACGACCGGGTGACCCGTGGGCAGGGTGGTGACGTAGAGGACCCGGTCGGCGCCCGGGGGCTCACCCCCGTCGACCGCATGCAGGGCCAGCTCCGCGGCGGGACCGATCCTCATGACCGGCGCCGTGTCGTCGGCGCCACCCGCCGGACCAGCACGGTGACCGCACGAAGTCCGGCACCCGTGCGCCGCCACCACTCACGGCGCACCTCGGCTCGGCTGGGCACGTGCCCGAGGCGCTCCCCCAGGACGAACCGGTTGACCCGCACGGCCCGCCGCAGCAGCCGGCCGCGCGCCACCAGGCCATGGGTCGTCGCCCAGCGCGCCCGCCACGTCGTGAGCTGGTCGGACTGGCCGAGCATCGCTCGCCAGAGATCGGTCTCCGCGTGGCCCTCCGGGACCCGACCACTGATGGCGATCTCGAGCCCCAGGCCGGCCCCGAGTCCGTCCGCGAGCGCCTGCACCCTCTCCCGCTCAGGGTCGGGCAGGCGGTGCCAGTGGTTCTGCACATCGGTCCCCTTGCCGGGGCTCCGTGCGGCATGGAGGAGCAGGATGAGGTGCTCCCCGACCGGACCCGGCGCCCAGCACGGGCGGCGGGCGATGTCGCGGCTGACGCGCCCCTGCCACAGCTGCTCGAAGCTGGCCTCGGGGTCGCGGTGGAGCCCGGGGAAGTTCTGGTGGACGTCGAGCATGCCGAAGGAGAGGTGGTGGAAGGAGGCAGCGTGCTCGAACGCCGATCCCTCGTCGAAGTCGCACCACATGACCCAGTCGTGGTCGGCCAGTCCCTCGACCAGCCGTCGCACGTGGGCCGGACGCACGAGGACGTCGGCATCGCTGCCCTCACCGCGACCGGGGTTGAGCGCCGGGTCGACACTCGGCCCCTTGATGTGCAGGACGTCGGCCCCGACCCGGTCGGCGACCGCCTGGACGCTGGCATGCGCGAAGCGCGCGAGCACCGAGACCGGGACTGCCGCAGACTCGCGGCCGTCCGCCGCCGGTGCGGCAGCTTCCTCCTCAGCGCCCGACGGCGACACGCTCAGAGCCCGGGGAACCAGATCGCGATCTCGCGGGCCGCGGACTCGGGCGAGTCCGAGCCGTGCACGATGTTCTCCTGCACCGGGCGGCCCCAGTCGCGCCCCAGGTCACCACGGATGCTGCCCGGCGCGGCCTCGGTCGGGTTCGTCGCGCCGGCGAGCGACCGGAAGCCCTTGATGCAGTTGTCGCCCTCGATGACGACCGCCGTGACCGGTCCGCTGCTCATGAAGGCCACGAGCGGCTCGAAGAACGGCTTGCCCTCGTGCTCCGCATAGTGCGCAGCGAGCATCTCGGTGGTGGGCGTGAGCACCTGGAGCGCGGTCAGGACGTACCCCTTGGCCTCGATCCGGCGCAGCACCTCCCCCGTGAGACCACGGGCGTACCCGTCGGGCTTGACCAGGACCAGGGAACGTTCAGTGCTCACGGGCCCAGCCTACCCACGCCCCGGTCAGGCCGACCCCGGCTCCTGCGGCTGGCCCTGCTCGCGGCGCGCCGCCATCATCGCCTCGATCCGTGGGCCCTTGACGAGCGCGTAGAGCCAGAGCGAGGTGAACACGATCCCGACCCCCACCATCGCGGGGACGACGAGCGCGCTGGCCCAGGTCGCGGCCTGCACCAGCCACCCGAGCGGCAGGCCGAGCGGGCCACGCATGAGGCCGGCCGCGACGATGGCGAGCACCGCGATGCCGCTCCCCAGGATCAGGATGCGCTCACCGTCCCGACCCTCGGCGATGGCCAGTCCACGAGCGACGAGGGCACCGAAGAAGAGCAGGATCGACTGGGCGGCCAGGACCGTGGCCAGCATCCGCCAGGTGAAGGTGCCGGTGCGACCCCACAGGCGCAGTCCACTCATCGGACCGGTCCTCGGCGATGCTGCTCGACGGCGGCTGTCGCCGCGGCCTGCCCGGCACCGGTGGCGTCGCGGTAGATCCTGGTCGCCCGGGCGGCCCGGCCATGGGCGAGGGCCTCATCGATCCCGGCCCGGGTGGCGGGCTCGAGGTCCCGCACCGGCTGGAACGCGATCGTCCCGCCGCCGGAGGATCGTCCCGCGCGCACCCCGATGGCGAAGGCCACGAGGAGCAGCAGGACGAGGAGGATGAGCCACTTCACGACAGACAGGGTATGCCGGATAGGTTGCCCCGGTGGCCGCCTCCTCCTCGTTGAACGACTCCCCCAATGCGTATGCCGGGCTGCGCCGGGTCGTGCTCGTCGTCGCCGCCCTGAACTTCGGCTACTTCTGGGTCGAGACCGCGGTCGCCCTGGCGATCGGTTCGGTCGCTCTCCTCGCCGACGGGGTCGACTTCCTCGAGGACCTGGCGGTCAACCTGCTCATCGCCCTCGCCTTGGCGTGGCCGCTGCGTCGGCGCGCGGTGGCGGGCAAGGTGATGGCTGCGGTCATCCTGATGCCGGCGGCCGTCGCCCTGTGGCAGGCGGTCGCGAAGTTCCGCCACCCGGAGGCTCCGGACGTGACCAGCCTGGTCGTCGTCTCCCTCGGCGCCGTCATGGTCAATGGGGTCAGCGCCTGGTTGCTCGCTCGCCGCCAGCACCACGCCGGATCGCTGTCGCGCGCGGCCTTCCTCTCCGCACGCAATGACGTCATCGTCAACGTCGCCATCATCGCGATGGCCGGGGTCACGGCGTGGGTGCGCTCCGGGTGGCCGGACCTCGTGCTGGGACTGGGGATCCTCGCGCTGAACGGCCGCGCCGCCTGGGAGGTCTGGGAGCTCTCCGAGGAGGAGCGGCTGGCGGCTCGTGCGCTCGCCGGCGAGGACCTCGACTGAGCAGTCAGGTGCGTGTCGTCCCCAGCAGCATGCGGACCTCGGCGGCGGTCGTGACCGACCCGGTGGCCACGATGCCGCCACCGACACCTCCGTCGTCGGCCAGCTGACCGGCGAGGTCGAGGGCGTCGGGCAGGTCGGGGACGACGTGCACCCGGTGCTCGCCGAAGATCTCACCGGCGAGCTCGCCGAGCTCCTGCGGGCGCATCGCGCGCGTCGAGGTGGTGCGGGTGACCACTATCTCGTCGAAGGCGGGCTCGAGGATCTCGAGCATCTCGGTCGCGTCCTTGTCGGCGAGGATCGCAACGACCCCAATCGTCCTGGTGAACATGAAGGAGTCAGAGAGCGCCGCGCGCAACGCCGCGGCGCCGTGCGGGTTGTGGGCCGCGTCGACGATCACCGTGGGGCTGCGACGGACGATCTCGAGGCGACCGGGCGACTCCACGGCCGCGAGCCCGGCCCTGAGCACGTCGACGTCGAGGGCCTGCTCGCCCCCACCGACGAAGGCCTCCACGGCCGCGATGGCGGTTGCGGCGTTCTGGGCCTGGTGGGCGCCGTGCAGCGGGAGGAAGAGGTCGGCATACTCGCCGGCCAGTCCTCGGACGGAGAGCTGCTGGCCGCCCACGCCCACGTCACGGGCGGTGACGCCGTAGTCGACTCCCTCGGCGACGAGCCGTGCGCCGACCTCGGTGACCCGATCGCGGACGATCTCGGTCGCCTCGTCGTGCGCCTGCAGGGCCAGCACGGTGATGCCGTCGGCCTTGATGATGCCGGCCTTCTCGGTCGCGATCTCGGTGACGGTGTCGCCCAGGAAGTGCCGGTGGTCGATGTCGATGGGGAGGATGACCGACACGGGCGCCTCCAGGACGTTGGTGGCATCCCACGACCCACCGAGGCCGACCTCGACGACGGCCACGTCGACCGGCGCATCGGCGAACACGGCATACGCGATGGCGACGATGACCTCGAAGTAGGTCATCCGCGGTCCGCCCTCGGCGAGCGATCGGGCATCGACCAACTCGACGAGGGGCATGACCTCGTCGTGGGCCGCGAGGAATCGCTCGGCATCGATCGGGCTGCCGGACAGGGCGATCCGCTCGGTCATCGAGTGCAGGTGGGGGCTGGTGAAGCGCCCCGTGCGCAGGCCGAGCTCACGCAGGAGGGACTCGATGATGCGGGTCGTGGAGGTCTTGCCGTTGGTGCCGGTGAGGTGGATGACCGGGAAGGTGCGCTGGGGGTCGCCGAGGAGCTCCATGACGGCCCGGATGCGATCCAGGGAGGGCTGGAGCTGGTGCTCCGGCGCGCGGGCCAGGATCGCCTCCTCGGCCAGGCGCATCCGCTTGCGCAGCTCGAGGGAACGCGCGGCCTCGCGCTGGGCATGGTCGGGTGCACGGCTCACGGCCCCATTCTCCCGCATCCCCAACACCAGTCGAGATAGAGCAACACTCCGGGGAGAGCCGCAGAGCCCGGGAGTGTTGCGCTATCTCGACTGGCGAGGGACGGGCGCCTTGTGGATAACTCCGGGGCGCTGCCGCGGTTTCCGCTGTCCTTTCCGGTATGCCGTCCGCCTCCTTCCCCGACGACCTCACGGTTCGCGCGTTCACCCGCCGGGAAGCGCGAGACCTGGGGGTGAGCAACGGCTCGATCCAGCGACAGGGGCTGGTCCGCGTGACCCACGGTGTGCACGCGGTTGCCGGGGTCGAGGAGGGGTCACGGCGCGCGGCGCTCCTCTTGGGGCTGCCCCGGGGCTCCGCGTTCTCCCACACGTCAGCCGCCGCCCTCCACGACATGCCGCTGACGCCCAGGCAACTGCAGCGCGCCGGCGACGAGGTGATGTGTCCGAGTGGTCGGGGTCCCATCCGCCGGTCGGGGGTGCGTGGACATCGGGGGCTGGAGAGTCGCGCCGTGACATGCCGAGACGGCCTTCCCGTGGTCGACGCGGCAGACACGTGGTGCGACTTCGGCGAGCTGGTGCGACGAGACGGTCTCTCGGTGGATGACCTGGTGGTCCTGGGGGACGCCGCGGCCAACGTGGTCCTGCGGCCCGAGCGCACGGCATACGACTTCGAAGGGATCTGGCCCGAGCCCTGGGCAACCACCACCCTCACCGAGCGGCTCGAGGCGCAGGAACGCCGCGACCTCTTGGCGCGCGCTGAACTGTTCCGCCGGCTGGACGCTCGCTGTCGGCCTCGCGGAAAGCGGGTGCTCGAACTCGCGCTCCCTCTCATCCGAAGCAAGGTCAGGTCCCCGATGGAGTCCCGAGCGCGCCTGACCTTCCACTGGGCTGGGTTCCCCGAACCTGTGGTGAACCTCGACATCTACGCTGCCGACGGTCATTGGGTCGCCGAGGGCGACCTGGTGTGGCCGGAACAGATGGTGATCGGCGAGTACCAGGGCGCCCACCACGCGGAACGAGCGCGAGCCAGCGCCGATGCCGATCGCCGCCAGCGCCTGGACGACCACGGCTGGCGCACGCGGGAGATCTGGGCCGAGGACCTCTTCGACCGCGAGCGCCGGATGGCGATGCTCACGCGCTTCGACGCTCTCCTCTCCTGACACCCACCCCACCCCCAAACTCCGTCGTCGAGATAGAGCAACACTCCCGGAGAACCGCGGTTTTCCGGGAGTGTTGCTCTATCTCGAGTCAGAAGACAGGGCGGGGTCAGCGCTTGGTGACGTGGATCCGGGCGCGCTGGGCGTTGCCGACCTCGACCTCGGTGACGCCCTCGCCGACGGTGAGGTCGTCGAGGTTCATCGACACCGAGAACTGCTCGGCCAGCGTCTCGTTCATGACGAGGTCACGGTGATTAAGCGCGGCCCGCCAGGTGTGCTCACCGGCCGCCACCGTCAGAGTGATCCGGTCCGAGACCTCCAGGCCGGCCTCGCGGCGAGCCTGCTGGACGGCGCGGATCAGGTCGCGCGCGGTGCCTTCGAGCTCGAGCTCCTCGGTCACCTCCGTGTCGAGGACGATGAAGCCACCTCCCGGGAGCATCGCGGTGACCCTGGACCCGGCGGTCGCCGCGCTGTCGTCGACGACGGTCTCCAGGACGTACTCGCCCTCGACCAGCGGCACGCCAGCGCAGGTGACGACGCCATCGGCATCGACCTGCCAGTCGCCGCCCTTGCTGCCCTTGATGACGGTCTGGACATCCTTGCCCAGGCGTGGGCCGGCCGCGCGAGCATTGACCGTCAGGCGCTGGCTGATGCCGAAGTCGCTCTGGTGAGCGTCCTCGACGTCGATCAGGGCCACGGTCTTGACGTTGACCTCGTCGCGGACGATCCCCGCGAACTGCTCGAGCCCCGCCGCATCCGGCGCCACGACCGTGAGCTCCTGCAGCGGCAGTCGGGTGCGCAGCTTCTCGGCCTTGCGCAGGGAGGAGGCCGCGGAGCAGATCGCGCGCACCTCATCCATGCGCGCCACGAGGGTCGCATCGCGCGGGAGCAGCGAGGCATCCGGCCAGTCCGCCAGGTGCACGGAGCGTCCACCGGTCAGGCCACGCCAGACCTCCTCGGTCGTCAGCGGCAGCAGCGGGGCGGCCACGCGACACAGCACCTCGAGGGTCGTGAAGAGCGTGTCGAACGCGTCGCGCGCATTCTGATCGTCACCAGATCCGGTGTCCCAGAACCGCTCCCGGCTCCGACGGATGTACCAGTTGGTGAGCACGTCGGTGAACGAACGCAACGAGTCACACGCCGCCGCGATCTCCTGGTGGTCCAGCTGCTCCTGGGTCTCCTCGACCAGCACCCGCAGTCGTGCGAGCAGGTAGCGGTCGAGGGGGTCCATGGAGTCGGTGCGCCACTGGGCGTCGTACCCAGCCTCACCGCCGAAGGCGTTGGCATAGAGCGAGAAGAAGTACCACGAGTTCCACAGCGGGATGAGCACCTGGCGCACGCTCTCGCGGATGCCCTGCTCGGTGACGATGAGGTTGCCACCACGCAGGATCGGCGAGGACATGAGGAACCAGCGCATGGCATCGGCGCCGTCGCGGTCGAAGACCTCCCGCACGTCGGGGTAGTTGCGCAGCGACTTCGACATCTTGAGCCCGTCGTTGCCGAGGACGATGCCGTGCGAGACACACGTCTTGAACGCCGGCCGGTCGAAGAGCGCCGTCGCCAGGATGTGCATGGTGTAGAACCAGCCCCGCGTCTGGCCGATGTACTCGACGATGAAGTCGCCCGGGAAGTGGTGCTCGAACCAGTCGCGGTTCTCGAACGGGTAGTGCACCTGGGCAAAGCTCATCGACCCCGACTCGAACCAGCAGTCGAAGACGTCGGTGACCCGCCGCATCGTCGACTTCCCGGTCGGGTCGTCGGGATTGGGACGCGTGAGCTGGTCGATGTACGGACGGTGCAGGTCGGTCGGCCGCACGCCGAAGTCACGCTCGAGCTCGTCCAGGGAGCCGTAGACATCGACCCGCGGGTAGGCCGGGTCGTCCGACTTCCACACCGGAATCGGGCTGCCCCAGAACCGGTTTCGCGAGATGGACCAGTCACGGGTGTTCTCCAGCCAGCGTCCGAACTGACCGTCCTTGACGTGCGCGGGCACCCAGGTGATCTCCTGGTTGAGGCGCAGCATGTCCTCGCGGATCTGGGTCGTCGCGACGAACCACGACGAGACCGCCATGTAGATCAGCGGCTGGCGGCAGCGCCAGCAGTGCGGGTAGGAGTGCTCATAGGTCTCCCGCCGCAGCAGCACCGTGCCCTCGGTGATCGACCCGGTCCCCAACTCTCCGACCGCACCCTGACCGTCGGCGTCCACCCGCGTCCGCGCCTTGAGGTGGTCGATGACCAACCCGTTCGCGTCGAGCACCAAGAGCCCCGCATAGTCCGTCACCGGGTGCGTGAAGGTGCCGTCGATCGCGACCGGCACGACGACCTCGATGCCCTCGCGGTCGGTCACCACCTTGTCGTCCTCACCGAAGGCACCGGCGGTGTGCACCAGCCCGGTGCCGTCCGAGGTCGTCACGAACTCGGCCGGCACGATCCGGAAGGCGTTCTCGTGCCCCAGGTAGTACGACATCGGCGGCGTGTAGTGCGTGCCGACGAGCTCCGAACCCTTGACCCGCCCGACGACCAGCGCCGCCACGTCGCCCTTGGGATCCCCGGTGAGCTCACGCGCGTAGGCCGCAGCGCGCGCCTCCGCGATGACGTACCGCTCCGCCGCCCCCGTCGGCACCGACGACTCCACGACGACGTAGTCGATGTCCTCGCCGACCATGATCGCGAGGTTGCAGGTGAGGGTCCACGGCGTGGTCGTCCAGATCAGCGCCAGCGCACCGGCATACGGCCCCTCGGTGAGCCGACAGCCCACGGTGACCGCGGGGTCCTGACGGTTCTGGTATACGTCCTCGTCCATCCGCAGCTCGTGGTTGGACAGCGGCGTCTGGTCGTTCCAGCAGTAGGGCAGGACGCGGAAGCCCTCGTACGCCAGCCCCTTCTCGTGGAGCTGCTTGAAGGCCCAGATCACCGACTCCATGTAGTCGAGGTCGAGGGTCTTGTAGTCGTTGGTGAAGTCGACCCAGCGCGCCTGCCGCGTGACGTAGTCGCGCCACTCGTCGGTGTACTCGAAGACCGACGCCCGGCACTTGTCGTTGAAGGCGTCGATGCCCATCGCCCGGATCTCGTCCGTCGTCTTGATCCCGAGCTGGCTCATCGCCTCGAGCTCGGCCGGCAGTCCGTGGGTGTCCCAACCGAATCGGCGCTCGACCCGGCGACCCCGCATCGTCTGGTAGCGCGGCACGAGGTCCTTGACGTAGCCCGTGAGCAGGTGCCCGTAGTGCGGCAGTCCGTTGGCGAACGGCGGCCCGTCGTAGAAGACGTACTCGTTGGCACCGTCCACGCCCGCGTCGCGGTGGTCGATCGACGCCTGGAAGGTTCCGTCGGCCTCCCAGTACGCGAGCACCCGCTCCTCGATCTCCGGGAAACGCGGGCTGGCGGGCACGCCGAGGGCCTCGCCGGGTCGGCTGACCGAGCTCTTGGGGTAGGACATGGTGGTTCGCGTCTCCTGCGGGTCGTCGACTCGTGCTCACTCACGAGGACGAAGACGGGGCACCAGCACGTATGCCGGGTGCTCACCTCCGCGGTGCCACCTCGCTTGCCGCGTGCCCACCTCTCGCCGGGAACCCCCGGCGAGCGGACGGCATACGACCGCTCTTGTGCAAGGCCGTGACGTGGCCCGGACGTTCGGGTCTAGTGAGCGGGAGTCCCGCCGTTCTTCCGAAGGCTCGCCGGTGATAGCGGCTCGAGCGCCTGTGGGAGAAGTCTACCCGGGCGGCAAGGCAGACTTGCCCCTATGAGCAACCTGGAGCTGGACAGCCAGTCGGCCTGGCTGAGCCGCGAGCACCTCGACGAGGCCCGCGACCGCCTCCCCATCCTCTACGTCGACATCGTGCCGGTGCGCGTCGACGAGCGCGGCGAGGTCACGGCGATCGGGCTGCTGCTGCGGGTCTCGGACGACGGCCGCATCACCCGCGAGCTCGTGTCCGGTCGGGTGCTCTACCAGGAGCGGCTGCGCGACGCCCTGCTGCGCCACGTCGAGAAGGACCTCGGCCCGGTGGCGCTCCCCCGCGTCCCGGCGACCCCACAGCCCTTCACGGTGGCCGAGTACTTCCCCACTCCCGGCGTGACGCCCTTCCATGACCCGCGCCAGCACGCGGTGTCCCTGGCGTATGTCGTGCCGGTCTCCGGTGACTGCGCGCCCCAGCAGGACGCCCTCGACTTGGCCTGGCTCACGCCACGTGAAGCCATGGACCCGAACCTGCTCGCCGACCTCGACCGTGGCCACGACATCTTGCTGCGTCAAGCGCTGGCGCACTTGGGCTTCCCCATCTGAGGCTCAAACGGAGAGGGTGACGACCTCACCGTTGCCGATGACGCCCCACTCGACCTCGCGATGAGTGCGCCCGGCGAGGACGGCCCGGGCGACGCGCAGGGTGTCTCCGTGGGTGACGACGATCGCCTCCTCGATGGGCTCCTGACGGAGGCCGGCCAGAAAGTCCGACAGCCGGATATGCACCTGCGCGATGCTCTCTCCCCCGCCCCAGGCGATCTCGCTGACGTGCTCTCCGGGCGGGGTCTCCTGAGGCACCAGCTCGGTGGTCAGTCGCCCCTCCAGGTGGCCCAGGGCCTGCTCACGAAGCGCCGCGCTCGCCCGGATCGAGAGCCCGAGACGGCACGCGATGGCCTGCGCGGTCTGGTACGCGCGCTGCTGGTCGCTCGACCAGAGCCCGACCGCTGCACCGGGGGCGATGAGGCCCACGAGACACTCGGCCGCCTCCTGCGCCTGGCTCAGACCGAGCTCGGTCAGCGGCACCTCCATGGTCTGCCCCTGGAGCCGGCCCTCGAGGTTCCACGTCGACTGGCCATGGCGCACCAGGTGGATCGTCCGCAGGCTCACCGGCGACACTGTAGGGGCTGCGTAGAATCCGACGCGTGCCGGGACTGGTGGTAGCAGGGACGAGCTCTGACGCAGGGAAGTCACTCGTCGTGACCGGCCTCGCGCGGGCGGTCGCGCGTCGCTGCGTCAAGGTCGCCCCCTTCAAGGCCCAAAACATGTCGAACCACTCGATGGTCTGCCGCGACGGCGCGGAGATCGGGCGCGCACAGTACCTACAGTGCCAGGCCGCGGGCGTCGAGGCCTCTCCCCTCCACAATCCCGTTCTCCTCAAGCCCGGTTCGGACCGCCAGGCCTTCGTCGTGCTGCGCGGTCAGCCGGCCGGCCAGCTCGCCGCGGGTGAGTACGCGACGGGCCGGGCTCATCTGGCCGAGGCCGCCTTCGCCGCGTATGACGAGCTGTCGCGCACCAATGACCTCGTCATCGTCGAGGGCGCAGGATCCCCCGCCGAGGTGAACCTGCGCGCCGGCGACTACGTGAACCTCGGGCTGGCGCGCCGCTTCGACCTGCCCGTGCTGCTCGTCGGTGACATCGACCGGGGCGGTGTCCTCGCCTCGCTCTATGGCACCTGGGCCATCGTCGATGAGACCGACCGGGCGCACCTGGCGGCATACGTCATCAACAAGTTCCGCGGCGACCCGGATGTCCTCACCCCCGGTCTCGACATCGTCACGCAGCGCACGGGCATGCCCTGCCTCGGCGTGCTGCCGTGGCTCGAGGACGTGTGGATCGATTCCGAGGACGCTCTCTCCGTGGGCCGTTGGCGTCCGACGCGGGACACCGGCACGGCCCGGCTCACGATCGCCGTCGTCCGTTTCCCCCGCACCTCCAATGCCACCGATGTCGATGCCCTCGCCGCGGAGCCGGGCGTCGACGTGCGGGTCACCGCTGACCCCGACGCATGCCGGGACGCCGACCTCGTCGTGCTGCCCGGGTCGCGCGCCACGGTCTCGGACCTGGAGTGGCTGGAGACGCGAGGCCTGGCCGAGGTGGTCCGGCAGCGGGCCGCGGCCAGGCGCCCCGTGCTCGGTATCTGCGGCGGCTACGAGATGCTCTGCACGACCATCGACGACACCATCGAGAGCGGCGCCGGCCGCATCGACGGACTCGGGCTGCTGCCAGGCACGGTGACCTTTGCGGCCGAGAAGGTGCTCGGGCGTCCGGTCGGGACGTGGGAGGGGCATCACGTCGAGGGCTACGAGATCCACCATGGCGTCGTCGACGACGACGGCTCCTTCCCCGGGGGTGCGGTGCGCGGGCAGGTGTGGGGCTCGATCTGGCACGGGACGATGGAGCAGGACGGCTTCCGCCGGGCCTGGCTGCGTCAGGTGGCAGTGGCCGCCGGGTCGGAGTGGGTGCCCGACGGGAGCGCGCCCGGATTCTCCGCCCGCCGTGAGGGGATGATCGACCTCCTCGCCGATGCCGTCGAGGAGCACCTCGACGTCCCCGCGATCATGGAGCTGGCCCGATGAGTTCCCCCTCTGCCGCAATGGATTCCGTGCGACGCATCGAGATCATCGGCATCGGCCTCGGTTCCCCCGACCACCTCACCGGGCAGGCGGTCGCCGCGATGCGTGAGGTCGACGTCTTCCTCGTCGCCGACAAGGGCGAGGTGAAGTCCGAGCTCGTCGAGCTGCGCCGAGCGGTGTGCGAGCGCTATCTCGAACCGGGCTCTTACCGCTTCGTGACAGTTGCCGACCCGGAGCGAGGGCCGGATGCGGAGCGTGACCGTGCGGCCTACCGCGAAGGCGTCGACGCCTGGCACGCCGCCCGGGCCAAGGCCTACGCCGATGTCATCGCCGCGCTACCGCCGGAGACGGTCGTCGGCTTCCTCGTGTGGGGTGACCCGGCGTTCTACGACAGCACGATCCGCATCGTCGACGCGGTGGCGACCTACCTCCCGGTGCAGCGGCGTGTGTATGCCGGGCTGTCCGCCGTGCAGGTGCTCGCCGCCGAGCATGGCATCGTCCTCAACGGCATCGGGCAGGCCATCCACGTGACGACCGGGCGACGGCTGGCCTCGGAGTGGCGGCCGGATCTGGGCACCGTCGTCGTCATGCTCGACGGCTCGCTGCACTGCCGTGAGCTCATGGAGCGCGAGCCCGAGCTGGTCATCCACTGGGGCGCGAACCTCGGACTGCCGAGCCAGCAGCTGCGCTCCGGGCGACTGGCGGACGTCATCGACGAGATCACGGACGTGAGGGCCCAGGTGCGTGCCGAGCACGGCTGGGTCATGGACGCCTACGCCCTCTCCCTGCCGGAGTCCAGGGACGGTACTCACCAGAACAGGGTGTAGTCCTCACCACTGGCGAGGTCGGACTAGAAGTCGACGTGAGCGCACTGCGCTGGCCACGGCTTCACCCCGTGGGCGAACTCTCGCTGGAATAAGTCGACGATGTTTGACCCGTAGCAAATGACATCCCTCCGGTAGACCGAGAACACCGGGCAGCTCGACGGAGCAGGCGCCGCGAGCATGAAGCGGTGTGCGTCAACGGGGATCAGAAGAGGCACCATCTCAAGTCGCCGACCCGCTTCTGCCAGCGCCAGCTGGGGCGTCCCGACGCCACTCGGCAGGTCATCGTGCGCCCGGACACCAAGACCGTGCTTGGAGTGTTCTCCAGCGGCGACCGCGTCCACGACTACGAGGAGTGGTTGCTCTCCAGCGTGCAATCCATTCTCGACACCGACGAGTTGGCGAATCGCCGGCAACGCCCAGCTGTGGCAGCACCCTGACGGCACCGTGGACCTCGACACGTTCGCCGCCGTGGCGGGAGCCACCAGCTACACCCGTGCCGCCGCCGCCGATCTGGCGGCCCTGCCAACACCGGCCGCGCGCCACGCCCGCGCCACCAGCGCCCAAGCGGTCCCGCGCCCCACGCGCTCCGTCGTCCGGGCCCGCAAGGGCCCGGCACTCAGTCCACGCAGGGAAACCCTCCCGGGCACTGGCCAAGCAACACGGACCCGCCCCGGACTAGAACCGTCACGCGCGTGACCGTGCCCACGACGTGGGGGCAAGGCGCGCTCGACCATGCTTCGGCCAGGGAAGGCCCGTGGAGCTCTACCTTGTGGGATCCACGACGAGCCCGCTCCCGGATCGGCGCAGGAGGCCCTCATCAACCTTGGCTGTCTCGAGAGCCTCCAGAACCCAGACACTCAATAGCTGGGCCCCCGTCGCTCCAGCACCGAACGCATCCTGAGCACTGGACTGCAGATCGAGCACCAACTGGCTGAGCTCTGCTTCTGAGGGAAGCCAGAGCACCCTCTTGGCGGGGTCGTCCGGGCGCGTGAACTGGATCCCGTCATCGACAGTGCTGGCCATCCACTGAGTCTGTTCTATGGCCATGCGGGCTACGTCAATCAACATTTCGGAGCGCTGGTTGCTCACGCTGGGGCCTCCGTTCAACAGGTCGATGACTGGGGATAGGAGGTGATGATGTTCTGGGTGACCCGAGCAACAACCACCCGGGCACCGAAGGTGTGGACCACTTGACCTTGGTTGTTTCGGATCTGGAAGGGAGCCACGTACTGGAAGGTGTCGTTGGACGACTGGTAGTACTTGCTGCAGGGCTTGCTGAGAGTGTTCGTCATCGCCCAGTGGGCCATCTGGGACCAGGTTGCGCCGATGTATTCACCCTTGGCCTGCCAGTCAGCCATATGTGAGGCCTCGATGTGCCTGAATCCCCAGCTGGTGGATCCGCAAAGGAGCTTGGCTGTAGAGCCTGAATACCCACTGATCTGTGCCCGGCTGTAGGTGTAGACGACCTTGGTGTTGCTGTCGTAAACCCCGCAGGCTGCCCACGGGGGGTCAGATGCGAGAGCAGCTTGGACTCGGGCATCTTGTGTCTTGCCGCTCTTCTGTAGGCGTGTGAGGACCTCAGGGGTGACCAGGACTGCGTCACCTGAGGTCACGTAGAACTCGTTCGCTTGGAGAACGGATTCCACCGCCTCCGCTGCGGGCGGCGGTTTCGGGGCGGCCTGCGCGGTCCCGGCGCCAGCCATAACCACCATCAGCAACGAGCTGACGAGCACTGCGAAACGACGGACCTGCTTCATTTGCGTCCTCCCGAGCCGCGCGGCGATCTCGATACCGTGGCAGGAGTTGCGGGTCACAGCAACCCCAAGGAGCAGGCTCCGGGTTGCCCTCCCTTCGCTTCCGGCGCCGGCGGTGCTCAGGCTGTCGGCCCGCCCCGGGCTGGAAAGCCTGTCAGCCACGCCCGAGATCCGTATCCCGTCCACGCCCACGAGCGGTCACCGCACTCGACCGTGACGGACGGTGTAGCCCGGGAGCCGGTCCGGCCGACAACAGGGTATGCACGGCGACCAGGTCCCGTTCGATGGCGGTCGCCAGCCGTGCCGCGGCCACCGCCTCGCCACGGGCTAGGTGGGCACGCTGAACCTGCTCAACGGTGCGTCCGAGCTGACGCGCAATCGTGTCATCCTCGACATACGCCACGACGAGGTGGCCATCATCGCGATCGACCTCGACCACCGCTCGGAGATCTACACCGACTGATCGGGCGCTATTCCGAGGTGCGGGCGACCAGGGCGCGCATGGCCAGGCCCTGGCGGAGCATGCCGGCGGCCAGCGCCGCACCCACGCCTTCTCCGGCCCGAACTCGGAGGTCGACGAGCGGCTCGAGACCGAGGAGCGTGAGCACCTCGGCATGGGCCCGCTCGCGGCTGCGGTGGCCGGCCACGAGATGCGCCTGCACCGGCGGCGCCATACGGGCAGCAAGGGCGGCCGCGACCGACGTGGCGAGGCCGTCGAGGACCACGGGGGCGCCCTTCTCCACCGCACCAAGGACGACGCCGACCAGGACGGCGATCTCCGGCCCACCCAGGCTCGCGAGCAGCTGCTGCGACCCGGCGCCGGCGAGGTCCCCGGCGCGAGTCAAGGCTGCTGACACGATCTCACGCTTACGCTCCATGATCGCGGCGTCGGCGCCGGCACCGAGACCGACCGCTTCCTCGACGCTGAGCCCAGTGAGAGCGGCAGCGAGCGCCGCCGCCGGCGTGGTGTTGCCGACGCCGGCCTCACCGAGGAGCACGATCCCCCGCGCCCCCACCTCGACGCCTACGGTCCGGCCGGCGGCGATGAGACGTGCTGTATCTGCCTGCGAGAGAGCGGGACTGCTCGCGAGGTCGCCCTGCGGATCCTGCACCCGCGCCGCGACGGCGCCCTCGACCGCCCCCCCGAGCACCCCGGCATCGACGACGACGACCTGCGCGCCCGCCTGCTGGGCTGCCACCGCACCCATGGAGACGCCGGCGACCGCCGCCTGCGTGACATCGCGGGTCACGTGCTGGCCGTACGCACTCACGCCGAGCCCGGCCACCGGATGGTCCGCCGCCGCGAGCACAAGCGTCGCCCACGGTCCACCCGAGATCACCTGCTCGGGCAGCGAGGGCTGCAGCGCCACGGCCCGCGAGAGCGCGCGGTCGAGCACACCGAGGGCTTCCGGGGGCGCCAGCAGGTCATCAGCGGCGTCGGTCGCCGACGTCAGGCGCTCCGGGGCCGGGCCGCGCAGGTGCGAGACCGGCGCGGCGAGCACCGGGCCATCCCCCTCGGGCCAGCGGTCACGCAGCAGGACCTCCTCGAGCGGCAGCCGCGTCGACCAGGCAGCGCGCTGCAAGCCGGGCTCCGGCGGGCGCTCGTCGGGCCAGCCGAGACAGAGCCAGCCCAGCGTCTCGACACCCTCTGGCAGGCCCAGCAGCGCGGCGAGCTCGGCCGGCTCGAAGAGTGTCACCCAGCCCATCCCGAGGCCGTAGGCACGCGCGGTGAGCCACATGTTCTCGATGGCGCAGGCGCACGACCACATGTCGGCGTCGACGAAGGTCGCACGCCCCAGTACACCGGTCGCCGGAGTGCGCCGGTCACAGGCCACGACGAGCCCGATCGGGGCCTCTCGCAAGCCTTCCAGCTTGAGGTCCAGCAGTCGCGCCGCGCGGTCGTTCGTCAACAGCTCGGCCTGCGCGAGCCGCCCGCGGTCGGCCATCGCGGCAGCCCGGTCGCGCAGTCCCTGGTGGGTGACGACGATGAAGCGCCACGGCTGGCTGTGTCCCACCGACGGCCCGAGGTGGCCCGCGCGCACGACCTGCGTGACGAGCTCGTCGGGCACCGGGTCTGGCCGGTACCGGCGTATGTCGCGGCGCCCCTCGATCACCTCGCCCAGGGCCGCAATCGTCTCCGACGAGAAGGCCCAGCCGTCCGGCGCCTCGCGACGCTCACGCGCCGAGGTCGCGTCGCCGACCTGAGGCACCGGCCGCGGGAAGGAGCCCGTCATACCGCTCACTCCTCCAGGTCACCCTCGATGTCGAGGTACACCTGCTGCATCGCCTCGAGCAGCGCAGCGTCCGGCTCCTCCCACAGGCCACGGTCGCGGGCCTCCGACAACTTCTCGATGATGCCGCGCAGCGCCCACGGGTTGGCCCGGCGCATGAACTCCTGGTTGGCCTCGTCGAGGACGTACTCCTGGGCGACCGCGTCATACATCCAGTCCGGCACCACACCCGCGGTGGCATCGAAGCCGAAGAGGTAGTCGACGGTGGCGGCCAGCTCGAAGGCCCCCTTGTAGCCATGGCGCTGCATCGAGGCGATCCACCGGGGGTTGACCACGCGCGCACGGAAGATCCGGTTGGTCTCCTCCTGCAAGGTGCGGGTGCGCACCGACTCCGGCGCGGTCGAGTCGCCGACATACGCCTTCGGGGCCTCACCGGTGAGCGCGCGGATCGTGGCGACCATGCCGCCGTGGTACTGGAAGTAGTCGTCGGAGTCGAGGATGTCGGACTCGCGGTTGTCGACATTCTTCGCGGCCACCTGGATGCGGCGATAGCTGCGCTCCATGTCGTCACGCGCCGGGGCGCCGTCGAGATCGCGACCGTAGGCGAAGCCGCCCCAGGCGGTGTACACCTCGGCGAGATCTGCGTCATCGCGCCAGTTGCCCGACTCGATGATCTGGAGCATGCCGGCGCCATACGAGCCGGGCTTCGAGCCGAAGATCCTTGTGCGAGCGCGGCGCTCGTCGCCGTGCTCCTCGCGGTCGGCGAGGGCGTGGGCGCGCGGGAAGTTCTGCTCCAGCGGCTCGTCGAGCTCGACGACGAGGCGCACCGCGTCGTCGAGCAGGGCGATGACGTGCGGGAAGGCGTCGCGGAAGAAGCCGGAGATGCGCACAGTGACATCGATGCGCGGACGGCCCAGCTCCTCGAGCGGGATCGGCTCAAGGCCGACGACGCGACGCGACTGGGCGTCCCAGACCGGTGTCACTCCGAGGAGCGCGAGCACCTCACCGATGTCGTCACCGCTCGTGCGCATGGCGGAGGTGCCCCACACCGAGATGCCGACCGAGCGCGGCAGCTCGCCCTCCTCGTCGCGATAGCGGGCCAGCAGCGACTCGGCCATCGCCGAGCCGGTCTGGTAGGCCAGGCGCGAGGGGATGGCCTTCGGGTCGACGGAGTAGAAGTTGCGGCCGGTCGGCAGGACGTTGACGAGGCCGCGCAGCGGCGAGCCGCTCGGGCCGGCGGGGACATAGCCGCCGTCGAGCGCGTGCAGCACCATCGGCAGCTCACCGGAGGTCTGTGCGAGGCGGGGCACGACCTCCTCGCAGGCGAAGCGCAGCGAGGCGATGACTCCGGCGTGGTCGATACTGCCGGCGTCGATGCCGTTGTCGGACAAGGTGTTTGCGACGAGTTCGTCGATCCCGTCGACGCTCCAGTGGGCGGCCCCAAGGCCCTCGACGAGAGTGCGGGCCAGCGCCTCCACGCGGTCGGTCTCGGCGGAGGTCGCGCCCTCGGCCGCCAGTCCCAGCGCGGTCCGCAGGCCCGGTATGCCGTCGGTGCGCCCGCCGAAGACCTGTGTCGCCCGCAGCATCGCGAGGACGAGCCCGGTGAGGACACTCCCCTCGGGGGCCTGCCCCAGCACGTGCAGGCCGTCGCGGATCTGGACGTCCTTGATCGCGCACAGGTGATAGTCGATCTGGCCGACGAGCTCGTCGAAGGTCTCCTCGGTCGGACGGTCGGTGAGCCCGAGGTCCTGGTCCATCTTCGCGGCCTGGAGCAGGGTCCAGATCTCGCCCTGGAGCGCCGGCGCCTTGGCCGGGTCCATCGCCGAGACATTGCCGTACTCGTCGAGCAGCTGCTCGAGACGAGCGATATCGCCATACGACTCGGCGCGCTGCATCGGGGGCACGAGGTGGTCGACGATCGTCGCGTGGGCGCGCCGCTTGGCCTGGGTACCCTCGCCGGGGTCGTTGACGAGGAACGGGTAGATCACCGGCAGCGAGCCGAGAGCGGCGTCCGGGCTGGAGGCGGCATCGAGGGCGAGGTTCTTGCCGGGCATCCACTCGAGGTTGCCGTGCTTACCGACGTGGACGATCGCGTGGGCCCCGAACTCACGAGCGATCCACTGGTAGGTCGCGATGTAGTGGTGCGTCGGCGCGAGGTCCGGGTCGTGATAGATAGCGATCGGGTTCTCCCCGAAGCCGCGCGGGGGCTGGACGAGGATGACGACATTGCCCGCCCGCATCGCGGCGGTGACGATCTCACCCTCGGGATCGGTCTGGGTGTCGACGTAGAGCTCACCCGGGGCCTCGCCCCAGGCCTGGGTCATGGTGTCGCGCAGGGTTTCTGGAAGCTCGGCGAACCACTCGCGATAGGACGCGGCGGGAATCCGCACATGATGCTCGGTGAGCTGGCCCTGCGTCAGCCACTCGGGGTCCTGGCCGCCGGCAGCGATGAGCGCGTGGATGAACGCATTGCCCGCGGTCGTGTCGGCGTCCTCGCCCTCGATCGGGGGCAGCGGGTCGAGCCCGGGCAGATCTCCCGGTGCGCCGAGGTCGTAGCCGGCGTCGCGCATCGCGCGCAGCAGGCGGATCGTCGAGACGGGCGTGTCGAGGCCGACGGCATTGCCGATGCGAGCGTGCTTGGTCGGGTAGGCCGAGAGGATGACGGCGATCTTCCGCTCACTCGCAGGCGTATGACGCAGACGGGCGTGACCGAGTGCGATGCCGGCTACGCGCTCGCAGCGCTCCGGGTCGGCGACATAGTGGGCGATGCCGTCCTCGCCGGTCTCCTTGAAGGAGAAGGCCGTCGTGATGATGCGACCGTCGAACTCCGGCACCGCGACCTGCGTTGCGACATCCAGGGGGGACATGCCGTCGTCGCTCGCCTCCCACTCGGCGCGTCCCCATGTCAGGCACAGTCCCTGGAGGATCGGGATGTCGAGGGCCGCGAGCGCGGCGACGTCCCAGGCACCGTCGTCCTCTCCCGCCTGCGCCGTCGCGGGGCGGGTGCCTCCGGCGGCCAGCACGGTGGTGACGATCGCGTCATACGACCCGAGGTGAGCGAGGAGCTCGGGGGTGGCATCGCGCAGCGAGGTCGCGAAGACGGGGACCCCCTGCCCGCCCTGACGGTCGATCGCGTCGGCGAGGGCGTGCGCGAAGTCGGTGTTCCCGGCGGCCTGCTGGGCGCGGTAGAAGAGCACCGCGACGCGCGGCCGGGTGGCGCCCTCGGCGAGAGCGGGCAGCCCGGGGCGCTCGAGCGCGCCCCACACGGGCAGCTCAGCCGGCGGCTCGAAGCCCTCGCCGGTGAGCAGCAGGGTGTCCGAGAGGAAGGCGTGCAGGTGGCGCAGGTTGTCCGCGCCACCGTGGGCGAGATAGCGGTGCGCCTCGTGGACGACACCGGGAGCGACCGTGGAGAGCTCCATGAGTGCGGCGTTCGGGGCCTGCTCGCCCCCGAGGACGATGACCGGCTTGCCGGTCGCGGCGATGCGTCGGAACCCGGAGCAGAGGTCCTGCGGGGAGCCGAGGATGCGGGCGATGACGATGTCCGCGCCCTCGATGGCCGCACCCATGTCGGTGTGGGAAGGGCGCGCGGGGTTCGCCCAACGGTAGTCGGCGCCGCTCGCCTTCGCGGAGAGCAGGTCGGTGTCCGAGGTGGACAGCAGGGCGATGGTCGGCATCGAGTGGTGCTCCTTCGGGGTCCGCGCCCGTCGTGGTGAGTCCGCGCCGGACCGGAGGTTCAGCGCGGCTGCGTTGACGTTCCTGACTCACCCCGGCGCAGGTCCGAGGCTCACAGTGGCGGGACCGTCCCGGACTTGCACCGGATTCCGTCGCGTCAGCCACCGGCAGCCTACCGGCCGCACGGCGCGTAGTCTGTGCGCCGTGCCTGCCCGCCCGATCCTCGACCGGTGCCCGAGCGCACTTCGTCCCTACACGTCCAAGGACGGAGCGATCGTGCGCGCGCGTGTGCCCGGAGGCGAGGTGGCCCTCGACGCGCTCGACCGCTTCCTGGCCGTCGGCGAGCGCTGGGGTGCACCCTTCGTCCAGCTGACGACACGCGCCAACCTCCAGGTGCGGGCCCTCCCGGACCCCGTGCCCGATGAGGCGGTCGCCGCCGTGATGGCGACCGGCTGGTTCCCTTCGGCGAGCCACGAGCGGGCGCGCAACATCCTCAGGGACCCGCTGGCGAGCCACCTGCAGCCGGTGGTCGACGCGCTCGACGAGACCCTGTGTGCGACACCGGAGCTCGCCTCCCTCCCGGGCCGATTCCTCTTCCTCGTCACCGATGCCTCCGGGGTCGCGCTCGACCAGCCGTGGGATCTTGCCTGGCGGCGTATGGCGGACGGCTCGGGGCAGGTGCTGGCCCGCGGTCCACAGGGAGTCTTCTGTCGACCTTGCGCGCCGGTGCGGGCGCCGGAGGTACTGACCGGGCTCGCGGCGCGCTTCCTCGGCATACGGGTCGAGCGGCAGTGGAACGTGCGCGATCTCGGCCCCGACAGCGACTTCTTCTCGGAGCTCACGGCGACCACGATCTCTCCGGCCGAGCCGCTGCGCCCCGGACCCGTGGCAGGCAGCGATGCGCTCATCGCCGGCCTCCCGCTCGGTCTGCTCGACCGCACCGCCCTCGACGCACTGCGCGCGGTGACCGATCAGGTGACGCTCACCCCCTGGCGCTCGCTCCTCGTGCCCGGCGGTGCCGCGCACACAGAGGCGCTCACCGCCGCGGGGCTCAGTACCGCACCGGCTCAGGTCTGGAGCCACCTGTCCGCCTGCACCGGTGCCCCCTGGTGCGCGAACGGGCAGGCCGATGTCATGGGCCTCGCTCGCGAGAGCGCCCGGCTGGTGCAGCGGGAGGGCCGCGCCCTGGCCCGCAACGTCCACCTCGTCGCCTGCGAGCGCCGCTGCGGAGCGCAGGACGGTGAGCTCGTGCTGCTCTCCCCCACCGATGTGACCGATGCCGTCGGCGTGGCCGACGCCCTGACCGAAGGACACCGATGACGAGCGAGCAGCCGCGCCCGCCGACGCGCCGCTTCGACTATGTGACCGACGGCCAGGAGATCTACCGCCGGTCGTTCGGGATGATCCGCGACGAGGTCGCCGATGCGCTTGCCTCGGGTGAGGTGGGCCCCTGGGAGGGCCACGCCCTGGCCGTCGCCACCCGGATCGCGCACGCCGCGGGCGATGTCGGCGTGCTCACCGACCTCGCGATGAGCGACACCGTCGTGACAGCCGCCTATGAGGCTCTCGTGGCTGGCGCCCCGGTCATCACCGACTCACACATGCTCGCCTCCGGCGTGACTCGACGGCGACTGCCCGCCGGCAACGAGGTGCTGTGCACCTTGCGCGACCCGCGGGTACCCGCACTGGCGATGGAGTGGTCGACGACCCGTGCGGCGGCCGCGGTCTCGCTCTGGCTGCCTCGCCTCGAGCGCTCCGTCGTGGCCATCGGCAATGCCCCGACCGCCCTCTTCCACCTCCTGGAGGTCCTGCTCGACGGCGGTCCGCGCCCCGCCGCCGTCATCGGCCTGCCGGTCGGCTTCGTCGGCTCGGCCGAGTCCAAGGAGGCCCTCGCGCAGCACCGTCTGCCCGATGGCGGCCAGGTGCCCTGGCTCGTCGTTCGCGGCCGCCGCGGCGGCTCCGCGATGGCCGCCGCTGCCATCAATGCTCTCGGCACCCCGGACGAGCTGGCATGAGCACCGGCCTCGAGGCCCACCCCTCGCGCTACGCGGCGGAGGCCGGCCACCTGTACGGCGTCGGCGTCGGCCCCGGCGATCCCGGTCTCATCACGCGGCGCGCGGCCGCGCTCATCGAGAGCGCGGACGTCATCGCCTACCACCAGGCACCCAAGCGTCCCTCCACTGCTCGCACCATCGCCGCAGAGCTGTTCTCCGACGATGTGATCGAGGAGGCGCTCGCCTATCCGGTCACGACCGGCACGACGAGTCACCCGGGTGGCTACTACGGGGCGCTCGCCGACTTCTACGACGAGTGCGCGCAGCGTCTCGCCGCACATCTCGAGGCGGGCCGCAGCGTCGTCGTCCTCGCGGAAGGCGACCCGCTCTTCTACGGATCATTCATGTACGTCCACGACCTGCTGCGCGAGCGCTTCCCCACCGAGGTCGTGCCTGGCGTGACCTCCGTGGCGGCGGCCTCTGCGGCCGCGGCCGGTGGCCTCACCCGGCACGAGGACGTGCTCACGGTGCTGCCGGGGACCCTGCCCGTCGAGGAGCTGGCCCGCCGCCTCGCCGACACCGATGCCGCCGTCGTCATGAAGCTCGGGCGGACCTTCGCCGACGTCCGCGAGGCGCTGCGCCAGGCCGGCCTGCTCGAGCGCGCGGTGTACATCGAGCGCGCGAGCCGCACTGACCAGCGCGTGCTGCCGGCCGCCGAGGTCGACCCGGCGAGCGTGCCCTATATGTCCGTCGTCGTCGTGCCCGGGCTCGACCGTCGCGCCGACGCCGCAGGCCGGGCGCGGCCGAAGGCTCCTCGTCATACGGAGCCGGGGCGTGTCGGGACGATTCATGTCGTCGGGCTCGGCCCGGGCGGCGACGACCGCACCAGCCCGGAGGCGAGCGCGGTCCTGGGCCGGGTCGCCCACGTCATCGGCTATGCGCCCTATGTCGCGCGGGTGCCGCAGCGCCCCGGGCTCACCCGTCGCCCGAGTGGCAACACCGTCGAGGTCGACCGCGGCCACGAGGCGCTCGAGCTCGCTCTCGCCGGAGATGATGTCGCCGTCGTCTCCGGTGGCGACGCCGGCGTCTTCGGCATGGCGGCGGCGGTCTTCGAGGCTGCCGAGACCGATCCGCAGCGCTACTCCGTCGTACCCATCAATGTCGTCCCAGGCATCACGGCGGCGCACGCCGCCTCGGCCCTCGCCGGAGCCTTGCTCGGCGCCGACCATGCTCTCATCTCGCTCTCCGACCGCCTCAAGCCGTGGGACGTGCTCGTCGACCGACTCACGAGCGCCGTACGCGCGGATCTCGCTGTCGCTCTTTACAATCCACGCTCGCGCACCCGATCCGACCAGTTCGGGGAAGCCCTCGTCGCGGTACGCGCGGTGGCAGCCCCTGAGCGCGTCGTCGTCGTCGCGCGCCATGTCGGGCGCCCCGAGGAGGAGTTGCGGGTGACCACCCTCGGCGAGCTCGACCCGGAGACGGTCGACATGGGGTGCCTCGTCGTCATCGGGGCGAGCAGCACGCGGGTCTCCTCGACCGGCCGGGTGTGGACCCCGCGGTATGTCGACGAGCGTCCGGCGGGCGAGAGCCACGCGAGCGACGGCGGCTGACGTCTCAGCCGAGCACGCGCCGGACGTCCTCGACCGTTCGTGGCAGGGCCATCGGGTCGATCTCGCGCCCGAGCCCTCGCAGGAGTGCCACCGGCCACGGCAGGCCGAGCCGAGCCTGCCGCAGCAGCGCCTCGTCGGCGAGCAGCTTGCCCGTCATCCCCTGCACGATCTGACGGTCCGCCACGATGGCGACCTCGTCGGCCCACTGCCAGGCGAGGTCGACGTCATGGGTGGAGAGCACGACCGAGGCGCCATGCGCCTCGAGAGCGGTGAGGGCCGCGCGCATCTCGACGACGGCCGCCGGGTCGAGGCCTGCGGTCGGTTCGTCGAGCAGGAGCACGCGCGGGCGCATGGCGAGAGCGCCGGCGATGGCGACCCGCTTGCGCTCACCGAAGGAGAGCCGGTGGACCGGCCGCTCGGCCAGGTGCACCACGCCGAGCACCTCGAGCGCCTCGTCGGCGCGCGCGCGAACCTCCGCCTCCGGCAGGCCGAGATTGTGAGGGCCGAAGGCGACATCCTGGTAGACCTGCGCGGAGAACAGCTGGTCGTCGGGGTCCTGCAGCACCAGCTGCACCTGCTGGCGGTGCCGGTTCAGTCCAGCGGCATTGTGGCGCAACGCTTCCCCGTCGACGCTGACCTGCCCGGACGACGGACGGTGGGCACCGGAGAGGCAGCGCAGTAGCGTCGTCTTGCCCGAGCCGTTGGCTCCGAGCAGCGCCAGGCGGGTGCCAGGAGTCACGGCCAGAGACACACAGTCGAGGACATCGGGGTTGCCCGGAAAGCCCGCGTGCAGGCCCTCGACGGCGAGCACACTGTGGGCGACGGGCTCCTGCCGTTCAAGCCGGTGGGTCATCGCGCGCCTCCCATGAGGATGGACCACCCGGCGAGTCCGAGCAGCAGCATCCCGGTCAGCGCCAGGAAGCGCCGGTCGACCGGGTGGTCGACGGTGAGGCTACGCAGCGATCCGCTGGAACCACGCCCGGCCAGCCCCTCCTCGAGGCGTCGCGACTGCTCCCAGGAGCGCCGCAGCGTCGCGGCCGCGAGCATCCCGAAGGAGCGCCGGGCGGCGCCGGCCGTGGCATAGCCCAGCCGCGCCGTCTGCGCCTCACGGATGGCGCCCACCGAGTCGAGCAGGGCGAAGAGCATCCGGTACATCAGCGCCGCGATGTCGACGATGGCGTCCGGCACGTGCACCCGGCGCAGGGCCTCGATGATCGACAGCAAGGACGTCGTGCACGCGAGGAGCAGCATGGCTGCCGCGCCGGCGGTCGAGCGCACGACCACCAGCGTGGCCGTCATGAGCCCGGATCGGGTCAGTGCTCCCGGCCCCAGGCGCACGATGTCATCGGCCCCTGGAGCCGCCGAGAAGGTCACGACGATGGCGAGCGCGCCCAGCAGGGCGAACGTGAGCGGACCGGCGAGCGCCAGCAGGTAGGTGCGCCAGGGGACCCGGGCCATGAGCAGCGCCAGGGCGACGACGACCACGAGCAGGCCGCCGGCCACCCAGACCGAGCGGGCCGTCACGGCGAGCAGCAACATGCCTCCGGAGAGCAGCACCTTCTCCGCGGTCGAGCGCGACCGCCAGGGCCCGCTCCAGGCCGCCTCGTCCAGGGCGAGCCGGGCCATCAGCGCGGCTGCCGAGATGCCGGCCGACCCTCACGCAGCGCGCCCAGGACATAGCCCAGGACGGCTCCTCCGAGCCCGCCCTGCAGGGCGAACATCGCGATCTCCTGCGGCTTGGTCAGGGTCAGGACCGAGGAGAACCACGGGTGGTAGCCGTCGGCGAGGGCTGCCTGTCGGGCCAGGTCGTCGGTGCCGCCGAGGTTCGCACCCAGCCCCAGGCTCACGCCGACGATGATCGCCACCACGAGCACGGCCAGGCCGAGGCTCCACCGCCAGCGCTCAGCCATGGTGGGCCGGCTCTCCGGCCTCCGCGACCTCGAGGGACCCCGGGCGCAGCCCTGGCAGCTCCTCGGCTCGCGCACCCGACCAGCTCGCCAGGGCGCGCACGAGGACGACTCCGATGACTCCCTCGACCACGGCCAACGGCAGCTGGGTGATCGCGAAGATACCGAGGAAACGCTCCATCGACCCGGGGACGCCGCTCACCTTGTCCGGGTAAGCCAGTGCCAGCTGGAAGGACGTCACGACATACGTGATGAGGTCCGCGATGACGACCGCCCCGAAGACCGCGACGGCGTGCGGCGCGCGTCGCAGTAGCCGGTAGACGAGCCAGCCGGCCCAGGGCCCGACGACGGCCATCGAGAAGGCGTTCGCGCCGAGGGTGGTGATGCCGCCGTGCGCGAGGAGGAGCGCCTGGAAGAGCAGGACGATCGTCCCCAGGGGCGCCATGACCGCCGGGCCGAAGAGGACGGTCCCGACCCCGGTGCCCGTCGGGTGCGATGACGAGCCGGTCACCGACGGCAGCTTCATCGCCGACATGACGAAGGTGAAGGCGCCGGCCCCGGCCAGCAGCAGGCGCGACTCGGGGTGCTCCCGCACCTGTCGCACGACGACGCGCGACCCGTGGACGACGAATGGCGCCGCTGCCAGCGCCCAGCCCGCGGCGTGCAGGGGTGGCAGGAAGCCTTCGCTGACGTGCACGCGTGGCACCTTTCTCGGGATGACGCGTCCCGCATGGTCGAGCCGACAGGACGAGTTCCTGACTCGCGGGCTCGGCGGGCTCTGCCTGCCGGCTCACTCACAGTGGCGCGACCGTGCCGGGCTCTCACCGGCTTCCTCGCACCCCGTCGGGTAGGTGGCCCAGATTATCCCAGGCCTCCAGGCTCAGACAGTCCCCGTCTGCGGGCCCGGCTGCGGGCGCACCCGGCTGGAGTAGAGGTGGCTCTCGACGAAGTCCTCGGCCGCCAGCGCCCAGCCGACGAGAATGACGGCTGCCTGGCGCAGGCCGGCTGCCTCGACCTGGTCGGCGATGTCCGCGAGCGTCCCCCGCAGGATCTGCTGCTGCGGCTGCGACACCAGGGAACCGACGACGACGGGGCAGTTCTCGCCGTAGTGCTCGGCCAGCTCGGCGGCTATCCGGCGCGTATGGCGGATGGCCAGGTGCAGCACCAGCGTCGCGCGGGTCGCGGCGAACGCGGACAGCTGCTCGGTGGCCGGCATCGCCGTGGAGTCACGCTGAGCGCGCGTGAGGACCACCGACTGGGCGACCTCCGGCACGGTGAGCTCCCGGCCGATGATCGCTGCGGTGGCGGCGTAGGCCGGCACACCCGGGGTCACATCCCACGGGACGCCCGCGGCGTCGAGACGGCGCGCCTGCTCGGCGACGGCGCTGTAGATCGACGGATCGCCCGAGCACAGCCGCGCGACGTCCTGGCCGGCGGCATGCGCCTCCACGAGCACCGCGGTGATCTCGTCGAGGTTCAGGTGCTGGGTATCCACCAGCCGCGCATCGGCAGGGCAGTGAGCGAGCACCTGCGCGTCGAGATAGGTCCCGGCATACAGGCAGACGGGACTGGACTCCAGCAGTCGCACGGCGCGCAGGGTGAGCAGGTCGTAGGCGCCGGGGCCGGCGCCGATGAAGTGGACGGTCACGTCAGGACTCCTTGGTTGCTGACCACTGGACGATGGAGCGGGCCGGCGTCCATGACAGGAAGCGCCCCAGCGGCTCGGCGCGCTCGACGCTCACTCGGCGTAGGTGGCCCCCGTGGGCGGCCTGGGCGGAGATGACGACGGCCTCGGTCTCCAGGGTGACGGCGTGGACGACGAGACGCCCACCGGGGCGCAGCCGCTGCCAGGCCGCATCGACGACCTCGCCGCTCCCCCCTCCCCCGATGAAGACGGCATCAGGGGCCTCCAGGTCGGCGATCACCTCACTGCTCGCCGCGTGCACGAGCTCGACCGTCACACCGAAGGCAGCAGCATTGGCGGTGACACGCGCGGCCCGCTCGAGGTTGCTCTCTACGGCGACGGCTCGGCCTCCCTCCGCCATGAGGCACCACTCGATGCTCACCGACCCCGACCCCGCGCCCAGGTCCCACAGCAGCTGCCCGCGCATCGGCCGCAGCGCGGCGAGTGCCAGGGCCCTGATCTCGCTCTTCGTGATCTGACCGTCGTGGTCGAAGGCGTCGTCCTCCCGCCCCGGCGCGCTGCCGGGCAGCACCCGACCAGGGGCCGCTATCACCTCGAGGGCCACGACATTGAGGGCCGGTATGCCGGGAGCGGTCGCCGCCAGGGCCTCCGCCGTGGTGTCGATGCGGCTCTCGTCATCGCCGCCGAGGTGACCGAGGACCGTCATACGACTGGGTCCGCAGCCCTGCTCGACGAGCCAGTGCGCGACATCCCCCGGTGTATGGGCACCCGCGCTCAGCACGACGAGGCGCGCTGCCGGCGTGAGTTGGCGCCTGAGCGTCGGCACCGGGGCAGAGACGAGCGACACCACGACGGTCTCCTCGGCCGACCAGCCCATGCGGGCCCGAGCGAGGCCGACCGACGAGACGGCAGGGTGGATGCGCACGGCATCGGCCCCGAGCAGCCGCACCAGGGTGCTCCCGATCCCAGAGCGCAGAGGGTCGCCCGTGGCGAGCACGACGACGCCCTCGGTGCCCACCCGCTCCATCAGCCCGGGCAGCGCCGGCAGCAGCGGAGAGGGCCACGACTCCCGCCGCTGACCGCCGACGACCGGCAGGTGCTCGAGCAGCCGGGGTGACCCGATGAGGGTCCGGGCACCCTCGATGAGGGTCCGTGATGCCGGCGGGAGCGCCTCGGGTCCCTCGAAGGGCACGCCCACGATGTCGATCACGCGTGGCACTGTACCCACGTCCAGGACGCGCCCCCTGACCCTGTGGCAGGATGACCACGCCCAGGCGCGAGGAATACCGGTGTGAGTCCGGAGCGGTCCCGCCACTGTGATCCCGAGAGGGAGAGCCAGGACGTCGCGCGGGGCCACCGGCCCGGACCCGGGGCGGCGGATGAGACTTTGAGATGGGCGTGGTCACCCATCAGGAGGATCCGTGACGCACTTCCCCTTCACCGCCGTGGTCGGCGCCGACGATCTCGAGCTCGCGCTGATCCTCACGACGATCGACCCCGCTGTGGGTGGCGTCCTCATCCGTGGGGAGAAGGGCACCGCGAAGTCGACCATCGTGCGAGCACTCGTGGACGTCCTTCCCCCGGTGACCACCGTGCTCGGCTGCCGCTTCGGCTGCGACCCCGCCCGTCCGGACTCGACCTGCCCCGATGGCCCGCACGCCGCGAGCGCCCCCACCGGCAGCCGCCCTGCGCGTCTCGTCGAGCTGCCGGTCGGCGCGACCGACGACCGGGTCGTCGGATCCCTCGACCTCGGCAAGGCCCTCGGCGAGGGTGCCGCCACCTTCCAGCCCGGCCTGCTCGCGGACGCGCATCGCGGCCTGCTGTATGTCGACGAGGTCAACCTCCTGCACGACCACCTCGTCGACCTGCTGCTCGATGCCGCGGCGATGGGGCGCAACACGGTGGAGCGCGATGGCGTCTCGGTGAGCCATGCCTCCCGCTTCGTCCTCGTCGGCACGATGAACCCCGAGGAGGGCGAGCTGCGCCCGCAGCTGCTCGACCGCTTCGGCCTCACGGTGGAGGTCGCCGCCAGCCGAGACCCGCTGGTGCGCGCGGAGGTGGTGCGTCGCCGCCTGGCCTTCGACGCCGACCCAAAGGCCTTCACCGCGTCGTATGGCGAGAGTCAGCACGCCCTCGTCGAGCGGCTCGCCACGGCGCGTGAGCACCTGGCCACGGTGACACTGCCCGACTGGGCCCTCTCCACGATTGCGCGGGTGTGCGCCGGCTTCGACGTCGACGGCATGCGGGCCGACCTGGTGACGACGCGCGCCGCCCTGGCGCATGCGGCCTGGCGCGGTGCCGAGCGCGTCGAGCGCGAGGACATCCGCGCCGCCGCTCGTTTCGCACTCCCCCACCGGCGTCGTCGCAACCCCTTCGATGCCCCCGGGCTCGACGAGGATCTGCTCGAAAGGCTGCTCGACGAGGAGCCCGAACCCGATCCTGAGCCCCCGACGGCGCCGGAGCCCCCGGAGGGACCGGACGGTGGCGGCGAGGACGAGCGACCCGAGCGTGAGGACGACGGGCCCGCTCCCCAGTCGAGTGATCGCCCCCAGGACCGCACCGACAGCCGGAGCGCGCGGGACGCCTCGTCTCAGGAACAGCACGACCAGACGCCCACCGACAGCGGCACGCCGCAGGCCCCCGAGGACACCCCCACCCCCGCCCCGACCGGTGTGGCCGGAGCCTCGGCGCCCTTCCGGGTCCATCGCCTCACGGTGTCCGGGGTCGGCCAGGGCGCGGCCGGCCGGCGCTCCCGCGCGATCACCGGCAGCGGGCGCACCGTCGGCAGCTCCACAGCGCGCCCCGGGCCCGTGCACCTCCCCGCGACACTCGTCGCGGCGGCACCGCACCAGCCGGCACGTGGGCGCGACATCGGTCGTGTCCGGCTCGTCGAGAGTGACCTGCGCACGGCGATCCGGCAGGGCGAGGAGTCGAACCTCGTCCTCTTCGCCGTGGACGCCTCCGGCTCCATGGCGGCCAAGCGGCGCATGGAAGCCGTCAAGGGCGCGGTGCTCTCCCTCCTTCTCGACGCCTATCAACGCCGCGACCGGGTCGGCCTGGTGACCTTTCGGGGCAGCTCGGCCGAGCTCACCCTGCACCCGACCTCCTCGGTCGACGCCGCGGCCCGTGCGCTCAGCGACCTCCCCCACGGGGGTCGCACCCCGCTGGCCGAGGGGCTGCGCACGGCCGCGCGGGTGCTCGAGCTCGAACGTATGCGTGACCGCACCCGCCGGGCGCTGCTCGTCCTCGTCACCGACGGGCGTGCCACCGCCGGCCCCGAGGCCCTCGGCCGGGCGCGGGCGATCGCCGACGCCTGGTCGCGCACCGGGGTGCAGGCCGTGGTCGTCGACTGCGAGACCGGCCGCTTCCGGATGGGCCTGGCCGCTGACATCGCCGCCCGCATGGGCGCCGACTACCTCCCGCTCGGCGAGCTGCGCGAGGGCGCCCTCGTCGAGGCCGTGACCCAAGCCCGGGCGGGCACCTCCGCCATACAGACTCCAAGGAGCGTGGCCTGATGGCCCAGGGACAAGTGACCACCGAGGCGAACGACGGTCTCACGACGCGCCAGCGGCGCAACCGGCCGATCCTGCTGGTGCACAGCGGCACCGGCAAGGGGAAGTCGACGGCCGCCTTCGGTCTGGCGCTGCGCGCGTGGAGCCAGGGCTGGCCGATCGGGGTATTCCAGTTCGTCAAGTCCGCCAAGTGGCGCATCGGTGAGCAGACGGCCCTGGAGGCACTCGGCCGGCTCCACGAGGAGACCGGCGAGGGCGGCCCGGTCGAGTGGCACAAGATGGGCTCCGGCTGGTCGTGGTCGCGCAAGGCAGGCACGGAGGAGGACCACGCCGCGGATGCCCGCGAGGGCTGGGAGGAGATCAAGCGCCGGTTCGCGGCGGAGACTCACGGCCTCTATGTCCTCGACGAGTTCACCTATGTCATGAAGTGGGGCTGGGTCGATGTCGACGAGGTCGTCGAGGTCCTGCGGACCCGTCCGGGCACGCAGCATGTCGTCATCACCGGCCGCGACCCCGACCCGCGGATCGTCGAGATCGCCGACGTCGTCACCGAGATGACCAAGGTGAAGCACCCCTTCGACACCGGCCAGAAGGGTCAGAAGGGCATCGAGTGGTGAGCGCCGTGACCCGTCGATGAGACTCCCCCGCCTCGTCATCGCGGCGGCAGCCTCGGGCCAGGGCAAGACGACGATCACCGCAGGCCTGCTCGCTGCACTCACCCGCGCCGGTCACGAGGTCGCTGCGGCCAAGGTCGGCCCCGACTACATCGACCCGGGCTACCACTCGCTCGCGACCGGCCGTCCCGGCCGCAACCTCGACCCCTGGCTGCAGGGCGAGGAGCGCATCCTGCCGCTGCTCGCGCACGCGGCGCTGACGCCGACCCTCGCGGATCTCACCGTCATCGAGGGCGTCATGGGCCTGTATGACGGACGGCTGGCCAGCGACGGCTGGTCCTCCACGGCGCACATCGCGCGCCTCACGCAGTCGCCGATCGTGGTCATCCTCGATATCTCCTCGGCAGCTCGCACCGTCGCCGCCACCGTGCTGGGACTGCGGGAGTTCGATCCGACGATCACGCTGGCCGGCGTCATCCTCAACAAGGCGGGGTCGCAGCGGCACGCCGACGAGGTCCGGCGCTCGATCGAGCAGCTGGGGGTGCGGGTGCTGGGCGTCCTGCCGCGGGACACCGGCGTCTCTGCACCGTCACGTCATCTGGGACTCGTGCCGGTGGCCGAGCGGCCCGAGGCGCAGCGGGCACTCGACCGCCTCGCCGAGCAGACCGCCGAGCTCATCGACCTCGACGCGATCATCGAGATTGCCTCTGCAGCACCGGATCTCGACGTCGATCCCTGGTCCCCTCCGGTGCGCGCAAGCGCGTCCGGTCGTATCGTGGCGGTGGCGGGCGGGCGCGCCTTCACCTTCCGATACAGCGAGACCGACGAACTGCTGAGGGCCCAGGGTCTCGTACCCGTCGTCGTCGATCCCGCCGGCGACACGAGCCTGCCCGCGGGCACGGCCGGCCTCTACCTCGGTGGCGGCTTCCCCGAGGTCCACGCCGGCAGCCTCTCGGGCAACCGTGCGCTGCTCTCCGAGATCCGCGAGGCCATCGCCGCGGGGCTGCCCACCGTGGCGGAGTGCGCCGGGCTCCTCTATCTCGCGCAGGCCGTCGACGGGCACCCCATGGTCGGCGCCGTGCCGGCCACTGCCGCCATGCACCCTCGGCTCGTGCTGCGCTACCGCGAGGCCCGTGGTCCCAAGGACACCCTGCTGACGCGCGCGGGCGAGCTCGTCCGCGGTCACGAGTTCCACCGCACCCGCACCACCCCAGGTCACGGTGCGAACGCCGCGTGGGCCTTCGACGGCGGCGACGAGCTCGAGGGCTGGAGCCTCGACCCGGCGGGCACCGGCTCACCCACCCTCCACGCGTCCTACCTGCACACGCACTGGGCCGGCAACCCGGTCATGGCCCAGCGCTTCGCCGATGCCGTGGAGGCGTCCGTCGTCCTCACCGGCACCTCGACCGATGTCCCACGTCTCCGGCAGCATCCTCACGCACTCGGTCCGGCGACCGACCCCGAGATGCCGGTGGAGCTGCTCGACCATCACGGTGACCAGGAGGTGGGCGGCGAGCTCGTCGACCTCGCCGTCAACGTGCGCCTCACCGAGCCACCCCGCTGGCTCGCAGACCTGCTGCACGACGGCATCGGCCGGCTCGCCGCCTACCCGAGCCCCGCCGCCGCCCGCGTGGCCATCGCCGCCCGGCACGCGGTGCCGCCGGAGTGTGTCCTGCCCACGGCAGGCGCCGCCGAGGCGTTCAGCCTCCTCGCCCAGGCCCTCGCTCCCCGGCATGCCGTCATCGTGCATCCGCAGTTCACCGAGCCCGAAGCCGCGCTGCGCCGGGTCGGCATCGTGCCCGACCGCGTCATCCTCGACGCCTCGGTCGGCTTCACGCTCGACCCGGCCGCCGTGCCGGGCGCCGCCGATCTCGTCGTCGTCGGCAATCCCACCAATCCCACCGGGGTGCTGCACCCGCGAGGAACCCTTGAGGCACTGCGGCGACCGGGTCGGGTGCTCGTCGTCGACGAGGCATTCATGGACACCATCGAGGGCGAACCGGACTCTCTCATCGGCACCGGCCTGTCCGGTCTCCTCGTCACCCGCTCCCTCACGAAGACCTGGGGCCTGGCGGGCCTGAGGGCCGGGTATGTCGTCGGCGACCCGACCCTCATCGACCGCCTGGCCCGGCTCCAGGTGCCCTGGTCCGTGGGCACCCTCGCCGGCCTCGTCATGGAAGCGACGGCGACGCCGGCGGCGATCGCCGAGACCGACGCCGGCGCACGCACCCTGACGGCCGACCGTGCCCATCTGGTCGCCGGACTAGAAGATCTCGGGCTGCGCCCGGTCGACTCCCGTAGCTCCTTCGTCCTCGTCGACGTGGGCGTCGGAGTGCGCGAAAGTCTTCGGGCCCAAGGCTTTGCGGTGCGCCGCGGCGACACCTTCCCGGGACTGGGCCCCTCCTGGATCAGGATCGCCGTGCGCGATCGCCATACGACCGACCGGCTCCTGGAGGCGCTGGCGGTCACCCTCGACGCCCAGGAGCGCACCGCATGAGCATCACCCTCCCCGTCGCTGCCGCCGAGGTTCTCATCACCTCCCCCGGGCCGCAGGTCTCCGAGACCGTGCACCAGCTGCTCGGCCAGGGCGCGCGCGTCACGATCGAGGCGAGTGACGACCCCGCCGTCGCCCCGCTGCTCGCCGACCTCGCCGGGCGCGGCCTCGCCACGGTGGAGACAGGTCCCGACCCCCGCGGCTTCGCGGTCACGCTGCGCGATCCCGGCCTGCACCAGGCCGCCCCCGAACCGGCCGCAGCCTCCGGCAACAACACCGGTCGGGTCACCCTCGTCGGCGGTGGCCCCGGTGACCTCGGGCTGCTGACGATCGCCGGGCTGGAGGCCCTCAGGACCGCGGACGTCATCGTCACCGATCGCCTCGCACCTCTGAGCGCGCTGGCGCACGCCCGGCCTGACGCCGAGGTCATCCACGTCGGCAAGATCCCGCGCGGTGCCTTCACTCCGCAGGAGGAGATCAATCGCCTCCTCGTCGAGCACGCCCGCGCGGGGCGCGATGTCGTGCGCCTCAAGGGCGGCGACAGCTTCGTCTTCGGCCGCGGTGGTGAGGAGTGGAACGCCTGCGTCGAGGCCGGCCTGCCCGTCCATGTCATCCCCGGCGTCACGAGCTCGGTGGCCGTGCCCGCTCTCGCCGGCATCCCGGTGACCCACCGCGGCCTCTCCCAGGGCTTCGTCGTCGTCTCGGGCCATGTCGCCCCCGGTGACGAGCGCAGCGATGTGTCCTGGGCCTCGTTGGCGACCTCAGGCCTGACCATCGTCCTGCTCATGGGCATCGCCGCCCTCCCGGAGATCTCCGCAGCGCTCGTGGCTGCGGGGCTCGATCCGCAGACGCCGGCCGCCTGCGTGGCCGACGGCGGCATGCCCAGCCAGCGCGAGGTGAGGGCCACCGTCTCGACCATCGCCGTCGAGGCCACCGCCGCCGGGCTCACGCCGCCGGCCATCACGATCATCGGCCGCGTCGTGGGCGCGCTCACGCCACAGTGAGTACTCCCCTGGCAGGTGTGAGGCTGGCTGTCGGCCTGCTCTCGGTCGTGCCCGCCGGGCGCATCGACACCCCGACGCGGGACACCGCCCGGTGGGCGATGCTCCTCGCCCCTCTTGCCATCGCGCCCGTCGCCACCGCCGTGGCGGTCCTCATCGGGCTCGGCGCCTCACTCCGGCTGCCGGTCCTGCTCGTGGGCCTGCTCGCGGTCGGGGTCGAGGCCCTGCTGACGCGAGCCCTGCACCTCGACGGCCTCGCCGACACCGTGGACGGGCTCGGCTCCGGGCGCGAGCGCGAGGGTGCCCTGGCGATCATGCGCCGCGGCGACATCGGCCCGATGGGCGTGGTGACGCTGGTGGTGGTGCTCGGCCTGCAGGCCGCCGCCTACGCAGGTCTCGTCACGGCTGAGTGGGGCGGGCTCGTCGCAGGGGCGACGGTCTGCGCCGCTCGGACGGCACTCCCCCTGCTCACACGCGAGAGTGTCCCGTCTGCGAGACCCGAGGGCCTGGGCGCGCTCGTGGCAGGTGCAGTGCCGTCACCGGCGGCACTGCTCGTCACCTCGGTCGCATTCCTCGGGTGCCTCGCTGTCGTGGCCGCCGGGGACGGCCCCACCACCGCCCCGTGGCTCGGCGGCTCCTGGCTCCTCGGCCTCTGCGCCTTGTGGCGTCTCCAGACGGTCTGCACCCGACGCCTGGGCGGCATCACCGGCGACGTGCTGGGCGCAGGAGTCCTCATCCTCCAGAGCTGCCTGCTCGTGGGCCTGGCCATCGGGGTGACCCGATGAGGACACTGGTGACCGGAGGCGTCCGCTCTGGCAAGTCGGCGTATGCCGAGGGGCTCCTCGATCCGACGGCCCCCGCGGCCTATCTCGCCTGCGGTCCAACCCGTGACGATGCCGACTGGGGCGATCGGGTTGCGGCACACCGCTCCCGGCGCTCCGCGTGCTGGACGACGATCGAGTCGACCGATGCCGCGACAGCCATTGCCGCCCTCTCGACTCCGGCCCTCGTCGACTGCCTGGGCACCTGGCTCACAGCCGTCCTCGATGACCTGGCGGCCTGGGAGGCGCCCCGAGCAGCCTGGTCCGCAGGGCTCCAGGAGCGGACGGAGGCCCTGATCGCTGCCTGGAGCCAGAGCCCCCACGACCTGGTTGCTGTGACGAACGAGGTGGGCTGGGGTGTGGTCTCCGAGCACCGCAGCGGCCGCATCTTCGCAGACGAGCTGGGGCGCCTCAACCAGCGCATGGCTGCGGCCAGTGACCGCGTGGTGCTCGTGGCGGCGGGCCTGCCCCTCGTCCTCAAGGAACCCTGATGCGCTGGGACGCCATCGCGGGCGGCCTCGTCCTCGGCTTCGTCGCGGACCGGCTGCTCGGCGACCCCTCCCGACTCCATCCCGTCGCCGGCTTCGGCCAGAGCGCGGCACGCCTGGAGAAGGTCCTCTGGACCCCGCAGCGCTCGCGTGGCGCTCTCGCCGTCGCCGCTGCGGTGGCGCCTCCCATGACGCTCGGCGTTGTCGCGCAACGCCTCCCGCCGCCCTGGCGCACTGTCGCCATGGCGGGGGCCACCTGGGCAGCCCTCGGCGGGAGCTCCCTCGAGCGTGAGGGCCGTGCCCTCCACGCGCTGCTACGGGCCGACGACATCCAGGGTGCTCGCGTCCGCATCACCCACCTCGTCGGCCGCGACCCCCGCAACCTCGACCCCGACGAGATCGCCCGCGCCTGTGTCGAGTCGCTCGCAGAGAACTCCGCCGATGCCGTGGTCGCGCCGCTGCTCTGGGGAGCCGTCGCCGGCATACCCGGCGTACTGGGCTATCGGGCGGTCAACACGCTCGATGCGATGTGGGGTCATCGCAGTGATCGATATCGCGAGTTCGGTTGGGCCGCAGCACGACTCGATGACATCGCCAACTGGCTTCCGGCGCGGCTCACTGTGGCGCTGGCCGCCGCGCTCGCCGGTCGTCGAGCACCGGACGTCATGCGCATCGTCCGACGCGACGCCCCGAGACACCCCAGCCCCAACGCGGGTCCTGTGGAGGCAGCATGGGCGCAGGCCCTCGGCATCCGGCTCGGCGGCACCAACACCTATGGCACACAGGTCGAGCATCGTGGCACCCTCGGCGACGGTCGCCCGGTGCGGGCCGAGGACATCCCGCGAGCGACCGCCATGCTGGGCAGGCTCTCGTGGGCCGGCCTCGGCGTGGTGGTCCTCGGCCGCCTCGTGCTACGCCGTCGCTGACGCTCCGGCGTCCAGCCAGGCGAGCACCTCGTCGATGTCGCTCAGCTCCTGCAGACCCTCGGGCGGATCCGGGCGGGCGACCACGACCACCGGGATGCCCAGCTCGGATGCGGCCTGCAGCTTCGCGGAGGTATAGGCCCCGCCCGAGTCCTTGGTGATCAGGACGTCGATGCCGGCCGAGCGCATGAGCTCGCGCTCGTCGTCGACGGAGAAAGGGCCGCGGTCGAGGCGCACCTGCCAGGAGGCCGGCACGGGCTCCTCGAGCGGCTCCACGACGCGCACGAGCACCGGCCGGTCGTCCCAGGAGAGATAGTGGCCGAGGGTCTGGCGCCCGCTCGTGATGAAGGGACGCGACCCCAGGCGCTCGGCCTGTCGACGCGCCTCGTCATAACCCTGCACCCAGGTCCACGCCGCGGCGTCCGGGAGATCCCGCCAGCCGGGCCTCGCGAGCCGGACGACGGGCAGCGCGACCTCGTGCGCGGCCTCCACCGCATGGCGCCGCATGGTGATGGCGAAGGGATGCGTCGCATCGACCAGATGCGTGAAATCGTTGTCGCGCAAGGTACTCACGAGACCCGCAACTCCACCGAAGCCTCCGATCCGCACCTCGCCCAGGGGCTGGCGGGGACGCGCAACCCGGCCCGCCAGCGAGGACACCACCGACACCTCGCGGTCCACGAGCACCGCAGCCAGCGCCCGCGCCTCGGCCGTGCCACCCAGCAGGAGGACGTGCGGGGCTCGTCGGTCAGCGGGCACTGTTCTTGTTGAACTTGTCGACCGTGCGCGTCATGTCACGGTGGTCGTGCGCCTGGGCCTCCTCCGGCGTCGGCGCCGTGCCACCCAGTCGCGCCGGGAGATACCTCAGGTCGGCCCCGGTGAGCGGTGGGTAGGCCTCCTGCTGCGCGGTGAGCTGCTCCTGCATGACCGAGCGCAGCCGGGCGGTCACGTCGACCACGTCCGCGTCCGGGGCCACGTGCATCGGCGCACCCACGGTCACCAGGATCGTCGTGTTGCTCCGGAGCCGGTGCTTGGGCGCCTCCTTGGTCCAGACCCGCTGGGAACCCCACACCGTCGTCGGGAGCAGGGGCACACCCGCGTCGCGGGCCATCCGAGCCGCCCCCGTCTTGAACTCCTTGAGCTCGAAGGAACGCGACATCGTGGCCTCGGGGAAGACACCGACGATCTCCCCCGACCGCAGGGCGGCAAGGGCACGCTCGAAGGAGTCCTGCCCCGCGTGCCGGTCCACCGGGATGTGCTTCATGCCACGCATGAGGGGACCGCTCACCGGATGCCCGAAGACCGACTTCTTCGCCATGAAGCGCACGAGGCGACGGTGACGACGCGCCGCGAGGCCGGCATACGTGAAGTCGAAGTAGCCGGTGTGGTTGATGGCCATGACGGCCCCACCCTCGGTCGGGACGTTCTCCTCACCGAGCATCGTGAACCGCAGGCCCTGGAGGAAGAACACCGTCCGGGCCAACCCGATGACCGGCGTGTAGGGGAACTCCATGGCGTCACCCTACGCGAGCGTAGGTTGGCCGTGGACTACTCGTGGGCCGACGCGAGCCAGGTGAGCTGGACGACCTGGTCCCCGAGCTCACGCGACACCAACCGGCCCCGGCCCGGCGGTTGGACCGAACCCTTGACGCGGCCGACGAGAGCGCCCTCGTCCGGACTGGAGCTGAGCATGATGCCGGGTGAGGCCAGGTCGCGCAGCGACTGGATGACCGGCTCGTAGAGTGCGCGCGAGGCCCCACCGGAGCGGCGGCAGAGCACGACGTGGAGTCCGACGTCCCCGGCCTGCGCCAGGAGCGGGATGAGCGGGCGCAGCGGCGTCCCGGACGAGGTGACGACCAGGTCGTAGTCGTCGACGAGGACGAACACCTCGGCACCCTTCCACCACGATCGCGTCCGGAGCTGTTCCGGCGTGACGTCGGGACCGGGCAGCCGGGTCCGCAGGTAGGCGGCCAGGCCTTCCATCTCGGCGACGACCTGCTCCTCGGTCGTGAGGTATTCCATGACGTAGCCCTCGGGCAGGTCGCCGAGCAACGAGCGGCGGTAGTCGATGACGAAGAGCTGCGCCTCCTTGGGGGTGAACAGCCGGGCCACCTCACTGGCATAGGCCCGCAGCATGGCGCTCTTCCCCGAGTCGCTGTCGCCGAAGAGGTAGAGGTGGGGCTCCTCCCGCACGTCGAGGCCGATGGGTGCCAGGTCGCTCTCGTTGATGCCCAGGAGGATCCGCGACGCGTCCTGGCCGGCCATGGCTCGCACCTCCTCGAGGGGAAGCTCGAGGGGCAGCAAGCGCAGCTTCGGGCCCGCCGGGCGACCGGTCGTCGTCCATCCGGCGTTGACGGCGTCGACGAGCTGGTCCACGCCCTCGCCGAGGTCGTCCACCGAGCCGGAGTTGTCGATGCGCGGGATCGCAGCGAGGAAGTGGTGCTTGGTCATCGTCAGGCCCCGGCCCGGCCGGCCCTTGGGCACGTTGGCGGCCTGCTTGCGGTCGATCTCGCTGTCGCTGGGGTCACCCAGGCCGAGCTCGACCCGCGTCCCGAGGACGTCGCGGATCTGCATCCGGAAGTCCATCCAGCGCGAGGTCGTGATGACGACGTGGATGCCGAAGGTGAGACCACGCCCGGCGATGCCCTGGATCTCCGCCTCGAGCTCGTCGAACTCGGCCCGGATGGTCGGCCAGCCGTCGACGATGAGGAAGATGTCGCCGTAGCCGTCGTCGGCGCGGCCCTCGGCGCGACGCCGACGATAGGTCTCGATCGAGTCGATCCCCCGCTCCCGGAAGTATGCCTCGCGGCGGTCGATGATCCCCTTGATCTCGGCCACGGTGCGCCGCACGACCTCCGGCTCGTTGCGGTTGGCCACCCCGGCGACGTGGGCCAGTCGAGCCAGGGGCGTGAAGGTCCCGCCACCGAAGTCCAGGACATAGAACTGGGTCTCGATCGGGGTGGTCGTGAGCGCGATCGAGCACAGCAGGCTGCGGGCGAAGGTGCTGCGCCCCGAGCGCGGCCCACCGACGACGGCCACGTGCCCGGCCGCACCACTCAGCCGGAGGACGAACAGGTCCCGGCGCTGCTCCAAGGGGCGGTCGACGATGCCGATGGGGAAGGTGTAGGAGCCCTGCCGCCGCCAGCTCGGGCTGACCAGCCCCAGCTGGGGGTCCACGGTGAGGTCGCCGAAGAGCTGGTCGAGGGAGTTGGGGACGTCGAGCGGGGGCAGCCAGACCTGGTGTGCAGGCCGGCCCTTGCCCTTCATGGCCGCGACCGCGATGTCGAAGACGGCGCGCGTCTCCTCGGGTTCGACGCTCACGACCTCGACCGCGTCGGCCTCCGGCGTAGTGCGCACCATGGAGGGGTAGGAGCTGAACGGCAGGATCTGCTCCTGGGTCCGCCGATCACCGCCTGCGGGGAGCTGACGACGACGCCCCTTGGGGGGTCCGGAGACGTAGGCGGCCTTGAACTTGATGAGGCTGGTCTGGTCCGGCTTGAGGAAGCCCAGGCCCGGCACCGGGGGCAGCTCGTAGGCATCCGGGACGCCGAGGACGGTGCGCGACTCGCCCGCCGAGAAGGTGCGCAGGCCGATCCGGTAGGACAGGTGGGACTCCAGGCCGCGCAGTCGGCCCTCCTCGAGCCGCTGGCTGGCCAGCAGCAGATGCATCTGGAGCGAGCGACCCAGCCGACCGATGGCCACGAAGGTCTCGACGAACTCGGGCTTGGCGGTGAGCAGCTCGGAGAACTCGTCGGCGACGATGAGCAGGGCCGGCAGCGGCTCGAGGTCCGCACCACCGGCGCGGGCCTTCTCGTAGTCGGTGACATTGGAGAAGTTGCCGGCCGAGCGCAGCAGCTCCTGGCGCCGCGTCATCTCACCGGCGAGGGCGTCCTGCATGCGGTCGACGAGCGAGACCTCCTGGCCGAGGTTGGTGATGACCGCCGACACGTGCGGCATGTCGGCCATCCCGGCGAAGGTGGCGCCACCCTTGAAGTCCACGAGCACGAAGTTGAGCGCCTCGGACGAGTGCGTCATCGACAGGGCCAGCACCAGGGTGCGCAGGACCTCGGACTTGCCCGACCCGGTGGCGCCGATGATGAGCCCGTGGGGGCCCATGCCCTGCTGGGCCGATTCCTTGATGTCCAAGGCGACCGGCTGCCCGTTCTCGCCGACCCCGATGGGCACCCGGAGGCGGTCACGCTGGAGCCGAGGGCGCCAGGCCTTCTCGGGCGTGTAGTCCCGGACGTCGCCCAGCCCGAGGAGCTCGAGGAGGTCGCTCGTGGCGGTGAGGTTGTCGCGGACGACCTCGACCTCTCCCCCGGCATAGAGCGGAGCCAGGCGGCGGGCGGCCGCTTCGGCCTCGATGACGCTCAGCTGGTCCGCGGCTCCCCGGGTCGTCGCGCGCGCGAGGGTGATGATCTCCATCGGGACGACGGTTTCGGGCGGTCCGTCCACCTGGGGTCCGGCAGCCGATCCCTCCACCGCCAGCCGGAGGGTGTGCGGTGAGGTGAGCTCGCTCCACTGCTCGGGCAGGTCGAGGACGGTCACCCCCATCGCACCGTCACCGGCCACGACCGGGTGGTTGATCGGGACCCGACCGCCATCGATCACGAGGAGCACGTGCGGCGCCTCGGCACCACCCGGCACGAATCGCGGCCGCTCCGCGACGTTGTCGGGCAACCACTCGAGCAGCTCGCTCAGCGAGTCGGACACCATGCGGGCCGGGCCGAGCGCGTCGCGCTGGCGCCCGCTCTGGGCGTGGGGCAGCCACTTGAGCCAGTCCCACTCGGCGCGCGACTCCCGCGAGACGAGTGCGGCGATGACCAGGTCCTCCGGGGAGTGCATGAGCGCGGCGTGGGCGACCATGGCGCGCGCGAGGGAGCGGGCAGGGGCTGCCTCCCCGGTCACCTCGATCCGCGCCCACCCGGGAAGTGCGACGGACGCCGGCAGGCCGGGCTGGACGCTGTGCGTCGAGAGCAGGCGGTGCAGGCCACTGGCGGCGATCGGGTCGAGCTGGGCCAAGGGGGCGGTTTCCGCGGCCTCGAGGGTGAGGCAGAGCTTCTGGGGTGTGCTGCCCATGCGCACCTGGAGGAAGTGCTCACCGCCGGGCCGGCGCTCCCACACACGCGAACGCTCCTCGGCGAGCAGGGCCAGCGACTGGGGCGTGGGGAAGTTCCACTCCGCGGCCTCGCGCTGCGCGAGCGCGGCATCGCGGATGGTCCCCCGCACCTCGGCAAGGTAGGCAAGGTACTCCCGCCGGGCGGCCACCACCTCTGCGGCATGTTGCTGCCGCTGCCGCACTCCACTGGCGATGACGAAACCGATCGAGGCCAGCAGGAACATGCCCGCGCCGATCATTCCCTTGGGCGTGGGGTTGGAGATCGCGACGAAGGCCATCGAACCGACGCTGCCGAGCATCGGGATCGCCTGCATGAGCAGGTTGTTGAGGCCCTCGGCGGGCTTGATCTCCGGCGGCGCCTGGAGCACGACCCGCCCCTGCGGCACCGCCGGAGGCCCCGCGAGCATGGTGCGCCCCCCTGCCGTCGTCATCGGTCCCCTCTCCCACCGTCAGTTCGCGCCGTGAGCCAACCTACCGGGCGCACTATTGTGTGGCAGACGCATCCACGGCCGGAGCTCCGGGCCCGCCGATGCGTCGGCCGCAGTCACGGGGAGGAGGTCGAGGCATGAGCGCCACCAGCGCCACGAGCGCCACCGGCGCGACGGGCCATCGCCTCACCCTGATCGCCTCCGCGCGTCGCTACGACCTCGTCGTCCCGGACGGCACTCGCGTCGCCGACGTCCTCTCGGTCCTCGGCATCGCCTCCAGCGCCAGTCCGCACGCGGTGGCGACGCCGTCGGGTCGACTGCTCGGACCGCACGACCTGCTCGAGGACGTGCCCGTCGGCGGGGTGCTCACTGTGGTTCGGATGCCGACCCACGCCCTCCACCGGGACGTGCAGAACCTGGATCGATCGGGTGGGGCTGCCGGCGCGCGGGATGCGGCGGCCTCCGGCGGTCGGGCGCGCGGTCGCGCCACCCCGCTCGAGGTGGACGACTCCACCCGGCGCCGGGACCGACTCGTGCTCGAGCCGGCCAGCGACACGCGCCCTCGCCCGCGCCTGCGGTCGGTCGCGTCCACGGCAGCCGCGGCCACCGACACCGGTGCGCCGGGTGAGCGTCTCCTGTGGGCGGCGACCGGTCTGGCGGTCGTCGTCACACTCTCGGCCCTCATGGCCGGGTCCGACAGCCCGCGTGTCGACCTCCCGCTGGTCGAGGCGACCCTCCCGACCAGCGCGCTCCACGCGGTCGCGGCCATGCTCCTGCTCGCAGCCACGGTCGGCCTGGCTGCGGTCCGACGTGCCGAGCAGCGCCTGCTGTCCGTGGTCGTCGCACCCGCCCTCGCCTTCGGCGCCGGGTTCACCCTGCCACTGGCCCAGACGCCCGGTCGCATCGCCGTGAGCCTGGTCGCCGCGTGTGCCCTCGCCGTGCTGGCGCTGGCGCTGGCCAGGGTGCGGCGCCTGGACGAAGAGCGCGGGGATCGCGCGGTCATGGCCGTGATCGGCGGGCTCGGCCTCGTGTGCGGCGTGGGCACGACGCAGGGCTGGCCCGGGTCGGCCATCGCGGCGCTCGTGCTGGGCGTCTCCCCCCTGGTCGTGCGTGCGCTCCCGACGACCAGCCTGACCGTGGACCCCACCCAGCTCCTCGACACCGAGCGGCTCGCCACGACCATCTGGTCCGTGCGAGAGCGGTCCGCCGGCCGCCGTCGTCGCGTCGTGCGGCACACCGTGAGCGAGCAGTTCCAGGGCGCCCGTGAGGTCGTGGCCCTGGGGACCGCGTATGCCGCGCTGGCCGCCGTCATTGCCGGCTGGGTCCTCGTGACGGCACCTCCCCGGCCCGCCGTCCCCACCTGGGGCGCAGTGGCCCTCACCGGTGTCGCGGCGCTGGCCTTTGCGTACCCGTCGCGCGGGGTGCGCGACCGGCTCCCCCGGTGGAGCATGCTCGGAGCGGCAGCCGCCCTCCTGGGCGCCTGCGTCCACGGCGTGCTCCGCACCGGTTGGACGCCGGCACCTGCCCTCGTCGTCCTCGGTGCCCTCGTCCTGGGGTGGGTGTGCGTGGCTGCGTCGACGCTCATCGTCTCCGGCTACCGATCGACTCGCTTGTCCCGGCTGGCCGATGTGGTGGAGGGACTGGCCGTCGCCCTCAGCCTGCCGCTCGGCATCGTGGCTGCGGACGGCATCGAGGCCCTGAGGCGGCTCGCCTCGGGCTGAGTCCCCTCACGTCAGGGTCACGGGCGATCGACCGGGAAGGGCCGGGCGCTCGGCCCGGCCGGGGCCGGTGAGGCATCGATGCAGCCCGCGGATCGACACCGCGGGCCGCATCGATGGGTCAGTCCCAGACCTCCGGACCGGCCTGGTCACTGCCCTCGAACCAGGTCTGCTCGTCCTCGTGGGTCAGGTACTCGAGGTCGTCGCGTTCGCGATCGCCCTTGCCGCCACGACCGCCGGCACCACCGGCGGCCCCGGCGCCTCCGCGGGCCCCCTTGGCCCCGGCCCGCCCGGCACCCTGCTGGCTGCCCGGCAGGCCGCCACCGCGACCCCCGGCACCGCGTCCGGACGCGCCGCGGGCGCCGGCACCGCGGGCGCCGCCCGCCTTGCCGCCCTGCTGGTTGCCCACGAGGGGGGTGCCGTACTTGCCCGTGCCGGTGGCACCACGCACCGAGCTGCCTCGAGCGCCCGAGCCCGCGCGGCCCGCAGCTCCTTGACCGGTGCCGAAGGCGCGCACGCCGGCTCCGCCCCGGCCGCTCCCCGCGCCGGCGCTCCCGCGACCACCCACGAAGCCACCGAGGCCGACCACGCCGGACCCGGGCCCGGACGCGCCACCGGTGCCGACGGCATACGCCGTGCCCGCGCCTCCCCCGGATCTTCCAGGACCCGTGGGGAGACCGGTGAGGCCTCCACCACCGTCGTCGATCGAGATCACCTCGGGCTCACCCGGACCGATGGGCGGCCATGGCGGTGGCGGCTCCGGCGGCCATGGCGGTGGCGGCTCCGGCGGCCACGACGGTGGCGGCTCCGGCGGCCAGGACGTGGGAGGCTCCGGCGGCTCCGGCGGCCACGGGGGCACGACCGTGCCCGGCTCCGGCGGCTGGGTCCCGATGAGGGTGATCCCCGGACCGGAGGGAGTGGTCGACGACGACGGATACGACCCGGACCCACCGCTTCCGCTTCCGCCTCCCCCCGCGGTCCACGGAGCATCCGGGGGCACGTAGTCCACCGGCATGGCCGTCGTGGCCTCGGCGACCCGCAGGTTCAGTCCTTCGAGGATCTTCTTGGCCGCCTGGTCGCGCTGCTCGTAGATCTGCTCCTCGGCCGCCTGCATCGCCGCGGTGTCCGTCGTCATCGTCGACGAGGTCGGATAGATGGGCTTCTGGAAGTTCGTGGGGTCCAGGGAGGTGCTGATGGAGGCGACCTTGGCGTACCACTGCTCGCGGGCCCACTCGGCGGCCTTGGTCACCTGACGCATGGCGGCCTGGGCATCGGTGAGCTCCTTCGCCCGGGCGTCCAGGCTGGAGGAGAGGAGCGCGAAGCTGCCACCCGCGGCCTCGGCGGCCGGGCCGGTCCACCCCGGTGTCGTGCCGTCCCCCTCGATGAGTCGGGACCGGATCTCCTTGACGTCCTTGGACAGGCCCGCCACCGCGGTGGCCGAGGCCTTCCAGTCGTCCGCCGCCCAGTCCACCATGAAGGCGGTGAAGCTGAAGAGCTTGAAGAGCTCGCGCTCGTTCGCCTTGGCCTTGGGGTCCAGGACCGGGCCTCCGCCCCCGCCGTCGACCAGGTATGCCATCGTCCTCCCCCTCAGCCGATCTGTGGTGTGTTCATGCCCGGCGCCGGCGCACTGCCCGGAGCCGGAGCCGGGGCCGGCGCGGATCCGGGAGCAGGTGCCCCCGCGGCGGGCGCCTTGGTGGTCTCCGCCTTGGCCTGCTGCTGGGCTCCCTCGGCCTGCTGGGCCTGTGCGGAACCGCTCGCCGCGACCTGCTGGGCGCGACTGGCCATGCCGTTGGCCCAGCGGGACCGCAGAGCGATGAAGGCCGCGCCGGCCTCGTCGTCCTTGTCCTTCATCTGCTTGGCCGAGCTGACGATGCCGGCCGCTGCGGCATCGAGGTCCTCGTCGACGCCCTTGAGGGTGTCGAGGTAGATCGCGCGTGCCGCCATGTACACCTGGCCGAACGCGCGGAACGCGCCGAGGTCACCGAAGTGCTCCTGGCGCAGGGAGTTGTCCTTGATCTTGGCCCGACTGGCCGCAGCCTCGGTGTTCCACTGCTTCTGCCGGCTCGTCGCCAACGTCTGCATGTAGTCCGTGGGGTAGCTCATCCCCTGGGTACCCATGACGTCCTCCCTCGATCCCTCAACCCGGAATCCCGGGCCCGGCTGCGCGTGGGTGGACGCGCAGTCAGGTCCGGGAGTGACCGGGGTGGTTCAGCCTCAGGCCCAGCTCTGCTCGTTCTTGAGCTCGCCGGCCAGGTAGTTCTCCTTGGACTCGTGCACGGCCTTGCGCACGTCCTCGAGGAGCTCCTTGAGGTCGCCGATCTCCTGCTTCCACTGCTTCTGCGCCACGTCGTAGGCCTTCTGCGCGCCACCTTCCCACTGGGAGATGTACTTCTGCAGGTCCTTGTCCATGTCGTCCAGGCGGGTCTGGAGCTTGTCGCAGCCGGCCTTCATGTCCGCGATCAGGATGTCGATGCCCGCGGCGTCGACCTTCATCATTCCGCTCATGATTGTCATGTCCTTTCGAGAAGTCGGGTGGCGTCAGCCGAGCTGAGAGTTGTACTTGCTGAGCAGCTGCGAGGCGTCGGCCTCCTTGGCGTTGTACGTCGCCTCGTTCGCCCGAAGGTTCTGCTCGAAGATGTCGAGGACGTCGATGACGTCCTGCGCGTTCTTGGTCCACGCGCGCTGGACGCCGTCGAAGCTCGACGCGCCCTCGCCCTGCCATGCGGACCGGACCGCACCCATCTTCTCGGTGAGCTGGCCGATCTGGTTGCGCAGGTCCTGCCGCGCCTGGTCCACGATCTTGGCCGACTCGTTGATCACACCGCTTGCGGCGGAGAAAGACTTGTTGCCCATGGTGGTGCCCTCCCTTGACGTGCTTCGGTCCCGTCGGACCATTGACTGGACCAATGGTCCCGGACTCTGGTGCGTCCCCCGGTTTCCCTGGGGACAGTGAAGACCCTAGGTGCCTTCCAGGAACAGGCCAATGGGGAGCACTCCCCTATGATGCTGGGGCGCCACCGAGCCGGGGGTTCTCCGCGGCGTGAAGGTGACACGACGCCCGCGCGACGGAGGGGATGCAGTGAGTTCGAGCGCAGGGATCGGCTCCCTCGTCCGCCTGTCGGTCACCTCCGGCACGCGCCGCGCCGACCTGGGTGTCCCCTCCGGGCTGCCGATCGCCGAGCTGGTCCCGGACCTGGCCCGTGAGCTGGGCATCCTCGACCCCGGTGTGGCGAGCGCCGGCCATCGCCTGCTCCGCGCCGACGGGACACCCCTTGATCCGTCGAATTCCCTTGCGGCACAGGGCATCGAGGATGGTGGCGTCCTCCTCCTCGAGCCTCCCGGCGCACGCGCGAAGGTGTATGACGACGTGGTCGAGGCCGTCGCCGACCTCGTCGAGACCCGGTTCACCCCCTGGTCGACCGCCCACGCCTCGCTCACGGCGATCGGTGCCGCAGCGACCTTCTTCCTGGCGGCCGCCTGGGCCCTGTTCACGACCCGGGACAGCGGTCTTCTCGTCGCGGCCGTGGCCGGGATCGGCGGGCTGCTCCTCGTCGGTGCCGCCACAGTCCTGCTCAAGGTGCGCAAGCAGGCGCGCGCCGCCACCACCCTCGGCCTGACGGCCCTGGTGTATGCCGTGGTGGCGGGATCCGCGGTCCGCCCCGGGGCGCCCCTGTGGGGCGAGGGGCTGGTGTGGTCCGGCGCCGGCGTCGCCCTCCTCGCTGTCGTGGCCGCAGCGGCCCTGGCACCGGCACGGCTGGTCTTCCTCGCCCTCGGTGTGGCAGGAGCCGCGCTGGCCGTGATCGGGGGCCTGGCGACCTGGCTGCACTGGCCGATGGCCGCCCTGTGCGCGGCCGGCTTCCTCCTCGCCGCCGTCACCGCCTGCCTCCTGCCCTGGATCGGCCTGTCGTCGAGCCGCCTGACCACGAACCCGCCGAAGACCGACGTCGAGATCTGGGCCGATGCGCCCCCCGTCGAGCCGCGCGAGGTGGCCACGCGGGTCGACCGCGGCCACGACCTCATGCTGGGCGTGGGGCTCGCCTCCGGACTGGGCCTGCTCGCCTGCACTCCGCAGCTGGTCTCGGCCGGCCTGTTGGGCACCGTCTTCGCCACCGTGGGGTTCGTCGCCGTCCTGCTGGGAACCCGGCATGCGCGCACGCGCGCCACGGTCCTGCTGGCCATGGTGACCGGGATCGCCGGCATCGCCTTGGTGGCGGTGTCCGCCATCCACATCCAGCCGGGCTGGCGGCCGTGGATCACCTTGGCCCTGGCGGGCGCCGCAGCGTTGGTCGTGACCCTGGCCCTGCTCCTCCCGCGGACCCGCGTGCGTCTGGGCCGGGTGGCCGATGCGCTCGAGGGTGCGGCCCTGGTGGCCCTGGTGCCGCTCGCCTGGTTCGCCGCCGGGCTCACCTGAGGACGTCGTGGCCACCAAGAAGGACCTCGTCGAGGCCCAGTCGTTCGCCAAGCGACGGCTGACGACCGCGTTCGTCGCCGGCGCACCCGGCGGTCGTGAGGTCGAGCCCCACCAGCCCCTCAAGGCCATCATCGGCGGGCTGCTGCTCTCGGTCGTCCTCGTCCTGGGCAGCCTCGCCTTCGGGTGGATCAAGGGCTCGCTGCCGATGGGCTGGGACGACAACCGCCTCATCATCGGCCAGGCCTCGGGGGCCCGCTTCGTCTCGATCAAGGGCGTGCTCCACCCCGTCATCAACACCACGAGCGCCCGGTTGCTCATCCCCTCCAAGGACTTCAAGGTCATCACCGTCGAGGACGCGAAGCTCAGCTCGAAGCCCCGGGGTGCCACGCTCGGCATCCTCGGTGCCCCCGACAGCCTGACGCCCCCGGACCACCTCGCCAACACCGGCTGGACGGCCTGCACAGGGGAAGCAGAGGCCGTCGGGGTCGGCGTGGGTCCCTCGGCCGAGCACTCCGTGGCCACGGACAAGGCCGTCGTCGTCACCTCGGCGGGCCAGACGTGGGTCGTGTCCGGCTCCCGGCGCTACCCCGTCGACGCCGGCCAGGTCTCGGCGGTCACGATCGCGCTGGCGCTCGATCGCCAGACCCCCCTGGCCGTGCCCGCGAGCTGGCTCAACCTCTTCGACCTCGGGCCGGCCCTGCGCCCCGTCGAGATCGCCGACCTCGGCCGCCCGATCACCGGCCTCCCGCCGGGCACCAGCCTGGGATCGGTGCTCGCCGTGGGCGGCAGTGCGGACCGGCGGTACCTCGTCAACGCCCAGGGCGACCTCGAACCCCTGCCCGAGGTCGCGCATGCGATGTACCGCCTCGGCTCCGGCAGCGGCGCCACCGACATCGCCGTCCAGCCCTCGCAGATCAGCTCACTGACCGTCGTCAAGCAGGCCCTCACCCCGCCCGAATGGCCAGGGCCCATCCCCTCGCCGCTGGAGGCCCCACCCTGCGCCACCCTCACGGCCGCCGGAGGCACCAGCCCCACGACCTCGCTGAGCACGTCCGAGGCAGTGCGTGCTCCGCAGGGCGGCGTCCGCGCCTCCGTCGACTCCAGCAGCGGCGCCCTCGTGCGGGCCGTGGGCGCGGGGAGCCCGGAGGCGGGTCAGGTGTTCGCGATCGACCCGACCGCCACGGCCTACGCGATCCCGGCACCCAGCGAGGACATCCTCGGGCGGTTGGGCTACCGGCCCGGTGACGTCACCCCCGTCGGTGCGGCCTGGCTGGAGCTGTTCCGCGCCGGGCCGAGCCTGGACCCGGCAGCTGCCCAGACCGTCATCTCCGCCGGTTCGGGGTGAGCCCCGCCATGGTCATCAACCGCGCATCGCGGCTGCCACTGGCCACCCTCGCCTGCGCGTGCCTGGCCCTGGGAGCGGCCACGGGCGCCGCAGCCGCCCCCGCGGGTTCCTCGACCGGCACCGTGTCGGCCCTCACCGCGGCCGATGCCGCCAAGTGCGAGGAGGGCGTCACGCGGTGGGTGCCTAGCCGGTCACCCGGCCTGGACCGTCTCGAAGCGGACCAGGCGTGGACCCTGGCCACCGGCGCCGGTGTCGTCGTGGCCGTCGTCGACTCGGGGGTCTCCACCAACAACGCCCACCTCACCAGCGGCGTGCTGCCCGGCCACAGCCTCGTCGAGGGAGCGGCGACGAGCGACGAGCTCGGCCACGGCACCGCCGTGGCCTCGATCATCGCGGGTCGCCCGGTCGCGCCGCAGTCCGGACTGGTGGGCCTGGCGCGGGAAGCCTCGATCCTCCCGGTCCGCGTCTACGCCCGTGAGGACCAGGACGCCGAGCGCTTCCCCCGGCTCGCCGAGGGGATCCGCTGGGCCACCGATCACGGCGCCCGGGTGATCAACATCTCGTCGAGCTCACCATCGGACAACGCCCTGGTGCGCGATGCCATCGCGTATGCCGTGGCCAGCGACGTCGTGGTCGTGGCCTCCGCGGGAAACCGGGCCACCGCGTCGGAGACGGCTGACGGGTTGCGCTACCCCGCGGCATACCCCGGGGTGGTAGGGGTGGCCGCTTCCGACGCGACCGACACCGTCAACGAGGCGTCCATCCACGGTGCGCACGTCAGCCTCGCCGCGCCCGGCTACGACATCGTCGCGGCCAACCGCGACTGGGGTGACTGCGTCTTCGGCATCCCCCCGGCGCTGTCCACCAGCTATGCCACCGCCTTCGTCTCGGCGGCCGCTGCACTCGTGCGGCAACGCTTCCCACAGGCCACGGCGGCCGAGGTCGTTCACCGGCTCGAGGTGACAGCCTCCCGACCCCAGCGCGATCGCCGCAACGACCTCTCCGGGTGGGGGGTCGTCCAGCCGTATGCCGCGATGACCTGGGCCTACGACGCGAGCGTGGGCGGCCCGGTGCCCCCCGGCGCCGCACCGACGGTGCCGGTGTCCCCGACCCCGCAGGCCCTGGACCTGGGGCCGGCACCGGACCCGACCGCACCGGCCCGGCGGGCGACCCTGTGGCTGCTGCTGATCGCCGGCAGCGGGGTGGTGGGGTTGTCCCTGCTGGGGATGCTGCGCCGCGCTCCGACCCAGCGGTGAGGCCGGTCGGCCGAGCCTTCTCGTTCTGAGAGAATCGTGCCCATGACCGACACGTCCACTGTGCCTCCCGCTGCCCGGATCCCGGAGCGCCCCTCGCTCGACGGCCTCGAGGAGAAGTGGACCGAGGTGTGGCAGCAGCAGGGCACCTACACCTTCGACCGGGAGCGCGCTCTCGAGGCCGACCGGGCCGACGTGTTCTCCATCGACACTCCCCCGCCCACGGCCTCCGGTTCGCTGCACATGGGCCACGTCTTCTCCTACACGCACACCGACTGCATGGCGCGCTACAAGCGGATGCAGGGGCTGAACGTCTTCTACCCCATCGGCTGGGACGACAACGGCCTCCCGACCGAGAAGCGGGTCCAGAACTACTACGGCGTCCGCGGGGACGCCGCCCTGCACCACGACCCGGACTTCACTCCGCCCTTCGAGGGCAACCGGACCTCGACCAAGGCCGCGGACGAGGTCCCGATCAGCCGGCAGAACTTCATCGAGCTCTGTGACGTCCTCACCGTGCGCGACGAGGCGGCCTTCGAGTCGTTGTTCCGCCGGATGGGCTTCAGCCTGGACTGGTCGATCAGCTACCGCACCATCGACGACCACTCGCGGGCGACCTCGCAGCAGGCCTTCCTGCGCAATGTCCGCCGCGGCGAGGCCTACCAGTCCGAGGCCCCCGGCCTGTGGGATGTCACCTTCCAGACGGCGGTCGCGCAGGCCGAGCTCGAGGCCCGCGACTACCCCGGTCACTACCACCGCGTCGCCTTCCACGGCGAGGCCGGCCCGGTGCACATCGAGACGACCCGCCCCGAGCTGATCCCCTCGGTCGTGGCGCTCATCGCGCACCCCGACGACGAGCGTTATGCCGGGCTGTTCGGCTCCACGGTGACCTCGCCGCTGTTCGGGGTCGAGATCCCCGTCGTCGCCCACCCCGCGGCCGAGATCGACAAGGGCGCAGGCATCGCGATGTGCTGCACCTTCGGTGACCTCACCGACGTCCTCTGGTGGCGCGAGCTGCAGCTGCCGACGCGATCGATCATCACCCGCAACGGTCGCCTCCAGGTGGAGACGCCCGAGTGGTTGGCGGGGACCGCCGGTGAGGCGTTGTATGCCGAGAAGCTCTCCGGCGCAACGACCTTCGCGGCCCGCACGGCCATTGTCGAGGCGCTGCGCGAGTCAGGCGACCTCGACGGTGAGCCGACGCCCACCCAGCGCAAGGCCAACTTCTACGAGCGCGGCGAGAGGCCCCTCGAGATCGTCACGACGCGCCAGTGGTACATCCGCAACGGTGGCCGCGACACCGACCTCAACGCTGCCCTCGTCGCGATGGGCGACGGCATCGCCTGGCATCCGGCGTTCATGCAGTCGCGTTATGCCAACTGGGTGGCCGGCCTCAACGGTGACTGGCTCGTCTCGCGCCAGCGCTTCTTCGGCGTGCCGATCCCGGTCTGGTATGCCCTCGATGACGAGGGAGAACCGCTGTGGGACAACCCGATCCTGCCCAGCGAGGCCGAGCTCCCGGTGGACCCGGCCGCGAACCCGCCGGCCGGGTACGAGGAGTCCCAGCGCGGCATACCGGGTGGTTTCATCGGCGACCCCGACGTGCTCGACACCTGGGCCACGTCCTCGCTGACCCCGCAGATCGCCGGCGGCTGGCGGGCCGGCGGCGCCCTCGGTGGCGACGAGGAGGGCACCAGCCCGCTCTTCGCCAAGGTCTTCCCGATGGACGTGCGTCCGCAGGCCCACGACATCATCCGGACCTGGCTGTTCGCGACCTTGGTGCGCGCCTACTACGAGCACGGCTCGGTGCCGTGGACCAATGCCGCCATCAGCGGGTTCATCCTCGACCCCGACCGCAAGAAGATGAGCAAGTCCAAGGGCAATGTCGTCACGCCCGAGGACGTGGTCAAGGAGCACTCGGCGGACGCGGTCCGCTACTGGGCGGCCTCCGGGCGGCTGGGCACGGACGCGGCCTATGACATCGGCCAGATGAAGGTCGGTCGGCGGCTGGCCATCAAGATCCTCAACGCGAGCAAGTTCGCCCTCGGCTTCGGCGAGGTGAGCGGGGACCTCGTGGACCAGGTCACCGAGCCGCTCGACCAGGCGGTGCTCGCGCAGCTCCGGACAGTCGTCGAGCGGGCGACGGCGGGCTTCGAGGCGTGGGACTACACCCGCTCGCTCGAGGCGACGGAGGCCTTCTTCTGGAGCTTCTGTGACGACTACCTCGAGCTGGTCAAGGACCGTGCCTACGGCGGCCGCGGCGAGGAGGCCGCGGCGAGCGCCCGGGCCACCCTGCGCATCGCGCTCGACGTCGTGCTCCGCCTGCTCGCGCCGATGCTGCCCTATGTCACCGAGGAAGTGTGGTCGTGGACCCACGACGGCTCGGTGCACCGGGCCGCGTGGCCCTCGGTCACCGAGCTGCCCGAGGGCGGTGACCCGGCCGTGCTCTCCGCGGTCGCCGACGCCCTCGCTGCCGTGCGCAAGGTGAAGTCGGAGGCCAAGGTCGGTATGCGTGCCGAGGTCAAGGCCCTCACGCTGAGCCTGCCCGAGGCCCACCGGGACCTCGTGGGTCTCGGTGAGGACGACCTGCGCGCGGCCGGTCGGATCACCGGCGAGCTGACCTTCGCCACCGGCGAGGGCACCGAGACCGTCGGCCGGGATGCTGACCTGATCCCGGTCGAGAAGACCCCCAGGCCCACCGCCTGACGTGGTCTGAAGCGGCCTGACCGGCCCCCTACGTGCCCCGAGCCGACTCGGAGCGGTTCTGCCTGCCCTGAGCCGGCCCGCGCCTCGACGCACAAGTTGGCCGATGGCGCACCCAGACCTGCGCCGCTGACCAGCCTGTGCGTCGCGGGCGGTCAGGCCGGGGCGGGGTCGAGGTCGGTGGCGTAACCGTTGGCCCGCGCCCGGCGCAGCCCCGTGGGCTGGATGGCCATCCACGGCACGTCCCACCCGGCGAGCTCGAGCCGGTGCTCCACGAAGGCGTCCCGCCGCATGTGGCTCACCCGCCCCGAGTCCGGGTCGTAGACGTCGAGGGTGCGGTCCCCGTCGCCGGGGAGGACGAGCACGACGTGTCGCGGCAGCAGGTCGGTGCCGACGTAGAGCAGCCCCGGCTCCCCCTCGGCGACCACGTCGACGAGCCGGTCATAGCCCTCGCGCAGGGTGTCGGCGTCGTCGGGTCGCAGGACTTCGACGCGATAGCGGGTGCCGGAGCGGGAGGCACCGAACTCCAGCTCCCGCTTGGCGCCCCACGGCGGCGTGCCCAGCGCATGTGGCCAGGGCAGGCTGGGGCGCAGTCCACGAGGAAACAGCGCGTTGGTGCGGCGCATGACGACCCGCTCGTAGGCCGCGAAGCGCTCGCCCTCGGTGGCCCCGCCGGGGGCGCCGGGCAGCCGCGGCTGGCCCGTGCGTATCCAGCCGGCGAATACCGGGTCGACCAGCATGCGGGCGACCGTCAGGCAGGCCGACCCGCAGGTCAGGGGGGACTGCTGGGTCGGTCCGGTGTCACCGGCCCGCAGTCGGTATGCCGTGGCCACAGACCCATCGTGGCCGAGAGCCGTCGGCGCGACCAGCCCTGGGGACGGATCGGGCCTGCGGACGCGAGCCGTCAGGCGCTGCGCTTGCCGAGCGATCAGGCGCTGCGCTTGCGCGGGGCCCGCTTGCGGACGGCCTCGGAGTCGTCACGACGGACGATCGTCGGCACGACGTTCTTGAGCACGACGTCGCGCGTGACGACCACCTTGGCGATGGCGTCGTCGCTGGGCACGTCGAACATCACCGGCAGGAGGACCTCCTCCATGATGGCGCGCAGGCCGCGGGCGCCGGTCCCCCGACCGAGCGCCTGCTCGGCGACCGCTTCGATGGCGTCGTCGGTGAACTCCAGCTCGACTCCGTCGAGCTCGAACATCTTGCGGTACTGCTTGACCAACGCATTGCGTGGCTCGGTGAGGATCTGCACGAGGGCCGCGGTGTCCAGCGGCGCCACTGTCGTGATGACGGGAAGGCGCCCGATGAACTCGGGGATGAGCCCGAACTTCATCAGGTCCTCCGGCATGACCTCGTGGATCGACTCGGCGAGATCCTTGGGGTTGTGCAGCTCGGAGCCGAACCCGAGGCCCTTCTTGCCGTTGCGGGACTCGATGAGCTTCTCCAGGCCGGCGAAGGCGCCCCCGACGATGAAGAGCACGTTCGTGGTGTCGATCTGGATGAACTCCTGGTGCGGGTGCTTGCGCCCACCCTGCGGCGGCACCGACGCCGTCGTGCCCTCGAGGATCTTCAGCAGGGCCTGCTGCACACCCTCGCCGGAGACATCGCGGGTGATCGAGGGGTTCTCGGACTTGCGGGCGATCTTGTCGACCTCGTCGATGTAGATGATCCCGGTCTCGGCCTTCTTGACGTCGTAGTCGGCGGCCTGGATGAGCTTGAGCAGGATGTTCTCGACGTCCTCGCCGACGTAGCCGGCTTCCGTCAGCGCCGTGGCGTCCGCGATGGCGAACGGGACGTTGAGCATCTTGGCGAGGGTCTGGGCGAGGTAGGTCTTGCCGCAGCCGGTCGGGCCGATGAGCAGGATGTTGGACTTGGCCAGCTCGACGTGCTCCGGGTCCTTCTTGCCCGTGGTGCTCGCCCCGGCCTGGATCCGCTTGTAGTGGTTGTAGACGGCCACGGCGAGCGCGCGCTTGGCGACGTCCTGGCCGATGACGTAGTGCTCGAGGAAGTCGAAGATCTCCCGGGGCTTGGGCAGCTCGTCAAGGCCCACGTCCGAGGACTCGACCAGCTCCTCCTCGATGATCTCGTTGCACAGGTCGATGCACTCGTCGCAGATGTAGACCATCGGGCCCGCGATGAGCTTCTTGACCTGCTTCTGGGTCTTGCCGCAGAAGGAGCACTTGAGCAGGTCGCTGCTCTCCCCGACACGCGCCACGCGTCCATCCTTCCTCCACCGGCACCACCCTCATGGTGCCCTGCTCCGACCTGCGCGACGCTACCCGCTGGGTCGGCTGGACTCCCCCATTGAACGTCGCGGGTCGAAGACGAGTCGCGTTTGTCCGCTGACAGCGGAAACGGCCCGCCGCATCCCGGGAGCGGTCAGCAGTCACCCCCGTCGAGCGAGCACGAATCGCCGGGGAATCGGCCGGATCACCGGCGATTCGTGCTCGCTCGACGGGGTGAATGGCGCAGGAGCCAGGCGAGGAGGGCCAGGACCGTCAGCCCTCCCCCGACGGCCAGGGCGACCCAGACCGGGTTCGCCCCCGCGTCCGGGGACGGTTCCCCGGAGCTGGCCGCCGGGGCCGCCTCGTTCTGCAGGATCTGCGGGTCCACCTTGGGTTGCGGGTCCATGCCGACCAGAGCGGCGCGCACGTCGTCGGTCATGGATCGGGTGCCGCTGCACAGGCCACTCGTGACAGCGGACCCTTCACCCGACGCCGCGACGAGACAGGTGCCGCCCACGCAATTCCCTCCCGTCCGCAACTGGCGCCGTCCGCGCACCGCGCAGCCTGTTCGGTTCCCTGGCGCATTCAACGCCGGTATGCCGTGGGGCCGGGTTCACGCGAACCCGGCCCCACGGCATACCGAAAAGAAGTCGCTCAGGTGTTGGCCTTGCGGGACTCGAGAACGACGTCGATGAGGCCGTACTCCTTGGCCTGCTCGGCGGAGAGGATCTTGTCGCGCTCGATGTCCTTGCGGACGTCCTCGATGTCGCGGCCGGAGTGCTTGGCGATCGTCTCCTCGAGCCAGGAGCGCATGCGCAGCACCTCGTTGGCGTGGATCTCCAGGTCGGAGGCCATGCCGCCGGTGCCCTCGATGGCGGGCTGGTGGATGAGGATGCGCGCGTTCGGCAGGGCGAACCGCTTGCCCTTGGCGCCGGCCCCGAGCAGCACGGCCGCAGCGGAGGCGGCCTGGCCGATGACGAAGGTCTGCACGTCGGGCCGGATGTACTGCATGGTGTCGTAGATCGCGGTCATCGCCGTGAACGAGCCACCGGGGCTGTTGATGTACATGAGGATGTCGCGGTCGGGGTCCTGGGACTCGAGCACGAGCAGCTGGGCCATGACGTCATCGGCGGACGCGTCGTCGACCTGCACGCCGAGGAAGATGATGCGGTCCTCGAAGAGCTTGGTATAGGGATCCATCCGCTTCATGCCGTAGGAGGTGCGCTCCTCGAAGTTCGGCAGGATGTAGCGGCTGGAGGGGGCCGGCGCGCTCAGGCGGCCGGACGGGCCCATCGGCATGGGGAAGTTCATCGGGGTGTCCTTCTCGTCTCGCGCGCTCAGTCGGTGACCGGGTTGTCGGCCTTGGGGCCGGCGTCGGCGGCGCTGGTGAAGACGTGGTCGACGAAGCCGTACTCCTTGGCCTCGGCCGCGGTGAACCAGCGGTCGCGGTCGGAGTCCTTCTCGATCTGCTCCACGCTCTGGCCGGTGTGCTGCGCGATGAGCTCGGCCATCTGTTTCTTGATGTGGAGCAGCTGCTCGGCCTGGATCTTGATGTCGGAGGCGGTGCCGCCGATGCCACCGCTCGGCTGGTGCATCATGACGCGCGCGTGCGGGGTGGCGTAGCGCTTGCCGGGCGTGCCGGCGGAGAGCAGGAACTGGCCCATCGAGGCCGCCATGCCCATCGCGACGGTGGCGACGTCACAAGGCACCCACTGCATGGTGTCGAAGATCGCCATGCCGGCCGTCACGGATCCGCCGGGGCTGTTGATGTAGAGCCAGATGTCCTTGTGCGGGTCCTCCGCGGCGAGGAGGAGCATCTGCGCGCAGATCGCGTTCGCGTTGTCGTCGCGGACGTCGGATCCGAGGAAGATGATCCGCTCCTTGAGGAGGCGGTTGTAGATGTGGTCGTCGAGCCCGGCCTGGGGGCCCGGACCGGCGGCGACGATCTCGGTGCTCACGCTCGCATGCTCCTAGGAAGTGAGGGGTTGGTGCACTGTCAGTGACCCTAACGCGCGGCCCACCCGTCGCACTCCCGGGTAGGCCGTGTGTTCGCCCTGAGCACAACGCCCACCTTTGGCTGCCGGCCGCTGCGTCAGTGGGCCACAGGCGCGACCGGCTCGGGCGCCACCGACTCGTGCTTCGCCGGCTCACGCAGGGCGGGCACCAGCAGCAGCGCCAGCAGCGCCCCGGCTCCGACGACGGTGAGCGAGCGGAGGACGCCGACGTGGTCGCCGAGGAAGCCCAGGAGGGGCGGACCGGCGAGGAAGGCGGCATACCCGATCGTCGCGATGACCGACATGCGCGCGGCAGCCCGGGCCGGCTCGTCGGCGGCGGCGCTCATGCCGACGGGGAAGCCGAGCGCGGCGCCCAGGCCCCAGACGGCGGTGCCGGCGAAGGCGACCCAGGGGTCTCCGAAGATCACCATGGCCGAGCCGAGGACGGCGAGCACGAAGCTCACGCGCAGCACCGGGATCCGGCCGAACCGGTCGAGCAGCCGCGTGCCGACGATCCGGCCCAGGGTCATGAACGACAGGAACGTGGCGAAGGCGAGGACCCCGGCCCAGGTCGGCAGGTGGTGTCCTTCGTGGAAGGCGACGGCCAGCCAGTCGTTGGCGGTGCCCTCGGTGAAGGCCGCGACGAGGACGACGACGCCGATGACGAGGGTGCGCGGCTCGAGCCAGGCCGAGCGGCCGCGGGTCCCGGTCTCCTCGCGGTGAGCCGCAGCCGCGCCGGCCGCGGTCGCCTCATGCGGCAGGCAGTAGCGCAGCGCGAACAGTCCGGCCGCGATGGTGGCGAGGAGCGCGACGGTCAGGTGGACCGAGATCGGCACCTGCGCCCACGACAGAGCCGAGCCCAGGAGGGCAGTCACCACCGTGCCGCCGCTGAAGGCGGCGTGGAAGTGCGGCATGATCGCGCGCCCCAGGTGCCGCTCGACGTCGGTGGCCTCGAGGTTCATGGCCACGTCCCAGCCGCCGACGCCGATGCCGAGGAGGAAGAGCCCGACCATGACCAGTGGGCGCGAGTGCCACAGGTCGACGCCCAGGCCCACCACGATCGCCCCGAGCGCAGCGATGATCACTCCGGCGCGGATCGTCCGCACGACGCCGAACCTCTCGACGACGCGACCGGTGAGCGGAAGCGCGAGGACCGAGCCGGCGCTCATCGCGAAGAGCGTGGCGCCCAGCTCACCGGCGCTGAGGCCGAGGGCGATCTTCGCGTCGGCGATCCGGCTCGCCCAGGTCGCGAACGCCACGCCGGCCAAGGCGAAGAAGGCGAAGGTGGCGAGCTTGGCCCGCTGCACGGTGCGGGCGTCAAGGTCGATGAAGGTCATGAGTGTTCTTCCGGGGCGGGAGTCGAATCGTTTCGACACCGAGTGTGAGGCTCTCGACAGGGCCATGTCAAACCTGGAGGCTGAGAAAGTCGAAACGATTCGATATACTGGTCCCGTGACCTCCCGTCGACCCACCCTCAAGGACGTGGCCGCCCGTGCCGCCGTGTCGGTGTCGACGGCCTCCCTCGTCTTCAGCGGCAAGGGCCCGGTCGCGGACGAGACCGCCGAGCGGGTCCGCGCCGCCGCTGACGAGCTGGGGTACGCCGGACCCGACCCGGTCGCGTCCTCGCTGCGCGCGGGGCGCTCCGGCGTGGTCGCGGTGATCGTCGACGCCCCACTGACGATGGCCCTCCGGGACCCGTATGCCGTGCAGGTCCTCGACGGGCTCGCCGACGAGCTCGGCCGCGAGGGGCTGGGACTGCTCCTGCTCGCACAGGATCCCCACGACCCCACCGAGCTCAACGGCCGCGTGGCGTCGATGGCGATGGACGCCGTCGTCTTCCCGTTCTGCGGTCCCTCCGTGAATCCGGTCGTCGAGCCGCTCGCGGCCCGCGGCATCCCGCTCCTCGGCACCGGCGCTCCCGAGGACCCTCGGGTGCGTCACGTGCGCACCGACGAGGGGCGCGCCCAGGCCCTCGCCGTGGCCCACCTGCGCGAGCTCGGCCACACCCGGATCGGCCACGTCAGCATGCCGCTCCATCCTCGGGCGACGACGGCCCTTGTCGGCGCGCAGGAGGTCGAGCGTGCGACCTACCCCGATGCGCGAGATCGGGCGCGGGGGTTCCTCGACGCCGCCGGCGCGGATGCCCCGCTCGTCGAGGCGTCCGCCGCCGATGTCACCGGAGGCGAAGCGGCCGCCCGCCTCCTCCTCGGCCTGCCGGCCGACACTCGCCCGTCGGCCATCGTCGCCCAGTCGGACCTGCTCGCGGCCGGCGTCATCCGCGCCGCCGAGTCCTTGGGCCTTCGGGTGCCCGAGGACCTCTCGGTCACCGGTTTCGACGGTATCGACCTGACCTGGCTCGACCACACCCTGACCACCGTGGTCCAGCCGAGTGTGGAGAAGGGTCACCGCATCGGCCAGGCCGTGCGGGAGGCCCTCTCCGGCTCGGCGATCACGCGCGACACCTACGAGGTCAGCCTGCGTCGGGGCTCCACCACCGCTCCCCCGGGCCCACACGGACTCCCACGACAGTCCCCGCGTCGGGACTTTGCCTGAGGACCCTTCTCGACACGCCCTGACACAAGCTCCCGGCCGCGCCACCGAGCGGCCCCTCGCGCACCCAGCGTGAGAGTGTCGAGGACACGCACCGCGTCCCACAACCCATCCCACAAACGCCGTATGCCGCGCACCCGGGTGGGTGCGCGGCATACGGACCGCCGTGGTCGGGACCGTGCCCGATGGCGCCTCCAGGCGCCCTTGGGCAAGGTCCGCGGGAGGATCAGGCCTTGTCGGCGCCGTCCTCGTCAGCCTCGGAAGCCGCCGAATCCTCGCCGGCCTCGTCGGCCGAGTCCGCCGACTCGCCCTGGGCCCGCGGGACGAGGTCCTCGAGGTCGACGGTGTCGCCGGAGGCGTCGGTGACGGTCGCCTCCTCGAGCACCGCGGCAAGCGCCTTGCGACGCGCGACCTCGGAGACCATGGCGCCGATCTGGCCCTGGCTGTCGATCGCCTGGGCGAACTGGTTGGGGTCCATGCCGTACTGCTGGGCGCTCATGATGAGGTACTCGATGAGCTCGGGCTGCTCGACCTGGACCTCGAACTTCTCGGCGAGCGCGTCGAGGAGGAACTGCGCCCGCAGCGCCCGACGGGTGGACTCGTCGACCTCGGCGCGGTGCTCGTCGTCGTCGAGGCGGTTCTCGCCCTCGAGGTGGGAGTTGACCTCGTCCTCGACGATGCCGTCCGGCACGGGGATCTCGGTGACCTCGAGGAGGTGCTCGAGGACCTTGTCGCGCGCCTGCACGCCCTGCTCGAACTTCTTGCTCTGCTCGACCTGCTTGGTGATGTCCGCCCGGAGCTCGGCGAGGGTGTCGAAGGGGCTCGCGAGCTGGGCGAAGTCGTCGTCGAGCTCGGGCAGCTCGCGGACCTTGACCGACTGGACGGTGACGACGCAGTCGGCGTCCTCACCCTCGTGGTCGCCACCGGCGAGCGGAGCCTTGAACTCCTTGGTCTCGCCGGCCTTCAGGCCGACGAGCGCCTCGTCCATGCCCTCGAGCATGTTGCCGGAGCCGACCTCGTAGGAGATGCCCTCGACCGCGTCGATCTCGGTGTCGCCGATGGTCGCGGAGAGGTCGATGGAGACGTGGTCGCCGGTCTCGACGGCACGGTCGACGCCGACGAGGGTGCCGAAGCGCTGGCGCAGGTCGGTCAGGCGGGCCTCGACGTCCTCGTCGGAGACGGAGACGTCATCGACGGTGACGGCGATGCCGGAGAGCTCGGGCAGCTCGATCTCGGGGCGGACGTCGGTCTCGACGGTGAACTCGAAGTCCTCGCCGTCCTGCAGCGGCACGGCCGTCACCTCGACGTCCGGGCGGCCGATCGCGCGCAGGTTCTCGGCCTCGGCAGCCTCGGCGAACAGGCGCGGCAGCGCCTCGTTGACGGCCTCCTGCACGACGGCGCCGCGGCCGACCCGCTGGTCGATGATCCGGGTGGGGACCTTGCCCTTGCGGAAGCCGGGGATCTGGATCTGGGACCCGATGGTGCGGTAGGCCGCGTCGAGGTCGGGCTTGAGCTCGTCGAAGGGGACCTCGACGATGAGCTTGACCCGGGTCGGGCTGAGGGTCTCGACGGCAGACTTCACTTTGGCGCACTCCACGGTGGTGGTCGGGGAAACTTCGGATTCGTATGCCGTGGAGCCGGTCAGCCCTCCCCCTCACCGGGGCGTCCCGGCGGTGGCGGTGCCCACGAGAGGTGAGCACACGGCATACGCAGGGCACCATGCTAACCGGCCACGCGTGGCGGGCCGAACCGGCGTGGCGAGCCCGGGGATCAGTCGGTGTTGGAGAAGGCCTCGACCTTGCGCCGGTCGCCGCTGACGATGATCAGGCCCTGGGGGTCGATCACGGTGTCGGGCGTGGCATAGGTGAAGTCCTGCCCGTGCGCCTTGGTGCCCACGATGGTCACGCCCCACTTGCTGCGGACCCCGGCCTCCTTGAGCGTCTTGCCCTGGATCTCCTTGGGCGGCGTGGTCTTGACGATGGCGTACCCGTCGTCGAACTCGATGTAGTCGATGAGCTTGCCGCGCACGAGGTGGGCGACCCGCCGGCCCATGTCGTGCTCGGGGCGGACGACGTGGCCGACGCCGATCTCGGTGAGGATCTCCTTCATCGAGGCGCTCGTCGCCTTGGCCCAGATGTGCGGCACGGCCAGCTTCTTGAGGGCGAAGGCCGTCAGGACACTGGCCTCGAGGTTGTTTCCGATGGCGATGACGGCCCGCGAGAAGTCCTGCACCGAGAGCTGGCGCAGGGCCTCGACATCGGTGGAGTCGGCGGCGACGACGTGGGTCAGCCGGCCGGCCATGGACTGCACGAGGCGCTCGTCCCGGTCGATGCCGAGCACCTCGACACCGTCGGACTCGAGCTCGAGCGCGAGGGACTTCCCGAAGCGGCCCAGTCCGATGACGACGACGCCGTCGGACTCCGCGATGTGCCTAGCCAATGAGGGGCGCTCCTTCCGGGAGGGTGTAGTGCCGGTGCGTCTCGCGGAGCGCGAGCGCGGAGATGAGGGTGATCGGGCCGAGCCGGCCCAGGAACATCAGGCCGATGATGATGAGCTGGCCGGGCACGTTGAGCTTGCCGGTGATGCCCATGGACAGCCCGACCGTGCCGAAGGCCGAGGTCGCCTCGAACATCACCTCGCGCAGCGGCAGGTCGGTGACCTCGGTCAGCGCCATGGTCGCGCCCACGACGGCGGCCACCCCGAGCAGGGCCACGGTGAGGGCCTGGCGCGTCACGCGCGGGTTGATCCGTCGGTCGAAGGCCGTGACGTGCGGCTCGCCGCGCACCTCGGCGACGATGACGAAGAAGAGCAGCAGGAAGGTCGTGACCTTGAGGCCACCGGCAGTGCCGGCGGAGCCGCCGCCGACGAACATGAGCAGGATCGTGCCCATGATCGTCTCGTCGGTCGCCTTGCCGTAGTCCCACGCGGCGAAGCCCGCGGTGCGCGGCTGGACCGAGTGGAAGAAGGCGAGGTCGATCTTGTCGCCGATGCCGAAGCCGCCCATCGTCGCCGGGTTGGACCACTCGCTCCAGCCCATGAACACCGTGCCGCCGATGAGGAGCACCGCGGTCATGAGCAGGGTCATCCGCGTGTGAAGGCTCCAGTGGCGCGGTCGGGTGCGGCGCAGGAGTTCCATGATGACGGGGAAGCCGATGCCGCCGATGATGATCGCCAGCGAGATGGGGATGAGCACGAAGGGGTCACCGGCATACCCGATGAGGTTGTCGCTGAAGAGGGCGAAGCCGGCGTTGTTGAACGAGGAGACGGCGTGGAAGACGCCCTGCCAGATCGCGGTCGGCAGGGGCCGGTCGGTCGCGAACCGGAGGGTCAGCGCCAGGGCCACGCAGGCCTCGACCGTCACGGTGATCGCGAAGACGCCGCGCAAGACGCGACGGACGTCACCGATGCCGACGCTCTTGGTCTCGGCGGCCGCGGTCAGCCGGGTGCGCAGGCCCATCCGGCGCGAGATGAACAGCGCCAGCAGGGAGGCCATGGTCATGATGCCGAAGCCGCCGACCTGGATCAGCCCGACCATGACGGCCTGGCCGAAGGGCGTGAAGTAGGTCGCCGGGTCGACGGTGGCCAGACCGGTGACGCAGACACAGCTCGTCGCGGTGAACAGGGCCGTGATGAAGGGTGCGGAGCCCTCCCCGGTGCGGGACATGGGGAGCATGAGGAGGGCGGTGCCGATGGCGATCGCCGCGGCGAAGGAGAAGACCACGACCTGAGCGGGATGCCGGAAGATCCGCCGCTTCCCTCCCGGAGCGCGGTCACCGCTGAAACTCACGCGCGAAGCATGGCACGGGTGGGGACCGCGCGTCTTGGCACCTCGCGTCTCCGGCCTCACCCCGTTGCGCTGTCGGCTCAGCCGTGGTCGAGTCGTCCCGCTCGAAGGCGGTCGAGAACGCGCTCGTCGGCGAGTTCGGGGCGACGGGACGGCGTCGCCAGGTAGGTCCGCACGAGGGCAGCCACCAGCGCGGGGTCCGATCGAAGCTCCTGCGTCAGGATCGGCACCGACGAGCCTTCGTGCCCGCGCAGAAGGAGCCGACCGCCCTTGCCCTCCAGGCTCACGCCGACCAGGTCCGACCAGGCGAAGGGTTCCCGCCCGTCCGGTTGGGTCACGCTCACACCCGACCTCGTCAGTGTGATCGCCGGCACCCGTCGAGTCCCGTTGGCGATCCGGAGTGCGGATCGCGCGGTGAGCGCGAGCAGGCCCACCAGCAGCACCAGGGTGAGGGCACCGAGGACATCGCCCGGCCAGCCGAGTCGCACGAGGAACCAGCCCGTGCCGATCACGGCAGGGACCACCGCCAGTGCCTCGAGACGGGAGGGCCAGGGGGAACCAACCACGGTCACTCCGTCCTCGTCCACGGCCAGGCGGAGGCGGCCAGCGCGGCCGGGCCACCGCGCTGACATGAGCCCGATGAGCAGGAGAAGAAGGCACGCGGCTCCCGTCGTGAACAGGATCACGAGCTCCTCCTCACCTGCCCACCACGCCGCCGCAGCGACGGCAAACAGGGGAGCCGACAGGACCAGCACTGGGATGAGCCCTCCGCCGGAACGCAGCGACTCGGCGACCGGCGGGTGCGAGATCTCCAGCACCTTCGTCGGGGCGCTCATCCGAACACCGAGTTCCAGGCGTCTCCAATGGCGTCCACGGCCTTGCCTCCCGTGGCATCCCACGCGTCCCTGAGTCCCTCGTCGATCTTCTCGCGCGTGGCCTGGGGCACCAGTGCTTCATAGCCCCAACCGGCCAGGGCCGCCGCACCGGCGCCGACTCCGACGACGATGGCAGCACTTCCCCACGCCGGCAGGGTGACGGCGGCTCCCGCAATGATGGCCGCCGCAGCTGCGCCGGCGAGCATGCTGGTGCCCGTCTCGATCAGGACGCTGGAGGGGGACTTGCCATTGGCGATCTCCCACCCGCCGATGACCAGTGCGGTGACGGCGTTTCCCCGGGCCAGCCACTTCCCGATCTTCGCGACATCGTCGGCCTGCCCCAGCAGATTGCCGGCCCGCGTTCCCGGACGCGAGGCACGATCGATGGCCTGCTGACGCGGGGCGCGGCTGCCACTGCGAACCGCGGGGCTTCCCGACCGGCGGCGAGCGAGGGCCTCGGCCGTCCGGATCGCACTGCTGCGCAGGTCGCGGGCGCGGGCCTCGAACCTGTTCTGGGGAATGGTGAGTCCAAGACCGGAGAGGGCGCCGAAGATCGCGGCAATCGTCAATGGTGAGGACAGTTTCTTCTCGAGGTCGACCAGATTGTCGGTGACCCACGTGTCCAGCCGGTCAAAGGTGCTACGCACCTCGCCGAGGAGCTCGTTGTAGAGCTCGACCTTGTCCTTGGCCGCCTCGTAGGCCGTCTTCTTGGTTTGCCACTCGGCGCTCTCCTCCGGTGTGGCACCGGCGGGAAGGTCGCCCGGCGAGATGGCGTCCGGGGGCCGCTGGATGACCTCTCCCACCACGGTGAGACCTCCGGAACGGGCGGTCGAGCGGTGATCGGCCATGTCCTCCTGACGCCACTTCAGTTGCTGGCCGTAGGAGCGCACCTTGTCCTCTGCGTCACCGGCGAGGTCCTCGAGCTCTTGGGTGGCCTTGTTGAGGTCGCCGAGGAAGTCTCGGTAGGCATCTCCCGCGGGGCCGTCGAGGGCACCCCAGGAGGCGCTGCCCAATCGCCGCGTCTCGCGAGCCCCCGTGTTCATCGTCGTCTCGACCTTGCCGAACCATTCAGCCACGGCGAAGACGTCGCTGGGGCTGCCGGGCATGGAGGTGTCGATGCTCATGGCACCTGCCTCTCGAGCGCGCGGAAGTCGTCGTCGACCTGGTCCTCGATGCCCTTGTGGACGTCGACGGCGTTCCGCAGGCGCACGGCTGCTGAGGATTGGACGGCGCTCAGCTGGCCCATGGCCGCGCCGAGTGCGGCCAAGCCGTTGAGGATGAACTCGGCGCCCTCGCCTCCGTCAAGACTGGTCACGAGGGTTTCCGCGTGCGCGTCGATGTCCTTGGCGATGCTGTCGTGGTCCTTGGCCAGCTGTTGGCAGCGATCGAACTGGTACTGGAAGTCACCCATGCGTCGGCCCCTCGCCACTCGTCAGGCGAGGCGTGCCCAGAGCAGCTCGCGGTTCGACCTCCGGCACCGTGGACTGCGGCCCCACCTCTCCGGAGCCGGAGCCTTCCTCAGTCTCGATGGATGCCTCCTTGCGGAGGTCCTCCGGCAGCGGTAGGTCGAAGTAGATGACGTCGTAGGCCTGCGTTTGCTCGAGATCGGCCAGACGCTCGGTGTGCGCGAGGATCCAGCTCTGTCCGGGACCACAACACGCAGCCAGACGGTCGAGCGCGGTGTAGGCGAGCAGCGCGATGCGCCCATCGTTCGTCGTCCGCATCTCGACCTCGTGGTCGCGACCATCGACCCCCACCACCGGGAGGTAGACGACGGGCGGGATCATGGCGCGCTGGCGCTCGGCGAACTCCTCGAAGCCCGCGGCGCCGTCCGAGGTCGTCGAGTGCTCGGTCATACTCCCCCTTTGTGGACTCAATGCTCCTGCCAGCCTAAGCGCGGTCTCCCAGCCCGGCCACGGGGAGCACTCCCCATGCATCGCCCTCCATTGGGCCACCTACGCCCTTGGCGGCGGTTGCCTGCGACTTCCGTGGCCCTGACCCGTGGGCGGACGAGGGAGCACCCATGAGCACCACTGGATGATGCTCGACCACACCTTCAACAAGGGCTGCCCTGCCGCTGGCGACTACGTGGCCGACACCCCGCGCGAGGCCGAGCCGCAGTTCAACTGCCCCGAGGGCGCCGACACCTGCACGGCACCGGGTCTGGACCCGATCCACAACTTCATGGACTACACGCAGGACTCGTGCATGAACATGTTCACGCCCGGCCAGGTCGAGCGGATGAACGACGCCTGGATCGCCTTCCGCGCGAGCGGTTCCGGCAGCAAGGCCTGACACCCACGCCCCATCGGTCGGTATGCCGTGTGCTCACCCGAGCACACGGCATACCGCTGCCCTGGGGTCGGGTCAGTCGCGACGGGCCGCGGGGGGCAGCGAGACGAAGAGCTCGCCCAGCTCGCTGCCGAGCCCGAGGAAGCGGGTGGCGAGGCGACGGAACTCGGCGGGGTCGCCCGTGGTGGTGAAGCCGTGGGTCGGCGGCGGCGCGTCGTCGGGGCGCAGCAGGTCGTGCTCGCGCAGGACGCGGTAGACGTCCTTGGCGGTCTCCTCGGCCGAGGAGACGAGGGTGACCCCCTCCCCCATCTCGTAGCCGATGACGCCGGTGAGCAGGGGGTAGTGCGTGCAGCCCAGGACGAGGGTGTCGACATCGGCCTCCCGGAGCGGGGCGAGGTAGTCCGCCGCGATCGCGCCCAGCTCGGGCCCGCCGGTGATGCCGGCCTCGACGAACTCGACGAAGCGCGGGCACGGCACGCTCATGACGTGCAGGTCCGGTGCCGCGGCGAAGGCATCGAGGTAGGCGCCGGACTGGTGGGTCCCCACGGTCGAGATCACCCCGATGCGGCCGTTGCGGGTGGCACGCACGGCGCGGCGGGTCGCCGGGCGGATGACCTCGATGACGGGGACGTCGTAGCGCTCGCGGGCGTCGTGGAGCACGGCGGCGCTCGCGGTGTTGCAGGCGATGACGAGGAGCTTGACGCCGTGGTCGTAGAGGCGGTCGAGGCAGTCCAGGGCCAGGGCGCGCGTCTCGGCGATCGGGCGCGGGCCGTAGGGCGCGTGCAGGGTGTCCCCGAGGTAGGCCACCGACTCATGGGGCAGCTGGTCGAGGATGGCGCGTGCGACGGTCAGCCCCCCGTAGCCGGAGTCGAAGACGCCGATGGGGGATGGATCCACGAGCGGGCGACGAGAATCGAACTCGCGTAATCAGTTTGGAAGACTGAGGCTCTACCATTGAGCTACGCCCGCGCACCCGACTTCTCTCCAGCACGGCTGGACACCGCCGGGGGCCGGACCAGCGTAATCGCTCCCCCATCCGCGACCAAGTTCGTATGCCGTCGGCTCACCCTCGGTGATCGGGCTCGGTGATCAGGGCACCCGCCGCGCGCGTCTAGGATGACCGCACCGGGGTGTGGCGCAGCTTGGTAGCGCATTGCGTTTGGGACGCAAGGGCCGCAGGTTCAAATCCTGTCACCCCGACTCTTAGGATCGACCCTCGTGTCCATCCGCAAGCAGCTCGACCACGCGCCCCGGCCGGGCGTGCGGACCTTCACCCCTCGCTGGCGCACCTCGCCCCTGACGGCGGAGCGGATGGAGCGGCTGCTTCCCGCGGCCCAGGTGCCGGACGGGCCACTCGACCCGGTGGCCACCTTCGGGCGGCGCTCCCCCGTGGTCCTCGAGATCGGTTCTGGTCATGGTGCGGCCGCGATCGCGTATGCCGCGGCGCACCCCGACCACGACCTGCTCGCCGTGGAGGTGCACGTGCCCGGTGTCGCCCGCATGCTGGCGGCGGCCGATGACCTGGGCGTGCGCAACCTCTGGGTCCACCGCGGGGACGCCCTGCCCCTGCTCACCGAGGCGATCGCGCCGGCGTCACTGGCCGCCGTGCACCTGTTCTTCCCCGACCCGTGGCCGAAGAAGAAGCACGCGAAGCGTCGCTTCGTGCAGCAGCACACCCTCGCGCTGATCGCGGACCGGCTGGCCCCGGGGGCGCCGCTGCGGATCGCGACCGACCACGCGGTCTATGCCGACCACGTTCGCGAGCAGGTGGCGGCCCACGGCGGCTGGGAGGTCGTCGAGGGCGAGCGGCCGTCCTGGCGGCCCACCGACGGCTTCGAGGCCAAGGGCCTGGCAGCCGGTCGCTCGATCACCGACTTCCGCCTCACCCGCCAGCCCCGCTGACCTCCGGCTCCCCCTGTTCCCCACCCCCGATTCGAGGTAATAGCGCGCGGATGTCCGCGCGTTATTACCTCGAATCAGGGGTGGTGGCGGGGGAATCGAGGGGGTGGCTGGCGGGGCGTCAGGTGCGGCGGAGGACGAAGGCGGCGCGGTCGTCGCTCATCCCCGAAGGAGCAGCGGAGACCACCTCGTCGGCCACGGCCAATGCATCGCGCACCACGGCGCGTGCGGCGACACCGAGCATCCGGTCGACACCGTCGGCCAGGTCGCGCCCGGGGCTCTCGATCACGCCGTCAGAGTAGATGAGGAGCGCGTCGCCCGGCCCCAGCACGCCGTGCGCCCGCTCATAGCGGACATCCGAGAGGATCCCCAGGACCGGCCCGCTCGGCGTGATGTCGACCTCCCAAGCCCCGGAGCCCTGCCGGAACAGCGCCGAGGGTGGATGCCCGGCCCGGCCCACGGCATACGCACCGGTGTGCAGGTCCACGGCCAGGTGCACGGCCGTGGCGAAGCCCTCCTCCCAGCGCTGCCGCACGAGGTAGGAGTTCGCCGCGCTCAGGAAGTCCGCGGGCGGAACCGACCCCAGCAGCCCGCTGAGGGCTCCGGAGAGATGCAGCGAGCGCGATCCTGCCTGTCGGCCCTTGCCACTGACGTCGACGAGGACGACCTCGAGCAGCCGATTGTCCTCGCTGAGGGCCGTGACGAGGAAGTCACCGGCGAAGGCCTCGCCGTGCGCCGAGCGGATCGCCAGCTCGGCGCGCCATCCCGCCGGAAGGTCCGGGATGCGCGAGCTGCCTTCGAGTCGCTCGCGCAGGTCGACGAGCATGCTCTCACCGGTCAAGCCGATGATGCCCAGCCGTGCCCGGGACTCGGCCAGGACGTACATCGTCCCCATGAGGGCCACGACGCCGAGGAAGGCCAGCTCGGTCTTGGGGCCGATGTCGACCAGCCCCACCACGGGTCCGAGGAGGAAGACCGTGGCGATGGCATAGACGAAGAGCAGGTCCCGCACCGGCAGGAACAGCGCAGCCAGCACGACCCAGGGCGCCAGGACGATGTGCGGCACGATCTGGGGCCAGAGCCACAGCGAGGCCCCAGTGACGAAGACCGCCAGGACGAAGGCGACCAGACGCAGGCGGTCCCAGTGGCGCCTCAGGGAGTGGCTGCGCGCCCACCGCCGAGCCACCGTCCGCGGACTGCGGCTCGCGAGCACGACCGTTGCGTGGGTCATGCCACTCCTGACTCGCAGGTAACCACCTGGTGATCACCGTAGCCGTGGTTCAGGGGTGCCGCGGTGAAACTTGACCAAACCTTGACCTGCCATCCCCCCACGGGTGGGTCAGGGCAGTTCGGGCAGGGATCCGTCGGCCTCGTAGTCGCTCACCATGTCGATGCGGCGTTGGTGGCGCTCCTCGCCGGTGAACGGGGTGGCGAGGAAGGTCGCGACGATCTCCTTGGCCTCCTCGAGAGCCGTGAACCGACCGCCGATCGAGACGACCTGGGCGTCATTGTGCTGACGGGCCAGCTCCGCGAGCTCGGTCGAGTACGCGAGGGCGCAGCGGATGCCGGTCACCTTGTTCGCAGCCATCTGCTCGCCGTTGCCGCTGCCACCCAGCACGACCCCGAGCGACCCCGGGTCGGCGGCGACCCCTTCGGCCGCGCGGAGCACGTACACCGGGTAGTCGTCGAGGGCGTCGTAGGCGTGCGGCCCGTGGTTGGTCACCTCGTGGCCCTCCTCCTCGAGGAAGGCCACCAGGGCGTTCTGCAGGTCGTATGCCGCGTGGTCGCCACCGATGTGGACGCGCATGTCAGGACGTTCCTCTCGCTGGAACTGCTGGAGTCTGGGAGGTCAGAAGATCGGGTCGGCGGTGCGCGACCGCTTGATCTCGTAGAAGCCGGGGACCCCGGCGACGAGCACGCAACCGTCCCAGAGGTCGAGGGCGGCCTGACCGGTCGGGGCGGGCGTGACGACCGGCCCGAAGAAGGCGGCACCGTCGATGTCGATGGTCGGGGTGCCGACGTCCTCGCCGACCTTGCCGACCACGGCGGCGGTCGTGTCCCGGAGCAGCTGCTGCGGGCCCTCGGCGTCGATCTCGGCCTGGCTGAGCGGGGCCAGACCCGCCTCGGCGAGGGCCTCGGCGACGACGGCGTCGATGTCGCGACGGCCGCCCGGGTGCACCCGGGTGCCGAGCGCGGTGTAGAGCGGACCCGCGACCTGGGGCCCGTCGCGCAGGACCGCGGCCGCGACTGCTCCACTGAGGTTCTGGCGCTGGGCGATGTAGTCGCGGTACTCCTGCGGGATGTCCCGGGGCTCGTTGAGGTAGCGCAGGCTCATCACCGACCAGGTGAGGTCGAGGTCGCGTTCCTGCGCGACCTCGGTCATCCACCGCGAGGTCATCCAGGCCCACGGGCAGGCCGGATCGAAGTAGTACGTGACAGGCAACGGTGCAGGCATGTCCCCCATCCTGCCAGTGCGAGGATGGACCTCATGCCCGGAACCAACCTCACCCGCGCCGAAGCCGCTGACCGTGCGGCACTCATCGACGTCTCGACCTACGACGTCACGCTCGACCTCACGACGTCGGAGACCACCTTCGCGACGACGAGCCGCATCACCTTCACCTGCAGTGCTCCCGGCGCCGACACCTTCGTCGACTTCGTCGGCGCCTCCGTCGAGAAGGTGAGGCTCAACGGCGAGGTGGTGCCCACGGCATACGAGGACGGACGGGTCTGCATCCCCGGGCTGGCGGCCGACAACGTCCTCGAGATCGAGGCGACCGGTCGCTACACCAACACCGGCGAGGGCCTGCACCGCTTCGTCGACCCGGTCGACGACGAGGTCTACCTCTACAGCCAGTTCGAGGTGCCCGACAGCCGGCGGATGTACCCCGTCTTCGAGCAGCCCGACCTCAAGGCCGAGTTCACCTTCACGGTCACGGCGCCCGCGCACTGGCAGGTCGTGTCCAACTCCCCCACGCCCGAGCCCGAGCCGGTGCGTGACGGCGTCGCCCGGTGGTCCTTCACGCCGACCGAGCGGATCTCGAGCTACATCACCGCGCTCATCGCCGGCCCGTACGACGTGGTCCGCGATGTCGCCGCCTCGCGCCGCGGTGAGGTGCCGCTGGCGATCTACTGCCGCAAGTCGCTGACCCAGCACCTCGACGCGGACAACATCTTCGACCTGACCAAGCGCGGATTCGCCTTCTTCGAGGCGGAGTTCGACTGCGCGTATCCCTTCCGCAAGTACGACCAGCTCTTCACGCCGGAGTACAACATGGGCGCGATGGAGAACGCCGGCGCGGTGACGATCAACGAGATGTACGTCTTCCGCGCCAAGGTCACCGAGGCCCTGGTCGAGCGGCGGGCGCTGACGATCCTGCACGAGCTCGCGCACATGTGGTTCGGCAACCTCGTGACGATGCGCTGGTGGGACGACCTCTGGCTCAACGAGTCCTTCGCCGAGTGGGCCTCGACGACCTGCCAGGCCGAGGCCACCGAGTGGGTCGATGCGTGGACGACCTTCCAGACCCACGAGAAGGACTGGGCCTACCGGCAGGACCAGCTGGCGTCGACCCACCCCGTCGTCGCCGACATGCGCGACCTGCAGGACGTCGAGGTCAACTTCGACGGCATCACCTATGCCAAGGGCGCGTCGGTGCTGAAGCAGCTTGTCGCCTATGTCGGGCGCGATGCCTTCCGCGACGGGCTGCGTGCCTACTTCGCCAAGCACGCCTGGGGCAACACCACCCTCGACGACCTCCTCGACGAGCTGGAGGCGACCTCGGGGCGTGACCTGCGGTCGTGGTCGGCGCTGTGGCTGGAGACGGCCGGCGTCAACACGCTGCGTCCCGTGGTGGCCGTCGACGACCGCGGGCTCTACTCCTCGGTGGTCATCGAGCAGTCGTATGCCGAGGGCTACGAGACGCTGCGACCGCACCGTCTCGCCGTGGGCACCTATGTCCTGCAGGGGGATTCGCTCGTGCGGACGTCACGGATCGAGCTCGACGTCGACGGTGAGCGCACCGAGGTGCCCCAGCTGATCGGCACCGAGCAGCCCGTCCTGCTGCTCGTCAACGACGACGACCTGGCCTACGCCAAGATCCGCCTCGACCCGCGGTCGCTGGCCACGGCGCTGTCCCATCCGCGGGCGTTCGAGTCCTCACTCCCCCGCTCCCTGGTGCTGGCCAGCGCCTGGGACATGACCCGCGACGGGGAGATGGGAGCGCGCCGGTTCGTGGACCTGGTGCTCTCAGCCCTGCCCGGTGAGAGCGACTCGACGCTGCTGCGCACGCTCTATGGCCAGTTGGCGGTCGCCGTCGGGTCCTACACCGCGCCGGAGCACCGCGAGGCGACGCGCCGCGCCACCCTCGAGCGACTGTGGGGCATCGCCTCGACCGCAGCACCGGGCAGTGACGCCCAGCTCCAGGCGGTCAGCGCGGCCGCCGCGTTCACCACGGTCGGTGACGACACGGCATACCTTGCTGGCCTGTTGGACGGGAGCGAGAGCCTCGACGGGCTGGCCGTCGACACCGAGGTGCGCTGGACCCTGTTGACGGCGCTGGCCGGTGCCGGCGCGGCCGGCGAGGAGGCGATCGCGGCCGAGCTGGAGCGCGATGCGACGGCGACCGGGCGCGAGCGGGCGGCGCGGGCGCGCGCCTCGATCCCGACCGTCGAGGCCAAGGAGGCTGCCTGGCAGGCCGCTGTCGTCGAGGACGGCCTGGCCAATGCGACAGTCGAGGCGCTCGGGCTCGGTTTCGGGCGCGGCGGCGAGGTGTCGGCGCTCGAGGGCTTCGTCGACCGCTACCACGAGATGCTGCTCGGGCTGGAGCGCAAGGGGTCGCACGCCCTGGTCGAGGCGATCGTGCAGACGTTCTACCCGAGGGCGCTGGCCTCGCAGCGGCTGCTGGACGCCACGACCGGCTGGCTTGATGCGCACCCCGAGGCGCCGGCCGCGTTGCGACGCCTGGTCGTGGAGAACCGCGACCCGCTGGCACGGGCGTTGCGGGCACAGGCCCGGGATGCCGAGGACGCGTGATGACCTGGGGGTTCCTTGAGGTGGCTGGCGTGCCGACGAGCGTGGCGGCGTGGGAGACCTTCTGGGACCGGCTGGTGACCTGGCTCATCGGTGACGGCCTTCGCGTGCTGCTCACGATCGTGCTCGCCCTGGTCGTGCGGTGGCTCGCTCACCGGGCGATCGACCGAGTGGTCGCGGTCATGACCTCGCGGTCGAGGTCCGAGGAGTCGGTCGGCGGACGGGCGGGTCGAGTCCTCGCGCAGGCGACCGGGCTGGCGCACGCGCGTCACGTGCAGCGGGTCACCACGCTGGGGTCGTTGCTCCGGAGCATCGTCACCTTCGTCGTGGCCCTGATCGCCACGCTGACGGTGATGGCCCTCGTCGGGCTGCCGCTCGGCCCGCTGCTCGCGTCGGCGGGTGTCGGTGGGGTGGCGCTCGGCTTCGGCGCGCAGAGCCTGGTCAAGGACTTCCTGTCCGGGGTGTTCATGATCTTCGAGGACCAGTACGGCGTCGGCGATGTCGTCGACACCGGCGAGGCCGTGGGCACCGTGGAGGAGGTCGGGCTGCGCGTCACGCGGCTGCGTGATGCCAACGGCGTGGTCTGGTACATCCGCAACGGCGAGATCGTCCGCATCGGCAACAAGTCGCAGGGCTGGTCGACGGCCACGGTGGACAGCCCGGTGGCCTATGACGAGAACGCCGAGCGCGTCATCGGGATCATCCGGGGTGTGGCACGCACGTTCGACGCGGATCCGGAGTGGCAGGAAAGCCTGCTCGAGGAGCCCGATGTCGTCGGCGTGGAGTCGATCTCGGGTCAGACGATGACGATCCGGACGGTCGCCAAGTGCGCGCCGAACCAGAACTTCGCCGTCCAGCGGGAGCTGCGCGAGCGGATCAAGGCTGCCCTGGACGCCGCGGGTGTCAAGGCGCCTCCGGTGGCCCCCTTCGGCGGCCCGGTCGGGGGTGCGCGATGAGCTTCTACGACGAGGTCGGCGGAGCGGCGACGTTCGAGGCGCTGGTCGCGGCCTTCTATCGCGGCGTGGCCGGGGACGAGCCGCTGCGTTCCCTGTACCCCGAGGCCCCCGAGCTCGGGCCGGCCGAGCGTCGCTTGCGGATGTTCCTCGAGCAGTACTTCGGCGGTCCGACGGCGTACTCGCAGGAGCGCGGTCACCCGCGGCTGCGCATGCGGCACGTGCCGTATGCCGTGACGATGGACCAGCGGGACCGCTGGCTGCGGCACATGGTCGGGGCGTTGGAGACGGTGATCGCCGACGGAGCGCCGATCGACGAGGCGCATGCGGATGCCATGAAGGACTACTTCGTGCGCGCTGCCGACATGCTCGTCAACACCCACACTTGACCCGCTCCCCTTGCGGCGCCCCCCACCTGCGGCCCAAGGCGCAGATCCTGCCCTGTGGCGCAGGTATAGCTGCGCCACTCGACGAGCTGTGCGCGGACCCCACATGTGCACCGTCCCGCTCCAGCGCAGATCGTGGCCGGTGGCGCAGGTATACCTGCGCCACCGGCCACGATCTGCGCGTTTCCTCCGGCGTTCCCCAGGGGCTGTGGATAGCGGCAAAGTGTCCCGCGAGGTTCTGCGACGCTCTCGTCATGTTGGGACCGCCTCCACCGTCGCCCTTTGACCCCTCACCTCTGCGAGTAGCCGCGGATCTACGGCGCCGAGGCATTGAGCCCGAGGATTCGGGATACCTCCCGGTGCGCCATGGGATCTGGATCCCCAAGGGCGTATGGACGAGTCTGAGCTACGACCACCGCTACGCCGCCTTCGTCCATGGAACGGCGGTCAGCTGCGATCCGTCGAAGCCGCCACTCTTCTCCCACGAGTCTGCGGCCGTCCTGTGGGGGTTGCCACGGATCGAACCGTGGCCCAAGACGTGCCATGTGACCTACGTGGGCCGCCAGGTCCGATCCTCGGGCTTGATCCAACGCCACACTTCAGAACGCGCGGACGAGCGCCGGCTCCATGGTCTGCGTGTGACGTCGCCCGCCAAGACCATCGTGGATCTGTGCGCGACCGGGTCATGGCCCACCGCCCTTGCCGCCGCCGACCACGCACTCCGCCATGAGTTGTGCACTCATGCGGAACTCATCGCCGAGGTGGGCAACCTCGAGGCTGGTTCACCAGGAATCGTGATGGCTCGCCTGGTCCGCGACCTTGCCGATCCATTGTCCATGTCGCCCGGTGAGAGCCTTTCCCGAGCCCAGATGTTCGTCCTCAACATTCCGCGACCAAGACTGCAGATTTCTCACGAGGACGGAGTCGGTCTGATCGGCGTCGTCGACTTCGACTGGTCAGGTGTCGTCGGTGTCCGTGGCCATGAAAAAGTCCCCACTGGTGGCCAGGTAGCGGTCCCCGCTGGTGGCCATGACCAGTCCCCGGTGGTGGCCAAGTAGAAGTCCCCGCTCCTCGTTCTTCGCGTGTTGTAGCAGTCCTTGAGGGCCCTGCGTGGCGACGGTGGCGATGCCTAGTCAGCCGTCGTCACCACGCA
>JAIUOP010000002.1 GCA_020161815.1 Actinomycetota bacterium | reverse complement strand
CCACACCGGTCGGTGGTGGCCCACAGCCCCCTTGGGCAGATCCCATGGCCACCACCGGGCAGATCTCGTGACCGTCAACGGGCAGGTTTCATGTCCGGCTCTGGGCAGTTCCTACTGGCCCTTGACACGAAAGCGACAACCCGTCGTTCAACAGGCGCTCGAGCGCCTCCCGCTTGGCGTACTGCGGCGCTGGACCACGTCGTCCCATCGCAACTCCTGGCGTTCAGGTGTTGCGACGTTCGCCAGACTTCGCCCCGTCATGGCGGGGCCAACTGACCTTGACATAGTCAGGCCTCAGTCGCCGTGCGTGCAGCAGGCCAATCTCGCCATGATCTCCCGCAACGCGACGACGGCCAGGGCCCAGGGAGTCACCGAGGCAGGGATTGCGGTCGCCGCGGTGCAGGCGCTCGGGATGGGCCCCGGGACCCTCATCGAGCTCGACATGGAGAACTACTCCATGACGGACGCCGAGTGCTCCGCGGCCACGGTGGCCCACGTCTCCGGATGGACCCAGGAGCTGCACCGCCTCGGCTACGTCTCAGGGGTCTACGGCGGGCCCGGATCGATGATGCGTGACATGAGCCGCGCCGTGGCCGGCGACCCGTCCTTCGTCCCTCCGGACCAGATCTGGGTCGCGCACTGGAACCAGTTGCAGACGACCCGCGACACCTACAGTCCACAGTTCTACCCGGACGTCTACTGGGCCAACCACCAGCGGATGCGCCAGTACTCGGGCGACACGGTCGAGACGTGGGGCGGCGTCGCGCTGCACATCGACCGCAACTGGGCCGACATCACACTCCCGGGCAACCCGGTGCGCACTGATTACGGCACGAACATCGTCGGCCCGGGGTCTGCTGGGTTCGTCTTCACCGGGTCCATGACCTATTGGCGGCCGGCGGCGGGCAGCGGTGTCAAGCAGAAGGCCTACTGGACCGGGCCGAGTTCGACCGAGTTCAACGGGGCGACCTGGTCCCCGACGCTGGCTCCGGGCACCTACCGGGTGGAGGCCAACGTGCCCGATGCCTCCGTCGCCACCAGGGCACGCTACGTGCTGACCAGCGCCGGCGGAACCAGCGAGACGATCCTCGACCAATCGACGGCCTCGGGATATCGGCTCCTCGGGACCGTGACCGTCCGCACCGGCCAGCCGGCGAGCGTGCATCTGGCCGACAACAGTGGTGGGGACACGAGCAAGCGCATCTGGGCAGATGCGATCCGGTTCGTCTCGTCCACACCGCCTGCGGTCCCTGGCGCGCCGCTCGCGCCCACTGCGGTGGCCGGCAACGGACAGGCCACCATCTCGTGGTCGCCCGGCACCTCCGGCGCATCACCCACCACCACCTACACCGTGACGGCGTCTCCCGGCGGATCGACCGTCTCCGTGGCGGCGCCGACCACAACGGTGACGATGACCGGCCTGGTCAACGGCACGGCATACACCTTCACGGTCACGGCGAGCAACGCCGGGGGGACCGGACCAGCGTCTGCTGCCACCACTGCGGTGATGCCCGGACTCGCCGGTGGGGTCACATCGGTGGATCCGGTCCGAGTGCTCGACACTCGTTTCGGTGCTCCCGCCAACCCTGGCTTGGTCACGGCGATCCCAGCAGGAGGAAATCTCCGTCTGCGGCTGGTCGGTGCTGGGTCGCCGGTGCCGTCCACGGCGACCGCTGTCCTGGCGAATGTCACGGCCGTTGCCGGCAACAGCCCGGGTTATCTCGCGGTGGCAGGCTCGCCCAGTTCACTGGTCAACTGGGTGTCCGGTGCGGTGGTCGCCAACCTGTCGACCGTGCCGGTGGCGACCGACGGGACGGTCACCTTGACCAACGGTGGCACCTCGCCGGTCCATGTCGTCCTCGACGTCCAGGGGTGGATCGCCCCCCAGGTCTCGACCCGGCTGTCCCCGATTGCTGCGGTCCGCCTCATGGACAGCCGCGTGGGCACCAGTCTGAACCCTCGCGCGACCGCCCTCGGTCCGGGTGAGAGTGTGGAGGTCAAGGTCAGCGGTTCCAGCGTGCCGGCGGGAGCGCAGGCCGCCCTCCTGCGGGTCACGGCAACTGACCCACGGGCCGCCGGTTACCTGAGTGTGAGTCCGTCAGGCGCCGGTTCGACATCGGTCGTGAACTTCCTCGCCGGGGACACGGTGGGTAACACCATGGTGGCCAACCTCACGTCCTCGGGCACCGTTCGCCTGACCAACGGCTCGACGGGGACCACCCATGTCGTCGTCGACGTCCAGGGGTGGACCGGCCCAACGGCAGCCCAGCTCTACCGCGCGACACCGCAGGCCAGGTTGGTCGACACCCGCTTCGGGACGACCACCAATCCGGGCGCCGCGATCCTCGGCCCTGGTGAGGTGCGCACCTTCCGCGTCGCGGGCGCGCCCGGCTCCCCGGTGCCCATGGGTGTCAGCCTGCTCGCGGTCAACGTGACGATCACCAATGGGACCCGGCCCGGTTGGGTGGCGATCGCCGCCTCGGGTACTCCGGGCATTCCGTTGGTCAACTACGTCGCCAACGAGGCCAGAGCGGGTTTCGGCACGGTGGATGTCGCCGCCGATGGCACGGTGCGCATCCGCAACGAGTCCACCGGAAGCGTGCACGTCGTCCTCGACGTCCATGGGTACGGCACGACGACTCCCTGATCCGTCCATCACGCGGGGCGGCATCGGACGGTTCCGATCCATCCCCTAGAGTGGGTTGCGCCAGACATCCTTTAACGACCCGTCCAGTGAGGCGGGGAAGGAGGTCAGAACGCGTATGCCGCGTGAAGACTCACCCGGCGAGGGTCGCGTCGTCCTCTCGGACGCCGACATCGCCCGCGTACTCAAGCGCATCGCCCACGAGATCCTCGAGGCCAACAAGGGCGCCTCGGATCTGGTCCTGTTGGGCATCCCGTCTCGGGGCGTGCTCCTCGCGCAGCGCCTCGCCGCGATCATCGCCGAGGTCGAGGGAACGGCCGTGCCCACCGGGGCACTCGACATCACGATGTACCGCGATGACCTGCGCAAGCAGCCCACTCGCACGCCGATGCCCACCTCCATCCCGGGCGGCACGGTCGACGCTCGGGTCGTCGTTCTCGTCGATGACGTCCTCTACTCCGGCCGCACGGTGCGCGCGGCGCTCGACGCGCTCGGCGACTACGGGCGACCGCGGGCCGTGCGTCTGGCGGTCCTCGTCGACCGGGGTCACCGTGAGTTGCCGATCCGCGCCGACCACGTCGGCAAGAACCTCCCGACGTCCCATTCGGAGAAGGTGCGCGTGCGGCTTCTCGGCCATGACGACCACGAGTCCGTGACGATCGCCGGGGGAGAGCCGTGAGCGACAGCACCGCGTCCGCCACGGCCACCATGCCGCGCCACCTGCTCTCCATCGCCGACCTCGACGCCGACCTGATCCGGACCCTGCTCGACACCGCCACCCAGATGCAGGACGTGCAGCGCCGCGAGGTCAAGAAGATCCCGACTCTGCGCGGCCGCACCGTCATCAACCTCTTCTTCGAGGACTCGACCCGCACCCGCTCCAGCTTCGAGATCGCCGGCAAGTGGATGAGCGCCGACACGATCAACATCACCGGCAAGGGCTCGTCCACGAGCAAGGGCGAGTCACTGCGTGACACCGTCATGACGATCGACGCGATGGGAGTCGATGCCCTGGTCATGCGCCACAGTGCGTCGGGCGCTGCCCACCAGGTCGCCGGCTGGGTGGACGCGCACGTCATCAATGCCGGCGACGGAACCCACGAACACCCCACGCAGGCGCTCCTCGACGCCTACACGATGGAACAGCGCATCGGCGGTCTCGCCGGCAAGCACGTCGTCATCGTCGGGGACCTCACGCACTCGCGGGTCTTCCGCTCGAACGTCCTCTCGCTGCGGATGCTCGGGGCCGACGTCACCGTCGTCGCCCCGGTCACCCTGATGCCGAGCGGGATCAGGGCGTGGTCGGAGGCGGACGGCTTCGCCCTCTCGAACGACCTGGACCTGATCCTCACCGGCGACCGTGGCGTCGATGCGCTCATGATGCTGCGCGTCCAGAAGGAACGCATGAGCGGCGGCTACTTCCCGACGGCTCGTGAGTACACCGTGGGGTATGGCCTCACCCGGCCGCGCCTGCAACGCCTGGTCGCCGACCACCCAAAGGTCGTCATCTGCCACCCCGGCCCGATGAACCGCGGTCTCGAGATCAGTGCCGATGCTGCGGATGCCGCCCAGAGCCTCATCCTCGACCAGGTCGCTGCCGGCGTGGCGGTGCGCATGAGCGTCCTCTACCACCTGCTTGCCGGTGCGGAAGGCGGTGCGGCATGAGCGACCGAAAGCTCACTATTGGTGAGAAATTGTCGCAGGGGCCGGGAGTGAGGTCCCTTGTCATCACCGGCGCCAGGATCGTTGCGTCGGCGGTTTCCGTCGCTACAGCGACGGAAACCGCCGACGCAAGGGTCGCAGATGTCGTCATTGTCGATGGCGTCGTCACCGACCTGACCGCCTCGGAGGCGCCGAGCGATGCGCAGGTCATCGACGCCGATGGGCTGATCCTGCTGCCCGGTTTCGTCGATCTGCACACCCACCTGCGGGAGCCGGGGCGAGAGGATGCCGAGACAATCTGCTCCGGTTCGCGGGCGGCCGCGGTCGGGGGATACACGGCAATCCTCGCGATGGCCAACACGACCCCGGTCACGGACACGGCCGAGGCCGCCGAGCGGATCCTCGATCTCGGGCGCGCCTGTGGACTTGTCGACGTCCAGCCCATCGGTGCGGTCACCCACGACCTTGCCGGCGGGCAACTTGCCGAGCTCGGCCTCATGCACCGCTCTCGAGCGCGAGTCAACGTCTTCTCCGACGACGGCCGGTGCGTCGCCGACGCCCGGGTCATGCGGCGCGCGCTGGAGTACATCCGATCGTTCGGCGGTGTCGTCTCGCAGCACAGCCAGGACCCCGCCCTCGCGGGTCCGAACGCCTGCTGCCACGAGGGGGAACTCTCCGGTCGCCTCGGACTGCCCGGGTGGCCGGCCGTGGCCGAGTCGGTGATCATCGCGCGCGATGTCCAACTCGCCAGGCACACCGGTAGCAGAGTCCACGTCGCCCACGTGAGTACGGCCGAGGGTGTGGACGTGATCCGCTGGGCCAAGGCCCAGGGCATTGCGGTGACGGCGGAGGTGACCCCCCACCACCTCGCGCTCACGACCGAGCGACTCGCGGCCTACGACCCCGTCTTCAAGGTCAACCCGCCGCTGCGCCCGATCGAGGACGTCCAGGCCGTTCGCTCCGCACTGGCGGACGGCACGATCGACGCCGTCGCGACCGACCACGCGCCCCATGCCCGTCACGACAAGGAACACGCCTTCGAGGACGCCGCCTTCGGGATGCTGGGCCTGGAAACGGCGTTGTCCGTCGTTGCTTCCGTCATGGTCGAGGGCGGTCTCTTTGGGTGGAGCGACCTCGCCCGTGTCATGTCGAGCGCCCCCGCCGGCATTGCCGGCCTGGCCGACCACGGACGCCCGATCGTGCCGGGGGAGCCGGCCAACTTGGTGCTCGTCGACCCAGCGGCGGCCATCACCGTGGACCGCAGCAGCTCGCAGTCGCTGTCCCGCAACAACCCTTGGCACGGCGAGCAGTTCCGGGCCGCCGTTCACACGACCATCCTGCGCGGTCGCGTGACCGCCGCCGAAGGAGCACCTGCAGCATGCTGAGCAGCCGCGAACCCGCCATCCTGATCCTCGAGGACGGCCGCACCTTCACCGGTCGTGCCTACGGCCGGGTCGGTACGACCGTGGGGGAGGCCGTCTTCTCCACCGGCATGACCGGCTACCAGGAGACCCTCACCGACCCGAGTTACCACCGCCAGGTCGTCGTCATGACCGCCCCGCACGTCGGCAACACCGGCTGGAACGACGAGGACGACGAGTCCTCGCGCATCTGGGTCGCCGGCTATGTCGTGCGCGACCCCGCCGTGCGACCCTCCAACTGGCGCTCCCGCCGCAGCCTGGAGTCCGAGCTCGACCGCCAAGGAGTCGTCGGGATCAGTGATCTCGACACCCGAGCACTGACCCGGCACCTGCGCGAGCGCGGGGCGATGCGGGCGGGGATCTTCTCCGGCCCGGCCGCCGGTATGCCGCGGGAGCAGCTTCTCGCGCAGGTCACCGGTGCGCCGCAAATGGCCGGGGCAGCGCTCGCCGCCGAGGTGGCGACCAAGGAGGCCTACGTCGTGCCGGCGGTGGGGGAGAGGCGTTTCACGGTCGCCGCTCTGGACCTCGGCATCAAGGCGATGACGCCGGAACTGATGGCTCAGCGAGGGATCGAAGTGCACGTGCTGCCCGCGACGGCGAGCGTTGAGCAGGTCCGCAAGGTCCGTCCCGACGGCGTTTTCTTCTCCAATGGGCCAGGTGACCCCGCCACCGCGGACCACGAGGTCGAGTTGTTGAAAGCCGTTCTGGGAGAGGGTATTCCCTACTTCGGCATCTGCTTCGGAAACCAGATCTTCGGACGGGCGCTGGGCTTTGGCACCTACAAGCTCAAGTACGGCCACCGCGGCATCAACCAGCCGGTGATGGACCGCACGACCGGCAAGGTCGAGGTGACCGCGCACAACCACGGCTTCGCCGTCGATGCCCCCCTCGACGCCGACACCGAGACGCCCTTCGGATCGGCTCGGGTCAGCCACGTCTGCCTCAACGACGACGTCGTCGAGGGACTCGAACTGCGAACTCCCGAGGGCGAACTCACGGCGTTTTCGGTGCAGTACCACCCGGAGGCCGCGGCGGGGCCGCACGACGCGGCATACCTCTTCGATCGCTTTGTCTCCCTGCTGGAAGGTTCCAAGTAATGCCGAAGAGAGACGACATCAAGAGCGTCCTCGTCATCGGGTCCGGGCCGATCGTGATCGGCCAGGCCTGCGAGTTCGACTACTCCGGCACCCAGGCCTGCCGCGTGCTCCGCGAGGAGGGCATCCGCGTCATCCTCGTCAACTCCAACCCGGCGACGATCATGACCGACCCGGAGTTCGCCGACGCGACCTATGTCGAGCCGATCACGCCCGAGATCGTCGAGAAGATCATCGCCAAGGAGCGCCCCGACGCGGTCCTGGCAACCCTCGGCGGCCAGACCGCGCTCAACTGCGCCATGGCCCTGCACGAGCGGGGGATCCTCGAGAAGTACGACTGCCCCCTCATCGGGGCCAAGGTCGAGGCGATCCAACTCGGCGAGGACCGGGAGAAGTTCAAGGGCGTCGTCGAGCGCTGTGGGGCCGAGTCGGCCCGCTCGATCATCTGCCACACGATGGAGGAGTGCCTCGCTGCCGCGGAGGACCTCCACTACCCCGTCGTCGTGCGGCCCTCCTTCACCATGGGTGGCCTGGGGTCCGGCTTCGCCTACGACGAGGAGGACCTGCGCCGCATCGCGGGCCAGGGGCTGCAGTACTCCCCGACGACCGAGGTGCTCCTCGAGGAGTCGATCCTGGGGTGGAAGGAGTACGAGCTCGAGGTCATGCGCGACCACGCGGACAACGTCGTGGTCGTCTGCTCGATCGAGAACCTCGACCCGATGGGTGTCCACACCGGTGACTCGATCACCGTCGCGCCGGCGCTGACCCTGACCGACCGTGAGTACCAACGCCTGCGCGACATCGGCATCGCCGTCATCCGTGAGGTCGGCGTCGACACCGGCGGCTGCAACATCCAGTTCGCGGTCAACCCGCGCGACGGGCGGATCATCGTCATCGAGATGAACCCCCGGGTCTCGCGCTCCTCGGCGCTGGCCTCCAAGGCCACCGGCTTCCCGATCGCGAAGATCGCGGCCAAGATGGCGATCGGCTACACCCTCGACGAGGTGCCCAACGACATCACCCAGGAGACCCCGGCCTCCTTCGAGCCCACGCTCGACTACGTCGTGGTCAAGGTGCCCCGCTTCGCCTTCGAGAAGTTCCCGCTCGCTGACGACACCCTCACGACGACGATGAAGTCGGTCGGCGAGGCGATGTCGATCGGCCGCTCCTTCACCGAGGCCCTCCAGAAGGCCCTGCGGTCGCTGGAGAAGAAGGGGTCGTCCTTCCACTGGCAAGGTCCGCGGCCGACCACCGACGAGGCACGCGAGCTCCTCGCGGTCGCCAAGCGGCCCACCGACGGGCGGATCATCACCGTCCAGCAGGCGCTGCGCGGTGGACTGTCCGTCGAGGAGGTCCACGAGGTCACCGGCATCGACCCGTGGTTCCTCGACCAGATCGCGCTGGTCAACGCCATCGCCGAGGAGGTGCTCGCCGCAACGCAGTTCACCCCGGACCTGCTCCGGCTGGCCAAGCGCCACGGCTTCAGCGACGCCCAGCTCGCTGAGCTGCGCGGCATGCCCGAGGCCGTGGTCCGAGGCGTCCGGCACGCCCTGGGGGTGCGCCCGGTGTTCAAGACGGTCGACACCTGCGCGGCCGAGTTCGCGGCCCGCACGCCCTACCACTACAGCGCCTACGACGAGGAGAGCGAGGTCGCCCCGCGCGAGCGGCCGGCGGTCATCATCCTCGGTTCCGGGCCCAACCGGATCGGCCAGGGCGTCGAGTTCGACTACTCCTGCGTCCACGCCAGCTTCGCCCTGCGCGAGGCCGGCTACGACACCGTCATGGTCAACTGCAACCCCGAGACCGTCTCCACCGACTACGACACGAGCAGCCGGCTGTACTTCGAGCCGCTCACCCTTGAGGACGTCCTGGAGGTGTATGCCGCGGAGGCCGCGGCCGGACCGATCGCCGGAGTCATCGTGCAGCTCGGTGGCCAGACCCCCCTTGGCCTCGCGCAGGCCCTCAAGGACGAGGGCGTGCCGATCGTCGGCACCAGTCCCGAGGCGATCGACCTCGCCGAGGACCGTGGCGCCTTCGGCCGTGTGCTCAGCGAGGCGGGCCTGCCCGCGCCCAAGCACGGCACGGCATACAGCGTGGAGGAGGCGCTGGGAGTGGCGCGTTCCATCGGCTACCCGGTGCTCGTGCGGCCCTCCTATGTCCTCGGCGGGCGCGGCATGGAGATCGTCTACGACGACGAGACCCTGCGCACCTACGTGGAGCGGGCGACGACCGCCAGCCCGGAGCACCCGGTGCTCGTCGACCGCTTCCTCGACGACGCGGTCGAGATCGATGTCGACGTCCTCTACGACGGCGTGGACATGTACCTCGGCGGCGTGATGGAGCACATCGAGGAGGCGGGCATCCACTCCGGCGACTCGGCCTGTGCCCTGCCGCCCGCGACGCTGGGCGACGCCGAGATCGAGCGGGTCCGCGAGAGTGCCCTCAAGCTGGCGCAGGGCATCGGCGTGCGCGGCCTGATGAACGTCCAGTTCGCGCTCGCCCAGGACATCCTCTACGTCCTCGAGGCGAACCCGCGGGCGTCACGCACCGTCCCCTTCGTCGCCAAGGCCACCGGTGTCGCCCTGGCGAACGCCGCGAGCCGGATCATGCTGGGCGCCAGCATCGCCCAGCTGCGCGAGGAGGGCGTGCTCCCGGCCGAGGGCGATGGCGGCACGCTGCCCGCGCACGCGCCCATGTCGGTCAAGGAGGCGGTGCTGCCCTTCCACCGCTTCCGTCGTGCCGACGGCGTGCCGGTCGACAGCCTGCTCGGGCCGGAGATGCGCTCGACGGGGGAGGTCATGGGCATCGACGCCAACTTCGGTCTCGCCTTCGCCAAGAGCCAGCTCGCGGCCTACGGCGGCCTGCCCCAGTCCGGTCGCGTGTTCGTCTCGGTCGCCAACCGGGACAAGCGGGCGATGCTCTTCCCGGTGGCGCGCCTGGTGGACCTCGGCTTCGAGGTGGTGGCGACCTCCGGCACGGCGGATGTGCTGCGCCGCAACGGGATCCAGGCCACGGTGGTGCGCAAGATCACCGAGCGCTCGGGCGACCACCAGCCGGTGGAGGAGGAGCGGACCATCGCCGACCTCATCCTCGACGGCGAGATCGCCATGATCGTCAACACCCCGACCGGGCAGTCCGCGCGGGCCGACGGCTACGCCATCCGTGCCGCCGCCAACACCGCCGATGTCACCCTCATCACGACGGTGCAGGAGTTCGCGGCGGCGGTGCAGGCAATCGAGGCGCTGCGCAAGGGCGACCTCACGGTCACCTCGCTGCAGGACCATGCCGCCGCGCTCGACCTGCTCGGGCGGGGACGTGAGGAGCTGGCAGGGTCGACGCGATGAGGGATGTCGTCCAGGTGCGTGGGGAGGTCGTCGCCAACCGGCGGGTCGGGGCCTACCACCACCTCACGGTCGTGGCACCGGGCGTGGCCGAGCTGGCCCGTCCCGGCCAGTTCGTCGCGATGGCCGTCGGCGGCCCGACCTCGGCGAACCTGCTCCGGCGCAGCTTCTCGCTGCACCGGGTGAGCCCCTCGGGAGCCTACGGCGGCACCCTCGACGTCGTCATCGCGGCCAAGGGTGAGGGCACCCAGTGGCTCACCGGGCTGCGCCCGCACGACGAGGTCGACGTGGTGGCCCCGCTCGGGCGGCCCTTCCCGCTCCCGACCGAGCCCGTGGCGACCGTGCTCGTCGGTGGAGGCTACGGCTCCGCACCACTGTTCTGGCTCGCCGAGGTGCTGCGCGAGCGCGGGTGCCGGGTCGAGATGGTGCTCGGGGCCGCCTCCGAGGACCGCCTCTTCGGGGTGGTCGAGGCGCGTCGCAGCGCCGACGGGGTCACCATCACGACCGACGACGGCAGCGCGGGCACCAAGGGCTGGGTGTCCGACGTGCTGCCCGAGGTCATCACGCGCACCGGGGCCGCCGTCGTCTACGGCTGCGGGCCGATGGGGATGCTGCGCTCGATCACCGAGGTCGCGAGCGCCCACGGTGCGGTCGCCCAGGTCGCCGTCGAGGAGTCGATGGCCTGCGGCGTCGGGGTCTGCATGACCTGCGTGATGCCGGTGACCGGCAACGACGGGCTCACCCGCATGGTCCGCTCCTGCGTCGAGGGCCCGGTCTTCCGCGGCGACCGCCTCCGCTGGGATGCCTTCGACGACGGGGTATGCCGGGTGCCCGCCGACACCGTCGGCGCACCTCGGCCGGGAGGGCACTGACATGGCCGACCTGACCACCCGCCTGGGCGCCCTGACCCTGCCCAACCCGGTGATGACCGCCTCCGGCTGCGCGGCCAACGGCCGGGAGCTGCACCGCTTCTTCGACCTGACCGACCTCGGCGCCTTCGTCACCAAGACGGTGATGGCCGACCCCCGGTCCGGTCGGCCCACACCCCGGATGGCCGAGACCTCCAGCGGGATGCTCAACTCGATCGGGTTGCAGGGCCCGGGGATCGCCGCCTTCCTCGACAAGGACCTCACCTGGCTGCACTCGATCGGAGCCCGCGTCGTGGTCTCGATCGCGGGCAACACGGCCGCCGAGTTCGCCGAGGTGGCGCGGGCGCTCGCATCGCATCCGTCCTTCGCGTGCGTCGTCGCGGTCGAGATCAACATCTCCTGCCCGAACGTCGCCAACCGGGGGCTGGTCTTCGCCTGCGACCCGATGAGCTCGAGCACCGTCGTCGGCCTGGTCCACCAGGAGCTGCCCCCCGGCACGCCGACCTTCGCCAAGCTCACCCCGGACGTCACCGACATCGTCGCCATCGCCGACGCGGCGCTCCAGGCCGGCGCGACCGGCCTGACGATGATCAACACCCTCCTCGGCATCGTCATCGACACCGACCGGCTGCGCCCCCAGCTCGCGGGCATCACCGGGGGCCTGTCCGGCCCGGCGATCCGGCCGGTTGCCGTCCGGGCCATCTGGCAGGTGGCCGGCGCCATGCGCGAGGGCCGCATCGACACCGCGCCGATCATCGGCGTCGGCGGGATCCGCACCGGGCTCGACGCGCTCGAGCTCATCGCTGCCGGGGCCAGTGCCGTCCAGGTCGGCACCGCGACCTTCAACGACCCCAGCGCTCCGCGGCGGGTGCGCGACGAGCTCGACGCCGCGCTGGACGCCCGTGCCCTGACCCTCGCCGACGCCGTCGGCATCGCCCACCGACGGAAGGTGCAGCTGTGAGCGAGACCGGCTCCACGGCATACGAATCCACGCCCTTCGGGGTCCGGCTCCGCGCCGCCATGTCGACCCACGGACCCCTCTGTGCCGGCATCGACCCGCATGCCGGCCTGCTCCAGCAGTGGGGCCTGTCCGCCGACCTCGACGGACTGCGCGCCTTCACCGAGGCGTGCGTCGAGGCCTTCGCCGGGCAGGTGGCGTGCGTGAAGCCGCAGTCCGCCTTCTTCGAGGTCTTCGGCAGCCGCGGCGTCGCCGTGCTCGAGGAAGCCGTCGACGCGCTCCGCGCCGCCGGCACCCTGGTGATCCTCGACGCCAAGCGCGGCGACATCGGCACCACGATGGATGCCTACGCCGAGGCCTTCCTCGGCAAGGACGCACCGAGCCCGACCGATGCCCTCACCGTGAGCCCCTACCTGGGGTACGGCGCCCTGCGCCCGGCGATCGACCTCGCCGAGCAGACCGGTCGGGGAGTCTTCGTCCTCGCCCTCACCTCCAACCCCGAGGGCCCGTCCGTGCAGCATGCGGTGCGCGCTGGTCGCAGCGTGGCCGCCGGCATCGTCGACGGGGCCACGGCCGACAATGCACCGGCTCGGGCGCGCGGCGAGCTGGGTCACGTCGGTCTGGTCGTCGGAGCCACGGTGGGCTCGGCCGTCCAGGACCTCGACATCGACCTCGCCGCCTCGGCAGCGCCGATCCTCGCCCCCGGCCTGGGTGCCCAGGGCGCCACGGGGGAGGACCTGCGTCGAGTCTTCGGCGAGGCCCTGCCCCAGGTGCTGCCCAATGCCTCGCGCAGCATCCTCGCCGCGGGACCGAGCATGACGGCGCTGCGCGCGGCGGCACACCGCGAGGCCGGCGCCCTGGCCGGTCTGCTCCGGGCCTGACGCCCTCAACCCGACGCCTCGGCCCGACAGCCTCGATATAGTCCGGGGAGGGGTGCCGATCGCACCCCGTGATGACCGACGACGACAAGGACCGTGCGTGGCCCTCCCCAACCTCACCCAGGAGCAGCGCGCCGAGGCACTGCTCAAGGCCGCCGCGGCCCGGCGCGAGCGCGCGAGCGTCAAGCACCGCCTGAAGTACGCCCAGGGCTCCCTGGCCGAGGTGATCCAGGAGGGCCGCACCAACGAGGTGATCGGCAAGATGCGGGTCTCCGCGCTCCTCGAGTCCCTCCCGGGCGTGGGCCCGGTCAAGGCAGCCCAGATCATGGACGAGGTCGGCATCAGCGCGAGCCGGCGGGTCCGTGGCCTCGGCCAGAAGCAGGCCGCTGCCCTCCTGGCGCGCTTCGGGCACTGATGGCGGCACGCCTGACCGTCCTCGCCGGCCCCACCGCCGTCGGCAAGGGCACCCTCGCCGCGTGGGTGCGTGAGCACCACCCGGAGGTGTGGTTGAGCATCTCGGCCACGACGAGGGCGCCGCGCCCGGGGGAGATCGACGGGGTCCACTACTTCTTCGTCAGCGAGGACAGGTTCACCGAGCTCGTCGAGTCCGGCGAGATGCTCGAGTGGGCGGTCGTCCACGGCCGGGCGCGCTACGGCACCCCGCGCGGGCCCGTCGAGGCCGCCCTCGCCGCCGGTCGACCGGCCCTGCTGGAGATCGACCTCCAGGGTGCTCGGCAGGTGCGGGCCTCGATGCCCGAGGCCTACTTCGTCTTCCTCGCGCCACCGTCGTGGGACGAGCTCGTGCGCCGGCTCGTGGGCCGGGGGACCGAGACCGAGGAGGAGCGCGAGGCCCGGCTGGCGACCGCGCGGGTCGAGCTGGCCGCTGCCGCCGAGTTCGACACCACCATCGTCAACGACGATGTTCGGCGGGCCGCGCAGGAACTCGTATCATTGATGAGATTCACTCCCGACGGAAAGCAGCGCTGACGCATGTCCGGAACCAAGGCCAACCCCATCGGCATCACGAACCCGCCGATCGACGAGCTGCTCGAGCACGCCAACTCCAAGTACGCCCTCGTGCTCTACTCCGCCAAGCGTGCGCGCCAGATCAACGCCTACTACGCCCAGCTCCAGGAGGGCCTGCTCGAGTACGTCGGGCCGCTCGTGGACTCCGAGGTGCACGAGAAGCCGCTCTCCATCGCCCTGCGCGAGATCAACGGCAACCTGCTGACCTCCGAGCCGATCGAGGAGTGAGCTAGGTGCGCGTCGTCCTCGGTGTCGCGGGCGGCATCGCGGCCTACAAGGCCGCCTCGCTGCTGCGGCTGTTCACCGAGGCCGGCCACGACGTGACCGTCGTCCCGACGGCCGCCTCGCTCCACTTCGTCGGTGCGGCCACCTGGTCCGCGCTGTCCGGCAAGCCGGTCCACACCGACGTCTGGTCCGACATCACCGAGGTGCCGCACGTCCGCCTCGGCCAGAGCGCGGACCTCGTCGTCGTGGCGCCCGCCACGGCCGACCTGCTCGCGCGGGCGGCCACCGGGCAGGCCGACGACCTGCTCACCAACGTCCTGCTCACGGCTCGCTGCCCGGTCGTCATGGCCCCGGCCATGCACACCGAGATGTGGGAGCACCCGGCCACCCAGGCCAATGTCGCCACGCTCTCCGAACGCGGCGTGCACATCGTGCCGCCGGCGTCGGGGCGCCTGACCGGCAAGGACACCGGCCCGGGGCGCCTTCCCGAGCCCGATGAGCTGTATGCCGTGTGCTCGCGGATCCTCGCCGCCCACCAGGGTGCGCCCGCGCCCTCCGTCGCGACGACGGGGGCGGCCGAGCCTGCCGAGGGTGCGGAGGGCGTCGTGGACTCACTCACCGGGCAGCGGGTGCTCATCTCTGCCGGCGGCACCCGCGAGCCACTGGACCCGGTGCGGTTCCTGGGCAACCGCTCCTCGGGCAAGCAGGGGTATGCCCTGGCCGAGGTGGCGGCTGCGCGCGGGGCCGCAGTCACCCTCGTCTCCACCGTGGCCCTCCCGGTGCCCGAGGGGGTGCGGGTCGTGTCGGTCGAGACCGCCGAGCAGATGCGACGGGCGATGCTCGAGGGCTTCGACGATGCCGATGTCATCGTCATGGCCGCGGCCGTCGCTGACTTCCGGCCCGCGGACTATGCCGCCCACAAGATCAAGAAGCCCGCCGACAGCGAGGACGCCCCGGAGCTGCGGCTGGTCCGCAATCCCGACATCCTCGCCGAGCTGGTGCGCCATCGCGGGGACGCCGCCGGTCCGGTGATCGTCGGCTTCGCCGCGGAGACCGGTGACGCCGACGCGGGCGTGCTCGACCATGCCCGCGCCAAGCTGGCCCGCAAGGGTTGCGATGTGCTCGTGGTCAACGAAGTCGGCACGGACAAGACCTTCGGCAAGGACGACAACACCGTCCACCTGCTCCTGCAGGGCAGCTCCCGGGTGGTGGACGCGGGGCCAGCGCCCAAGCAGGTCATCGCCGGGGCCATCTGGGACCTGGTCGAGACCCTGCTCTGACCGGCCGGACCCCGGCCCTTCAGGAGGGCTCGCCCGCCCTCACTCGCCCCGGTCGTCGGTGCGGTCCGGCGCGTCCTCAGCGTCCTGCGCCGGGGCGTCGGAAGCGTCGGCGTCCGGGCCTTCTGCATCCGTGAGCTCCAGGTCGGCGGCCGGTGCGTCGACGGGGTCGTGCTGCTCGCCGCCAGCGGCCGCGGCGGCCGGCTCGACCTCACCGAGGGCCATGGCGATGTTGCCCCCACCGAGGGTGGCGAGCATGTTGCGGACGTTGCTCAGCTGCGCCGTGATGGAGTCCCGGCGTGCCGTGGCAGCAGCGAGCTCGCGCTCGGACTCGCGCCGGACGCGCTCGGCCTGCTCCTTGGCATCCGCCACGAGGAGGGCGGCCCGCTCCTTGGCCTCCTCGAGCAGCCGGGTGGCCTCGCTGGCCTTGGTGGCCCGGTCCTGCTCGGACTCCCGGCCGAGGACGTCGATGCGCTCCTGGAGGGCGGCGAGGGCACTCTCGTGCTGCTGCTGCTGGGCCGCGAAGTCGGCGGAGGCGCGCTCCCGGCGAGCGCTGAGAGTGGTCTCGAAGTCGGCCGCGGCCGCGGCCGCGCGCGCACGCTGGCTCTCGTAGTGCGCTTCGGCCTCCTCGCGGCGGGCTGCTGCTTCCCGAGCGGCATCGTCGATCAGGGCGTCGGCATGCGCCTTCGCGCGCGCCGCGGCCTCGCTGGCCTCGAGCTCGGCCTTGGACCGCAGCTCGTCGGCGTAGCGCTGGGCCTCGGTGCGCAGCTTGTCGCTGTGCGCCACGGCGTCAGCGCGTGCGGTCTCGGCGTCACCCGCGGCGGTGGAGCGGATCTGCGCCGCCTCCTCGTCGGCGAGGGAGAGCATCTGGCCGATGCGCGCGCCGAGGTCGGTGAAGCTGGGGCTGGCGACCCGCTTCGACTCCTCCTCGAGGGAGGCGATGGTCACCTGGTGGGCCTTCACCTCGTCGGCGAGGGAGCTGTGTGCTTGTTGGGTCTTGGTCAGCTCGACCGTCACGTGCGCCACCTCGCGCTGCGCTGCCTCCAGTGCCGCCTGGAGGGAGGCCACGTGCTGGTCGACCTGGGCCGGGTCATAGCCACGGAAGACGGTCGGAAAGTCGGGGGTGGTCATGGGTGGTTCTCCTCGGTCGGGGTGGAGGCCAGTGATCTGGTGGTGGCGGGGTGGCCATCGACGGCAAGGGCCTCGATGACGCCGGACAGGTTGCCGAGCTGGGCATGGATGGCGTCGCGGCGCGCGGTGAGGGCGGCCAGCTCTGCGCGTGCGCGCTCCAGGGCGGCGTCGGCGTCCTCGCGCACCTGGGCGGCACGCCGCGCCGACTCGTCGGTGATCCGGACGAGCTCCGCACGTTGCGCGCGGTGCGCCTCGTGGGCCTCGCGCTGGAGGCGCTCGACGTCCTCGGCCGCGCGCTCGCGCACGAGCCGTGCACCGGACTCGGCCTCGGCGAGGCGACGCCGGGCGCGCTCCTCGGCCTCCTCGGCCTCCTGGCGCGCCGCGGAACGCAGCTGCTCCGCCTCGTCCGCGGCGATCTGGCGGGTGCGGTCGGCATCCCTCTCGGCTGCGGTGAGCACCGCCCTGGCCTGCGCCCGAAGCGCCTCGGCCTCGGCCTCGGCCTCCCGGAGCCGGTCGCGGCTGGTGGTCTGGGACTGGTGCATGAGCCTGGCCACCTGCTCACGGGCCTGCCGTGCGTCCTCCATGAGGGCCTGGTGGTGGCTGCGGTGCGCACCCTGTCGCTCGGCCTCGGCGCGGTCGAGGATGTCGCGCACGGTGCCGCGAGCCCACTCCACATGGTCGTTGGCCTCGGCGACCAGGCGGTCGGACTCCTCCCGGGCCCCGGCGCGCAGGCCGTCGGCCTCCTGACGAGCACGCTGGAGGAGGTCCTCACGCTCGGCCCGGGCGGAGCTGTCCGCCAGCTCGGCCGCCGCCCGCAGCTGATCGGCCTCGGCCCGGCTCTCCTCGTGCAGGCGGCCGGACTCGGCCCGGGCTGTGGCCCACGTCGAGGCGACCTGCTCCTCGTGCGCGACCCGATGGGCATCGAGCCGGGCGTGGGTGAGATCGCGGTGCTCGGTCAGTTCCGCGACGACGGCACGCTCGTGCTCGGCGATCCGGGCGAGCACGGTCTCCCGCTCGGTCGTGGCCGCCTCCACCATTGCTCGGGCCTCGTCGCGGGCTCGGGAGAGGAGCCGCGCCGCCTCGTCGGTGGCCGCGGCCACGGCCTCGTCGCTGGCCTTGGTGGCGCCGGCGCGCAGCAGGCTCGCCTGGTCGGCGGCATCGGCGAGCAGCGCCTCGGCCTCCTCGTGTGCCCTCGCCAGGTGGGCCTGGGCCTCCGCCCGTGAGCGCTCGAGTCTCGACTCGATGCCCGCCAGCTCGGCCCTGGCGCTCCCGGTGCGCTCACGGACGGAATCGGCGTCCCGGCGGACCTGCTCGGCCTCGGCATGGGCCTCCGCACGCACCTGGTCGGCGAGCACCTGGGCGCGGGTGATCAGCGTGAACGCATCGGCGGCCGGTCCGTAGACCTCCGCAGCGGGTTCGACGGGCTGATCGTGCACGGGGAGATCATTCCATGCACGTGCTTCGCCGTCGTCGCGTTCGGGCGGCCGCGGGTGACCCCTTGGCGGGCGGTCCGGTGGCCGCCGCCAGCCATGACGTGGCTGAGACGGCACGGCGTGAGTGTCGCCACGCGGTAGATTTGGTCCGGCGCCATCGGCGCCGTCCACCCTCGCCAAGGAGTCTTCCACTCGTGTCTGCACGCCTCTTCACGTCCGAGTCCGTCACCGAGGGTCACCCCGACAAGATCTGTGACCAGATCTCGGACGGCATCCTCGACGCCATGCTCGAGCAGGATCCGCGGTCACGGGTGGCCGTCGAGACGATGGTGACGACCGGCCTGGTCCATGTCGCCGGAGAGGTCACGACCGAGGCCTACGTCGAGATCCCGCGCATCGTGCGCGACACCGTGCTGCGGATCGGCTACGACAGCTCGACCAAGGGCTTCGACGGTGCGTCGTGCGGAGTCGAGGTCTCGATCGGGCAGCAGAGCCCGGACATCGCCCAGGGTGTCGACACCGCGTTCGAGTCCCGCACCGGCGGCGTCGACCCGCTCGACAAGCAGGGCGCGGGCGACCAGGGCCTGATGTTCGGCTACGCCTGCGACGACACCCCCGACCTCATGCCGCTGCCCATCTTCCTCGCGCACCGGCTCGCCGAGCGCCTCACCGCCGTGCGCAAGTCCGGCGAGGTCGCCTACCTGCGTCCGGACGGCAAGACCCAGGTCACCATCTCCTACGACGGCGACCGCGCCGTCGCCCTCGACACGGTCGTGGTGTCCTCGCAGCACGCGGAGGACATCTCCCTCGAGGGCCTGCTCGCCCCCGACGTGACCCAGTACGTCATCGAGCCGGTCCTGGCCGAGCTCGCCGACGCCGGCACCCAGCTCGACATCTCCAACTACCGCACCCTCATCAACCCCACCGGGAAGTTCGTCATCGGTGGCCCGATGGGTGACGCCGGCCTCACCGGCCGCAAGATCATCGTCGACACCTACGGTGGGATGGCCCGTCACGGCGGTGGCGCCTTCTCCGGCAAGGACCCGTCGAAGGTCGACCGCTCCGCGGCCTACGCCACCCGGTGGATCGCCAAGAACGTCGTCGCGGCCGGGCTGGCCCGCCGCTGCGAGGTCCAGGTCGCCTACGCCATCGGCAAGGCGCAGCCGGTCGGTGTCTACGTCGAGACGTTCGGGACCGAGAACGTGCCCGCGGACCGCATCCAGGACGCGATCCTCTCGGTCTTCGACCTGCGTCCGGCCGCGATCCTGGACCAGCTCGACCTGCTGCGCCCGATCTACGCCCCGACCGCGGCCTACGGCCACTTCGGGCGCACCAGCGCAGACGGCGTCGACAACGCCTTCACCTGGGAGCGCACCGACCGGGTGGAGCAGCTGCAGGCGGCCGTGCGCGGCTGATCGACGCGCACTGCCCACGCCACGGCCCCGACGTCCGCGTCGGGGCCGTGGCGTATCTTCCGAGGCATGACGAGCGCACCGGGGACGAGCGAGGAGCAGCTGACCCTGCTTCCGGCGCCGGCTCCGAAACGTGCGACGACGCCCTCGGATCCGGCCGTGGTCGACCCGGTCGCGGTGGTGCAGGTCGACACCGGCCTGCCGCACCTGGACCGGCCCTTCGACTACCTGGTCCCGGCCGACCTGGATGCGCAGGTGGTGCCCGGTGTGCGGGTCAAGGTGCGCTTCTCGGGTCGGGACCTCGACGGCTTCGTGCTCGAGCGAGTGCCGTCCGCCGACTTCGGCGGCCGCCTCGCACCCATCCGTCGCGTGGTCTCGCCCGAGCCGGTCCTCAGCCCCACCCTCCTTGCCGTATGCCGTGAGGTCGCCCTGCGGAGCGCCGGCACCCTCGGGGACGTGCTGCGCCTGGCCGTGCCACCCCGCCACGCCGCCGCGGAGAAGGCCCTGCCCGACCAGGTCGGCGACACGGACGAGGGCCTGGACCCGCCCACGGGCGCCGGGTGGACGGCATACGGCGGGGGAGAGGCCCTGGTGGCGCGGTTGGCGAGGGGGGAGAGTCCCTCGGCCAGCCTGCTCCTGGCCCCCGCGACCGATGCCGACAAGCAGTGGCCCGCCCGGCTCGTCGACCTCGCCCAGGCGACCCTGGCGTCGGGTCGCGGCGCGATCATCGTCCTGCCCGACGGGCGCGACGTGGACCGCGTGGAGGTGGAGGCCGTGCGGCGGTGGGGGCGTGGTCGGCACGTGCGCCTGACCGCGGACCAGGGGCCGCAGGCGCGGTACTCGTCCTGGCTGAAGGTGCGCCGTGGGCACGTGCGGTGCGTCATCGGCACACGCGCGGCTGTCCATGCACCGGTCCCCGACCTGGGCCTGATCACCTGGTGGGACGACGGGGACCCCAGCCACCTGGAGCCCCGGGCGCCCTATGCCCACGTCCGCACCGTGGCGCGGGTGCGTCGCGACGTCGAGGGGTGCGCCCTCGTCCCCGCGGGCCTCACCCGCTCGGTCGCCGTGCAGGCGCTCGTGGAGGCCGGGGAGCTCAAGGACCTGCACGCCTCCCGCGACCTGGTGCGCGCCCGCACGGCCCGGGTGCGGGTGGCCGGAGAGGAGCGCGACGCCGAGCGCGATCCCTCAGCCGGACGGGCCCGGTTGCCCCGCGTGGCCTGGGAGGCCGCCCACGCCGGCCTCGAGCGGGGCCCGGTCCTCGTCCAGGTGCCGCGGCGTGGTTACCTGCCCGCCCTGTCCTGCGACTCGTGCCGCCGCCCGGCGCGCTGTCCGGGGTGTGCCGGTCCGCTCGCCCTCGACGGCTCGGGCACGCCGCCGCGCTGCCGCTGGTGCGGTCGCGTGACCGGTCGTTTCGAGTGCCCCCACTGCGGGTCGCTGCGCCTGCGGTCCGCGGTCGTCGGTGCCACCCGCACCGCGGAGGAGCTCGGCCGCGCCTTCGCCGGGGTCCCGGTCCACACCTCAGGCGGCCAGGAGGTGCTCGACCGGGTGCCCGGGGGCCCGCGCCTGGTCGTCGCGACCCCCGGCGCCGAGCCGATCGCCGAGGACGGGTATGCTGCGGCGCTCCTCCTCGACGCCTGGGCCCTGCTCGAGCGCACCGAGCTCGATGCGGCCGAGCAGTGCCTGCGCCGATGGATCGGCGCCCTCTCCCTCGTCCGGCCTCGCGCCGACGGCGGGGTCGGCGTCCTCTGTGGCGCCCCGTCGCACGTGACCCTGCCCGTCGTCGAGGCCCTCGTGCGCTGGGACCCCGCATGGTTCGCCCAACGCGAGCTCGCTGATCGCGCGCTCCTCCACCTGCCGCCCAGTGCGGTCGTCGGGACCGTCACCGGCCAGCGTGCCGACCTCGCGGCGGCCACTCGTGCGGCTCCCTGGCCCTCCAGTGCGCGCCTGATGGGGCCGCTGCCCGTGTCCGAAGGGGGACCAGAGCGGCTCATCATCAGTGTCGAGGAGTCCGATCGGGTGGCCCTGGCCACCGTCCTCAAGCAGGCCCGGGCCCGCTGGGCCGCGGGACGGCAGGGGGAGCCGGTCACGGTCCGCCTCGACCCGGTGGACCCCCTTTCCTGACCTGCCCGTGCCCCCTCCTAGACTTGGTGGACAGGCGAAGGCAGCGGAGCGGGAACGCGCCCGCACGAACCAGGCGGTGGTGGGGTGAGGGTCGTCTTCGCGGGCACGCCGGAGGTGGCGCTGCCCTCGCTGCGTGCCCTGGCCCGGTCCACGCACGAGGTGGTCGGGGTGGTCACGCGACCGGATGCCCGGGCCGGCCGAGGCCGGAGCCTGCAGCCCTCGCCGGTCAAGGAGCTCGCCACGGCCCTGGGGCTGCCGGTCCTCACGCCGGACAGCCCCCGCGAGCCCGGCTTCCGGGAGTCCCTGGCCGCGCTGGCCCCGGACGTGTGCGCCGTGGTGGCCTACGGCGCCCTGCTGCCTCCTGACCTGCTCGAGGTGCCGACCCACGGGTGGATCAACCTGCACTTCTCCCTCCTGCCGGCCTGGCGGGGGGCCGCCCCCGTGCAGCGCGCCATCATCGCCGGGGACGAGCTCAGCGGCGCCAGCACCTTCCGGATCGAGTCCGGCCTGGACACCGGTCCGGTGTTCGGCGTCATGACCGAGGGCGTGCGCCCGACCGACACGGCGGGCACCCTCCTCGCGCGCCTCGCCGAGGCCGGATCGGGCCTGCTCGTCGCCACGCTCGACGGCATCGCGGACGGATCACTCGTCGCTCGCGACCAGCCGACCGACGGCGTCTGCCTGGCCCCCAAGCTGACGGTCGAGGAGGCCGAGGTCTCCTGGAGCCGTCCGGCCCTCGCGATCGATCGCCTGATACGGGGCTGCACGCCGGAGCCCGGGGCCTGGACCACCTTCCGCGGGGAGCGGCTCGGGCTCGGGCCGATCGACCTCCTCGAGCACGACGCCGCCACCCTGCCGCCCGGCCGCCTGCTGGCCGACAAGCGCTCGGTCCTCGTCGGCACCGCTTCCGGGCCGGTCCGGCTGGGCTCGGTGCGCCCCGCCGGCAAGAAGGAGATGGCGGCGGCCGACTGGGCCCGTGGCGTGCGCATCGGCGTGGGCGAGGTGTTGGGCGGGTGACCGGCACGGGATCGCGACGACCCCCTCGTTCGGCGACGGCCCCCGGTCAGCGCACGCGCCGCGCCGAGCCGACGCGCGCCACGGCATACCGACTGCTGCGGGCGGTCGCCGACGGCGCGTACGCCAACCTCGAGCTGCCCCGGCTGCTGCGCCGCGCGCGGCTCTCCGGGCGCGATGCCGCGTTCACGACCGAGCTGGCCTTCGGCACGTTGCGCAACCGGAGCTTCTACGACGCCGTCATCGCGCGCGCCGCCGACCGCGCGGTCACCCGCATCGACGACGAGGTCCTCGACGTCCTCCGTCTGGGCGTGCACCAACTCCTCGGCATGCGGGTCCCTGACCACGCGGCCCTCGACCAGACGGTGGGGCTGGCTCGTGCCGTCGTCTCGCAGGGGGCGGGGGGATTCGTGAACGCCGTGCTGCGCCGAGTCAGCGAGGCCGACCGCGACACCTGGCTGGACCGGGTGCGTCCGGACGGTGGCGGGATGGCCGCCCTCGCGCTGGAGTGGTCCCACCCCGAGTGGATCGTGGGCGCCCTGCGGGCCGCGCTCATCGGGCACGGCGCCGCCGGACCGGAGAGCAGCGACACGGCCCTGGCCGACCTGCTCCGCGTCGACAACGAGCCGGCCAAGGTGACCCTCGTGGCCCGCCCCGGCCTCACGACCGTGGCCGACCTGGTGGCCCAGGGAGGGGTGGCCGGCGCGTGGGCCCCCACCGCCGTCGTGCTCGACTCAGGGCAGCCGGCCGACCTCGCGGAGGTCCGGGACGGGCGGGCTGCCGTGCAGGACGAGGGCTCCCAGCTCATCGCGCTCGCGCTCGCCGCGGTGCCCACCGGGGTGCAGGGGAGGGCGAAGGGCCGCTGGCTGGACCTGTGCGCCGGCCCCGGAGGCAAGGCGGGTCTGCTGGCCGGGCTGGCCCCGTACGCCGGCGCCGACCTGGTCGCCAACGAGGTCAGTGAGCACCGCGCCGACCTCGTGCGGCAGACACTGGCCCCGGCCATCGAGGCAGCGGCGGCCCGCGGCTGCACCGTCGAGGTCCGCACCGGGGACGGCCGCAACTACGGCGAGGACGAGCCGGGGGGCTACGAGCGGGTCCTCGTCGACGCCCCCTGCACCGGCCTGGGGGCCCTGCGGCGACGGCCGGAGGCCCGGTGGCGGCGTCAGCCCGGTGATGTCACCGCCCTCGGACCGCTCCAGCGTGACCTGCTCCGGTCGGCGCTCGACGCGGTGGCGCCCGGTGGCGTCGTGGCCTATGCCACCTGCAGCCCGCACCTGGCCGAGACCACCTTCGTCGTCCGTGACGTCGTCAGGAAGCGGGACGACGTGGAGGTCCTCGATGCCCGCGCTGTCGTCGAGGAGGCCAGCGGGGGAGCGCTGACCGACCTCGGCGAGGGACCCCACATCCAGCTCTGGCCGCACCTGCACGGCACCGACGGGATGTTCCTCGCGCTGCTGCGTCGCACCCACTGACCTGGGCCCGGATAGGGTTGTCGCCGTGCAGATCTCGCCGTCGATCCTGTCCGCAGACTTCGCCAACCTCCAGTCCGAGCTGGCCGCCATCCGCAACGCGGACTGGGCCCACGTCGACGTCATGGACAACCACTTCGTCCCCAACCTCACCCTCGGGCTGCCGGTCGTCGAGGCCCTGTTGCGGGTCTCGCCGATCCCCATCGACTGCCACCTGATGATCGAGGACCCCGACCGGTGGGCGCCGCCCTATGCCGAGGCCGGGGCGAAGTCGGTCACCTTCCACATCGAGGCAGCCGCGGACCCGGTGCGGCTGGCGCGGGACATCCGGGCTGCCGGCGCCCGCTCCTGCTTCGCCCTCAAGCCGGGGACTCCCTTCGCTCCGTATGCCGACCTCCTCGCCGAGGTCGACATGGTCCTGGTCATGACCGTGGAGCCCGGTTTCGGCGGCCAGTCCTTCATGGCCGACCAGATGCCCAAGGTGCGTGAGGTGCGCGAGGCCGTGCGCCGGCATGGCGGCGAGATCTGGATCCAGGTCGACGGAGGGGTCTCGGCGAGGACCATCGAGCAGTGCGCGGTGGCCGGGGCCGATGTCTTCGTCGCCGGATCGGCCGTCTACGGCGCCGAGGTCGCGGCCGACGCGGTGGACCACCTGCGCTCACTCGTGGCTCGACACCGGCACTGATGGCCGGCGACGGCGGGGCTGAGCGAGGGGTCGCACTCGCCGACGTCGGGGCGTATGCCGCGTCCGTCACCATCACCGAGGGGCTGGCTCCGAGGACGGGCGTGCGCGGACTGGACCTCGACGGCTGCCGCGTGGTCGGCCTGTCGCTGAGCCAGGCCCGGCTGGTCGGGTGTACCTTCGTCGACTGCCGCTTCGAGTCCGTCGACCTGTCGATGGCCGACCTCGTCGGCTCGCGCTTCACCGGCTGCACCTTCGTGTCCTGCCGGATGCTCGGCCTGGGTTGGTCGGGCACCGCAGCCGGGCCGGTCCTGGACCCCAACGTCTTCGAGGACTGCCGGATGGATGACGCCTCGTTCGCCGGCTGCGACCTCTCGGGCACGACCTTCCGTCGCTGCCGGCTGCGCGACGCGGACTTCACCGGGACCGACCTGCGGCGGGTGGACTTCGACGGCAGCGACCTCATGGGCGCGCGCTTCGAGCGGGCAGACCTGCGTGGCGCCTCGCTCGTCGGCGCCATCGGCTGGGTCCTGGACCCGCGGGAGAACAGGGTCAAGGGACTGCGGGTCGACGCGACGGGGGCGCTCGGTCTCCTGCCGCCCCTGGGCATCGACATGGTGTGACCTGACGGCCACCGGGTGCGGCCCACGTGACGTGGCGGAGCGTGCAGCTGTCGTGGGGGTGGCACCAGAACGCTCCGCGATCGGCACCTGTGGAGAACGGCGAGGTGCGGGTTGAGATCTGGAGACACTGGCGGCCATGAACCTTGAGGCGCTGGCGCGCTCCCAGCAGGGCCTGGTGACCCGTGAGCAGGCGCTGCTGTTCCTGACTCCGTCGGCCCTGCGCTGGCGGCTGGGGCGCGGCGGCTGGCGCGTCGTCCACCCCGGCGTGTACATCACGCACGGTGGCCCTCTCGACTGGCGGGCGCGCGCCACCGCGGCCCTGCTGCACTACGGGCCGGATGCGGCGCTCATCCTGGAGTCCGCGGCATACGTGGGCCCGGGGCTTCCTCGGGTCGGTCGCACGGTGTGGTGACCGGTGCCTCGTGCCGCGGGCTGCCGCTGCCTGAGGCCGGCGGCTCCCCACCTCGCGGAGCGTGCCGGTGTCGTCGGGGTGACACCGATCCGCTCCGCCACCGGGTGAGGAGCCGGGTGGCGCCACCCCGCCCTCAGGTCAGGGCCCGGAGGAGCCCTCCACCCGAGCGGCGGAGTCGGCGCTGGAGACGAAGGCACCCAACCAGCGCAACGACGGTGTGGAGTCGATGACGAGGGCCTTGACCAGCAGCGTGAGCGGGATCGCGAGCAGTGCCCCGAGGGCGCCGATGATCCCGGTCCAGAAGACGAGCGACATGAACGTCGTCGTCGTGTTGAGCCCCACCGCGTCGCCCATGAACTTCGGCAGGAGCAGGGTCTGCACGACGAAGCTGATCACCATGTACGACACGACCACCCCGAGGGCCAGCCACGGGCCGCCGCTGAGCAGGGCGAGGATCGCCGGTGGGACGAGCGCGAGCACGAACCCCACGTTCGGCACGAAGTTGCAGATGAACGCCACGACCGCCCACGTGAGCGCCAGCGGCACACCGAGGACGAGCAGGGCGAGGTAGTCGGCGACCGCGAGCACGAGCCCGAAGAGCGCCGAGAAGCCCCAGTAGCGCCGCACCCGGTGCGAGAAGTCCTCCAGCGCGGCGCTGAGGTGCGGCTGGGCCCGACGGACCATGGCCGCACGACCCTCGAGGCCCGCGGTGTCGATGACGAGGAAGGCCACCGACAGCAGGAGGAAGAGCACCAGGCTCGCACCCGAGGTCAGGCTCGACAGCAACCCCTGCGCGACGCCGACGAGGGTGCCGACGCTCACCTCCGACCGGGCCCGGTCGAGGGCGTCCTGGTGGATGCCGTGGTCGGAGAGCCAGCCGAGCACCGACTGGGTCAGCGTCGTGAACTGGTCGGCGTAGTCGGGCAGCGTGCCCACGAGCTGGGAGACGGCCAGCCCCAGGACCGCCAACATCCCGAAGAGCAGGACGTAGAGGACGAGCAGCACCAGCACCGTGCTCAGGCCGGAGCGCACGCCCCTCGCGCGCAGCCAGTGCCCGATCGGCCGGACCGCCACGGCGAGGGTGAGCGCGAGGAAGACCGGCCCGATCAGGTTGCCGATCTCCCGCAGGCCGGCCATGACCAGGACCGTGGCGCCGAGGACGAGCAGCAGCTTCGGCCCGAACCCGAGGTCGCCCCCCGGCCCGCGCCCACCTGCCACCGCGTCCCCGGCACTGCTCATGGCCTCACCCTGCCACCTCGGCACCGGTCGCCCCCCACCCCGACCACGGTGTGAGGGCTGCCATACGGACCGGGCTGTGCCCACCCGGCGGGCACACGGCATACTGACGCCACGTGCTCCGGGGTCGGTGCAATTCCGAACCGGTGGTGACAGTCCACGACCCGCTCGCAGCCAGCCAGCGGTTGACCCGGTGAAACTCCGGGACCGACGGTGAAAGTCCGGATGGTAGGTAGCACGAACGGCATCGGTATGCCGGGTGCTCGCCTCGCGCGCCCACCGGCCGCTCCGATGGCGAGCGTTTCCCCGGAGTTCGTCCATCCGAACAAGTACGACTCCGAAGGACGAACGCCCCTCATGATCAGCACCCTCACGGCCCTGGCCGCGGCCGATGCCGCCAGCGCCAACATCTTCCAGCGGCTCCTCGACTGGACCATCCCCATCGGCAGCTACTCGATCCACGGCCTCGAGGTCCTCGGCGTCCTCATCGGCATCGTGTCCGCGTGGTACGGCATGAAGCGCTGGGTGTGGGCCTGGCCGATCGGCATCAGCGCCAACATCATCCTGTTCTTCGTCTACCTCGGTGCCCTCTTCGGCGCCGACCAGCGGATCCCTCTCTTCGGGCAGGCCGGCCGGCAGGTCTTCTTCATCGTCACGAGCATCTACGGCTGGTGGCGATGGAACGAGAGCCGCAAGGCCCGCGGCATCGACACCGCCGCCGCAGCCGCGATCACGCCGCGCTGGGCCACGACCAGGGAGCGCTTCGCCATGGTCGCGGTCTGGCTGCTCGGCACCGTCCTCGTCCACCAGGTCTTCGTCGCCCTGTGGAACCTCGCGCCGAACCCGTACTGGACCCCCCAGTGGTGGTTCTACTGGTGCGACGCCTGGATCTTCGTCGGCTCGATCATCGCCACCTATGCGATGGCGCGGGGCTGGAACGAGTTCTGGCTGGCGTGGATCGGCGTCGACCTGGTCGGCGTGCCGCTGGGCTTCGCCACGGGCTACGTCCCCACGGCCGTGATGTACATCTTCTACGGCCTCTTCGTCCTCTACGGCTTCACCCAGTGGGTCAAGGCGACCCGCGCGGCCGGGTCGGGCACGACGTCGCCCGGGGACCGGGAGACGGCGGCCGCGCGCTGAGGCGAGCCGACGGCATACGGCGTCGGCCACCGCACGGACGGGGGCGGGGGAGCGATCCTCCGCCCCCGTACCCTTGTCGGGTGAAGACGTTCGAGACCCTGTATGCCGAGCTCGCCGAGAAGGCCGTGACCCGCCCCGAGGGCTCGGGCACCGTGCGCGCCCTCGACGCCGGCGTCCACGCGATCGGCAAGAAGATCGTCGAGGAGGCCGCCGAGGTGTGGATGGCCGCCGAGTACCAGTCGGACCGCGAGACCGCCGAGGAGATCAGCCAGCTGGTCTACCACCTCCAGGTCCTCATGGTCGCCAAGGGCCTGACGCCCGACGACGTCTACGCCCACCTCTGAGCCGCCACCTCCAGGAAAGTCCCCATGCTCCGCATCGCCGTCCCCAACAAGGGATCCCTCTCCGACGCCGCCGCCGACATGCTCCGCGAGGCGGGCTACCGCATCCGCCGCGACCCCAAGGAGCTCATCGTCACCGACGAGGCCGGCGGCGTCGAGCTGTTCTACCTGCGCCCCCGCGACATCGCCGTCTACGTCGGGTCCGGGACCGTCGACTGCGGCATCACCGGCCGCGACCTGCTCCTCGACAGCGGCAGCCCGGCCGCCGAGGTGATGCCGCTCGGCTTCGGGGGATCGACCTTCCGGTATGCCGCCCGGCCCGGGACCGCGGGCACGGTCGCCGAGATCGCCGGTCGCCGGGTCGCGACGTCCTACCCCGGACTCGTCGAGAAGCACCTGGCCGACCGCGGGGTGCAGGCCCACGTCGTGCGCCTCGACGGGGCCGTCGAGACCGCCATCACCCTGGGCGTCGCCGACGTCATCGCCGACGTCGTCGAGACCGGCGCGACGCTGCGCAGCCAGGGGCTGGCCGTCTTCGGGGAGCCGATCCTGCGCAGCGAGGCGGTGCTCATCCGCAATGCGACGACCGAGCAGGGCGCCGGCATCGAGGTGCTCCGGCGCCGGCTGCTCGGCGTGGTGACGGCCCGGACCTACGTCATGCTCGACTACGACTGCCCCGCTGCCCTCGTGGAGCGGGCCTGTGAGGTCACCCCCGGCCTGGAGTCGCCGACCCTTTCACCGCTGGCGGACCGCGACTGGGTCGCCGTGCGGGCCATGGTGCCGCGGGCCTCGACGAACCGGGTCATGGACGAGCTCTACGAGCTCGGTGCCCGCGCCATCCTCGTGACGGACATCGCGGCATGCCGGATCTGACGCCTGCGGCGGCGGCCGGCGGGGACCCGCTGGCCGCGCCGTTCCGGCCCCGGCGCGGACGCGTGGTGCCGCTGGCCTTCGGCGCGGCGGCGATCGTGCTCTTCGCCATCGTCGGGGCGGCCATCGGTTCGTCGGTGGGGGAGGCCCTCTCGGTGGCCGGGATCGGCCTGCTGGTGGCCGCGCTCATGCTGCGGTACGCCACGATCCGGGCGGTGCCGGGTCCGGAGGGCCTCACCGTCCGCAACCTCTTCCTGTCCCGGACCGTGGCCTGGGGAGAGATCCTCGGCGTGCGTTTCCCCGACGGTGACCCGTGGGCGCACCTCGACCTCGCCGAGGGCGACACCCTGGCGGTCATGGCCATCCAGCGCGCCGACGCCCAGAGCGGTCGGGACGAGGCCCAGCGCCTGGCGACCCTGGTGGCCGCGCGCACCCCGTCGGCCTGAGTCGCGGACGCGTCAGGGCCGACCGGGCACGAGGGTCAGTCGTCGGCCGGGAGCTGGTCGATGGCCTCGTCCTCGGTCAGCCCGGTGAGCATGAGCAGGTCGATGATCATCGAGCGGGCCTGCCCACGCACGACCGCTGCCGACAGCGTCGGGTGCGAGGTCGCGGTCGCGGCCGCCACCGCCACCAGGTCCGCCCGCGCCGCAGCCGGGTCGGCTCGGCGCTCGAGCAGCCAGGCGACCTCGTGGACGGCATCGGCGAGGGCGTCGAGGATGGCCAGGTGGTCGGCGGGCAGCGACTCCCCGCGGCGGACGACGGCCCGGCAACGGCGAGCCAGCACGCGCAGGTTGCGGGCCGCGCGATCGAGGGGCGTGACCAGGTCGAGGATCGCCTGGACGTCCGCGCCATGGCGGCGACGCCAGGGTGACTGGCGGACGACGGCCTGTCCCTCGGCGGAGGACTGACGCAGCTGGTCCAGCGCCGCGTCGGTGGCGCGGGCGCGCTCCAGCGCACGCGTGGCCTGGCCCTCATCCCCGGCCCGGACCGCCTGGGCGGTGTCCCTGAGGACGTCGGCGAGGTCCTCGAGGATCACGGCCGCCTCGGCCCGCGGGCGGTGCACGGGTGCGCGTGGGGAGAGCACGGTGACGGCGAGGGCGACGCTGCCGCCGATGACGGCGTCGACCCAGCGGTTGACGACCGAGCCGCCCGGGACCGCGACCGTCGTCACGAAGATCGCCTGCACCCCCGCCTGGGTCGTGAGCAGCTGCCCCGACCCGAGCAGGGCTGCGGCCCCCATCGCGGTCGCCACGACGAGGCCGACCTGCCAGACGCCCGAGCCGAAGAGGTGGACGAAGAGGTCACCGATGGCGACGCCGACGGCCACGCCGAGCATCAGCTCGAAGGAGCGTCGGACGCGGTTGCCGTAGGACAGGCCCAGGCAGATGAGCGCGGTGACCGGGGCGAACATCGGCGACGTGTGCTGGAACACGCCGGTGGCGACCAGCCAGGCCAGCGCGGCCCCGATCGCACACTGCGCGATGAAGGACAGTCGCTCGCGCAGCCGCTGCATCCGCGTCTGCGCCTCGGTGCGGGACCGGCGGGCGATCCGGCCCAGTCCGCCCGCCGTCATGACGGCCGCCCGGTCTGCAGGCGCAGGTGGGCGTGCTCGGCGGTCCGGTCGGCCGCGTAGAGAGCGTCCTCCTGGGCAGCCCAGCGCTCCCAGTGCGGTCGGAAGGCCTCCCCGTCCCGTGCGATGCCCCGCGCCATGCGCTCGGTCCGCGGCGCGTCCACCCAGACCCTCACCGCGGCATACGGTCGGGCCGGTCCCACCGACGAGCCGCACCCTTCGAGCACGAGGAACCGGTGTCGGGGGAGGGTGAGCGTCCCGCCCCAGTCGTCCCGGGCCCAGTCCCAGACCCGGTATGCCGCCTCCTTACCACGGGCGACCGGCTCCAGCACCTGGGCGACGACGAGCGGCACCGCCGCGGCCAGGCCGTCCCAGCCGGGGAAGATCTGGTCCATGTGGGCGATCGGGGCGCCGAGCGCGTCGGCGACGGCGGTTGCCAGCGTGGTCTTGCCCGACCCGCTCGGGCCGTCGATGGCGATGACGACGACCTCGCCCCGAGGCGGTGTCGCCGTCCCGGCGAGGGCGAGGACCGCGGCGACGTGGGCCGGGTCGGCGGCGTCCGTGATCTGGTCCCACACGTCGAGTGAGGCTACCGGCCCGACTAGATTTGCCCTGTGTCCGTTGCCGTCCGCGTCATCCCGTGCCTCGATGTGGACGCCGGGCGGGTCGTCAAGGGGGTCAACTTCGAGAACCTCCGCGACGCCGGTGACCCGGTGGCCCTCGCCACGGCGTACGGCCAGCAGGGAGCCGACGAGCTGACCTTCCTCGATGTGACGGCGAGCAGCGGTGACCGCGCCACCACCTACGACGTGGTGCGACGGACGGCGGAGCAGGTGTTCATCCCGCTCACCGTCGGGGGAGGGGTGCGCACCGTCGACGACGTCGACCGCCTCCTGCGCTGCGGTGCCGACAAGGTGGGGGTCAACACCGCGGCGATCGCCCGCCCCGAGCTGATCGCGGAGGTCGCCGACCGCTTCGGCGCGCAGGTCCTCGTCCTCTCGGCCGACGTGCGGCGGCGCACCAGCGAGAGCGGGCAGGTGCTCGACGGCTTCGAGGTGACCACCCATGGCGGCCGGACCCGCACCGGCCTCGACGCCATCGAGTGGTGCGCCCGTGCCGCTGGGCTCGGCGCCGGCGAGATCCTGCTCAACTCGATGGACGCCGACGGCACCAAGGACGGCTTCGACCTCGAGCTGATCGCCCTGGTGCGGTCCGAGGTCTCGATCCCGGTGATCGCCAGCGGCGGGGCCGGGGCCCTGGGGCACTTCGCCCCGGCCGTCCGGGCTGGCGCGGATGCCGTCCTCGCGGCCAGCGTCTTCCACTTCGGTGAGCTGACCATCGGTGAGGTCAAGGGCGCCCTGGCTGCGGACGGCCTGCCGGTCCGCTGAGGCGGTCACGGCAGAATGGCCCGGTGAGCTCACCCGACACTGCGCTGGATCCCGCGATCGCTGCCCGCCTCAAGCGGGACGACCACGGGCTGGTCGCCGCGATCGTCCAGGATGCCGAGTCCGGGGCGGTCCTCATGCTCGGCTGGATGGACGACGAGGCGTTGCGGCGCACGCTCGGCGAGGGTCGCGTGACGTTCTGGTCACGCTCCCGGCAGGAGTACTGGCGCAAGGGCGACACCAGCGGCCATGCCCAGCTGGTCCGCAGCGTCGCCCTCGACTGCGACGGGGATGCCCTCCTCGTGCGTGTCCGCCAGATCGGGGCCGCGTGCCACACGGGCGACCGGACCTGCTTCGACGCCGGCGACCTGCCCGCGGTGGTCGGCGGTGGTGCGGCGTGAGCGCCCCGCAGCCCGGCCCCAGCCTGGGTTTCGGTGAGACCTGGCCCAGCCTGGACGCCTTCGAGGTCCTGGCGCAGGATCGTCGCGTCATCCCGGTCGTCCGGCGGCTGATGGCCGATGCCGAGACCCCCATCGGCGTGTATCGCAAGCTCGCGGCCTCCCGCCCGGGCACCTTCCTGCTCGAGTCGGCCGAGCACGGGGGCGTGTGGTCACGCTGGTCGATCGTCGGCGCGGCGAGCCGGGCCACGCTCACCGAGCGCGAGGGTCGGGCCCACTGGATCGGGGAACCGCCGGCCGGGGTGCCCACCGACGGGGTGCCCACCGACGTCCTCCGCGACACCGTGGCCGCGCTGGCCACCGACCCGATCGACGGGCTGCCCCCACTGACCGGGGGGATGGTCGGGATGATCGGCTACGACGCCGTGCGACGGTGGGAGCGCCTCCCCGACCTCGCCCCGGACGTCCTCGCCCTGCCCGAGATCGCGCTCATGCTGGCCACGGACCTGGCCATCCTCGACCACTCGGACGGCTCGCTCATCCTCGTGGCCAACGCGCTCAACTACGACGACACCGACGAGCGGGTCGAGCAGGCCTGGGCCGATGCGGTGGCGCGCTTGGACGCGATGACCTCGGCCCTGGCCGCCCCGGCCGCCTCGACGGTCGCCGTCGTGGACCCGTCCGCGGTCACCGCGGCGCTGGACGAGGTCCGCAGCAACCTCACTCCGGAGGCCTACCTGGACCTCGTCGAGTCGGCCAAGGAGGACATCCGGGCCGGTGAGGTCTTCCAGGTGGTCCTCTCCCAGCGCTTCAGCCTGCCGTGCATGGCGGACCCGCTCGACGTCTACCGCGCGCTGCGCGCCAGCAACCCCAGTCCCTACATGTACCTCTTCCGGTTCCCGTCGGCCGACGGGGGAGTCTTCGACGTCGTCGGCAGCTCACCCGAGGCACTCGTGCGGGTCACCGGAGAGCGCGCGATCACCCACCCGATCGCCGGCTCCCGTCCACGGGGGAAGTCTCCGGAGGAGGATGTCGCCCTCGCCGAGGAGCTCCTGGCCGATCCCAAGGAGCGGTCCGAGCACGTGATGCTCGTCGACCTCGGCCGCAACGACCTGGGCCGGGTCGCGCGCGCCGGGACGGTCGACGTCGTCGAGTTCATGGACGTGCGTCGCTACAGCCATGTCATGCACCTGGAGTCGACGGTCGTGGGCGACCTGCGCCCCGGCGCCGTCGCCTACGACGTGCTGCGCGCCACCTTCCCCGCGGGCACGCTCTCCGGCGCCCCAAAGCCGCGGGCCATGGAGCTGATCGAGGCCTACGAACCCTCGCGCCGAGGGGTCTACGGCGGGGTCGTGGGCTACCTCGACTTCCACGGCGACCTCGACATGGCCATCGCCATCCGGACAGCGGTGATCAAGGACGGGTGGGCGCACGTGCAGGCCGGCGCCGGCATCGTCGCCGACTCCGACCCGGCCAGTGAGCAGCGGGAGTGCCAGGTCAAGGCGGCCGCCGCACTGCGCGCCGTCGCCACGGCCTCGGCCATGGCCGTCGTGACCGGGAGCACGCAGTGACCCGTGGCCGGCTGGCGATGCTCGTGACCGTCCTCGCCGTCGCCGTCGTGGCCACCTGGGGCCAGGACTGGCTCTCCGGTCGCGTCGACGACGCCGTCCTGGGCACGGCCACCGTGAGCGCCACCGGGTCCCAGGCAGCCCCCGGCGGCGTGGCCCTCGCGCTGGCGGTGCTCGCGGCCGTCGTGGCGGCGATGGTGACCGGGGCCAGGGTGCGGACCGCGGCCCTGGTCGTCGGCATGCTCCTCGCGCTCGGCGCGGCCGCGCTCGCCCTGCGGGCCCTGGCCTCACCGGAGGCGATCCTCGGCCCGATCGCGGCCTCCGCCGTCGGCCGGGCCGACACCCTGCCGGTCGCCGCCGAGGTGACTCCGTGGGCCCACGCAGGCACCGCGAGCGCCATCCTGCTGGCCGTGGCCGCCCTGCTCGCCCTACGAGGCTCTCGCCGCTGGCCCGACCCGTCCTCGCGCTACGACCGCGAGCAGGCCGCGTCGAGTGGTCGGCGCGGTGAGGTCGTGAGCAGCGACTGGGAGGACCTGTCCGCCGGCGTGGACCCCACCGATGTGCCGGCCGAGGACCGGACCTGACACAATCCCCTCAGGACGCGAGTCCGCCCCCAGAGCACGCGATGACCCGATGGCGACGGAGAACTCCGTCGTCGACCGAAGACCAGGAGCCCGCCATGTCCGACGAGTACGACAACCACGGCAACAGCCTCGCCGCCTGGGTGTGTGTCCTCCTCCTCATCGTCGCCTTCGGCCTGGTCTCCCTCGCCGTCGGCATCCTGAGCGTGCCACTGGCGATCGCCGGTGTGGTCGTCGGCATCATCGGCCTGGTTGCGGGCAAGGTGCTCAGCTCCATGGGCTACGGCATCGACGTCCAGACGGACCACGCCGGCCACTGACCAGCAGCGCCGGGGGCGACCCGGCCCGGTTGACCCCATGACGACTGTCCTCGACACCATCATCGACGGCGTGCGCCTCGACCTGGCCGCACGTCGCGCCCGCACCTCCCTGGCCGACCTCGAGCGCGTGGTGGGGTCGGCCGCTCCGGCGAAGGATGCGTTCGCCGCCCTGAGCGCCCCCGGCCTGGCCCTCATCGCCGAGGTCAAGCGGGCCAGCCCGAGCAAGGGCGCCCTGGCCACCATCGCCGATCCCGCGGCGCTCGCCGCCGAGTACGCCGCGGGCGGGGCCAGCGCCATCTCGGTCCTCACCGAGGAACGGCGCTTCGGCGGCTCCCTCGCCGACCTCGACGCCGTGCGCGCCCGCGTCGACGTGCCGGTCCTGCGCAAGGACTTCATGGTCGAGCCCTACCAGCTGTGGGAGGCCAGGGCGCATGGCGCCGACCTCATCCTGCTCATCGTGGCTGCATTGGACGACCGCACCCTGGGCGACCTGCTCCGGCTCACCGGTGAGCTCGGGATGACGGCCCTCGTGGAGGTCCATGACGAGGTCGAGACCCAGCGGGCCGTCGATGCCGGCGCGGCCGTCGTCGGCGTCAATGCCCGCAACCTCAAGACCCTGGAGGTCCACCCCGAGACCTTCTCGCGGCTGGTGCCGCTCATCCCGCCGGGCATCGTGCGGGTCGCCGAGTCGGGCATCCGCGGACCCGAGGACGCCGCCGCGTATGCCGGCCAGGGCGCCGACGCGATCCTCGTCGGCGAGGCCCTGGTCACCGGGGCGGACCCCGTCGAGGCTGCGCGAGCGATGATCGTCGCCGGCCGCCAAGGAGCAGACCATGACTGAGCACACCACCTCCGACCGCTCGGCGAGTGGGCCCACGGCGACCGAGCGCACCGCGGGAACCGGCACCGACGGCATACCCGGTCGTTTCGGCCCCTTCGGTGGGCGCTACGTCCCCGAGGCCCTCATCCCGGCGCTGGAGGAGCTCGACGAGGCACGCCAGAAGGCCATGGTCGACCCCGACTTCCTGGCCGAGCTGGAGCGACTGCACCGCACCTACACCGGGCGGCCGAGCATCATCACCGAGGTGCCACGCTTCGCCGCCCACGCCGGCGGCGCACGCATCGTCCTCAAGCGCGAGGACCTCAACCACACCGGTTCGCACAAGATCAACAACGTCATCGCCCAGGCGCTGCTCACCAAGCGGATGGGCAAGACGCGCGTCATCGCCGAGACCGGTGCGGGGCAGCACGGCGTGGCGACGGCCACGGCCGCCGCGCTCATGGGCCTGGAGTGCACCGTCTACATGGGCCGGGTCGACACCGAGCGCCAGGCGCTCAACGTCGCCCGGATGAAGATGCTCGGTGCGACCGTCGTCGCCGTCGAGCACGGCAGCGCCACCCTCAAGGACGCGATCAACGAGGCCCTGCGCGACTGGGTGACCAATGTCGAGACGACCCACTACCTCATCGGCACGGTGACCGGCCCGCACCCGTTCCCCGAGATGGTGCGTGACTTCCACCGGATCATCGGTGTCGAGGCCCGCGCGCAGGTGCTCGAGCTCACCGGCCGGCTGCCCGACGCGGTCATCGCCTGCGTCGGCGGCGGGTCCAACGCGATGGGCATCTTCCACCGCTTCATCGAGGACGAGGGCGTGCGCCTCGTCGGGGTCGAGGCCGGGGGAGAGGGTGTCGAGACGGGCCGGCACGCGGCCCGGTTCGCCTCCGCCTCGCCCGGGGTCCTCCACGGCGCGATGAGCTACCTCATGCAGGACGAGGACGGCCAGACCGTCGAGTCGCACTCGATCTCGGCCGGCCTGGACTACCCGAGCGTCGGGCCCGAGCACTCCTGGCTGCGGGACTCGGGGCGCGCGGAGTACCGCTACGCCACCGACGAGAAGGTCATGCGGGCCTTCGAGCTGCTCTGCCGCACCGAGGGCATCATCCCGGCCCTGGAGTCGGCGCACGCGCTGGCCGGTGCCCTCGAGGTCGGTCGGGAGCTCGGCCCGGACGGGCTGATCCTGGTCAACCTCTCGGGTCGCGGCGACAAGGACATGCACACCGCGGCGGAGTGGTTCGGCCTGGTCGACGACGGGGGCGAGGGCACGAGCGACGAAGGAGCGAGGCCCGCAGCCCCGAGGAGACCGGCCAATGGAGTCGGCCTGGTCGACGACGGGGGCGAGGACACGAGCGACGAAGGAGCGAGGCCCGCAGCCCCGAGGAGACCGGCCAATGGGGTCGGCCTGGTCGACGAGGGGGAGCGGTGAGCGCGGTGACGGCGACTGGCCTCGGAGTGACTGACGTCCTCGCGCGCTGCAAGGCCGAGGGCCGCGCCGCGCTCGTGGGCTACTTGCCGGTGGGTTTCCCGACCGTCGAGGGCTCGATCCGGGCCATGGTGGCCATGGTCGAGGCCGGCGTCGACATCGTCGAGATCGGGGTGCCCTACTCCGACCCGGTGATGGACGGACCCGTCATCCAGGCCGCTGCCTCGACCGCCTTGGCCGGCGGGGTCCGCACCGACGACGTCTACCGGGCCGCGGCAGCCGTGCGGGCCGCCGGTGCCCCTCCGCTCGTCATGTCCTACTGGAACCTGGTGCTCAAGCGCGGGGTCGAGCGGTTCGCCCGCGACCTCGCGGCAGCCGGGGGAGCCGGGCTGATCACCCCCGACCTCATCCCCGAGGAGGCCGCCGACTGGATCGCGGCCAGCGACACCCACGGCCTGGACCGCGTCTTCCTCATCGCCCCCAGCTCGACCGAGGAGCGACTGACCAAGGTCACCTCCGCGTGTCGGGGCTTCGTGTATGCCGCGGCCACCATGGGCGTGACCGGCACCCGGGAGTCGGTGGACTCCCATGCCCCGGCGCTGGTGCACCGGGCCCGCACCGTCAGCCCTGTGCCGGTCTGTGTGGGGATCGGTGTTTCCTCGCGCGCCCAGGCCGCCGAGATCGCCTCCTGGGCGGACGGGGTCATCGTCGGCACGGCCCTCGTCCGGTGCCTGGCCGAGCACGCGGAACTCTCGGACGGAATCGCGGCGTTGCGCTCCCTGACCGCGGAACTGGCTGCGGGCGTGCGCGAGGGAGACCGATGAGCACCGTGACGGAGGTGGTCGAGCCCACCGGCATGCGCGGCACCCGCGCCCGTGATGCCCGCCGCGCGGAGGATCTGGGCGACATCGCCTCCCTCGCTGCGCGGAAGCGGGGGCGCCTCTTCGGCGAGATGCTCGTCTTCGCCATCCTCAGCCTGATCGCGGCGGCGGCGCTGTCGATCGAGGCGATCGCCCTGGCCAAGAACCCGAACGCCTCGTCCTACTGCTCGATCAACGCCATCCTCGACTGCTCCAAGGTCGGCAGCACCTGGCAGGCCAATGTCTTCGGCTTCCCGAACGCCTTCCTCGGCCTGGTCTCCGAGCCGGTCGTCATGACGATCGCGGTGGCCTCGCTGGCCGGGGTGCGCTTCCCGCGCTGGTTCATGTTCACGGCCAACGTCTGCTATCTGCTCGGCGTGATCTTCGCGTACTGGCTGCTCTACCAGTCGACCTTCGTCATCGGCGCGCTCTGCCCGTGGTGCCTGCTCGTCACCGTCTCCACGACCTTCGTCTTCACCTCGATGACCCAGTGGAACATCCTCGAGGGCAACCTCTTCCTGTCCCCGCGGGCCGACGCGAGGGCGGTTGCCCTGGTCTCCAAGGGCTGGTTCGCCGTCGGGCTCATCGCCTGGTTCGCGATCCTGGTGATCATGGAACTCCTCAAGTGGGGGCACCGCCTCTTCCTCTGAGGCAACTCCCAGCCTCACGACCTACCATCAACACCCAGTGCGCGGCCCGACCGTCGCCCCGACCACACGGAGGACACCCCCCGATGGCCCAGAAGAGCAACGCCGGCGCCGACCGCCAGGCCAAGATCCAGGCAGCGTCCAAGGCCTCCGGCGGCGGCGCCAACAAGATCGTCATCGCCGCCGTCGTCGCGGTGCTCGCCATCGTGGCCGTCGTCGGGGGCGTCGTCTGGTCCCAGGTGTCGGCGACGAAGGAGGCCAAGGGCGACGGCAACGCCACGCCGGCCGGCGCGACGATGGGCACGGCATACCCCGCCTTCGCCGACGCCACGCCCAAGGCGGGCGCGCCCACGGTCGAGGTCTTCGAGGACTTCCAGTGCCCCGCCTGCCAGCAGGCCGAGGGGATCCTCGGCAGCACGCTCGCCGAGCTGGCGCAGGCCGGTGACATCAAGCTCCAGTACCACGTGCTCAACTTCCTCGACCGCAAGCTCGGCAACGACGGCTCGGTGCTCGCCGCCAATGGCGCCTTCTGCGCCGCCGAGGACGGCAAGTTCCAGGAGTTCCACGACGCGGCCTACCTCAACCAGCCGACGGAGGGCAGCGGCTGGACCGTGGCGGGCCTGAAGAAGCTCGCCGAGGGCGCCGGCCTCAGTGGCGCTGCGCTCGACACGTGGCAGACCTGCGTCGAGGTGGGCAAGTACACCAACTACGTCAACGCGGTCGACAAGAACGCCTTCGGCACCGAGGGCATCCAGGGGACGCCGACCTACAAGATCAACGGCGAGCTCGTGGACATCAAGACCATCGCCACCCCGGACCTGCTCAAGGCCGCCGTCGCCAAGGCGACGAAGTAGGTGAGCCCGCTGGCCGCGACGGTCGGGCTGGCCCTGCCCCAGGCGATGCCGAGCCCGACCGTGGGCGTCTGGCACCTGTTCGGCATACCGCTGCGGGCCTATGCCCTGTGCATCCTCGCCGGGATCATGGTGGCCATCTGGGTCGCCGACCGGCGGATGCGTGATCGCGGTGCCGAGCCCGGCGTCGTGCTCGACGTCTCCTTGTATGCCGTCCTCTTCGGCATCGTGGGTGGTCGCCTCTACCACGTCCTGACCACGCCGGAGCCGTACTTCGGCAAGGGTGGCAACCCGTGGCATGCGCTGCGCATCTGGGAGGGCGGCCTGGGCATCTGGGGGGCGATCGCCCTCGGTGCGCTCGGCGCCTGGATCGGCTGTCGGCGCCACGGCGTGCCGTTCCTCGCCTTCGCGGATGCTGCCGCCCCCGGGGTCGCCCTGGCCCAGGCGATGGGGCGCTGGGGGAACTGGTTCAACAACGAGCTCTATGGTGGCCGGACCGACCTGCCCTGGGGGCTGACCATCCACGAGTGGGACCAGGCGGCCGGTCGTGCGGTGGTCGACGCCTCGGGTGCGCCGGTCGTCCTGGGCACCTTCCATCCGACCTTCCTCTACGAGGCGGTCTTCCTGCTCGCCCTCGCCCTCGTCCTCGTCGTCGTGGACCGACGTCGATCGCTGGCGCCGGGTCAGCTCTTCGGGCTCTACGTCGCCGGCTACCCCGTCGGGCGGATCATCATCGAGAAGATGCGCACCGACCAGGCCGAGCTGATCCTCGGTCAACGACTCAACGTCTGGACCTCGCTCGTGGTGTTCGCCCTCGGTGTGTGGATCGTCTGGTCCACCGGGCGACGCGCCCGCGACGGGGCCCACGCAACCCCCGAGACGGCCGGCGCGACCCGATCCTGAACCGAAGCCATCATCTCGCAGAATGAGATGTGAGCGATCATATGGCGGGACGGGGAGCGGACTCGCTAGGCTGCCCACGCGTGGCCAGCGCTGCCCGCGCGCCCTTTGTCGTCCCGGCGCGACCGCACCCCTCCCTCCGTGTGGACCACCTGTCGCGCCCCTTCCTTCGAGGACGGTGATGTGTCGTGACTGCCACGCTCTTCTCCGCACAGCCCGCTGACCAGGGCCTGTATTCGCGCGCCCACGAGCACGACGCCTGCGGGGTGGCCTTCGTGGCGACGATGCGTGGCAGCGCCGGGCACGACATCGTGGTGCACGCCCTCGATGCCCTCCGCAACCTCGACCACCGCGGGGCGACCGGTGCCGACCCGCTCGTCGGTGACGGGGCCGGCATCCTCACGCAGGTCCCCGACGGCTTCCTTCGTGAGGTCGTCGACTTCGCCCTTCCCCCGGCCGGCCGGTATGCCGTGGGCATGGCCTATCTGCCGCGTGAGGCGAGCGCTCGGGTCGAGGCGATCGCGCGGATCGGCGACCTGGCCCGCGAGGAGGGCCTGGGGGTCCTCGGGTGGCGGGACGTGCCCGCGACGATCGACATCGTGGGGACCATGGCCCGCGAGTGCATGCCCTGGTTCGCACAGGTCTTCGTCACCTCGCTCGAGGGTGAGGTCTCCGGGATCGAGCTGGACCGCCTCGCGTTCGGCCTGCGCAAGCGCGCCGAGCGGGAGCTCAACGTCTACTTCCCGTCCCTGTCGGCGCGCACCATCGTCTACAAGGGGATGCTCACCACCGGGCAGCTCGAGCCCTTCTTCCCCGACCTCTCGGACGCCCGCTTCGCCTCCGAGCTGGCCCTGGTCCACTCCCGCTTCTCGACGAACACCTTCCCGAGCTGGCCGCTGGCCCACCCGTACCGCCTCATCGCCCACAACGGCGAGATCAACACGGTCAAGGGCAACCGCAACTGGATGCACGCCCGTGAGGACCAGCTCGAGTCCGACGTCATCGGAGGCGACCTGCGCCGCCTCTTCCCGATCTGCACGCCCGGGGCCTCGGACTCGGCGTCCTTCGACGAGGTGCTCGAGCTGCTCCACCTCGGCGGGCGTTCGCTGCCGCACGCGGTGCTCATGATGATCCCGGAGGCGTGGGAGAACCATGCCGACATGGACCCGGCGCGGCGCGCCTTCTACGAGTTCCACTCAACCTTCATGGAGCCCTGGGACGGACCGGCCTGCGTCACCTTCACCGACGGCACCGTCGTCGGTGCCGTGCTCGACCGCAACGGCCTGCGCCCCGGCCGCTACTGGGTGACCGACGACGGCCTGGTGGTCCTGGCCTCGGAGAGCGGTGTGCTCGACCTGCCCAGCGAGCGGGTCGTCAAGCGGGGCCGGCTCCAGCCCGGTCGGATGTTCCTCGTCGACACCGCCGCCGGCCGGATCGTCAGCGACGAGGAGGTCAAGGGCCAGCTCGCCGCTGCCGAGCCCTACGAGGAGTGGCTGCACGCCGGCATGATCCGCCTGGCCGACCTGCCCGAGCGCGAGCACATCCACCACACGCCCGCCTCCGTGGCCCGTCGCCAGCGCACCTTCGGCTACACCGAGGAGGAGCTGAGGATCATCCTGGCGCCGATGGCACGCACCGGCGGTGAGGCCCTCGGCTCGATGGGGACGGACACCCCGATCGCGGTGCTCTCCGAGAAGCCGCGCCTGCTCTTCGACTACTTCACCCAGCAGTTCGCCCAGGTCACCAACCCGCCCCTGGACGCCATCCGCGAGGAGCTCGTCACCTCGCTCGGCACCTCGATCGGTCCCGAGGGCAACCTGCTCGACTGCGGCCCGGCGCACGTGCGCCAGGTCGTCCTCGACTTCCCGGTCGTCGACAACGACGAGCTCGCCAAGATCGTCCACATCAACGCCGACGGTGACCTCCCGGGCTACTCCACGGTCGTCGTCAAGGGCCTCTACGACGCCAGCGGCGGGGAAGAGGCACTGCGCGCCCGACTGGACGAGATCTGCGGAGAGGTGTCGGCGGCGATCGAGGAGGGTGCACGCTTCGTCGTCCTCAGCGACCGCGACTCCGACCGCGACCACGCGCCGATCCCCTCCCTGCTGCTCACCTCCGCGGTCCACCACCACCTGATCCGCGCCAAGCGCCGCAACCTCGTCGGACTCCTCGTCGAAGCCGGCGACGTGCGCGAGGTGCACCATGTCGCCCTGCTCGTGGGCTACGGGGCCGCGGCCGTCAACCCCTACCTCGCCATGGAGAGCGTGGAGGACCTCGTCCGCAGTGGCGCGGTCACCGGGGTGACCCAGGAGCAGGCCGTCAAGAACCTCATCAAGGCGCTCGGCAAGGGCGTGCTCAAGGTGATGTCGAAGATGGGCATCTCGACCGTGGCCTCCTACCGCGGGGCGCAGGTCTTCGAGGCCCTCGGCCTCTCGCAGGAGCTCGTCGACCGCTACTTCACCGGCACCGTCAGCCAGCTCGGGGGAGTGGGGCTCGACGTCATCGCCGCCGAGGCAGCGGCCCGGCACGCCGCGGCATACCCCCCGGACGGCGTGCAGCCCGCGCACCGCAAGCTCAACGTCGGCGGTGAGTACCAGTGGCGGCGCGAGGGTGAGCCGCACCTGTTCGACCCCGACACCGTCTTCCGCCTCCAGCACGCGACGCGCACCAAGCGCTACGACATCTTCAAGCAGTACACCCGACGGATCGACGAGCAGGCGGGTCGCCTGATGACCCTGCGCGGGCTCTTCGAGTTCACGCCGACCCGCCAGCCGGTCCCGATCGAGGAGGTCGAGCCGGTCTCCGAGATCGTCAAGCGCTTCAACACGGGGGCGATGAGCTACGGCTCGATCAGCATGGAGGCGCACCAGACGCTCGCCATCGCGATGAACCACCTGGGTGGTCGCTCCAACACCGGTGAGGGCGGCGAGGACGAGGAGCGGCTGCTCGACCCCGAGCGTCGCTCGGCGATCAAGCAGGTCGCCTCCGGACGCTTCGGCGTGACCTCGATGTACCTCACCCACGCCGACGACATCCAGATCAAGATGGCCCAGGGCGCCAAGCCCGGTGAGGGCGGGCAGCTGCCCGGCCAGAAGGTCTACCCCTGGGTCGCGCGCACCCGGCACAGCACGCCCGGCGTGGGCCTGATCAGCCCGCCTCCGCACCACGACATCTACTCCATCGAGGACCTGGCCCAGCTGATCCACGACCTGAAGAACGCCAACCCCCAGGCCCGGATCCACGTCAAGCTGGTCTCCGAGGTCGGGGTCGGCACGGTCGCGGCGGGCGTGTCCAAGGCGCACGCCGACGTCGTCCTCATCTCCGGCCACGACGGCGGCACCGGTGCCTCACCGCTGACCAGCCTCAAGCACGCGGGTGGGCCCTGGGAGCTCGGCCTCGCCGAGACCCAGCAGACGCTGGTGCTCAACGGCCTGCGCGACCGGATCGTCGTCCAGGTGGACGGGCAGATCAAGACCGGCCGCGATGTCGTCATCGCCGCCCTCCTGGGCGCCGAGGAGTTCGGCTTCGCCACCGCCCCGCTGGTGGTGTCGGGCTGCATCCTCATGCGCGTCTGCCACCTCGACACCTGCCCGGTGGGCATCGCGACCCAGAACCCCGAGCTGCGGGCGCGCTTCACCGGCAAGCCGGAGTTCGTCGAGACCTTCTTCGAGTACATCGCCGAAGAGGTGCGTGAGCACCTGGCCGCCCTGGGCTACCGCAGCATCGCCGAGGCCGTCGGCGAGATCGCTGCCCTGGACACCCAGAAGGCCGTGGCCCATTGGAAGGCCAGCGGGCTCGACCTCGCCCCGATCCTCGCCGAGGTCGACAGCCCCGACGGCTCCGGCCGCCGGCAGCTCATCGGCCAGGACCACGGACTCGAGAAGGCACTCGACCACCAGCTCATCGCGCTCTCGCGCGACGCCATCGTCGACGGGGTGCCGGTGAGCGCCAGCCTGGGCGTGCGCAATGTCAACCGCACCGTCGGCACCATGCTCGGGCACGAGGTCACCAAGGCCCACCCCCATGGCCTGCCCGACCACACCATCGACCTGACCCTCACCGGGTCGGCCGGACAGAGCTTCGGGGCCTTCCTGCCGGCCGGCGTCACCCTGCGCCTGGTGGGCGACGGCAACGACTACGTCGGCAAGGGCCTCTCGGGTGGCCGGCTCACGGTCCGCCCCTCGACGAGCAGCCCGCTCGTGGCCGAGGAGAACGTCATCGCCGGGAACGTCATCGGCTACGGCGCCACGTCCGGCGAGATCTACCTGCGCGGCCGAGTGGGGGAGCGCTTCTGCGTCCGCAACTCCGGTGCCACCGCCGTCGTCGAGGGCGTCGGCGACCACGGCCTCGAGTACATGACCGGAGGCATCGCGATGATCCTCGGTCCCACGGGCCGCAATGTCGCGGCCGGCATGTCCGGCGGCGTGGCCTACGTCCTCGACCTCGACCCGGCCAATGTCAACGGCGAGCTCGTCGACCTGCTGCCCCTGCGCGAGCGTGACCTCGCGGTCGTGCGGGACCTGCTCGAGAAGCACGTCCGATGGACCGAGTCGGCCGTCGCGGCCCGCCTGCTCGCCGACTGGCCGCAGTCGGTCGAGCGCTTCACCCTCGTGCTGCCGCGGGACTACCAGCGCGTCCTCGACGTGCGTGAGCAGGCGCTCACCGAGGGCCTCGACGTCGACGGCACCCAGGTCTGGGAACGAATCATGGAGGCATCCCGTGGCTGACCCACAAGGCTTTCTCACCACGCGCGAGCGCGAGCTGCCCCAGCGCCGACCGGTGCCGGTCCGCATCAAGGACTGGAAGGAGGTCTACGAGGCGCAGGACACCAGCCAGCTCCAGCGTCAGGCGGGACGCTGCATGGACTGCGGAATCCCGTTCTGCCACAGCGGTTGTCCCCTCGGGAACCTCATTCCCGAGTGGAACGACCTGGCCTGGCGCGGTGACTGGCGCAGTGCCATCGAGCGACTGCACGCGACGAACAACTTCCCCGAGTTCACCGGGCGGCTCTGCCCGGCACCGTGCGAGACCGCCTGCGTCCTCGGCATCAACCAGCCGGCGGTGACGATCAAGCAGGTCGAGGTCACGACGATCGAGCGGGCCTTCGAGGCGCAGGGTGTCCAGCCGCTGGCGCCCGAGCGACTCACCGGCAAGACGGTCGCCGTCGTCGGCTCCGGTCCGGCGGGCCTGGCCGCTGCCCAGCAGCTCACGCGCGCCGGGCACACGGTGGCCGTCTACGAGCGTGCCGACCGCCCCGGCGGCCTGCTGCGCTACGGCATCCCCGAGTTCAAGATGGAGAAGGCGGTCCTCGACCGTCGCCTGGCCCAGATGCAGGCCGAGGGCACCATCTTCCGCAGTGGCGTGGACGTCGGCGGCGAGCTCACCGGCAGCCGCCTGCGGGCCCGCTTCGACGCCGTCGTGCTCGCCATCGGTGCGACCGTGCCCCGCGACCTGCCGGTGCCCGGTCGGGAGCTGGACGGGGTCCACCAGGCCATGGACTACCTCCCCCCGAGCAACCGAGTTGCCCTCGGGGAAACGGTGGAGGGGCAGGTCTCCGCGGCCGGCAAGGACGTCATCGTCATCGGTGGTGGCGACACCGGGGCCGACTGCATCGGCACCGCGCTCCGCCAGGGTGCGAAGTCGGTGACCAGCCTCGAGATCATGCCGCAGCCGGGCGCCGACCGACCGGCGACCCAGCCGTGGCCGACCTACCCGACGATCTTCCGCGTCGCCTCGGCCCACGAGGAGGGTGGCGAGCGGGTGTATGCCGTGAGCACCAGTGAGATCGTCGGCGACGCCGACGGCAAGGTGGCCGGCCTGCGCCTGCACGAGGTGGTCATGGGGGAGTCCGGCTTCGAGAAGATCGAGGGCACCGAGCGCGAGCTGCCGGCCCAGCTGGTGCTGCTCGCGATGGGCTTCCTCGGCCCGCAGCGCTCCGGCCTGGTCGAGCAGCTCGGGGTCGAGCTGGACGCGCGCGGCAACATCGTGCGTGGCCGCGACTACCAGACGTCGGTGCCCGGGGTCTTCGTCGCCGGCGATGCCGGCCGGGGCCAGTCGCTCATCGTGTGGGCGATCGCCGAGGGCCGCTCGGCAGCCCAGGGCGTGGACAGCTTCCTCTCGGGGCGTCCCTCCCCGCTGCCCCGCCCGATCGAGCCGACCGACCGTCCGCTCCTCGTCTGACCGGTCCCGGACACGACGTGACCCCCGTCACGTTGTAAGCGCTTACACAGTAGGATGATCGCCATGCGCCGCGCCAAGATCGTCTGCACGATCGGTCCCGCCACCTCGTCCCCGGAGAACATCCGCGCCCTCGTGGATGCGGGCATGGACGTGGCCCGGTTGAACCTCTCCCACGGCGAGTACGCCGTGCACGAGCAGGTCTACATGGACGTGCGGCGGGCCAGTGACGAGTCCGGGCACGCCGTCGGCATCCTCGTGGACCTCCAGGGCCCGAAGATCCGCACCGGTCGCTTCGCCGGGGGCCCGGTCCTCCTCGAGGCCGGGGCCCGGTTCACGATCACCACGCGTGACGTCCCCGGCGACGTGCACGAGGTCGGCACGACGTATGCCGGCCTGCCCGGCGACGTCGAGCCCGGCCACCGCCTCCTCATCGACGACGGCAAGCTGGCGCTCACCGTGCTCGAGGTCACCGAGACCGATGTCGTCTGCGAGGTGGTCGAGGGCGGTGTGCTCTCCAACAACAAGGGCATCAACGTCCCCGGCGCCGCGATGAGCGTCCCGGCCCTGTCCGAGAAGGACAAGGAGGACCTGCGCTGGGCGCTCAAGCTCAAGGTCGACCTCATCGCCCTGTCCTTCGTGCGCAGCGCCAAGGACCTGCGGGACGTGCACGCCATCATGGACGAGATCGGGATCCGCCTCCCCGTGATCGCCAAGATCGAGAAGCCCCAGGCGGTGGACAACCTCGACGAGATCATCCGCGCCTTCGACGGTGTCATGGTCGCGCGCGGTGACCTCGGGGTGGAGATGCCGCTCGAGGAGGTCCCGCTCGTCCAGAAGCGCGCCTGCGAGATCGCCCGCCGTCGCGCCAAGCCGGTCATCGTGGCCACCCAGGTGCTCGAGTCGATGGTCGAGAACTCGCGCCCCACGCGGGCGGAGGCCTCGGATGCCGCCAACGCGGTGCTCGACGGCGCCGACGCGGTGATGCTCTCGGGCGAGACGTCCATGGGCGCCCACCCGTTCGAGGCGGTGCGCACCATGGCCCGGATCATCGAGAACACCGAGACCCACGGCCTGCATCGCATCCGACCGCTCGACACCCGCCCGAACTCCAAGGGCGGTGCAGTGACCGCGGCGGCGGCCGAGATCGGCGACCTCGTGGGGGCGAAGCTGCTCATCACCTTCACCTCGAGCGGTGACACCTCACGACGGCTGGCCCGCGTGCGACCGCGCATCCCCATCCTCGCGTTCACCCCCAAGCAGTGGACACGCTCCCAGCTGTCGCTGTCCTGGGGTGTGGAGACCTTCCTCGTGCCGGACGTGCAGCACACCGACGAGTACGCCATCCAGGTGGACGAGGTGCTCCTGGGCCACGATCGCGTGGCGGAGGGCGACCTCGTGGTCATCGTCGCCGGGTCACCACCCGGGATCCCGGGGTCGACCAATGCCTTGCGCGTGCACCGGATCGGCGATGCCGTGCACGGACAGGCCCCGATCTACCAACAGCTCATGCCCCACAGCTGAGCACGCGTCCCGCGCCGTGGTCGCGCCTGCGCACGCTCGGCGGAAACGGTTAGACTCGAGGCCGCAACCCTGCCGGGGTGGTGGAATGGCAGACACGGAGCACTCAAAATGCTTTGCTCGCAAGGGCGTGCGGGTTCAAGTCCCGCCCTCGGCACCAGGACCGCCCTCGTGCGGGACCCCGCTCGCGCAGGAAGGTGCACATGACCGGGAAGCGAATCCTCGTGGCGGAGGACGAGGCCATCATCAGGCTGGACCTGGCCGAGATGCTCACCGAGGCCGGCTACGAGGTCGTGGGCCAGGCGAGCAACGGCGAGCAGGCCGTGGCCCTGGCTGAGGAGCTGCTTCCGGACCTGGTCATCATGGACGTCAAGATGCCCGTCCTCGACGGGATCTCGGCCGCCGAGCAGATCGGGGCGGCGCGCATCTGCCCCGTCGTCATGTTGACGGCCTTCAGCCAGACCGAGCTGGTCGAGCGCGCACGCGACGCCGGCGTCATGGCCTATGTCGTCAAGCCCTTCACCCGGGCGGACGTGACCCCGGCCATCGACATCGCGGTCTCGCGCTGGGCGGAGCTGAAGGAGCTCGAGGCCGAGGTCGCCGACCTGGGGGAGCGCCTGGAGACCCGCAAGGCCGTCGACCGCGCCAAGGGTGTGCTCATGGCCAAGCTGAAGATCAGCGAGGGCGATGCCTTCCGCTGGATCCAGAAGACGGCCATGGACCGCCGGATGGGCATGCGCGAGGTGGCCGAGGCGGTCGTGGCCGGCATGGAGAAGGCCTGAGGGTTCTTCCCGGGGCAGAACCCGCCGCCCCACCGCCCCCGCGGTGACCTGGGCTGACCCAGCCCGGGTGGGCACTGACGGGAGCACACGGCATACCGGGGGCCCGTGACGCCTCAGGACAGGGCGACCACGAGCTGGGTCAGCAGGGGTGCGATGACCAGGGCGGGCAGCATGTCGCCCACCGGGACGTCCTTGACCCTGAGCAGGCGCAGGCCGATCCCGGCGAGCATGAGGCCGCCGGTGGCGGTGAGCGCGGCGATGTGGGCCTCCGGCATCACCGACCCGAGCGCGTACCCGACCACGGTGAGTGAGCCCTGGATCACCGCGATCGAGACGGCCGACAGCAGGACGCCGATGCCGAAGGTGGAGGCGAAGGCCATGGCGGCGAACCCGTCGAGCACGGCCTTGAGCACGAGCTGGTCGATGCCGCGGCCGAGGCCGTCGGAGAGCGACCCGAGGATCGTCAGTGGACCGACGCAGAACAGCAGGGTCGCGCTGAGCCATCCCTCGATGAAGCGCTCCCGGGCCGCGTGGCCACTGCCGACCTCCGAGGGGATCCGCCGGGCGAGCCAGCGCTGCATCTGGCCGGCGACGGCCTCGAGCCGGGACTCGATCCGCCACAGCGACCCGGCGATCGAGCCGATGAGGAGTGACCCCAGGACGATGAGGACGGGCGCTCCTGGACCCACGGCCGTCCGGAGGGCGTCGCTGGTGACGGCCACGACCGACAGGCCGGCCATGAGGATGGTCACCAGGCCGAGGCAGTCGGTGACCACGGAGCGGGTGCGCTCGGGAAGGCGGTGGCCCACCAGCATCCCGAGGACCGCCCCGATGACGACGGTCGCGACGTTGATGACCGTGCCCAGTCCGATGAATCCGCCTGTCACGCGGGCACTCTAGCCAGCGATTCCCCCAATCGGCGTCGACGTCTTCCGTCGTGGACCGCGATCTCCTATGGTCAAGGGTGGGCAGGGGCCCGACCCGAAGGAGGACGAGTGGCTCGAAGCGCGCTCGAGGTGCTTGGCGTGCGGGATGGCGCGACCCGGCAGATCGATGAGTCGCTCGCCCGCGAGCTGACCGGACTGTGGATGGCCCAACGCGTGGACCAGGGCACCAGCCCGGAGTCCGCGGCGCGAGCGGCTGCCGAGGGCCGGCTCCGCGAGGCCCTGACGCGCCCCGACGTCCGTGCCTGGGTCGCTCGGGTCGACGGGGCGGGTGTCGGCTACGTCATCGCCTCGGAGGACGCCTTCGGGCTGTCACCGCATCCCGAGGTCGCCATCGACCAGCTGTTCGTCGACAGCCGCGTCCGTCGCCAGGGCGTGGCGCACGCCCTGCTCGACGCGGTGCTGACGCATGCCGAGCGGGTCGGGGCCGAGGTGATCGTCGGCAATGTGCCCGCGCAGAGCCGTGAGGCCAACCGCTTCTTCGCCCGGCTCGGCTTCGGCTCGGTGATCGTCCGGCGTGCCACGAGCACGGCGGCCCTGCGCCGTCGACTGCGCCCGGGGGCCAAGCCGGAGCGCTTCGAGGCCCTCCGGCGACGCCGCGTGCTCGGCGCGACCGCCGCCCTGCGCCAGCACTCCGCCTGAGGGGGGCGGCCTGCCCGGCTCGACCTCTCGGCCGTGACCACGTGAGGTGCACGGCGGCGCGCCGGGCCTGATCGGTGCTCAGGTCGCCGGCCCGTCAGGCTCCCGGAGGGCGTTCCCGCAGCAGGCAGGTGATGCGTGAGGTGCACACCCGTCGGCCCTGGTCGTCGCTGACGACGATCTCCCAGGAGCACAGGGTCCGGCCCAGGGAGACCGGTGTGGCCACCCCGGTGACGAAGCCGCTGTGCGCGGCGCGGTGGTGGGTGGCGTTGATGTCGACGCCGACGGCGATCCGGTCCGGTCCGGCGTGGATCGCCGAGCCGATCGACCCCAGGCTCTCGGCGAGGACCACCGAGGCACCTCCGTGGAGGAGGCCGTAGGGCTGGGTGTTGCCCTCGACCGGCATCCGTCCCACGATCCGCGACGGGCTCGCCTCGACGATCTCGATCCCCATCCGCACGTTGAGCGACCGGGGGTTGAGCGCCTCCATGTCGCGGACCATGGCCAGAACCTCGTCAGGGGTGAGGGTTGAGACGTCGAGCATGGTCGCCTTTCGGGATCGGGCCGGAGGCGCCGGGAGCGCGCTGGGCGGCTGTCGTGGTCAGCGCCTAGGCTGCCACACGTGCCCACCCTGCTTCTCCTCGACGGTCATTCCCTCGCCTACCGCGCCTTCTATGCCCTGCCGGCCGAGAACTTCTCCACGAGCACCGGGCAGCACACCAATGCGGTCTACGGCTTCACCTCGATGCTCATCAACATGCTGCGTGACGTGGCGCCGACCCACGTGGCGGTGGCCTTCGACAAGTCGCGGCAGACCTTCCGCACCGAGCAGTATGCCGAGTACAAGGCGGGACGCTCGGCGACCCCGACGGAGTTCTCCGGGCAGATCCCGCTCATCCACGAGGTGCTCACCGCCCTGCGCATCCCCTTCGTCGAGATGGAGGGGTTCGAGGCCGACGACATCATCGCCACCCTCACCACGCGCGCCGAGGAGGCGGACGTCGACGTCGTCATCGTCTCCGGTGACCGCGACGCCTTCCAGCTGGTGACCGATCGGGTGTCCCTGCTCTACCCGGTGCGTGGCGTCTCCGAGGTGGCCCGCATGGACCCGGCCGCCGTCGAGGCCAAGTACGGCGTGCCGCCGTCGCGCTACAGCGACCTGGCGGCCCTCGTCGGCGAGTCCTCGGACAACCTGCCGGGCGTCCCCGGCGTCGGGCCGAAGACGGCCGCGAAGTGGATCACGACCTATGGCGACCTCACCGGCATCGTTGCCCACGTCGACCGGATCACCGGCAAGGCGGGGGAGTCGCTGCGCGACCACCTCGACGGGGTGCTGCGCAATCGCCGACTCAACCAGCTCGTGCGCGACCTCGACCTGCCGGTCACGATCGCCGACCTGGCCCGGGAGAACTGGGACCGCGAGGAGGTGCACCGGGTCTTCGACGGCCTGGAGTTCCGGGTCCTGCGGGACCGACTCTTCGACTACCTCGACCCGGTGGAGGAGGAGTCCCAGGGCGGTTTCGACCTCGATGCCAACGTCCTGGGCAGCGAGGACGTCCCCGGATGGCTCGAGCACCACGCCGGGTCGGGCTCCCGGGTGGGAGTCCACGTCGTCGGCAGCTGGGGCCGGGGCACCGGCGACGCCTCGGCCCTGGCCATCGCCACCCCCGACGGCGTGGCGGCCCACATCGGCCTCCAGTCCCTCGATGCCGAGGCCGAGACCGCCCTCGCGGACTGGGCGGGCGACCCCGAGCGGGGGAAGGTCCTCCACGACGCGAAGGGGCCGATCCACGCGTTGGCGGCCCGCGGCATACGCCTGCGGGGCATCGTCTCCGACACGGCCCTGGCCGCCTACCTCGTGCGGCCCGACCAGCGCTCCTACGACCTGGCCGACCTGGTGCTGCGGCACGTCGGTCGCGACCTCAAGCCCGAGACGGCGGCCGCGACCCAGGGGATGCTCGACTTCGCGGCCGACGAGGACGCGGCCGCCGACGACGCCATGGTCCGCGCGCGGGCAGTCCTCGACCTCGCCGATGCCCTCGACACCCAGCTGGCCGCCACCGGCGGCGCGGAGCTGCTCCGGACGATCGAGCTCCCGCTCGTCGACGTGCTCGCCACCATGGAGCAGACCGGCATCGCCGCCGACGTCGACGGGTTGACCGCCCTCGAGGCCGACTTCGCGGGGAAGATGGCCACCGCCCAGGCCGATGCGTATGCCGCGATCGACGGCGAGCAGATCAACCTCGGCTCACCCAAGCAGCTCCAGGTCGTGCTCTTCGAGACGCTGGGCATGCCCAAGACCAAACGCACCAAGACCGGCTGGACCACGGACGCCGACGCGCTCAACGACCTCTTCGCCAAGACCGAGCACCCCTTCCTCGAGGCCCTGCTCCGCCACCGGGATACCGCCCGGCTGCGGGTCACCGTCGAGGGGCTGATCAAGTCGGTCGCCGACGACCGCCGCATCCACACGACCTACATCCAGACGATCGCGGCCACCGGGAGGCTGTCCTCGACCGACCCGAACCTGCAGAACGTCCCGATCCGCACCGAGGAGGGCCGGCGGATCCGTGAGGCCTTCGTCGTGGGACAGGGCTTCGAGTCGCTCATGAGTGCGGACTACAGCCAGATCGAGATGCGGATCATGGCGCACCTGTCGGGGGACGCCGGCCTGATCGAGGCGTTCAACAGTGGGGAGGACCTGCACCGGTTCGTCGGCTCACGGGTGTTCGGCGTGGAGCCGGAGGACGTGACCGCAGAGATGCGCAGCAAGATCAAGGCGATGTCGTACGGCCTGGCCTACGGCCTGTCCGCGTTCGGGCTGTCCAAGCAGCTGACGATCTCCACCGAGGAGGCGCGCGGGCTGATGGACATGTACTTCGAGCGGTTCGGGGGCGTGCGCGACTACCTGCGCGATGTGGTCCTCGAAGCGGGTCGGGCCGGCTACACCGAGACGATGTTCGGTCGGCGGCGCTACCTGCCCGATCTCACCAGTGACAACCGGCAGCGCCGGGAGATGGCCGAGCGGATGGCCCTCAACGCGCCCATCCAGGGCTCGGCCGCGGACATCATGAAGGTGGCGATGCTCGGCGTCGACCGTGCCCTGCGGGAGTCGGGGGCCTCGTCGCGGATGCTGCTCCAGGTCCACGACGAGCTCGTGCTCGAGGTGGCGCCGGGGGAGAGGGCGGACCTGGAGTCCCTCGTGCGGCGGGAGATGGCGGCCGCGGTCGACATGCGTGTCCCGCTCGACGTCAGCGTCGGCGTCGGCCGCTCCTGGCACGAAGCGGCCCACTGAGCCTCAGGGCTGCTCCGAGAGTTCCCCCGCCGTGAATCTGTCCCGCCAGGTCAGGGCCACCAGGGCCAGGAGGAGCAGGACGTCTATGGCCAGCACCCAGTGGAGCAGAGCCGTCCACGTGTCGGACGCCAACCCAGCCGCGGCTATGAATGCCAGAGCCACCCACACCACCCAGGCCGCTCGCGTGTGACGGCGGGCCAGCGCCGTGGTCACGAGCAGTTGGATCCCCGCGAGGACGGCGCCCAAGGCGGCGAACTCCCACAACGACTGGCCCGTCTGGGCGTACGAGGCGCCGCCCACCAGGGTGAGCGCTAGGCCGGGAAAGGCCACGGTGCCGAGCACGACGACCAGCCCGATGCCCAGGACGACGGCCAGACCCGCAAGGTGAAGCTTGCGGCGTCCCCCCCGGGCCAGCCGTGGGAAGGCGACCACGGAGACGAACGAGGGGAGAAAGAGGACTGACTTGGCGAGGATCTGACCGGCGGCGTACAGCCCGGCGTCATGGGCGTCGAGGGTCGCGCGGGCCAGGAGGACGTCGGCACTGCTGAGGGCGAAGAATGCGAACAGCAGGGTCATCGCATGACCGCTCTCCACGAGCAGGCTTCTGATCGCTCGACGACTCGGCGGGTGTGAGTCGGGCCCGTGCGAGGCCCGGGCGCGCGCCGCGACACTGCCGGCGAGGACCGTCAGGGCGGTCCCCAGGACAACCCCACCGAAGGCCCCGGTGGCGCCGCCGACCAGAGCGAGGCCGAGCCATCCACACAACAACCGGGTGACGCCGAACACGACGTAGACCATGGCGAAGGAGTGCCAGTGCTCCGTCCCCTGCAGCACTCCGAGCTGGCCTCCCATGAGGGCCAGCAGCAGGGCAGCGCAGGCCAGGATGAGCACGAGGGCGGGTGAGTCGAGACGCAACGAGCTGACGAGAAGCGGGGTCGCGGCCACACAGGCAAGAGCCACCGCCAGGCCGGTGCCCGCGGCGGACCAGCCGACGATGCGCCCCATGGCACGGACTCGCTCCGGGGCCACGGCGAGCCGGCGGGCGGCGGCCGTCTGCAGGCCCATGGCCGCAACGTTGACGATGAGGAACAGGCTCATCATGGCCGCCAGCACGCCGTACTCGGCGGGACCCATCCGCCGGGCAGCGACGAGCGTGAACACGTAGCTCATGGCGTTGGCGAAGATGAGGGAACCGCCGACGAATGCGCCAGCACTCGCCGCCCTCGATCCCGCAGCAAGACCACGACGCACGGGGGACACCTTAGGTGCTTGTCGGTAGTCTCCCCCTCATGCCGAGGGCCGGACTCACCCCCCGAGAGGGGTCATGTCCTCGCCCACGAACACTGTGGCCCGCAGACTTCGCCGCCCTGTCGGCCGCAATCGTGATCCTGGGTCCGGCGCTGGCGCCGGGGTATGTCCTGCTGCGCGACATGATCTTCGTCCCGACCCCACCCCTGACCCCACGCCTCCTCGGCCTCACCGCGGAAACCCCAAGGGCCGTGCCGAGCGATCTCTTCGTGGCGCTCGTCTCCCAGGTCCTCCCCGGATGGCTCGTGCAGTCTGCTGTCCTGCTTGCTGTGCTCGTGGCGGCCGGAAGTGGGGCCGCGCGATTGGTGCCGGGCCGCTCGTCCGTCTCGCAGTCCGCAGCGGCGATCGCTGCCCTGTGGAATCCGTGGGTCGCTGAACGATTGGCGATGGGCCAGTGGACGGTCCTGGCGGGTTATGCCGCCGTTCCATGGGTGGTTCGGCTGTTGCTTCGCCGCGTCCAACAGCGTTCTGCGTGGCTCGGACTCGCCGGGGTGCTCTGCGCTGTGGGGGTCGTCGGGGCCTCGGCCCAGGTGCTCGTGTCGATCACGATGATGGGTGTCCTCGTCACGGTGTGGCTGCAAGGCGGGCGCTCCCCGGTTCGGCCCGCCGCACCAGTGCTCGTCCTGCACGCGGCGCTCCACCTGCCGTGGATGATCCCTGCTCTGCTTGCCTCCGACCAGCAGCTCATCGACCCCGCGGTCGGTTTCGAGGCCTTCGCTCCGCGGGCGGATCTGCCCCTGGGCATCGCCGCCAGCGTCCTCACCGGGGGCGGGATCTGGAATGCGGCCGCCGTGCCCCCCGGCCGTGACACGTGGCCATCGACGATGGGGGCGGTGCTTCTCCTGGCCGGTGCGGGCGCAGGATGGTGGATGAGCCAGCGCGGTGCGACACGACCGGGCCCTCGGCCCGTGGTCGACGATTCCGACCTCGTCGTCCCGACCGTGGTCGCCGGACTGCTGGGTCTGTCGGTCCTCGTGCTGGCGTCCTGGCACCCGACCGGATCACTGGTCCAGGATCTCCCCGGAGGCGGGTTGCTGCGGGACAGCACTCGGCAGAGTGGTCCGTGGGTCGTCGCGGTCGCCGCCGGCATCGGGGTGCTGACCGACCGCCTGCACGCAATGCGCCAAGGGGTCGCCGCATGGGGCCTGGCCGTCCTGCCGGTCGTGCTCCTGCCGGCCATGGCCTGGGGCCTGCTCGGTCAGTTGCGCAGCACGCATCTCCCCGCGAGTGTGACCGGCGCGGCCGACTACCTCCGCGCCCGAGACGACGGTCGCGCGGTCGTCGTCCTGCCCTATGTGGCCAATCGTGCCTACCCGTGGAATGGATACCGGCCGAGCCAGACGCCGTGGACTCGTCTCCTTCCCCAGCCCACCCTCGTCTCGAGCGACCTGATGCTGGCCGTCGGGACGCAGACCGTGACGGTCCCCGGCGAGGATGCCCGCTCCGTCCTCGTGGAACAGGCGCTCCTCGATCCGGAGCCGGCTCGTGCCCTCTCCGGAGTGGGCGTGGGCTGGGTGCTCATCGATACGGCGGACGTCACGCCGCCAGCGGGGTCCGTCGAGGTCTTCACGACGCGGGACGTGCGGATCTTCAGCATCACTCCCCAGGCTCGGGCCGGGCCCGACGTCCGCGCCGTGGGCCGACGTCCGTTCGGGCCGGTCCTCGTGGGTGATCTTGCAACCCTGGTGGCCGTTGCGGCCGGGCTCCGCCTGGCGCGGAGAGGGACCGGGCGCCGACCGCGATCTGCCTGAGGACGCGCGCGGAGGAATGCTGGCGCGAAGGCAACCTTCCGGTAACATCGCCCTGACCCTGTCCCAGAACCGCCCTGACCTGTCAGAACATCGAGGAGACCCGATGCAGAGCACGACCGCCGCCCCGATCACCATCATTACCACCATGGTGGTCGGTGGCATTCTCGCGCTGCTGGGCAGCTTCGGGATCTACTCCGCAGCGCAGCCCTCGGCGCTGACCGGCCAGCAGGCGGAGTACAACTACGGCGTGAAGTGATCGCGGCGGCCGAGATGGCCGCTCCGTCATGACCACAGCACCGGAACCGGACCCCTGCGGGTCCGGTTCCTCCCTGTCCGGTTCCCTTGTGGGCCCGACCGGACCCGCGCCGCGCGCAGACCGCGGCGCGAGAGCACAACTACGCAAACTGCGCCGTACTCGCTGGTAAGGTACGGCAAACCTCGCACGGACGATGGCGTCCACGAACAGAAGGGTGGCGGGAAGTTCATGCGCCGAAACCTCGGTCTCATTCTCATGGGTCTGTCTGGCTTCCTCCTCGTCACCGCCCTGATGGGCTGGTTCTATGCGCCCGGTGCGATGGAGAAGACGCCGCTGAACGTCAACTCCGAGACGGAGCTCACGGGAACGGCGATCTACCTGGGCAAGGGCTACGACACGAACAAGGGCCCCGACAAGGTGCGGGCGGTGAGCCGCAATGTCGTCGACGGTGACAGCTCCGACGGCGACGTCGTCGTCTTCAGCAACGTCTCCTGCCTGGTCTGGGACAAGGACAACCCCCCCGGCTGTGTCGACCAGAAGGACAAGCGTCTCATCAACGCCTCCGAGGATGTCTTCGCCACGGACCGTCGCACCGGAGAGGCCGTGGCCTCGGACAAGTACACGGTCGCCGACGACGCGCACTCCGGCCTGATCAACAAGTTCCCGTTCCACGTCGAGCAGAAGACCTATCCCTTCTGGGACGGCTTGCTGGGCAAGCCGGTCGACGCGACGTTCGAGGGCGAGGAGGAGCTTGACGGCTACAACACATACCGCTTCGCGATCAAGGTCGACAACGCCAAGGCCGACATCGCCAAGGACACGAAGGGCACGTACTCCACGGACAAGACGATGTGGATCGATCCCGTCACCGGGTCGATCCTCAAGCAGGAGGAGCACCAGGTTCGCACCCTTCCCGACGGCATGAAGGCTCTTGACCTGAAGTTCGCCTTCACCGACGACCAGGTCGCGAAGAACCTCGAGGATGCTCGGAGCAACGCGAGCAAGCTCGGCGCGCTGCGTGTCATGCCGTGGGTCGCCCTGGGACTGGCACTGCTCTCCGGGATCGTGGGCCTGATGCTCGCGCGTGGCGGCCGCCGAGCGAGCGATGCGGACCACCAGGCCTACGCCGTCAAGGACGACCCCACCCTGCTCGACGGCTTGGACGACTCCACCCGTCGCCGGGACATCCACAGCTGACCCGCACGACGCACGAACGCCCTCGGCCATCGGCCGGGGGCGTTCGCGCGTCGGCGGGAATCGTCGCCGGAGTCCGCGTTCAGTCGCGTCGGCAGACGAAGATCGCCGTGCCCGGGATGAGTCGCCCCCGCAGGGGCGACCACCCTCCCCAGACCGCCTCGTTTCGCGCGGGCCACTCGGGCTCGACCAGGTCCACGAGGGTCAGGCCGGCGGCGACGACCTCCCGCACCCGGTCACCGATGGTGCGGTGGTGCTCGACGTACTCCAGGCGGCCCGACGCGTCCCGCTCCACATAGGGCCGGCGGTCGAAGTACGAGTGACCCACGGTCAGGCCCTCGACTCCTGGCTCGTCGGGCAGGCACCACCGCAGGGCGTGCGTGGTGGCGAAGACGAAGCGGCCGCCCGGCCGCAGGACGCGTGCGGCCTCGGCCATCAGGCCCGCCGAGTCGGCGACGAAGGGCACCGCGCCGTAGGACGTGAACACCACGTCGAAGGAGCCGTCGGCAAAGGGGAGTGCGCAGCCGTCGCACTGCACCAGGGGCAGCCGTGTGCCGTGGCGCTCGTTGATCTCCTGACCCACCGTGAGCATGCCGGCGGACAGGTCGCTCGAGGCGATCTGCACGGCATACGACTGGTCGACCCAGCGGGCGCACTGCCCGGCGCCGCCCCCGATCTCGAGAAGCCGCTGCCCGTCGGCCAGCCCGAGGAGCCCCAGCTCGGCCTCGGTCCAGCCCTCGGGTCCCCAGACGAAGCCGGCATCGCCCAGGAAGGCCCCGTGCTCGAGGTAGTACTCGTCGGCCTCGGCGTCCCACCACGCCCGGTTCGCCTCGACCGACTCGTGGGGGCCGGCCGCCCCCGGCCCGGCGGTCACGCCCGACCCGCTTTGGTCGCGGGGGAGTGTGGTCGGTAGACTCGGCCAGTACGCGTGTGCGCGCGGGGGCTCGTCATGCCCTCACCGCCGCGCGGACCTGCACCACTGCAATCCCCTTGTCCGCACGATTCCATCTGTCCACATCGGAGTTCCTACTACATGACTGCCAGCACGGTCGACACGACCGCCCCTCAGGTTGCCATCAACGACATCGGCACCGAGGAAGACCTCCTGGCCGCGATCGACGCGACCATCAAGCACTTCAACGACGGCGACATCGTCGAGGGCCACATCGTCAAGGTGGACCGCGACGAGGTCCTCCTCGACATCGGCTACAAGACCGAGGGCGTCATCCCCTCGCGTGAGCTGTCCATCAAGCACGACGTCGACCCCAACGAGGTCGTCAAGGTCGGCGACGCCGTCGAGGCCCTCGTCCTCCAGAAGGAGGACAAGGACGGTCGCCTCATCCTGTCCAAGAAGCGCGCGCAGTACGAGCGCGCCTGGGGCACGATCGAGAAGGTCAAGGAGGAGGACGGCGTCGTCACCGGCACCGTCATCGAGGTTGTCAAGGGTGGCCTCATCCTCGACATCGGCCTGCGCGGCTTCCTCCCGGCCTCCCTCGTGGAGATGCGCCGCGTCCGCGACCTCCAGCCGTACGTCGGCAAGGAGATCGAGGCCAAGATCATCGAGCTCGACAAGAACCGCAACAACGTGGTCCTGTCCCGCCGTGCGTGGCTCGAGCAGACCCAGTCCGAGGTCCGCACGACCTTCCTCAAGGAGCTCGCCAAGGGCCAGGTGCGCCCGGGTGTCGTCAGCAGCATCGTCAACTTCGGTGCCTTCGTCGACCTCGGTGGTGTTGACGGTCTCGTCCACGTCTCCGAGCTGTCCTGGAAGCACATCGACCACCCGTCCGAGGTCGTCGAGGTCGGCGACGAGGTCACCGTCGAGGTGCTCGACGTCGACATGGACCGCGAGCGTGTCTCCCTGTCGCTGAAGGCGACGCAGGAGGACCCGTGGCAGCACTTCGCCCGGACCCACGCGATCGGTCAGGTCGTCCCGGGCAAGGTCACCAAGCTCGTCCCCTTCGGTGCCTTCGTGCGTGTCGAGGACGGCATCGAGGGCCTGGTCCACATCTCCGAGCTGGCCGAGCGCCACGTGGAGCTGCCGGAGCAGGTCGTCACGGTCGGCTCCGACATCTTCGTCAAGGTCATCGACATCGACCTCGAGCGTCGTCGCATCAGCCTGTCGCTCAAGCAGGCCAACGAGGACGGCGCCGGCCAGGTCGAGTTCGACCCGACCCTCTACGGCATGGCCGCGGAGTACGACGAGCAGGGCAACTACAAGTACCCCGAGGGCTTCGACCCCGAGACCAACATGTGGCTCGAGGGCTTCGAGAAGCAGCGCGAGGCCTGGGAGAAGCAGTACGCCGAGGCCCACGCCCGCTGGGAGGCCCACCGGGCGCAGGTCGAGGCCGCGCAGGCGGCCGACGCCGAGGCTGCGGCGGGTGCCGAGGTCCCGACGAGCTACAGCAGCGACAGCGCCTCCGGCAGCTCCGAGGGCGCCCGCCCGGCGGCCCCGGTCGCCGAGGGCACGCTGGCCTCCGACGAGGCCCTCGCGGCCCTGCGGGAGAAGCTCACCGGCAACTGAGCTCACGGCATACGACCCGTATGCCGTGAGCTCACCACGACGGCCCGGTCTCCTCTCGGGGACCGGGCCGTCGGCGTCCTGGTGCCGGCCATGAGGTCAGCGACGCGACCGCACCGCCGCTGCGAGGAGGGTCTCGAACTCACGCACGGTGGTGGCCCACCTGAACCGGGAGGCGTGGACGGCCGCAGCCGCGCCCATGCGCGAGAGACCGGCCGGGTCGGCGAGCAGGGCGGCCACGGCGGCGGTGAAGGCCTCGGAGGACTCCTCCGTCACCAGGACCCCACTGACGCCGTCCTCGATGGACTCCGTGACGCCTCCGCCGGTGGCGAAGGCGACCGTCGGTGTGCCTTCGATCCCGGCCTCGCAGACCACCAGACCCCACCCCTCCTTGACCGAGGGCATGACCGCGAGCCAGCTGCGGGCCAGCAGCTGCTTCTTGGTGTCGTCGTCGACGAAGCCGGTGAACTCGACGGCATCGGACACGCCCCGTTGGCGCGCGTACTCACGGAGGCGCTCGGACCACCATCCGTCACCGACGACGATGAGTCGCAACCCGGGGTGGTCGGGCCGGAGGGTGGCCACGGCGTCCATGGCCCACTCCACGCGCTTGTGCGGCACCAAGCGCCCGAGGCTGATGAGGGTCGGGCTGGCATCACGCGGACCGGCGGACGCGCTGAGGTGGTCGGTCCCCGCATAGATCACGGTCATGTCCCGAGCCCTGATCCCGAGCTCGACGTGCTCCGCCTTGCTCGCGCGCGAGATCGTGGCATAGGGGAGTCCTCGGTTGACTCGAGGGGCCAGCCACGACTCGATCCACCAGCCGATCCTGGCGCGCGCCGGGTCGAAGATCATGACCCACTGGGCACGGTGGACGTGGTGGCTGAGGATCACCTTGGCCGGGCGTCGGGCCCACAGGCGGCTGAGGAAGGGCATGCCGTTCTGGACCTCGAGGATCACGTCCGGTCGATGGGTGCGCCCTCGAAGGTAGGTCAGCGCCGCCCGGGGGTAGACGCCGAGACGTCCTCCCGCGCGCAGCACCTCCACACCGCTCGCCCTGATCTCCCGAGGCGCCGACCCGGGGTAGCGGGCCGTGCACAGGGTGACCTCGTGACCCGCGGCTGCCAGCCCGTCGATCAGCTCCTCGATGAACAGCTCGGAGCCGCCCCCGTCGGGGTGTCCGGTGTCGCGCCATGCGAGAACGAGAACGCGCACGGCGATGCCCTCCACGACAGATCGGCGCCCGGTCCACGTCCGATGGTTACCGTATAGTAGGCGAGCCCGCCTGAGAACATGGCCAGTGGCGAGCAACGATCACGCCACCAAGGCGTTGGACCGGGTGAAGGTGACGATGACCTCTGGTGTGGCCGAGCGTGCCATCGGGCGGCACTCGGCTGGCGCCCCTCCCACCGACCCCGACCCGATGCCCGGGCCCTGGCGGTGGCGGCTTCGCCGCCTGGCCCTCATGCTCGTCATCCTCGCTGTCTGCCTCAACACCGCCCCGGGCCTCATCGTGCCCGACACCAAACTGGACCTCACCGAGAATCCGTGGGGCTTCCTCGGCCGGGCGCTGCACCTGTGGGATCGGCTGGGCTTCGCCGGCCAGCTCCAGAACCAGGCCTACGGCTACTTCTTTCCCATGGGCCCCTTCTTCGGTGCCTTCCATTCCCTCGGCCTGCCGGCGTGGGTGACCGAGCGCCTCTGGTGGACCGTGGTCCTGTGCGTGGCGTTCGGGGGGATGACGCTGCTCATCGAGCGACTGCGAGTTGCCGACGGCCTGGCCGCCACTCTGGGCGGCCTCGCCTACGCCGGATCGGCCCACCTCCTCACGGTCATCGGGCCGGTGTCCTCGGAGATCTGGCCGATGGCGGTGGCACCGCTGGTCCTCGTCCCGCTGGTCGGCGTGACCGAGAGCTCCTCACTGCGTCGGGCGGCCGGTCGCTCGGCCCTCGCCGTCCTCCTCATGGGGTGTGTCAATGCCTCGGCGGTGCTCGCGGCCGTGCTTCCGGCGGGCCTGTGGCTCCTGAGCCGCCGGTGGTCGCGAACGCATCGTCGACTGGTCGCCTGGTGGGTGCTCGCCGTCGCGCTGGCGACCCTGTGGTGGGTGATCCCACTCCTGACGCTCGGACGGTACAGCCCGCCCTTCCTCGACTACATCGAGAACGCAGCCGTGGTCACGTCCACGCACTCGCTCTTCGAAGTGATTCGCGGCATGGGCGACTGGACCGCCTACCTGCCGCTGCAGGGATGGAGCGCCGGTGCGCTGCTCCTCGGGCGCGGGGCAGTGGTCCTGTGCACGGCACTGCTCGTCGCGCTGGGGCTGTGGGGGCTGGGACGGCCTGCGATGCCGCACCGACGCTTCCTCGTGGGGCTGCTGCTCCTCGGGGTGCTCATCCAGTGTGCCGGGTACGTCGGCTCGGTCAACGGTTTCTGGCCGGACCAGACCCGACACCTCCTCGACGGTGTCCTCGCTCCGTTCCGCAACGTGCACAAGTTCGATCTCCTGCTGCGCCTGCCCCTCGTCGTCGGCTTCGCGCATGCGATCGCGCGCCTGTCGTGGGGGCGAACAAGGGCCGAGCGCGCCTTCACGGGGCGCGTGAGTCGGATCGGGGTGATCGGCGTGCTCGTCGGGGCCGTGTCCCCCTTCCTCGTCTTCGGCACTGCGCCGGCAGGGGGGTACGAGAGCATGCCGGCGTACTGGCGCCAGGCCGCGGCCTGGCTGGGGGACCACGCCTCGCAGGAGCGCGCCCTGGTCCTCCCCGGGGCACGGTTCGCGTTCTTCAGTTGGGGGCGCCCAAAGGATGATCCGCTCCAACCCCACGCCACATCCGCCTGGGAGGTCAGGGATGCCGTGCCCATGGTCCCCCCGACGCACACCCGCATGCTCGACACGGTCGCCGCGTTGCTGGCCACGGGTGAGGGTAGCCCCGGTCTGGCTCCCTTCCTCGTGCACAACGGCATCGACTACCTGGTCGTGCGGAACGATCTCGACTCCGTCTCGGCCGGCGCGCCCCGGCCCGCACAGGTGCACGCTGCCCTGGAAGGGACTCCGGGGATCACCCGGGTGGCCACCTTCGGTCCGGTCTGGGGCAGTGTCGCCGACGGGACGGTCACGGTGGACCAGGGTCTCCAGCAGGCGTATCCGGCCGTCGAGATCTTCCACGTCCGGGCGCCCTCGACCAGCGGGGGCGCACGCTTGGTCCCCGAGGCTGAGCTCACCCGTGTCGTCGGCGGTCCGGAAGCCGGTCTCGGGCTCGCCGCGGACGCCGACGGGATGGTGCTCGACGGGGACCTGGCGCACGCCGCTGACAGCGGCCTGGCCCCCCCACGCCTCGTGGTCACCGACACCCTGCGCCGCCGGGACGTGACCTTCGGCCGAAACACGAGTGCAGCCTCACAGACGCTCACCCGGAATGAGTCCGTGCGCGTGCCGAAGAAGGTGGCCGACTACCTGCCCTCGTGGGCCGACGGGCGTCAGGTCGTGGCGGAGTACGGCGCGGGGCTGAGCGCGGTCACAGCGTCGAGTTCGGCAGCCGACGCAAGCGCCGCCCGGATGTCGGTGACCGGTGATCTCCCGTATGCCGCGGTCGACGGGGATCCCCGAACGGCCTGGCGCACGGCCCCGCTCACCGACCCGGTGGGGCAGTTCCTCCAGGTGGACTTCGACCGCCCGCGGGCCGTGCCTTCCCTCCAGTTGGCGCCGACCTCTGACGCGCCGATCAGCGAGGTCGAGATCGAGACGAACGTGAGCGCACAGTCGGTGAGGCCGTCGAAAGGCACCACAGCGGTGACCCTCCAGTCGGGTGACCGACCCGTCACGTTCGTGCGGGTCAAGATCCTGTCCGTCGTCTCGCCCAATCCCGCCTTTCAACAAGTGGGGATCGGCGAACTCGGGATCCCGGGACTCCAGGCGCGGCGCTACCTGCGCCTACCCCCGGTGGAGGGGTCCAGCGCCGTCGACGAGTTCCGCTTCGGGCGCGCGAGTGACGCGGCGGGGGAGTGCCTCGCCCTGCGTTCCGGTCCTCTGTGCGCCGCGGGCCTGGCACATCTCGGGGAAGACGAGATCGGTCTCTTCCGCCGTTTCACAGCCCCGGTGGCGGCGGACTACGACATCTCGCTCGAGGTCCGTCCTCGCCCGGACGCTTCCGTGGAAACACTCCTGGCCGTGGCTGTGCCCGAGTGGCCGACGGTCTCGGTCTCTTCCCGGGCCTTCGAGTCCCCGGTCGCCGGACCTCTCGCGCTGGTCGACGAGGATCCGGCCACGCTCTGGCGAGCCGCTGCCGAGGACCGGGATCCCACGATCACGCTGCGCCTCGACGCGCCGCGAGAGATCGGGTCGTTGGAGCTGACCCCGGGACCGGAGTGGGCCCTCACCCGGCCCCAGGCAGTGACCATCTCCGTGGGGGGTTTCAGCCAGACCGTCCCCGTGGCCGCTGATGGTTCCGTCACGGCGACTCCGGTCATGGGTCAGGAGGTGCAGCTCACGCTGCACGCGGGAGTGCATCGGGTGTCGATGGGCGCCGATGGGCCGCCGGTCGACCTTCCGGTGGGGCTCGCCGGCGTGGACCTCGGCTCTCCGAGCGCCGTCGGCATGAACGAGGTCGGTGAGCGTCCGATCGAGGTTCCCTGCGAGGTGGGACCCACGATCGAGGTCGACGGTCAGGTCCAACACTTCGCCGTGAAGGGGACCGTGTCCCAACTGATGACCGGAGCGACCATCTCGGCGACGCCGTGCTCCCAGGAAGCGGTGAGGCTGCGTCGGGGCGAGGTCGAGCTCGACGCGGCGAGCTCGGCGACGTGGGGAGCGACCTCGGTCGTCCTGACCCGCCGAGGGAGTGCCGTTCCGGCCTCCAGTGTGGGGCCGACGGTCCGCACCGCGTCTCGTGATGCGGTCTCGGAGGTCATCGAGGTCCCCGACCGAGGCTCATCGTCCGTCCTGGTGGTGCCTGAGAACGTCAACCCCGGATGGGAGGCCCGACTCGATGGCGAGCGCTTGGCCCCAGTGACGATGTTCGGGTGGCAGCAGGGCTATGTCCTGCCGCCCGGGGATGCCGGTCGAGTCTCCTTGGTGTTCACGCCGGACCGGGCCTACCGCACGGGTCTGCTGCTGGGGCTCCTCGGCGTCGTTGCCGCGATCGCGCTGGCCGCGGCCCCCATGCGTCGCGCGGCCGGGCCGCAGGGTCCCGGCCCTGGCCTGCCGGTCAGGTGGAGCATGGCCGGCGTCACGATCCTGACTTTCGCGGCGGTCGGCGGGTGGTTGGGCCTGGTCGTCGTGAGCCTCCTGGCGGCCGTGACCTGGCTGCTCTCGACCCGAGGACGCGACCCGCGCCCGGCCCTGGCTGGCGTCGGCTCCCTCGCGTACGTCGTGGCCGGTCTGGCTGTGGCCCGCGCTCCGGTGTACTCGGTGGGGTATGTCGCACCGACGGCCGCAGTCCAGCTCCTGTGCCTGACCGCTCTGGCGAGCCTCGCGCTCGCCGCCGTGCTGCCACCGCGGCCTCACGGCGACGACGAGTCGCTCACTCCCGACGTCGGCTCGGCCCCTTGACCAGGCGACGGAGCCGCATCGCCGGTGCCTCGATGAACCTGAAGGACAGTTCGGCCGCGGCGGTCGAGACCACCATGGTGGCGGCAAACAGGTAGAGCGTGTTGCCGGTGAACAGCGGCCAGCCGAACAACCACATGAGCCACTCGAGCAGCACGATGTGGAGGAGGAAGACGCCGTAGGAGACCTCCCCCAGGCGCCGCATGACCGGGTGCGCGAGGAAGCGGTGGAGCAGGCTCTGCGGAGAGAAGACGGCAGGGAAGACGAGGGTGACCGCCGCCACGGCATACAGGGTGCTGCGCACCGCGGCGCTGGTCGTCTGGTCAACGGTGGACAGGCCGAGCGGGCCGGCGATGGGGCTGCAGGACATGACCCACACGGCGGTCGCGACCACGACGAGGATGCCGGGGGCGGCTCGTAGGGCGTCGAGCCACCGGCGGCTCCGCGAACTCATGGAGGACCCCGCTGCGTGCACCTGCACCAGGGCCAGGACCATGCCCCCGACGAACCATGAGAGGTAGGCCGGCAACCACAGGTTCGGCGTCCAGTCCGAGGTGTAGCGGACGCCATGAATGGCATAGGGCCACCACACCGAGACGAGCGCGAGGGCCGCGCTGAGCAGGAGCAGCGCTCGAGGTTGCCATCCCCGGCGACGGCACCACAGAACGGCGGCGATGCCGAAGAGCGGCAGCGTGACGTAGAACGCCGCTTCGGTCGACAGGCTCCACGTGTGGGTCAGCCCCGGTCGCAACCAGCTGAACTTCCCGGTCTGCACGAGCAGGAGGTGGCGAACCCAATCGGCTGCGGTGATGGGACGCACCTGGTCCACGCCGAAGAACGCCAGTGCGATGGTGAGCCAGTACAACGGCAGGATCCGCAGCGCCCGACGCCAGAAGTAGACCCGCAGGCTGGGCAAGGGCCCGTTGTCCCGGGCCGCTTGCAGCCACGGACGCACGAGCAGGAAGCCGGAGAGCACGAAGAAGATCGCCACACCGGCGTCGAGACGCGCGAGAGGGGCCTTGAAGGCGCTGTTCTGGTAGCCGCCGGTCCAGAAGGCGGCGTGGGTGGCGACCACCATGGCAACGGCGACGGCACGCATGCCGTCGAGTGCCGGAAAGAGTCCATGGTCAGGAACAGCCGCCGGGGCGGCGTGGGCCGCTGCGCGAGCACGCAGGCGAGTGGGCTCTGTCACGGGGTGCTCCCCGCTGCCGGGAGCGGCACCGCGGTGCCGACGGTGACGTCGTTCGTGCAGATCTCGGTCGAACCGTCGAAGCCGCCGAAGGTGATGTCCTTGACGACGCCCGAGACCAGCAGGTACCGAGTGCCCACCCCGCGCTCGACGGTCATGGTAGTGGTCGTGTCGCCGGCGTGGACGGTCGTGGTGCCGGATCCGGAGCTGAGGTAGCCGATCCGGATGAGCCACTTCCAGGGGACGACGGTCTTGTCGGCAAGGGAGAGGGTGCTCGGTCGGCTGCCGATCCGGTACCCACAGTTGACCTCTGGTCCGGGGGGAACGGCTGGGCCCTCGACGGCTGCATCTCGGAAGCTGCCGGAGGCGTCGATGACGAGGAGGCGCGGCGCCACTTGCCCGACGTCGAGATAGGGCAGGTCCAGACCTGCCGGTGGCAGCAGCCGAGAGGGCAGGGAGTAGGGGTAGATGAAGGTCCAGACGGCCGCTTCGTCGACGGGGGTGTCGGAGACGTAGGCATCCTTGGGGAGGGCGGGTGCCTCTGCGCGCAGCGTGGTCAGCAACGTCCGGCCCGCGCTCGGGCTGAAGATGTCGGTGTAGCGCCAGCTGGAATAGAGCGATGAGGCGCTGATCAGGGCCGTGGCGACCGCGATGACCACCCGCGGCGAGGGGAGCGGGAGGACCTCGCTGCGTGGGAGCGCCCGGCGGATCCACGCCCAGGCGCCCGGCCTGCGCACCAAGGGCTGGGGCTGGGCACGCTCAGCCTCCGGTTCCACCGGAAGCGCGGCGAGGGACAGGCAGACGACGCCGACAAGGGCCATCTCGGTGAGGTAGCGGTACTCGCGACCGATGCCCGGTCCGACGATGGCGGCTCGTGAGAAGGCCAACAGGGTGCCGAGCACGAGGTGATAGCCGGCGAGGATCGCCAGGGCGAACCAGGCGCGATGGTGCAGGGCAACGAGCAGGCCGAGCAGGGCGATGACGGTGAGCGTGCCGACCTCGACCGCCAACCGCGGCGGGGCTGCAAGAGCGGCGTTGACGCCCAACGGCTCCCATTGCCAGGGCCCGCCGAGCGCCGCCGGCACGAGAGCCTGGAAGAACTGGTTGGCGAAGAGCGTCGTGACCGCCGGAACCTTGGGCCGTTCCGCGGCGATGGGGGTGGTGACGGCGAGGGCGTAGTACGCCAGATAGGCCCCGGCGACGGCGGCATAAGCCCCCCAGAGTCCCCAGTGCCGACGCAAGGCCTCCCAGAGACGCTGCCGCCATCCACCGGCCGTGAAGTACGCGACGGTGAGCGCAGCGACGACCCCGAGCACGAGGATCGTCCGCTCGGAGAATCCGAGTCCGCCGACGAGGCACGCCACGGCTGCCGCGGCGCGGCGTGCGCGTCCGGTCCGGAGGTACTGCACGTGGTTGAGCAGCACACCGGCCATGGCCAGCGCCTGCGGTTGCTGGTTGATCGCGGCGGCCCACCAGACGTAGGCCGGCACGCTGATCGTCGAGAAGAGGTAGAGGGTGAAGGGCACGAGGACCGCCCAGCGACGGCCGAACAGGGCGATGAGCAGTCGCAGCACCACGACCCCGGTGAGGGCCTGGACCAGCGTGCTCATCAGGGTGGGCACCATGAAGTTGTAGGGCGCCAGGTGGGTGCACACCCAGATCCACAGCCACCCCAGCGGCATGACATGGCCGGCGTAGGCGAGGGAGAGCAGGTCGAGATCTGGGGAGGGGTGCTCCCAGGCGCGGGCGATGAAGGCGTAGTCGTCACCGACGAACCAGCCCCGAAGAGCCATCACCAGGCGGACGGCCAGTTGGAGGGCGATCAGGCCCAACCCCAGCCGCATGACGCCGCGGGCGGGGTTCTCCGTGAGCGCCCGGATCCGCAGGCTCAGCGGCCGCAGGCGCGCCACGGGCGTAGACGACTCGGGGGTCGCAGCCGCCGGGCTCGGTTGGACCGTCATGACCGCCTCACGGTCGGGCGGGGCAGGGCCGCGCTGGTGGAGGAGCCGCGCACGCGGCCCCGCGGTGCATGGTAGATGACCTCCCATGGCACAGTGGGAGCCGTGCCCAGCGCTGACTACTCCCAGGACACGACCGACAACGATGCGCCCATCCGGATCCGGGCGCGCGGACGGGCAGTGCTGTCCAACCCCACGACCAACCGGGGCACCGCGTTCACCCACGAGGAGCGGTCGGCCCTGGGTCTCGTCGGCCTCATCCCCTCCGGGGTGACGACGCTGGAGAACCAGACCCGGCGCACCTACGAGCAGTTCCGGCGGGGCTCGACGCCGCTGGCGAAGTACCTCCACCTGGCCCAGCTGCGCGACCGCAACGAGGTCCTCTTCTACAACCTGCTGTCGGGGCACCTGGAGGAGATGCTGCCGATCGTCTACACCCCGACGATCGGGGAGGCGATCGAGCGCTTCAGCCACGAGTACAACCGGCCCCGAGGGGTCTTCCTCTCCATCGACGACCCCGACGGCGTCGAGACCGCGCTGCTCAACTACGGCCTGGAGCCCGACGAGGTGGACCTGCTCGTCGTCACCGACTCCGAGGGCATCCTCGGCATCGGCGACCAGGGCATCGGCGGCATCCAGATCGCCATCGGCAAGGCGTCGGTCTACACCGCCGCGGCCGGCATCCACCCGCGCCGGATCATCCCGGTGGTCCTCGACGTCGGCACCGACAACCTGGGTCTGCTCAACAACGAGCTCTACCTCGGTGTCCCGCACGCCCGCGTGCGCGGGCAGCGCTATGACGACTTCGTCGAGCACTTCATCACAACGGCGAGCCGGCTGTTCCCCACAGCGATGATCCACTGGGAGGACTTCGGGCCGGGCAATGCGCACCGGCTCCTCGCGCGCTATCGCGACCGCGTCTGCACCTTCAACGACGACATCCAGGGCACGGCGGCCGTCGTGCTCGCCGCGATCCTCGCGGCCGTGGACGTCACTGGCATCGACCTCGAGGACCAGCGCGTCGTCGTCTTCGGCGCCGGCAGCGCGGGGATCGGCATCGCGGACCTGGTCCGGGACACCATGCTGCGCTCGGGCCGGATCGGCAGCCCCGAAGCGGCATACGACCGCTTCTGGGCGATCGGCATCAACGGCCTCTACGTCGACGACCAGCCGGAGCTGATGACCTTCCAGCGTTCGTGGGCGAGGCGGCGCGAGGAGCTGGCCGACTGGCGGGTCGCCGACGCCTCCCACGTCTCGCTCATCGATGTCGTCCGGCACGTGAAGCCGACCATGCTGCTGGGGACCTCGACCAAGGGCGGGGCCTTCACCGAGGAGGTCGTCAAGGAGATGGCCAAGCACACGGCGCGGCCGATCATCTTCCCGCTCTCCAACCCGACCTCGCACGCCGAGGCCACCCCGGCGGACCTGCTCAAGTGGACCGACGGCAAGGCCCTCATCGCCACCGGCAGCCCGTTCCCGCCGGTCGACCACGGTGGTGTCCGCCACCGGATCGCCCAGTCCAACAACGCCCTCATCTTCCCGGGGCTGGGGCTGGGGGTCGCCGCGTGCGGTGCCCGACGGATCACCGAGGGCATGATCGCGGCGGCGGCCCAGGCATTGGCGGGACTGGTCAACGCCTACCGTCCGGGCGCGCCGCTCCTGCCCCTGATGAACGACCTGCGCATGGTGTCCGCGACCGTCGCCCTCGCGGTGGCCAGGGCCGCCGCCGACGAGGGGGTTGCCGAGCACCCGCTCGAGGACCCGATCCAGCAGGTCTACAGCCGCATGTGGCGTCCGCGTTATCCCCAGATCGAGCTCGCCTGATCCCTGTCCTCAGGGGCGGAGTCGGGCGAAGACGCCCTTGAGGCCGCCGTAGGCCTTGGGCAGCTCGGACGCGAGCCGGTCATAGACGCGCTCGGCGGCCGGCTCCGGGATGAAGGTCCGGTCCACGGGGACCAGAGCGGGCACGTCCGCCCAGTCGATGACGTCCAGGACCACCCCGGCCAGCAGGGCAGCCCCTCGCGACTGGGCCGCCATCGGGTCCGCGACACGCTCGATCCGCCGGGCCAGGGCGTCGGCGTGGATCTGGCACCACAGGTCCGAGCGCGCCCCGCCGCCGAGGATTCGGAGGGCATCGAAGCGCGCGCCGGCGAACTTCTCCACCGGTCCCAGGAGCCAACGGCTCTGGAGCGCGACCCCCTCGAGGATCGCCCGCACGAGGTCGGCCCGGGTGCTGGCCAGGCCCATCCCGACGAGCATGCCCCGCGCGTGGCGGTCGTCCACCGGGGAGCGCATCCCCGCCAGCCACGGCCCGAAGAGGGTGCCATTGCTCCCGGCCGGCGCCGTCGCGGCCAGGGCGCACAGGGCGTCGTAGTCCTCCCCGAGCACCTCGCGCGACAGCCACGCGAGCGAGGCCCCCGCCGCCTCGTGGTTGTCGGCGACGAGGTACTCACCGGGGACCAGCCCCGGCACCGTGGCGATCGAGTGGATCGGGTCGGTCTTCTTGAAGGGCACCGCGCAGGAGATCCAGGAGGTCGTCGAAATCGACACATGGGCCCGACCGTGGGCCAGCGCGCCGGAGCCGACCCACGCGGAGTGCAGGTCCGGGGTGCCGGCCACGACGACGACGTCGGAGGAGAGCCCGAGCGAGTGCGCCACCGCGGGCGCAATCGGACCGACCACGCCACCGGAGGGGGAGAGCGGTGGCAGGCGGGTGGGGTCGATGCCGGCCAGCGCGACGAGGTGCTCGTCGTAGCCGAGGCGGTCGCCGCGCACGTCCACGAGCCAGGCCCCGCTCATCGAGGCCGCTGAGGCGCTGACGCGGCCGGCGAAGCGGGACGTGAGGAAGTCCACCGGCTCCAGGTACCAGCGGGTCGCCGCGTGGACCTCGGGCTCGTCGTGGCGGAAGCCGAGCAGGTGGCTCACCGGGTCGCCGCCGAACGGTGAGGGGATGCCGGCCGTCCGCCGCAGCCACGGAGCCAGGCGGCGCGGGTCGTAGCCGAGGACCGGGCCGCCGATGACGCGCTTGGAGTGCGTGGCAGCGCTGGTGTCGAGCCACAACCGGCACGGCCCGGTCGTGGCCAGCTCCCCGTCGACCGGCACCGTGCTGCTCCACTGCCCGGTCACGGCGACGGCCCGCACCCACTCGGCCGGCATCACCCCGTCGTCGAGGGCGCCGCGGGCCGCCGACAGGATCTGGGTCCACCACTCCTCGGCGTCCTGCAGGGCCCTCCCGGCGGAGGGGTGCTCGGTCCGGATCGGGCGGAACTCGCTCCAGTGCACCGTGCCGTCGAGGGTGACGAGGGAGATCTTGGGCCCACCGGTGCCGAGGTCGACCGTGAGGACGGCCCAGTGCTCCGGCGCGGCAGCACCCCGCCAGCTCACGCGCCGGACTCCGGCGTCGGCTCGCTCGCACCGGAGGCGGGGTCCGGGGCGGCGGGCACGGACAGCTGGGCGTCCATGAGCTGCTCCATGACGGTCTCGATGAACTCGCTCACGTCCGCGGTGAGCCCGCCCGGCACCCCACCGTAGATGGCCGCGGACTCCGGGGCACCCTCCTGCGCCACGGCATACGCGAGGGCATCGGCGAGGTCGACGCGGAAGCGGTCCACGACCCCGTCCTGCGTCTGGGGACGCGTGACGGCCAGGTGGAGGCCGTTGGGGTACTGCAGGCCGTTGAAGCGCCAGCCGCGCGTCCTCATGAAGTCGGACACGTGGTAGATGTCGAAGACGTCCGAGGTGAAGGCGACGACGAACGGGGAGTCACCCAGGCGGCGCAGCTCCGGGTGGGACTCGACCGCCTCCGACATCGCGGCCGCCACCTCGAAGATCCCTCGGGCATGCTCGCGATAGCCCGCACGCCCATTGGCGACCAGCGAGGCCCACGCCGTGGCGAGCAGGCCGTCCGATCGGGAGCCCTCCATGCCGGGGGAGTAGTACTTCCCCCCGGTCCAGTCGAGCACGTAGAAGTAGGCCGCGTTCCGCAGCGCCTTGTCGCGGAAGAGGACCGTCGAGGTGCCCTTGAGGCCGTAGCCGTACTTGTGGGTGTCCGCCGAGATCGACGTCACCCCGGGCAGGCGGAAGTCGAAGACGGGCACGTCGTGGCCGAGCTCCTCGCAGAAGGGCAGCAGCCAGCCGCCGAGGCAGCCGTCGACATGGAGACCGACGCCCCGCTCGAGGGCGAGGGCGCTGAGCTCGGCGATCGGGTCGATCGAGCCGTAGGGGTAGTTGCCCGCCGAGCCGATGATGGCGATGGTGTTCTCGTCGATCGCCTCGGCCACGACGGCCGGGTCGACCTTGGTGGTCACCGGGTCCACCGGCACGGTCCGCAGCTCGATCCCGAACAGGTGCGCCGCCTTCACGAAGGCCGGGTGGGCCGTCTCGGGCTTGACGATGTTAGGGGCGGTGATGCCGCGGGTGGCGCGGGCGTGGTCGCGATAGGACAGCATCGCCTGGAGGATGGACCCTGTGCCCCCGCTCGTCACCAGGCCGGCCGGCTCGGCGCCCTCGATGGCGTCGGCGTGCATGAGGTCGAGGGCCATCGCGATGACCTCGCCCTCGAATCGGGTCGCGCTCGGGCACATGTCCCGCTGGAGGGCGTTCTGGTGGGCGAAGAGCCCGAAGGCCTCGGTGAGGAAGGCGTAGTGCTCCAGGTCGCCGCAGTACATCGTCCCCGAGCACTGGCCGCTGCTCCACGAGGCGTTCTCCACGTCGGCCATCTCGTGCAGCTCGGCGAGGATCTCCTCCTTGGGCCGCCCGTGCTCGGGCAGGCCGCGCAGCACGGGGTAGCGGTCCTGGTAGGGGTGGGCGTCGAAGAGGTCGCTCACGGGTCGCCTTTGCGTTCGGGTCACAGACGCCGGCCGGTATGCCGTGCGCTCACCACGGACCCTAATGGCACCCTCCCGTGCGGTCACCGGTGGTTTCGCTCACCCTAGAGTGAGGCCATGCTGCGCGTGGGCCTCACCGGCGGGATCGGGTCGGGCAAGTCGACCGTCTCGCGTGAGCTGGCCCGGCTGGGCGCCGTCGTCATCGACGCGGACCGCATCGCGCGCGAGGTCGTCGAGCCCGGGTCGCCGGCGTTGTCGGCCATCCGCGGCCGGTTCGGCGCCGACCTCATCAGAGCCGATGGGTCACTGGATCGGGCGGGGCTGGGGCGCCTGGTCTTCGGTGATCCGGTGGCCCTGCGTGACCTCGAGGCGATCACCCATCCGGCGATCTGGGCACGGACGGCGGAGCTGTTCAGGTCGGCCCCCGAGGACGCCGTGGTCGTCCATGACATGCCCCTGCTCGTCGAGAAGCAGATGGCGGGGGAGTACCACCTGGTCGTCGTGGTGGGCGCGAGCGAAGCGACCCGGCTGGACCGGCTGGTACGCCTTCGTGGGATGCCCGAGACGGACGCCCGGGCGCGGATCGCGGCCCAGGCCGACGACGTGGCTCGCAGGGCCGCCGCGGACGTGTGGCTCGACAACGAGGGTTCGGCGACCGAGCTCGCGGACGCGGTACGAGGCCTCTGGTCGGATCGGCTCGTGCCCTTCGAGCACAACCTCCGCACCGGGACGCGCAGTCGCGCCCGCCTGTCCACCCAGTCCCCGCCCGACCCGACCTGGCCCGACCAGGCACAACGCCTCATCGCCCGGCTCCGTCATGCCCTGGGCGGCCTCGCCCCCTCGGTCGAGCACATCGGCTCCACGGCGGTGCCCGGCTTGGCCGGCAAGGACGTGATCGACATCCAAGTGGGGGTGCAGTCCCTCGAGGTCGCTGACTCCCTGGACTTCGTCGGTGGGATGACCGATGCCGGTTTCGTCCGTGTCCCCGGCAACGACCACGACAACGCCAAGGACGGCACCCGCTGGCCCAAGAGGTTCCACGGGAGCTGCGACCCGGGCCGGGTGGCCCACGTGCACGTGCGGGAGATCGGGTCGGCCGGGTGGACGTGGGCGATCGGCTTCCGTGACTGGCTCCGGGCCGATCCGTCGGCGCGCGACGACTACGCCCGCGTCAAGGCGGACCTGGCGGCACGGCATACGGAGGCCTCGGACCATGCCGACGCCAAGGAGGCGTGGTTCGACGGCGTCGCACCGCGCCTCGAGGCCTTCCTCGCGACGCACCCGGTCACCTGAGGCGGTTATCCTCTTCGACGGCAGCTGTGGTCACGAGCCGCGGCCCAGGCGAAAGGGTCACCTTTCACATGAGCGACATCTCCCTCATCGGCGCCCCGACCGACATCGGGGCCAGCGTGATCGGCGCCCGGCTCGGACCGGGCGCCCTCCGGGTGGCCGGGCTCACCCGAGCCCTCGAGGCGTTCGGGCACCAGGTCCACGACCGCGGTGACCTGACCGGCCCGGACAACCCGATGCTCCCGCCGGTCGACGGCTACCGGCACCTGCCCGAGGTGATCCAGTGGAACCAGACCCTCCACGACGCGGTGCGCGCGGAGATCGCCGGGGGTCACCTGCCGATCGTCCTCGGCGGCGACCACTGCCTGGCGGTCGGGTCGATCTCCGCCGTGGCGCGTCACTGCCGGGAGCAGGGCAAGCCCCTGCGTGTCCTCTGGTTCGACGCCCACGCTGACTTCAACACCGCGTCGATCACGCCGAGCGGCAACCTCCACGGCATGCCGGTCGCCTGCCTGCTCGGTCACGGGCCGGCTGGGCTCACCGGCATGGCCGGCTCGACCCCGGCGCTCTCGCACGACGAGGTGCGTCAGGTCGGCCTGCGCAGCGTGGACCAGGGCGAGAAGCACCTGCTGCGCGAGGTGGGCATCGAGTGCTATGACATGCGCCGGCTCGACGAGATCGGCATGCGCAAGACGATGAAGAAGGTCCTCGAGGACCTGCCCGAGGACGCGCACCTGCACGTGAGCCTCGACCTCGACTTCATCGACCCCGACATCGCGCCGGGCGTCGGCACGCCGGTGCGCGGCGGGCCCACCTATCGCGAGGCCTCGCTCTGCATGGAGATGATCGCGGACACCGGGCGCCTCGGCTCGATCGACATCGTCGAACTGAACCCGGCGCTCGACCACCGCAACGCCACGGCGGAGCTGGCGGTCGACCTCATCGAGTCCCTCTTCGGGAAGTCCACCCTGCTCCACATGGACCGCTCCTGATCCCAGCACCACCATCCCTGAGTTGGGTGCGCTGGTGGGGGTCCTGGCCCCCGTGAGCGCACCCAACTCCGGTGCGACGGGCTACTCGCCCGGGTAGGTCATCCCGAGCTGCGCGCGCACCTCGTCGAGTGCGGTCATGATCGCGATCGTCTCGGCGTGGGGGAGCAGCGGGGACTCGGTGCGGCCCTCGGCGATGCAGCGGGCTGCTTCGGCGGCCTGGAAGTGCAGGCCATGGGTGCGTGAATCCGGTTCCCACGAGGCCCAGTTCGGCTCGTCGCCCCCGATGAAGCGGACCCGGCTGGGGGCATACCAGCGGCAGAGGAAGTCGTCGGGGTCACCGAGCTCGAGCCGCCCCGCCGTGCCGATGACGCTCGCCACGGTGGGAGTGCGGGCGGCCATCGTCGTGTGGAGGTGTCCGTGGCCGCCGTTGCGGCCGGTGACGTGGATGTCATCCCACTCATCGACCCCTTCGGCCGTGAGGGCGCCGGCGGCGGTGATGTGTGAGAAGCCGCCGAGGACGAAGTGGGCGAAGGACATCGGGTAGATGCCGAGGTCGAGGAGGGCGCCACCGGCGAGGGCCGGGTCCCAGAGGCGGCGGGGGCCATCGGGCCACAGCGGTTGGCCGTGGTCGGCGAAGACCGCCTTGACCTCGCCGAGCAGGCCCTCCTCCAAGCACTGCCGGACGACGTCGATGCCCGGGAGGAAGCGGGTCCACATGGCCTCCTGGGCAAAGAGTCCACGCTCAGCGGCGAGGTCGAGGATCGCACGGGTCTCGATGGCGTTGCGGGCGAAGGCCTTCTCGACGAGCACGTGCTTGCCGGCGTCCAGGGCCAGACGGGCGTGGGCAAGGTGCTCGGAGTGAGGCGAGGCGACGTAGACGATGTCGACGCCGTCGTCGGCCACCAGGGCCTCGTAGCCCTCGTGGCGGCGGCCGATGCCGAACTCCTCACCGAAGGAGGCCGCGCTTTCAGCGGTGCGGGACCCCACGGCATACACCTCTTGCGTGGTTTCGGCCTGGAGTGCTGCCACGAAGGCGTGGGCGATGTAGCCGGTGCCGAGGATGCCCCAGCGCATTCGGGGCGCGGACCGGGGGTCTGGGGTGCGGGGCTCGGGAAGGCGCATGGGTCGCATTCTCCCCGAGTTGGCTCCGCTCGTGGCTTTGGAGCCCGCGACCGCACCCGACGCCGAGGGGATTGTCAGTGCGGCGGCATACGGTTGGTGCATGCGTCCGACAACCGACCTGCAGCGCCGGCTGGCCCCCTTCACGGTGGTCTCCGAGTTCTCGCCCTCCGGTGACCAACCCGCGGCGATCGCCGAGCTCACCGAGCGGATCAACGCCGGGCAGGAGGACGTCGTCCTCCTCGGCGCCACCGGCACGGGCAAGTCGGCGACGACCGCCTGGCTGATCGAGCAGGTCCAGAGGCCCACCTTGGTGCTCGCGCCCAACAAGACGCTGGCGGCCCAGCTCGCCAACGAGTTCCGCGAGCTCCTGCCGAACAATGCGGTCGAGTACTTCGTGAGCTACTACGACTACTACCAGCCCGAGGCCTACGTCCCGCAGACGGACACCTACATCGAGAAGGACTCCTCGATCAACGACGAGGTCGAGCGGCTGCGCCACTCGGCGACCAACTCCCTGCTGACGCGGCGGGACGTCGTCGTCGTGGCCTCGGTGTCGTGCATCTACGGCCTGGGGACGCCCCAGGAGTATGTCGACCGGACGGTGCCGCTGCGCGTCGGTGACCAGCTGGACCGCGACGACTTGCTGCGCCGGTTCGCGCAGATGCAGTACACCCGCAACGACCTCGCCTTCACCCGTGGCACCTTCCGGGTGCGCGGCGACACCGTCGAGATCATCCCGATGTACGAAGAGCTCGCCGTGCGGATCGAGTTCTTCGGTGACGAGGTCGATGCGCTCTACACCCTCAACCCGCTGACCGGTGAGGTGGTGCGCGAGGAGCAGGAGATGTACGTCTTCCCGGCCTCGCACTACATCGCCGGCCCGGAGCGGATGGAACGCGCCATCGCCGGCATCGAGCGCGAGCTCGAGGAGCAGCTCGCGACCTTCGAGAAGCAGGGCAAGCTGCTCGAGGCCCAGCGGCTGCGGATGCGCACGACCTATGACATCGAGATGATGCGCCAGGTCGGCTCGTGCTCGGGGATCGAGAACTACTCGATGCACCTCGACGGACGCACGCGGGGGAGTGCCCCGAACTGCCTGCTCGACTACTTCCCCGAGGACTTCCTGCTCGTGATCGACGAGTCGCACGTGACGGTGCCCCAGATCGGGGCGATGTACGAAGGCGACATGTCCCGCAAGCGCACCCTGGTCGACCACGGGTTCCGGCTGCCCTCGGCGATGGACAACCGGCCGCTGAAGTGGGAGGAGTTCCTCGAGCGGATCGGGCAGACGGTCTACCTGTCGGCGACGCCGGGCAACTACGAGTTGGCGAAGGCCGACGGCATCGTCGAGCAGATCATCCGGCCGACCGGCCTGATCGACCCCGAGATCATCCTCAAGCCGACCAAGGGCCAGATTGACGACCTGCTCCACGAGATCAACACGCGTGCGGCTCGCAACGAGCGGGTCCTCGTGACGACCTTGACCAAGAAGATGGCCGAGGACCTCACCGACTACCTCCTCGACAAGGGCGTCCGGGTCCGCTACCTCCACTCCGACATCGACACCCTGCGCCGCGTCGAGCTGTTGCGCGAGCTGCGGATGGGGGAGTTCGACGTCCTCGTCGGCATCAACCTCCTGCGCGAAGGCCTCGACCTGCCCGAGGTCTCGCTGGTCTCGATCCTCGACGCCGACAAGGAGGGCTTCCTCCGCTCGGCCCGATCCCTCATCCAGACGATCGGTCGTGCCGCCCGGAACGTCTCCGGCCAGGTGCACATGTATGCCGACAACCTCACCCCGTCGATGGCCGAGGCGGTCGAGGAGACCCAGCGACGGCGCGAGAAGCAGATCGCCTACAACACCGCGCACGGCATCGACCCGCAACCGCTGCGGAAGAAGATCGCCGACATCACCGACATGCTCCAGCGTGAGGACGCCGACACCGAGCAGCTCCTCGGCTCGGGCCGCTCCCGCAGTCGCGGCAAGGCCGACGGTGGGCGCGGTGGCCGGGGTGCGATGGCGGCCGATGTCGCCACCGTGGGCACGTCGCGGGTGGGTGACCTGCCGGCGACCGAGCTGGCCAGCCTCATCCAGGAGCTCACGACCCAGATGCACCAGGCGGCCGGGGACCTGCACTTCGAGCTGGCGGCGCGCCTGCGTGACGAGATCGGCGACCTCAAGCGGGAGCTGCGGCAGATGTCCGAGGCGACCCGCTGACCGGCTGGATGCGGTCCCGGGACGTGACCACTCGGCATACGCTGCGGGAATGACGATCAAGAAGGCCACGGCACATGACGTCAAGGGGTACTGCCTGCACAAGCCCGGTGCCTGGCAGGACGAGCCCTGGGAGGGCGACGTCGTGGCCAAGGTCGGCAGCAAGATCTTCGCCTTCCTCGGCGAGGACTCGATCGGCGTCAAGTGCGGCAAGGGCCGCGCCGAGGCCGACGAGTGGATCGAGGAGTTCCCGGACGACGTGAGCGTCTCGCCGTACATCGGCCGTCACGGCTGGAATGTGCTGCGGATCGGCGGGGCGATTCCCGTCGAAGCTCTCGTCGAGGCGATCGACACCTCCTACGACCTCGTCGTGGCCACCCTGCCCAGGTCCCGACGCCCCTGATCTCCTCGAAGTCGCGACGCGACGAAGGAGCGTGCGACAATCGATCGGTTGGAGGGGAGTATCCCGTCACGGCAGCCTCGTCATCACGGTCCAGCTGAACTCGGACCCGGGGCGCCGGCCCGATTCGCCGGGTGGGAGAGACCTCCGGACCCTCGACCCTGTCCGGAAGGCCCTGACCCGTGCCCAGCCTCGCCTCACTCTCCACCTTCGCCCCGGCGCTGAACCTGCCGACCTGGGTGTGGTGGCTCACCATCGGCATCGCCGTCGCGGTCCTCGCGTTCGACGTCTTCTGGATCGCGCGCAACCCGCACCGTCCGTCGACCAAGGAGCTGACCGTCGCCCTCAGCGTCTACATCGGCGCGGCGGTCCTCTTCGGGCTGGGCCTCTGGTACTTCAAGGGCGGCCAGCTCGCCGGTGAGTTCTTCGCCGGCTGGCTCACCGAGTACTCGCTCTCGGTCGACAACCTCTTCATCTTCCTGCTCATCATGGCCAAGTTCGCCGTGCCCGAGCGCTTCCAGCAGTACGCCCTGATGATCGGCATCATCATCGCCATCGTGCTCCGTGGCCTGTTCATCTGGCTGGGCGCGGCCGCGATCAACAACTTCAGCTGGGTCTTCTACATCTTCGGCGCCTTCCTCATCTACACGGCGATCAAGCTCGCCAGCGAGGGCGAGAGTGATGACGAGGAGTTCGAGGAGAACGCCCTCATGAAGGCCGTGGGGCGCTTCATCCCCTCGACCAACGCCTTCCACGGCACCAAGTCGTTCATCCGCGAGAACGGCAAGCGGCTGGCCACCCCCATGTTCTTCGTCATCCTCGCGCTGGGCACCACCGACCTGCTCTTCGCGCTCGACTCGATCCCGGCGATCTACGGGCTCACCCGCGAGCCCTACATCGTCCTCGTCGCGAACCTCTTCGCGCTCATGGGCCTGCGCCAGCTCTACTTCCTCCTCGGCGGCCTGCTCCAGAAGCTGGTCTACCTCAGCCTCGGCCTCGCCGTCCTGCTTGCGTTCATCGGCGTCAAGCTGCTCCTGCACGCCCTGCACACCAACGAGCTGCCGTTCATCAACGGCGGCGAGCACGTCAACGTGCCGGAGATCCCGATCGCGGTCAGCCTGGGCGCCATCGTCGTCATCCTCGGCGTGACGACGATCGCCAGCCTGTGGAAGTCCAAGCGTGACGCCCGCGCCATGGTGGCCGGCTCCGACGACTGATCCGCTCCCCACGCCGGATTCGAGGTATTACCGCCGCAGGATGGAGGGCGGTAATACCTCGAATCGGCCGGTTCTGGGGGAGAGCGCTCAGCCGCCGGTCTCGGTGAGGTCGCTGGGCACGTCCTCCGGAGGGCGGTTGCTCGTGCCCATGATCAGGGCGCTGGCGGCGACGACGAGGCCCATCCCGGCCAGCTGCACCCAGCCCAGCCGCTGGCCCAGGACGACCAGTCCGGCGAGCGCGGCGACAGCGGGCTCGAGGGAGAGCAGGATGCCGAACACTGCAGCAGTCATCCGTCGCAGGGCGATGAGCTCGAGGGAGTAGGGCAGGACCGAGGACAGGACGGCGATGCCCAGGCCTTTGGAGATCGCTGCGAGGTCCCAGGTCGGCACCGAGGCGATGCCCAGGGGGAGGGAGACCAGGGTCGCCACGGCCATCGCGAGGGCGAGGCCCTCGAGGTGCGGGAACTCCTTCCCGGTCCGCCCGCTGAGGACGATGTATGCCGCCCAGCAGGCTCCCGCGGCGAGCGCCAGCGCGATCCCGGTGAGGCTGAGCTCGGCGAGGGGGACGTGGAGGACCTGGGAGATGAGCACCACGCCGAGCGCCGCCCCGGCCACGGCCGCGAAGTCGATGACCCGTCGGCTGAGGACCGCCGCGAGCAGCAGCGGGCCGATGAACTCAATGGTGACGGCAACGCCGATGGGCAGGTGGGCCAGCGATCCGTAGAACGTCCAGTTCATCAGGCCCAGGGCCAGCCCGAAGCCGCCGACGGTCAGCCAGGCCCGACGCGAGTGACCCCGCCAGCGAGGCCGAACCATGCCACAGAGGATCGCCGTGGCGAAGGTCAGCCGCAGGAGGACCGAGCCACCGGCACCGATGTGTGGCACAAGCGTGGCCGCCAGGGCACCACCGAACTGGACCGAGACGATCCCGGCCAGGACGAGTAGTGGCGGCGGGAGCGACTCTAGACGGGTCAACACCGATTCAGGTTAGGACCTACCGACGCTCGTCGTAGGGACCTGAAGGCGCCAGACACGGTAGCGAGCGAGGGCAGGTCACCAGCCGCGGTCGCGCCACTCCTGCAGGTGCGGGCGTTCGGCGCCGAGCGTGGTGTCACCGCCGTGTCCCGGGTAGATCCACGTGGCGTCGTCGTGGGTGTCGAAGATGTGGGCCCGAACGTCGCGGTAGAGCGACTCGAAGGACTGGCTCGGGTCGTTCTGGGTGGCACCCACCCCGCCGGGGAAGAGGCAGTCGCCGGTGAAGACGTGAGCGTGCCCGTCGGGGTCGTGGTAGGTCAGCACGACGGAGGCCTCGGTGTGGCCACTGACGAGGGCCACCTCCAGGGCAACCTCGCCCACCGTGATGGTGTCGCCGTGGGAGAGCCGGACATCGGGGGCGAGGGGGAGCGCATCGGCGTCGGCGGCCCCGGCATACGTGCGGGCGCCCGTCGCCTCGGCCACGGCGCGCAGCGCCCGGGTGTGGTCCCAGTGGCGATGGGTGGTGACGAGGTGGTCCAGCCGGCCGGTGCCCTCCTCGACGAGGGCCAGGCAGCGCTCGGGGTCGTCGGCGGCGTCGATGAGCAGCTGCGCGCCGGTGCGGTGGCAGGTGAGCAGGTAGACGTTGTTGTGCATCGCCGACACCGACATCTTGCGGATCGTGAGGTGGGTGAGCTCGCGGACGTCGCTGGGGCCTCCCGGGGTGACGTCGCCGGTGTAGGTCATCGCTTCTCCTGTCGTATGCCGCGTGCCCGCCAGAGCAGGTCGGCGGCCGGGTCGTGGGGCTCGGGTGGGTGGGTTGAGGCGTCCGGACGGAGGGGCTCGTCCGCGAGGAAGGCCTCGACCAGGTGGGGTTCGACATCGGCGAAGGTGAAGCCGGCGTCGAGGTCGACGTGGTGGTAGACCACCTCGCGGAGCCGACGCCCGGTGATCGAGCCGACGGTGAACAGCTGGCCCCCCGGCGTGCGCTCGACGGTGCGGTCGGGGTCGACCTCGGCCAGCCGGGGGAGGAGGGAGGCCAGTCGGGCCGCGCTCTCGGCGACATCGCGACGGGTCGCCTCGAGCGTGCGCCCGACCCCGGCCTCGATGTCCGCATCCCGCGCCGCCGAGGAGAGGTACATCGTCTCGCCCGAGTCCTCGGTCGCGGCCCGCACGAGGGCCGAGAGCCCGTCGGCGTTGCGAGCCAAGTGGGTCAGGACGTGGGCGCGGGACCAGCCGACGCACAGGCTGGGGGAGGTCAGGTCGTCCAGCTCGGCGACGGTGGCGAGCAACCGGGCGGTGTGGCGCTCGAGCAGCATCAGGTCGGTGCCCATGGTGGGCAGGCTACCCGGGCGGGGGTGTCGGCCGGGGGCTGTCGCTGCCGGTCGGTGGCTGTCGGTGGGGCCACCTAGCATTGCGTCCGTGACTTCTGCGCCTTCGTCCCGACGCTCCGGCAGCCTGCTGCACGATCGACTCATCGTGCGCGGGGCTCGCGAGCACAACCTCCGGGACGTGTCCGTGGACCTGCCCCGCGACGCCCTCGTCGTCTTCACCGGGCTCTCCGGCTCGGGCAAGTCCTCACTCGCCTTCGACACGATCTTCGCCGAGGGCCAGCGCCGCTACGTCGAGTCGCTGTCGGCCTATGCCCGGCAGTTCCTGGGGCAGATGGACAAGCCCGACGTCGACTTCATCGAGGGCCTCTCGCCCGCGGTCTCGATCGACCAGAAGTCGACGAACCGGAACCCACGCTCGACCGTGGGCACGATCACCGAGGTGTACGACTACCTCCGCCTCCTCTTCGCCCGCGCCGGTCGCCCCCACTGCCCGACCTGTGGCGAGCCGATCACGCGGCAGACACCCCAGCAGATCGTCGACCGCCTGCTCGAGCTGCCGGAGCGCACCCGCTTCCAGGTGCTCGCCCCGGTCGTGCGGGCGCGCAAGGGCGAGTTCGTCGACCTCTTCGCCGAGCTGCAGGCCAAGGGCTTCGCCCGCGCGCGGGTCGACGGCGAGGTGATCGCGCTCACCGACCCCCCGAAGCTCGAGAAGCAGGTCAAGCACACGATCGACGTCGTCGTCGACCGGCTCGTCGCCAAGGGTGGCGACCGGTCCGCCAAGCAGCGGCTCACCGACTCTGTCGAGACCGCCCTCGGCCTGGCCGGGGGACTGGTCGTCATCGAGTTCGTCGACGTGCCCGAGGGCAGCGACCAACCCCGGGAGCGTCGCTTCTCCGAGCGGATGGCCTGCCCGAACGACCACCCGCTGACCATGGACGAGATCGAGCCCCGATCGTTCTCGTTCAACAGTCCGTTCGGCGCCTGCCCCGTGTGCACCGGCATCGGCACCGAGCTCGAGGTGGATCCGGAGCTCATCGTCCCCGACGAGGACCTGTCGCTGGCGCAGGGCGCCGTCGCGCCCTGGGCGGCCACCAGCGGGGCCTCGGAGTACTTCCAGCGCGTGCTCACGGCGCTCGCCGAGGAGATGTCCTTCTCGATGGACACGCCGTGGCGGGCCCTGCCGCAACGGGCGAGGGAGGCGATCCTCCACGGCCGCAACCACAAGGTCCACGTGAAGTACCGCAACCGCTACGGCCGCGAGCGGTCCTACTCCACGGGCTTCGAGGGCGCGGTTCCGTTCGTCAAGAGGCGCCATGCCGAGACCGACTCCGACTGGAGCCGGGAGCGCTATGAGGGCTTCATGCGCCAGATCCCGTGCCCGTCGTGCCGGGGCACGAGGCTCAAGCCCGAGGCCCTGGCGGTCCTCATCGGTGGTCGGTCGATCGCGGAGGTCTCGGCGCTGTCGATCCGCGACGCGGCGCGCTTCTTCGAGGACGTCGACTTCACCGAGCGCGAGCGGCAGATCGCCGAGCGCGTGATCAAGGAGGTCAACGCCCGCCTCGGCTTCCTGCTCGACGTCGGCCTGGACTACCTCAGCCTCGACCGGGCCGCCGGCACCCTCAGTGGCGGCGAGGCGCAACGCATCCGGTTGGCGACCCAGATCGGCTCGGGGCTGGTCGGCGTCCTCTACGTCCTCGACGAGCCGAGCATCGGGCTCCACCAGCGCGACAACCACAGGCTCATCGAGACGCTCACCCGGCTGCGCGACCTCGGCAACACCCTCATCGTCGTCGAGCACGACGAGGACACCATCGCCACCGCCGACTGGGTCGTCGACATCGGTCCGGGCGCGGGTGAGCACGGCGGCCAGGTGGTGCACTCCGGCACCGTCAAGGACCTGCTCAGGCACCCCGACTCGCTCACCGGCAAGTACCTCTCGGGCCGGATGGAGATCGAGACCCCGAGCGTGCGCAGGCCCCAGGAGCAGGGCCGGTCGGTCACGGTCGTCGGGGCCAAGGAGCACAACCTGCGCGACGTCACGGTGTCCTTCCCGCTGGGCAACCTGGTCGCCATCACCGGCGTCTCCGGGTCGGGGAAGTCCACGCTCGTCAACGACATCCTCTACACCGTGCTCGCCAACAAGCTCAACGGAGCGCGGCAGGTGCCGGGCCGGCACAAGAGCGTGACTGGACTGGAGCACCTCGACAAGGTCGTCCACGTCGACCAGAGCCCGATCGGGCGGACCCCGCGGTCCAATCCGGCCACCTACACCGGCGTCTTCGACCACATCCGCAAGCTCTTCGCCTCGACGACCGAGGCCAAGGTGAGGGGCTACCAGCCCGGTCGCTTCTCTTTCAACGTCAAGGGTGGGCGCTGCGAGGCGTGCAGCGGCGACGGCACGATCAAGATCGAGATGAACTTCCTCCCGGACGTCTACGTCCCGTGCGAGGTCTGTCACGGTGCCCGCTACAACCGCGAGACCCTTGAGGTGCACTTCAAGGGCCGGACCATCGCCGACGTGCTGAACATGCCGATCGAGGAGGCGGCGACCTTCTTCGAGGCCGTGCCGGCCATCGCGCGCCACATGCAGACGCTGGTCCAGGTGGGCCTGGGCTATGTCCGCCTCGGGCAGCCCGCCCCGACCCTCTCCGGCGGCGAGGCCCAGCGCGTCAAGCTTGCTTCGGAGCTGCAGAAGCGGTCCACGGGTCGGACCGTCTACGTCCTCGACGAGCCCACGACCGGACTGCACTTCGAGGACATTCGCAAGCTGCTCGGGGTCATCCAGGGGCTGGTCGACAAGGGCAACACCGTGCTCGTCATCGAGCACAACCTCGACGTGGTCAAGAGCGCGGACTGGATCGTCGACCTCGGTCCCGAAGGTGGTTCCGGCGGTGGGCTGGTGGTCGCCGAGGGCACCCCCGAGCAGATCGCCGCCAACCCGGCCTCGCACACCGGGCAGTTCCTGGCGCCGATCCTGGCCCGCACCGCGCGGACCCCGCAGCGCGCCGCCCGAGGACGGGCCACCGCTGCGAAGGCGGCTCCGACGAGGAAGGCCGCGACCAAGACGGCCACGCCGAAGACGGCCACGACCAAGACGGCCACGACCAAGACAGCCGCCCGGACGTCGACCGCGAAGCGATCGGTGACCCGCAGCGCCTGAGGAGCCCACGGCATACGACGGACTGGGGCGACGGCATACGGCCTCGCCTGGGCCACGGCATACGCAAGCGGCTGCGGCACAACGGAACACGCCCGGGAAGGATCTCCCGGGCGTGTTCCGTGCGGACGGTCAGTCCTCGCCGAGGTAGGCCTTGCGCACGTCGTCGGAGGCCAGCAGCTCCTGGCCGGTGCCGGCCAGGACGATGTTGCCGACTTCGAGGACGTAGCCCTTGGTGGCCCGCTTGAGCGCGGCCTGGGCGTTCTGCTCGACGAGCAGGATCGTCGTGCCCTGCTCCTGCAGGGTCGTCACCGTGCTCATGATCCGCTTCATCATGAGCGGGGACAGGCCCATCGACGGCTCGTCGAGCATGAGCAGCTTGGGGCGGCTCATCATCGCCCGACCCATGGCGAGCATTTGCTGCTCACCACCGGAGAAGGTGCCGGCCGGCTGCTTGGAGCGCTCCTCGAGGATCGGGAAGAGCTCGTAGGCGGCCTGCAGGTCGGAGTCGATCTCGCGGTCCTTGCGCGAGAAGGCCCCGAGGAGGAGGTTCTCCTCCACCGTGAGCTTGGGGAAGATCCGCCGGCCCTCGGGGGAGTGGGCCAGGCCCAGGCTCACGATCTCGTGGGCGGGGACGCTCGTCAGGTCCTTGCCCATGAAGGTGATCGACCCCTTGGTGGGACGCAGCAGCCCCGAGATCGTGCGCAGGGTCGTCGTCTTGCCGGCCCCATTGGTGCCGATGAGGGTGACGACCTCGCCTTCCTGCACGTCGAAGGTGATCCCCTTGACCGCCTTGATCTTGCCGTAGGCGACCTCGAGGTCCTTGACCTCCAGCATGGCACTCACTTGGTGCCCTCCTCGTCGTCGTCGTCATCCGAGCCACCGATGTAGGCCTCGATGACGCGGGGGTCGGACTGCACCTCGCCCGGCGTGCCCTCGATGAGGAGGGCACCACGGACGAGGCAGAGCACGCGGTCACAGAGCTGGAAGATGAAGCGCATGTCGTGCTCGATGACCACGACTGCCAGGCCGCTGTCCCTGATCTTGAAGATCAGGTGCATGCACTCCTCGGTCTCCTTGGGGTTCATGCCGGCCGTCGGCTCGTCGAGCAGGAGCAGCTGCGGATCGGTCGCGAGGGCGCGCGCGATCTCGAGCCGGCGCTGGTCGCCGTAGGGCATGTTGCGAGCGAGCAGCTCCGCGGACTTGCCCAGGCCGACGTAGTCGAGCAGCTCCTGCGCCCGCTCCCGGGTCGCTGCCTCCTCGCGCTTGAACTTCGGACCGCGCAGGACCGAGGTGAGCGCCATCGAGGAGGTGCGGCAGTAGCGCCCCACCATGACATTCTCGAGGGCCGTCATGTTGCCGAAGAGCCGGATGTTCTGGAAGGTGCGCGCCATGCCGGCCCGCACCACCTTCAGCGGCTTCGGCGGCAGCACCTCACCGCTTAGCTTCACCGTGCCCTCGGTCGGGATGTACATGCCCGTGAGGCAGTTGAAGAAGGTCGTCTTGCCGGCACCGTTGGGGCCGATCAGACCGACGATCTCACCGTCGTGGACCTGCATGGACACGTCGTTGACGGCCGTGAGGCCACCGAAACGCATCGTGACGTTGGAGGCCTCCAGGACGACCTTGTGGCCGACCTGGTGCCCGACGTTGGTTGCTTCGAGGGTGCTCACTTCGCCTCCGCCTGTGCTTCCAAGAGGTGTTCCTGCTGGGTGAGGGCGACGAGTTCCTCGTCGTCCTCGTGGAACTCCAGCTGCCGACGCTTGCTCGCCACCAGGCCCTCCGGGCGGAAGCGCATCATGATCACCAGCAGCAGGCCGAAGGCGAGCAGCCGGTAGTCATTGACCTCACGCAGCTTCTCCGGGAGCAGCTTGAGGATCGAGGCGCCGACGAGGACGCCGACGACCGTGCCCATGCCACCGAGGACCACCGCCGCGAGGAGGAAGGCCGACTCGAGGAAGATGTACTGGTCCGGGCTCACCGAGGTGTCCACGTGCGCCTTGATCGTGCCGGCGATGCCGGCGAGGGCGGCACCGACCGCGAAGGCCAGGAGCTTCAGGCCGAAGACGTTGACGCCCATGGCCTCGGCGGCGCGCTCGTCCTCACGGATGGCGACCCAGCCTCGGCCCAGGCGGCTGTCGTTGAGCCGGCTGAAGACGAGGATGACGAAGGCGATGAGGAGCAGCAGCAGCAGGTAGTAGTTGGCGAACCGGCCGAGCTCGAATCCGGCGATGCTGTGGCTCTCGCCGAAGTCGAACCCGAAGAAGTTGAGGTCCGGGATGCCGGGGATGCCGTTGGGTCCGTTGGTCAGCTTCGGCCCGTTGTTGCCGTCCAGGTTGAACATCGCCAACCGGAAGATCTCACCGAAGCCCAGCGTCACGATGGCCAGGTAGTCACCGGAGACGCGCAGGGTGGGCGATCCGATTATGAGGCCGAAGGTGGCGGCCACCAGGCTGCCGATCAGCATGACGACGAGGAAGGGCGGCTTCCACCCGATCGTGGCGAACGCCGACTGCGACATCATGGCGCCGACGTACGCGCCGGTGCCGAGGAAGGCGATGTAGCCCAGGTCGAGCAGGCCGGCCAGACCGACGACGATGTTCAGGCCGAGCGCCGTCGCCGCGAAGATGATGATCTGGGTGGCGATCGACATGTTCGCGTCCGACCCGTCCTGGGTGAACGGGAAGAGGAAGGCGACGAGGAAGGCGGCCAGGAGCAACGGCCGGCGGTTGTTCGCGCCGACGAAGCCGAGGTAGCCCCCGATGCCGGTGCCGAGGACGGCTCCGGCGACGCCGACGAGCATCAGCAGGAAGGCGATGAAGGTCCAGCTCTCCAAGGAGAGGGCGTGGGCCACGGCGAAGAGGAGGAAGGCCATCATCACGACGATGACGACGATCTCGAGGGAGCTGCTCAGCTTGGGCCAGCGGCGCACGTCGAGGGTGACCTCGGGCGTGACCATCCCCGCGAGGAGGACCAGCACGCCGCCGACGAGCGCGACGGGGAGTCCCTCGTTGAGATTGGCCAGGGCGCCGGTCTCGTAGCCGATGGCGAACAGGGCCAGGAGCAGGACGAAGGCGATCGTGGCCCAGCCGAGGATGCGCAATCCGCGTCCGGGGCTCATCCAGGCCGGCCGCTTGCGCAGCAGGACGCCCAGGACGATCGCGGTGACGCCCATGACCATGATGTAGATCTGCGCGCCGATGGGGTAGAAGCGGACCGACACGTCATCGAGGACGGTGCTGTCCGCGGACCACGACAGCAGGCCCGAGAGAAGCACGAGGGCACCGCCGACCATGGCCAGCATCGGGGCCTTCGAGCCGTGCGTGGCCCGCACGTCGTCGGAGAGGGTGAGCTTGCTCATGCCCGGTCCACCACCTTCGCACCGAGGAGGCCCTGGGGCCGGAAGACGAGGACGATGATGAGCAGCGCGAACGCCCACACGTCCTTCCACGGGCTACCACCGAAGGTGCCCGGGATGAACTGGACCGCCATGGCCTCGACGATGCCCAGGGTGACACCGCCGACGACGGCGCCCCAGACGTTGCCGATGCCGCCGAGAACGGCCGCGGTGAAGGCCTTGAGGCCGGCGAGGAAGCCCATCTTGAAGTTGATGTTCGTGACCTGCAGGCCCTGCGCGACGCCGGCGATGGCCGCCAGGGCGGCGCCGATGGCGAAGGCCACGACGATGACCCGGTCGACGTTGATGCCCATGAGGCGCGCGGTGTCAGGATCCTGGGAGACGGCCTGCATGCCGCGCCCCATCTTGGTCCGGTTGACGAAGTACCAGAGTGCCGCGGCGCACATGATGAGGGCGCCGACGGTGAAGACGGCCGAGCGCTGGATGGTCACGTTGCCGATCTCGAAGGCCTTGCCGGTGACCACGTCGATCTGTGGGAAGGGCACCTTCTGCTTGGCGTCCGGGAAGTCCAGGAAGGGCACCCGGCCGTAGAAGAGGCGGACGAACTCCTGGAGGAAGACCGAGATGCCGATGGCCGTGATGAGGGGCGCCAACCGGGGGGCGTTGCGCAGCGGCCGGTAGGCGATGCGCTCCATGAGGACCGCCGTCACCACCGAGGCGATGATCGCGCCGATGATCATGATCGGCAGCACCCAGAGCCCGGTCTGGCCCTTGAAGAGGACGAGCCACGTCGACAGGGCACCGAACGCGCCGATCATGAAGACCTCGCCGTGGGCGAAGTTGATCAGCTGGACGATGCCGTAGACGACGGTGTAACCCACCGCAATCAGGGCATAGAGCGAGCCCAGGGTCAGCCCGTTGACGAGCTGTTGGGCGAAGGCATCCACGTGTCCTCCTGGGGATCGTGATGGCGTGGCTGGGGGGAGCGTAGCGGCCCCGCCCGGATCGGGCATCACACCACGCAGAACTGAGGGGGAGAAGGCCTCCGCCCCGGATCTGCCGCGGTGCAGCGCGACGGCGGGGGTGGTCGGAGACCACCCCCGCCGTTGTGGGTCACGCGTTCAGTGCAGGGTCAGACCCGGATCACTTGAAGGCGTCGGTCTTGATGGCCTCCCACTTGCCGCCCTTGACGCCGTAGACGGTCAGGACGCGCGAGGTGGTGTCGCCGTACTCGTCGAAGGCCACGTCACCGGTGACGCCGGAGAACTTGACCTTGCTCATCGCCTCGACGGTGGCCTTGCGGGCCTCCTCGGCGGACTTGGCGTCCTTGAGGGAGGTCTTGAGAGCCTCGATGATGGCGTTGGCCGCGTCGTAGGCGTAGGCGCCGTAGGCCTCGTACGGGTCGGCGTAGCCGCCCTTGCCGTAGGCGTCGACGAACTCCTTGGCGGAGGCCAGGGTGTCGGTCGGGGCGCCGACGGAGGTGGCGAGGTCACCATCCGCGGTGGCGCCGGCGAGCTCCATGTACTTGCCGGAGTAGAGGCCGTCACCGCCCATGAGCGGGACGTTGAGGCCGGCGGCCTTCATCTGCTGGGAGAAGGGCGCACCCTGCGGGTACTCCCCGCCGTAGTAGACGGCGGCCGGGTTGGCCGGCTTGATCTTCGAGATGACGGCGTCGTACTTGTCGTCGTCGGGGTTGATCGTCTCGGCGGCGACGACCTTGCCGCCGAGCTTCTCGAACTCCTTGGTGAAGGCCTCGACCAGGCCCTGGCCGTAGGTCTTCTTGTCGTGGACCGTCGCGACCTCCTTGATGCCCGCCGTGTTGAAGAGGTACTGGGCGGCGAAGGGGCCCTGGATGGAGTCGGTGGTGCAGGTGCGGAAGTAGGTCGCGTAGGTCCGCTTCGGGGCCGTGGCGAAGTCCGCGCCCTGCGTCAGGCTCGGGTTGGTGTTGGCCGGCGAGACCTGGGTGATGTCGGCCGCGGCGAGCACCGGCTGGACGCTCTGGGCGACCGAGCTGTTGAGGGTGCCGACGACGCCGACGACGTCCTTGTCGCTGGCGAGCTTGGTCGCCGCGTTCTTGCCCACGTCGGGCTTGGCCTCGTCGTCCTGCGCCGAGATCTCGAGGGTCCACCCCGGGATGGCCTTGCTCTCGTTCGCCTGCTTGATGGCCAGGTCGACCGAGTTCTGGATGCCCTTGCCGAGCGCGGCGAGGTCACCGGAGAGCGGGGCGATGACGCCGATCTTGGCGACCTTGTTGCTGCCGCTGTCCGAGCTGGTGCCCGAGTCACTGGAGCGGGATCCGCAACCGGTGAGGGCAAGTGATGCGACGACCAGCGAGCTGCCGATCATCACCACGGAACGCTGAGGCACGTTTCCTCCTGTTGAAAATGCTTTCCACGAGCAATGCTCGGCACTCGCGAAGGCACGCGAGCGTCTGAACCCTAACCGGCGACTTTGCGGAAGGTCACCACCTTCGCGGGATTTCGTCCCGAGTCGTTACCTGTTGGTGATCCTCGGCGCGGGGGCATCCGTCGACGTCACGCGGTCCTGCGCGCAAGGATGGGAGGGTCGCACCATCCGGAGCCCTCGACCAAGGAGAAGCCATGTCCCCAACCCAGCCATCCCGGCGGCAGGCCGTGACCACGGTCGGAGCGCTCGGCCTCGGGGTGGTGGGCGCCGCCTCGGCCTGCGGCTCGGGGGAGGCCTCGACCGCTGCGTCGCAGGCGGTGGACCAGGCGTCGTCGGCCGTGGCCGGCGCGGGGTCGCAGGCGGCCTCGGTGGCAGCACAGGCCATTGCCAAGGCCGACATCCCGGTCGGTGGGGGCCGCATCATCGACGCGCTCAAGGTGGTCATCACCCAGCCGACCGAGGGGGACTACAAGGCCTTCACCTCGATCTGCCCCCACCAGGGGTGCCCGGTCACCTCGGTCGAGGGCGGGACCATCAACTGCCCCTGCCACGGCAGCAAGTTCGACATCAGCACCGGCGAGGTGAAGGCGGGCCCGGCCAAGGAGGGCCTGGCCAAGAAGTCGATCTCCGTCTCGGCGGACGGGATCTCGCTCAGCTGAGCCGACCCAGGGTCGTATGCCGTCCGCAGGCGGGGAGTGAGGCGGCCGGCGCTGTCGCCGCGGCGTCCTAGGGTGGGACGGTGGCCGACCCCCAGAGCTATCGCCCGGCCCCGGGCGAGATCCCGACCGATCCCGGCGTCTATCGCTTCCGGGACGACGCCGGGCGGGTCGTCTACGTGGGCAAGGCCAAGTCCCTCCGGCCACGCCTGACGTCCTACTTCCAGGACGAGTCGGCGCTCCACCAGCGCACCCGCCAGATGGTGCGGGCCTCGGCCAGCGTCGAGTGGACGGTGGTGCGCACCGAGGTCGAGGCCCTGCAGCTGGAGTACGCCTGGATCAAGGAGTACGACCCCCGGTTCAACGTCAGGTACCGCGACGACAAGTCCTATCCCTACCTCGCGGTGACGATGGGCGAGGAGTTCCCCAGGGCCCAGGTCATGCGTGGTGCCAAGCGCAAGGGCACTCGCTACTTCGGCCCCTTCGCCCACGCCTGGGCCATTCGCGAGACGCTCGACCTCGCCCTGCGGGTGTTCCCGGTCCGGACCTGCTCGACCGGGGTGTTCCGGCGAGCCGGCCAGGTGGGCCGCCCCTGCCTGCTCGGCTACATCGACAAGTGCTCGGCACCCTGCGTGGGCCGCATCGACGCCGCCGGTCACCGGGAGATCGCGGAGGACTTCTGCGACTTCATGGCCGGGGACAGCGCCCGGTTCCTCAAGCGGCTCGAGGCCGAGATGCGCGCAGCGGCTGCTGAGCTCGACTTCGAGCGGGCCGCGCGGCTGCGGGACGACATGGCAGCCCTGGAGCGGGTGCTCGAGAAGTCCGCCGTCGTCCTGGCCGACGACACCGATGCCGATGTGTTCGGGGTCGAGGACGACGAGCTGGAGGTCGCCGTCCAGGTCTTCCACGTGCGCGGTGGACGCATCCGGGGGCAGCGCGGCTGGGTGGCGGAGAAGGACGCCGAGGACCTGCCCGAGGTCCTCGGGCACCTCCTCCAGGAGGTCTACGGAGCCCTCTCCGGGGACGAGCTCCCACGTGAGGTCCTCGTGCCCGCCCTCCCACCGGATGCTGCCGCGCTCGAGCAGTGGCTCTCCGGGCGGCGCGGAGGCCGGGTGCGGCTGCGGGTCCCGCAGCGCGGGGACAAGCGGACCCTGATGGAGACGGTCGCGCGCAATGCGACCCAGAGCCTGGCGCGGCACAAGGTCGCCCGCGCGGGCGACCTCACCGCCCGCAGCCAGGCCCTGCAGCAGCTCCAGGAGGCCCTCCAGCTCGAGGAGTCACCCCTGCGGATCGAGGGCTTCGACATCTCCCACGTCCAGGGCACCCAGGTCGTGGGCTCGATGGTCGTCTTCGAGGACGGCCTCGCCCGCAAGTCCGAGTACCGCCGCTTCATCGTCCGCGGCGAGGGGCCGGACACCCAGACCGACGACACCGCGGCCATGCACGAGGTCCTGCGTCGTCGCCTCCATCGCCTGCAGCAGGAGGTGAGCACCCGAGCGCGCGACGAGGAGACGGGCAGGCCCCAGCGGTTCGCCTACCCACCGAACCTCATCGTGGTCGACGGTGGCCTGCCCCAGGTGAACGCGGCCCAGGCCGTCCTCGACGACCTCGGCATCGTCGACGTCACGGTCGTGGGCCTGGCCAAGCGGCTCGAGGAGGTCTGGCTGCCCGGGCAGGCGCACCCGGTGCTGCTGCCCCGGTCCTCGGAGGGGCTCTACCTCCTGCAGCGGATCCGCGACGAGGCCCACCGCTTCGCCGTCACCTTCCACCGCCAACGACGCTCCCGGGCCATGACGAGCAGCCAGCTGGACGGCATACCGGGCCTGGGGGAGGCGCGACGCAAGGCCCTCCTACGCGCCTTCGGCTCGGTCAAGAAGATCCGGGCGGCCTCGGTGGCGGAGCTCACGACCGTGCCGGGCATAGGGCCTGCGCTCGCCGCCACCATTGCGGCACAGTTGGAGGCACACGGGGCCGCCGGTCCCGCTGTCGACGCCATGACGGGAGAGGTGCTCGATGACTGAAGGCGCCCGGCCGACCGATGGAGCCGCACCCCAGGGGGCCCCGGTCGAGCTCCTCATCCTCACCGGGATGAGCGGTGCGGGACGGTCGACCGCGGCCAATGTCCTCGAGGACCACGGGTGGCACGTCATCGACAACCTGCCGCCGCGGCTGCTGCCCGCGATGGTGGCCCTCGGCGAGGAGGTCCGCGAGCGCGGTGTCGACCTCAAGGTCGCGGTCGTCGTCGACGTCCGCGCCCAGCGCTTCTCCGACGACCTTCGCAGCGCGTTCGACGAGCTCGACGTCTCGCGATGGACACCCCGGCTGGTCTTCCTCGACGCCACCGACGAGGCCCTCGTCCGTCGCTTCGAGAGCGTGCGCCGGCCGCACCCACTCCAGGGGGAGGGCCGGCTCCTCGACGGCATCCAGCGGGAGCGGGCGGTCCTCTCGGAGCTGCGCTCCCGTGCCGATGTCGTGATCGACACCTCGGGACTCAACGTCCACCAGCTGGCCAGGCGGGTCGAGGACCTCCTCGGCGCCGAGGGTGGCCGGCTCCGGATCGCCGTGATGTCCTTCGGCTTCAAGTACGGCATCCCGCTCGACGCCGACTTCGTCTTCGACCTGCGCTTCCTGCCCAACCCGTTCTGGGTGCCGGAGCTCAAGGCCCTCACCGGACGCGATGCCCCCGTTGCGGAGTTCGTCCTGGAGCAGCCGGGAGCCGAGGAGTTCCTCGATCGGGTGACCCTGCTCATGGACACGGTCATGGCGGGTTATGTGCGCGAGGGGCGCCGCTACGTCACCGTCGGCATCGGCTGCACCGGGGGCAAGCACCGTTCCGTGGCGATCACCGAGGCCCTCGCCGCGCGCCTGTCGAACGAGCGTGCGGTCGGCTTCGTCGTCCATCGCGACCTGGGGCGCGAATGAAGCCCCACGTGGTGGCGGCGCTCGGCGGTGGCCACGGCCTCGCCGCGACCCTGTCCGCCCTGCGCTTCCTCACCGACGACATCTCGGCGATCGTCACGGTCGCCGACAACGGGGGTTCCAGCGGCCGGCTCCGGGACGAGTTCGGGGTCCTGCCGCCGGGCGACCTGCGGATGGCACTGGCCGCCCTGTGCGACGAGAGCGAGTGGGGCCACACCTGGCGGGACGTGCTGCAGCACCGCTTCGCCGGTCAGGGACCGCTGTCCGGCCATGCCCTCGGGAACCTCCTCATCGTCACCCTGTGGGAGCTGCTCGACGACCCAGTGGCGGGACTCGACCTCGTCGCCCGGTTGCTGCGGGCGAGCGGACGGGTCCTGCCGATGGCCGCGGTCCCGCTCGACATCGTGGCCGAGGTCACCGGCCTGGACCCCGAGGATCCGCTCGCCCGTCGGGAGGTGCACGGGCAGGCCGAGGTGGCGACGACGCCCGGCCACGTCGAACGAGTCCGCCTGGTGCCCGAGACCCCGCCCGCCTACCCCGAGTCCGTGGCCGCCATCCGCGCGGCCGACTGGGTGATCCTGGGCCCGGGGTCGTGGTTCACCTCGGTCATGCCGCACCTGCTCGTCCCCGAGCTCGGCGAGGCGTTGCGGGTCACGCGCGCCCGGCGCCTGGTCATCCTCAACCTCGAGATGCAGACGACCGAGACCGACGGGCTCACGGCGGCAGCACACCTCGACGTCTTCGCGCGCTACGCACCCGACGTCAGGATCGACGTGGTGCTCGCCGACCCGGACGCCGTCGACGACGTCGCGTCGGTCCGCGAGGCCGCAGCGCGCATCGGCGCCGAGCTCGTGCTGGCCCCGATGGCCGCGCGCGATCGACCCGGCACCCACGACCGGTTGCGCCTCGCGGCGGCCCTCCAGGACATCATGGCCGAGTCCCCGGCCGCCCCCGGCGGCATGGCAGGATGACCGTCATGGCGATGACGGCTCGGGTCAAGGACGAGCTGAGCAGGCTCCCGGTGAGCAAGCCCTGCTGCCGCAAGGCGGAGCTCGCCGCGACCCTGAGGTTCGCCGGGGGACTGCACCTCATCGGTCGGCAGGTCGTCGTCGAGGCCGAGCTCGACACCGCCAACGCCACGCGCCGGCTCCGTCGGGAGCTCATGGAGTTGTACGGCCTCACCCCGGAGATGTTGGTGCTCGCTGCGGGGGGCATCCGCAAGTCCTCGCGCTACGTCGTCCGCGTCGTCGAGGGCGGGCCCGACCTGGCCCGCCAGACCGGGCTGGTCGACCGGGAGGGGCGGCCCGTGCGCGGACTGCCACCGCGGGTGGTCGCCGGGTCCGAGTGCGACGCCGAGGCGGCCTGGCGCGGAGCCTTCCTCGCCCATGGCTCGCTCACCGAGCCCGGGCGCTCCTCGGCCATGGAGGTGACCTGCCCCGGACCGGAGGCCGCACTGGCCCTCGTGGGAGCGGCCCGCCGGCTCGGGATCGCCGCCAAGGCCCGCGAGGTGCGTGGCATCGACCGTGTCGTCATCCGCGACGGCGACGCGATCGGCGCGATGCTCACCCGGCTGGGCGCCCACGATGCGGTGCTGGCCTGGGAGGAACGGCGGATGCGCCGCGAGGTCCGCGCCACCGCCAACCGGCTCGCGAACTTCGACGACGCCAACCTGCGCCGATCGGCCCGGGCGGCCGTCGCCGCCGGCTCCCGGGTCCAGCGCGCCATGGAGATCCTCGGCGAGGACATCCCCGAGCACCTGCAGCAGGCCGGTCGCCTCCGTCTCGAGCACAAGCAGGCGAGCCTGGAGGAGCTCGGCCAGCTCGCGCAGCCCCCGATGACCAAGGACGCCGTGGCCGGCCGCATCCGGCGGCTGCTCGCCATGGCGGACAAGCGGGCCCAGGACCTCGGCGTCCCCGGCACCGAGGCCAACCTCACGCCGGACATGCTCGAGGACTGACGCCCTCGGACCGCCCGGTCGGCTCCCGGTCGGCTACTGGCCCGTACCTCGGACCGGGCTGGGGTGAGCGCGCTCACAGCGATAGGATCAAAGCGGTTACACGGTGCTATCGACCGGTGGCACCCCATCCCTAGCTGGAAGGCACAGCAGTGACTGTTCGCGTAGGCATCAACGGCTTCGGCCGCATCGGCCGCAACTTCTTCCGCGCCGTGCTGGCGTCGGGTGCCGACATTGAGATCGTCGCCGTCAACGACCTGACCGACAACAAGACCCTGGCCACGCTGCTCAAGTACGACTCCGTGCTCGGCCGCCTCGATGGTGACGTCACCTTCGACGACGAGTCGATCACCGTCGACGGCAAGTCCTTCATGGTCTTCGCCGACCGCGACCCGGCCAACCTCGACTGGAAGGGTGTCGGCGCCGACATCGTCATCGAGTCCACCGGCTTCTTCACCGACGCCGACAAGGCCAAGGCGCACATCGCCGGTGGCGCCAAGAAGGTCATCATCTCCGCGCCGGCCAAGGGCGAGGACGCGACCTTCGTCATGGGTGTCAACCACGGCGACTACGACCCGGAGAAGCACCACGTCATCTCCAACGCGTCCTGCACGACGAACTGCCTGGCCCCGATGGCCAAGGCCCTCAACGACGAGCTCGGCATCGTCAAGGGCCTGATGACCACCATCCACGCCTACACCGGCGACCAGAACCTCCTCGACGGCCCGCACAAGGACCTGCGTCGCGCCCGCGCCGCGGCCCTGAACATCGTGCCGACGACGACCGGCGCCGCCAAGGCCGTCGCCCTCGTCCTGCCCGAGCTCAAGGGCAAGCTCGACGGCTACGCCCTGCGCGTGCCGACCCCCACCGGCTCGGCGACCGACCTCACCTTCGAGGCCTCCCGCGAGACCACGGTCGAGGAGGTCAACGCGATCGTCAAGAAGGCGGCCGAGGGTGCCCTCAAGGGCTACCTCAAGTACACCGAGGACCCGATCGTCTCCAGCGACATCGTCACCGACCCGGCGTCGTGCATCTTCGACGCGCCGCTGACCAAGGTCATCGGCAACCAGGTCAAGGTCGTCGGCTGGTACGACAACGAGTGGGGCTACTCCAACCGCCTCGTCGACCTCGTCGCCCTCGTCGGCAAGTCCCTCTGAGGCTGCTGATCACTGATGAGTGAGATTGCCTCGCTCGGCGACCTGCGCGGCAAGCGCGTCCTCGTCCGCTCCGACCTCAACGTCCCCCTCTCCGGGGGCGCGATCACCGACGACGGGCGGGTGCGCGCCAGCGTGCCGACGATCAAGGCCCTCACCGAGGCGGGCGCACGCGTCATCGTGTGCGCCCACCTCGGGCGGCCCTCCGGGACCGGCTTCGAGGAGAAGTACTCCCTCGCCCCGGCCGCGGCACGCCTGGGTGAGCTGCTCGGCCAGCCGGTCACGCTCGCGGCGGACACGGTGGGCGAGAGCGCGAAGGCAGCGGTGGCCGGCATGGCCGACGGCGACGTCGTCATGCTGGAGAACCTCCGCTTCAACGCCGGCGAGACCGCCAAGGTCGACGCCGATCGCGCCGAGTTCGCCGACGCCCTCGCCGGCCTGGCCGACGCCTACGTCTCCGACGGCTTCGGCGTCGTCCACCGCAAGCAGGCCTCGGTCTACGACGTCGCCACCCGACTGCCGTCGGCGATGGGTGGCCTGGTCAAGGCCGAGGTCGACGTCCTGCGTCGTCTCACCGTGGACCCGGAGCGTCCGTATGCCGTGGTGCTCGGTGGCGCGAAGGTCGCCGACAAGCTGGCCGTCATCGACAACCTGCTTGGCAAGGCCGACCGCCTGCTCATCGGCGGGGGCATGCTCTTCACCTTCCTCGCGGCCCAGGGCCACGAGATCGGCAAGAGCCTGTTCGACGCCGACAGCGTCGAGGCCTGCAAGGGCTACCTGGAGCGGGCGAAGGAGAGCGGTGTCGAGCTGATCCTGCCGGTCGACATCGTCTGCGGGCGGGAGTTCTCCGCCGACACCGAGACGGCCACCGTGGCCGCCGACGCCATCCCGGCGGACATGATGGGCCTGGACATCGGCCCGAAGTCCGCCGAGCTCTACGCGAGCAAGCTGGCCGACGCGAAGACGGTCTTCTGGAACGGTCCGATGGGGGCCTTCGAGATGGCGCCCTTCGCGGCGGGCACGCAGGCGGTGGCCCAAGCGCTCGTCGACGCGACGGCGCAGGGTGCGCTCACGGTGGTCGGCGGTGGCGACTCGGCAGCCGCTGTCCGCCAGCTCGGCTTCGCCGACGACCAGTTCGGCCACATCTCCACCGGTGGTGGGGCCTCCCTCGAGTACCTCGAGGGCAAGGACCTCCCCGGCATCTCCATCCTCGAGGGCTGACCCCCTCGGGCCGTATGCCGTGTGCTCGCCCGCCGTGTCGCGCGGGAGGGGGCACACGGCATACGGTCCACGAACCCACAGCGAAAGGTGACGCCTGATGGCGACCCGCACCCCGCTCATGGCGGGCAACTGGAAGATGAACCTGGACCACCTCCAGGCCACCCACCTGGTGCAGAAGCTCGACTGGAGCCTGCGCGACGGCAAGCACGACCACGGGGCCGTCGAGGTCGCGGTGCTGCCGCCCTTCACCGACATTCGCAGCGTGCAGACGCTCATCGACGGCGACAAGCTGCTCCTCAAGTACGGCGCGCAGGACCTCTCGGTCCACGACTCGGGCGCGTACACCGGTGAGATCAGCGGCGCCTTCCTCGCCAAGTTGGGCTGCACCTACGTCGCCGTCGGCCACAGCGAGCGTCGCGAGTACCACGCCGAGTCGGACGCGGTCGTCAACGCCAAGATCAAGGCGGCCTACCGTCACGGGCTCACCCCGATCTTCTGCTGCGGGGAGGGCCTCGAGGTCCGCAAGGAGGGCCGTCAGGTCGAGCACGTGCTCGCCCAGATCGAGGCCGGCCTGGCCGACCTCCCGGCCGACCAGGCCAAGAGCATCGTCATCGCCTACGAACCGATCTGGGCGATCGGCACCGGCGAGGTGGCCACTCCCGAGGACGCGCAGGAGGTGTGTGCGGCGATCCGCACCAAGCTCGCCGAGCTCTACAGCGGTGACCTCGCGGACGGCGTGCGCATCCTCTACGGCGGTTCGGTCAAGTCCGGCAACGTCGCGGCGATCATGGCCAAGGAGGATGTCGACGGCGCGCTCGTCGGCGGCGCCTCGCTCGAGGCCGAGGAGTTCACCGCGATCTGCCGGTTCCGGGACCACCTGCAGACGTCCTGACCCCTGCTCGGGTTATCCTGATCGCCGCGCGGGCCACACCCGCGCGGCGTTCAGGCACCGCAGCCCCCGCCTGACAGCTCGCTCGACAGCAAGGAACCCCGTGAACGCCGTCCGCATCGGCCTGCAGGTCCTCCTCGTCCTCGGAGGCCTCTTCCTCACCCTCCTGATCCTGCTCCACAAGGGCAAGGGTGGGGGACTGTCGGACATGTTCGGCGGCGGCATGTCCAGCTCGCTCGGCGGCTCGTCGGTGGCCGAGCGCAACCTGGACCGCATCACCATCGCCGTGGCCATCGTCTGGTTCACCTGCATCGTCGGTCTGGGCGTCCTGGCCCGCTTCGCCTGACCTTTCCCGCTCGAGACGTTCCAGGAGGACTCGGACTATGGCTGGTGGCAACGCGATTCGCGGAAGCAGGGTCGGCGCGGGCCCCATGGGTGAGGCCGAGCGCGGCGAGAGCGCTCCGCGGGTCTTCATCAGCTTCTACTGCGCCAACGGGCACGAGACCCGGCCGAGCTTCGCCCAGGAGGAGGGCGTCGTCCTCCCGGAGCAGTGGGACTGCCCCCGGTGCGGCTTCCCGGCCGGCACCGATCAGGCGAACCCCCCGGCTCCGCCGCGCGCCGAGCCCTACAAGACCCACCTCGCCTACGTGAAGGAGCGGCGCTCCGACGCCGACGGTGCGGCGATCCTCGAGGAGTCGCTGAAGTCCCTGCGCGACCGCGGGCTCATCCAGTAGCACTCCGTGGGGGGCGAGGCGCACCGTCCCGGCCGGTGCGCGGAGCACACCCGGGCACCGTCGCGCAGTGCGCATCGTCGCGCAGCACCCCGGTCGGGCCCGCGCATCGACGCCCTCAGAGGGTCGCGAGGTGGCCGAGCACTCCGGGCAGCCACCCGGTCTCGCCGCGCATCCAGCGCGCGGCGATCAGGTCCCGCGGCACCACGGTCCGCGTCCCGCGACGGTTCTCCACGCCCCGGTCGACGCCGAAGGAATCACTGACGAGCACCCAGCGGTAGCCCGCGGTCCGCACGAGGTACTCACCGAGCCCGACGGCGAGGTCCTGGGCGACGGCGGCCTCGCGCTCGACCTGCCCGGCATCGGTGGCCGCCGACAGGCTTCTCGGGTCGGATAGGTCGACCCCGGCGGCCTCGAGTCGCGCCAGGGACGCCTCGATGGACGCGCGCTCCTCCGGTGGCAGGGCCGAGGTGCCGATCGTCTCCGCAGGCACCTCGTCGGCCCCGGTGGGGGAGGGCGATGCGGGGGATGCCGCATCGCCTCCCCCCGGCGCCGGGTCGGGCTCAGCGCGCTTGCGGAACCAGCTCACTTGACGCTGCGTGCCGGCGAGAGCCCGGGAACGCCCTTGGTGAGGGCCTGCTCGTAGATCTCGTCGGGATCGAGCCGCCGCAGCTCCTCGGCGAGGCACTCTGCGTCGCTGCGGTGGGCCAGCGCGATGGTCCGCTGCGGTTGGCCCGGTGCCGTCAGGGTGGCGACATTCCCCTCGACCGGGCGGTGGAGGTCGAGGACCCCGCTGGGCCTGGTGAGGCGGACACCGATGACGCCCGAGGAGGCCTTGGAGCGCTCCACGTGGACCGGGCAGCGCAGGCGCGCATGGAGCCACCCGGCCAGCAGGTCGGCCGACGGCGAGTCCGGGGCTCCGACGACGACGGCGGACTCCACGCTCTCGAAGGGTGCCTGGTCGAGGGCGGCCGCGAGCAGGCCGCGCCAGCGGGTGATCCGGCCCCAGGCGAGGTCGGTGTCCCCGGGCGCATAGGCATCGCCGAGCCGCTTGAGGGCGGTGCGGGGAGAGCTCGCCACGTGGACCGCGTCGGTGATCCGGCGCTGGGCCATCGCGCCGATCGGGTCGGCAGCCGGGTCCCGGGGCGCCACCCGCGGCCACCACACGACGATCGGGCTGTCAGGCAGCAGCAGGGGGGTGACGACGCTCGCGGCGTGCTTGACGAGCGGGCCCATCAGCCGACAGACCACGACCTCGCTGGCGCCGGCGTCTCCGCCGACCCGGATCTGGCCGTCGAGCCGCGCCCGTCCGCGCCCCGGCCCCTCGACGATGACGACGATGCGGCACGGGTGCTGCCGGCTGGCCTCGTTGGCCACCTCGATCGCGGCCTCGGCGTCGACGTCCTCCACGACGACGAGGAGGGTGAGCACGCGGGAGAGTGCCATCGCGCCCACCTCGGAGCGCATCCGGACCAGGCGCTTGGACAGTTCACCCGTCGTGGTGTCGGGCAGGTCGACGATCACGGCATCCTCCACTCGCGGCCCTCACGGGCGAGCATGTCATCGGCTTCCTTCGGTCCCCAGGTGCCGGCGGGGTACTGGTCGAGCCGCCCCTTCTGCCGCGCCCAGTAGCGCTCGACCGGGTCAAGGATCTCCCAGGACAGCTCCACCTCCTCGTGCCTCGGGAACAGCGGCGGGTCGCCGAGGAGGACGTCGAGGATGAGCCGCTCGTAGGCCTCGGGGGAGGTCTCGGTGAAGGCCCGGCCGTAGCCGAAGTCCATGCTGACGTCCCGCACCTCCATCGTCGCGCCCGGGACCTTGGCCCCGAAGCGCAGGGTGACGCCCTCGTCGGGCTGGACGCGGATGACGATGGCGTTCTCGCCGAGCTCCTCGGTGGCGGTGTCGCTGAACGGCAGATGAGGCGCCTTCTTGAAGACGACCGCGATCTCGGTGACCCGCTTGCCCAGGCGCTTCCCGGTGCGGAGGTAGAAGGGCACCCCGGCCCACCGCGCGTTGGCGACGTCGAGCCGCATCGCGGCATACGTCTCCGTCGTGGAGCCGGCCTTGACGCCCTCCTCCTGGAGGTAGCCGACGACCTCCTCGCCGCCCTGCCAGCCCGCGGCATACTGACCGCGGGCCGTGTTGGCGCCGAGGTCCTTGGGGAGCCGGACCGAGGAGAGGACCTTCTCCTTCTCGGCCCGCAGGTGGTGGGCCTCGAAGGAGACCGGCTCCTCCATGGCGGTCAGCGCCAGCAGCTGCAGCAGGTGGTTCTGGATGACGTCGCGGGCGGCGCCGATGCCGTCGTAGTAGCCGGCGCGCCCGCCGATCCCGATGTCCTCGGCCATGGTGATCTGCACGTGGTCGACGTAGTGGCGGTTCCAGACCGGCTCGAACATCGCGTTCGCGAAGCGAAGGGCGAGGAGGTTCTGCACGGTCTCCTTGCCCAGGTAGTGGTCGATCCGGAAGACCGAGTCGGGCGGGAAGACGCTCTCGACGATCCGGTTCAGCTCGCGCGCCGAGGCCAGGTCGTGCCCGAAGGGCTTCTCGATGATGACGCGCCGCCAGGCGTCACCGGCCGACTCGGCCAGCCCGCTGCGCTGCAGCTGCTGGCAGACCTGGCCGAAGAATCCGGGCGGGATGGAGAGGTAGAAGGCGTGGTTGCCGCCGGTGCCACGGGTCTGGTCCAGCTCCCGCACGGTCTCGGCGAGGGTGTCGAAGGCGGCGTCGTCGTCGAAGGTCCCGGGCACGAAGCGGAAGCCCTCGGACAGCGACTTCCACACCTCCTCGCGGAAGGGCGTGCGTGCCCCCTTGCGGACCGCCTCGTGGACGATGTCGCCGAAGTCCTGGGTCGCCCAGTCGCGACGGGCGAACCCGACGAGGGAGAAGCCCGGCGGGAGCAGGCCGCGGTTGGCCAGGTCGTAGATCGCCGGCATCAGCTTCTTGCGGGCGAGGTCGCCGGTGACCCCGAAGAGGATGACGCTGCATGGGCCGGCGATCCGGGGCAGGCGCTTGTCGAGCGGGTCGCGCAGCGGGTTGTGCGTGCTCGTGACGCGGGCCGGGCTCATCTGGCCTTCTCGAGCTCGGCGCCCAGGCGCTGGAGCAGGTCCGCCCACGAGGACTCGAACTTCTCCAGCCCCTCGGTCTCGAGCACGTCGGTGACCTCGGCATAGGAGATGCCGAGGGCGTCGATGCGGTCGAGCACCTCACTGGCATCCGCGTAGCGACCGGTGATCGTGTCACCGGTCACCTCACCGTGGTCGGCCACGGCCTGGAGGGTCTTCTCGGGCATCGTGTTGACCGTGCCCGGCGCCACCAGCTCGGTGACGTAGAGGGTGTCGGGGTATGCCGGGTCCTTGACTCCCGTGGACGCCCACAACGGCCGCTGGGGCCGGGCACCCGTGGCGGCGAGGGACTCCCAGCGGGGCGAGGAGAAGACCTCCTCGTAGGCCTGGTACGCCAGCCGCGCATTCGCGAGCGCGGCCTTGCCACGCAGCGCCAGAGCCTCGTCGGTGCCGATCGCGCTCAGGCGCTTGTCGACCTCGGTGTCGACGCGCGAGACGAAGAAGGAGGCGACCGAGTGGATGGTGGACAGGTCGCGACCGGCCTCACGCGCCCGTTCCAGGCCGGAGAGGAAGGCGTTCATCACGGCGCGGTAGCGCTCCAGGCTGAAGATCAGGGTGACGTTGACCGAGATGCCCTCGGCAAGGACGGCCGAGATGGCCGGCAGGCCCTCGACGGTCGCCGGGATCTTGATGAGCACGTTGGGCCGGTCGACGGCGGCGTGGAGCTCCTTGGCCTGCGCGATGGTGGCCTCGGTGTCCCGGGCCAGGCGCGGGTCCACCTCGATCGACACCCGGCCGTCGACGCCGCCGGTGGCGTCGTGGACCGGGGCGAACAGGTCGCAGGCGTCGCGGACGTCCTGGGTGGTCAGCGCGAAGACCGCCTCGTCGACGGTGGCGCGGGCCGCGGCGAGCTCGGTGACCTGCTCGGCATACGCCTCACCGTCGGCGAGGGCCGCCTGGAAGATCGACGGGTTCGTCGTCACGCCGACGACTCCGCCGGTCTCGATGAGCTGGGCGAGGTTCCCGCTCGTGAGGCGTTCCCGGGAGAGGTCATCGAGCCAGATCGAGACACCCTCGGCGGCGAGGTCCTGCAGCGGCGTGTGCCTGGTCATCGGACGTCATCCCTTCGCGGCGGCCTTGCGGGCCGGCTTCTTGGTCGCGGGCTTGTCGGTGCGGGCGCTGTCGGCGGTGGGGGAGGGGACGGCCGAGGACCGGGCGTTCTTGAGGCTGCGACGCGCCGCCGAGACCACGGCGCTCGCGGTGAAGCCGAACTTCTCGAAGAGCGTGGCCGCGTCGGCGGAGGCACCGAAGTGGTCGATGCCGATGACCTCACCGGCGTCGCCGACGAACTCACGCCACCCGGTCGGGACGCCCGCCTCGACGGCAACTCGCGCCCGCACGCTCGGGGGGAGCACGCGGTCGCGGTAGGACTTCGACTGCTCGGTGAACCACTCGACACAGGGCATGGAGACCACCCGGGTGCCGATGCCGGCCTTCTCCAGGCTCTCGCGGGCCTCGACCGCCAAGTGCACCTCCGAGCCGGTGGCGATGAGGATCACCTCGGGCGTGGCGCTCGAGGAGTCGAGGAGGACGTAGCCACCCTTGGCCACGCCGGCCGTCGTCGCCGCCTTGCCCTTCCCCCGGTCGATCGTGGGGACGGCCTGGCGGGTCAGGCACAGACCGGCCGGGCGGGCCTTGTCCAGGATGGCGCCCCACGCCGCGGCGGTCTCGTTGGCGTCGGCCGGGCGCACGACGTCGAAGCCGGGGATGAGGCGCAGCGAGGCCAGCTGCTCGATCGGCTGGTGCGTGGGTCCGTCCTCACCCAGGCCGATCGAGTCGTGCGTCCACACGAAGGTCGTGGGCACCTGCTGGATCGCGGCCAGGCGCACGGAGGCGCGCATGTAGTCGGAGAAGACGAGGAAGGTGCCGCCGTAGGGGCGGGTCAGCCCCTCGAGGGCAATGCCGTTGAGGATCAGGCCCATGGCGAACTCGCGGATGCCGAAGTGCAGGGTGCGTCCGTAGGGGCCGCCGCTCCACTCCCGCGTCTGCTTGCTCCTGGGGATGAAGGACGGCTCGCCCTCCATCGTCGTGTTGTTGGACTCGGCCAGGTCGGCCGACCCTCCCCAGAGCTCGGGCATGACCGGCGCGAGCGCCGAGAGCACCTTCCCGCTCGCGGCGCGGGTGGCGATGCCCTTGGCGTCGGCCGGGAACTCCGGCAGCGCTGCTGTCAGGCCCTCCGGGAGCTCGCCGGCGACGAGCCGGTCCAACAGGGCCGCCCGCTCGGGCTGGGACTTGCGCCACGCGGCATACGACTTCTTCCAGGCGGCCTGCGCCGCCTTGCCGCGCGCCTTGACCTTGCGGGCGTGCGCGAGCACGTCGCGGTCGACCTCGAAGGTCTTGGCGGGGTCGAATCCTAGGAGCTCCTTCAGGCCGGCGATCTCGGCGTCCCCCAGGGCGGAGCCGTGGGACTTGCCGGTGCCCTTCTTGGTCGGCGAGGGCCAGGCGATGACGGTGTGCAGCCGGATGAGGGTGGGCCGCTTGCCCTTGCGGCTGCGCTCCAGCGCCACGAGCAGGGCGTCGACGTCCTCGACGTACTCCGGCGTCCCGGCCGGCTTGTCGGACTTGCGCCAGTCGACGTCGACGACGTCCCAGCCGTACGCGGCATACCGCATCGCCACGTCCTCGCTGAAGGAGATGTCGGTGTCGTCCTCGATCGAGATCTGGTTGGCGTCGTAGACGACGGTGAGGTTCCCGAGCTCCTGGTGGCCCGCCAGCGAGGAGGCCTCACCCGACACACCTTCCATGAGGTCGCCGTCCGAGGCGAGGACCCAGACGTGGTGGTCGAACGGGCTGGTCCCGGCCTTGGCGTCCGGGTCGAGCAGGCCGCGCTGGCGCCGCTGGGCCATCGCCATGCCGACGGCACTGGCCAGGCCCGAGCCCAGGGGCCCGGTGGTGATCTCGACGCCCTTGGTGTGGTGGACCTCCGGGTGGCCGGGCGTGAGGGAGCCCCACGTGCGCAGCGCCTTGAGGTCCTTCAGCTCCAGCCCGTAGCCGGAGAGGAAGAGCTGGATGTACTGCGTGAGGCTGGAGTGGCCGCAGGAGAGGACGAAGCGGTCGCGTCCCAGCCACGCCGGGTCGGACGGGTCGTGGACCATGACGTTCTGGTAGAGCAGGTAGGCCACGGGCGCCAGGCTCATCGCCGTGCCGGGGTGGCCGTTGCCGACCTTCTGCACCGCGTCGGCGGCCAGGAGGCGGGCGGTGTCGACGGCGCGGACGTCGAGGTCGGTCCACTTGGCCTTGCGCGCGACCGGCCTGGTCACGGCGCGAGTGGGCTTGGGAGCGGGGGTCGTCCGTCGCGGGGCCGATGCTGCAGGCACGTGGAGAGCCTCTCTGGGTGCGGGGGCCGGCTCGGCGCACCGGTGCGCCGAGCCGTCGGGCAGGTTCCGGCCCAGCCTAGTCGGGCCGGGCGCCGCGATCCCTCCTGGCCGTCCGTTGCCTCGCGGTCGGTAGACTCGGTCGAAGTCTCCCCGGAATCGAAGGTTGCTCGTGTCTGCTCTTGCCCCGTCCGCGGCGCGTCCCGTCAAGGGTGGCTGGCGACGGCAGGTCGGCAACTACGTCGCGCTGACCAAGCCGCGGATCATCGAGCTGCTCCTCGTGACCACGGTGCCGGTGATGTTCCTCGCCGAGCGCGGCGTCCCCAACCTGTGGCTCGTGGCCGCGACCGTCATCGGCGGTTACCTCTCGGCCGGGGCGGCCAACACCTTCAACATGGTCTACGACCGGGACATCGACGCCCTCATGCACCGCACCGAGAAGCGGCCCATCGTCACCGGCGCGATCTCCCCGCGAGCGGCGATGGTCTTCGGTGCCGTCCTCACGCTCGTCTCGACGGTCTGGTTCCTTGCCTTCGTCAACTGGCCCTCGGCGGTCCTCTCGCTGGCGGCGATCGCCATGTACGCCGTCGGCTACACGATGGTGCTCAAGCGCCGCACCTCCCAGAACATCGTCTGGGGAGGGGCCGCCGGGTGCATGCCGGTCCTCATCGGCTGGTCCGCGGTGACCGGCACGGTCGGCTGGCCCGCGGTCATCCTCTTCCTCGTCATCTTCTTCTGGACGCCGCCGCACTACTGGCCCCTGTCGATGGCGTTCAAGGAGGACTACTCCAACGCGCACGTCCCGATGCTCCCGGTCGAGCGGGGTCCCGAGGAGGTCGGCCGCCAGATCGTCGCGTACTCGTGGGCGATGGTGCTCACCTCACTGGCGCTCGTGCCCGTCGCGGGGATGGGATGGGTGTATGCCGTGGGCGCGGCCGCCGCGGGTGGGCTCTTCCTCACCGAGGCGCACCGCCTCCACCGTCTGGCGCGGCAGGGTCGGAACCGCGTCGGCGAGCTGAAGCCGATGCGGCTGTTCCACTACTCGATCACGTACCTGACGATCGTCTTCCTCGCCGTCGCGATCGACCCGATCCTGCACCTGCCGATCGGCTGAGCCGTCGCCCTCCGGGGACGGGCGGGGAGTCAGCCGGTGCGGACCCCTGCGGCGGTCTCCCGGGCGCGCAGGGCGACCATCCCGCGGGTGAGGGCGACGACGAGCAGGGCCGCCATCAGCATGTGCGCCAGCACGAGCACCCAGGGCAGGTCGGTGAGGTACTGCGTGTAGCCGACGACGCCCTGGGCCAGGGTGACGAGGAGCACGGCACCCCACGCACCGGCCGCGTGGCTGTCGTCGGACCGGGTGAGGCGCACGGCGATCCACGTGCCGGCGACGAGGCCGATGAAGAGCATCACGGCGTCGGCGTGCAGCCACGAGATCGTGCGCGGATCGAAGCCGAATCGGGCCGGGGTGTCGGCATCCCCGGAGTGCGGGCCGGACCCGGTGACCACCGTCCCGAGGGCAAGGACCACGCCGGCCACGACGCAGGTGGCCACGGCGAGCTGCCGCACGAGTGGGGGCACGACAGTCCTCGTGGGCCCGTCCGCCTCGAACCGGGTGAGGTAGAGGTGGGTGGCCACGGCGACGAGGCCGGCGGAGATGAGGAAGTGCGCAGCCACGGTGGCGGGGTGCAGCCCCATGAGGACGGTGACTCCACCGAGGACGGCCTGGACGACGATCAGGGCCAGCACGATCGAGGCCTTGGCGACGAGGTGGCGCCGCGCCCCGTGCTTCATCACGGCGACGAGGGCGAGGACGGCGGCGATCAGCAGGACCCCGGTCAGGGTGCGGTTGCCGAACTCGATGTACTTGTGGAAGCCCTGGGCCTGGTGCCGCACCGGGGTGTAGCTGCCCGGCGTGCACTGCGGCCAGGTGGGGCACCCCAGGCCGCTGCCGGTGAGCCGCACCAGGCCGCCGGTGACGATGATGAGGACCTGGAGCATGGCGTTGGTCCACAGGATCGGGGAGTACCACCGGGCGAGCGCGGTCCCGGGCTCGTCGGTGCGGTCGGAGATCGCGGCAGCGGACGGCATACTCACTCCTGAAGGGTAAGCGCCGCCGCAGCCACGACCGTGGCCGGGGTGGCCGACGGGGGAGGACGCGTGACCGACCGAGCGACGCCGGGGCGGCGCCTTGTCGTCGCGGCCGGACTGTGGGCCTTGGCGGGCTGCTCGACGGCCGTGCGGCCGGAGACGCCCACGCCTGCCGCTGACGCGACGACGGCGACTCCCACCCCCAGCGCCACCCCGACCCCCACGATGAGCCAGACCCCGACGCCGAGCGCCACCGCGTCATCGGCGGGACCGTCGGTGGCGCCGCCCCCCTGGTCGGCCGCCTCGGTGCCCTCCCGGGCCTCGGTCGTCGCCGCGTATGCCGGCCACTCACCCAAGGAGTGGGGGCTCGCCGTGACCGGGGTCGTCTCGCGCCTCGAGCAGCCGGTGGGGGTGGCCCTGACCTTCGACGCCTGCGGCGGGTCCGGGGGCGGGGCCGGCTACGACGAGAAGCTCATCGCCCTGCTGCGTCAGCACCAGGTGGCCTCGACGCTCTTCCTCAACCAACGCTGGATCACCGCCAACCCCTCGCTGGCGGCCGAGCTGGCCGCCGACCCCCTGTTCGAGATCGAGAGCCACGGGGTGCGGCACCTGCCCCTGTCCGTGACGGGCGCCTCGGCCTACGGCATCGCCGGGACCAAGGACGTGGGGGAGGCCTACGACGAGGTGGTGGCGGCCAACGACTGGTTCACCTCGACGCTGGGTCGTGTGCCCTGGTTCTTCCGGCCGGGCACGGCCTACGCCGACGAGGTCGCGGCGAAGATGAGTCGCAACGTCGGCCAGGTCGTGGCGGGCTTCTCCGTGAACGGGGACGCGGGAGCGACCTTCTCGCCGGGACAGGTGGCCTCGGCGGTCGGCGGCGTGCGGGCCGGGGACATCGTCATCTCGCACATGAACCGGCCCGGCAAGGGCACGGCCGACGGGTATGCCGCGGCGCTGCCCCGCCTGATCGATCGTGGCGTGACCTTCGTCCACCTCCGCCAAGGCTTCTGAGCGGTCGGTCGCCCGGGTGGCGCCCGCCAGGCCCGCGCGCTCAGGGAGCCCAGCGGAACAGGCGCAGGGCCAGGCCCCAGGTGAGCGCGGCCCAGGCGAGGAGCACCAGCCAGGCCGTCCAGGGCCACGCGCCGTCGAGCAGCGCCGAGCGCATCGCCTCGCCGAGGGCTCCCGAGGGCAGGGCACCGGCCAGGCCCCGCACCGCCGCCGGCAGCACCGGCACCGGGATGAGCAGGCCCAGCCCGAGCAGGACGACCCAGATGAGGTTCGCCAGGGCCAGCACCGCCTCGGCCCGAAGGGTGCCGGCCAGCAGGAGGGCCAACCCGACGAAGGCGAGCACTCCGAGGAGGAGTCCGACGAGGCCGGGGGCCAGGCCCGTGAGCGCCGGGCGCCACCCCAGGGCCAGGGCGATCGCCGACAGGACGAGGACCTGGACGAGGAGCACGCACAGCACCGCGATCGCCTTGCCCAGGAGGAGGCCGCCCCGCCCGAGCGGGCTCACGCCGTACATGCGGAGCACGCCGTAGCGGCGGTCGAAGGCGGTCGAGATCGCCTGTCCGGTGAAGGCGGTCGAGGCGACGGCCAGGGCCAGGACCCCGGGCGCCACGACATCGATCCGGGGGTGCGAGCCGAGCGCCGGATACGGCGAGAGGGTCAGACCGACCAGGGCCATCGCCGGCAGGATGATCGAGACGAGGAGCTGCTCCCCGTTGCGGAGCAGGGTGAGGGTCTCGAACCGTGCCTGCGCCAGGATCCGGGTCGGGGCCGGTGCCGGGGCGCTCACCGCTGGTCCCCGGTGAGGGCGAAGTAGCGATCCTCGAGGGTGCGGGCGCCCCGGACCTCGGCCAGCGCGCCGGACGCGAGCACCCGCCCTCGCCCCATCACGACGACGTCGTCGGCGAGCCGGTCGGCCTCGTCGAAGGAGTGGGTCGTGACCACGACGGTGGCGCCGGCGTCGGCGACCTCCCGGATGAGCGCCCACACGTCGAGGCGCGCATGGGGGTCGAGCCCGGCGGTGGGTTCGTCGAGGAAGACCACCTCGGGGTTGCCGACGAGGGCGGCGGCGAGGCCGACGCGCTGCTTCTGCCCACCGGACATCCGCCGCAAGGGGGTCCGGGCGAAGTCGCCGATGCCCAGCCGCGAGACGAGCTCGTCGACCGGTCGGGGAGCGGCATACAGGGACGCGAGGTGGTGCAGGAGCGGCACCGGACGCGCCGTGTTGGGCAGGCCCCCGTCCTGGAACATGACCCCGACCCGGGCGCGGTGCTCGGCGGACGCGCCCCAGGGGTCCACGCCGAGGACACGGGCGCTGCCACCGTCCGGCCGCTGCAACCCCTCGAGGCACTCGATGGTCGTGGACTTCCCGGCGCCGTTCGGGCCCAGGACCGCGGTGATCCGGCCCGCGCCGGCATGCCATGTGGCGCCGTCGACGGCCACCGTCGGGCCGAAGACCCGGCGCAGGTCCTGCACTTCGACCGTCGTCCTCACGACGCCGATCCTAGGTCGCGGGCGCGGTGCTGGTGGCACACGGTCGGCCCGACTAGGGTCGGTGCCCACACCCGGCCCCCACCAGGCCCCAGAGAGGACCCACCGCATGGTCACCATCGACCGCGAGGCCGCCCCGGCCACCGCCGTGGCGGCTGCGCCCGCCCTCGTCGCCGCCGTCCTCGGCCGGCCGCGGGCGGCCCTGGCACTGACCGCGCTCCCGGCGGCCGTCGCTCTCTTCTTCCGCGACCCGCAGCGCTCGCCCGACCTCGGCTCGGTCCCGGCCGACGAGGTCCGCTCACCCGCCGATGGCAAGGTCATGTATGCCGGCCCGGGACAGCCCGATGTCGCCCCGGCGGGGGAGTGGCAGCAGGTCTCGATCTTCCTCTCCGCGTTCGACGTGCACATCAACCGCGCACCGTATGGCGGACGGGTCACCGAGGTCGCCCACCGGCCGGGGAAGTGGCTGGCGGCGTACAAGCACGAGAGCGCTCATCTCAACGAGCGCAGCGACATCACCGTCGAGCGTGAGGTGGACGGCCAGACCCGCCGCGTCCACTTCCGCCAGATCGTGGGCCTGATGGCGCGCCGGGTCGTGACGCGTGTGGCCGTGGGCGATGTCCTCACGACCGGGCAGCGGATCGGCCTGATGAAGTTCGGCTCCCGGATGGACGTCTTCGTCCCGCTGGACGTGACCCTCGCGGTGCGGACCGGCGCGCGCGTCGTCGCCGGGGAGACCGTGCTCGGTCGCTGGTCGGGGACGGCGAACCCGTGACGACGGGGCAGCACCCTGTGGAGCGGTCGGAGCGGCGCCGCCGCTTCGACCGGTGGCGCCTGGTCGCCCCCTCTGGTGTAGAGGTCGTCTCGCTGCGCCAGCTGCGGCCGCGGGAACGTCTCCGCCTGGTCTCGCCGAGCATCTTCACCACCTTGAACATGTTCTCGGGGCTCACCTGCGTCCTGTTGGCCTTCCGCGGCTACTTCCGCGAGGCAGCCGTCCTCATCGCCGTCTCCATCGTCATGGACATCGCCGACGGCTTCGTGGCCCGCAGGGTCGGTGCGACCTCTCCCTTCGGCATCCAGCTCGACTCGTTGGCCGACCTGATCTCCTTCGGTCTGGCGCCCGCCGTGCTCGTGCACACCTGGGCGCTGCCGACCTGGCCGATCCTCGCCTGGGCCGCGGCCTGCCTGTGGCTCGCCTGCGCGGCCTTCCGGCTCGCGCGGTTCAACGTCACCACCGACCCGACGGCCGACAAGCGCTACTTCATCGGGCTGCCCAGTCCCGGGGCGGCCGCTGTCGTCATGGCCACGATCTTCGCCCTCGACAACCCCGAGATCGGTCCGGATCCGGCGAAGTTCGCGCTCCCGGTCGCCATCAGCGCGGTGCCGGCGATCCTCATGGTCACCACGATCCGCTTCCGGTCCTTCCGCAACCTGCTCCAACCGACCAGCCCGCGCGGCCGCCTGGTCTCGCTCACCGTGCTCGCGCTCGTCGTCGTCGGGCTGGTCTTCGTCCCCGGGCTCACCGGGCTGGTGATCGCCTACTCCTACGTCCTCCAGGCGCCCTTCGGCGTGCTCACCGCGCCACTGCGGGAGCGCCTCTTCGGGCCCGACTCGGTCGCGCCCCCACGCACCCGCCTGCGCTCGGTCTTCCTGGGCGTCATCGACGACGACGGCCTCGACGATGCCTCAGCGGTCCAGCCGTGTGCCGACCCCGAGGCGCCCGCCGGCGACTTAGGGTGACCTTTGTTGGCGATTGTTTCCGCACTTACCTAACATGGATGTGTGGTTATTCGCTCCTCGGTGACGCCCGGCGCCCGGCCGGCTCCTGAGGCGAGCACGCGCGACACCATCCTGCGCGACATCAGCACCCTGGGCCCCGTCACCACCTCGACCCTCGTCGAGCGGCTGGGCCTGACCGAGACGGCCGTGCGGCGTCACGTCGAGAACCTCCACGCGGAGGGCCTGATCGAGGCCCGCGACCATGCCGGCCGTCCCCGTCGCGGCCGTCCCGCCAAGGCCTGGGTCGTCAGCGCCGCCGGGCATGCGCACCTGCGCTCCGACTACGACGACCTCGCGGAGGACGCCATCCGCTTCCTCGCCGAGCACGCCGGACGGCCGGCCGTGCGGGCGTTCGCCCAGCGGCGGGCCGGGGAACTCGCGGCGCGTTGTGCTGAGCAGATGCCCGATGGCTCGGCGGACGTCGCCGAGCGCACCGCAGCGCTGGTGACCGCTCTCCAGCGAGAGGGGTATGCCGCGACGGCCCGCCCCGTCGGCGGTGCGGACGCACCTGCCGCGCTGACCGGCATACAGCTCTGCCAGGGGCACTGCCCGGTGCAGCACGTCGCGGCCGAGTTCCCCGAGTTCTGCGACGCCGAGACCGAGGCCTTCTCCGGGCTCCTCGGCGTCCACGTCCAACGCCTGGCCACCCTCGCCCAGGGTGACCACGTCTGCACCACCTTCGTGCCGGGGGCCACCGTCCCCGGCCTGTCCACCACCACTGAGAGGTCGCAGTCATGACGACGACCAACGAGCCGACCATCGAGGACCTCAACCCCGGCCTCAAGGGCCTGGGCACCTACGAGTACGGCTGGGCCGACCGCGACGACGCGGGTGCCAGCGCCAAGCGCGGCCTGTCCACCGAGGTGGTCGAGGACATCTCGGCCCGCAAGAGCGAGCCGGCGTGGATGCGCGAGCTGCGCCTGAAGTCGCTGCGCCTGTTCGACAAGAAGCCGATGCCCTCGTGGGGGAGCGACCTCTCCGGGATCGACTTCCAGAACATCAAGTACTTCGTGAAGTCCACCGAGAAGCAGGCGACCTCCTGGGAGGAGCTCCCGGAGGACATCAAGAACACCTACGACCGGCTCGGCATCCCCGAGGCCGAGAAGCAGCGCCTCGTCGCTGGTGTGGCGGCTCAGTACGAATGCCTCGCCCAGGACACGCGGGTGTGGACCGCTGGCCGGGGTCTGGTGCCCATCAAGGAGGTCGCGACCGGTGACCGGGTCTTCGCTCTTGACGAGTCGACGGGCCGCTTCGTCCTGGCTCCGGTGCGTGCCGCCGCTCAGACCGACACCCGCATGACGTATGCCGTCAAGGTGGGCACCCGGGAGATCCGGGCCACCGACAACCACCCCTTCCTGGTCCTCCAGGACTCTCGCAAGGATGGGCGCGTGCGGGCCCGCTACCAGCGGGTATGGAAGACGGTTGCCGAGTTGGAGGTCGGCGATCTCGTCGCGGTCCCTCGCGCACTGCCGGCCTTCGGTTCCTCCCGTCTCTTCGACGTGGTGGATGGCTTTGGCCCGGCCTCCAGCAACCCTGACCTGATGTGGCTCCTCGGCTTCTTCCTCGGTGATGGAAACACGCAGAGCTCGGGCCGGACCCATCGTGTCCAGTTCGCCATCGTCGACTCGGACGTGGAGAACCGGCAGGAAATCGCCAGGGTCATCCGCGAGCAGTTCGGACTGTCCGCCAAGGCCGCCGATGACGTCCGGATGGTGGTCAACTCGAAGCGCCTCGTGGAGTGGCTGTGGCGTGCAGGCTTCGCTGGCACCTCCATGACCAAGTCCGTGCCCGACTGGATCTTCGACCTGCCCGAGGCGGAGCGCTTGGCCTTCCTCGGCGGCTACGTGGACGCGGACGGCTACGTAGGTCCCGCGCGCAGCGGATCCGTCATCCTCACCAGTGGCAATGCCGCCCTGCTCGAGCAGGCACAGTCCCTGGCCCTGACGTGCGGACTGAATGCTGCCGGAGTCTACGACTTCAGTTCCCCTCACCCCCATGACCCCGAGCGCATGGTCGACGGCTTCCGCCTGCACATCACCGGCTCGTTCGAGCGCCTTGACTGCCGCAACCCGAAGCGCACCGCACGCTTCGGGCGACGCGCCTACCACCACTCGTTCACGACAGCCAAGGGAACGACGTTCCGCACTCACACCACGGAGCACCTGGGCTTTCAGCGGGTGTCATCCATCACGCCCCACCATATCGAGCCGGTCTGGGACATCGAGGTCGACGGTCCACACAACTTCATCGCAGAGGGCATGGTCGTCCACAACTCCGAGGTGGTCTACCACCAGATCCGCGAGGACCTGGAGGAGAAGGGCGTCATCTTCGTCGACACCGACACCGGCCTGCGGGAGCACGAGGACCTCTTCCGCGAGCACTTCGCGACGGTGATCCCGGCGGGGGACAACAAGTTCGCGGCGCTCAACACCGCGGTCTGGTCCGGTGGCTCGTTCATCTACGTCCCGCCGGGTGTCCACGTCGACATCCCGCTCCAGGCCTACTTCCGGATCAACACCGAGAACATGGGCCAGTTCGAGCGGACCCTGATCATCGCCGACGAGGGTTCCTACGTGCACTACGTCGAGGGCTGCACGGCACCCATCTACAAGTCCGACTCCCTGCACTCCGCGGTCGTCGAGATCATCGTGAAGAAGAACGCCCGCGTCCGCTACACGACGATCCAGAACTGGTCCAACAACGTCTACAACCTCGTCACCAAGCGCGCGACGTGCGCCGAGGGCGCGACGATGGAGTGGATCGACGGCAACATCGGCTCCAAGGTGACGATGAAGTACCCCGCCGTCTTCCTCCTCGGCGAGCACGCCAAGGGCGAGACGCTCTCCATTGCGTTCGCCGGCGAGGGGCAGCACCAGGACGCCGGCTCCAAGATGGTCCACGCCGCCCCCAACACGAGCAGCTCGATCGTCTCCAAGTCGGTCGCGCGCGGTGGCGGTCGCACGTCCTACCGCGGCCTTGTCCAGATCAACGAGGGCGCCCACGGCAGCAAGTCCTCGGTCGTCTGTGACGCCCTGCTCGTCGACAACATCTCCCGCTCCGACACCTACCCCTATGTCGACATCCGTGAGGACGACGTCCAGATGGGGCACGAGGCCACCGTCTCGAAGGTGTCCGAGGACCAGATGTTCTACCTCATGTCCCGAGGCCTCTCCGAGGAGGAGGCGATGGCGATGATCGTGCGCGGCTTCGTCGAGCCGATCGCCAAGGAGCTCCCGATGGAGTACGCCCTCGAGCTCAACCGCCTCATCGAACTCCAGATGGAAGGAGCAGTCGGCTGACATGTCGCTGCTGACCTCACACCCCGGCACCGATCGCCATCCCGGACTGTCCGGGCCGACCGACCAGGGCGCCCACACCCACTCGGCCGAGACGATGGTCCCCGACCAGTCGCGCGCGGAGCGCACCACCTCGTATGCCGTGGCCGACTTCCCCGTGCCCCACGGCCGTGAGGAGGACTGGCGTTTCACCCCCGTCGCCGAGCTCGCCGACCTGTTCCGGGACGAGCGGACCGGCCTCTGCCTGGACTGGGCCGAGCAGCTGCCCGAGGGCGTGACCCTGTCGACCATGAGCGTGGCCGACTGGCAGGCCTCCGGCGCCCCGAAGCCGGGGGACCGCGCGGCTGCAGTCGCGGCCGCTCACAGCGGAGGCGTCGGAGTCATCGACATCCCCGCGGAGGCCGAGCTCTCCGAGCCCGTGCGGATCACCCTCTCCGGGGAGGACGGCCAGCTCGTCCACGGCCACCTGCTCGTGCGCGTGGGGCGCCACGCCCGCGCGACGGTCGTGCTCAGCCACTCCGGTCGGGCTTCCTACTCCGAGGTGCTGACCCTGCAGGTCGCCGACGGCGCGGAAGTCACCTTCGTCACCCTGCAGGAGTGGGAGGACGAGGCGATCCACCTCGCCCAGCACGATGTTGTCGTGGGTCGGGACGCCACGGTGCGTCACATCGTCATCACCCTCGGCGGGCGCATCGTCCGGCTCAACACCAACGCCTCGTACGTCGCGCCCGGCGGCTCCTTCGAGGGCCTGGGGGTCTACTTCGCCGACGCCGGCCAGCACCTCGAGCACCGGCTCTTCGTCGACCACGCCGTCCCGCACTGCCGGAGCAATGTCGAGTACAAGGGCGCGCTCCAGGGCGAGACCGCCCACACCGTCTGGGTGGGTGACGTGCTCATCCGCGCGGCCGCGGAGGGCACCGACACCTACGAGCTCAACCGCAACCTCATCCTCACCGACGGAGCCCGTGCGGACTCGGTGCCCAACCTCGAGATCGAGACCGGCGAGATCGCCGGGGCCGGGCACGCCTCTGCCACAGGGCGATTCGATGACCTGCAGCTCTTCTACCTCATGTCCCGCGGCATCGCCGAGGAGGACGCCCGTCGAATGGTCGTGCGGGGATTCTTCGCCTCCGTCGTCGCCCGCATCGGGGTCCCCGAGGTCGAGGAGCGGCTGATGGCCGCCATCGACGCCGAGCTGGAAGGAGCCGTCAAGTGAGCGGCGAGCACACGGCATACGGCACTCCGGTCCGGGTGTGCCGACTCGACGAGCTCCCTGAGGTGGGGGCCGCGGCAGCCGACATCGACGGTCGCATCGTCTCCCTCGTCCGCACGGCCGATGGGGCGGTGCACTGCATCGACGACACCTGCACCCACGCCAACGTCTCCCTCGCCGAGGGCGAGCTCGACGGCTGCACCCTTGAGTGCTGGCTGCACGGCTCGCGCTTCGACCTGCTCACCGGTGAGCCCTCCGGCCCGCCTGCGACCGTCCCGGTCGCCGTCCACCACGTCACGATCGACGGCGACGACGTCTACGTCGCCCTGAAGGAGCACTGAACCACCATGGCCGTCCTCGAGATCAAGGACCTCCACGTCTCCGTCGACACCGAGCAGGGTCCCAAGGAGATCCTCCGCGGCGTCACCCTGACGATCCGCTCCGGTGAGACCCACGCGATCATGGGCCCCAACGGCTCGGGCAAGTCCACGCTGGCGTATTCCATTGCGGGACACCCGAAGTACACCGTGACCTCGGGCTCGGTCACCCTCGACGGTGAGGACGTCCTCGCGATGAGCGTCGACGAGCGGGCCCGTGCGGGCCTCTTCCTCGGCATGCAGTACCCCGTCGAGGTGCCGGGCGTGACCGTCTCCAACTTCCTGCGCACCGCCAAGACGGCGATCGACGGCGAGGCCCCCAAGCTGCGCACCTGGGTCAAGGACGTCAAGGACGCCATGGCCGAGCTGCGCATGGACGCCGAGTTCGCCAACCGCAACGTCAACGAGGGCTTCTCCGGCGGTGAGAAGAAGCGCCACGAGATCCTCCAGATGGAGCTGCTCCGCCCGAAGTTCGCGATCCTCGACGAGACCGACTCGGGCCTGGACGTCGACGCGCTGCGGATCGTCTCCGAGGGCGTCAACCGCGCAAAGGCCGCGACCGACGCCGGCGTCCTGCTCATCACGCACTACACGCGGATCCTGCGCTACATCCAGCCCCAGTTCGTCCACGTCTTCGTCGACGGCCGGATCGCCGAGGAGGGCGGCCCCGAGCTCGCCGAGCGCCTCGAGGCCGAGGGCTACGACCGCTTCCTCGTCGAGGCCTGAGCCACAGGGACTTTCGTATGCCGTCCGCTGACCCCCGCGGTCCCTTCACCTCGGCGGAGCTGGCCCGGATCCGGGCCGACTTCCCGATCCTGTCGCGCACGGTGCGCGACGGGCAGCCCTTGGTCTACCTCGACTCTGGAGCCACTTCGCAGAAGCCGAGCAGCGTGCTGCAGGCCGAGCGCGACTGGTACGAACGGCTCAACGCCGCCCCGCACCGGGGGGCTCACGCGCTCTCCGAGGAGGGGACCGAGGCCTACGAGTCCGCCCGCGAGACCATCGCGAGCTTCATCGGGGCGCGCGCCCACGAGGTGGTGTTCACCAAGAACGCGACCGAGGCGATCAACCTCGTGGCCTATGCCTTCTCCAACGCCGTGGCCCACGGAGGCGGGGCGCACCCTGAGGCCAACGAGGGCGTCGTCGACCCGGGGACCTTCGTCCTCGGCCCCGGTGACGAGGTCGTCGTCACCGAGATGGAGCACCACGCCAACCTCATCCCGTGGCAGGAGCTCTGCCGTCGCACCGGTGCCACCCTGCGGTGGCTGGAGGTGACGCCGGAGGGTCGGCTGGACCTCAGCCGGCTCGACGAGGTCGTCACCGCGCGCACCAAGGTGCTGGCCTTCGCGCACCAGTCCAATGTCCTCGGCACCGTCAACCCGGTGGCGAAGCTGGTCGCGCGCGCCCGCGAGGTGGGGGCGCTCACCGTCCTCGACGCCTGCCAGTCGGTGCCGCACCTGGCCGTCGACGTGCGCGAGCTCGGCGTCGACTTCCTCGCCTTCTCCGGCCACAAGATGCTCGGCCCGATGGGCATCGGTGCCCTCTGGGGGCGCGCAGAGCTGCTCGACGCGATGCCGGTCTTCCTCACCGGGGGCTCGATGATCGAGACGGTCACCATGGAGGGCGCGACCTACGCTCCGGTCCCGCAGAAGTTCGAGGCCGGGGTGCCCAATGCCGCCCAGGCGATCGGGCTCGCGGCGGCCTGCGACTACCTCAATGGCCTCGGCATGGACCGCGTCGCCGCCCACGAGCACGCGCTGACCGAGCGGCTGCTCGCCGGCCTCGCGACGCGACCCTGGGTGCGCGTCGTCGGGCCCACGGACTCCACCGATCGTGGTGGAGCGGTGAGCTTCGTCGTCGACGGCGTCCACGCCCACGACGTCGGGCAGGTCCTCGACGCCGCCGGTGTGGCCGTCCGCGTCGGCCACCACTGCGCCTGGCCCTTGCACCGCAAGGTCAGGGCGGCGGCGACGACACGAGCCAGCTTCGCGGCATACAACACGCCCGAGGAGGTCGACGCCCTGCTCGCCGCGCTCGACCGCGTCCCCCAGATCTTCGGACTCGAGGTGGCCTGAGATGGACCTCTACCAGCAGCTGATCCTCGACCACAGCAAGCGCCCGGTGAACGCCGGCCTGCGCGAGCCCTTCGACGCCGAGGTCCACCACGTCAACCCGACTTGCGGCGACGAGATCACCCTGCGCGTCCACGTCTCCGGTGAGGGCGACGAGCGCTCGATCGAGGACATCTCCTACGACAGCATGGGCTGCTCGATCAGCGTCGCCTCGGCCTCGATCCTCGCCGAGGAGGTGACCGGCCGACCCCTCGACGAGGCCTTGAACACTTGGGCCGCCATGCGCGCGATGCTCACGTCCAAGGGCGAGGACCCCGGCGACGAGGAGCTCATCGGCGACGGCGTCGCCCTCTCCGGCGTCGCCAAGTACCCCGCCCGCGTCAAGTGCGCCCTGCTCTCCTGGATGGCCTTCACCGATGCCCTCCAGCGCTCTGGCATCAGCATCCCCGCTTCCGAGGAAGGAACCCGATGAGCGAGACCTCCACGCCCACCAACGTGGCCGATGTCGAGGAGGCCCTGCGCGATGTCGTCGACCCCGAGCTCGGGATCAACGTCGTCGACCTCGGCCTCGTCTACGGCGTCACGGTCGACGCCCAGAACCACGCCGTCATCGACATGACCCTGACCTCGGCAGCGTGCCCGCTCACCGACGTCATCGAGGACCAGGTCGAGCAGTCCCTCGAGGGCATGGTGGCCAGCCACCGGATCAACTGGGTCTGGATGCCGCCGTGGGGCCCGGACAAGATCACCGACGACGGCCGCGAGCAGCTGCGCGCCCTCGGCTTCAACATCTGAGATGAGCACCCGCGTCGTCGAGGTCCCGCCCGAGCGGCTCGACGGCTGGCTCGCACGCTTCGAGGCCAACAACCCCGGCGGCGCGCCTCAACGCGTGGTCGGGGTCGAGCGATTCGACCACTCACCGCTCGCGGTGATCCTCGTCCGGCGAGGCGGGTATGCCGTGGCGCTGGCCTCCGCTGACGTCCTCCTCGCGCACAAGGTGGGTTCGCGGCACGTCCAGTCGCGCACGGCGGCGGGCGGGTGGAGCCAGCAGCGCTTCGCCCGGCGCCGGGGGAACCAGGCCGATGCCCTCGTCGAGGCCGTGCAGGACCACCTTGTCCGCATCCTCGACGGGCAGCCTGCTCCGGCTGCGTTGGTCGTCGGCGGCGACAAGACTCTCGCGGCCGACGTCCTGCGGGACCCACGCCTCCGGCACCTGACAGCGCTGCCCGCGAGGACCGCATACGCTATCGCGGACCCGAAACGAGCGGTCCTGGACGACACCCTCCGACGTGCTCGGAACGTCCACGTCACGATCCATGAGCTGACTTGACGGTGATGGCCTCCCGCTCGAGCGGCAGCGGCAAGTCTCCGGCGATGAAGCCTTGTGGTCCGACTAGCGAAGCCGTATCGTCACAATCGGTGCGGGGCGTCGGTTCCGGAGGGCAGCGAGGCGCCAGAGATGAGTCGATGTATTCGGGTGTCGGCGTGGTTGGCTGCCGTGGTGTTATTCATGCAGGCTCTCAGCGGCTGCGCATCCGCAACGGTCAACGGTATCTCGTGTTGGGGAGACACCGAGTCGCCACATTGGAGCAGCCGTGGAGAGGTTCTCATCGCCAAGACAAGGTACTCATGCGATCGAGCCGCAGCGCTGAACCTGACCATCAGAATCGAAAGAAAGGTTGGAAGTAGTTGGGTGCTGGTAGAGCAGGAGTCCAAGTACAACTTACCAGCCGACCCCAGCGAAAAGACTACCTACACAGACACGTACTACTGCGTTCCGGGCAGCACGTATCGCTCGGGAACTCGGATTGACAGCATTGCTGGACTCGACGTGGCAGTCCAGTGGGATTACGCCGCCACCCCACTGTCCACCTTATGTATCTGAATGGACGAACGGCAGTTTCGCGTGAGGTCAGCGTCAGGCTTTGCGGCATTGGTAATCGTAAGCCTTATCCTCGCGTTGAGTCCGGCGACTCGAGCGTCCTTCACCACTGTTGTCGTCACGGCGTCATGCCTGATACTGCTGGTTCTCGTCCTCATCTTGGGGGGTGGACATTGGACGCGATTTGCACTTCCAGGCGTCGCGGCGTTAATTGTTTCCGGCATGGCATGGCCGTTTGCGGGGCTTCCGGCGCTCCTCGCATTGACTCGCCTCACTTGGGCCGAGGATCTGATCCGCACCCGGCATCGTTTAGGAATCGTTTTCGGTGTGAGCGCTCTTGGACTCTTGGGCGCGGTCTTGGCGGCCAAGATCTGGCTAGGCGCTGGTCATGCCTTTGCCGTTTCGCTTCCCCCCGTTCCGAAGTGGCTTTTGATCCCCATGGCGGCGCTCGCCAACAGCTTGGTGGAGGAGGCAGTGTGGCGGCACGCGGCATGGAGTGAACTCAATGACCTGTTTGGGTTATGGGGGGCAGTGTTACTTTCTTCGCTGGCTTTCGGGATCGCCCACTGGCATGGGCTTCCAGGAGGTATCGTCGGAGTCTTTGGCGCTGCATTGCTCGGGCTGGTGTTGGGCATGACCCGGGTCGCGGTTGGATTTACCGGGGTCTTGGCAGTGCATTTTGCAGTGGACATTGGATTGTTCTGGACTATCCTCGCGTAGTTCCGATATGGAGGTGTCGTGATGACGGACCATCGGGATCTTGCGGCCTGGACCACGGGTCGACGGCTGCTGAGCGATCTGGCCTCTCGCACGGTTGTACCGCCCGACGAAAGCGCCGCCGCATGGGGGTACGTGGGTCAGGCAATAGCCACCAGCGTTGACGAGAATCTGTTTCGCGTCACCCAATCCGCGCCCGTCACAGGCCGCGGCGCATCCGGAGTCAATGCTTGGAACGAACGGATTGGTACCGGGGCGGACTTCGACTTCTGGTGGCACCGACCCGGAGGTCAGTGGATCACACCTGATCCACGGGCTGTGGAGGGAGGGCATGCCGCTGGCGTTACCGACCATGAAGCGACGGAGAGCTTAGGTTGGGAGGTTGGACCCCAAGGTGCCGTCTTCTGGTATCCCGCTGAGCCAGCGTTGGCGGCTGCGCGCGCCGTCATCGCTCCACGGCTGGGACTCAGTGGCCCGACCACGGTGGGGGAGTTCCCAGGACGCATGGAAGCGTCCGCGTACTGCGAGGTTCTCCACGGCGGAGACTGGGAGGTGCTGTGTGAGCGCTATCCGCGAGTTATTGACCTGGCGTCAAAGACCTATTGGGCTGATTGGTTCCTGCATCTCCGCGTTGACGAGGCCATCGTCCCCGACTGGAGCGCGATGCGCGCCGCCGGGCTGCGCGGCGTATACCTCTCGGCGGGCGCCTATTCACAACTTGAGGGTGAAGCCCGAGTCATCGATCGGCGACTTATTGTCGTGACTGGCTGGGCGCCGGGCGTGATGGTGACCTTCTGAGTTGAGGCCGGGAGGTATGAGCGCTGTGGACCCTGACCTGTCACGCCGCTTCGCGCGGCTCACCGAGAGCATGGTGACGCCCCGCGAGGTCGGGAAGCTGCACGCCAGGGCCGAGTCCCTGGCCCGGCTGCCGCGGCGGGTCCAGGACTGGGTCGTCGATCGAGCCGGCGGCAGGGAGGCCCAGATCGGCTTCGTCGTCGAGCCCTATGCGACGTTCCTCGGCTACGAGATCACGGACGAGGAGGCTGCTCGTCGGATGCTGCCGCCCGGCTATGACCTGCTGCCCGCGACCATGTTCGCCGGTGGACAGGCCCGGCCGATGCTCGTCATCGGTGTGTTCGCGGTGCACACGTCCGTCTTCTGGGGTGTGCGCCTGGAGGTGTCGATCATCGCCGAGCACCGGGAGCGGGGGATGCTCACCTGGGTGATCTGCGACGTCGAGTCCAACACGATCAGCCACGAGCCGGGGCGGGGGTTCGCCGGCCCGAGCGCCAGCCACGCGATGCTCACGACCAGTCACGCCGGTGAGGTCCTCATCGACGTCATCGGCGATGACGCGGGCAACCGTCTGAGCGGATCGCTGGACCTGGCCGCGGCCGAGCGCGTGGCCCTGGACGAGCGGCTCTGGGTCGAGGGGAACCTGTCGGTGGACTACGGCGGCGAGCTGGGGGTGCCGGGGTCGCAGCCCTTCGGCTTGGTCTTCGACCCCGCCGAGGTCGCTGCGGCCTGGCGCGTGGACCCGACCGCGCTGAGCCTGAGTGAGAACACCGTAGCCGCCCAGCTGCGGGCCGCAGAGCCGTGCGAGGTGGCGTGCTTCCCGTTCGCGCAGCACTACCTCACGAGCAGCTTCCCGACCGGGGCCCCGATCCGTGACCGCGCGGGGCTCCTGGCCCGGTTCACCGAGGTCGCGCAAGGATCTTGACCGCCGACGAGCCTCAGGATGTGAGTGAGCCGGGGTCATCACCCCGGTTCAGTCACACCGTGACGGTGCGCGCGTGCTCCTTGTGCCTCAGTTGACCGAGGCCACCGCGAAGGTGTCGCACTGGTTGAGGTCGCCGGTCTTGTAGCCCTGGAGGAACCAGCGCTGCCGGGCCTCGGCCGAGCCGTGCGTCCAGTTCTCGGGCGTGACGCGCCCCTGGGTCTTGGCCTGGATCTGGTCGTCGCCGACCGCGGAGGCCGCGGAGAGCGCCGACTGGATGTCCTGGGTGGTGAGCTCCTTGAGGAAGGGCTGGCCGTCCGCGCCCGGGGTGCTCGAGGCGTGCTTGGCCCAGACCCCTGCCAGGCAGTCCGCCATGAGCTCGGTGCGGACCGCGCCGCTCTCGGGGCCTTGCGGGTCCTGCTGGGCGCGGCCGAGGAGGCCGAGCTGGTCCTGGAGGGCGTGGCCGTACTCGTGGGCGACGACGTACTCCTGCGCGAGGGCGCCGTCGTCGGCGCCGAAACGCTGGGTCAGCAGTCCGAAGAAGTCCGCGTCGATGTAGACCCGCTGGTCGAGCGGGCAGTAGAACGGTCCGACCTGGTTGGATGCGGTGCCGCACTGGCTCTGCGTAGCGCCGGAGTAGAGCACGGTCTTGGTCGGCTGCCACTGCTTGCCGTAGCGAGGGAGCTCGGCCGTCCAGTAGGCCTGCACCGAGTTCACCGTGCCGATGACGCGGCACTCGGCGTCCTGGTTGGCGTCGGCGCCGGTCTGGCACTTGGCGAAGTCGTCGGTCTGCTGGCCACCGGCGTCGACCTGGCTGGTGTCGCTGCCGGAGGTCGTGCCACCCGTGGGGAGGTCCGAGGGGTTGATGCCGAAGATGAGCGCGAGGATCAGCATGATGATGCCGCCGATGCCACCGCCGACCACCACGCCGCCGGGGCCGCCGCCGCTGCGGCCGCCGGACTCGACCTGTGAGGTGTCGAGTCGGACGTTGTCGTTGAAGCTCATGGGGCACGGCCTTCCTGGGCGGTCGTTCGGCCGCGCGTGCGGCGGCACCTACACTAAACCGTCGAGGCGGTCCGCGGCCTTCCGGGACGACGCGGGGCATCCGTGTCGCGACCACAGCGCAGCCTCAGCGATCGCCGCGATCGCGCCTCCGCCCGTGTCCGTCCGAGTTAGGCCTGTGCCCCGATGATCACCGCCGCCGAGGTCGAGCTTCGTGCCGGCTCCCGCCTCCTGCTCGACCGCGCGACCTTCCGGGTGGCGCCGGGCGATCGGATCGGCCTCGTCGGGCGCAATGGTGCCGGCAAGACCACGTTGACCAAGGCCCTCGCCGGTCAGACCCTGCCGGCGGCGGGGCAGATCACCCGGTCCGGGGAGGTCGGCTACCTGCCGCAGGATCCCCGCACCGGTGACCTCGAGATCACGGCGCGCGACCGTGTGCTGTCCGCGCGCGGCCTCGATGCCATCCTGCGCGACCTGCGCAAGGCCGAGGTGGCGATGTCCGAGGAGACGGGGGAAAAGCAGGAGCGCGCCATGCGGCGCTATGCCCGCCTCGACGCCGAGTTCACCGCAGCCGGAGGGTATGCCGCGGAATCCGAGGCAGCCACCATCGCCGGCGCGCTGGGGTTGACCGAGCGGCAACTGGCGCAGACGCTGGGCACCCTCAGCGGCGGCCAGCGCCGCCGGATCGAGCTGGCAAGGATCCTCTTCTCCGGCGCCCAGACCCTCCTTCTCGACGAGCCGACCAACCACCTCGACGCCGACTCGATCGCCTGGCTGCGCGACCACCTCAAGGGCTACAAGGGCGGCCTCATCGTCATCAGCCACGACGTCGACCTGCTCGACGCCGTCGTCAACAAGGTCTTCCACCTCGACGCCAACCGCGCCGAGCTCGACGTCTACAACCTCGGCTGGAAGGCCTACCTCGCCCAGCGCGAGACCGACGAGCGCCGCCGCAAGCGGGAGCGCGCCAACGCCGAGAAGAAGGCCTCCGTCCTCATGGCGCAGGCGGACAAGATGCGGGCCAAGGCCACCAAGACCGTCGCTGCCCAGAACATGGCCCGGCGCGCGGAGCGGATGCTCGCGGGCCTGGAGCAGGAGCGCGCGCACGACAAGGTCGCCAAGCTGCGCTTCCCCGAGCCCGCACCCTGTGGCCGGACGCCGCTGAGGGCCTCGCAGCTGTCGCGCTCCTACGGCTCACAGGAGGTCTTCACCGATGTCGACCTGGCCATCGACCGTGGCTCGCGTGTCGTCGTCCTCGGCCTCAACGGCGCGGGCAAGACCACGCTGCTGCGCATGCTCGCCGGCGTCGACACCCCGGACACCGGTCAGGTCGAGCCGGGCCACGGACTGAAGATCGGCTACTACGCCCAGGAGCACGAGAACCTCGACACCGACCGCTCGGTGCTCGACAACATGAAGTCCGCCGCCCCTGACCTTGGCGAGACCGAGGTCCGCAAGGTGCTCGGGTCCTTCCTCTTCTCCGGCGACGCGGTCGACAAGCCCGCCGGTGTCCTCTCCGGTGGCGAGAAGACGCGCCTGTCCCTGGCCCTCCTCGTCGTCTCCTCGGCCAACGTCCTGCTCCTCGACGAGCCCACCAACAACCTCGACCCCGCCTCGCGGGCCGAGATCCTCGGGGCGCTGAAGACCTACAAGGGGGCGGTCGTCCTCGTCACCCACGACGAGGGTGCCGTCGACGCGCTCGAGCCGGAGCGGATCCTGCTCCTGCCCGACGGCGTCGAGGACCTCTACAACGCCGACTACCGCGACCTCATCACCCTCGCCTGAGCAGCCTCATGAGTCGGCCTGCGCAGCTCGTGGTGCGGGCCGAGCGCGACCTGCCGCCCCTGGATCCGTCCTGGCTCGCCGCGCAGGAGCAGCAGGCGCTGTCGGTGGTTCAGGGTGCCGGACGCCGTGCGGGCACCCTGCTCCGCCGGTGGGCGCTCAAGTCCGCCGTCGCCGACCTGCTTGAGCTCTCCGCCACGCCGGCATCCCTGCGCCGCATAGGAGTTCGCCACGATGCCCAGGGGGCACCTTCGATCATGGTCGACGGTCAGGAGGCGGGACTCGAAGGCAGTGTGAGCGCGTGCGCAGGCTGGGCCGTCGGGCTGGCGTGCAGCGGATTGTCCCCAGCCGGTGTGGATCTCGAGCTGATCGCACCCCAGGGCGAGGACTTTGTCCGCGACTGGTTCACCGCCGGCGAGACGGCATACGTCCACCGGCACCGCGAGGGCAGCCCCGAGCGCGACCTGGCCACCACGCTGGTCTGGTCGGCCAAGGAGGCCGCCCTCAAGGCGCTGGGCCGCGGCCTCTTCGCCGACCCGCGCACCGTCGAGGTCAGCCTCGGGGCCGTCGGCTCCCCTCAGGCCTGGGCTCCGTTGCAGGTCGCGGTCACCGACGGTCGTCCTCTCCCGGGGTGGTGGCGTCGCGAGGGTCGCTTCGTCGTCACCACGGTGTATGCCGTGGGCTCACCAACGGCAGGGCCGCCGCCTCCCGTGGGGGAGACGACGGCCCTCGCGCGGGCGGTGCCGGTCAGCCGGGGATCGCGGGCAGGCGGGTGAGCGCCTTGGCCACCGACTCCTGGAGCTCGGAGTCGGCCCACGTGTGATCGGTGAGGCTGCCGTGGAGGTAGGCGTCGTAGGCCGCCATGTCGACGTGACCATGACCGGACAGGGCGACCAGGATGACCCGCTCCTCGCCGGCCGCTGTCGCCTCGTTCGCCGCGTCGACCGCGGCGGCCACGGCGTGCGTGGACTCGGGCGCCGGGATGATGCCCTCGGTGCGCGCGAAGAGCACACCCGCAGCGAAGCAGTCCTGCTGGGTCTTGGCGACCGCCTCGATTAGCTTCTCCTCGTAGAGGTGCGAGACCAACGGAGCCATGCCGTGGAAGCGCAGGCCGCCGGCGTGGATCGGGTCCGGCATGAAGTCGTGGCCGAGGGTGTGCATCTTGAGCAGCGGGGTCAGGCCGGCGACGTCGCCGAAGTCGTAGGCATAGACACCCTGCGTGAGCGAGGGGCAGGACGCCGGCTCGACCGCGCGGATGACCGGGCCCTGCCCGCCGGTGGCGAGCTTCTCCCGGATGAAGGGGAAGGTGAGGCCGGCAAAGTTGGAGCCGCCCCCGGTGCAGCCGACGATGAGGTCGGGCGTCTCGTCGATCTTCGCGAGCTGGAGGAGGGCCTCCTCGCCGATGATCGTCTGGTGGAGCAGGACGTGGTTGAGAACCGAGCCGAGCGCGTAGTTGGCGTCGGGGTCCTGCGCCGCCACCTCCACCGCCTCGGAGATCGCGACCCCGAGCGAGCCGGGGGAGTCCGGGTGCTCGGCGAGGATCGCGCGGCCGGCCTCGGTGAGGTCCGAGGGTGAGGGGTGGATCGTGCCGCCGAAGGTCTCGATCATCATCTTGCGGTAGGGCTTGGCGTCATAGGACGCCCGCACCTGCCAGACCTCGCACTCCAGGCCGTACTGCGCGCACGCGAACGCCAACGACGTGCCCCACTGGCCGGCGCCGGTCTCGGTCGTGAGCTTCTTGATGCCGGCCTTGGCGTTGTAGTACGCCTGCGGCACAGCGGTGTTCGGCTTGTGGGAGCCGGCGGGGGAGACGCCTTCGTACTTGTAGTAGATCTTCGCCGTCGTGCCCAGCGCCTTCTCCAGGCGGAGTGCACGGATCAGCGGCGAGGGCCGCCACAGCCGGTAGACGTCCTGGACCTCCTCGGGGATGTCGATGTACCTCTCGGTCGACACCTCCTGGAGGATCAGGTCCATCGGGAAGATCGGGGAGAGGTCCTCGGGCCCGACCGGCTGACCGGTGCCCGGGTGCAGCGGCGGCGGCGGAGGCGTCGGCAGGTCGGCCAGGATGTTGTACCAGCGGGTCGGCATCTCCGACTCGTCGAGGACGACCTTGTGCTGCGGTACCGGTGCCACGGCATACCTCTTCTCTTCGGGAGTGACGGGCACATCGTCGCCGACGCTCCCGACGCCGGCCACACCGGGTCCACACCTCGGGAATGCCTGTCGCTCCCGAGTGGTTGACTGGCCCCGACGAGAGGAACGACGCACGTGAGCATGGGCAACTGGCAGGTCATCCACAGCCTCACCCGGGACTCCAGCGTCAAGCACGTCGAGCTGGCGCCGGGCACGACCCGGCGGGTCCTGTCGTATGCCGTGCCCTACCGCGGCCGCATCGCCGCCTTCCTCGTCTTCGTCGTGCTCGACTCGGTGCTCGTCGTCGCCACGCCGCTGCTGCTGAAGTCGCTCGTCGACGACGGCATCGTCGGCGGCGACCGTGGCCTGGTCGTCCGGCTCTCCTTGCTCGTGGCACTGCTGGCCCTGGTCAGCGCCGCCGTCGGGATGCTCGAGCGGTGGTTCTCTGCCCGCATCGGTGAAGGCCTCATCTACGACCTGCGCACCCAGGTCTTCGGGCACGTCCTGCGCCAGCCGATCGCCTTCTTCACCCGCACGCAGACCGGAGCCCTCGTCTCCCGGCTCGGCAGCGACGTCATCGGAGCCCAGGGTGCCTTCACGTCCGTGCTCTCCAACACGGTGAGCAATGTCATCACCCTCGTCCTCATCCTCGGCGCGATGTTCACCCTGTCCTGGCCGCTCACCCTGGCCGCTCTGGCCTTGGTGCCCCTGTTTCTCATCCCGGCCCGGGTCATGGGTCGCCGCCTTGCCGCCCTGACGCACGAGCAGATGGGCCTCAACGCGGAGCTGTCCGGGCGGATGACCGAGCGCTTCAACGTCGCCGGTGCGCTCCTGGTCAAGCTCTTCGGTCGCCCCGCCAGCGAGGACGAGGAGTATGCCGTCCGCGCCGGTCGCGTGCGCGACATCGGTGTGCGCATCGCGATGAACCGCAACGTGTTCTTCATCGCCATGACGACCGTCGCCAGCCTCGGCACCGCGATCGTCTACGGCTTCGGAGGCCTGCAGGTCGTCGACGGCACGCTCACCATCGGCACGCTCCTCGCCCTGACCACCCTGCTCGTCCGCCTCTACGGGCCGCTGACCGCGATCTCCAACGTGCGCGTCGACGTCATGACCGCGCTCGTCTCCTTCTCCCGCGTCTTCGAGGTGCTCGACCTCAAGCCGCTCGTGGCCGAGGCGCCCGACGCCCGGCCGCTGCCCAGCGCCCCCGTGCACGTCGAGGTCGACAGGGTGGGCTTCTCCTACCCGAGCGCGGACCAGGTCTCGATGGCCTCGCTCGAGGGCCAGGCCGTCGGTGACCGACGCGGTGGCGGACCGGTCCTCTCGGATGTCTCCTTCGTGGTGCCGCCGGGCGCGCTCGTCGCCCTCGTCGGTCCCAGCGGTGCCGGCAAGACCACCCTCACCGGCCTGCTCTCGCGGCTCTACGACCCCACCGTGGGATCCGTGCGGATCAACGGCGTCGACCTGCGCCAGGCGACGCTGGAGTCGATCCACGACACCGTGGGCGTCGTCACCCAGGAGGCCCACCTCTTCCACGACACGATCCGCGCCAACCTCCGGTATGCCGCGCCCCAGGCCACCGAGGAACAGATGTGGCACGCCCTGGAGGCGGCCCAGGTGGGCCCGCTCGTCCGGTCCCTCCCCGAGGGGCTGGACACCGTCGTCGGTGACCGCGGGCACCGACTCTCCGGCGGGGAGAAGCAGCGGCTGGCCATCGCGCGGCTCCTGCTCAAGGGGCCCGGACTGCTCGTCCTCGACGAAGCCACGGCCCACCTCGACAGCGAGTCCGAGGCCGCGCTGCAGCGAGCCCTGGACGAGGCCCTCCGTGGTCGCACTGCCGTCGTCATCGCGCACCGGCTCTCGACCGTGCGGGGTGCCGACCAGATCCTCGTCCTCGACGAGGGCCAGGTCGTCGAGTCGGGCACCCATGGTGAGCTGCTCGACCGGAGCGGGCTGTATGCCGACCTCTACCGCACGCAGTTCCAGGAGCCCGCGCGGGCCTGATGGTGCGTGATCAGCCGTCCTCCTCGTCCCAGATCCGCACCTTCTTCGGCGTGACCGGAGTCGAGCCTGCTCCCTCGGGCGCCCCGGCCTCCTCCGCCTCGAGGCGCAGTTCCCGGCGAATGCCGAACCACACCAGCACGAAGCCCAACGGCATCGTCAGCCACCACTGGAAGGCATAGGCCTGGTGCGGGCCCAGCGAGCGGTCCGGGGGTTCGAGCGCTTGAGGGCGTGCCGGGGAGCCGCCCGAGGCGAGCAGCTCGTCCTGGAGCAGGACGTACCCCCCGAGGAGGGGCTCGCCCGTGGCCTTGCCTGCCTCGGCGAGGTTGATCGCGTCGAGCTGGCCCTTGGGCAGGGATCGTCCGCGCCCCTCCTCGCTCGGCAGGGCCCAGCCGGTGAGGGTGACCTGACCCCTGGGGGGCAGCGGCACGCTCGGCAGCACGTCGGCGCCCTCCTTGGCGTTGGCGACCCACCCGCGGTCCACGAGCACGACGCTGCCGTCGAGCAGTCGGAACGGGGTGACCAGCTCGAAGCCGTAGACGCCGCCGTTGGGCCGGTTCCGCACGTAGAGGTGGTCGGTCGCGGCATACGCACCGGTGGCCGTCACCCTCGTCCACTGCTCGGTGATCGGGAGCGGGCCCTCACCCAGCACGTCCGTGAGGGGCAGGGGCTCCGCGCGGTAGTTCGCGTCCAGTCGGGCATTGCGCTCGGCCTTGTAGACGTACCGGCCGTACTGCCACTGCCCGAGGTGGTAGCAGGTGAAGGCGGCGAGCACCGCGAGGGCGAGGGCTCCCAGCCAACGCGGTGTCAGGAGCCTGCGGAGCACCCCGCCACGGTACCCGTCGTAGATTGGTGCCCTCATGCCACCCACTGACCAGCCCCGCCTCGTCGACCGCTTCGGCCGGATCGGCCGAGACCTGCGTGTCTCGGTGACCGATCGCTGCAACCTGCGCTGCACCTACTGCATGCCGGCCGAGGGCTTGGCCTGGATGCCCAAGCCGGAGATGCTCACGGACGAGGAGCTGCTCCGCCTCGTCGGCGTCCTCGTCGGCCTGGGCATCGAGTCGGTCCGGCTCACCGGCGGCGAGCCGCTGCTGCGTCGTAGCCTGGTCGACCTCGTCGCCGGGATCGCCGGCCTGCGCCCGCGGCCCCGGATCGCGATGACCACCAACGGGGTCGGCCTCGACAAGGTGGCGGCCGCCCTCGCGGAAGCCGGCCTGGACCGGGTCAACGTCAGTCTCGACACCACGGACCCGGAGCACTTCCAGCGACTGACGCGCCGGGACCGCCTCGACGACGTCGTCCGTGGGCTGGCTGCAGCCGCCGAGGCCGGACTGACCCCGGTCAAGGTCAATGCCGTGGCGATGCGTGGGGTCAACGACGTCGACGCCCCCGAGCTGCTCCAGTGGTGCCTCGACCGTGGCTACGAGCTGCGCTTCATCGAGCAGATGCCGCTCGATGCCCAGCACGCATGGGACCGCGGACTCATGGTCACCCAGGCCGAGCTGCTCCAGCGTCTGGGCGAGCGGTTCACCCTCACCCCGGTGCCGTCGCGGGGAAGTGCCCCGGCCGAGACCTTCCTCGTCGACGGCGGGCCGGCCATCGTCGGGATCATCGCCAGCGTCACGGCGCCGTTCTGCGCGGCCTGCGACCGGGTGCGCCTGACCGCCGACGGCCAGCTGCGCAACTGCCTCTTCGCCCGCCGGGAGGTCGACCTGCGGGGCCCGCTGCGCGACGGCGCGACCGACGACGAGCTCGGGCAGCTGATGATCGAGGAGATGGCCCGCAAGGCCGCCGGGCACGGCATCGACGGGCCACGCTTCGTCCAGCCGGACCGCCCGATGTCGGCCATCGGTGGGTGAGGGCGTCCTCAGGACCGGAGGTGCTTGACGTCGTCGACGTGGGGGAGCACCGTGCCGACGCGGCCGACGACCCGCGGTGCGCGTGAGTTCGCCAGGACCACGGCTATGTAGGGCAGCACGGCCGCACCCACGAGGAAGAACCAGCGCCACCAGGCGTCGACGACGACGAGCAGGATGAAGCACAGCGTGCGAATCCCCATGGTGATGAGGTAGCGCCGGAGGCGGGCGTCCTGGTCGAGCGTGGCGCTCTCCGGGGCACTGGTGACCGACACGACCTCAGCCGTCACTGGGGTCGGGCCCGGTCTCTCCGCCGCCTGCGCCACCACACCACTGTATGCCGCGTGGTCACCTCCCGGTCCTCGGGACGGGCGGCGCCGGGTTCCGGCTACCCGCCGGTAGTCCACTAGCGTCGCATGCGAACGGCCGACCGACCCGGAGGAGAACCATGAGTGAGCCGCGCAACGTGCTGGTCACCGGCGGCAACCGAGGCATCGGCCTGTCGATCGCCCAGGCCTTCGCGGCCCAAGGCGACCGGGTCGCGATCACGCTCCGGTCGGGCCAGGCACCGGAAGGACTGACCGGTGTCACCTGCGAGGTCACCGACTCGGCCTCGGTGGACTCAGCCTTCGCGGCCGCCGAGGAGGCCCTCGGCGGGCCGATCGAGGTGCTCGTCGCCAACGCCGGCATCACCCGCGACACCCTGCTCATGAGGATGAGCGACGAGGAGTTCGACGCCGTCATCGACACCAACCTCACCGGCGCCTTTCGCTGCGCCCGCCGGGCGAGCAAGGGGATGATCCGGCTCCGGCGCGGGCGGATCATCTTCATCTCCAGCGTCGTCGGTCTCTACGGCTCTCCGGGACAGACCAACTACGCGGCGAGCAAGTCCGGGCTCGTGGGCCTGGCCCGCTCCATCACCCGCGAGCTGGGAGGTCGGGGCATCACCGCGAACGTCGTGGCCCCGGGCTTCATCGACACCGACATGACCGCCGAGCTGCCCGAGGACCGCAGGGCCGCCTACCTGGCCGCCATCCCGGCCGGCCGCTTCGCGGCTCCGGAGGAGGTCGCCGCGGCGGTGACCTGGCTCGCGAGCCCGGGTGCGGCATACATCTCCGGCGCCGTCGTCCCCGTCGACGGCGGCCTCGGCATGGGCCACTGACTCCCCACCTCCGACTCCATCGACCCAAGGACGGACATGCTCCTCGACGGCAAGAAGCTCCTCATCACCGGTGTCCTCATGGACTCCTCGATCGCCTTCCACGTGGCTCGCCTGGCTCAGGAGGAGGGCGCCGAGGTGGTGCTCACCTCCTTCGGTCGCACCATGCGGATCACCTCGACGATCGCCAAGCGGCTGCCGGTCACGCCCCCGGTCGTCGAGCTCGATGTCGCGAACGAGGACGACCTCGCCGCCCTGACGGAGCGCGTCAAGGAGCACGTGCCGCACCTGGACGGGGTGGTGCACTCGATCGGGTTTGCCCCGCAGGGGGCCTTCAACTTCATGGAGGCCGGCTGGGAGGACGTGTCCACGGCGGTGCAGATCTCGGCCTTCTCGCTGCAGGCCCTGGCCAAGGCGAGCCTGCCGTTGATGGGGGAAGGGTCGAGCGTGGTGGGCCTGACCTTCGACGCGCGCTACGCGTGGCCGGTCTATGACTGGATGGGCGTGGCCAAGGCCGCCTTCGAGGCGACGAACCGCTATCTCGCCCGCGACCTGGGCCCCCGGGGCGTCCGCTGCAACCTGGTGTCGGCCGGCCCGATCCGGACCACGGCCGCCAAGTCGATCCCGGGCTTCGAGCAGTTCGAGGAGGCGTGGGGGACGCGCGCGCCGCTCGGCTGGGATGTCAACGACCCGGTGGCGGCGGCCCGGGCCTGCGTGGCCCTGCTCTCCGACTGGTTCCCGGCGACCACAGGGGAGATCGTCCACGTCGACGGCGGCTTTCACGCCATGGGTGTCTGAGCGGTCCCACGCGCAGAGGGAACGCCACTAGGCTCCCGCCTGTGACGGACCAGGCCGCTGCCGGCGGACCCACGATCGAGGCGCGAGAGGTGCGCCTGCTCGAGGGTCCCAACCTCTACTTCACCCGCCCCGCACTCAAGGTGGTGCTGGGCATGCCCGGACCGCTCGCCGCGGCCCCGGGCGAGGTGTCGGCGGTGGCAGGTGCCCTGGGGATGACGCGGTTCGCCGCGGCCCCGGCCGGAGGCACCGCTCGGCAACGCGCCCTCGCCCGACTCGTGGAGCGCTTCGTCCGGCGGCTGGCCGCGGCAGCCGGTGTGCGCCGCGTCGGGGTCCGAACGAGGAGCGGGACGACAGCCGACGAGGTCGTCGTGGCGGTCGTGTGGCGACGCCGTGGGCCTGCGCAGGCCTTCGGTGAGGCACTGGCGCCGGCCCTGTGTCGGCTCTTCGCCGGCGAGGACGCGGCCTCGGTGCTGGACGCGACCGCGCGGCGGATCACGCAGGCCGAAGTGGGGGAGCCGCCGCGGCTGCTCGACCCCCGCGTGCCCGTTGTCGCCGTCACCGGCACCAACGGGAAGACGACGACCACGCGCTTGCTCGCGCACATCGGCATGACCGCTGGTCGGCGCACCGCCTGGAGTTCCACCGATGGCGTCCTCGCCCAGGGCGAGCTCGTCGAGGCCGGTGACTACTCCGGGCCGGCGGGCGCGCGCGCCGTCCTGGAGACGCCGGGGGTCGAGCTGGGCATCCTGGAGACCGCGCGCGGCGGCATGTTGCTCAAGGGCGTGGGCGTGACCCACAACGACGTCTCGGTGGTGACCAACGTGTCGGCCGATCACCTGGGTCAGCAGGGCATCGACACCGTCGACCAGCTCGCCGAGGTCAAGGCGATCATCACGAGGATCACGCGATCGACGGGGTGGTGTGTCCTCAACGGCGACGACCCGCGGGTCTGGGCGATGCGCACGGGCACTCCCGCGCGACCGTGGGTCTTCACCCTTGACCCGGACTCCCCGGCCATCCGCGAGGCGCTCGGCGCCGGTGGCCGGGCGATCACCCTCGTCGACGGGTGGCTGACGGTCCTCGACCAGTCCGGCGGCACGGACCGCCTGATCCCGTTGGCCGACCTGCCGATGGCCTTCGGCGGCCTCGCCGTCCACAACGTCGCCAATGCCCTGGCGGGCGCCGCTGCCGCCCTGGCGATCGGGTTGCCCCGAGCCGACGTGGTCGAGGGCCTGGCCACCTTCGCCCCGGACGAGCGCCTCAACGCCGGGCGCCTGAACTCCTACACGATCCCCGTTCCCGACGGACAGGCGACGGTGATCATCGACCTCGCGCACAACGAAGCCGGGCTCGAGGCCCTCCTCGAGGTGTCCCGCGGTCTGGCCCTGCCCGGCGCCCGGGTCCGGCTGGCCCTTGGGACGGCGGGTGACCGCACCGACGACATCCTCACGGCGCTGGGTCGGATCGCCGGCCTCGGCGCGGACCAGGTCGTCCTGGCCCACAAGGAGCGCTACCTGCGCGGGCGGAGCACCGAGGAGATGGAGACCCCGATGCGCGCCGGGCTCACCGAGGTCGGCGTGGGGCACGTCGACTCCGCGCCGACGGAGCTTGCCGGCCTGGAGCTGCTCCACTCGGCCGCGCACGACGGCGACGTGCTGGCCGTCATGTGCCATGCCGACCGCGTCGGCCTGGCGGAGTGGATCCGTGCGCAGGGTGGACGCGCGGACGAGGGTGCCGACATCCGCGCGAAGGTGCGGCGCGCCCGGGGTGAGCACCCGGCCCAGGCCCGTATCGATGCCCTGTGGGAGATCGACGACGACAGGGAACGCATCGTGGCCGCCCGGGCGCTTGTGGCAGAGCACCCCGGCGACCCGGTCGTCCTCTTCGAGCTCGGTGGCGCCCACGACGCGGCGGGCGAGGAGGAGACGGCCGTGGGTCACTACGAGGCCGCCATTGCCGGTGGCCTGCGGGAGCCGCTGCGCCACCGCTGCCTGGTCCAACTGGCCTCCAGCCTGCGCAACCTCGGGCGCCACGACGAGGCGCTCACGCGCATCGAGGAGGCCAGCGAGGCGGACCCGACGAGCATCGGCACGCAGATGTTCCGCGCCCTCATCCGCCACGACGCCGGCGATCCCACGACGGCGCTCGCCGACCTGCTCACCGTGCTCGCCGAGGAGTCCTCGGATGCCGACGTCGCCGGTTATCGGCGATCGCTCACGGCATACGCCCGCGAACTCTCCGCGCGCGCGAAACCCGACCCCGCGACGCCCGCCTGACCGGTCTGGGCGGGCCGGACGCCGAGGCGAGGGCCAGCTGGGCGCCGGCCGAACCACTCAGGCGTCGAGGGCGCTGGTGTCGGCGGCGGTGGCGCTGTCACCCTCCTCGATGGCCCGCTGCTCGAGCTCGGCGGCATCAAGGTCGGGATCGCCGATGCCGTCATTGGTGTGGCTGCCCGGCTGGGCCTGGCGGGTCATCGACTCGAGCTCCTGCATGACGGCGGCGTGGTTGTCGACGCAGAGCACCACCAGGTCGCCCGGGTTGGCCCTCGCCATGACGTGACGCACCGCGGACGTCTCGTCGAGAACCACCTCGACCTGGACGCAACGCGCACCCCCGGCAGCCATCCGGGCGTGCGCACCCTCGGAGATCAGGGCCGAGGTCTCCCCGGAGCGCCGACCCCGCAGACGCTCGTCCTCACGGACGACGAGGACGTCGAAGTGCTCTGCAGCGATCGCGCCGAGCTCGCGCATGTCGTCGTCGCGGCGGTCTCCCGCCGTGGCGATCATGCCGATCCGTGAGACCTTGCCGAACTCGGCGGCCCCCTCCTTGTGGGCGGCATACCGCTCGACGAAGTCGCCGAGCACCTTCATGCCGGGAGCGTTGTGGCAGTAGTCGACGATGACCTCGACGTTGTGCACGTCGACGAGGTTCATCCGGCCGGGGGAGAGGTAGTACGACGTCGTGAAGGTGCGCAGGCCCTGCCGGATCTCGTGCAGGCCGGTCCCGACGGCGAAGGCGGCACCGGCTGCCGCCATCGCGTTGGCGACGTTGAACATGGCCGTGCCGCCGAGGGTCGACGGCAGCAGGTGGGTCCAAGCCAGTTGCATGGTGCGCCGACCGTGCCGGATGACGATCATGTCGCCCCGGTCGGTCGGCTCCAGGACGACGGCCCGGCCACCCCGGCGGCAGTGATCGTCGATGAACTCCCGGACCCGGGAGCCGGGGGGAGCGGTGGAGAACCACACGATGCTGCCCGAGCAACGGCGGCGCATGCGACGCACGAGCGGGTCGTCGGCGTTGAGGACGGCATATCCGTCCCGCGGCACGGCCTCGACGACGACCGCCTTGACGTCGGCCAGCTGCTCGACCGTGTCGATGCCCCGCATGCCGAGGTGATCGGCCGCCACGTTGGTGACGACGGCGACATCGTTGCGGTCGTAGCCCAGCCCCTCGCGGAGGATCCCACCGCGGGCCACCTCCAGCACCGCGAAGTCGACGCGCGGGTTCTGCATGACCATCCGAGCGGACCGCGGACCCGAGGCGTCGGCCTTGTAGACCAGGCGCTCGTCGATGACGATGCCGTCCGTGGAGGTCATGCCGACCTTGCGGCCCACGCCCTTCATGATGTGGGCGATCATTCGCGAGGTGGTCGTCTTGCCGTTGGTGCCGGTCACGGCGACGATCGGCACCCGGCTGGGCGCCCCCGGCGGGAAGAGGAGGTCGACCACTGGCTTGGCGATGAACTGGGGTTCGCCGATCGTCGGGTGGGTGTGCATGCGGAACCCGGGTGCGGCATTGACCTCGCAGATCGCGCCACCGGTCTCGCGCACGGGCGAGGCGATGTCGGGGCAGATGAAGTCGATGCCGGCGACGTCGAGACCGACCAGTCGCGCGGCCTCCTCGGCGATCTCGATGTTGTCGGGGTGGGCGTCGAAGGTCCGGTCGATCGAGATGCCACCGGTGGACATGTTCCCGGTGAGCGCGAGCTTGACCATCACCCCCTTCTCCGGCACCGAGTCCAGCTCGAAGCCCTGGGCACGCACCCGCTCGATCGCGGCCTCGTCGACGGCGATCTTGGTCAGCACCTTCTCGTGCCCCACGCCGCGGCGCGGGTCGGCATTCGTGATGTCGACGAGCTCGCTGATGGTGTGCACGCCGTCGCCGGTCACGTGGGCGGGCACGCGCTCGGCGATCGCCTGCATCCGCCCTCCGACGATGAGGCAGCGGTAGTCCTTGCCGGTGATGAAGGACTCGACGATGACGTAGCCGCCGCGCGACTGGGCCTTGGCGGCGCGGAAGGCCTCCCGCACGGACTCGTCGTCGCGCAGGTTGAGGCCGACGCCTCGGCCGTGGTTGCCGTCGAGCGGCTTGACGACGACGGGGTAGCCGACCTCGCGAGCCGCCGAGACCGATCCGTCCTCGGTGCGGATCACCTGCTGCTTGGGCACCGGGAGGCCCGCGGAGGCCAGGAGGGTCGCCGTGAGGTCCTTGTCGCCGGCGATGTCGACGGCGAGGGCGCTCGTCTTGGAGGTCATGGTCGCCCGGATCCGCTGGGCGTGGACGCCCTGGCCCAGCTGCACCAGGCTGGCGCCGTTGAGCCGGATGTAGGGGATGTCCCGGCTGATGGCCTCTTCGATGATGGCGTTCGTCGAGGGACCGAAGGCCAGCCGCTCGGCGCGGCGGATGAAGGCCTCGAGCTCGCCCCGGAAGTCGAAGTCCGGGTCCGGGGCGACCAGGTCGTTCACGAGGCGCACGGCGAGCTGTCCGGCGGCGAGCCCCACCCCCTCGTCGTGGAAGCCGTAGATGACGTTGTAGCGGCCGGGGGACCCCTTGACCTCCCGGGTCTTGCCCCGGCGCAGGTCGTGCCCGCACTCCTGCTGCAGCTGGAGCGCGACGTGCTCGGCGACGTGCCCGAGCCAGGTCCCCTCGCGCAGGCGCTCGACGAAGCCCCCTCGGACACCACGGGAGCAGCTGTGCGCCTCGAGGCCGGGGAGGAGCTCGACGAGCCGGTCGGTGAAGCCGGGCAGGGTGTCGGTGGGGTAGCCCTCGAGCACGCCGAGGTCGACGACGAGGTGCACGGCCGGCTCGTACGACCAGATGTTGCCGCCGCGGTAGATGCGGGACTCCAGGATGCGCAGCTCGGGGGCCGGAGGACCGGTGGGCGTGGGGCGCTCGGACGACATCTCGGTCCTCTCCTTCGGTGATGGGCTGGACGAACTCTAGGGCCTCAGGGCCCCGGTGGGCTCGGCCTCGGGCTTGGCCGTCTCGGCCACGATCACGGTGTCCGGGTGATGCTCGACGAAGCCGGCCAGGCGCCGGGTCGCCAGGTCGAAGGTGGACCCGGCCGGCAAGGCGTGGACGACGGCTCCGGAGACGAGCAGGGGCGCGTAGCGCCGGGCATCGGGCGCGTCGGTCACCGCGCTGCTGCAGTCGATGACGAAGGCGGTGCTGCGCCCGTGCACGGTGAACCGCCCGGCCGTGACCTCGATCGCCGTGTCCTCGTCGATGCCGATGCCCAGCAACCCCGGTGAGCGGGCGATGACGGCCATGAGCCGGCCGTAGCGGGCGCGCTCGGCGAAGTGCTGGTCGATGACGACGCCCTTGATCAGGCCCAGGCCCTGGCTGACTCCACTGCTGCGCTGGAGCGGCACCGCGCCGTCCTGGCCCAGGGCGATCATGAACTCGCTCATGATCGAGGCGCCGGCCGAGGTGCCCCCGATGACGGCCCCGCGCTCGTGGGCGCGGTGGAGCGCCGCCCCCAAGGGTGTGCCGGCGAAGTACTGGCTGAGGACCAGCTGGTTCCCACCGCTGATGAACACGCCGGTCGCGGCGTCCAGCGCCTCGACCTCGGCATCCCGGCCCCGGGGGTCCCGCGAGGAGGGGTTGACGACCGAGATCTGCGTGACGCCGAAGCGCTCGAAGACCTCGGTGTAGGCCGCGACCACCTCGGCCTGGAAGGAGGAGGCCGTGGGGATGATGACCATCCGGGCCGAGCGGCCGCCGCTGAGCTTGACGAAGCGTCGCAGCAGGCTCGCCCGCCCCACGCGGTCCTCGGCCCCGCCGATGATGAAGAGGGTGGGCTTGCTGGTGCGACGCGACGGCATGGGATCACCCTAAAGGGGGGCCGGTCCTTCCTCGTCGAGGAGGTCGGCCTCTTCGATCTCGTCCCGCGAGATCCCGAGGAGGTACAGCACGGCGTCGAGGTAGGGCACGTTGACGCTCGCGTCGGCCTGCTCACGCACGATCGGCTTGGCGTTGAAGGCGATCCCGAGGCCGGCTGCCTGGATCATGTCGAGGTCGTTGGCGCCGTCCCCGATCGCCACGGTCCGGTGCAGCGGCAGTCCCTCTGCCCGGGCGATCTCGCTCAGCGCGCGGGCCTTGCCCGCCCGGTCGACGACCTCGCCGAGGACGCGACCGGTCAGCACGCCGTCACGGACCTCGAGGCGATTCGCGCGGGCGTGCGCGATGCCCAGGTCGTCGGCGATCGGCTGGACGATCTCGATGAAGCCCCCCGAGACGAGGGCGACGGTGAACCCGAGGCGCTTCAGCGTGCGGACCAGGGTCCTCGCGCCCGGCGTGAGCTGCACCCGGTCGCGCACCTCACCGAGCACGGTGTCCGGCAACCCGGCGAGGGCGGCGACGCGGGCGTGGAGGCTCTCGGCGAAGTCGAGCTCACCCCGCATTGCGCGCTCGGTCACGGCCGCGACCTCGGCCTCCCGGCCGGCGTGCTGGGCCAGCAGCTCGATGACCTCGTCCCGGATGAGGGTGGAGTCGACATCCATCACGACGAGTCGGCGTCCGCGGCGGGCGAGCCCGGCCGGGGAGACGGCGACGTCCACGCCGTGGGCGGCGGCCGCGAGGGCGAGGTCATGCCGGAGGCCGTCGACGTCGTCGGCGCCCGAGATGTCGAGCTCGAGGGTGGTGACGGGGTAGCGGGAGAGTCGGCGGATCCGGTCGATGTTGGCCCCGCGCTCGGCGATCGCCGCCGTGAGCGCCGCCACCTGCGCCCCCGTGAGTGGTCGGCCCAGGGCGCTGATCGTGGCGCGCCCGGTGCGGCGGGGAACGTTGTCGCCGGTCCCGACGCTCACCACCGAGGTCAGTCCCAGCTCGTATGCCGTCCGCTGGGCGATCGCCTTGGCCGCCGCTTCGCGCCCGGGCACCTCGAGCAGGGCGGTCAGGGTGATCCGGCCACGCGTGATGGTCTGCTCGAGGTCGAGGACGACCGGGTGCAGGTCGGCCAGCGCGGCGAACAACGCGCGCGAGACGCCGGGACGGTCATCCCCGGTGAGCGTGACGAGCAGGGTCGGCCGAGAGGTCGGATCGGTCACGGCGTCAGGGTAGGGCAGGAGCGGCGTCCGCCTGCCGCCGGTCCCGCCAGGCGAGGAGGTCGCGGACCGGGCCCAGGTCGTAGTCCGGGCCGCTCAGGCCCACGGTGAACAGACGGGTGCCCACGGCATACAGCTCCTCGGCGCCGGCGGCATAGTCGGCGACGTCCTCGGGGAGGCGACCCGGCAGCGGGGACACGCCTGCCGACCGCTCGATCCCGCCCGGGTCGCGCCCGAGCCGCTCGCACCACGCGTCGAGCACGCCGTGCTTGTGCGCGATGGTGGCGGCGTCACCGAAGCCGTGCCAGATCTGCGCATGCTCGGCGACGATCCGCAAGGTCTTGCGTTCCCCGCCACCGCCGATGAGGATCGGGATCGGCCGTGTCGGGGGCGGGTTCAGGCGCCCCCAGCGCTCGGTGATGATCGGCAGGTCCCGCGCCAGCGCGTCGAGCCGGGAGCCGGCGGTGCCGAAGGCGTAGCCGTACTCGTCGTAGTCCCGCTCGAACCAGCCGGAGCCGATCCCCAGGATGAGTCGGCCGCGACCGCCCTTGGCGGAGATGTGGTCGACGGTGCGGGCCATGTCGGCGAGCAGGGCCGGGTTGCGATACGAGTTGCACGTGACGAGGGCACCGAACTCGACCCGCTCGGTGGCCTCTGCCCAGGCACCCAGCTGCGTCCAGGCCTCGAAGTGGGCGCCGTCGGGATCGCCGTAGAGCGGGAAGAAGTGGTCCCACGTGAAGATGACGTCGGCGCCCAGCTCCTCGACGCGGGCACAGGCCCGGCGGATCGCGGCGTAGTCGGCGTGCTGGGGCTGGAGCTGCACGCCGATCCGGATCGGCCGGTCGCTGCCGGCGGTCACGGGGTGACCTGCTGGCCCTTTCCGATGACGACGACCCCGGCCTCGGTGACCTCGAAACCGCGCGCGCGGTCGCGGTCGTGGTCGTAGCCGATCTCGGTGCCCTCGGGGATGTCGACGTTCTTGTCGATGATGGCCCTGCGGATCCGGCAGTGCCGGCCGACCGTGACCTTGTCGAGCATGACGACCTCGTGGAGCTCGGAGTACGAGTGGACGCGGCAGTTGGCCCCGATGACCGAGTGCGTCACGCGGGCACCCGAGATGACCGTCCCGGGGGAGACCGCGGAGTTGAGTGCCTCGCCGAAGCGGCCCTGGGCGCCGTGGACGAACTTGGCCGGGGGATAGGGGCCGTAGTCGGTGTAGATCGGCCAGTCGTAGTTGTAGAGGTTGAAGACCGGGTGGATCGAGATGAGGTCCATGTGGGCGTCGAAGTACGAGTCGAGGGTCCCGACGTCCCGCCAGTAGCCCTTGTCGCGCTCGGTGCCGCCGGGGATGACGTTCTTCTTGAAGTCGTAGGTGTAGGCGGCCTCCTTGGCCACCAGCGCCGGCACGATGTCACCGCCCATGTCGTGCTTGGAGCCCTCGAGGTCGTGGTCGCGCGTGACGGCGTCGATGAGCACGTCCGCGCTGAAGACGTAGTTGCCCATGCTCGCGAGGATCTCCTGCGGGGAGTCCGGCAGGCCCTTCGGGTCGGACGGCTTCTCGCGGAAGGCCGAGATCTTGGTGGGGTCGTCGTCGTCGACCTCGATGACACCGAACTGGTCGGCCATCTCGATCGGCTGGCGGATCGCGGCCACGGTCACGCCGGCGCCGGACTGGATGTGCTGGTCGACCATCTGCGAGAAGTCCATGCGGTAGACGTGGTCCGCACCGACGACGACGATGATGTCCGGCTGCTCGTCGGCGATCGTGTTCAGGCTCTGGTAGATCGCGTCGGCCGACCCGAGGTACCAGTTCTTGTCGATCCGCTGCTGGGCCGGGATCGGGGCGACGTAGTTGCCGAGCATCGTCGACATGCGCCACGTCTTGGTCACGTGCCGGTCGAGGCTGTGCGACTTGTACTGCGTCAGCACGACGACCTTGAGGTACCCGGAGTTGACGACATTGGACAGGGCGAAGTCCACGAGCCGGTAGATGCCCCCGAAGGGAACGGCCGGCTTGGCCCGGTCGCGGGTCAGCGGCATCAGCCGCTTGCCCTCTCCGCCGGCCAGGACGATTGCGAGAACCTTCGGACCACCGCTGCGGTATGCCATGCCTCCAACCTATGGCCGAAGTGGTGGGCGCGCCTACCCATCAGCCACTTTGTCTCACCACCTGCACACGCGCCGTGGCCCTCGCTAGGGTTGCCACGTGCGCGTCGACATCCTGTCCAAGGAGTACCCACCCACCATCTACGGCGGAGCGGGGGTGCACGTCGCCGAGCTGACCCGGGCCCTCCGGGATCGCGGGGACATGGACGTGCGTGTCCATGCCTTCGGCCCGCCCCGCGAGGAGGAGGGGACGACGGGGTATGCCGACCCGGTCGAGTTGGCGGGTGCCAACGCCGCGCTCGTCACGATGGGGGTCGACCTCGCCATGGCGGCCCAGTGCGAGGGGGCCGACCTGGTCCACTCGCACACCTGGTACGCCAACTTCGCCGGCCACGTCGCGAGCCTGCTCAACGGCATACCCCATGTCGTCTCGGCCCACAGCCTGGAGCCGATGCGGCCCTGGAAGGCCGAGCAGCTCGGCGGCGGCTACCGGCTCTCGTCCTGGATTGAGAAGACCGCCTACGAGGCGGCCGACGCCGTCATCGCGGTGAGCGAGGGGATGCGCCAGGACGTCCTGAAGTCCTACCCCTCGATCGACCCCGACAAGGTCAAGGTCGTCCACAACGGCATCGACTCCCAGCTGTGGCAGCGCCACCGCGACGACGACGTCGTCCGCGCGCACGGTGTCGACCCGGACCGGCCCTCGGTGATCTTCGTCGGGCGGATCACCCGCCAGAAGGGGCTGCCCTACCTCCTGCGCGCCGTCGCCGAGCTGCCGCCGGAGGTCCAGGTCGTCCTCCTCGCGGGCGCCCCCGACACCCCCGAGATCAAGGCCGAGGTCGAGGAGCTCATCGACGGCCTGCGCCAGCAGCGCGACGGCGTGGTCTGGGTGCCCGAGATGCTGCCCCGCGGTGAGGTCATCGCGATGCTCAGCGCAGCAACCGTCTTCGTCTGCCCCTCGGTCTACGAACCGCTGGGGATCGTCAACCTCGAGGCGATGGCGTGCGAGCTGCCCGTCGTCGCGACCGCGACCGGGGGGATCCCGGAGGTCGTCGTCGACGGCGAGACGGGCTGGCTGGTCCCGATCGAGCAGGTGCAGGACGGCAGCGGCACGCCGGTCGACCCGGAGAAGTTCGTCGCCGACCTGGCCGCCGCTCTCAACGAGGCCGTGAGCGACCCGGCGCGTGCCGACCGCTTCGGCCTGGCCGGCCGCAAGCGGGCCGTGGACAGCTTCTCGTGGGCCACGATCGGTGAGCGGACCAACCAGGTCTACCTCGACGTCCTGCGCCGCCGGAGGCTCGCCAAGGGCTGACTCACGCCGGTCGCCAGCCGGCGAGGACCGCCACGGCGAGGTTGGTGCACGACTCGAGGCAGTCCTCCGCCCGGTCACGCAGGGTGCGCAGGGCGGCCTCGCGTCCACGGGTGCGGTCGGCGGTGAGGCCGTCGGCGGGTGAGGCCAGGGCCTCCGCGCAGGCGCTCTCGATGGCGGCGGCCCGCAGGAGCAGCTCCAGGACCGGAGCCGGTATGCCGTCCGGCAGCGCCCAGCGCGAGCTCGCGCCACGCTGGGGTGGCGCGCGGTGCGGGACGGCCGGCCCGCCACTGGCCTGCAGTGCCTCCGTGGCGGCCAGGACCCCCTCTGCCAACGAGCGGCGCACCGTGCCGAGGTCGATGGCGGTCACCACGTGCACGGGCACCGGGTCGGCGGGGTGGGCTCGCCAGTCGACGCGCCAGCCGTGGTCGGGGGAGGAGGCCTGCCCCTCGGGCCCGAAGCGCGTGATCGTCGGCACGAGGAGTCCGCCGATCCCGGGTGCGAGGAGAGCCTCGCCGGCGTCGACGGCGGCCAGGCGTGACGTGGGCGGGCAGGCCGGCAGGCCGCTCTGGTCACCGGAGCGGGGGAGGGCCACGAGCAGTGCCCGCTCGCCGACGGAGTGCCAGTGGTCGATGACGTCGACGTCCCCGCCGACCGCGTCGAGGTCGGCCAGCGCCGAGCTCCACACCGACGAGGTGGCCCTGCCGGTGCGCCAGGCGGCACTCACCCAGAGCGCGACGCGCACCGACACGGGCAGCTCCGGCATCGGGTCATCCTAGGCGGGCGCGCTCTCAACTAGGGTCGAGGCATGAGCGACGTCCTGGCCTTCGCGGGTGTCGGTGTGGTGCGTGGCACGAACACGCTGCTCGACGACATCACCTGGGAGGTCGAGGAGGGTCAGCGGTGGGTCGTCCTCGGCCCCAACGGAGCGGGCAAGACCACCTTGCTGCAGCTCGCGGCGGGCCGGATGCATCCCACGCGTGGGGTCGTCGGCATCCTCGACGAGGTGCTCGGGGCGGTGGACGTCTTCGAGCTGCGACCCCGCATCGGGCTGGCGAGCGCCTCCCTGGCGGAGCGGATCCCCGGCGGGGAACGGGTCGGGGACGTCGTGGTCACCGCGTCGTACGGCGTCGTCGGACGCTGGCGGGAGAGCTACGACTCCCTCGACCACGGCCGGGCCGGGCAGCTGCTCGAGGCCCTCGGCGCCGCCCACCTGGTCGACCGCCGGTTCGGCACCCTGTCCGAGGGGGAGCGCAAGCGCGTGCAGATCGCGCGCGCCCTGATGACCGATCCCGAGCTGATGCTGCTCGACGAGCCGGCGGCCGGCCTCGACCTCGGCGGCCGCGAGGACCTGCTCCGACGGCTGGGCGCCATCGCCGCCGACCTGGCGGCTCCCGCGCTGGTCCTCGTGACCCACCACGTCGAGGAGATTCCGCCGCACTTCACCGACGTGCTCCTGCTTCGCGAGGGCCGGATCGTCGCGCAGGGCCCGCTCGAGATCACCCTCACCGAGGCGAACCTGGAGGCGACCTTCGGGCTGCCTCTGGAGCTCGAGCGTCGCGGGCAGCGATGGGCCGCCCGCGCGAAGGACACCCCGTGAGCGAGGGAACGCCCACGGGCGCTGACGCGTCTGACCATTGTGGGAGCAGGGTGCTTCCGCACACCCGAGGGGAGGGGTCCTGATGGACTGGCTCGCGGAGAGCCCCTGGCTGGCGTGGCTGGGGATCGCCCTGGTCCTGGCGGCGATCGAGGCCGCGACGGTCGACTTCGTCTTCATCATGCTCGCCGGTGGCGCCCTTGCCGGGGCCCTCACAGCGGGACTCGGCGGCGGGCTTGTGCCACAGGTCCTCGTCGCCGTCGCGGTGGCCGTGCTCCTGCTGGCCGTGGTCCGGCCCCTGGTGCGACGCCACTTCGTCGAGGGCGAGGTGGACCACGGCATCGGCGCCGCGAGCCTGGTCGGCCGTGAGGCGCGCGCGCTGTCGGCCATCACCGACACCGAGGGCCGGGTCAAGCTGGGCGGCGAGACCTGGTCGGCCCGCACGCCCACCGGTGGCACGGAGTGCCCACCCGGCAGCGACGTCCAGGTGATCGCCCTCCAGGGCGCGACGGCCATCGTCGTGCCCGCACCCCGCATCGAACCCGGTCGCTGAGCGACCTCTCCCGAACCGACAGATCGGAACTCACCCATGGTTGAGCTCGTCGTCCTTGCCCTCTTCCTCGTCTTCGCCCTCATCGTCCTGTTCCGGACCGTGCGGATCGTGCCGCAACAGACCTCGCTCATCATCGAGCGGCTCGGTCGCTACTCGCGCACCCTAGAGGGCGGCATCCACTTCCTCATCCCGTTCGTCGACAAGGTCCGGGCCAATGTCGACCTGCGTGAACAGGTCGTCTCCTTCCCGCCGCAGCCGGTGATCACCAGCGACAACCTCGTGGTGAACATCGACACCGTCATCTACTACTCGGTCATCGACTCGAAGTCCGCGGTCTACGAGATCGCCAACTTCATCCAGGGCATCGAGCAGCTGACCGTGACCACACTGCGCAACGTCATCGGCTCGCTCGACCTCGAGCAGACGCTGACCAGCCGCGACCAGATCAACGCCCAGCTCCGGGGCGTCCTCGACGAGGCGACCGGCAAGTGGGGGATCCGCGTCAACCGCGTCGAGCTCAAGGCCATCGACCCGCCGATGTCGGTCCAGGAGTCGATGGAGAAGCAGATGAAGGCCGAGCGGGACCGTCGCGCCGCGATTCTCAACGCCGAGGGCGTCAAGGCCAGCCAGATCCTCACCGCCGAGGGCGAGAAGCAGAGCCAGATCCTGCGCGCCGAAGGGTCGGCCCAGGCGCGGATCCTCGAGGCCCAGGGCCAGGCCCGCGCCATCCAGCAGGTCTTCGAGGCGATCCACCGCGGACGCCCCACGGAGAAGCTGCTCGCCTACCAGTACCTCCAGGTCCTCCCGCAGATCGCCCGCGGCGACTCCAACAAGATGTGGATCATCCCCAGCGAGCTCACCGACGCCCTCAAGGGGATGGGCGGCATGCTGGGTCGGGCGGCCTCGGGTGGCGGCGGCCTCGACGGGGGCACCGAGGAGGAGTGGGTCGACCCGGGGACGCACGTCCCGAACGCCTTCGAGGAGACCGTGCTCGAGGACCCGGCCCGGGCGCTTGCCGAGGCCCGCGGACAAGCAGGCCTGGCCAGTCGTGAGGCCACCGAGCACGGCAGCCCGGTGGGGAAGGTCCAGCCGCCGGTGCTGCCGGACGCGGACCAGCCCCCGCCCCGGCCGGCCGAGAGCCCGATCGGCGAGGACCTGACCCGGCCCATCCAGCCGCCGAACTGACCGACTCGTCACCGCCCCACCCACTTAGGGTGGGGCGGTGACGTGGTGGGAGGCGGTGCTGATCGTGCTGGCCGGGGTCGGCGCGAGCACGATCAACACCATCGTCGGCTCGGGGACGCTCATCACGTTCCCCACCCTGCTCATGCTCGGGGTGCCCCCGGTCACGGCCAACATGTCCAACACGGTCGGGCTGGTCGCCGGCGGGATCACCGGGATCGCGGGTTACCGCCGGGAACTCGTCGGGTCGCGCCGCGACCTGCTCCGGCTCGCACCGATGACCCTCGTGGGGTCAGTCATCGGCGCCCTGCTCCTCCTCGTCCTCGACCCGGCGGCCTTCCGGGCTATCGTCCCCGTGCTCATCCTCCTGGGGGTCGTGCTCGTCCTGGCCGGGCCCAGGATCTCGGCGGCCGTGGCGAGCCACCACCCCGACGACCAGCCCACCTGGAAGATGCGCCTGATGCAGGTCGGCGTCCTCCTCGCCGGGATCTACGGCGGCTACTTCGGAGCAGCCCAAGGGGTGCTCCTCATGGGGATCATGAGCCTGCTCTCCCCACTGCCGATCCAGCGCCTCAACGGCTACAAGAACGTGCTCGGGACCGTCGCCAACGCGGTGGCCGCCATCGTCTTCATCGTGGTCGCCGGTGACCGGATCGACTGGCGGGTCGCCGCCCTCATCGCGGTCGGGGCCCTCATCGGCGGCGCCATCGGGAGCACGGTCGGTCGCCGGCTCAGCCCCGGTCTGCTCCGGGCGATCATCGCGGTCATCGGCCTCGTGGCCGTCGTCAAGGTCCTCCTCGGGTGACCCTGTCGCTGGCGGGCGCGGGCCTGGACCACGGCGTCCTCGCCCTGGGCCTGGTCCTCTTCCTCGGGGCGTTCATCCAGTCGACGATCGGATTCGGCATCAACGTGGTGTCGGCGCCTGTCGTCTTCCTGCTCCGCCCCGACCTCGTGCCGGGGGCGCTCGTGCTCGTCGGCTTCGTCCTCCCCATCGTGCAGCTCGCTCGGCGCGCGCCGCCGGACGTGGCTTGGCGACCACTCTCCTGGACCCTGCTGGCTCGCCTGCTCACCACGCCCCTCGGTGTCTGGCTCGTCGTCACCCTGGACCAGCGCTGGGTGGCCACGATCCTGGGTGTGACGATCCTCCTGACCGTCCTCGTGTCACTGCGCTCGGTGCAGATCCGCCCGACCTTCGGCAACGCCCTGGTGTCCCGGGGTGCTGTCGGGCATCAGCGGCGTCACCGCCGCGGTCGGCGGCCCCTTCACCGCCCTGTTCTTCCAGCACGAGCCCCCGCCGCGGCTGCGCGACACGCTCGCGGTGTCCTTCATCGTCGGCAGCGCGATGTCGGCGGCCGGACTGGCCCTGGCCGGGCAGCTCAGGGGCGAGGACCTCGTGGCCGTCGGCACATGGCTGCCCTTCATCGCGGTCGGCTACCTCGCCTCGGCTCCCGCTCGGCGACGACTTGACGCCGCGGCTCTGCGCCCCCTCGTGCTCGCCTTCTGTGCCGTGGCCGCCGTCGTGGTCATCGTCCGCGCCTTCCTCGCCTAGCGTGGGCCCGTGCCCCAGCTGCTCGATGACCTCGACGACCCGCGACTGGCCGACTACGTCGCCCTGACCGACGTGGCGCTGCGCCGCCGCCGGGAGCCGGAGGGCGGCCTCTACATCGCCGAGTCCGAGAAGGTCATCCGTCGCGCACTCGCGGTCGGGCACCGTCCGCGCTCCTTTCTCATGGCCCCACGGTGGCTCGAGGACCTGGCCGACGTGGTCACGGCGGCGGAGGCGGACGGCATACCGGTCTTCGTCGGCGACCACGCCACCATCGAGGGGCTCACCGGCTTCCACCTCCACCGGGGAGCCCTCGCCGCGATGCACCGCCCCCCGCTGCCCAGCGTGGCCGAGGTGGTCGACGGGGCCCGGCGCGTCCTGGTGCTGGAGGACATCGTCGACCACACCAACGTCGGCGCGATCATCCGCTCGTGCGCAGGCCTGGGTGTGGATGCCGTCCTGGTGACTCCGCGGTGCGCCGACCCGCTCTACCGACGCGCCATCCGCGTCTCGATGGGCACCGTCTTCCAGGTGCCCTGGACGCGCATCGACCCCTGGCCGGCGGGGCTGGCGACCCTGCGCGACCTCGGCTTCGTCACCGCGGCCCTGGCGCTGGCTCCCGGGGCGGTCGACCTCGCCGAGTTCGCCGCGGATCCGCCGGACCGGGTCGCTCTGGTGCTGGGCACCGAGGGTGACGGGCTGGGGTCGCGGACGCTGGCCGGCGTCGACGTCGTGCTCACGATCCCGATGACCGGTGGGGTGGACTCGCTCAACGTCGGCGCGGCGGCCGCCGTCGCCGCCTGGAGCCTCCGGACAAGCGGCTAGCGGGTCGCCGCCAGGATCTCGAGCGCGCGCACTCGCGCATCGAGGCCCTGGGCGAGGTTGGTGACCATCACCTCGTCGGCGTCGGCATGGGCGGCGAAGTCGGCGAGCCAGGCACGCACCTGGTCGCCCGTGCCCACCGCCGTGTAGGCCATCATCCGGCGCACCTGGCCCCCGGCGGGGCCGTCGAGGAACTCGTCGACCTGGCCGGGCGTGAGGTCCCGGGCCCCGGGGACGAAGCGCCGGACTCGCGACCGGAGCACCTCGCGGTGCATGTCGGCGGCGACCTGCACGTCATCGGTGGCGATGACGTTGCAGGCGGCGATGACGTGCGGACGACTCGACTGGTCGCTGGGCCGGAACTGGCGGCGATAGACCTCGACCGCTTCGAGGAGGGCATCGGGAGCGAAGTGCGAGGCGAAGGCATACGGGAGCCCGAGTGCTGCCGCGAGCTGGGCGCCGAAGAGCGAGGAGCCGAGGATGTAGAGCGGCACGTGGGTGCCACGACCGGGTGTGGCGCTGATGCCGTCGACTCCGGAGCTGTCCGAGAGGTAGCCCTGGAGCTCCTGGACGTCCTGGGGGAACCGGTCCGACGCACGCGGGTCGCGGCGCAGCGCGAGCAGGGTGCGCTGGTCGGTGCCGGGAGCGCGTCCCAGTCCGAGGTCGATGCGCCCGGGGTGGAGCTCGGCGAGGGTGCCGAACTGCTCGGCGATGACGAGCGGGCTGTGGTTGGGGAGCATGATCCCGCCGGACCCGACCCGGATGGTGTGGGTCGCGGCGGCCACGGCCCCGATCAGCACAGCGGTCGCCGCCGACGCGATCTCGGGCATGTTGTGGTGCTCGGCGTACCAGACGCGCTCGAAGCAGCCGAGCTCGTCGGCCTTCTGGGCCAGCGTGATGCTCTCGCGCAGGGCCTCTCCGACCGGCTGGCCCCGACGCACGAGCGCGAGGTCCAGCAGGGACAGGGCGGTCATCGATCCTCCTCCACGCGCACCAGTCGCGTCATCAGTTCCTCCAGGGCCAGGGACGGGTCCGCGCACTGGCCACCGTGCAGCGGCCCCGGCTGCAGCACCGTGCTGCGCGGTGCCACGATCCAGCCGAAGCGCTTCCCGGGCGTGGGCAGGTCGGGCAGTCCGCCACCGGACTCCCCGGCGCAGACCCGGTCGATCGTGCGCAGGGCGGCCTCCAGCGCGTCGAGGTCCAGTCCGCGGTCGAGGGCTCGCAGCCGGTCGGCGTCCAGCTGCCAGGCGGCCCTGAGCAGTTCGGCGGACTGGGAGTGGACGACGACCCCCACGTTGACGAACTCACCGCGGTCCACGCGGGGCACGCACCGCAGGAGGACGTACTGGAAGGGATGCATCACCGCGCACCTCCCAGCCACGCCTCGGGTGCGCCCAAGCGCGCGGTGAGGTGCTCGACGTATGCCGTGCGCACGGCATACGGGTCGGGGAGCCACTGCGTCGGCTCCAGCCACTCGTCGGGCACGGCGGCGACGGCCTCGGTCAGCGCGGGGGAGAGGGCGGCCACGGCGCGCTCGTGGACCTCGCGCACCGAGGGGCCGATGTCGGCGAGGACGTGGTCGCCCGCGGTGAAGGGCTGCGCTGCGAAGCGGTCGGCGTCGGGCGCGCGGCGCGGCCACGCATGGTGGAAGTAGAGCGCGGCGCCGTGGTCGATCAGCCACGTCCGGCGATGCCAGACGAGCAGGTTCGGGTTGGCCCAGGTGCGGTCGACGTTCGCGGTGAAGGTGTCCAGCCAGCGCACGAGCGCCGCCTCCTCCGGCTCGGGCGGGCGGGATCCGTCGTAGCCGAAGGCGCCGGGCAGGAAGTCGACCGCGAGGTTGCTGCCCGGCGAGGCATTGAGCAGGTCCTGGACCTCCTCGTCCGCCTCGTAGCGCGCGATCGCCGGCGGAAGGTCGATCACGGCCAGACGGGGCACGCGAAGGCCGAGCCGGATCGCCAGCTCGGCGACGATCACCTCGGCGACGAGGACCTTCAGGCCCTGCCCCGCGCCCCGGAACTTCACGACGTAGGTGCCCTCGTCGTCGGCCTCGACGATGCCTGGCAGCGATCCGCCCTCCTTGAGGGGCGTGACGTACCGCGTGGCGGTGATCCGGTCGAGCACGACTCCACCGTAGACGAGCGCGCCGATGACCCCGGACACGCAATCGGCCCCGCCGCAGCGGGGCCGATCATCGAGTGTCCGAGGGGGGACTTGAACCCCCATGCCCTATACGGGCACTAGCACCTCAAGCTAGCGCGTCTGCCAATTCCGCCACCCGGACGAGTGGACGCGACCGCGGGGAGCGGTCGAGCACGTCGCGAAACGATACACGCTTCCGGGCCGCCGCCGAAATCGCCGACCGGGCGGGACGACGGACCCGCCTATGGTGGTCCCATGACTGCACCCGAGGGAGTGAAGCCGGTCGACGAGGTCGTCGAGATCTGCCGTGACCTGCTGCGGATCGACACCTCGAACCCGGGCGACGGGACCGGTCCCGGGGAAGCCGAGGCTGCGGCATACGTCGTGGGAAAGCTGCGTGAGGTCGGACTGGAGCCGCAGGTCTTCGAGTCCGACCCCGGCCGCACCACGGTCGCCGTCCGCATCGCTGGCGCCGACCCGGACCGACCCGGCCTGTGCGTCCACGGCCACCTCGACGTCGTGCCCGCCAACGCCGCGGACTGGCAGGTCGACCCGTTCGGAGGCGTCGAGCGCGACGGGTGCCTCTGGGGGCGCGGCGCGGTCGACATGAAGGACATGGTCGCGATGATCCTCGCGTGCGTGCGCGACCTCGCGCGCACCGGCACGGTCCCGCCGCGTGACCTGCTCTTCGTCTTCTTCGCCGACGAGGAGGCCGGTGGGGACCTGGGCTCGCACTTCATGGTCAAGGAGCACCCCGAGGTCTTCGACGGGATCTCCGAGGCGATCAGCGAGGTCGGTGGCTACAGCGTCACGGTGGAGGACGCCCAAGGCGTGGAGAAGCGGGCCTACCTGCTGCAGACGGCGGAGAAGGGCATTGCCTGGCTGCGCCTGACCGCGACCGGCCGCGCCGGGCACGGCTCGGTGCCCAACCCGGACAACGCGATCGTGCACCTGGCGCAGGCGATCGAGCGGATCGCCGCGCACAAGTGGCCCCGGGAGTACATCGCCTCGGTGCGCGAGCTTCTCGACGGCCTGTCGGCACTCACCGGCACGACGTGGAGTGACGAGGACCTCGACGAGCTGCTCGAGCATCTCGGCGGCGCCGCCGGCTTCGTGCGCGGCACCCTCTCCGACACGGCCAACGTGACCATGCTCGACGCGGGCTACAAGCACAACGTCATCCCCCAGCAGGCCCACGCCAACATCGACTGCCGCTTCCTGCCCGGCCACGAGGACGACCTCATGGACACGATCCGGACCCTGGCGGGGGAGCACGTCGCGGTCGAGGTGCTCCACCGCGACATCTCGCTCGACGCGCCCTTCAGCGGGCCACTGGTCTGCGCCATGGTCGACGCCCTGCGCAGCGAGGACCCCGAGGCCGAGGTGCTGCCCTACTGCCTGAGCGGCGGCACCGACAACAAGGCCCTGTCCCTGCTCGGCATCACCGGCTACGGGTTCGCCCCGCTGCGCCTGCCCAAGGACCTCGACTTCGCCCCGATGTTCCACGGCATCGACGAGCGGGTGCCGATCGAGTCGCTGCACTTCGGCGTCACCGTCCTCGGGCGCCTGCTGCGCACCTGCTGACACCTGCTGACCCGTGCAGCGCCTTAGGCGACGCGGTCGGGCCGCGGCACGCGGATGATCCGCCGGCGCAGCCAGGTGCGCATCCGGCCACCGAGGTAGACCCGCGTCCGATGCAGCTCCCACTGGCCGTACTCGGCCTCCGCGGAGAGGGCACGCCGGATGTCCGAGCGGGACATCCCCCGCTCGAAGGACAGGACGCGGTACTCGTACTCGACCATCACGGGCCATTCTCACCCCTTCACCCCGCGGCACCAGGCCGACACCACGACGACACCGCCCGGACACGGGGTGGGCTCCCGTGCGATGCGCCCAGGCAATAGGGTCGGGGCCATGAGTGTCGACCCGCGCGCTGCCCTGTCCGTCCTGGTCACCGCCTTCGAGCGTCATCTGGAGGCCTGCGCCGGTCGACGCGGGGAGGACGACCCCAGCGTGATGGCGGCCTACGACGACCTCGTGGAGGCCTTCGAGGCCTACGACGGGGCGCTCTACGACGCGACCGGCGAGATGACTCCCTTCGACATCTACGGGTCCGACGACGAGGACCGCGACGACGAGGACGACCTCGAGGACGAGGACGACCTGGACGACGACGATGACCTCGACGACGACGACGATGACCTCGACGACGACGAGCTCCTGGCCGATCTCGACGACGAGGCCTGACGCCCTCATGCGCCTGGCCGTCAACCTCGGCTACTTCGGCATGGGGATGGATGCCGACAACCTTGCCGTCGCCCAGGAGGCGGACGCCCTCGGATACGCCGTGGCCTGGGTGGCCGAGGCCTACGGCTCGGACGTCCCGACCATCCTCGGCTGGCTGGCCGGGCAGACCAAGGACATCGGCCTCGGGGCCGCCGTCATGCAGATCCCGGCCCGCACGGCGGCCATGACGGCGATGACCGCCGCGACCATCGACCACGTGAGTGGTGGCCGGATGCACCTCGGCCTGGGGGTGTCCGGACCCCAGGTCAGCGAGGGCTGGCACGGCGTGCGGTTCGCGGACCCGCTGGGGCGCACGCGCGAGTACGTCGAGGTGGTGCGGATGGCGCTGCGCCGGGAGAGGGTCTCGTATGCCGGTCGGCACCTCACGCTGCCCCTGCCGGACGGGCCGGGGAAGGCGCTCAAGCTGACCCTGCCGACGCGGGCCGACCTCCCGATCTACCTGGCCGCGGTGGGACCGAAGAACCTCGAGCTGGCCGGGGAGCTCGCCGACGGGCTGCTCGCGATCTTCTTCGCACCCGAGCACGCGGGGACGATCATCGACTCGCTCACGACCGGTCGTCGGCGCGCCGGTCGGGGCACCGACGAGGACCCGATGACGGGCTTCGACCTCGTGGCCACGGTGCCGGTGGCCGTCACCGACGACGTCGAGGCCGGCCTGGCGGCGATCGCCCCCTACGCCGCGCTCTACGTGGGTGGCATGGGATCGCGGGAGCAGAACTTCTACAACCGGTTGGCCGTGCGGATGGGTTTCGGCGAGGCGGCTGCCCAGGTCCAGGAGCTCTACCTCGCCGGCCGGCACCGCGATGCCGCAGCCGCCGTGCCCCGCGAGTTCATCGACTCCACCTCCCTCGTCGGCCCCGCCTCCCGGATCCGGGAGCGGTTGGCGGCCTACGCTGAGGCCGGCGTGACGACCCTGGCCGTCTCACCCTTCAGCCCGGGCCGCGAGGAGCGTCTGCGCACCCTCCACGTGATGGCCACCGCCCTGCAGTCGATGAAGTGAGCACACCCGCGTGGACCAACTGACCTACTGGCAAGCAATCATCCTCGGGATCGTCGAGGGCCTCACCGAGTTCCTTCCGGTGTCCTCCACCGGACACCTGACCATCGCCAGCAAGCTGCTCGGGCTCAAGGTCGACTCACCCGGCGTCACGGCATACACCGCCGTCATCCAGATCGGGGCGATCGCCGCCACCTTCCTCTACTTCGGGAAGAAGATCCTCCGGCTCTTCCTCGCCTGGGTCAGCGGACTTCGTGACCCCGGCTCCCGGGGTCACGACTACGAACTCGCCTGGGCCGTCATCGCCGGCTCGCTCCCGGTCGGCATCGTCGGCTTCCTCCTCAAGGACCTCATCGCCGGCGCGCTGCGCTCCCTGTGGGTCGTGGCCGCGGCCCTCGTCCTGTGGAGTGCGGTCATCTGGTGGGCCGAGCGCCGGCACGACGACCTCCAGGCCCAGGGCGTGCAACGCGGGGAGGGTGCGGTGACGATCAAGGACGGGCTCGTCATCGGGCTGGTGCAGTGCTTCTCGCTCATCCCGGGCGTCTCGCGCAGCGGCGCGACGATCTCAGCCGGCATCTCCCGCGGCCTCAACCGGGTCGTCGCCACCGAGCTGTCCTTCTTCCTCGCGATCCCGGCCCTCACCGCCGCGGGGATCTTCGAGGCGCTGCACGCCCGGCACGACATGGTCGGCCTGGGGATCCCGCAGATGGGGGTGGGGATCCTCGTCTCCTTCGTCGTGGCCTACGCCTCGATCGCCTGGTTGCTGCGCTTCGTCTCGACCAACTCGCTGCGCGCCTTCATCTCCTACCGCGTCCTGCTCGGGGCTGCGGTGATCGTCGCCCTCGCAGCGGGCTGGCTCAGCGCGACCTAGAGCCAGCCCGAGCGCCGGAAGGCGCGATAGAGGCCGGCACACGAGGCCGCCATGACGGCGAGGATGACGAAGTAGCCGTACTTGAACTCCCGCCCACCGATGTCGATCGCCGCCGAGAGCTCGGGCATGAACTCGAAGTTCATGCCGTAAATCCCGGCGATCATCGTGGGCACCGCCGCGATCGCCACCCAGGCGGAGATCTTGCGCATGTCGCTGTTCTGCCGCACGCCGACGGCGGCCAGGTGCGCGGTGAGGATGTCGGCGAGCAGTCGGTCGTAGCCGTCGATGTGGTCGATGACGCCCTGGACGTGGTCGGCGACGTCCCGGAAGAGCAGCTGCAGCTCACTGTCCCTGACCGGGCTGCGGGGCGTCGCGAAGAGGTTGTGCAGCGGGCCCGCGAGCGGCACCACGGCCCGCTTGAACTCGAGGATCTCCCGCTTGAGCCGGTAGATCGCCGCCGTGTCGACCTCACCGTCGGAGAAGACGTCCGACTCGATCTCCTCGAGGTCGGCCGCGACCTCGCCGTCGATGCCCACGTAGCCGTCGACGACCCGGTCGAGGATGGCGTAGAGCGCCGCCTGCGGGCCCCGGGCCAGCAGGCTCGGGTCCGCCTCCAGCCGCTTGCGCACACCGGCCAACGGCTGGGCGTCGCCGCGGCGCACCGTGAGCAGGAACCGGTCGCCGACGATGACCATGAGCTCGCCGGTCTCGATGTCGGACGTCTCGTCGAGGTAGCGCAGCGGCCGGAGCACCAGGACCGTCACGTCGTCCCCGAACTGCTCCAACTTCACCCGCTGCCGCCCCTTGACCGCATCCTCGATGGTCAACGGGTGCAGTCCGAGCTCCTGGTTGACGGTGGCGAACTCCTCCACCGTCGGGTCCTTGAGCCCGACCCAGATGAAGTCCCCCTCCTGGCCCGAGACGCGCAGGACGAAGAGCTCGTCGCTGAGGTCGGCACACGGCTGACGAACCCCACCGCGGTAGAGGGCCTGGTCGACGATCACCGGGCCATTGTGTCCCTTCCCCGGACCAACGGCTGGCTTAGGCTTCCGTCATGCCGGTGTGCCTGCTCGTCCGCCACGGTCACTCCACCGCCAACGAGCGAGGCATCCTCGCGGGCTGGATGCCCGAGGTGGCCCTCACCGAGCGCGGCCGGGCCCAGGCCGCGCTGGTCGCCGAGCGCATCGCGGACCTGACGGTCGCCCGCCTGGTGAGCAGCCCGCTCCAGCGGTGCCGCGAGACGGCGGCCCTCATCCGGACCCCGGACGGCCCTGACGTCGAGGTCGACGACCGGCTCGGCGAGTGCGGCTACGGTGAATGGACCGGACGCCCCCTGGGTGAGCTCGCCGAGGACCCGCTCTGGCGCCGCGTCCAGGACGACCCGGCGACGGCAGCGTTCGCCGATTCCACGGCCTACGCGGGGGAGAGCCTGGCGACAATGACCGCACGCGTGGTTGGCGCGGTCCGCGCCCTCGACGCCGAGGTCGCCGAGCGGGCCGGCCCGGATGCCCTGTGGATCGCCCTCTCGCACGGGGACCCGATCAAGGCGGTCCTGGCCAGCGCTGCGGGTGGTGGCGTGGCACAGCTCCAGCGTTGGCATGTCGACCCGGGGTCGGTGTCGGTCGTGCGCTTTGCCGGTGAACGGTCGATGGTGCTCGCGAGCAATGTGCGCGATGGCGGCCTGGTGGACCTGGTGCGGGCTACGGCGGCGCCCCCGGATCGCGTGGGCGAGGGCGCGGTGGGCGGCGGCGCGGGCTGAGCGGTGGGGGAGTAAGGTCCTTGTTGCAAATTGTTCGCAACAAGGAGTCCCCATGCACGTGCCTGACGGCTTCCTCGACGCGCCGACCTCCTTGGCCACCGGCGTGGTCGCTGCCGCCGGCGTGGCCCTGGCGCTGCGACGGGCCCGGGCCGACCTCGACGACCGCACGGCACCGCTCGCCGGGCTGGTGGCCGTCTTCGTCTTCGCCGGGCAGATGATCAACTTCCCGGTCGGCGCCGGCACCTCGGGGCACCTGATCGGTGGTGCGCTGGCTGCAGTGCTCGTCGGTCCGTGGGTGGCGACCCTGTCCCTCACGGTCGTCGTGGCGGTGCAGGCGCTGCTCTTCGCCGATGGCGGCCTGACCGCCCTGGGCGCGAATGTCGCCCTCATGGGCCTGGTCGGGGTCTGGGTCGGGTGGGCCGTCTTCCGGCTCGCTCGGGCCGTGCTCCCGGGCCGGCTGGCCTCCGTCCCGATCGCGGCGGCGGTCGGCGGCGCCCTGTCCGTCCCCGCGGCGGCCCTCACCTTCGTCGGCCTCTATGCCGTGGGCGGCGCAGCGCCGATCCCGTTGGGATCGCTCGTGACGGCGATGGGGGCCTGGCACGCCGTCATCGGGATCGGGGAGGGCCTGATCACCCTCCTCGTCGTCGGCGCGCTCGTGCGGACCCGACCCGACCTCGTCCACGGGGCGCGGGGGCTGGTCGGTGCCGAGGACGTCCTCGAGATCCGCGAGCGGGCCGTGCGATGAACGGACCCACTCCGGCTCGGCCCGCGGGCGAGCGGGGACAGCCGCGGGACGATCGCCGACTCTCGCTGCGGGCCCTGGTGCTCACGGGCCTCGCCGTGTGCGTCCTCCTCGCCGGCGTCGCCTCAGCCTGGGCCAGCACCCGACCGGACGGGCTGGAGTTCGTCGCCGAGAAGCTCGGCTTCGCCGGCGCGGCCGGCGAGCACGCCCTCGACGGGTCACCGCTGGCCGACTACGGCGTGGACGGGATGGCGCCGTCAGGACTGTCCACCGGCCTGGCCGGGGTCGTCGGGATCGTCGTCGTGGGCCTCGTCGCCTTCGGGCTCATGCGCCTGCTGGCCCGCCACGGCACGAGGTCGCGAGACCTCCCACCCTCGCACTGACGTGGGCGCTCGTCCGGGCCTGCACCTCCACATCGACGGTGACAGCGTCCTGCATCGCCTGCCGGCACACGCCAAGGTCGTCGGGCTGCTCGCGTTCGCCCTCACGACGGTGGCCGTGCCCGCGCCCGGGTGGTGGCCACTCACGGTCGCGATGCTCACCGGGTGCGGCCTGGTCGCCCTGACCGGCGTCGCCTGGCGGTACGTGTGGCCACGCCTGCTCATCGAGGTCCCCTTCCTCCTCTTCGCGGCCGTCCTGCCCTTCGTGGCGAGCGGGCCCCGCATGGCACTCGGTCCGCTGCAGGTGTCCGAGGTCGGGCTGCTCAGCGCCTGGGCACTCGCCGCCAAGGGGACCGCCGCCGTCCTCGCCGCCACCGCCTTCGCGGTGACGACGACCCCCCGCGACCTGGTCGTGGGCCTGCAGCGACTCCACGTGCCGGACACCCTGGTCGGAATCCTGTCCTTCATGGTGCGCTACGCCGCCGTCGTGGGCGACGAGATGCGCCGGATGCGGATCGCACGCGAGTCGCGCGGCTTCCGCGCCGCCTCGCTGCGATCCTGGCCGACCCTGGGACGCACGCTCGGTGCGCTGTTCGTGCGCAGCTTCGAGCGCGGGGAGCGGGTCCACGTCTCGATGGTCAGCCGTGGCTGGACCGGCACCTTTCCGACGTTCGCCACCGCGACCGCGGGCCTGGTCGACTGGGCCTGCGCCGCGCTGCCGGCGCTCCTCGTGGCGCTCACCGCTGCCTGGGCGCTGGCGTCATGACCACTCCAGTCCTGGACCTGCGTGGGGTCGCCTACCGCTACCCCGGCAGCCACCAGGCCCTCTACGGCGTCGACCTGCACGTGCACGCTGGTGAACGGGTGGCTCTCCTGGGCCCGAACGGCGCGGGCAAGACGACCCTGGTCCTGCACCTCAACGGGATCCTCCGCGCCGGTGCCGGCACGGTCGAGGTGTCCGGGCTCCCCGTGACGGACGCGCACCTGCTCGAGATCCGTCGCCGCGTGGGCATCGTCTTCCAGGACCCCGACGACCAGTTGTTCATGCCGACGGTGCGCGACGACGTGGCCTTCGGGCCGGCCAACCTCGGGCTGCGTGGCCCCGAGCTCGACGCGCGGGTCACCGAGGCCCTGACCGCCGTGGACGTCCTCGGCCTCGCCGACCGTGCGCCGCACCACCTCTCCTTCGGGCAACGCCGCCGCGTGGCCATCGCGACCGTGCTCGCGATGGAGCCGGACATCCTCGTCCTCGACGAGCCGACGTCCAACCTCGACCCCGCCTCGCGCCGTGAGCTCGCCGACATCCTGGCTGCCCTGCCGGTCACCCTCCTCATGGTCACCCACGACCTGCCGTATGCCGCGCAGCTGTGCGAACGCTCGGTCATCCTCTCCGACGGCGTGGTGGCGGCCGACGGCCGGACCCTCGACCTCCTCGGCGACGCCGACCTCCTGCGCCGCCACCGGCTCGAGCTGCCATGGGGCTTCGCCGTCCCCCGCGCTGACTAGGGTTGCACCCATGAGCCTCGCCGACTTCGACCCGGTTGCGCGCTTCGTCGCAGGCACCGTCGGCCCGCCGGGCCAGCGCGTCTTCTTCCTGCAGGCTCGCGGTGGACACGGCCTGGTCTCGGTCTCGCTGGAGAAGCAGCAGGTCACCGTCCTCGCCGAGCGCGTCGAGGAGCTCCTCGACCGCGTCGGGGACGAGGCCCCCGCCGATCGCCCCGACAACGAGCCCCTCGACACCCCGATCGAGGACGAGTTCCGTGTCGGGACCATCGGCCTGGCCTGGGAGCCCGCACGCGGGCGGGTCGTCATCGAGTGCCATGACCACGACCCGGACGAGGGCCCTCCACCTCCTGATGCGGCCCTGCACAGCGTGCGTGTCGTGCTCACGACCGGTCAGGCCCGCGAGTTCGTGCGACGCTCCGGGTCACTCGTCGCCGCCGGACGGCCGCCCTGCCCCTTCTGTGGGCTGCCCCTCGACGTGACCGGCCACATCTGCCCTCGCGCCAATGGCTACCGCCGTTGACGACCCGCTCGCCCCGTGACACCGCTTGAGCTCCTGCTGACCGAGGGCACGATCCGCCCCCTGGGACGGATCGTCGAGTCCTCCAACAGCGCCGTCCTCGTCGAGGTCACCCGAGGCGGCGAGCGCGCCCTGGCCATCCACAAGCCGGTCGCCTTCGAACGCGCCCTGTGGGACTACCCCGACGGCTGCCTGGCCTTCCGGGAGCGGGCGGCATACCTGATCTCCGTGGCCGGGGGTTTCGAGCAGGTGCCGACCACGGTCCTGCGCGACGGCCCGTGGGGGCCGGGAGCACTCCAGGCCTGGGTCGGCGACCCGGAGCAGGAGGTCGACGCCGTCGTGACCGTGTGCGAGCCGGAGGCGTGCCCGCCGGAGTGGATCGTCGTCATGGTCGGGGAGGACCAGGACGGCCATGAGGTCGCCCTCGCCCATGCCCCCGACCCCGACGTGCGGTCGGTCGCGGTCCTCGACGCCGTCCTGAACAACTCCGACCGCAAGGGCGGGCACCTCTTGCGGGCGGGGGAGCGGGTGCAGGGGATCGACCACGGCGTCTCCCTCGGAGTCGAGCCGAAGTTGCGCACCGTGCTGTGGGGATGGGCCGGCGCCGACATTGCCGACGCTGACCTCACCCGGGTCGAGCGCCTCCGTGGAGTCCTCGACGGGCCGCGGCTCACCGAGCTGGCCGACCTCCTCACCGACGCCGAACGAGCAGCCCTGCGCGACCGGTGCCAGGCCCTGCTGCGTGAGCGCCGCCACCCGCGTCCTCGGCCGGGTTGGCCCGCCATCCCGTGGCCGGCGATCTGACGACGTAGGCTTGGCGGCTGTGATCCCGTGGCCTGCTCCGTCCGTTCCGCGACTGCCCGGCGAGGGCCAGGTGCTGCGACTGCACGACACATCCAGCGGAGCACTGCAGCCGGTCGAGCCGACGACCGGCCCGTTCACGATGTACGTCTGCGGGATCACGCCGTATGACGCGACCCACCTCGGGCATGCCGCCACCTACGTCACCTTCGACCTGGTGCAGCGGCAGGTCCGCGACCGAGGTCATGCGGTGCGCTACGTCCAGAACGTCACCGACGTCGACGACCCACTCTTCGAGCGCGCCGATCGTGACGGCGTCGACTTCCGGGACCTCGCCCGCCGTGAGGTGGCGCTCTTCCGGGAGGACATGACCGCACTGGCCGTCCTGCCGCCCGACGCCTACGTCGGCGTCGAGGAGTCCATGGACGGGATCGTGGAGAAGATCCTCGCCCTCTGGGACGCCGGGCAGGCCTACCCCCTGCCCGTGCCGGGCGAGTCCTCCGTCGACGTCTACCTCGACCTGGCGACCGAACCCGAGTTCGGCCAGGTCTCGGGGTGGACGCGGGAGGAGATGCTCGCCGTCTTCGCCGATCGCGGGGGAGACCCCGACCGTCCCGGCAAGCGGGACCGTCTCGATCCACTGCTGTGGCGCGGAGCCCGCGCGGGCGAACCAACCTGGGACGGTGGCCGTCTCGGATCCGGGCGCCCCGGCTGGCACATCGAGTGCACGGCGATCACGATCGACCACCTCGGGATGCCCTTCGACCTCAAGGGTGGTGGGACCGACCTGGTCTTCCCGCACCACGAGATGAGTGCCGCCCAGGCGTACGGCCTGGGTGGGGGCGCGGTCTTCGCGCGGCACTACGCCCACCAGGCGATGGTGGCCTACGAGGGCGAGAAGATGAGCAAGTCCAAGGGCAACCTCGTGCTCGTCTCGCGCCTCCGGCACGAGGGCATCGACCCGATGGCGATCCGGCTCGTCCTGCTGGCCCAGCACTACCGCCGCGACTGGGAGTACACCCCCTCACTCCGCGCGGACGCGCAGGACCGACTCGCGCGGTGGCGGGCAGCCCTCTCCGGCAATGTCGCACCGGCCCCACAGGAGGCCGTCGACGGCATCCGCGCCTGCCTCGCCGATGACCTCGACTCCGCCGGAGCGCTGGCCGTGGTGGACGCCTGGGCCGACCGGGCGCTGGCCGGTGAGGGTGAGGACCCCACGGCTGCCGGGGTGCTCGCGCGCACCCTCGACGCCCTCCTCGGCGTCCGCGTCTGAGCGCCTCGAGTCAGGCGCCCGGCTCGTCCACGCCGCGCCGACGCAGGTAGCGCTCGAACTCCTTGGCGATCGCGTCGCCGCTGGCCTCCGGCAGGTCAGCGGTGTCCTGGGCCTCCTCCAGGGACTCGACGTACTCCGCGATGTCCGGGTCGCCGGCCGCCAGCTCGTCGACGCCGCGCTGCCAGGCCCGGGCGTCCTCGTCGAGGTCCGCGTGGTCGATCGGCGCGTCGAGCAGGGACTCCAGCCGTGACAGCAGCGCTGCGGTGGCCTTCGGGGAGGGCGTGTGGCCGGCATAGTGCGGGATGGCCGCCCACGCCGACACCGAGGGGATGCCCACCTGCACTGCCGCGTCCGCGAGCACGCCGACGATGCCGGTCGGGCCCTCGTAGCCACTGAGCTCGACGTCGTAGCGGTGACGGACCTCCTCCTGGTCGGAGGTCGCCGTCACCGGGATCGGTCGAGTGTGCGCCACGTCGGCCATGAGTGCCCCCAGGGTCAGGACCAGCTCGACGTCGGCACTCTGCGCGAACTCCATCAGCTCGATCGCGAAGGCCCGCCAGCGGAACGACGGCTCGACCCCGTGGACGAGGACGACGTCCCGGCCCAGGGGCGTGTCGGTCGCGATGAGGATGCGCGTGGTGCGCCAGCTGATCCGGCGCTTGCCGCCGTCGATGACCACCCGAGGCCGGTTGACCTGGAAGTCGTAGTAGTCCTCGGGATCGAGCGCGGCCACCGGCTCGGCCTCCCACAGGTCGATGAGGTGCTCGACGACGGCGCTCGCGGCATCACCGGCATCGTTCCAGCCCTCGAAGGCAGCGATCATCACCGGGTTGTTCAGCTCCGGCACGTCCTCGAGCTCGATCACGCGGCCTCCTCATCGCGAGCGGGTTCTCCCACCCTACGCAGGCGGTCCCGGCCCAGCGTGCACTGTTGCCTAGACTTCCGGCATGGCGTTTCCTGCGGCGGTGCTCTGGGACATGGACGGCACCCTCGTGGACACCGAGCCCTACTGGATCAGGGCCCAGCACGAGATCGTCGAGGCCTTCGGCGGGCAGTGGACCGATGAGCTCGCCCTCCAGCTCGTCGGGAAGGACCTCATGGTCTCGGCGGCACTGATGCGTGCGAACTCCCACATCACGTGGAGCGAGGAACGCATCGTCGAGGAGCTCCTCGTGCGCGTCGTGGCCGCCGTGCGGGAGCACCTGCCCTGGCGTCCCGGGGCCCGCGAGCTGCTCGAGGAGCTGGCGGCGGCGGGCACGCCGCGGGCCCTGGTCACCATGTCCTGGCGGTCGCTGGCCGACGCCGTCCTCGCGGCGCTGCCCGAGGATGCCTTCACCGTCGTGGTGACCGGTGACGAGGTCGACCACGGCAAGCCGCACCCGGAGCCCTATCTCGCCGCGTGCCGGCTGCTCGACGTGGCACCCGCGGACTGTGTGGCGCTGGAGGACTCACCCACCGGGGTCGTCTCAGCGGTCGACGCCGGAGTCCCCACGGTGGCGGTGCCCTTCATCCTCCCGGTGCCCGAGCGCGCCGGCGCCGTGCAGCTGCCGAGCCTGGTGGGCATCGGGGCCCGCGACCTGGCCGAGCTCGGGCTCCGCGCGCGTCAGTCGTCGGCCGGCACGGCCTGACCCGAGACCCGTGGGTCGAGCACCAGCGTGCTCGCGCCCTCCGGCATTGGCGGGGGAGTGCCGCCGAACTCAGGGCAGAACTCCTGGAAATCGCACCAGTTGCACAGGCGTGAGGTGCGGGGGCGGAAGTCGCCGGTCTCGGCGGCGCGGACCACCGCCGCCCACACGGCCTTGAGATTGCGTTCCAGGGAACGCAGGTCCTGCTCGTCCGGGACGTAGCGCACCACCTGTCCGTCGCCGAGGTAGACCAGCTGGAGCATCCGCGGGACCTGCCCGCGCAGGCGCCACAGGACCAAGGCATAGAACTTCATCTGGAACAGCGCCTTGCCCTCGAAGCGCTCACCGGGGGAGCGGCCGGTCTTGTAGTCGACGACGCGCATGGCCCCGTCAGGCGCGACGTCGAGGCGGTCGACATACCCACGCAGCGTGAGGCCGTCGACCTCGGTCTCGACGTAGAGCTCACGCTCGGCCGGCTCGAGGCGGGTCGGGTCCTCCAGCTCGAACCAGCGCTCGACCAGGCTCGCCGCGTCGTCGAGCCAGGTCACGTCGTCGAGGTCGTCGGAGGCCTCGATCATCTCGATCAACTCGGGACGCTCGGTCGTGAGCGCGGCCCACCGCTCGGGCAGGAGCGCCCGCGCAGCCTCAGGGGTGCGCTCGGGAGCCGGGAGGTCGAAGAGGTGCTCCAGCACGGAGTGCACGAGGGTGCCTCGGGCAGCGGCGGGAGAGGGCGGGCCCTCGAGCTTGTCGATCGTGCGGAACCGGAAGAGCAGGGGGCACTGCTTGAAGTCCGCGGCGCGGCTCGGGGACAGTGCGGGGGTCATGTCAGACACCGTATGCCGTGCCACCGACACCGACATCGACCCTCCCGCGGCACCGCCCCCTCACCCCGCGATTCGAGGTATTACTGCCGCAGAATGTGCGGCGGTAATACCTCGAATCGGCGGGGAGAGAACCGCGCCAGCGGGTCAGTCCTCGGGGATGTAGCCGAGGTTGGGGCCGAGCCAACGCTCGGCCTCGGCCAGCGTCCAGCCCTTGCGCTCGGCATACGACTCCACCTGGTCCCTCCCGAGCCGGCCCACGACGAAGTACTGGCTCTCCGGGTGGGCGAAGTACCACCCGGAGACCGCGGCCCCGGGCCACATCGCCATGCCGTCAGTGAGCTCGATCCCCGTCCGCGCCGTGACGCCGAGCAGGTTGAACAGGGTGATCTTCTCGGTGTGGTCCGGGCACGCCGGATATCCCGGGGCCGGCCGAATGCCGGCGTACTGCTCCTTGATGAGCGCCTCGTTGTCGAGGTGCTCCTCGGCGGCGTACCCCCAGAACTGCATCCGCACCCGCTGGTGCAGGCGCTCGGCGAAGGCCTCCGCGAGCCGGTCGGCCAGCGCCTCGAGCAGGATCGCCGAGTAGTCGTCGTGCTCGGCCTTGAACGCCCGGATCCGGTCCTCGCCGCCCAGTCCCGCGGTCACCGCGAAGGCGCCGACGTGGTCGGGCAGCCCGCTCTCGCGTGGCGCGACGAAGTCGGACAGGTTGCGGTTGGGCACCCCGGCCCGGTGCTCGCCCTGCTGGCGCAAGCCGTGGATGCGGGCGGCAACAGCGGAACGGGAGGCATCGGCATACACCTCGATGTCGTCACCGACGGCGTTGGCCGGGAAGATGCCGATGACGCCATTGGCGGTCAGCCACTTCTCCTCGACGATCCGGTCGAGCATCGTCTGCGCATCGTCGTAGAGCTTGCGCGCGGCCTCGCCGACACCGGGCTGGTTGAGCACGTCGGGGAAGCGGCCCTTGATCTCCCAGGCCGCGAAGAACGGGGTCCAGTCGATGTAGTCGCGCAGCTCCGCCAGCGGGTAGTCGAGGAGCTCGGTGATCCCGGTCGTGGCGGGCTCGGCGAGGTGCGCCTTGTCCCACGCGATCGGGGAGGCGTTGGCGCGGGCGGCCTCGAGGGAGAGCAGGGGGCGCTCGGTCGCCTTGGCGGCGTGCCGGGCCCGCATCGCGTCGTACTCCTCCCGTATGCCGTCGAGCAGCTCGTCGCGATGGGCGTCACTGAGGAGCTGGCTGACGACCGGGACCGAGCGCGAGGCGTCCTTCACCCAGACGACGGGGCCGTGGTACTGCCCGTCGACCTTGACCGCGGTGTGCGCGCGGGAGGTCGTCGCGCCACCGATGAGCAGCGGGATGTCGAAGCCCTGGCGCTCCATCTCGCCGGCCACGCGGACCATCTCGTCGAGGGAGGGGGTGATGAGGCCGGAGAGGCCGATGACGTCGGCACCGACCTCGCGAGCGGTGTCCAGGATCTTCTGGGCGGGCACCATGACCCCGAGGTCGATGACCTCGTAGTTGTTGCACTGCAGCACCACGCCGACGATGTTCTTGCCGATGTCGTGGACATCGCCCTTGACGGTCGCCATGACGATCGTGCCGTTGGTGTCCTGGCCGGCGAACTCGGGGTTGCGGGCCTTCTCCTCCTCGATGAACGGGATGAGGTGGGCGACGGCCTTCTTCATGACTCGTGCCGACTTCACGACCTGGGGCAGGAACATCTTGCCGGCGCCGAAGAGGTCGCCCACGACGTTCATGCCGTCCATGAGCGGACCCTCGATGACCTCGATCGGCTGCCCGCCACCGGCGGCGAGCTCGACCCGCAGCTCCTCGGTGTCGGCGACGACGTGCTCGTCGAGGCCCTTGACGAGGGCATGCGTGATCCGCTCGCGCACCGGCAGGGCGCGCCACTCCTCGGGCCCGGCGGAGTCGTCCCCGCCCTGGGTGTTGAACTTCTCGGCGATCTCGAGGAGTCGCTCGGTGGCGTCGGGGCGCCGGTTGAGGACGACGTCCTCGATCCGCCCACGCAGCTCCGGGTCGATCTCGTCGTAGACGACGAGGGCGCCGGCGTTGACGATGCCCATGTCCATGCCGGCGTTGATCGCGTGGAAGAGGAAGACGGCGTGGATCGCCTCGCGCACCGGATTGTTGCCGCGGAAGGAGAAGGAGACGTTCGAGACCCCACCGGAGACGAGCGCGCCCGGCAGGTTCTCCTTGATCCAGCGGGCGGCCTCGATGAAGTCGGTGCCGTAGGCCGCGTGCTCCTCGATGCCGGTGGCCACCGCGAAGATGTTGGGGTCGAAGATGATGTCCTCGGCCGGGAAGCCGACCTCCTGGGTCAGCAGGTCGTAGGCCCTCCGGCAGATCTGCCGGCGGCGCTCCAGGGTGTCGGCCTGGCCGTCCTCGTCGAAGGCCATGACGACGACCGCTGCGCCGTGCTTGCGGCACAGGCGCGCCTGCTCCAGGAAGGGCTCGACCCCTTCCTTCATCGAGATCGAGTTGACGATGCACTTGCCCTGCGCGGCCTTCAGCCCGGTCTCGATGACCTCCCACTTGGAGGAGTCGATCATCAGGGGCACTCGGCAGATGTCGGGCTCGCCCGCGACGAGCTTGACGAAGCGGTCCATGGCCGCGACGCCGTCGATCATCCCCTCGTCCATGTTGATGTCGATGACCTGGGCGCCGGCCTCGACCTGCTGGCGGGCCACGGCCAGGGCGCTCGGGTAGTCCTCCTCCTTGATCAGCCGGCGGAAGCGGGCCGACCCGGTGATGTTCGTCCGCTCACCGACGTTGACGAAGAGGGAGTCCTCGGTGACGACGAGCGGCTCGAGGCCGGAGAGACGCAGGGCCGGCTCGACGTCGGCGGGGGTGCGCGGAGCCACGCCCGCGACGGCCTGAGCGATCGCGGCGATGTGCGGCGGGGTCGTGCCGCAGCACCCACCGACGATGTTGACCAGCCCGCTGGTGGCGAACTCCCCGACGACTGCGGCCATCTGCTCGGGTGTCTCGTCGTACTCGCCGAAGGCGTTCGGCAGACCGGCGTTCGGGTGGACCGAGACGAAGGTGTCGGCCAGCCGGGCCAGCTCCGCGGCATACGGACGGAGCTCACCGGCCCCGAGCGCACAGTTGAGCCCGACGACAAGGGGGCGCACGTGCCGGACGGAGTACCAGAAGGCCTCGGTGACCTGGCCGGACAGGGTGCGTCCGGAGGCGTCGGTGATCGTGCCCGAGATCATCACCGGCCACCGCCGGCCGTGCTCCTCGAAAAGGGTCTCGAGGGCGAAGATGGCCGCCTTGGCGTTGAGCGTGTCGAAGATCGTCTCGACCATGAGGACGTCGGCCCCACCCTCGACCAGGCCGCGAGCCTGGGTGAGGTACGCCTCCACCAGCTGGTCGTAGGAGACGTTGCGGGCGCCGGGGTCGTTGACGTCGGGGGAGATCGACGCGGTGCGTGTCGTGGGACCGATGGTGCCCACGACGTAGCGGGGTCGCCCGTCGCTTGCCTCGACCTCGTCAGCGGCAGCCCGCGCCAACGCCGCGGCCGCCACATTGAGCTCGTGCGCGAGGTCGGCCATGCCGTAGTCGCCGAGCGAGATCGCCTGAGCGTTGAAGGTGTTGGTCTCGACCAGGTCGGCGCCGGCGAGGAGGTACTCGCGGTGGATGCCCTTGATCAGCTCGGGCTGGGTCAGGCTGAGCAGGTCGTTGTTGCCGGCCAGGTCACTGGGCCAGTTGGCGAACCGTTCCCCTCGGAAGTCGCCCTCGGACAGGCCGAGGCGCTGGATCATCGTGCCCATCGCGCCGTCGAGGACGAGGATCCGCTGCCCGAGGGCTGCGGTCAGGGGAGCGGTGGCGTCAGGGCGGAGTCGGGGCGTCACGAACATTCCTCGAGGCAGGGAGACGAGCACCCCAGTATGCCGTCGGAGGGCTCGGCGGCTCCCGTGCGTCTCGTGGCCGTAGGCTCGCCGCCATGTCGGCACCACAACCGCCCGCTGCGCCGGGGCTGCGCATCGCCACCATCGGCGGCGTGCCCGTGCACCTGGGGTGGTCCTGGTTCCTGCTCGCTGCCGTCATCACGTTCGTCTTCGGTCGCCAGCTGTCCGAGTCCACCTCGGCGGGCTACCTCATCGGCGTCGGGTACGCCCTCGTCCTCCTGGTCGCGGTGCTCGTGCACGAGGGCGCGCATGCGCTCGCCGCCCGGTCGTTCGGGATCACCGTCCACCGCGTGGTCGCCGACTTCCTCGGCGGTCACACGGCGTTCGAGTCCGCGGGGCTGAGCGCGGGGCGATCGGCCGTCATCGCTGCTGCGGGCCCGGGAGCCAACCTCGCCCTGGCCCTGGGCGCCTGGCTCGCCCACCTCGTCGTGGCCGACGGCGTGGCCGGGCTGGTGCTCTCCGGGATCATCTGGATCAACGGCCTCCTCGCGGTCTTCAACCTGCTGCCCGCGCTGCCCCTCGATGGTGGCCAACTCCTCGAGGCAGGCGTATGGGGGGCCACCGGTCGACGGTCGTCCGGGATGGTCATCGCCGGGTGGGGCGGCCGCATCCTCACCGTCGGACTGGCCTACTGGGTGCTGGTCCGGCCGGTCCTCGCCGGCCAGTCACCCTCGATGTTCTCCGTCGCATGGGGCCTGCTCCTGGGCTCGGTGATCTGGCGTGGGGCGAGCCGGTCGATCGCCGTGGGTCGGGTGCGCGGCCTCATGGAGGGTCGGTCCGTGCGGAGTGTGGCGACGCCGGTCATCCTCGTCCCGCCGCACACTCCCGTCTCGGAGATCGCCTGGGGAAGCGCGGCCGTCCTCGTCCTCGACCCGAGCCTGGGACTGCTCTGGGCCGGGCACCCGGCCCCCGAGGTGCCCGCCGCCACACCGGTGTCGGCGGTGTCCAGTCCGGTGCCCGCCACCGCCGTCGTGACCGCCGGCCCGGAGGCCGACCTGTGGTCGATCGTGCCGGCGCTCCAGTCCACCGGCACCGTGGTGCTCGTGGACAGCGGGCAGGTCTGGGGCGCGGTGACGACCAGCGGCCTCAACGAGGCGCTGGTGCGGCCCAGTGCCTGAGCGCCGCCGGCGCCGAGGGCACCTAGACTCGGCGCTCATGACAGCAATTGGCGCCGACCTCCGGCGTGGCCCCTTCGGTGAGGGCGAGCGGATCCAGCTCACCGACCCCAAGGGCCGCCTGCACACGATCACCCTCGGCGCCGGCAAGCAGTTCCACACCCATCGCGGCTACCTCGCCCACGACGACCTCATCGGCGCCCCCGACGGGTCGACCGTGAAAAACACCGCGGGCGTGGAGTACCTCGCCCTCCGCCCGCTGCTCTCGGACTACGTCATGTCGATGCCGCGGGGTGCCGCCGTCGTCTACCCCAAGGACGCCGGCCAGATCGTCACCATGGCCGATGTCTTCCCCGGCGCCGTGGTGGTGGAAGCCGGTGTCGGCTCGGGCGCCCTGTCGATGTCGCTGCTGCGGGCGATCGGCGCCGAGGGCACCCTGCACTCCTTCGAGCGTCGCGCCGACTTCGCCGACATCGCCATGGCCAACGCGCGCGCCTTCTTCGGGGTGGACCACCCGGCGTGGACGGTGACGATCGGCGACCTCGTCGACGCCCTCCCGGAGACGGTGCATCCCGGCACTGTCGACCGGGTCATCCTCGACATGCTCGCGCCCTGGGAGTGCCTCGACGTCGTCTCCGAGGCACTCGCGCCCGGCGGCGTGCTCATCTGCTACGTCGCCACCGCCACCCAGCTCTCCCGCGTGGCCGAGGCCGCGCGCGACCATGGCACCTTCACCGAGCCGATCGCCTGGGAGTCCCTCGTCCGCGGCTGGCACCTCGAGGGGCTCGCGGTGCGGCCGCAGCACCGCATGCACGGTCACACCGGCTTCCTCATCACCACCCGACGGCTCGCCCCGGGCGTGACGCCACCCCTGCGCAAGCGGCGGCCCGGCGGCGGCTACGACGTCGACCCCGATGAGCAGACCTGGACCCCGGAGGCGCTGGGGGAGCGCACGCCGTCCGAGAAGCGGGTCCGTCGCGTCCGCAAGACGGTCACGGCCGGCCGGGTCACGACAGCGGTCATCGGCCAGGATGACGCGCAGGACACGGGTGGGTCCGGGGGTCCGACCACGCCGGAGTGACCGCCGACGGTGAGCACACGGCATACGCGGGTCTGCAGAGGTGACCGAATCGATGCCCGGGCGGACCGAGATGGTGCTGCCCCGCGTCTCGGCTCGGGGTTAGGGTCGACTCGTGGCCCCAGAGGGGGCCCGCCCACGACGTGGAGGTCCGCATGAGTGATGCGTCCGGTTCCGGCCCGGCGCGCCCCGACGAGGACGTGCTGCGACTGCGCTCCCAGCTGGCGACGATGTCCTCGCAGAACGAGCGGCTCGTCCGCACGCTGCGCGACGCCCGCGAGCAGATCGTCACCCTCAAGGCCGAGGTCGATCGCCTGGGTCAGCCGCCGGCGACCTATGGCGTCCTCCTCGAGCTCTTCGCCGACAACACCGCCGACATCCTCACCGCCGGGCGCAAGATGCGCGTCGCGGTGAGCCCGGGCCTGGCCCGGGAGGACCTGCTCGTCGGGCGGGAGCTGATGCTCAACGAGTCGATGAACGTCGTCGCCGTCCACCGGTTCGAGGAGGTCGGTGAGGTCGTCCTCGTCAAGGAGGTCCTCGGCGGTGATCGCGTCCTCGTCGTCGCGCACGCCGACGAGGAGCGGATCTGCCGACTGGCGCACCCCCTGCTCCAGGAGAAGGTGCGCGTCGGGGATGCCCTGCTGCTCGAGCCCAAGACCGGCTTCGTGTTCGAGAAGGTCCCCAAGTCCGAGGTCGCCGACCTCGTGCTCGAGGAGGTCCCCGACATCGCCTACGAGGACATCGGCGGTCTGAAGGGCCAGATCGAGCTCATCCGGGACTCGGTCGAGCTGCCCTACCTCCACCCCGATCTCTACGTCGAGCACCACCTCAAGCCGCCGAAGGGTGTCCTGCTCTACGGCCCGCCCGGGTGCGGCAAGACGATGATCGCCAAGGCCGTCGCCGCCTCGCTCTCGCGCAAGATCGCCGAGAAGGAGGGCCGGCCCGAGGGGAAGAGCTACTTCCTCAACATCAAGGGCCCGGAGCTGCTCAACAAGTACGTCGGCGAGACCGAGCGCCACATCCGGCTGATCTTCCAGCGGGCCCGCGAGAAGTCCAACGAGGGCTTCCCGGTCGTCGTCTTCTTCGACGAGATGGAGTCCCTCTTCCGCACCCGTGGCTCGGGTGTCTCCAGCGACGTCGAGACCACGATCGTGCCCCAGCTGCTCGCCGAGATCGACGGTGTCGAGGGCTTGGAGAATGTCATCGTCATCGGCGCCTCCAATCGCGAGGACATGATCGACCCGGCCATCCTGCGCCCCGGCCGCCTCGACGTGAAGATCAAGATCGAGCGCCCGGACGCCGAGAGTGCGACCGACATCTTCGCCAAGTACCTCACCGCCGACCTGCCGCTCCACGCCGACGACCTGGCCGTCCACGGGGGTGACCCGGAGGCGACCGTGCGGGGCATGATCGAGGCCGTCGTGACGCGGATGTACTCCGACGACGAGGAGAACCGCTTCCTCGAGGTCACCTACGCCGGGGGCGACAAGGAGATCCTCTACTTCAAGGACTTCAACTCCGGCGCGATGATCCAGAACATCGTCGACCGGGCCAAGAAGACCGCGATCAAGGACCTCCTCACGACCCACCAGCGCGGCCTGCGGGTCGAGCACCTGCTCCAGGCCTGCAGCGACGAGTTCCGCGAGAACGAGGACCTGCCCAACACGACCAACCCGGACGACTGGGCGCGGATCTCGGGCAAGAAGGGGGAGCGGATCGTCTACATCCGCACCCTCATCAAGACCAAGGAGGGCACCGAGCCGGGCAAGTCGATCGCGACCGCCAACACCGGCCAGTACCTCTGACCCGGCGCCGGTCCCGTATGCCGTGTGCTCACCCCGCGAGGGCGCGGTGGGCCGCCACGGCGACCTTGACCCGTTCGACCAACGGGTCGAAGAAGAGGCTGCGGTAGCTGGCGTCCGAGAGGCTGCTGAGGACGAAGGAGAGCGCGCCGATCACGCCGAGCAGCAGCGCCGTGCGCACCGTCTGCTGGTCGACCGGGAGTGCCTGCCCGAGCAGCTGGTAGGGCTCGCGAGGGTGGGACAGCCAGGTCCTCACCACTGCATCGGTGATGGCGATCCGCCCGATGGCCACCAGCAGGGTGGCGATGACCAGGGTGAACATGGCCGCCTGGATCAGGTGGGCCACGATGAGGACGGCCAGGACGTTGAGCCGTCCGCCGCCCGCGAGCTCCTGACCGGACACCGTGCCCGTGGGGGCGTCCTCGAGCGGCGTGCCGACGAGCAGCGCGTGGACCTGGTCGGGCGTGAGGTCACGGTGCGCCGTGCTCAGCTCACCGCGGGCCACGGGCAGCATGGCGAGGATGGCGATGAGCGCGATGAGGGCGGTCAGGGCCCACTGTCGCCTCGACCCCATGCTGTCGGCGATCTGCCAGGCCTCGGTGGAGAAGAACGCGAAGACGACGAGGACGAGGATGACCGGCAGGGCCCGGGAGGCCATGTTCTGCAGTGCCCCCACGGACTGCCAGGCCCAGCGCGCGGCCCAGGCGACCACCGAGGCCAGCCCGGACCAGACCGCCAGGTGGGCCACGACCAGCAGGCCGACCGCCTCGGCGATGACCAGGGCCAGCCCCTCGTCGGTGAGGAGCGCAAGGACGGCGGCGCACACGGCATACGCCACGGCCAGGCCCAGCGCCACGGACCGGCCACGGGGGTCGCTCCACTCGCGCATCCGGCGATGCACCCAGGCGGCCACGACCACGGGGACGACGATCGCGACGGCAAGGACGACGAGGACGAGCGACCCGCTGGCCGCCCCGAGCGGGTCCCCGGCCCGGTCCACCGCAGCGGCCAGCGACGGACCACCGAGCACGCCGAGGACGAGGACGCCGAAGAGCAGGACGGTCGCCGGCGCCGCCCGCTGGAGCAGGTCATGGGCGCGGCGCTCGCGCGGGACGAGGTAGGGCAGGCCCTGGGCGCGCAGCCAGGTGTCGACGAGGTCGGTGCGGCTCAGCGCCATCGGTCAGCTGCCGAGCAGACGCGCCAAGAGGCGCCAGCCGAGCAGGAAGAGGCTGAGGACGGTCGTGGCGACCGCGACGAAGGACCACGCCACCCCGGCGCCGAGGGCCATCCGCAGTCCCATGCCCACGACGACGGTCGCGACGACGAGGACCACCCCGAAGGGCAGGCTCGTCGCGGCCAGGTCGGTCAGTGAGGAGGCCAGCAGCCAGCCGGCAGCAGTGCCGCAGAGGAAGGGGGCTGCGGTCTGCAGGACGCCGGTGAGGGTCAGGCCGTGCTCGTGGCTGCGCCGCCCGACGGCCGCGAACACGAGCACGAGGGCCGCGTCCAGGAGCACGGGCACGAGCCGGTTCATCCGACGATCCCGTCGAAGAGGGAGCGTTGGCGCGGTGGTGCGTGGGTGGGATCGACGCCGTCGAAGAGGCTCGAGACCGACTCGCCGTCGTGGATCCGCTTGATCGCCTCGGCGAAGAGGCCGCTGATCGTGCGCACCTGGAGCTCGGGCCAGCCCTGGGGCGCAGGCACGGTGTCCGTGGTCACGACCTCCTTGACCAGCGGGTGGGCGCGCAACCGCTCGACGGCGCGGCCGGCGAAGAGCCCGTGTGTGCACGCGACGCTCGCCTCGGTGACACCGTGCTCGGCGAGCTTGTCGAGGATCTCCACGATCGAGCCGCCGGTCGCGATCTCGTCGTCGAGGACGATCGCCCGCTTGCCGTGGACATCGCCGACGATCGAGTCGATGACGACCTTGTCATCGGCGAGCCGGCGCTTCGACCCGGCCGCCACGGGGAGGCCGAGGAGCCGGCTGAACTGGGTGGCGTCCTTGGCGTTCCCGAGGTCGGGCGAGACGATGACGCACCTGTCGAGGTCCTGCTCGCGGAAGTGGTCGGCGAGGACGCCCAGGGAGGTGAGGTGGTCGACCGGCACGGAGAAGAACCCGTGGACCTGGGGCGCGTGGAGGTTCATCGTGAGGACCCGGTGCGCCCCGGCGGCCGAGATCATGTCTGCGACCAGCCGGCCGCCGAGGGAGATGCGCGAGGCGTCCTTCTTGTCGGAGCGGGCATACGCATAGTGCGGGATGACGGCGGTGATCTGCTGGGCCGAGGCTCCGCGCGCGGCGTCGATCATGAGCAGCAGCTCCATGAGCGAGTCCTGCGTGGGCGGGACGAGCGGCTGGACGAGGTAGACGTCGCGCTGGCGGCAGTTGGCCAGCAGCTGGGCCTGCAGGCAGTCGTTGCTGAACCGGCTGATCGCCGCCTCGGAGAGCTCGACGCCGAGCCGGTCACAGATGCGCTGCGCCAGTGCGGGATGGGCGGAGCCGGAGAAGACCACGACGTCGCGCATCATGGCGACAACCCTAGCGAGGGAGCGGCGGTGTGGCCGCACGTGGGCGCGGATGCCGCTGGCATAGGGTCGGGAGCATGACAGTGCGCCGGGTCATGGGGGTCGAGACGGAGTACGGCATCTCGGTGCCGGGGTCCCCGAACGCCAACCCGATGGTGCTCTCCGGAGACGTCGTGACCACGTATGCCGTGGCGCGCGGCATCCGTCCCACGCGCGCGAGCTGGGACTACGCCGACGAGAACCCGCTGCGCGACGCCCGCGGCTTCGACATGGGTCGGGGGAGTGCCCACCCGAGCCAGCTGACCGACGAGTGGGCCGACGACCCGACGATGGCCAATGTCGTGCTCACCAACGGCGCCCGCCTCTACGTCGACCATGCCCACCCGGAGTACTCCTCACCGGAGGTGACCACGCCGCGGGCCGCCATCACGTGGGACCGGGCCGGCGAATGGGTGATGCGCGAGTCGGTCGAGCGGCTGGCCAGCGTCCCGCCCGGTGTCAACCTCTACAAGAACAACACCGACGGCAAGGGTGCGTCCTACGGCACGCACGAGAACTACCTCATGTCCCGCCGCACGCCCTTCCTCGAGGTCGTCAAGCACCTCATGCCCTTCTTCGTCGTCCGCCAGATCATGTGCGGGGCCGGTCGCGTCGGCATCGGGGTGGACAGCCGCCGCAACGGATTCCAGCTCGCGCAGCGTTCGGACTTCTTCGAGTGCGAGGTCGGCCTGGAGACCACGCTGAAGCGACCGATCATCAACACCCGGGACGAGCCGCACGCCGTCGCCGACCTCTACCGCCGGCTCCACGTCATCATCGGCGACGCGAACCACTCCGACGTCGCCGACCTGCTCAAGCTCGGCACCACCTCGCTCGTGCTGGCCATGATCGAGGACGGCTTCCTCGTCGAGGACCTCACGGTGCACCAGCCGGTGGCGACCCTGCAGGCGATCTCCCACGACCCCACCCTCACGACACAGCTGACCCTGGCCGACGGCCGGACCATGAGCGGGCTGGACCTGCTCGGCATCTACCTCGAGCGAGCCCTGGCCTACGTGGACCAGCGCTGGGGGGCCGACGCCGACAGCGACACCCGCGAGGTGCTCCACTGGTGGCAGCTGACCCTGGATCGCCTCGGCCGCGACCCGCTGGAGGCGCGCGGCGAGGTGGAGTGGGTGGCCAAGCTGGCCCTGCTCGAGGGCTACCGCAGCCGCGACGGCCTCGGCTGGGGGGACCCGCGGCTCAAGGCCGTCGACATCCAGTGGTCCGACGTGCGCAGCGACCGGGGCCTGGCCAACCGGATGCGGGCCACGGGTCGGCTCACGCGCCTGGTCGACGACGACGACATCGCAGCGGCCGTGGAGCAGGCACCCGAGGACACGCGGGCGTGGTTCCGCGGCGCCGTCCTGCGCCGCTACCCCGACGATGTGGTGGCGGCCTCCTGGGACTCGGTCATCGTCGAGGTGCCGGGCCAGCGTCAGCTGCAGCGCATCCCCATGCTCGAGCCGCTCCGTGGCACGAGGGCGCAGCTCGGCGCTCTCGTGGAGTCCAGCACGTCGATGGGGGAGCTCCTGAAGCACCTCTCTGCGCCGCGCGACCCGTCGGCGCGCACGAGCCGGTGAACTAGGCTCGGCCCAGACCCGATCCGGCGATCCCCCAGGAGGCAGTCATGGCCGGCCAGGAACAGATCAGGCGCACCCGGCAGGGCGACGGCCCCGACGACGGCGCGGACCTGCCCACCCCCGTGCCCGCGGCCCCGGCCGTGCAGTCCCAGGAGATCGACGACCTCCTCGACGAGATCGACGGGGTGCTGGAGAGCAACGCCGAGGAGTTCGTGCGCGGTTTCGTCCAGAAGGGCGGCCAGTGACGGCCGCAGCGGACGGCGGGCGGCTCCCCGCGGCATACCTCGCGGCGGGCTCCTCCTCCTTCACCGAGTTCCTCCTCGACCACGCCCCGGGCGTGCTCCCGAGCGGCCGTCGGCTGCCCGCGGGAGCCTCGATCGAGGCCCCCCACGGCACGACGATCGTCACCCTGACGTATGCCGGGGGCGTCCTCATCGCCGGTGATCGCCGCGCGACGATGGGCAACCTCATCGCGAACCGGGAGATGGAGAAGGTCTTCGCCGCCGACGAGTTCTCGGCGGTGGGGATCGCCGGCACGGCCGGCCTGGCCATCGAGCTCGTGCGACTCTTCCAGGTCGAGCTCGAGCACTACGAGAAGATCGAGGGCACGCTGATGTCCCTCGAGGGCAAGGCGAACCGGCTGGCCTCGATGATCCGCGGGAACCTCGGGATGGCCATGCAGGGGCTCTCGGTCGTGCCCTTGTTCGCCGGCTTCGACCTCGAGGCCCAGCGGGGCCGCATCTTCTCCTATGACGTGACCGGCGGCTGCTACGAGGAGCACGACCACCACAGCGTGGGCTCCGGGTCGCTCTTCGCCCGGGGTGCCCTCAAGAAGCTCTACCGCCGCGAGAGCGCGCCCGAGGTCGCGCTCCGGGTGGCGGTCGAGGCGCTGTGGGACGCAGCCGATGACGACAGCGCGACCGGCGGGCCAGACGTCGGTCGCCGGATCTGGCCCACGGTGGCCCTCATCGATGCCGATGGGGTGCGCTTCGCCACGGACGAGCAGGTGGCCGCCGTGGTCGAGGCGCTGATCGCGGACCGTCGCGGCAACCCGGGAGGCGTGCCATGAGCCAGATGCCCTTCTACGTCTCGCCCGAGCAGCTGATGAAGGACCGGGCCGACTTCGCGCGCAAGGGCATTGCGCGCGGCCGGTCGGTCATCGTCCTCACCTGCGCCGCCGGCATCGCCTTCATCGCGGAGAACCACTCGCGCACGCTGCACAAGGTCTCCGAGATCTACGACCGGATCGGGTTCGCGGCGGTCGGGAAGTACAACGAGTTCGAGAACCTTCGCGTCGCGGGGGTCCGGTATGCCGACCTGCGCGGCTACTCGTACGACCGCAGCGACGTCACGGCCCGGGGCCTGGCCAACGCCTATGCCCAGACCCTCGGGACCGTCTTCACCCAGGAGTCCAAGCCCTACGAGGTGGAGATCGTCGTCGCCGAGGTCGGCGCGGACCCCGAGGGCGACCAGATCTATCGGCTCACCTACGACGGCTCGGTCGCGGACGAACGCGGCTGCGTCGCCATGGGCGGTGCGGCCGAGGCGATCGAGGAGGGCCTCTCGGCGGCGTGGTCCCCCTCGACCTCGCTGGCGGCCGCGATCCAGCTCGCAGTGGGCCTCCTCGGCAAGGACCGGTCCGGCGCCGGCGCCGATCGCGACCTCGGCGCCGACCAGCTCGAGGTGGCCCTGCTCGACCGGAGCCGTCCCCGACGCACCTTCCGGCGGATCTCCGGCCCGGCCCTGACGCGCCTGCTCGGCGGCGAGACGGCGAGCGAGGACGGCTCACCACGGGACGACGAGGCCGGTGCCCACCCCGGGGACAGCCCACGTCAGGCGGCGAGCAACCCGCAGACCCAGCGCCCCCACGGCGAGGACTGATGGCCGAGCACCCGCGCCGGATCTTCGGGATCGAGACCGAGTTCGGGATCACCTGTGCCGCCGGTGGCCAGCGCACGCTGACCCCGGACGAGGTGGCTCGCTACCTCTTCCGCAAGGTGGTCGCCTGGGGCCGCTCGAGCAATGTCTTCCTCACCAACGGTGCCCGCCTCTACCTCGACGTCGGATCGCACCCCGAGTACGCCACGGCCGAGTGCGACTCTTTGCGCCAGGTCGTCGTCCACGACCGGGCGGGGGAGCGGATCGTCGAGGCCCTGGCCGCCGATGCCCAGGAGCGGATGGTGGCCGACGGCGTCCGGGGGGACATCTTCGTCTTCAAGAACAACACCGACTCGGCCGGGAACTCCTACGGCTGCCACGAGAACTTCCTCGTGCGACGCACCGGGGACTTCGGCACCATCTCCGAGGGTCTGCTGCCCTTCCTCATCTCCCGCCAGCTCATCTGCGGCGCCGGCCGGATCGTGCGCACGTCGCGGGGGGCCACCTTCGCCGTGAGCCAGCGGGCCGACCACATCTGGGAGGGCGTGTCCTCGGCCACGACCCGGTCCCGGCCGATCATCAACACCCGCGACGAGCCGCACGCCGATGCCGAGCACTACCGCCGCCTGCACGTCATCGTCGGCGACTCCAACATGAGCGAGACCACCACGTTGCTCAAGGTCGGCTCCGGCGACCTCGTCCTGCGCATGCTGGAGGAGGGGGTGCCGCTGCGTGACCTGACCCTGGAGAACCCGATCCGGGCGATCCGGGAGATCAGCCACGACCCCACCGGACGCCGCGCGGTGCGCCTGGCCAGCGGTCGGACCGCGACGGCCCTGGACATCCAGCGCGAGTACCTCGCCCGCGCCGTGGACTTCGTGGCCGAGCACGGCGCCGCCGACCCCGAGCACGGTCGGGTCCTCGACCTGTGGACCCGCACCCTCGACGCCATCGAGGCCGACGACCTCGGGCGGGTCGACACCGAGATCGACTGGGTCATCAAGCGCCGACTGCTCGACGAGTACGCCTCGCGCCACGGGCTGGGCCTGGAGGACCCCCGCCTGGCCCAGCTCGACCTCGCCTACCACGACATCAGGCGGGACCGCGGGCTGTTCTACCTGCTCGAGCGACGCGGGCGTGCCCGACGTGTGGTCACCGACGTCGAGACCTTCCGGGCCAAGGTCGTCGCGCCACCGACGACCCGGGCCAAGCTCCGCGGCGACTTCATCCGGGCCGCCCAGCGCCACCGGCGGGACTTCACCGTCGACTGGGTCCACCTCAAACTCAACGACCAGGCGCAGCGCACGGTGCTGTGCAAGGACCCCTTCCTCGCCTCGGACCCTCGCGTCGACCGGTTGATCGCCACGATCGAGGGCACCCTGCCGCCACCGGCGTGAGGCACCGGCCGGCGAGCGCGCCGCACGGCAGTTTCCGGGCGCACAGCGGGCGCGGTTATCGTTGACGGCTGTTGTACCCCCCCACGCGAAGGCTCTCTCGTGCACACTCCCCGTCGTTCCGCGCTCGCCGCCCTGGCCTGCGCCTGCGTCCTCCTCGCCGCCGGCTGCGGCTCCTCGACCACCCCGGCCGGCGACGTGCTGGGTGGCATCAAGGTCGAGGGCAGTGACCCCGCCACCGCGCCGACGGTCACCATCGCCAAGATGCCCCTCAAGGCCACCTCCACCGTCTCGAAGGTGATCACCGAGGGCGGCGGCGCCGCCGTGACCAAGGACGACATCGCCACCATCAACGCCGTCATCGTCAACGGCACCGACGGGAAGGTCGTCGACAGCACCTGGGCCGCCGGCTCCACGGCCGGTGTCGACCTGGCCTCCGACCAGCTCTTCGCCGCCATCAAGACCTCCCTTCCCGGCAAGAAGGTCGGCAGCCGCGTCCTCGTCGCCGCCGCGCAGAAGGACGTCTTCGGCGCCGAGGGCAACGCCTCCGCCGGGCTCAAGGCCACCGACTCGGTCGTCTTCGTCATCGACATCTTGGGGGCGACCCAGCCCCTGGCCGAGGCCAAGGGTGCCGCCGTCGAGCCCAAGCCCGAGCTGCCGAGCGTCGAGTTCACGGGCACCGACACCCCCGCGGTCATCACCATCCCGGCCGAGGCGCAGCCCCCGGCGGAACTGGTCGTCCAGCCCCTCATCACCGGCGAGGGCGCCGAGGTGGCCGACGGTCAGACTGTGCGCGTGAGCTACACCGGCGCGCTGTGGAAGGACGGGTCGGTCTTCGACTCCTCGGCCTCCCACGACCCGAAGTACTTCCAGTTCCCCGTCGGCCAGGGCAAGGTCATCAGCGGCTGGGACAAGGCCGTCAAGGGCCAGAAGGTCGGTTCCCGCCTGCTCCTCGTCGTCCCCCCGGCCGAGGGCTACGGCGCCAACGGCAACCCGCCCACCATCTCCGGCACGGACACGCTCGTGTTCGTCGTCGACATCCTCGCGGCCTACTGACTCAACCGTCCGTTCGCCCACCACCCCGACCAGGAGCCATCACCATGCCCTTCGACCCGAAGACCACCAAGCCCGAGATCGACTTCCCCGGCGACACCCCGCCCTCCGACCTCGTCGTCGAGGACATCTGGGTCGGTGACGGCGCCGAGGCCACACCTGGCAGCACCGTGAGCGCCCACTACGTCGGGGTGGCCCACTCCACTGGTGAGGAGTTCGACGCCTCGTGGAACCGCGGTGCGCCCCTGGACTTCCGGCTCGGCGTGGGCATGGTCATCGCCGGCTGGGACGAGGGCATCGTCGGCATGAAGGTCGGAGGCCGACGCAAGCTCGTCATCCCCCCGCACAAGGGCTACGGCGACCGTGGCGCCGGGGCGGCCATCAAGGGCGGCGAGACCCTGATCTTCGTGGTCGACCTCGTCGACGTGCGCTGACCCAGCCCGCTTGACTGTCGTTCAGCGGGGGAGAAGGGACGCGGCATACCGTCCGGCCACGGCGGCCGCGACGAAGGCCTCCGGGTCCGTGTCCAGCCCACGACCCATCGTCGACAGGCCCACCGGCGCGTTCCTGAGCGCCTCGAGGACTCCCGTGGTCTCCACCGCCACCGCCGTGAGCGTGGCCGCGGCTCCCGACGCCAGCTCCGCAGCCTGCTCGGCGACGAGGGCCTGCTCGGCGTTGGTGGGCATCGCGTAGGGAACCACGGCAGGGACCAGGCACACCCGTCCGTATGCCGTCCGGCTGTGGTGGGAGATCCCGCGGTGGCGTGGGCGGGCGTCGCCGAAGGAGACGCGCAGCGAGGCGATCGGCGTGCCGCCGAGGATGCCCGCGGCGTTCAGCGCCTCGCCCGCGGCGACGCCGGTGAACCCCCAGGGCGTGCCCGTCCCGACATTGCCGGGGCCCTGGCAGACAACGACGACGTCGGCGTCCAGCACGTGACGAGCGGCCAGCAGGGCGCTGTGCACGGTGACCGCCTCGTGGTCCCCACCGAAGGCCTGGCCCACGGTGACCGTCGAGGCCAACCAGCCCGCGTCGCGCAGCCCGGCGACCGTCCGGGAGAAGGCCAGCGGCAGGGCACCGCCGTCGGTCATCACGTAGACGACGCGAGCCCCCGGCCGCTCCACGCGGAGGCCGGCGAGCACGGCCGGCAGTGCCGAGTGAAGGTCCGCGACGACCACCGGGAGGCCCTCGAGCGTGGGCTCCTCACCCTCACGGCCCGCGAGGATGCCGTGGTGGGGGCTGTCCTGCTCGTCGATGGCGAGGAACATCTGCTGCTGTGGTGTGTAGCGGGCCTTGACGATGTGCCCGGGGCCGCAGACGTCCTCCGGGAGCCGCTCGGGGACGGCGACGACGAAGGCCAGGCCCCCGGTGCCCAGCCCCTTGACCAGTGCGCTGGCATTGAGGAGCACCCCGTCACCCGGGCGGGGTTCGCCGACCATGTCCACGTAGGCGAGTGCACGGATCTCCGGGGGGAGTCCGGAGGCGTCGGGGGCGGCCAGCTCGACGGCATACTCCACCGCCCCGGCCCACCGGCGGACTTCTCGAGAGATGGTTCCCCGACGCCACGACATCACGGGGGCGAGCGTAGCCGGAACGGGCGCCGGACCTCGGGTAGCGTGAGGCGCCATGAGCGCTCCCACCGGCCCCGCGGCCAAGACGGAGCGGCTGCTCAACCTGGTCCTCGTCCTGCTGTACACCCGCCGACCGCTGACCAAGGCGCGCATCCGCCAGATGGTGCCGCAGTACGCCTCCGCTCCGACGGACGAGGCCTTCGACCGGACCTTCGAGCGTGACAAGGACGAGCTCCGGGAACTCGGCATCCCGCTCGTCACCGAGGAGGTCTCGGCCGGCTGGGACGACGACCAGGGCTACCGCATCGACCAGCGCGAGTACGCCCTGCCGGACCTGACCTTCGAGCGCGACGAGCTGGCGGTGCTGGGGCTGGCGAGCCGGGCCTGGGCCCAGGCCTCGCTGGGGTCCGCCGCGGCCCAGGCCCTACGCAAGCTGCGCGCCGCCGACGTCGAGCGTGACGAGGAGTCCCTCATCGGCATCGAGCCCCGGCTCCGGACCACCGAGCCCTCCTTCGATGCCCTCAAGGACGCGGCGCTCCGGCGGGTGCCGGTGACCTTCGAGTACCGACGGCCCGACTCCGACGACACGATGACCCGGCAGGTCCAGCCGTGGCGCGTGCTCCTCTGGCACGGGCGGTGGTACCTCACCGGCTTCGACCTCGACCGGCAGGCGCCACGGGTGTTCCGGCTCTCGCGCATCGCCGGGTCGGTGCGCACGGCCGGGCGACCGGGATCCTTCGAGGTGCCTGCGGACCACGACCCGCACCTGATGGTGAGCCGCTCGACCACGCCCACCCAGCACAGTCCGGCGATCCTGCGGGTGCGCTCCGGGCGCGGGCACCTGCTCCGGCGCCGGGCGCGGTCCGTGGGGGAGGTCGACGACCAGTGGTCGCTGGTCGACATCGACTACTCCGATGTCGACGAGTTCGCGGGCGAGGTCGCTGCGCATGGCGCCGATGTCGTCGTGGAGCAGCCCCACGACCTGAGGCAGGCCGTGATCGCTCGACTGCGGGCCGCCCTCGGCGAGGGAAGCACGGCCGGGGAGGGAGAGGCGCGATGAGCCGACCACCTGCGCCGGAGAACGCCCTGTCCAGGCTGTCGCGCCTGCTCACGATGGTGCCCTGGCTGGTCAACCGGCAGGGGATCGAGCTCGAGTCCGCCGCCGCGGGCCTGGGCATCACCGTCGAGCAGCTCGAGAGCGACCTGGAGCTGCTGTTCGTGTGTGGCTACGGCCAGTTCCCGGACGAGCTGATCGACGCCGACTGGGAGGGCGGGCGGGTCTTCCTCCGCAACGCCGACACCATCGCCCGGCCCCTGCGCCTGGGCATGGACGAGGCGGTCGCGCTGATCGTGGGCCTGCGTGCGTTGCTCGCCGTGCCCGGGCTGGGGGAGCGGGACGCCGTCGAGCGTGCCCTGGCCAAGCTGGAGGCGGCCGCCGGATCGGTGGGTGAGGCGGCGTCCCGCGTGGACGTGCGGCTCTCCGACGACGTCGACGAGGACCTGCTGGCGCGGGCCCGAGGCGCGGCGGAGCGGCACGAGCGGGTGCGCCTGCACTACCTCGTGCCGGGCCGGGACGAGTCCACCGAGCGTGACGTCGACCCCCTGCGCGTGGTCACGATGGACGGTCGCTGGTACCTCGAGGGCTGGTGCCATCGTGCCGAGGCGATGCGGATGTTCCGGTTGGACCGGATCGAGGCGATGGACGTGACGGGTGAGCGGGGTGACCTGCCTCCCGACGCCCGCCCCCGCGACCTCGGCGACGGCATCTTCCAGCCGGCCGAGGACGACCTCCTCGTGACCATGCGCCTCGCCCGCAGTGCCCGCTGGATCCCTGACTACTACCCCGTCGAGGCGACCCGGGACCTCGGCGAGGGCCGGTGCGAGGTCGACCTGCGCACCGCCGACACCGAGTGGCTGGTGCGACTCGCCCTCCGGCTCGGGGGTGAGGTCAGCGTGGTCGGCCCGCCCGAGCTGGCCGTGGCGGTGCGGGAGGCGGCCGGCGCCGCGCTCGCGGCCTACCCGCCCCGCTGACAGGGAACGCTCAGTTCGGGGACAACGGACGACCAACGCATGTTGTCTAGACTGAAGCGGTTGCACCGACAGTCGGGCGACGCACGCAATGTGAAGGGACACCCACCTCATGGGCGCACTGAAGCCGTGGCACCTGATCATCCTGGTCCTGGCCTTCGTCATCCTCTTCGGGTTCAAGCGACTCCCGGACGCGGCACGCAGCATCGGCCGCTCGATGCGGATCTTCAAGTCCGAGGTCGACGAGATGAAGGCCGAGAGTGCAGCGGCCAGGACCGAGGCGAGCCAGGCCACCGTCGAGGGCACCAAGGTGGACCGGCAGGTCGACGACGTCGTGGACCCGGTCACGCCGCCGGTGGGCGACACCCGCCCGGATCGCTCCGCCTGAGCGCTCGGGACACCTCGACCTGACGACACCACCCATGGCCCTGCCGCGCCGTCGCCCCCGTGACCCCGAGGGGCGGATGCCGCTTGCCGATCACCTGCGGGAGCTGCGCGCGCGCATCGTGAAGTCAGGGCTGGCCCTCTTCGCCGCCGGCGCCCTCGGGTGGTTTCTCTACGACCCGGCGCTGGCCATCCTGCGCAAGCCGTTCGACGACTATGCCGCCGCGCACCCCGACCGGACGATCGAGACGACCTACACCGGGCTCACGTCGGCCTTCTCACAGCGGCTCAGCCTGGCGATCTTCCTCGGGGTGATCGTCTCCAGCCCCATCTGGCTCTACCAGATCTGGGCGTTCATCATGCCCGGGCTGACCAAGAAGGAGAAGCGGATCTCGCTGTCCTTCATCGGCGCGGCCGTCCCGCTGTTCCTCGGGGGCGTCTTCATGGCGCACTACTCCCTGCCGTTCGTCGTGGGCATCCTGCTCGACTTCGCCGCCAGCGGGACCGCCAACCTGATGACGCTGTCCGACTACCTCAGCTTCGTGACCCGCTTCATCCTCGCCTTCGGCATCGCCTTCCTGCTGCCGGTCTTCCTCGTCGGCCTCAACCTCATCGGCATCCTGCCGGCCGATCGCCTCGCCAAGGGCTGGCGGATCGCGGTCTTCGCGATCCTCGTCTTCAGCGCGATGATGATGCCCACGCCGGACCCCTTCACCATGTTCCTGCTCGCCGGTCCGCTCATCGTCTTCTTCTTCGCCGCGCTCGCCGTGTGCAAGATCCTCGACCGCCGGAAGGCGGCCGACCGGCCGGAGTGGTTGGAAACCGACGACACCCAGGCCAGCGCCCTCTGAAGGCACTAGCCTGACGCGGTGCCCCTACGCATCGGCCTGATCGTCAACCCCACGTCGGGCAAGAACACCGGAGGGCGCATCGGCGCCGAGGCCGCCACGCTCCTGGCCGCCCACGGTCACGACGTCGTCGACCTGAGCGCCATGGATGCCGCGCATGCGCGAGCCCGCGCGAAGGCCGCCATCGACGCCGGCTCCCTCGATCGGCTCGTCGTCTCCGGCGGCGACGGCATGGTCAACCTGGGCGTCAACCTCTGCGCCGGCACCGACCTGCCCCTGGGGATCATCGCCGCCGGCACCGGCAACGACATCGCCCGCGAGCTCGGCCTGCCGGTCCGGGATGCCGTGGAGGCGGTCGAGCGGATCGAGCAAGGTCGGGCCCGGCAGATCGACCTGGCCCGCCACGAACGCGCGGACGGCACGCCGACCTGGTTCGCGGGAGTCCTCGGCGCGGGTTTCGACGCGCTGGTCAACGAGCGGGCCAACGGATGGCGCTGGCCCAAGGGTCAGATGCGCTACAACCTGGCGATCCTGCGCGAGCTGCCCGGCTTCCGGGCCATCCCGTATGCCGTCACCCTCGACGGGGTCCGCACCGAGACCGACGCGATGCTGGTCGCCGTCGCGAACGGCCCAGCCTACGGCGGGGGCATGAAGGTCGTGCCCGGCGCCGAGTTCGACGACGGCCTCCTCGACGTGCTCGTCCTGTCGAGGATCTCCACGCCGGAGTTCCTCAAGGTCTTCCCCCGGGTCTTCTCCGGCGGCCACGTCGACCACCCGGCCGTGACCATCCACCGGGCCCGCTCGGTCCACCTCGAGGCGACCGGCATCGTCGGGTACGCCGACGGGGAGCGCTTCGGGGCGCTGCCGATGGAGGTCACCGTGGACCCCCGGGCGGTCACCGTCCTGACGTAGCGTTGCGGCATGGCCGGCTCCGTCCTCGACACCTTCGCCGCGGACCAGGGGTTCCCGCTCGACGACTTCCAGCTCGAGGCCTGCCGGGCCGTCGAGTGCGGTCAGGGGGTCCTCGTCGCGGCCCCCACCGGCGCCGGCAAGACGATCGTGGGCGAGTTCGCCGTCGCCCTCGCGCTGGCGACCGGGCGGAAGGCGTTCTACACCACGCCGATCAAGGCCCTCTCCAACCAGAAGTTCCACGACCTTCTCGCTCGCCACGGGGCCGACCGCGTCGGGCTGCTCACCGGGGACACCTCGATCAATGGCGAGGCGCCGGTCGTCGTCATGACGACCGAGGTGCTGCGCAACATGATCTACGGCGGCTCGCGCACCCTCGACAACCTCGGCTTCGTCGTCATGGACGAGGTGCACTACCTCGCCGATCGCTTCCGGGGCGGGGTCTGGGAGGAGGTCATCGTCCTGCTGCCCGAGCACGTGCAGCTGGTCTCGCTGTCGGCGACCGTGAGCAACGCCGAGGAGTTCGGGGACTGGCTCACCGAGGTCCGTGGCAACACCGCCGTGGTCGTGTCCGAGCACCGGCCGGTGCCGCTGTGGCAGCACATGCTCGTGGGGCGCACGATGTACGACCTGTTCACCGGTGCGGACGCCGACCACGTGCTCCCACCGTCCGGAGCGCACGAGCGCGCCAGGATCAATCCCGAACTCCTGCAGGCGATCCGGCGGGAGGAGCGCAACGGTGACCTGCCCCGCGGGGGGCGAGCGCACGGCATACCGGATCGGCGTCGCGGACCACGGGAGCCGCGGGGGGGACGACGCGGGGGAGGTGCCACCCGCGCCGAGGTGGTGCTCGAGCTCGACCGCGACGGCCTGCTGCCGGCGATCACCTTCATCTTCAGCCGGGTCGGCTGCGAGGCCGCGGTCGGCCAGCTGCTCTCGGCCGGCGTGCGACTCATCCCCGAGCGAGAGGGAGCCCGGATCCGGCGCCTCGTCGAGGAACGGGTGGGGCACCTCACCGACGCCGAGCTCGGCGTCCTGGGCTACTGGAGGTTCGTCGACGGGCTGTCCCGCGGCTTCGCGGCCCACCATGCCGGGATGCTGCCGCTCTTCCGGGAGGTCGTGGAGGAGCTGTTCACCGCGGGCCGGATCCGCGCGGTCTATGCCACCGAGACCCTGGCGCTGGGCATCAACATGCCGGCCCGCAGCGTCGTCCTGGAGAAGCTGGTGAAGTTCAACGGGGAGGCCCACGTCGACGTCACGCCCGCGGAGTACACCCAGCTCACCGGGCGCGCCGGCCGCCGCGGCATCGACATCGAGGGCCATGCGGTCGTCCAGTGGGCGCGGGGCCTCGATCCGTATGCCGTGGGCGGGCTCGCGTCGACACGCACCTACCCGCTCCGGTCGAGTTTCCGGCCGACCTACAACATGGCCGTCAACCTGGTCGCCCGGGTGGGACGCACCACGGCGCGCGAGGTGCTGGAGACCTCCTTCGCCCAGTTCCAGGCCGACCGCGGCGTCGTGGGGCTGGCCACCCAGCTGCGGCGGCAGGAGGAGGCGCTCGAGGGCTACGCCGAGGCGATGACCTGCCACCTCGGAGACTTCCGGGAGTATGCCGACCTGCGCCGTGCCCTGGCCGATGCCGAGAAGTCGGGAGCGCGGCAGCGGGCGGCGAGCCGTCGGGCCGAGGCCGCCGTGAGCCTGGAGGCCCTGCGGATCGGCGACGTCTTCCGGATCGGGTCGGGTCGGCGCGCCGGCTGGGCGGTCGTCGTGCAGCCGGCCCGCGAGGGGAAGGGCCAGTGGAGCGGGCCGACCGTGGTCACGGCGGACAAGCACCTGCACACGGTGTCCCTGGCCGACGTGGCCGGCCCGGTCGAGGCGGTGGCGCGGATCAAGGTGCCGGCGCACGCCAACCCCAAGAATCCCAAGACCCGGCGCGACCTGGCGACCTCGCTGCGGATCGCCGTCCCGCACGACGAGCCCTATCCGGGCAAGGGCGCCGGCCGGCGCCGTTCCGGGGGAGACGCGGGCCAGGAGGCCGGGGGCGACCGGACAGCGGCCGAGGAGCTCCGTCGCCGACTCAAGAGCCACCCCTGCCACCAGTGTCCCGAGCGCGAGGAGCACGCCCGATGGGCCGAGCGCTGGTGGCGGCTCAAGCGCGAGACGGTCGGGTTGCAACGCAAGATCGACGGCCGCACGAACACCGTGGCCGCCACCTTCGACCGGATCTGTGCCGCCCTCGTCGACACCGGCGACCTCAGCCCCGACGGCGAGTCCGTGACCGCCGACGGGGAGCGGCTGCGGCGGCTCTACACCGAGAAGGACCTGCTCGCCGCGCTCTGCCTGCGCGAGGGGGTGTGGAAGGCGCTCGATGCCCCCGGCCTCGCGGCCTGTGTGTCCACCCTCATCCACGAGCCCCGGGGCGAGGCGAGCGAGGCCTCACCGCGCCTGCCCACCGACGAGGTGGCCAATGCCTTCGCGGCGATGCAGCGCATCTGGGTCGACCTCGAGGAGCTCGAGACCAGGCACGGCCTGCCCGTCTCCGGCGCCCCCGACGCCGGCATGGCGTGGTCGATGCACCGGTGGGCCAGCGGCCGGGACCTCGACGAGGTGCTGCGGGGTCAGGACATGGCCGCCGGCGACTTCGTCCGTCGCTGCAAGCAGGTCGTGGACCTGCTGGGCCAGGTCGCCACGGCGGCCGACGACCCGGTGCTGCGTCGGACGGCGCGGCGTGCGGTGGACGTCGTCCTGCGCGGCGTCGTGGCGACCGACCGCCTCGACTAGGACTGGACGGACAGGCCCTGGCGCAGGGTGCCGACGGTCTCGAGGAGCGCCGCCCGCCCCATGCGGGTGATCGGGATGTTGATGAAGGGGTGGACGGCGCTGCGGAAGCGCCGCAGCGTGACCGGCACGCCCGCGGCACGCAAGCGCTCGGCATACGCCACGCCCTCGTCGCGGAGCGGATCGAAGCCGGCGACGGCGATATAGGCCGGTGGCAGACCGGACAGGTCGGGCGCGAGCAGGGGTGAGGCACGGGGGTCGGAGCGATCCATCCCCGCGGGCAGGTAGAGGTCCTTGTACCAGTCCATGTTGGCCCGGGTCAGGAAGTAGCCGTTGGCGAAGAGCTCGTGCGACGGGTGGGCGCCCTCCAGGTCCGTGGCCGGCACGATGAGCAGCTGGAAGGCCGGCGACGGGCCTCCGGCGCGGGTGCGGGCGAGCGAGACGGCGGCACTGAGGTTGCCGCCGGCGCTGTCGCCGCCGAGTGCGATGCGGGCCGGGTCGACGCCGAGGTCGGCGGCCTGCTCGTGGGCCCAGAGGAAGGCCGCCTCCGCGTCAACGAAGGCCGCGGGGAAGGGGTGCTCGGGGGCGAGCCGGTAGCCCACGTTGAGGACGGCCACCTCCGCGAGGGCGCACAGGTTGCGCGCCACCGACTCGTGGGACTCGATCGAGCCCAGGACCCAGCCACCCCCGTGGAACCAGATGAGGAGCGGCAGCGGCTCCCTCGCCCCGGGTGCACGACGGGGGAGGTGCAGCCGCGCGGGAATGGCGCCGCCGGGGCCCGGGACGAGCAGGTCCCGACTGGACCCGACGTCGGCCAGGTCCCCGCCGAAGAGCCAGGACTCCTGCTCCAGGGTGGCTCGGGCGTCCGCCACGGTGCGCTCGTCCAGCTCGCGTCCGCTGATCCTCGAGAGGATCCGCAGCCCCACCTGGATCTGCGCGTCCAGGGGGGCGTCGTCGACGACGTGCGGAGCTCCGGCGAGGCGACGGGTGACCGCCGGAGGGAGAGCCAGCAGGGCGGCGAAGCTGGCGCGCTGCACCCGGTCGAGCCGGGTGGGGACGTAGGTCACAGCACTCCCTCCTCAGTGGCCGAGGTCGAGGGCGGCCAGGACCCGGTTGATCGGCGAGGTCAGGCCGTACTCCGACGCGAGCCGGCTCAGCAGCCGGGTGTCGGCGACCGCCGTGGGGAGGGTCAGCGGCACGTCCGGAAGGGGGACGTCCGGCGCGACCCGGACCACCGTGGGCGCCACCTCGAGATAGGCCAGGCCGGCCTCCAGATTGGACCGGCGGGCGCCCTTGAGCCGGGGGTCGCCGGACTCGAGCGCGGCCCGCAGGCCGGCCAGCGACCCGAACTCACCGATGAGCAGGGCCGCCGTCTTGTCCCCGATGCCCTTGACGCCGGGGAGTCCGTCGCTGGTGTCACCGCGCAGGATCGACATCTCGAGGTAGGCCTCGCCGGAGGGGACGGCATACCGCTCCTGGAGGTATCCCTGCGTCGCGATGTCGGGCTCTCGCACGCCCCCCTTGCCGGTGTAGAGCACGCGCACGCCCGCCGCATCGTCGACGAGCTGGAGCAGGTCCCGGTCTCCGGTCACGACGTCGATCGGGACCCGGCCCTTGTGGCGCGCGACCAGGCTGCCGATGACATCGTCCGCCTCGTAGCGGTCCACGCCGATGCGGGCGATCCCGAAGGCTTCCAGGGCATCGACGATGAGCGGGACCTGCGGCTCCAGGTCGTCCGGGACCTCCTCACCCACGCCGGTCGCCGGGTGCGCCTGGTCCGGGGCCTCGACGACCGCCTCGACGGGGGCCGTCTGCGCCAGCCGATGGGTCTTGTAGCTCGGGATGAGGTCGACCCGCCACTGGGGCCGCCAGTCGTTGTCCCAACAGGCGACCAGCTCGGTGGGGCGGTGCGCGGTGACGAGGGTGGCGATCATGTCGAGGAACCCGCGGACGGCGTTCGTCGGCGGCTCGGCGGGGGAGCGACGCTGGTCCGGCACGCCGTAGAACGCCCGGAAGTACAACGAGGCCGAGTCGAGCAGGAGCAGCCGAGGTTCACGCATGCGCGACACCCTAGTTCGGGCGGCCACTAGGGTGTGGGCGTGGAGAAGACCGACCGCCGGATCGTCGAGCTGCTGCGCACCGACGGGCGGATGAGTTTCACCGACCTCGGCAAGGAGCTCGGCCTGTCCACCTCGGCCGTGCACCAGCGGGTGCGCCGCCTCGAGGAGCGCGGCGTCATCAAGGGGTACAGCGCGCGCGTCGACCACGCGCAGCTCGGCTTGCCGCTGACCGCGTTCATGTCGATCACACCCCTGGACCCCGCGGCTCCCGACGACGTGCCCGAGCGGCTCCGGGACCTCACCGAGATCGAGGAGTGCCACTCGGTCGCGGGCGACATGAGCTATGTCCTCAAGGTGCGGGTCGCGACCCCGGTGGCCCTCGAGGAGCTCATCGCCAAAGTCCGGGCCGCAGCCCACGTCTCGACGCGCACGACGATCGTCCTGTCCACGCCCTGGGAGTGATCCGCTGAGCTTCGGTCATGCTGTCCGCGGGACCCGTTCCGCCCTCTGCATGACCGGGGCACTGAGCGGTCAGCGGGAGATGTCGGCGACCTTCGCACCCGTGACCCGCACGAGGTCAGCCGGTGCGACACCGATGTCGAGGCCGCGCCGCCCACCGGAGACGTAGACCACGTCGAACAACTCCGCCGTCTCATCGAGCACCGTTGGCAGGGAACGCTTCTGGCCGACGGGGGAGATCCCGCCCACGACATAGCCCGTCGTGCGCTCGGCGATCCTGGGGTCGGCCATCTCCACCTTCTTGACCCCGAGCGCCTGCGCCATCGCCTTAAAGTCCAGCTGCCCGGACACCGGGACGACACCCACCGCCAGACCCGCTCCGGTGTCGACGAGCAGGGTCTTGAACATCTGGTCCGCGGGCAGCCCGAGCGCCTCGACCGCCTCCATCCCGAACGACCTCGCGGCCGGGTCGTGGTCGTAGGTGTGCACCGAAAAGGCGACGCCCGCCGCCGTGAGGGTCACGGTGGCGGGCGTTCCCACGGAGTCCTTGCGCGGCATACCGGCATTCTCGTATGCCGTCCGCTCACCTCAGGCGTGGATGCGCACCGAGGCGTGGCGGCTGGCGCCGGCCTCCTCGAAGGCGGCCGCGTGCAGGGCGTCCATGTCGGTGTTCCTGCGCCACCAGTTCTGGCCGATCTCGGAGAGGGTGTAGATCGGGTCGTAGTAGACGTACTCGCGCGACAGCGCCTGGTCGTCGCCGGCCTCGATCGAGGTCCGGTAGTGCTTGCGCCAGAACGACATTCCCTTGTCGCGGTCGTAGTTCTCGACCTGGTGCACCCAGCGCTTGCCGACGAAGGGGACATCGCAGACGATGCGCGGCGTGGCGAAGCCGGGGAGGTAGCCCATGATCGCGTGCTGGAGCTCCTGGGCCTCGCGCAGCGAGAGTCGCCAGTGCTCGGAGAACGGGATCATGTCGCACATGTAGAAGTAGTACGGCGTGATCATGGCCTCGTCCTGGAGGGCGAAGCACAGGTCGAGCAGCTGCTCGGGCGAGTCGTTGACCCCGCGCATGAGCACACCCTGGTTGCGCACGTTGCGCAGCCCGGCGTCGAGCATGGCCTTGGCGGCGTCGGCGACCAGAGGAGTGACGGACTGGACGTTGTTGACGTGGGTGTGGATCGCGACGGACACCCCACGCGAGCGCGCCTTGGCCGAGATCCGCGCCACGCCCTCGACGACATCAGGCTGCAGCCAGTGCTGGGGCAGGCCCATGAGCGCCTTGGTCGCCAGGCGGATGTCGCGGATCGTCTCGACCTCGAGCAGCTTGTCGAGGAAGCCCTCGAGGTTCTTCCACGGCATGTTCGCGACGTCACCGCCGGAGACGACCACATCCCGCACGCCGGGGGTGCGCTGGAGGTAGTCGAGCATCGCGCCATATCGGTCGACCGGCTTGCCCGAGAGCTTGAGCTTGGCGACCTGCGGGGTGGAGTTGCCGACGAGGTCCATGCGCGTGCAGTGGCCGCAGTACTGCGGGCAGGTCGGCAGCATCTCGGCGAGCACCTTGGTGGGGTAGCGGTGCGTCAGGCCCTCGACGGCCCACATGTCGTGCTCGTGCAGGGAGTCCCGCGTCGCGAACGGGTGCGAGGGCCAGTCGGTGCGCCGGTCGGAGAACACCGGGATCATGTAGCGGCGCACCGGGTCGGCGAGGAAGGCTGCCGTGAAGTCGGCGCCCGCCGCGGGCATCCGCCCGTCGGCCCAGGTCATCTCGCTGACCATCGTGTTCATCATCTGTGGCGGGATGAGCATCGACATGGTCGCCCGCTCGGCCTGGTCGCGCTCGAGGTCGGCGTAGAACTCGTCGGTGAGCAGGTCGCCCATGAGGTCGCGCAGCTGCTTGACGTTCTTGACGCAGTTGACGCGCTGCCACTGCGCATCCGCCCACTGCTCGGCGGTCACGTCGCGGTAGCCGGGCAGCCGCGTCCAGTCGGGCTCCACCAGCTCGTGGCGGCGATAGACGTAGGGCTGCTCGATGTCTGTCGTCATGAGTGGCAGGATACGAGAAGATCAGCGGTGAAGTCACATATCCGCCGCAAGATCTGCAGTCTCGTGTCGTCAGGAGCAGGAGTTTTCAGCATGCGCACCAGCCCGGCCTCCCCGATCGGCGTCCACCGTGTCCTCGAGCCGGCCGGCGCCTCGCTGCCGCAGGCGGCCCGCCGCCTCGACCCCACCCCTGAGCTGTGGCCGGACGAGGTGCGGATCGCCGTCGAGACCCTCAACCTCGACGCCGCGTCCTATCGCCAGCTCGCCGAGAAGCACACGCACGAGGGCACCCTCGACGGCGAGGGGGTCCGTGCCGAGGTCCTGGACATCGTGGCCACCCGCGGCAAGATGCAGAACCCGGTCACCGGCTCCGGCGGCATGCTCATCGGCACCGTGGAGGAGGTCGGGCCGGAGTCCACCCTGGGGCTGGCCGTCGGAGACCGCGTCGCGACCCTCGTCTCGCTCTCGCTCACCCCGCTGCAGCTGACCGACGGCCTTGCGCGCTGGGACGGGCGCAGCGAGCGAGTGCCCGCCGAGGGCACCGCGATCCTCTTCGGCCGCTCCATCGCCGCCACGCTCCCCGAGAACCTTTCACCCGACCTCGCCCTCATGGTCATGGACGTGTGCGGCGCCCCCGCCCTCGTCCGCCGGGTCGTGGAGTCGTATGCCGTCCGCGGCCACCGCCCGACCGTCGCCGTCCTCGGGGGCGCCGGGAAGTCCGGCTCGCTCTCGCTCGCCGCCGCGCGCGACGCCGGGGCAGGCCGGCTCATCGGCGTCGTACCGTTCGAGGCCGAGGCCGCCCTGCTGAGTGCATCCGGCCTGGCCGACGAGGTCGTCATCGCCGACGCGCGCTCGCCGATCGCCCTGGCCGAGGCCGTCGAGGGCGCCGGGGGCCCGGCCGATGTGACCGTCGTCTGCGTCGACGTGCCGGGCTGTGAGCAGCCCGCCATCCTCGCCACGGCGCAAGGTGGGACGGTCATCTTCTTCTCGATGGCCACCCACTTCGCCGCAGCCGCGCTCGGTGCCGAGGGGCTGGCCTCCGATGTCACCATGCTCGTCGGCAACGGCTACGTCCCCGGCCACGCGGCATACGCCCTCGACCTGATCCGGGGCAACCCCGCGGTGCGCTCCCTCTTCGAGACCCGGCTCGAGCACTGACCGCTGCCCGGCGGGGCAGCCCGACGGGATAGCGTGTAGCCCGTGGTCGAGAGCATCTACCTGGCTGCCACCGAGGCAGCCTCCGGGAAGTCCGCCGTCGCCCTGGCCCTCCTCGAGCACCTGGCTCGTCGGGCCGGCCGCGTCCTGCCGTTCCGCCCGATCGTCGCGTCCGTGGGCGAGGACGAGCTCCTCGACACCCTGCGTGAGCGACTCGGACCGGACGCACCCTCGACGCGCGCCCTGTGTGGTGTCGCCTACGAGGAGATGCACGAGGATCCCGAGCAGGCGATGTCGGCCATCGTCGACCGGTTCCATGCCATCGGCGACCAGGCCGATGTGGTGCTCGTCATCGGCTCGGACTTCGGTGACATCAGCGCCCCCACCGAGTTCGCGACGAATGCCCAGATCGCGGCCCACCTCGGGTCGCGGATGGTGCTGGTCCTCCCGGCCGGCCTGCGCGCCCCGAGTGCCGTGGCCGCCGCGGTCGAGGTCGCCCTCCACGCGGCGGAGGACTCGCACGCGACGATCGCCGGCGTCATCGTGAACCAGAGCGTCGTCGCCGACAGCGAGCGGATCGCAACGGCGGTCGCGGAGCGCGTCGGTCCCGTGCCGGTCGTCACGCTGCCCGATGTGCCGATCCTCCGGGCACCGACCGTGCAGGACCTCGCCGAGGCCTGCGACGGCGACCTCGCCCACGGGGACGAGTCCCTCCTCGACCGCGAGGCCATGGCCATCATCGTGGCGGCGATGACGATGCCGCACGTGCTCGACCGGCTAGTCGAGGGCGCGGTCGTCGTGGTCCCGGCGGACCGTGAGGAGGTCGTGCTCGGCGCGCTCCTCGCCCATCGATCCAGCACCTTCCCGAGCCTGAGCGGCCTCATCCTCAACGGGGGCTTCGAGGTCTCGCCCCAGCTCTCCCGCCTCATCGACGGCATCGACGTGCAGCTGCCCCTCATCACCTGCGCCGCCGGGACGATGCAGACGGTCAGCGCCATTGCTCGGGCCAAGGGCCGGATCACGCCGCGCTCGTCCCGCAAGATCGAGGCCGCCATCACCACGTTGGGGGACACCCTGGCCGGGTCCTCGCTGCTCGCGGCGCTCGACCTGCCCGACACCCCTGATGTCGTGACCCCGCTCATGTTCGAGCACCAGGTCGTCGACGCGGCCCGCGCCGCCGATGCCCACATCGTGCTGCCCGAAGGGGCCGAGCCCCGCATCCTCGAAGCCGCGCGCCAGGTCCGCGAGCGCGGCATCGCGCGCCTGACGCTCCTCGGTGACCGCGCCGCGATCGAGGCGGCCAACCGGACCATCGGTCTCGACCTCGACGACGTGCGCGTCCTGGACCCGCACGACGAGCAGTGGCGCCACCGCTTCGCCGGGGAGTACGCCCGTCTCCGCTCCCACAAGGGGATGACGATCGACCAGGCCCTCGACGTCGTCGTCGACCCCTCCTACTTCGGCACCCTCATGGTCCACGACGGCCTCGCCGACGGCATGGTGTCCGGGTCGATCACCACGACCGCGGCCACCGTCCGGCCGGCGCTCGAGATCGTCAAGACCGCTCCGGGGGTCTCGATCGTCTCCAGCGTCTTCCTCATGTGCTTGGCCGATCGCGTCCTCGTCTACGGCGACTGCGCCATCAACCCCGACCCCAACGCCGACCAACTGGCCGACATCGCCATCTCCTCGGCCCAGACCGCACGCCAGTTCGGCATCGAGCCGCGGGTGGCGATGCTGTCCTACTCGACCGGCTCCTCCGGCACGGGCGCCGACGTCGACAAGGTCCGGGCCGCGACCAAGCTCGTCCGGGAGCGGGCGCCCGAGCTGCTCGTCGAGGGGCCGATCCAGTACGACGCGGCCGTCGATCCGCATGTCGCGGCGACCAAGCTCAAGGACAGCCCGGTCGCCGGCCGGGCCACGGTCCTGGTCTTCCCCGACCTCAACACCGGCAACAACACCTACAAGGCGGTCCAGCGCTCCGCGCGCGCCGTGGCCATCGGCCCGGTGCTCCAGGGCCTGGGCCGACCCGTCAACGACCTCTCCCGTGGCGCGCTCGTGCGGGACATCGTCAACACCATCGCCATCACGGCCGTCCAGGCCGGGCACGGAGGCAGCCGGTGAGCACCCTCGTCCTCGTCATCAATGCCGGGTCCTCGTCGCTGAAGTACCAGCTCATCGACGTCGCCTCCGAGCTCACCCTCGTCAAGGGCCTCATCGAGCGGGTCACGGACCATGGCCAGGCCCTCGACCAGGCGCTGCGGCAGATCGCCATCGAGGGTCACGTGCTCGACGACCTCGTGGCCGTGGGCCACCGCGTCGTCCACGGGGGAGCGCGCTTCAGCGACCCCACGGTCATCACCGCCGAGGTCCGCTCGGCGATCGAGGACCTGTGCGCGTTGGCGCCCCTGCACAATCCCGCGGCGCTCCTGGGCATCGACGCGGCGGTGGCGCACTTCCCGAGCGTGCCGCAGGTCGCGGTCTTCGACACCGCCTTCCACCAGAGCATCCCCCCGGCAGCCCACACGTATGCCGTCCCCAAGGCCTGGCGTGAGGACCTCCGGGTCCGTCGCTACGGCTTCCACGGCACCTCGATCGGCTACGTCACGAGGCGGGCCGCCCTGCTCCTGGACCGCCCCCTCGACGAGACCAACCTCGTCGTCCTCCACCTGGGCAATGGGTGCAGCGCCGCGGCCGTCCGCGGCGGTCACTCGGTCGACACCTCGATGGGCCTGACCCCCCTCGAAGGCCTGGTCATGGGCACCCGGTCCGGTGACGTCGACCCGGCCCTGCCCGCCTACCTCGGCCGGGTCGCGGGGATGGACCTGTCGGCCATCGACACCGCGCTCAACAAGGAGAGCGGCCTGCTCGGGCTCTCCGGCGTCTCCGACTTCCGTGAGCTGCTGGCCCACCGGGCCGCCGGCGACCCCGACGCCGGCCTGGCGTACGACGTCGTGCGTCACCGACTGCTCAAGTACATCGGTGCGTATGCCGTGGAGCTGGGTCGCGTGGATGCGCTCGTCTTCACCGGTGGCATCGGCGAGCACAACCCCGACCTGCGGGCCGACCTCCTGGGTGCCCTCACCCTGCTGGGGGCCGAGGTCGACCCGGTGGCCAACACCACCGGCTCGGGGGAGCGGAGGGTGACCGGCACGGGGAGCGGGCTCACGGCATACGTCATCCCCACCGACGAGGAGCTGGAGATCGCCACCCAGTCCGCGCAGGTGGTTGCCGGGATGTGACATCCCGGCGCGGGCGGACACTACGAGGTGTGATCGACCTCGATGAGCTCTTCCGCGCGCACGCCCACCGCGTGTGGGCCTACGCCTGTCGGCATGTCGGTCCCGACCGCGCCGACGACGTGGTGTCCGAGACCTTCCTCACCGCCTGGCGACGCCGGGACGACCTCCCCGCGGCGCCGCTGCCGTGGCTGCTCGTCACGGCCCGTCACCACATCGCGAACCAGCGTCGCTCGGGTCGCCGCGCCGACGAGCTCTGGCTGGACGCGGTGCGATCGCAGTGGCGGCTTCCAGAGGCACTGGACCCGGCCGAGGCGGTGGCCGAGCGCGAGGCGCAGCTGCGCCCACTTGAGGCCTGCACGCGTCCGGAGCGCGAAGCGCTGCTGCTCGTGGCCTGGGACGGCCTCTCGCCGGCCCAAGTGGGGTCCGCCCTTCCGCGTGTTCGCGCCGAGCGAGATCTCACTGATCACCCTCGTCGCGACCTGACGGCCTCTCGGTGAAAGATCTTCGGTAGCGCGAGGATCTGGCCGGAGAAAGTTGCGTGACTGGTAGATTCAGGGCGTGACTTCGCGTGCCCGTCGCCTGCTCGACCTCGACCCCGCCACCGTTCGACGAGCCCGCACGCTGGCCCGGCGCGCCGGCAAGCCCGTCGTCGACCTGGCCAAGGCGCACACCACCGTCTCGGTGGAGCGGGCCACGCTGAGGCTGGCCGGCCTGTCCGGGGCCGACCACGAGAACGTCCCGTGGGTCAACCACCTCGTCGATGCCGTCCGTGAGGGGGTCGGCCTCGAGCACGGCGTGACGACACCCGTGTGGGATGCTCTCGCCCGCGGCGAGGCGCCCGACCTGCTCACCCTCGCCCAGAAGGCGAGCAGTGGGGGAGTGAGCTTCCGCCTGCCGGAGAAGGCCGGCCTGACGCGAGCACGACGCAACGCGCGACGGGACGTGGCCCGCGGCATACGGACCATCGACCGGCAGCGGGCCACCCGCGACCGGCTGATCACCAAGCACGGTGACCCCGAGACCAAGCCGTGGGTCTACCTCATCGTGGCGACCGGCGACATCTACGAGGACATCCCGCAGGCCCAGGAGGCCGCTCGGGAAGGTGCCGACATCATCGCCGTCATCCGCTCGACCGGGCAGAGCCTGCTCGACTTCGTGCCCGAGGGAGCGACCCGCGAGGGGTATGCCGGGACGTACGCCACGCAGGAGAACTTCCGTCTCATGCGGGCCGCCCTCGACGAGAGCAGCAAGGAACTGGGCCGCTACATCCGGCTCACCAACTACGCCTCCGGCCTGTGCATGCCCGAGATCGCCACGCTCGCCGGGCTCGAGCGGCTCGACATGATGCTCAACGACTCGATGTACGGCATCCTCTTCCGCGACATCAACCCGATCCGCACCTTCGTCGACCAGCGCTTCAGCCGCCAGATCCACGCCCGTGCCGGGATCATCATCAACACCGGCGAGGACAACTACCTCACCACCGCCGATGCGGTCGACGCGGCCCACACGGTCACCGTCAGCCAGCTGCTCAACGAGTACTTCGCCAAGGAGGCCGGACTGGCGGACTGGCAGCTCGGTCTGGGGCACGCCTTCGAGATCGACCCGGCGGTCCCGCAGAGCTTCCGGCTCGAGCTCGCCCATGCCCTCCTCGCGCGCGAGCTCTTCCCGCAGGCGCCGCTGAAGTGGATGCCGCCGACCAAGCACATGACTGGGGACGTCTTCCGCGGCTACCTCCTCGACGGCTTCTTCAACCTCGTCGGGGCGATGACCGGGCAGGGCATCCTCCTCGTCGGCATGATGACCGAGGCCGTCGTCACCCCGTGGCTCTCCGACCGCGACCTGGCCCTGCAGAACGTGCGCTACGTCATGAACGCCGCCGGGGGCCTCACCGAGGACTTCCACCCACCCAGGGGCGGCTTCATCCAGCAGCGCGCCCACCAGGTGCTCGCCGAGGCGATCGAGCTGCTCGAGGAGATCGCGACCGACCAGGGGGGCGCCGACCCGCACTACCCCCAGCCGCTGCTCGAGGCCATCGCCGACGGCACGTTCGGCGCCATGAAGCGCGCGCCCACCAAGGGCAAGGGCCTCGACGGCGTCGTCGTCAAGGCGGACGGCTACGACAACCCGGCCGTGACCCTGCTCGAGGAGGGGAGCACCACATGACACCGCGCACCGAGGCCCAGGAGGCCCGCAACCGGTCCCGCCGCCACGTGTCCGAGCGTCGGATGGAGGACGCGGTCGTCGGCGAGACCTCCCTCGCCGAGAGCGTCCTCACCACCCCGATCGTGCGCCCCTATGGCGACACCACCGGCGATGGCATGGTCCAGGTCTCCTTCACCCTGCCCCTGCCGCACGACAAGCGCGCCGAGGGCGCGGCGCTCCAGCTCGCCGCCAAGATGGGGATGGAACCCGCGATCCTCGTGCACGCCAAGGCGATCGGCCCCAAGTTCACCTTCTTCGTCGTCTACGGCTCGGTCACCCACCTCGTCGACGTGCGGGAGGTCCAGGTCGTGGAGCGCGAGTACGACCTGCTCTCGGCCAAGGACACGAACGCGGCCATCCGCAAGCACCTGCGCCGCAAGCTCGTCGTCGTCGGCGCGTGCATCGGCACCGACGCCCACACCGTCGGCATCGACGCGATCCTCAACATCAAGGGCTTCGCGGGGGAGAAAGGTCTGGAGTACTACCGCGAGATGGCCGTCCACAACCTCGGCGCCCAGGTGCTCATCCCGGACCTGGTGAACACCGCCCGCGAGGTCCGTGCCGACGCCGTGCTCGTCAGCCAGGTCGTCACCCAGCGCGATGCGCACATCCACAACACGCAGGCCATGTCGGCGGCCTTCCGCGAGGCCTTCCCCAAGGGCAAGGTGCCCCTGCTCATCGTCGGTGGGCCCCGCTTCGAGGAGGGCTCGGCCGGCACCCTCGGCGTGGACCGCATCTTCGGGCGCGGCACCACTCCCGGTGAGGTCGCCTCCTACCTCGTCCACGCGCTCGTGAACCCGCCGACGCCCAGCCGCAAGGGAGCCTGACCATGACCGCCCTGCCGCCCCTGGACCAGCTCGTGGGCACGACGGTGACCCACCGCCGCTATGTGCCCTACAGCCACGCCCACTACGCCGGGAACCTCGTCGACGGCGCCTACTCCCTGGCCGCCTTCGGCGATGTCGCCACCGAGATGTGCATCCGCACCGACGGCGACGAGGGGCTCTTCGCGTCCTACTCCGACGTGCAGTTCAGGGCCGCGGTGCGGGCCGGCGACTGCCTGGAGATCGAGGCCCGGATCGTGCGAGCGGGGACCCGCTCGCGCGAGATGGACTTCGAGGTGCGGGTCGTGGCGCGCGGCACCTCCGAAGGCGCCGGCGCGCTCGAGTCCTCGGCGTCCCTGCTCGACCCGCCGATCGTGGCCACCACCGCCCGCGGCGTGGTCGTGGTGCCCGCACGCACGTGACCTAACCTTGCCGGGTGCCTCCACTGATCCGGTATGCCGTGCGCCCCGGTGGCGCTGTGGCCGCCGGTATCGCGCTGTGGCTGAGCTTCCCGGAGCACAACCTGTGGTGGGCTGCGCCGGTGGGCGTGGCGCTCCTGGGGCTGGTGACCTGGGGGAGGGGCTTCCGCTCCGGCTTCGGCCTGGGCATGGTGGCCGGTTGGGCCTTCTTCGTGCCGGTCCTGTCCTGGTCCGGCACCTACGTGGGCGCGCTGCCGTGGCTGGCCCTGGCGACCCTGCAGGCGCTCTACGTCGCCGTGATGTCCGCCCTCGTGGCCTGGGGGAGCGCCCGGCTCCTCGTCCGGTCCCCCTCGAGACAGTCGAAAGTAGACGAGGAGTCGCATCACTCGGCCGGAGGCGACTCCTCGTCTACTTTCGACTGTCTCGGAAGGCGCGCCGCGGCGTACGGGCTCGTGCCCTTGGGCTGGGTGGCGCAGGAGCTCGCCCGCTCGACCACCCCGTGGGGCGGCTTCCCGTGGGCCCGGTTGGCCTTCAGCCAGGCCGACAGCCCCTTGGTGCGGTATGCCGCGTGGGGCGGCGCGCCGCTCGTCACCTTCGTCGTCGCGGTGATCGGCACGGCGGCCCTGGCGCTGCTCCACCGCGTCGGGTGCGCATCCCGGGGCCCTGACCCCCGTCACCGCACCCAACTCCTGATCGTCGGGGTCGCGGTGGCGATCGGGCTGCTGCCGCTCGTGGCGATCCCGATCCCGGTCGAGGGTGCGCCGGCCACGGTGGGGTACGTCCAGGGCAACGTCCCCAAGGCCGGACTCGACTTCAACGCCGAGCGCCGGGCCGTACTCGACAACCACGTGAGCGGCACGGAGACGCTGGCCGCCACCCTGCCGACGGACACCTCGCTCGTGGTCTGGCCGGAGAACTCCTCCGACATCGACCCGCTCCGCAACGCCGACGCTGCGGCGCAGATCCAGCGGGCCGTCGACGCGGTGCGGGTGCCCCTGCTGGTCGGCGCCGTCCTCGCCGAGCCGGTCGGGCACAGCTCCAACGTCTCGCTCCTCTACCGTCCCAGAGGAGGGGAGCCTGAGCGCTACACCAAGCTGCACCCGGTGCCCTTCGCCGAGTACATCCCCTACCGCGAGTTCTTCGCCCGGATCACTTCGACGGCCAACCTCGCCGGCAACTTCGTCGCTGGTGACACCATCGGGGCCTTCGAGATCCCGACTGACCAAGGCAGCTACCGGGCCCTGCCGACGATCTGCTTCGAGGTCGCCTATGACGGCCTCATGCGGGATTCAGTGCTCAACCCTGGGGCGGGCGGCCCGCAGCTGCTCGTCGTGCAGACCAACAACGCCACCTTCGGCTGGTCAGCGGAGTCCGAGCAGCAGTTCGCGATCTCCCGGTTGCGCGCCATCGAGCACGGCCGCAGCGTCGTGCACGTCTCGACGGTCGGCGTCTCCGGCTTCATCGCCCCCGACGGCACCGTGACCCACAAGTCCGGGCTGTTCGAGCCGGCCCAGGCCTGGGCGAAAGTGCCCGTCCGCGCCGAGCGGACCCTGAGCGATCGACTCGGACCCTGGCCCGAGCGCATCCTGGTCGGCGCCTTCGGCCTGCTCCTGGTCGCGGCCTGGCGACCGATGGGCGCCCGGACGGTGCGGCGCGGCGATTAGTCTGGTCCCGAAGACCCTGCCGCATGATCCCCAAGGACAAGCCACCGTGCCCGAGCCCTCCCGGTCCGCACTGCGCACCGTCGCGGTCCTCATCCCGACGTACAACGAGCGGGACAACCTGCCCGGTGTCATCGCTCGGGTGCGCTCGGCGGCGCCCTCGCTCGACGTGGTGGTCATCGACGACAACTCCCCGGACGGCACCGGTCAGGTGGCCGACGAGCTCGCCGCCGCCGATGCTCAGGTCATGGTCATCCACCGGCCGGGCAAGGCCGGCCTGGGGGCGGCCTACATCGATGGCTTCCGGTGGGCCCTCGAGCGGGGCTACGACGCCGTCATCGAGATGGATGCCGACGGCTCCCACCAACCCGAGCACCTGCCGACGATCCTGGCCGCCGCCGAGGAGGCGGACGTGGTCATCGGGTCCCGCTGGGTCCCCGGCGGAGCGATCGAGAACTGGCCCTGGCACCGCAAGGCGCTCAGCGTGGGCGGCAACATCTACACCCGCGTGCTGCTCGGGATGCCGGTGCACGACGCGACGGCCGGCTTCCGGCTCTACCGCACCGAGGCATTGCGGTCGATGGGCCTGGGTGACGTGGCCTCGCAGGGCTACTGCTTCCAGGTCGACCTCACCTGGCGAGCGGTCCGGGCCGGACTGAGGGTCGTCGAGGTCCCGATCACCTTCGTCGAGCGCGAGATCGGGAACTCAAAGATGAGCCGCGCCATCATGACCGAGTCCCTGCGCCGGATCACCGGCTGGGGCGTCGGCCACAGAGCCGCCCAGGCCAAGGGCCTCGTCGAGTCCGCTCGTCGCCGCGAGCCCACCTGGCACCGCCTGTGAGTCCCGCAGCGACGCCGTATGCCGCCGGCCCACGCCGGCGCCCCCGGAGCCTGCGCTGGCTGGCCCTGGCCCTGCTCGTCGTCCCGACCGTCGAGGTGGCGGCCATCATCGGGGTGGGGAAGGTGATCGGTCCCTGGCCGACCATTGCCCTGCTCGTCCTCGAGTCGGCCTTGGGAGCCTGGCTGGTCAAACGGGAAGGGTCGCGAGCCTGGTCGGCGCTCAGCTCGGCGCTGCGCAGCGGCTCGATGCCCTCGAACGAACTGACCGATGCGGCGTTGATCCTGGTCGGGGGCACCCTGCTGCTCACACCGGGTTTCGTCACGGATCTCGTGGGCTTCTTCTTCCTCCTGCCGATGACTCGCCCGTTGGCGCGCGGTGTCCTGGCCGCCGCGGTGGCCAAGCGCCTCCTTCGCACTCCGGCTCCGCCGTCGCGGCCTCCGGGGTCCGGTCCGACCGTCATCGAGGGCGAAGTCGTTGACTGAAAGCGGTATGCCGCGCACCCGGATGGGTGCGCGGCATACCTTGTGCCTGTGGTGGCGTGGGCGTCAGGCGGACTTCCGCTTGCCCGGCTTGATCCCGCGGGCCTCGCGATAGAGCGCGAGCCGCTCCTCGAGGAGCTCCTCGAGCTCGGGGATGGAGCGACGCTCGAGCAGCATGTCCCAGTGGGTGCGGGCGGGCTTGACCGGCTTGAGCTCGGCCTCCGGGCCGTCCTTGAGCTTGGCATCGGCGCCGCAGCGGCACTCCCAGGTCGGGGGGATCTCCGCCTCGACCGAGAAGGGCAGCTCGATGACGTGCCCGTTGGGGCACAGGTAGGTCGTGATCTGGCGCTCGGAGGGGACGACGTTCTCGTCGGTCTCCATGCTGAGGGCGCCGAGACGGCTCCCGCGAAGGCTGCGCTCTGCCATTGGGTGGTCTCCCAGTCCATTGCTACATGCGCGCGCAGGGGTGCACACACATCGGTTCTTGAGGTCAACGTGCTGCCGAGTCGTGGTGTTCCCGGCTCCGGTGCGCGCCCTAGCGCGTGGAACCGGCTCGTGCAGGCCGAATACTCCATTGTGACACGATCGAGACCTCAGCACCGAATCCGCACGCCGCCCCGACGGGCGGCGTGCTCAGGTGGACCTCAGCCGTGGCTCACACGATGGCCGGCATCGCGTTGCCGGCGTCGGTGATGCCCTGACGCACGTCGACCTTGCGGAGGAAGTACCAGCCAAGGGCGAAGAAGATGATGAGGGCCACGATGGCCGGTCGGTAGCTGTGCGTGAGCTGGTGGACCAGGCCGAAGACGAACGTCCCGAACCAGGACGTGCCGCGCTCCATCGCCTGGTAGAAGGCGAAGAACTCTGCCTCCCGCGCCCGGGGCACGAGCTGGCTGAACAGGCTGCGGGAGAGGGCCTGCGAGCCGCCGAGCACGATCCCGATGAGGACGCCGAGGGCCACGAACGGCATGAAGGCCTTCTCCGGCACGAAGAAGGCCGCGATGACGATGCCGCTCCACGCCACCAGGCTCCACAGGATGGTGCGCCAGGCCCCGAAGCGTCCGGCGAGCCAGCCGAAGAAGAGCGCACCACCGAAGGCCACGAACTGGACGAGCAGGATGAGGGCGATCAGCTGCTCCTGGGCGAACTTCAGCTGCTCCGCGCCGTAGATGCTCGAGCTGGCGATGACGGTCTGGATGCCGTCGTTGAAGAAGAGGTAGGCGAGCAGGAACATCAAGGTCTGCGGGTACTTCTTGAGGTCCCGGAAGGTGTGCTGGAGCTGGACGATGCTCCCGCCGATGGCACCGGCTCGCGGCGCGTCGGGCGGTCGGACCTCACCTGCGGCCGTGACGGCCGTGCCGCGCAGCTTCCACAGCCCGAGCACGGGGATGAGGGTGAACAGTGCCCACCACAGACCTGCGGAGAGCATGCTGATCCGCACGGCCATGCCCTTGTCGACGCCGATGAGGTCCGGCTTGGAGACGATGACGAGGTTGATCGCGAGCAGCAGGCCACCACCGAGGTAGCCCAGGGCCCAGCCACGCGAGGAGACCTTGTCGCGGTCGTCCGGGGTGGCGATGCGGATGAGGATGGCGTCGTAGACCACGAGCGAGGCACCCAGGCAGATCGTCGCCAGGATCATCATCGCTGCGCCGAAGCGCCAGTTGGTCCCCACGAGGAAGAAGAGCAGGCAGGCCGCCAGGGACCCGCCCCAGGCGAACAGGCCGAGGAGGCGCGCCGGCCGCTCGCTGCGGTCGGCGATCGCACCCACGACCATGAGGATGACGGCCGAGACGATGGTGGCGAGCGTGGTGGTGTAGGAGGCGATCGAGCCCGGGTCCAAGGGAGCGGTGAGCACGAAGGCGAGTAGTGCGATGCCGGCCCCGAGGAGGAAGCCACGGGCCGCTGCGCTCGGGGGGCGCTGGGCCCGGGTGTCGGCCCGGAAGGCATTCACGGTCAGGGCGGCCAGGGCGAGGGTCACGACGAGGAAGAGGACCCAGACCCAGCCGGGCAGGTGGGCCGCAGCGGGCACGGCATACAGCGTCGCGGTGCACTTCTCGTCGCCGGTGAGGTCCGGGCAGGCGGCATTCTTGGCGATGGTGGTCAGGTACGGCCCGAAGAGGACGGTGCCCACCGTCGTGACGAAGGCGGAGTTGGCCCAGTCGTACCAGTACCAGGGGCGGTGGTACCGCTTCGTGTCAGCCCAGCGATCCACCGTCTCCGTCGTCATGGCGCACAGCGTGGCACAGGCGGCGCCTTTCGCGGGTCAACTCGCGAGTGCCGGCGGTGGCGTGTTCACCGGCGCCGGGGAGGGCTCACTCAGGAGACCGACAGGCCCGCCAGCTTCAGGGCGCCGGTGACGGCCGCTGCGAGCGCGGCGTGCCCGGCATCGTTGGCGTTGAGGCCGTCGGAGGTCACCAGGTCGACGTGTCCGACGAGGGGCTGGCCGGTGTCGGCGAAGGTCGCGTTGATCGCGGCTGCGGCTGTCTTGATCGTCTCGGTGTAGGTCGCCAGTGCGGGGTTCGCGTCACGCATGTCCCACCACGGGTTGACCACGACGATCGTGGCGTTGGGCAGGCCGGTGCGCAGGTCGGTGAGGGTCTTGGTCACTGCCGCTGCGGCCGCGGCCGGGTCCTCGGCGAGGTCGTTGGCCCCACCGGTGACGATGACGAGTTGTGGCTGCGCGGCCACCGCTTGCGCAACAACGTCGGTGAAGGGCGGGCAGCTGCCAGGGGCCGTGCACGGTGGCTGGGTGCCGCTGCGCAGGTAGCCGGTGCGGGGATGGCCCAGGTTGGTCTCGGTCCAGCCGTTGGCGCTCGACACCAGCGTGGTCCAACGCTTGGCCGGTTCGCTCGCCCCGGTCCCCGCGGCATACGAGTCCCCGATGAAGGCCACCGAGGAGATGGCCGCCGGTGCGGCCGAGGGCGTGACCGACGGCGACGGGCTGGGGGAGGTGGAGCCGGTCGGCGAGGGTGACCCGGTCGTGGAGGGGGAGGAGCTCGCGCTGGGGGAGGGCGAGGCGGCAGTGGGGCTCACGTCATCGGAGCGGCGCAGCAGGAACCCCGCGACCACGAGGAGGAGGACGAGCGCGCCGACCACGAGGGCGTTGGTTCGTCGGGCAGCCATGAGCCGATCCTCTCAACTGGCGTTGTCCACACCGATCGTCGCCGTGGGTGTGTCGTCCACAGGTATGCCGTCCGCTCACCTCTCGCGGGTCGGCTCGGCGCACGCTGGGCGGACCGGAAGAGGACGTGTGACCCAGGGAGAGGGGTGGTCGTGGTGGACGGGCCAGTGGAGTTCGTCAATCGGGTCGAGCTCAGTGGGCGGGTGGGCCGGATCGGTGAGGAGAAGGTCCTGCCCAGTGGCGACCGGGTCCGGGCGTGGCAGGTGATCGTGCCTCGACCGCCGGGCTCTCGCTCCCGCGGACCTGCGCGGAACCGGCCCGACGTGATCGATGCGTCGTGCTGGACGCCGGCCACACGCCGCACCCTCGGTCGGCTGGCCGAGGGGGAGCAGGTCGTGGTCGAGGGAGCGCTCCGCCGGAGGTTCTACAGCGGGAGTGGCGGTCTGGGCTCGAGGTACGAAGTGGAGGTGCAGACCCTCCGTCGCCTCTGATCCGTCACTGCGGCTGCGAGGCAGGCTCGTCGGCCTCGACCGCGGGCAGCCCGCGCGCGGACCGACGGGGGGCGCGACTGGGGCGCGGTCCGAAGGAGACCTGGATGTCCTGGTAGGCCTTGAAGCGCTGGGAGCGTGCCTGCGCGGCATAGGACGCCTGGTCGGCATCGGTGAGGTCGACGTGGTCGGTGAAGGGGGTGAGCAGCGCGCGTGGCCACAGGCGGCGGGCGATCACGACGTTGAGCTCGGCACACAGGACGACGACGAGGGCCCCGAGGTGGAGGAGGGCGACGAGGCCGAGGATCAGGGTCGCCACCCCTTTGGCGGTGCTGGTGTCGGCATCCCGCAGCGAGGACATCGCCGTGACCTGGAAGGTCGGCCAGAGCAGTCCCGCGATGAGCGCGCCCGGCAGAACCTGGCGGGTGGTGATGCCCCCACCGGTGGCGTAGCGGAAGGCGATCACCATGAGCGCGACGTTCAGCGTGAAGATCAGGACCGGCCAGATCCAGTGCGGACTCAACGACGAGGTGTCACCGGGCTGCGGACCGACCCCGGCGATGACGCTGGAGCCGACGACCGAGGAGAGGACCAGCACGAGGATGACGAGCGACCGCACCCGCGTCATGACCGGGTTCGGGCGACCGTTGCGGGGGACCGCCCACACCTGGTTCATGGCGTGCTGGAAGCCGTTGGCCACGCCGAGACCGCCGTAGAGCGACCCCAGTGCACCGACGAGGACGCCGAGGGTGCCGCCGTAGACCCCGCTCGTGGTCGCGATCTGACTACGGACCAAGGGGACATTCGCCAGCAGTGAGTTGGCCAGGTAGGCGCGCGAGTCGGGCCAGATCGCCATGATGCCGGCGACGAGTGCCGCCATGAGCAGTGCCATCGGGAAGCAGGAGATGAGGGCGTAGTAGGCGAGCGTCGCGACCAGGTGCATCCCAGCGTCCTCGAAGAACTTGTAGCCGACGGCGATCGGGAAGCCAAGGACCGCGTGGCGTCGCTGCGTCGCGTCCATGCGGTCGATGAGGTCCACGAGGCGATGAAACCACGGTCCGGGCGCGCTGGGACGGGGGCACGCGGCATACGGCTGCCCGGCGCGGGTCGGCCTAGACTGCGGACTCTTGCGAGCATCGAGGACCAGCGGAAGAGGCGCGGACATGGCGGGGACGACGGCGGGGGACCGCACGCAGGTGCCGGTGGCGGACAGTCACGAAGTGATCCGCGTCCGGGGAGCACGCGAGAACAACCTCAAGGGCGTCGACGTGGAGATCCCCAAGCGGAGGTTGACCGTCTTCACGGGGGTGTCGGGATCGGGCAAGAGCTCGCTGGTCTTCGAGACGATCGCCGCGGAGAGCCAGCGGATGATCAACGAGACCTACTCGACCTTCGTCCAGGGGTTCATGCCGACGTTGGCGCGACCGGACGTGGACCTGCTCGAGGGCCTGACGACGGCGATCATCGTCGACCAGGAGCGGATGGGCGCCAACATCCGCTCGACGGTCGGCACCGTCACCGACGTCAACGCGATGCTTCGGATCCTGTTCAGCCGACTGGGGGAGCCCCACATCGGCACCTCGAAGGCGTTCTCCTTCAATGTGGCCTCCGTGTCCGGCGCCGGGGCGGTGACCTTCACCAAGGCCGGGCAGCAGGTCAAGGAGCGGCGCGAGTTCAGCGTCCAGGGCGGCATGTGCTCACGCTGCGAAGGCGTGGGCAAGGTCAACGACTTCGACATGACCGCGATCTACGACGAGGAGAAGTCGCTGCGCGAGGGAGCCCTGCTCATCCCCGGCTACAGCATGGAGGGGTGGTACGGCCGGGTCTTCATGGGGAGTGGCTTCTACGACCCCGACAAGCCGATCAAGAAGTTCACCAAGCGCGAGCTCTTCGACCTGCTCCACAAGGAGCCGACCAAGATCAAGGTCGACGGCATCAACATCACCTATGAGGGTGTGATCCCGCGGATCCAGAAGTCGATGCTCTCCAAGGACCGAGAGGCGATGCAGCCCCACATCCGGGCCTTCGTCGACCGGGCCGTGACCTTCCAGACCTGCCCGGAGTGTGACGGCACCCGGCTCAACGAGACCGCGCGGTCCTCGAAGATCAAGGGCATCAACATCGCCGATGCCTGCAAGATGCAGATCAGCGACCTCGCCGAGTGGGTGCGCACCATCGAGGACCCCTCGGTCGCACCGCTGCTCGAGGGCCTTCGCGAGACCCTCGACTCCTTCGTCGAGATCGGCCTGGGCTACCTCTCCCTCGACCGATCCTCGGGCACCCTGTCCGGCGGGGAGGCCCAGCGCACGAAGATGATCCGCCACCTCGGGTCGGCGCTGACCGACGTCACCTACGTCTTCGACGAGCCCACGATCGGGCTGCACCCGCACGACATCGAGCGGATGAACACCCTCCTGCTCCAGCTGCGCGACAAGGGCAACACCGTCCTCGTCGTCGAGCACAAGCCCGAGGCCATCGCCATCGCCGACCACGTCGTCGACCTGGGTCCCGGGGCGGGCACCGGTGGGGGAGAAGTGGTCTACGAGGGTGACGTGGAGGGACTGCGCGAGAGCGCGACGCTCACGGGACGCCACCTCGACGACCGGGCACGCCTGAAGGAGTCGGTGCGGTCGGCGACGGGGACGCTGCAGGTGCGAGGCGCCTCGGAGAACAACCTGCGCGATGTCGATGTCGACATCCCGCTGGGCGTGCTCGTGGTCCTGACCGGGGTGGCCGGGTCCGGCAAGAGCTCGCTGATCAATGGGTCGGTGGCCAAGCGGGACGAGGTCACGGTCGTGGACCAGGGCGCGATCAAGGGATCACGCCGCAGCAACCCGGCGACCTACACCGGCCTGCTCGAGCCGATCCGCAAGGCCTTCGCCAAGGCCAACGACGTCAAGCCCGCCCTGTTCAGCGCCAACTCCGAGGGCGCCTGCCCGACGTGCAACGGTGCCGGCGTCATCTACACCGACCTGGCCATGATGGCGGGCGTGACCACCCCGTGCGAGGAGTGCGAGGGCAAGCGCTTTGCCCCCTTCGTCCTGGGCTACACCCTGGGCGGGAAGAACATCGCCGAGGTGCTCGACCTGCCGGTGACTGAAGCGCTCGCCTTCTTCGGGGAAGGCGAGGCCAGGACGCCGGCTGCGCACACAATCCTCAACCGGATGCACGACGTGGGCCTGGGTTATGTCACCCTGGGACAGCCCTTGACGACCCTGTCCGGAGGGGAGCGGCAGCGGCTCAAGCTCGCCAGCCAGATGGCGGACAAGGGCGAGATCTACGTCCTCGACGAGCCGACGACCGGCCTGCACCTGGCCGATGTGGACAACCTGCTCGGCATGCTCGACCGGCTCGTCGACTCCGGCAAGTCGGTCATCGTCATCGAGCACCACCAGGCCGTCATGGCCCACGCCGACTGGATCATCGACATGGGCCCCGGCGCCGGCCACGACGGTGGAACGGTGGTCTTCGAAGGGACGCCTGCGGACCTGGTGAAGGGCAGGGCGACGCTGACGGGACAGCACCTCGCGGCATACGTGGCCGGCTGACCGTCGATACGCGTCATACGCTTGAAAGGCGTCTGCCTCACTCTTTCGACCCGGCTTGAACAAACGCCGATAACCCACATTATGTCACTCTGCTGAATGGTGCGGTCCCCTGCAGCCGTGGGCCCCGGGCATCACTGTGAGCGGTCACAGACCCAGATGCAGCCGTAGAGCCTCGTCGATCGCTTTCATCGTGGCGTCGGAGACGAAGTCCAGGACGTCGACGACCCGCTGCACGTCAACGGTCCGCACCTGCTCGGCCTGGGCCTTCGACGCGACAGGAAGTCCGCCGTCCCGATCCACTCATGGGTTCGAGGTCCACCCAGGAGATCCGCCCGCATGCGGAGATCCTGCCCGATGCCAGTCCGGACGCAGCCCTGTTCGTCGGCCTTCCCCTTCGTGTCCCCGACCGGCAGGATGGCCGGGCGATGACAACCAGCCACTTCCCCACGACCTCGCCCCTGCGCTCGCCGGGGCCGGGAGCGCGAGCGGCGCTCGCGGCATACGGCTTGCTCGCCGCGGCCAACCTCACCGGCATCGTCACCGGTCACGACGGCCTCGCCAATGCCGCGCAGTGGCTCCTCATGCCCTCCCTCGCGCTGGCCTTCCTCACCCTGGCGCCGCGCGGCGCCCATCCCCTCCCCCGGCTCCGGAACGCAGCGCTCGCGGCGCTCTTCTTCTCGTGGCTGGGTGACACCCTCCCCGACCTCGTGCCGGAGGGGGTGGCCTTCCTCGCGATGGTCGGGTGCTTCCTCCTCGCCCAGGTCGCGTACATTCTGGGCTTCCTCCCCTTCCGCAGGGAGAGCCTGACTTCCCGTCCGCTCGCCCTCCTTCCGTATGCCGTGGCGCTCGTCGGTCTGCTGCTCGCCACCGCACCCCGCGCCGGAGCGCTCGCGGGTCCGGTCCTCGTCTACGGCGTCACTCTCACCGCGATGGCCGTCCTCGCGACCGGCGTCAACTCGATGACGGGCATCGGCGCCGCAGTCTTCATGCTCTCGGACTCTCTCATCGCCCTCGGCGCCTTCCGCGGATGGGACAGCACGGCCCAGTCCTTCGGGGTCATGGCCACCTACGCCCTCGCGCAGCTGCTCATCGTCCTCGGGGTGCAACGCCGGCGGGCCGCCGAGACAACGGGGGCGAGAGACTAGCGCCATGGCCTACTTCGAGCGGCTCGGCCCGAGCACCTTCCGGGCGACGCAGCACGTGAGCGGCGCGTGGCGGATCGAGGAGCAGCACATCGCACCAGCGCTGGGGCTGCTCGCGCACCTCGTCGAGTTGGACCATGCCGATCGACGCGGCGACCTCGTCGTGGCGCGCCTGTCCTACGACATCTTGGGCACGCTCGCGGTCGACGTCGTCGAGACCGAGGTGCGGGTGCTCCGCACCGGTCGGACGATCGAGCTCGTCGAGGCCCGCATGACCCAGGGCGGGCGGGACGCCGTGATCCTGCGGGCGTGGCTGCTCGACACCCGCGACACCGGCGCGCTCGCCGGCACCGACCTGCCTCGCCTGCCGGCCCCGGAGGAGCTGCCACCCTGGCACGTCCAGGAGTTCTGGCCCGGCGGTTTCATCGCCTCGGTCGAGGTCCGCCGTGCCCTCGAGCACCCCGGGAGCGGCCGCGTCTGGGTGCGCACCAACTGCCCGCTCGTCGCGGGTGAGCCGGTCAGCGCCCTGGCCGCGACCGCGGGGCTGCTCGACATCGCGAACGGGATGTCGACACGAGCCAACCCCCGCGAGGTGCTCTTCCCCAACCTGGACCTGACGGCCCACTTCTTCCGGACTCCGGTCGGCGGCTGGATGGGGTTGGACACCTCGGTCTCGTTCGGCGACAACGGGATCGGTCTGACGAGCAGCATCCTGCACGACACCGATGGTCCGGTCGGCACGATCGAGCAGATCCTGACGATCCGCCCCCTGCCACGCGAAGCCTGACCCCGCACCTGGGCTCAGGAGCCGCCGAGCTGACGCACGAGCGCCTCGGTCCGGGGCACCGGTATGCCGTGTGCCCGGGCCGCGCGGAGCACCCCACCCCCGATGGCGTCCAGTTCCAGGGGCTGCCCGGCCTCGGCGTCCCGGAGCATCGAGGACTTGGTCTCCGGCCCGAAGGCGAGGAACGCCGCCACGGTCGGCTCCGGGTCGCACGGACCGCCTTCGGCGCAGGCCACGGCGGCCACCTCCCGGATCACCTCGCCCATCTCCACCGCGTGCTCGGTGCGGACGCCGCCGACGGGCGCCCGGTGGGCCGTGGTCAGCAGGGCGAAGGGGGCGAGGAATGCCAGCTTCGACCACAGGGTCGCTGGCTCGTCCGGCCGCAGCTCGGCCTCGAGACCGGCTCCGGCGAGGTCGTCGACGACCCGACGAGCCCGCTCCCCCATCTCACCGTGCGCTGCGAGCTGGATCCTGGCGAAGTCGCTGCCGTGCTCGATGACACCGGGCACCGACCGGGACGACTCCACCCGGATGACACCCGCGACCACGGACGAATACCGCTCCCGCAGTCCGTGCATGTGGTCGACGCCGTTGAGGAAAGGGACGACGAGAGCATCCCCGACGACGTCTGCGGGCACGCCGTCGAGGGCGCCGGGCAGCGCGGTCGCCTTCACCGCGAGGAGCACGGCATCGACGCTGCGGTCCAGTCGCTCCACGACGTCCGGACGGCTCGCGCGCTCACCGAAGACCGGGCTGGACAGGTGGAAACCCCTCTCCTGCAACGCCTTCACGCTCTTCGCACGAGCGACGACGACCACGTCGTGGCCGGCGTCGCCGAGGAGGACGGCGAGCAGTCCACCCACGCCCCCCGGCCCGACGACGGCATACCTCGTCACTGTCGCTCCTCCTCACTACTCTCGGTCACGTTGTCAGGCTAGCCATCCGATCCACGCAGGAGGAGTCATGAGCCGCCCCATCCACTTCGAGATCCACGCCGACGACCCCGCCCGGGCCGCGCAGTTCTACAAGGCCGTCTTCGACTGGGCGTTCGAGGACTGGAGCGAGTACGCCGGCACGCCCTACTTCGGCGCGACCACCGGGCCCGAGGGGGAGCCGGGCATCAACGGAGCCATCATGGGTCGGCAGGGGGACGGTTCCGGGCCGGGGGCGCCGGTCAACGGCGCTGTCCTCACCATGGGCAGCACGGGCTTCGACGCCACCCACGACCGCGTCCTGGCCGCCGGTGGACAGGTGGCGCTTCCCAAGCATGCGCTGCCCGGCATGGCCTGGCAGGGCTACTACCTCGACACCGAGGGCAATGTCTTCGGCGTGCACCAGCCGGACCCGGAGGCGCGCTGACCTCGCGGCGGCCTACCGTGAGTGCTGTGACCCCTCCGCTCGTCAGTCCCAGCGACATCGAGGCCTACGCCCGCGACGGAGTGCTCGTCGTGCGCGGCCTCCTGACCGCGGAGGAGGTCGAGCTCGCCCGAGCGGGCATCGCCGGCGTCCTTGACGAGCCATCGATGCTCGCCCAGGTCGCGAGCGGGGTGGACGACCCGGGCCGCTTCGTCGAGGACTTCCGCCGCTGGGGCGATGTCCCGCAGATCGAGCAGCTCGCCCGCGAGTCGCGGGTGCCGGAAGTGGCGGCGGCCCTGCTGGCCACGCCCGAGGTGAGGTTCTACCACGACCATGTCCTCGTCAAGGAGGGTGGCACCCGCCAGCGCACGCCCTGGCACCAGGACCAGCCCTACTACAACGTCGACGGCCACGGCACGAGCGCCTGGATCCCGGTGGATCCGGTGCCACTCGCCGGCTGCCTCGAGCTCGTCGCCGGATCGCACGAGGGCCCGTGGAAGATGCCGCGCACCTTCCTCGACGGCAAGGCCAAGTGGTTCCCCGAGGGCAGCCTCGACGAGCTTCCCGACATCGAGGCCGACCGTGGCGCCTTTGACATCCGCGCCGCCGAGCTGGCGCCCGGTGACGCGATCTTCTTCGACTTCCTCACCGTCCACGGAGCGCCGGGCTTTCCCTTCGCCGGGCGCCGCCGCGTCCTCAGCCTGCGCTACCTCGCCGCCGACGCCCGTCATGCCCCGCGCGAATGGGTCACCTCTCCCCCGTTCGACGAGCTCGTCGACGTCCTGCCCGCGGGCGCGCCCATGGACCACCCGCTCTTCCCCGTCGTCTGGCCGCCCGCGCATGCAGTGTGAGCACTTCGACGCCTTCCGGTGCCGGTCCTGTGCCCTCATGGGCTCTCCGTATGCCGTGCAGCTCACCGACAAGGTCGCCTCGGCCGCCGCGGCGCTCGCCGATGTGGTGCGCCCGGAGGCGTGGACGGCACCCTTCGCCTCCCGCGAGAGCGGCTTCCGCAACAAGGCCAAGCTCGTCACCGGTGGCCGACCGGGGCAGGTGACACTGGGGATCCTCGATGCGCACCAGCGCGGCGTGGACCTGCGCGGCTGCGGGCTCTACGAGCCGGCTCTCGCGCGGGCACTCCCGCCGCTGGGTGACTGGATCGACGCCCTGGGCCTGCTCCCCTATGACGTCGCACGCCGTCGCGGGGAGCTGAAGTACCTCCACGTGACCGCCAACCCCGGTGGCGAGCTCATGGTGAGGGTGGTGCTCCGCAGCGACCAGCAGGCCGCTCGCGTCCGTGACTCCCTGCCCCGGCTGCACGAAGCGCTCCCCCAGGTGCGGGTCGTCACGATCAACTACCTGCCCGAGCACGTCGCGCTGCTTGACGGACCCGACGAGGAGGTCCTCACGAGTCAGCAGACGCTGCCGATGGCGCTCGGACCGGTCACCCTCCACCTAGGACCACGGTCCTTCTTCCAGACGAACACCGCTGTGGCACAGGGACTCTACGAGCAGGCCCGCGACTGGATCGCCGAGGGCTCGCCGGCGAGCCTGCTCGACCTCTACTGCGGCGTGGGTGGTTTCGGCCTGTTCGCCGCCACCCTGCCCACGGCCCCCCGCGTCCACGGGGTCGAGGTCAGCGCGGACGCCGTGGCGAGCGCACGGCATACGGCGGGGGAACTGCACGCCGCCGGCGCGATCACCACGGACGTCACCTTCGACACCGGGGACGCGACGGCGGCTCTCGCCGACGCAGACTGCGTCGTCGTGAACCCACCGCGCCGCGGGATCGGCCCCGCCCTCGCCGCCACGCTCGAGCGCGGTCCGGCACGGACGCTGGTCTACTCAAGCTGCAACCCGGTCACCCTGGCGGCCGACCTGGCGCGCCTGCCCAGCTTCGAGGTGGCACGCGCGCGGCTGTTCGACATGTTCCCGCAGACGACCCACGCCGAGGTGCTGGTGCTCGCGACGCGCTGATCAGTCCTCGAAGCGGGACACCTCGCCAGCCCCGACGCGCACGACCTCGGCCGTCCCGTCGGAGAAGTCGATGACCGTGGTCGGCTCGGTGCCGCACTCCCCCGAGTCGAGGACGACATCGACCTGGTGGTCGAGGGTGTCCTTGACGGTCCAGCCGTCGGTCATCGGCTCGCTCTCGCCGGGCAGGATGAGGGTCGAGGAGAGCAACGGTTCGCCGAGCTCGGCGAGCAGGGCCCGCACCACGGGGTGGTCGGGGATGCGGACACCGACGGTCTTCTTCTTGGGGTGGAGCAGGCGCCGAGGCACCTCCTTGGTCGCCGGCAGGATGAAGGTGTAGGGGCCCGGCGTCGTCGCCTTGATCGCCCGGAATACCGCGTTGTCGATGATGACGAACTGGCCCAGCTGCGCGAAGTCGCTGCAGACGAGGGTGTAGTGGTGGCGGTCGTCGAGGCGGCGGATCGTCCTGATCCGGTCCTTGGCGTCCTGGTTGCCGAGCATCGCTCCCAGGGCGTAGCCGGAGTCGGTCGGGTAGGCGATGAGGCCTCCCTCGCGCAGGGCGGCGACGGCGGTGCGGATGGCCCTCGGCTGAGGGTCGACGGGATGGACGTCGAGATAGGTCGCCATGTCAGTGCACTCCCTCAGTCGGCCGCGCGCATGGCGATGGGAGTGCCCAGGAGCACCGTTCGGCTGACGGTGCAGAGCCGGTCGTGCGACATCTGGATCGACTTCGGCAGCATCTCGCGGGCTCGGTCACCGCCCTCGCCCTCCGGGAAGGTGACCGTGAAGGTCACCCGCAGGTCCCCCATGTGGTTGCCCTTGGCGTCGTCCTTGAGCTTCTCCCCCTCGCTGAGCACCTCGAAGGTCTCGGGCTCGGCGCGTTTGCCGGTGATGAAGTCCACGTCGACGGCCGAGCACCCGGCGATCGCCGTGAGGAGCAGCTCCACCGGAGTGAAGTCCGCGCTCTCCCCCGACCCGATGTGGATGCGCCCACCCCGGACGTTCTCGACCTCGAACTCGCCGTGCCCGGTGCGGGTCAGCCGCACCTGGCGGTGCCCCGGTCCGGTGCCGCCGGTCTCCTGCTCGGCCATCTGCTGCTCCATCCTTGTCTGGGTCGTCCTGCGTCGTCCTGGTGCTTGCCATCCTCTCAGGCGGGAGCGTCGGGTGTGGCCGGGAGCGGCGAGCTCGCGGGCTAGCATCGTCCTGCCATGACCTCGCCTGTCCTCTCACGGACGACCTCGGCCGTCCTCCCCGCCCTCGTGCGCGCGTGCCGCCCACGCCAGTGGGTCAAGAACGTCCTCGCCCTGGCCGCGCCCGCCGCCGGTGGGGCGCTCCTCACCGCCGACGGTGCCGCGCGGGCTGCGGTGGCCTTCGTCGCCTTCGTGCTGGCCAGTGCCTCGATCTACCTCGTCAACGACGTCGTCGACGCCCCGCTCGATCGCCGGCACCCGACCAAGCGCCACCGCCCCATCGCCTCGGGGCTGGTGCCCGGTCGGCTGGCCGTGGGCACGGCGGTCGTCCTCGCGCTGGCTGCAACCGCCCTGGCCTGGTGGTGCTCGAGCTCCTACCTGATCGTCATCGTCACCTACCTCGCGTTGTCGCTGGCCTACTGCCTGCGGCTGAAGCGCGAGCCGGTCATCGAGCTGTTCATCGTGGCCAGCGGCTTCCTGCTGCGCTCCATCGGCGGCGGCCTCGCGACCGGCACCGCCCTCTCGACGTGGTTCGTCCTCTCGGCCGGCTTCGGGTCGCTGTTCGTCGCGGCGGGCAAGAGGTATGCCGAGATCCAGCGGGTCGAGGAGGGCACCCTCGGGGAGACCCGGCCCGTGTTGCGGGCCTACACGCCGGGCTACCTGCGCTTCGTCTGGACCCTGTCGGCGTCGGCGGTCTGCCTGACCTACGCCCAGTGGGCGCTCAGCCGCCCTGACACCGAGGTCGGCACGTGGGCGATCATCTCGATCGCGCCCTTCCTCCTCGCGCTGCTCCGGTATGCCGTGGACGTCGACCGGGGCAACGGCGGTGAGCCCGAGGAGATCATCCTCCGCGACCCGACGCTGCTCGCCCTCGGCGCCGCGTGGCTGGTCACGGTGCTGCTCGCCTTCGCCCTCTGAGCGGCGCGAGAAGCCTTCGCACCCTGACCGTTCCTCGGGTCCCGAGCCGCCCGCGCAGGCCCGGGATCAGATCGGAAGCCGCCGGAAGATGGGCGCCGGCAGGCTCTTCAGGCCCGCCATCACGACCCGCATCGTCGCCGGCGACCAGATCACCGACGCACCGGCCGCCAGCCCGGCGTCGATGTCCTCGGCGACATCCGCCGGATCCTGGGCGAGTGGCGCCTCGTCGAGGCCCTCGGTCATCGGCGTGCGCACGAACCCGGGCCGCACGACCATGACGTGGACCCCGTCGGGGGCCAGGGCCTGCGCCAGGCCGCGGTAGAAGTCGTCGGCCGCGGCCTTGGTCGCCCCGTAGGCGAAGTTGCTGCGACGCACCCGCTCCCCCGCCACGCTCGAGAGCAGGACGAGGGCGCCGTGCCCCTGGCGGCGCAGGCGCTCCGCGGCGATGACGCCGACGAAGATCGGTGCCCGGGCGTTGACGTCGACGAGGCGCAGCGCGGCCGCCGGGTCCTGCCAGGCCTGCTCCTGGTCGCCCAGGGCGCCGAGGGCGACGAGCACCAGGTCGACGTCACCGCCGCCGTCGAAGGCGGCCTCGATGCGGGCCCGCTGGGCCTCCAGGTCGGCCTCGGCGTCGAGGTCGACGCACTCGACCTTCGCCGCCAAGGCGGTCAGCTCGGCCGCGGCCTCTTCGCGTCGGGCCCCGGGTCTGGCCAGGAGCGTGACCTCCAGCCCCCGTCGCTCCCGGGCCCAGCGCGCCATGGCGGCGCGGGCGATGGCGGACGTGCCGCCGACGACGACCACCCGCTGCAGGCGTCCCAGTGCATCCCTCACAGCTTCAGCCTCCTCGCGAGGTCGGATTGGAAGACATGGTTCGGGTCCACCTCGTCGCGCAGTTCCTGCCATCGGGGCAGGGCCGGGTACATCGCGCGGACCAGTTCGGGGGTCATCCGTGAGTCCTTGGCGAGGTAGCCACGACCGCCGACCGCGAGCACCTGCTCGTCGAGGCGGTCGAGCAGGTCCGCGAGCCCGGCCACCGAGGCCGGGACGTCGAGGGCGAGGGTCCAGCCGCCCATCGGGAACGAGAGGTGACCCCGGTTGGCCGGACCGAACCGCTTGAGGACGGCGAGGAAGGAGGCGACCCCGGCATGGCTGAAGGCGTCGATGCAGGAGCGGATGACGTCCTCGGCCCCCTCGGGGACGACGACTTGGTACTGGAGCAGCCCGCCGGAGCCGTAGATCCGGTTCCAGTCCGCGACGGCGTCCAGGGGGTGGAAGAAGGTGGTGATCGACTGGATCTCCTCGTCCCGCCGGGCCGGCGCCTTGCGGAACCAGGCCTCGTTGAAGGCGGCCACGCTGTACTTGTTGAGCAGTCCGGTGGGGATGCCGCGGGGCGCCGTGAACGGCGTCCGGGGGTTGAACGCCAACGGATCGGCCTGTTTCTTCTCCGGAAGCTCGTCCCGTCGCGCGAACCGTCCACGGGTGAGGACCGAGCGCCCCAGCGCCTCGCCCTTGGCCAGGCAATCGACCCAAGCGACCGAGAACTCGTGGTCGTCGTCGTCGGCCATCGCCTCGAGCAGCCCGTCGAGGTTGGCGCAGCGCTGGGTGTCCACGGTGCAGAAGGCACTCTCGATGGGCGTCAGGGCGACCCGCGCCCGCAGGATCACCCCGGTCAGACCCATGCCACCGGCGCAGGCCCAGAAGAGCTCGTCGTCCGGGGTGAGCGTGCGGATCTCGCCGGTGCCGGTGAGCAGGTCCAGGCTGCGGACGTGCTGGGTCCACGTCCCGGCCCGGTGGTGGTTCTTGCCGTGGATGTCGCTGCCGATGGCACCGCCGACGGTGACGGCTCGCGTGCCCGGGGTGACCGGCACGAACCAGCCCTGCGGCACGAAGTCCCGCATGAGGCGGTCGAGGGAGATCCCGGCCTCGACCTCGATCACGCCGGTGGCCTCGTCCACGGCGAGGACGCGGTCCCGGCCGAGCAGGTCGAGGACGACACCTCCGGCGTTCTGCGCCGCATCGCCGTAGCTGCGGCCCAGGCCGCGGGCCAGGACACCGCGCGTGCCCGCGGACTGCACGGCCTCGACCAACTGCTCGTCGGAGGAGGCCGGCACCACCTTGGCCATCGTCGGCGCCGTGCGTCCCCACCCACTCAAGGGCACCCGTGCTGTCACGACAGGCAGCCTACGCTGGCCCGGTGACCTCCTCCGGCTCCGACGCCCACGGCCGCCTCGTCCTCGTCCGCCACGGCGCGACCGCGTGGTCGCGATCCGGGCAGCACACCGGCCGCACCGACCTCCCGCTGCTCGCCGACGGTGAGCAGGACGCGTATGCCGTGGGCCGGGTCCTCGCGGACCATCCCTTCGCGAGGATCCTCAGTTCCCCCTTGACTCGGGCGCGCCGGACGGCGGAGTTGGCCGGCTTCACCCCCGAGCTCGACCACGACCTCGTCGAGTGGGACTACGGCGGTTACGAGGGTCTGACCACCAAGGAGATCCGTGCCACGGCCCAGCCGGACTGGACCGTCTTCGCCCACGGCGTCGTCCCCGGGGAGACGCCCGGGGAGACCCTCGACGAGGTCGCGCACCGCTGCCGGCGGGTGCTCGCGCGGATCGAGCCGGACCTCGCCGTCGGTGACGTCCTGGTCGTCGCCCACGGACACCTGCTCCGCGTGCTCGCCTCCTGCTACCTCGAGCTGCCGCCGGTGAGCGGAGCCGCCCTGCTGCTCGACGCCGGTGCCATCTCGGTGCTGGAGGTCGAGAAGGGGGTCCGTGCGATCCGGACCTGGAATGCCCGACCCGGGCACCCGACCCTCCTCGAGCCCTGACCTGACCCGAGAAGGCGCGCGGACGGCATACGAGGGGTTCGACCTCGACGACTGAGGAGCTGGGCACCGGCCCCGCGAGGGGTCAGGGCAACGGCCAGGTGTGCACGGGTTCGTTGGTGCTCATGTGCTCGGCGTAGATCCGGAGCATCTCGTGGAGGGCGGTCGAGCGGTCCATCCCGCGCTCCTCGAGCCGGGCCACGGTGTCCGACTGCCAGGTGGCGCCGTTGACGCCGCGCGTGCAGCGGGCCTCGATGATCCCGAGGTAGCGCTCGCGGACGGCATCGGAGACACCGAACTCGGCCAGGCCCGTGTGCGCCATCGGCAGCAGGTGGCGCAGGACGAGCTCATCGGCCCCGATCTCACCGAAGCCGGGCCAGTAGAACCGGGCCTCGATGCCGTCCCGGGCGGCCATCTCGAAGTTCTCCTCGGCCGCGGGGAAGCTCAGCTTGGTCCACAGCGGGCGCTCCTGGTGGGCCAGGATCCGGATGCAGCCGTAGTAGAAGGCCGCATTGGCGAGGACGTCGACGATGGTCGGGCCGGCGGGCAGGACGCGGTTCTCGACGCGCAGGTGGGGCACGCCGTCGACGGTGTCGTAGATCGGACGGTTCCAGCGGTAGACCGTGCCGTTGTGGAGGCGCAGCTCTCCGAGCTGGGGCGCGATGCCGGCCTCGAGCTGGACGATCGGGTCCTCGTCGCTGGTCTCGGCGAGCAGGGCCGGGAAGTAGCGGACGTTCTCCTCGAAGAGGTCGAAGATCGAGGTGATCCAGCGCTCCCCGAAGAAGACCCGCGGACGGACGCCCTGGTTCTTCAGCTCGATGGGGCGGGTGTCGGTGGCCTGCTTGAACAGCTCGATCCGCGTCTCGGCGTGCAGCCGCTTGCCGAAGAAGAAGGGGCTGTTCGCGGCGAGGGCCACCTGCGGCGCCGCGAGGGCCTGGGCGGCGTTCCAGTGGTCCGCGAAGGTGCTCGGGGAGACCTGGAGGTGGAGCTGCACGCTGGTGCAGGCGGACTCGGGGGCGATCGAGTCGCAGTAGGTCGCCACCCGCTCCCCCGTCGGCCCCTCGATGTCGAGGAAGATGTCCTCGCCCCGCGCGACGAAGATCGAGTCGTTGAGCGCGGTGTAGCGGTTGTTGTTGCTGATCCACTCGCCTTGGTAGTGCTCGGGCATGATCGTGGGCAGCATGCCGATGGCCACGATCCGCGAGCCGACCTCGCGGGCGCGCGCATCGGCCTGGTTGAGCGAGTCGCGCAGGTCCTGCTCGAGGTGCAGGGCCTCGTCGCCGGGGAGCGGGCGGGGCCGGACGTTGAGCTCGATGTTGTACTGCGCTAGCTCGGTCTGGAAGTCAGGGTCCGCGATCGCCTCGAGGACCTCGGCGTTGTGGAAGTGCGGGTCCCAGCCCTCGTCGACGAGGTTGAGCTCGATCTCCAGCCCGGTCATCGTCTTGTCGAAGTCGAACGAGCTGCTGGTCAGCATCCGCTCGAAGACGTCCAGGTTCTGGCGCACCTTCTCGCGGTACCGCTGGCGCTCCTCGCGCGTGTAGCTCTGTGCGTTGACCTCGGCTCCCATGGCCCGAGAAAACCACATGCGGAGGGCCGTGCAAAGCCCAATCCGCGTTTCGGTCCGAGCCACTGTCGGTGGCGGCTCCTAGCGTTGGGGCCATGAAGCTGCTCCACACCTCCGACTGGCACCTGGGACGCTCGTTCCACGGTGTCGGTCTGTTGGGTGCCCAGGCGAGCTTCGTGGACCACCTCGTGGACGTCGTGTGCAGCGAGCGGGTCGACGCCGTCCTGGTCTCCGGCGACGTCTACGACCGCGCGCTGCCCGCCCCCGACACGGTGGCCCTGCTCTCCCAGACCCTGGAGCGGCTCGTCGACGCCGGCGCCCAGGTGGTCCTCTCCAGCGGCAACCACGACTCCGCGATCCGGCTGGGCTTCGCCGGCGGCCTGCTCTCCCGCGCCGGTGTCCACGTCCGCACCTCGCTCGAGGGCATCGGCACCCCCGTGCTGCTGGGCGACGTCGCCGTCCACCCCCTCCCCTACCTCGAGCCGTCCGTCGTGGCCGACGCCCTGGGGGCGCGCGAGCGGACGCACGCCTCGGTCCTCCGTGCGGCCATGGCGCGCGTGTCGGCCGATGCCACGCCCGCGCGCCACCGGGTCGTCATGGCCCATGCCTTCGTCACGGGCGCGACCGGCTCGGACTCGGAGCGCGACATCTCGGTGGGCGGGGTGAGCGCGGTGCCGGCGGCGGTCTTCGACGGGATGTCGTATGCCGCGCTGGGGCACCTTCACGGGCAGCAGCAGGTCGGGGAGTTCGCCCGGTTCAGCGGGTCCCCGGTGGCCATGTCCTTCAGCGAGCAGGCCCACGTCAAGGGCAGCCTGCTCGTCGACCTGGGCGGACGCACTCCCGAGATCACCGCGATCCCCGCCCCCGTGGAGCGCCCCCTCGCCGTCGTCCGCGGAGCGCTCGAGGAGGTCCTCACCGATCCGCGCTGGGCGTCCGCCGAGGGCGCGTGGTGCCAGGTGACCCTCACCGACAGCCAGCGGCCCCTCGGGGCGATGGACCGGGTCCGGCGGCGCTTCCCCCACACTCTCGAGCTGCGGTTCGAGCCCGCCAGCGGGGTGGTGGTCCCGACGTCGTATGCCGCGCGCGTCAAGGAGCGCTCCGACCTCGACGTCTGCTGCGACTTCCTCGGTCACGTCCGCGGTGGGGCCGGGCCGACGGAGCGTGAGCGGGCGCTCCTCGCCGAGGCGGTCGAGTCCGCTCGCCTGGAGCGGGGCGCCGACGACGACGAGGGCCGAGCCGCCACCGACGCGGCCGCACGCGAGGTGGGTGCCGCATGAGGCTCCACGCGATCGAGATCGAGGCCTTCGGGCCCTTCGCCGAGCCGGTGCAGCTCGACCTCGAGTCCCTGAGCGAGGCCGGGCTCTTCCTGGTCCACGGACCGACCGGCTCGGGGAAGACCAGCCTCATCGACGCCATCTGCTTCGCCCTGTACTCCGATGTCCCGGGGTCGCGCACCAAGAAGGGGCTGCACAGCGACCACGCACGGGAGCGTCGGCCGCGGGTGCGGCTGGAGTTCACCTCGGCCGGGCGCCGCTTCCGCGTCGAGCGCTCTCCGGAGTTCGTGCGTCCCAAGAAGCGCGGCACCGGGATGCTCACCGTCCAGGCGCACGTGCACCTCCAGGAGTGGGTGTCCGGCGCATGGGAGACCCGCAGCACGAGGATCGACGAGGCAGCCGAGCTCCTCGACGACGTGCTCGGCATGGGGCTCGCGCAGTTCTCCAAGGTCGCCGTCCTGCCGCAAGGAGACTTCGCGGCCTTCCTTCGCGCCAAGGCCGAGGAGCGCCGCGCCCTGCTCGAGAAGCTCTTCGACATCACGGTCTTCGCCGACGTCGAGGACTGGATGGTCGAGCGGCGCCGTGCCACGGCTGCAGCGGCGGCGGAGGCGGCGGCTGCCGTCACGCGCGAGCTGGTCCGGATCGAGCACGTGCTCGCTGAGTCGGGAGTGTCCGACTCGGGAGTTTCCGAGGTCGCACTGGGCGAGTCCGGGGTCGCTGAGCCCGGGGTCGCTGATGACCCGGCGGACATCGCGGACCAGGCCGATGGCGACGACGCGCTGCCGCTCGAGGTCAGCGAGGAGCGCTCCGGCAGCCGCCCGCTCCATGAGCTCACCGAGCCCGAGGAGATCCTCGCCCGCCTGAGCGGGCTCGCGGCCCATGCCGACGCCGAGGTCACGGCACAACTGGCAGCGGCGGACGCTGCGGCGGCGGCCGAGGCAGCGGCCGCAGCCGCGCACACCGCCGCCGAGGTCCGGGCCGTCCATCGGGAGCGCGGCCGACGCGCCGCCGCACAGCTGGATCGGTGCCGCGCGGCAGCCGACGCGCACCTCGACCGCGTGGAGGAGCTGCGCCGCGCCGAGGAGGCCGCGACGCTGGGCACCCACCTGGCCGGGCTCCACCGGGCACGGGTCTCCTGTCAGGTGGCCGAGGACCGACTGTCCGCCCGCTGCACCGAGCTCCTCGTCGACGGGCTGCCGACCGATGCCCATGAGGTCAACGACACCCTCGACCGGATGCGGGCCCTGGACGGCAACGCCCACCTCTTCGATGCCGCGAGTTCTCGCCTCGAGGAAGGCATGAGACGCGCTGCCGCCGCCGAGGAGGACCTCGTCGGCGCCCGAGCCGAGTTCGCCGAGCAGCTCCTCCACGTCGAGCAACTCACCTCGTGGCTGTCCGACGCCAACACCGGCCTCGACGAGGCGGCGAGCAGGCCGCACGACCCCGCCCCCATCGAGGCCGCCCTGGCGGAGACGCGGGCCTACCTGGCCACCCTCGCGCAGGTCGAGCGGGACCGGTCCCAGATCGTGGCGACCGGCGACCGACGCCGCGCTGCGATCGATGACCTCCAGAGCGCTCGCGAGGCCCTCCTCGACTTGCGCGGCAGGCGTGTCGGCGCGCTCGCCGCCCGCCTCGCAGCGGATCTGCGCGACGGCGAGGCCTGCCTCGTGTGCGGCTCGACGGAGCATCCCGCGCCGGCCGCCACCAACGACGACGTGAGCGACGGAGAGCTGGCGGAGGCCGAGGAGTCGGTCGAGGTTGCGCGGGCTGCCGTTGCCGAGCTCGACCTGGTCCTCGCCCGGCTCGAGGAGCGGGTCGCCGAGCGACGTCGGACCCTCGGCAACGCCGACGGCCCGACGCTGCAGGTGCGCGAGGCTGAGCTGATCGCCGAGCGGACGGCGCGTGTGGACGCCGCTGCGGCCCTCGAGCGGGAGCGCTCCGACGTCGCTGACCTCTCCACCCGGGTCGCGGCCGCCCAGGCCCGGCTCACGGCGGCGAAGACCACCGTCGTGGCGCTGGAGGCACGGCTCGCCGAGGCCCGCGCGGAGGAGGACCTCGCCCGTGAGGGCTTCACCGACGTGTGGACGGCGCACACCGAGTGCCCCTGCTGGCGGTTCGAGCCGCTGGACTTCCACCGCTGGTCCCTGGCGGAGCACCAGCGGCTGGCCGGCCTGCTCCTCCGGGCGCGGCAGGACCACCTCGATCTCGACCGCGCCCGGACCGAGCTGACGGCCCTCTCGGCGGAGGCCGAGGACGCGGTGGCGGGCTCCGGATTCGATGACCTTCAGGCTGCCATGGCAGCTGCCCGGACCGCGCCCGAGAGGGCCGCCCTCCAGGAGTCCGTGTCCGCCTACGAGCGCGCCGTCGCGACGGCGCGCGACACCCTGGCCGACCCCGACGTCGAGTCGGCCCTGGTCGGCGACGACGACGACCTGGCGGCGCTGCTCGCCGCCCGCACGGCCGCGGCGAGCACCTTCCAGGAGGCGGTGCGCGCCCAGGCGCGGGCCGAGGCGACACGCGACCAGGTGCAGCGTGCGCTCCCCGTGCTCTCGACCGCCCTCGCCGAGCGGGCAGACCTGACCCTGCGTGCCGCCGAGGCCAAGGAGCTCGCCGACACCCTTGCCGGCACCGGCACCAACAACGCCCTCCGGATGCGCCTGACCTCGTACGTCCTGGCCGCTCGCCTGGAGAAGGTCGTGGCCTTCGCCAACGAGCGCCTCTCGGCGATGGGCGGCGCGCGCTACCTGCTCGAGCACACCGACGAGCGCGCCGGCAGCGGTCGCTCCGGGCTCGGACTGCGGGTCCTGGACCAGTGGACCGGAGCCTCCCGCGAGACCTCGACCCTGTCCGGCGGCGAGGCCTTCATGGCCTCCCTGGCGTTGGCCCTCGGCCTGGCTGACGCCGTTCGCGCCGAGGCGGGCGGCTACGAGCTCGGCACGCTCTTCGTCGACGAGGGGTTCGGCAGCCTCGACGAGGACAGTCTCGAGGACGTGATGACCGTGCTCGACGGCCTGCGCTCCGGCGGCCGGTCGGTCGGCGTGGTCTCACACGTGCCCGAGCTGCGCGTGCGGATCCCGGACCAGGTGCGGGTGACCAAGTCCGAAACCGGGTCGACGGTCGCCGTCGTCCGCGGCCTGGCTCAGTCGGCGTAGGCCTCCGGAGACGGGCACGAGCACACGAGGTTCCGGTCGCCATAGGCGCCGTCGACGCGGCGCACCGGGGCCCAGTACTTCGAGGACGGATCCACCCCTGCGGGGTACACCGCGCTCGCCCGGTCGTAGCTGTCCGGCCAGTCCTGGGTCAACGACTGCGCCGTGTGCGGCGCGTGCCGCAGGACGCTCTCGGTGAGGCTGACCTGCCCGGACCCGACCGCGTCGATCTCGGCCTTGATGGCGATCATCGCGTCGCAGAAGCGGTCGAGCTCACCCTTGTCCTCGGACTCCGTCGGCTCCACCATGAGCGTGCCGGCCACCGGGAAGGACATCGTCGGTGCGTGGAACCCGTAGTCGATGAGCCGCTTGGCGACGTCGTCGACGGTCACGCCGGTGTCCCTGGTGATCCCCCGCAGGTCCAGGATGCACTCGTGGGCCACCAGCCCGTCGTTGCCGCTGTAGAGCACCGGGTAGTGCTCACGCAGGCGGGCCGCGACGTAGTTGGCATTGAGGACCGCGATCCGGGTGGCCTGGGTCAGGCCGGCTCCACCCATGAGCCGGACGTACGCCCAGGAGATCGGCAGGATCGAGGCCGACCCGAAGGGTGCGGCCGAGACCGGACCCACCCCGGTCTCGGGACCGGCCTGCGGGTCGAGCGGGTGGTTGGGGAGGTAGGGAGCGAGATGCGCACGGACCGCGACCGGGCCGACACCGGGCCCACCTCCGCCGTGGGGGATGCAGAACGTCTTGTGCAGGTTCAGGTGCGAGACGTCAGCGCCGAAGCGACCCGGCTGGGCCAGGCCGACGAGCGCGTTGAGGTTGGCCCCGTCGACGTAGACCTGTCCGCCGGCATCGTGCACGAGGGCACACAGGTCGGTGATGGTGTCCTCGTAGACGCCGTGCGTCGACGGATAGGTGACCATGATCCCGGCCAGGTGCTCGCGGTGCTCCTCGATCTTGACCTTGAGGTCGTCCATGTCGACGTTGCCGCTGATCGAGTCGGTCTTGACGACGACCACGCGCATGCCGGCCATGACCGCACTTGCGGCGTTGGTGCCGTGGGCGCTGCTCGGGATGAGGATGACGCGCCGGTCGGTGTCGCCATTGGCGCGGTGGTGGGCCGCGATGGCGAGCAGGCCCGCGAGCTCACCCTGTGACCCGGCATTGGGCTGGAGCGAGACGGCGTCGTAGCCGGTGATGTCGCACAGCCACTGGGACAGCTCGGCGACGATGTCCCGGCTCCCCCGCGTCTGGTCGGCGGGAGCGAAGGGGTGCAGGTCGCTGAACTCCGGCCAGGTGACGGCCAGCATCTCGGTGGTGGCGTTCAGCTTCATCGTGCACGAACCCAGCGGGATCATTCCTCGGTCGAGGGCGAAGTCGCGGTCGGCCAGCCGGCGCAGGTAGCGCAGCATCGCGGTCTCGCTGTGGTGGCTATTGAAGACCTCGTGGGTGAGGAAGTCGCTCGTGCGACGAAGGTGCTCGGGCCAGCCGGCCTCGTCCGCGTCCTGAGGATCGGCTGCACCTGCCGGCTCGGCGACACCGAACGCGCGGGCCACCTTGGCGAGATCCTCGCGACCTGTGGTCTCGTCCAGGCTGAGCAGCACGGTGTCCGCATCGTGCCGCCAGATGTTCACGCCCTCGGCCAGGGCCGCGGCGACGAGGCGGTCGGCCTCGCCCGGTGCACTGACCTCGAGCGTGTCGAACCGGTCACCGGCCACGACGTCCACTCCGCCCGCACGGAGCGTCTCGGCCAGCGCAGCGGTGCGCTGCCGCACCGTGAGCGCGATCTCCCGCAGGCCCGCGGGCCCGTGGTACACGGCATACATGCTGGCCATGACGGCGAGCAGGACCTGCGCCGTGCAGATGTTGGAGGTGGCCTTCTCCCGGCGGATGTGCTGCTCCCGGGTCTGCAGCGCCAGGCGGTAGGCCGGCGCGCCGACGGCGTCGACGGAGACGCCGACGAGGCGACCCGGCATGGTCCGCTCCAGGCCTGCGCGCACGCTCATGTAGCCGGCGTGGGGCCCGCCGAAGCCCATCGGGACACCGAAGCGTTGGGTCGTGCCGACGGCGATGTCGGCGCCCCACTCCCCCGGCGGCGTGGCCAGGGTGAGCGCCAACAGGTCGGCCGCCGCCGTGAGCAGGGCGCCGGACTCATGGGCAGCGCTGGCGAGCCCGCGGAAGTCACGCAGCCGGCCGCGGCCATCGGGGTACTGCACGAGGACACCGAAGATCGCCGCGTCACCGGCCGCGGCCCTGAGCGCGTCGACATCGGACACGGCCTCCAGGTCGGCGACGACGACGCGCAGGCCCAGGGGGACGGCGCGGGTCCGGACGACCGCCAGGGTCTGCGGGAAGACGGCCTCGTCGACGAGGAGGACCGCGTCCTCGGGGGACTTGCTGGCACGGCGCATGAGCGTCATCGCCTCGGCTGCCGCCGTGGCCTCGTCCAGGAGAGAGGAACCCGCGGTGGGCAGGCCGGTGAGGTCGCTCACGACGGTCTGGAAGTTGAGGAGGGCCTCGAGTCTCCCCTGGGAGATCTCCGGCTGGTACGGGGTGTAGGCGGTGTACCACGCCGGGTTCTCGAGGACGTTGCGGAGGATCACCGGCGGGGTGATGGTCCCGTAGTAGCCCAGGCCGATCATCGAGGTGTGCACCGCGTTGCGACTGGCGACCCCGCGCAGTTCGGCGAGGACGGCCCGCTCGCTCTCGGCCGCCGTGATCCCGAGCGACTCGGTCGCGCGGATCGCGTGCGGGACGGCAGTGTCGACGAGTGCGTCCAGGCTGGGCACGCCGACGACCTCGAGCATGGCGGCGTGGTCACCGTCGCGAGGTCCGATATGGCGGGCGACGAAGGGCGAGAGGGACTCGGTCATGGGCAGGCTCCTGGCGTGCGGGTCGGGCATGACCTCCCCCTCTGTCGGCTTCTCGCTCCAGAGGTGCCTGATCCGCGTGGTCCTGGTGCCTGAGAGGTTCCGGGGAGGTTTGCCCCTTCGGCGCCGACCCGCAGGAGTCCCGCGGGGCGAACTCTCCCACGCGGGGTGAGCAGCGAGGTCAATCTAACACTGCAGCGCCGCCCGTGGGTCGGGACGGCGCTGCAGTGTGCTGGGTGCTGGGCGAGTCAGGCCAGTCTGGCGCGGCGGCGGGCGCCGAGCTCATCCCCGGGGAGGTCGGCGGGCAGCTCGTCGTCGGGGCGCTCGCTGGGCAGGTGCGCGAGCTCGCCCTCGACCTCACGCCACACGCGACCCACGGCGATGCCGAAGACACCCTGACCGCCGGCCAGCAGGTCGATGACCTCGTCGCTCGAGGTGCACTCGTAGACCGAGGCCCCGTCACTCATCAAGGTGATGCCGGCGAGGTCGTCCACGCCCCGCTCGCGCAGCACGTGCACGGCTCCGCGGATCTGCTGGAGCGAGACCCCGGTGTCGAGCAGCCGCTTGACGACCTTGAGCGCGAGGATGTCGCGGAAGCCGTAGAGCCGCTGGGTGCCGGATCCGGAGGCGGTGCGCAGGGACGGCTCGACCAGCCCCGTGCGTGCCCAGTAGTCGAGCTGGCGGTAGGTGATCCCGGCCGCCTTGCAGGCCGTCGGCCCGCGGTAGCCGCTCTCGGTGTCGTACTCGGGCAGCGCATCGGTGAAGAGGATCCCCTGCCCACCCGCGGGCACCACCGGACGGGGCGAGGTGCCGGGGACTTCCTCGATCGCGTTCACGGCTTCTCCTTCAGGTCTGTCGCGGTGACCCACCGCCGCCATCGGACCGGGAATCACAGCGTCGTGACTACATCGACGTTGTTTGCTCCCTAGAAAGGTACGACCCTCAAGGGTTGAGGTCAATCACCGGTTGACTCTTTTCACGTGCGTGTCTCCAGTCACTTTAGTAACACTCACCCTCACGTACAGGTTGACGGTATCCAGCACAGGAACTCCGCAGGAGGGGTCCTGACCGCTCAGGAGGCGGCCGGCGGGCCGTCGGTCTCGAAGTCCTCGGGAGAGACCGAGTCGATGAACTCCTTGAACTCGGCCAGGACGTCCTCCGACATCCCCGGCCCCGGGCCGTCGTCCCCCGAGGTCCCCGACGACCCCTCCCCCTCGTCGTCCACCTCGATGCCCGCCTCGGCGAGGAGGTCCTCCGTGGCTTCGATGGTCGCGCCCGTGCGCAGGGCGAGGGCGATCGCGTCGGAGGAGCGGGAGTCGACCTCCACCCGCTCACCCTCACTCGAGCGGAGGACCAGCACGGCGTGGAAGGCGCCGTCGACGAGTCCGGTGATCCGCACGGACTCGACAGCGTGTCCGAGCGCGGTGACGACGTCGGCGAGCAGGTCGTGGGTCAACGGCCGTGGCGGGGTGATGCCCTGCTGGGCGAAGGCGATGGCACTGGCCTCCGCAGCGCCGATCCAGATCGGGAGGTGTCGGCGCCCGCCACGCTCGCGCAGGAGGACGATCGGCTGGTTCGTCGGGAGCTCGACTCGCACCCCGAGCACGTCCATGGGAGTCACCAGCCCACCGTAACGCCCTGCACGCCCGGGGGGCACCCGTGGCCGGGGTCACTCAGGAGCGCAGGGCTCCGCGCAGGAGGGCGGTGTGGAGCTGCAGGCACAGGCGCGCGACCTCGGCGCGATCCGCGGCGGCCGAGCGTGCCGGCCGGCCGCGGACGGCCTGCTCGATGAGGCCGGCTTCGCGGTCGGCCACGGTCCGGAACGAGCGCAGGTGACGGGCCTCCAGCCCGAAGCCACCCAGCCCGACGACTGCGGTGACCACGCGCAGGTCGTCCTCATCGAAGTGCTCCGCCTCGTCGGGCGTCACCAGCCCCGACCCCTCGAGGGCCTCGATGAGGTCCCCATCGCCGCCGGCGGCGTCGACGAGCTCCTGCCGCGTGAGCCGCAACTCGCGCCCGGCGACAGCGAACGCACCCTCCAGGTCCGGGTCCACGCTCGGCGTGGGCACCTGGGGCCGGCTGCTCGCGGGCGTGGGCGTCAGGCCACGGTCGAGGGCTTCGAGCGAGTCCTTGATCACCCGCAACGGCCAGAAGTGGTCCCGCTGGCTGCGCAGGATGTAGCGGAGCCGGTCGACATCCTCGGGACGGTAGTGGCGATACCCGGCCGCGCTGCGGGCCGGGGTCAGCAACCCTTCGCCCTCGAGGAAGCGGATCTTGGAGATCGAGACCTCGGGAAACTCCTCGCGCAGCTGCGCGAGGACCGCCCCGATGGTCAGCGGCCTGGACGGCGATGGGCGGGGCACTGCGTCGATCAGGCCTTGGCGGCGTAGAAGACGAGGCGGTACTTGCCGATCTGGACCTCGTCACCGGTGGTGAGGACCGACTCGTCGATCCGCTCCCGGTTGACGTAGGTGCCGTTGAGCGAGCCCACGTCCCGCACGACGAAGCGCCCGGCCTGTCGCGTGAAGGTCGCGTGCTTGCGGGAGACCGTCACGTCGTCGAGGAAGATGTCGCTGTCCGGGTGCCGACCCGAGGAGACCTCGTCGTCGTCCAGGAGGAACCGGGCCCCGGTGTTGGGGCCACGGAGCACGACCAGCAGCGCGGTGCCCGGGCGCAGGGCCTCCACCGTCGCCTGGTCGGCTCGGGTGAGCACATGCTCGGCCTGGGCGCCCTCGGGAGCCTCGGCCCCGGACAGGCCCGGGAACCGCATCGTGGTGGGCTCGTGGGGACCGACCCCGTAGGCCTCGTGGCCGTCAGTCATGGCTCTCCCTGCGTCATGGTCACTGCGAGGGCATCACCCTAGATCACGGCGTGACAGTTCCGGAAGTACGGCGTGGACTTACGTCTCGACGATCAGCCGAGCTGTGCCTCGTAGGCCGCGCTGTCCATCAGGTCCTCGACGGCGGAGGCGTCCGCCAGGCGGAGCTCGAAGATCCACCCGTCGCCATAGGGGTCGGAGTTGACCAACTCGGGGGTGGCGTCCAGGGCGTCGTTGACCGCGCTGACCTCGCCGGACAGCGGCGAGTAGAGGTCGCTGACGGACTTGGTCGACTCGACCTCCCCGCAGGTGTCCCCGGCCGTGACGTTCTCGCCGACCTTGGGCGCGCTGATGTAGACCACGTCTCCGAGGGCTTCCTGGGCGAACGAGGTGATCCCGACCCGGACGAGGCCCTCACCCACGCTCCGCACCCACTCGTGCTCTGCGGTGTAGCGCAGGTCAGACGGGTAGTCGAGCTCGCTCATGAGGTCTCCTTCGACGGTGCAGGGTGGTCTTACGGTGACGGGCTCGGCTGAGCCTCGGGGAGAGCGTAGCGAGGGCTGGAAACCGCCCGCAATGCGGTCACCTCGACCCGGTCCCGGATGAGGATGGTGGTGTCTCCCCCGACCCGACGGGCGGACTCACTGACCCCGCCGGGAATCTCCATGGCCGCCGCGAGGGTCTTGCCGTCCCCGATCGCCGTGACGACATAGGGCAGCTGGAGGGTGACGCCGTCCACGCGCACGGAACGACCCGAGCCGTCCGCGAACCAGGTGCTCGCCGTGACCCGCTGGTCGTTGACCTGGATCGCCTCCGCTCCCGCGTCGCGCAGCTCCTGCACCGCGTCGAGCAGCATCGCCGCGGTGTACTTCTTGGCAGGATCCCGGATCGTCAGGACGATCCCCGGACCGCGCGCGGCCGAGGTCCCGGCGAGGATCCCGAGCGCGTCGAGACGCTGCTCGGCGGCGACTCGAGCCTGCTCGGCGTCGGTGCTCGAGGCGAGCTCGTCCCGCTGCACCTCGAGGCGGCTGATCTCGCTGCTCAGGCGGTCATTGTCCTGGTTCACCGTGTCGAGCAGGCGCACGAGGTCGCCCTCGCGCATCGTCTCCAGCCCCTGGTTGCTGGTCTGCCGGATCTGCACGGCGATGGCGAAGCCGAGCGAGAGCGCGAGCAGGGCAGCGAGCAGGTTGCCCTTGGTCGGCCGGGGGCGGCCGGCCCGCAGCAGGCGGCGCCAGGCCGCGGCCCGCGTGGTGGTCCCGGTCGCGCCACCCGGATCGGCCGGGCCGGTCGGGTCGGTGGCTTCGGTACGTTCGGTCGGGTCGGTCATGGCGGCTCAGGCGTTGAAGATGTGGCGGCGGATGGAGGCCACGTTGGAGAAGATCCGGACACCGAGCACGACGACCACGCCGGTGGAGAGCTGGGAGCCCACCCCGAGCTTGTCGCCGAGGAAGACGATGAGGGCGGCGACGAGGACGTTGGAGAGGAAGGAGACGACGAAGACCTTGTCGTTGAAGATGCCGTCGAGGACGGCCCGGATCCCACCGAAGACGGCGTCGAGGGCGGCGATCACCGCGATCGGCAGGTAGGGCTGCAGCCACAGCGGCACGGTCGGCTGGAGCACCAGGCCGATGACGATGCCCAGGATCAGGCCGAGGGCGGGGATCACGACGAACCTCCGGAGGGCGAGGGCGAACTCGGGGTGGGACCGTTGGACTGTGGGTCCCACGCCTCGGCCAGGCGGACCTGGACCGACGCGGCCCCGGGCAGGTGCAGGTCAGAGGAGGTCGCGGTCTCGACCACGATACCGAAGGAGCCCTTGAGGGTCGCGGCATACGTGCCGCCGGGTCCCTCGGCGAAGCGAGAGGGCAAGCTGGCGGGGTCCCCGATCGCGGAGATGACATAGGGGCGCACGAGCGGTCGGTAGTTGACGAGTACGGCCTGCCCGGCGAAGCGGATGGCCGAGGTCGAGGTCAGCCGCTGGCCGTTGACCATGATCGCCTCGGCCCCGGCCGCCCACAGGCTGTTGACGATGATCTGCAGGTCGCGGGCCCGCACGACGCCGTCCTCGGCCCGCGTGTTGGCCCTGGGCTCGCCGTTGGTCCCCGTGCCGGAGGCGCTCGGCGCGTCGTCCAGGGTGACCACCAGGCCAGGGCCCTTGACCGGCTCGGCACCGGTGGCGAAGGAGAGCACGGCCATCTGGCGTGCCCGGGCGGCGCTGTCCGCGCCCAGGACCGCGGCGCCGCGCTCGGCGACCTCGGCCGAGAGCGATGCCGCCTTGGCCGCCCGCGCGTCCCGGCTCTCCCGGGCCGCCTCGATCTGGCGTGCGAGCTCGACCCGCGCCTGGGAGCGGGAGGTCGCATTGCCGCGCAGGGTCGCCGACGCCGACCCGACGACCAGCCCGATGAGCACCACGCTGACGATGAGCAACAACGAGCGTTGCCCCGCACTCGCGGGCAGGCCTGCAGCCACGCGACGGCCGGCGACCCGCGCATACGCCGGGTCGAGCGGGCGCTCGAGCATCTCGGTCAGGAGGGTCATCGAGGCGTCGGGTCGCCGCGCTCCCGCAGGGGCGGTCTGGGTCGCGTCCGCGCCGCTCACGTCGCCACCCGCCCCGGCGGCGCGAGCAGCGCACGCAGCTGCACGGCATACAGCAGGCCGGCGACCCAGTAGAGCGCGATCCCCCACCACGCGAACCCCCAGCCGACCGGCTCGGCGATCCGGGCCAGCGTCCCGTCCCCGTCGGCGAGGAGGAGCAACGGGAAGGCATAGAGCAGGTTGAAGGTGGCCGCCTTGCCGACGAAGTGGACCGGCAGCCCGTTCCACCCGTGGCGCTTGGCGATGAGCACGACGACCACCATGAAGGCCTCACGGGCGAAGAGCACCCAGACCACCCACCAGGGGATGATCTCGCGCCAGGCCAGGCCCAGCAGCGTGGAGACGATGTAGAGGCGGTCCGCGATCGGGTCGAGGAGCTGCCCGACCCGCGACTCGAGCCCGTACTTCCGCGCGATCTTGCCGTCGAGGTAGTCGGTCACCCCGGAGGCCGTGAGCAGGGCCAGGGCCAGGCCGTCACGCCCGGTGAGGATGGCCCAGAGGAAGACGGGGACGCCGAGGAGGCGCAGCATCGACAGGACGTTCGGCAGGGTGAGGACGCGATCACTGACCCCCGGTGGCGCCGCCATGGCGCCACCCTATGTCCATCGCCCTAGGCTTGGGCGCATGGGCTCGATCCTGGGTGTCACCGAGGCCGACCAGCGCCGCGATCGCACGAGCGTGAAGTGGCGTTTGTGGGGGCCGGAGGTCCTGCCGCTCTGGGTGGCGGAGATGGACGCCCAGCCGTGCCCGGCCGTCGTCGAGGCGGTCACGGCGGCGGTGGCCCGCGGCGACACCGGCTATCCCATGGGTGGTCCGTATGCCGTGTCGCTGGCGCGGTTCGCGGACCGCTGGTGGGGTTGGGAGGTCGACCCCGCGGCCACGGCGGGCTGCGCCGACGTCATGATCGGCATCGAGGCCGTGCTGCGAGCCGTCACCGACCCCGAGGGCGCCGTCGTGCTCTCGCCCCCGGTCTACGACTCCTTCTTCGGGTTCGTGGCGACGACCGGTCGCCGGCGGATCGATGCGCCCCTGACCGAGGGTGGCCGCCTCGACGCCGTCGCGCTCGAGACCGCGTTCCGGGAGGCGGTGGCGGGCGGCCACCGGTCGGCATACCTGCTCTGCAACCCGCAGAACCCGACCGGCACGGTCCACACGCGCGAGGAACTCACCATGCTCGCCGGTCTCGCCGACGAGTTCGGGATCACCGTGGTCGCCGACGAGATCCACGCACCACTGGTGTATGCCGTGAGCACCCCCTTCACGCCGTGGCTCACCGTCAGCGACCGCGGGTTCTCGGTGTGGTCGGCGTCGAAGTCGTGGAATCTCGCCGGGTTCAAGGCCGCGCTCACGATCGCCGGCCCCGCCTCGCGCGCCGACCTGGCCCGGGTGCACGAGGTGCACACCCATGGCGTCGGGCACATCGGGGCGATCGCCCACATGGCGGCCTTCGACCACGGCCGGGGCTGGCTGGAGCAGGTCGTGGAGGAGCTCGACTCCAACCGGCACCGGCTCGCCGAGCTCGTGGCGACCCGGCTGGGCGGGGTGCGGATGCACGTGCCCGAGGCGACCTACCTCGCGTGGCTGGACTTCCGCGACGTCGGGCTCGGGGACGACCCGGCGACCGAACTCCGCGCGCGGGCCGGCGTGGGGCTCTCGTCCGGACCCAACTACGGCGCCGAGGCCGGCCGGGGCTTCGCCCGCCTCAACTTCGCCACCTCCCCCGAGATCCTCATCGAGGCCGTGGACCGGATCGCGGCGGCCCTCTGACGGAGTCGGGCAGGCGCCCGGCGCGGAGATGACGAAGGCCGGAGCGACGATGCCGCTCCGGCCTTCCCTCTGGTCGGGCTGACAGGATTTGAACCTGCGGCCCCTTGACCCCCAGTCAAGTGCGCTACCAAGCTGCGCCACAGCCCGAGAGGGTCTCTCTTGTCGAGAGCGAAGCAACCTTAGCCCATGGGTTGCCGTGCCTCCGAATCGGTTCCGTGCCACCTCTGTCACGACAGGATCAGCGGCGGGAGCGCTTCTCCCGCACGCGCACCGACAGCTCGATCGGCGTGCCGTCGAAGCCGAACTCCTCACGCAGCTTGCGCTCGAGGAAGCGGCGGTAGCCGGCCTCGATGAAGCCCGACGCGAAGAGGACGAACCGCGGCGGGCGCGTGCCCACCTGGGTGGCGAAGAGGACGCGCGGCTGCTTGCCGCCCCGCACGGGGTGCGGCTGCGCGGCGACGACCTCGCCGAGGAAGGCATTGAGCCGCCCGGTCGGGATGCGGGTCTCCCACCCGTCGAGGGCCGTCTCGATCGCCGGCACCAGCTTCTCCAGGTGGCGGCCGGTCCGGGCCGAGACGTTGACCCGAGGCGCCCACGGGAACTGCACGAGGTCGCGGTCGATCTCGCGCTCGAGGTAGTAGCGACGCTCCTCGTCGGTGAGGTCCCACTTGTTGTAGGCGAAGACCAGCCCGCGACCGGCCTCGACGACCTGGCTGATGATGCGCACGTCCTGCTCGGTCAGCGGGTTGGCAGCATCCATGAGGACGACGGCCACCTCGGCCTTCTCCAGGGCCGTCTGGGTGCGCAGCGAGGCGTAGAAGTCGGCCCCCCGGGTCTGGTGGACCCGGCGACGGATGCCCGCGGTGTCGACGAAGCGCCAGGTCTTCCCGCCGAGCTCGATGAACTCGTCCACGGGGTCGCGGGTGGTGCCGGCGACGTCGTCGACGACGACCCGCTCCTCCCCCGCCAGCTTGTTGAGCATCGAGGACTTGCCGACGTTCGGGCGGCCCAGCAGCGCGACCCGACGCGGTCCCCCGCGCTGGTAGGCACCGCTGACCGCGCTCTTCTCCGGGAGGACCTCCAGCAGCGCATCGAGGGCATCGCCGGTGCCGCGGCCGTGGAGCGCCGAGACCGGCCAGGGCTGACCCAGGCCGAGGTTCCACAGGGCGGCCGCGTCGGCCTCGCCGCGCTGGTCGTCGACCTTGTTGGCGATGAGGACGACCGGCTTGCCGGAGCGGCGCAGCAGCTTGACCACCGCCTCGTCGTCGTCGGTGGCCCCCACGGTCGCGTCGACGACGAAGAGGACGGCGTCGGCGAGGTCGACGGCGACCTCGGCCTGCTCGGCCACCCGCAGGTGGATGCCCGTCGCGTCGATCTCCCAGCCACCGGTGTCGACGAGGGTGAAGTCCCGCCCCGACCAGTCCGCGTCGTAGGCGACGCGGTCACGGGTCACGCCCGGCACGTCCTCGACGACCGCCTCGCGGCGACCGAGGACACGGTTGACCAGCGTGGACTTGCCGACGTTGGGGCGGCCGATGATGGCCACGACCGGGCGGCTCGCACCCTCGTCCTCGAAGTCCTCGTCCTCGCCCTCGCGGGCCAGCAGGTCACGGTCCTCCTCGGACAGCTCGAAGTCCTCCAGACCAGCGCGCAGCGCGCTCGCGACCTGCTCGGCGTCGCCGGGGATGTCGTGGGCCGCGTCGGGGGTCAGCTGGTCCTCGGTGCTCATGGGTCCATTCTCCCGCACGAGCGCCGGCTCCCCGACCACTCAGGTGCCGATGAGGCCTTCGGGGATGTCGGTGGGCAGCGGTATGCCGTGGCGCCGGCTCGCGTCGTGGACGTGCCCTCCCAGCGTGGTCCGGATCTGCTCGGCGGCGTGCTGGAGCCGTTGCCGTCCGGGCAGGGACGCGTCGAGCTCCAGGTCCACCGGCGCACCGAAGTCGACGACCATCCGGCTGCGCAGGCGGGGCCAGGAGTCCGCGTGCTGACCCGTGGCGCGGGTGCCGAGGCAGGCGGTCGGCACGACGGTGGCGCCACCGTTGATCGCCAGCCAGGCCACGCCCCGGCCGGCCTGGGCGAGGTCGCCCCGGCCGCGACCGCCCTCGGGGAAGATGCCGATCACGCCGCCGCGACGCAGCACCTCGATCGCCTGACCCAGGGCACGGCGGTCTCCCACCTGCTGGTCGATCGGGATCTGGCCGGTGAGCGTGAGCAGGGCCCCCGCGCGTCCGGAAGGTCTGGTCCAGGACGAGGAAGTGGCTGTCGCGGGGTGCCATCGACAGCACGAGGGCGCCGTCGAGGTAGCCGGTGTGGTTGGCCGCGAGGATCACCGGCCCCGAGGTCGGGACGTGCCGGACGCCGTGCTGCTCGACGGCATACAGGGCCTCGAAGAGCCCACGGCCGGCGAGGTGGCCCAGGCGAGCCCGCCACGCCGCTGGCGCGGCCGCGGTCATGCCCGGACGCGCTCGCGGACCACGGCGAGGACGGCGGCGACCGAGCCCTCGAAGTCGAGGTCGGAGGTGTCGACGGTGACGACGCCGTCCGACGCGGTGGTGAACTGCGACACCGTGGAGTCGGCTCGGTCGCGCTGGACGATCTGGTCCCGCGTCGCCGCCACGGCGGAGTCGTCGGAGCGCCCGTGGAGCTCGGTCGAGCGGCGCCGCAGCCGGGCCTCCTCGGAGGCGGTGAGGAGGATCCGCACCGGCGCCTCGGGCGCGACGACCGTGGTGATGTCGCGACCCTCGGCCACCACTCCCCCGGCGTCCTCGGCGATCGCCGCGATGAGGTCGCGTTGGGCCTGCTGCAGCACCGGGCGCACCCCGACGTTCGTCGCGACCGCGGTCACGGCCGCGGTGACCCGCTCACTGCGGATCTCGGTGGTGACGTCGCTGTCACCGACCTGCACGCGGGGGTCGTCCGGGTCGGTGCCGATCGCCAGCGGGAAGTCCTCGGCGGCGGCAACCACGGCCGGCCCGTCGGTGAGGTCGATGTCCTGCGCCAGGCACCACCAGGTGAGGGCGCGGTACATCGCGCCGGTGTCGAGGTACCCCACGCCCAGCTCACGGGCAACGGCTCGCGAGACGCTGCTCTTGCCGGAGCCGGAGGGGCCATCGATGGCGACGACGATCGGGGCGGTCATGGCAGGAGAGTAGTGCCCGCTGTCAGTCGTGGATGCGCCAGCCCCGCTGCTGGAGGGCCTCGGCGAGGTGGGCCGCCGCGGCGGGGACGACCTGGACCTCTCCCACCCCGAAGGCCTGTCCGAGACCGTGGTCGAGGCGGAACTCCTCGATGTTGGTGCCGGTGTCGCCGACGTCGGCGAAGAGGCGACCGAGCTGACCCGGCTCGTCGGGGATGAGGACCCGGACCGTGGCGTACGAGGTCTGGCCGCCCCCGTGCTTCCCCGGGATGCGTGCGTGGCCGGCGTTGCCGGCGGCGACCGCCCGCGCGAGCGTGCCCCGAGCACCGGGCGCATCGGCGGGGCGCATGACCGCCGGGTCGGGCCCGAGGTCGGTGAGGGCGGAGATGACGGCCTCGAGGTCCCGGGACAACTCGACCAGGACGGACCGGACGGCCGCGGCATTGCCGGCGAGGATCTGGGTCCACAGGCCGGCGTCGCTGGCCGCGATCCGGGTGACATCGCGCAGGCCCTGCCCGGCGAGCTCGAGGGCGGACTCCGGCAGGTCCTCGAGGCGCGCTGCCACCAGGCTGGCCGCCAGCTGGGGCACGTGCGAGACCGCTGCCACGGCGGCGTCGTGCGCGGCCGCATCGAGCTCGACGATCGCGGCCCCGGTGTCGGTCGCCGCACGACGGACCAGCGCGACCGCGGCCGGTGAGGTCTCCGCGGTGGGGGTCAGCACCCAGGCACGGCCATGGAAGAGGTCGGCTCGGGCACTGATCGCCCCGGAGCGCTCGCGGCCGGCCATCGGGTGGGACCCGCAGTAGCGCGCGAGGTCGACACCCTCGTCGCGCAGCTCCTCGACGATGACCCCCTTGACCGAGGCGACATCCGTGACGACGGCGTCCGGCCAGCGTTCGAGGGCCGAGCGCACCACCGCAGCGGTCACGTCGGGCGGCGTCGCGACGACGACGAGGTCCGGATCGCCGCTGCCCTCGCCGGGCAGGGTCCCGGCACCCAGGTCGCGCGCCAGCGCCGCCGTGGTCTGGCTGGCGTCCTCGAGCTCGACCTGCCAGCCGGCCCGGGACAGGGCGAGCCCGGCACTGGCACCGATGAGTCCGGTGCCGACGACACGCACGCGGCTGGGCGTGCCGGTGCTCACAGGTCGGCCGCCTTGTAGAGCTCCCCGACCTCGGCCGAGGTCAGGGCACGCCACTTGCCCGGCTTGGTCTCGCCGAGGCGGATCGGCCCGACATGGGTGCGGACCAGGCTGAGCACCGGGTGGCCCACCTCGGCGAGGAGCCGACGCACGATGTGCTTGCGTCCCTCGTGGAGGATGACCTCGACCAGGGCCTTCCCGGGCTGGGAGTCGACGACGCGGAAGGAGTCGACCGAGGCCGGCCCGTCGTCGAGCTCGACGCCCGCCCGCAGCCGCTTGCCGAGGTCGCGCGGCACCGGGCCGGGGATCTGGGCGAGGTAGGTCTTGAGCACGCCGTAGCGCGGGTGCTGGAGACGGTGGGCCAGCTCGCCGTCGTTGGTGAGGATGAGCAGGCCCTCGGTGTCGGCGTCGAGCCGGCCGACGTGGAAGAGCCGCTCCTTGCGGTTGGCGACGAAGTCGCCGATGTCGATGCGACCGAGCTCGTCGTTCATGCTCGTGACGACCCCGAGCGGCTTGTTGAAGGCGAGGTAGACGCGCGACTCGTCGAGCTGGACGCGCACCCCGTCCACGTGGACGACCTGGCCGGCGTTGATCCGGACGCCGAGCTCGCGCACCACCTGGCCGTCGACCTCGACCCGCCCGTCGACGATCAGCTGCTCGCACACCCGGCGCGAGCCCACCCCCGCCGCGGCCAGCAGCTTCTGCAGCCGCACACCGTCGGGGTCGTGCACGTCGATCGTCGGTCGGGACGGCCACTGGGGGGCCTTGGTCGGCTGTGAGGGCTTGGTCGTGCCGCTGCCGCCACGCTCGCTGCGCGCCCGACCGGGGCGACCGCCCGTGCCGCGGGAGCCGTCGTCACGGCCCTGCCCACGACCACCGCGTCCCTGGCCACTGCCTCCGCGCCCCTGACCGCTGCCGGCGGTGCCGGGGCGGCCGCGGCGCGGTGCCGGCGGGGTCATGCCCGCCCCCGCTCGGCGATCTCGTCGAGGAGGTCGACGTCGGGCAGGTAGGGGGCCAGCGGGGGCAGCTCCTCCAGGCCCGAGAGTCCGAGGCGTTCGAGGAAGTGGGCCGTCGTGCCGAAGAGGATCGCCGTCGACTCCTCGTCGTGACCGACCTCCTCGATCAGGCCGCGGGAGAGCAGGGTGCGGATGACGCCGTCGACGTTGACGCCACGGACGGCCGAGACCCGCGACCGGGACACCGGCTGCCGGTAGGCGATGACGGCGAGGGTCTCGAGGGCGGCCTGCGTCAGGCGCGCCTGCTGCCCGTCGAGCAGGAACTTCTCCACGACCGGGGCATAGTCCGACCGGCTGTAGAAGCGCCAGCCTTCGCCCACCCGGCGCAGCGAGAAGCCGCGGTGCGCCGCGGCATACTCGGCCTCGAGTGCGACCAGGGCCTCCTCGACGTCCCCGACCGGGACCTCCAGGGCGGCGGCCAGGGTCATCGGCGTGATCGGCTCGTCGACGACCATGAGCACGGCCTCGAGGGCTCCGCGCACTCCCCCCGGGAAGGCGTCGACATCGAAGGCGAGCTGGCTGTCGTGCTCGACCTCGGCGGTCTGGACCTGCTGGTCAGTCATGGCGTGCATCCTCGGGGCGCTCTGGGTCGGTCGCAGGGTCTGCGCCGTCTCGGGAGACGGCAGGGTCACGGGACTCGGTGCCGGAGTGGGACTCGGCCTCGTCGTCGACGTCATCGTCCTCGTCGAACTCGTCGTCCACCTCGACGGTGCCGTCGAGCGGGCCGGTCCAGCGGACGGTGAGCTCGGCCAGGGCCTCGGCCTGCTCGAAGGTCACGGCCGCCTCGCGGAAGAGCTCGAGGAGGGCGAGGAAGCGCGCGACGATGACGACCGTGGAGTCGGCATCGGCGACGAGCGAGCGGAAGGACGCGGTGCCACTGCGGCGGAGGCGCTCGGCGATCAGGCTCGCCTGCTCGCGCACGCTCACCGCGGGAGCGTGGAGGTGGGTCAGCCCCACCTGCTCCGGCGTGCGCGGCGTGAGGGCGCGGGCCGCGATCATCGCCAGCTGCTCCGGGGTGATCGTCATGATCAGCTCGGGCAGCAGGCGCGCGAACTCCTCCTCCAGGCCCACCGACCGCGGGTGCACCCGTCCGGCCGTCGCCATCCGCTGGCCGAAGGTGTGGGCGATGTCCTTGTAGGCGCGGTACTGCAGCAGCCGCGCGAAGAGCAGGTCCCGCGCCTCGATGAGCGCCAGGTCCTCCTCGTCCTCGGGCCCGGTGTGGGGCAGGAGCCGGGCGGCCTTGAGGTCGAGCAGGGTGGCCGCGACGAGGACGAACTCCGAGGCCTGCGACAGGTCCCAGGCCGCGCCCGAGGTCTGCGCGGCGCGCAGGTGGGCGATGAACTCGTCGGTGACCTTGGCCAGCGCGATCTCGGTGATGTCGAGCTTGTGCTTGGCGATCAGGCCGAGGAGCAGGTCGAAGGGACCGCTGTAGACGTCGAGGTGGACCTCGAAGGCCTGGCCGGATGCGCGTCGGGTGATGACGCCCCCCGGGGTGAGGGCCTCCGGGTCCGCCCCGCCCAGAGGGGGCTGGTCCATGACGTCAGGCCGCCCCGCCGCGCGCGATGAGCTCCCGGGCGAGCTGGCGATAGGCGCCGGCCCCCTTGTGGGTCGCGTCGTAGGTGGTGATGGGCTCCGCCGCCAGGGTGGCGTCCGGGAACTTCACGGTGCGGCTGATCACCGTGTGGAAGACCCGGTCGTCGAAGTGCTCGACGACGCTGGCCACGACCTCGCGGGAGTGCAGGGTGCGCCCGTCGTACATCGTGGCGAGGATGCCGTCGATGGTCAGGCGCGGGTTGAGGCGGTCGGTGATCTTCTCGATCGTCTCGACGAGGAGGGCGACCCCGCGCATCGCGAAGAACTCGCACTCCAGCGGGATGATCACGCCATGGGCGGCGGTGAGGGCGTTGACCGTGAGCAGCCCGAGTGAGGGCTGGCAGTCGACGAGGATCACGTCGTAGTCGTCGAGGACCGGGCGCAGGACGCGGGCCAGGATCTGCTCCCGGGCCACCTCACCGACGAGCTGGACCTCGGCGGCCGACAGGTCGATGTTGGCCGGGACCACGTCCAGGCCCGGGACGCGGGTGGTCTGGATGACGTCGCGGATGTCGTGACCGCGCTCGGTGAGCAGGTTGTAGACCGTGACGTCGAGCTGGTGGGTGGCGATGCCCAGTCCCACCGACAGGGCGCCCTGGGGGTCGAAGTCGACGAGCAGGACCTTGCGGCCGTACTCCGCCAGCGCCGCGCCCAGGTTGATCGTCGTCGTCGTCTTGCCGACGCCGCCCTTCTGGTTGCACATGGCGATGATCCGCGCCGGCCCGTGCGCCGCCAGCGGGGCGGGCTCGGGGAAGACGGGCAGCGGTCGTCCGGTCGGGCCGAGCTGTCCGACGCCGGCATCCCGGGTGCCGGGCAGGTGCCCGTCGGGGTCCGCTGGTGCCGTCGGCGAGCCTGCGGTCTCGGCGTCCATCTCACTCCCAAACGTGCCAGTGCATCCGGTCAGCGTCCCGCTGATCGCGTCCGACCCTATCAGCGGGCGCGGGGGTGGCTCTGGGCGTAGACCTCACGCAGTCGCTGCACGGTCACCAGCGTGTAGATCTGCGTGGTCGTCACCGAGGCATGGCCGAGCAGCTCCTGGACGACGCGCACGTCGGCCCCGCCGTCGAGCAGGTGGGTGGCGAAGGAATGGCGCAAGGTGTGCGGCGAGAGGTGCCCGTCGATGCCGGCCCGGTCGGCTGCGCTGCGCAGCACCTTCCATGCGCTCTGGCGACTGAGCCGGCCGCCGCGCTGGTTGAGGAACACCGCAGGCGTCCCTGTCCCGGCCGCGGCCAGCGCGGGCCGGGCCCGGACGAGATAGGCCGCGAGCGCGCGCGCGGCATACGAACCGAGCGGGACGATGCGCTCCTTGCCGCCCTTGCCCCGCAGCCGCACGATCCCCTCGTCCGCGGCCACGTCGTCGAGGTCCATGCCGACGGCCTCCGAGATCCGGGCACCCGTGCCGTAGAGGACCTCGAGGAGTGCCCGGTCACGCAGGGTCGCGGAGGTCTCCCCCACCGAGGCCGCCGCGAGCAGTCGCTCCACCTGGTCGACCGTGATGGCCTTGGGCAGCCGGGCGGGCGGCCTGGGCGGGCTCACGGACGCGGTCGGGTCGGCGCTCACCTCGCCCTCGAGGGCCAGGAAGCGGTGCAGGCCGCGCACCGCCACCAGGGTCCGCGCGGCAGAGCTGGCGGCGAGCGGCCGGTGGTCGGTGTCCCCCTCGCGAAGTCGGGCGAGGAACCCGCTGACGTGGTGCTCCCCCACCTCGCGCGGGTCGCTGACTCCCACCTCGTCGAGGTATGCCGTCCAGCGGGCGAGGTCGCGCCGGTACGCCGTGAGGGTGTTGGCGGCGACCCCCCGCTCGACGTCGAGGTGGGTCAGCCACGCACGCACCGCGCGATCGGTCGCCGACGGCCGCGCGGACCGCTGCGCGGCCGTCAGGACAGCGCCTCCTCGACCGGGACCGAGTCCATGCCGAAGGCGTCCGCGACCGCGGCGTAGGTGATGCGGCCGGCGTGCGTGTTCAGCCCCTTGGCCAGGCCCGGGTCGGCGGCGAGCGCATCGCGCCACCCACGGTCGGCCAGCTTCACGGCATACGGAAGGGTGGCATTGGTCAGCGCCCAGGTGGAGGTGTGGGGAACCGCACCGGGCATGTTCGCGACGCAGTAGTAGAGCGAGTTGTGCACGGGGAAGGTCGGGTCCGCGTGCGTCGTGGGGCGCGAACCCTCGAAGCAGCCGCCCTGGTCGATGGAGACGTCGACGAGCACCGAGCCCGGCTTCATCTCGGCGACCATGGCCTCGGTGACCAGCTTGGGCGCCTTCGCCCCGGGGATGAGGACGGTGCCGATGACCAGGTCGGCCCGCAGGACCTCCTCGCGCACGGTCAGTGAGGACGACGCGATCTGCCGCACGCGGTTGTCGTAGCGCCAGAAGCTCATCCGCAGCTTGTCGAGGTCGGTGTCGAGCATGGTGACCTCGGCACCCATACCGAGGGCGATGTTGGCTGCGTTCTGGCCCGCGACGCCGGCGCCGAGGACGACGACCTTGGCGTTGGCGACGCCGCCGACGCCGCCCATGAGTACGCCGCGACCGCCGTTGGCGCGCATGAGCGCGTGGGCCCCGACCTGCGGTGCCAGGCAGCCGGCGACCTCGGACATCGGGTAGAGCAGGGGCAGCATGCCGGAGGGCAGCTGGACCGTCTCGTAGGCGATCGACGTGACCTTGGTGTCGACCAGCTCACGCGTCAGGGGCTCGTCGGCGGCGAGGTGGAGGTAGGTGAACAGGACCAGGCCCTCGCGGAGGCGGTGGTACTCGGCCTCGATCGGCTCCTTGACCTTCATCACCATGTCGGCCCGGCCCCAGACCTCGTCGGCGTCGTCGACGATCTGCGCGCCCTGGGCGACGTAGTCGGCGTCGACGATCGAGGAGCCCACACCGGCGTCCTTCTCGATGAGGACGGTGTGGCCGTGGTCGACCAGCTCCCGGACCCCGACCGGCGTGATCCCGACCCGGAATTCGTTGTTCTTGACCTCGCGGGGTACCCCGATCTTCACGCTGACCGTCCTCGGACTCGAAGGACCGCCCGGCATGCGAGCCGGGCCGGAGGCCGATGACCGGCCCGAAATGCCACTCTATGGGTCCATGCCCTGTCAGGGCGTGAGTTCGTGGACCCGGAAAGGCCGACGTCATGACGTTCTATGCCCAGCTCCCCGCCCGCCGGGCCCTGCAGGTGGCCAGTGACGCCGGCGTCGTGCTCTGGTGCGTGCTGTGGGCGTGGGCCGGACGACTGGTCCACGCCCAGACGCTCGCCCTGGCCGGACCCGGACGCCGGCTGACCGCGGCGGGTGAGGGATTCGGGGACACGATGACCCGGGCGGCGACATCGGTGGACGACCTGCCGGTCCTCGGTGACCGGGTCGCGGAGCCGTTCCGCACGGCCGCCGGCACCGGGACGGACCTGGCCACCACCGGACGCGACCTCGTGGCCGCCGTCGAGCGCCTCGCCCTCGTCCTGGGGTGGACGACGGCGCTGGTCCCCATCCTCCTCGTCGCGGGCGCCTGGGCCCTGGCCCGTGGCCGCTTCGTGCGCCGCACCACCGCCGCCCGTCATCTCGTCGACGCCGACGCCGACCTCGACCTGTTCGCTCTCCGCGCGATGACCACCCAACCCATGCACGTGCTCGCGCGCATCACCGATGACCCGGTGGGGGCCTGGCGGCGACGGGACGCGCGCCTGATCCGGGAGCTGGGCTCGCTGGAGCTGCGGGCGGCGGGCCTGCGCCCGCCTCGCGTCACGCCGTGACCAGCGCCGGGCGCAGGTCCTCGGGCGGGCACTCCCACGCCTCGGCGCGGGCGTCGCTCTGCGCCCCGGAACGGATGTCCTTGACCTGGTCACCGCCGTCCTCGGCCGCACCCGGGAACCAGACGTACGGGATGCCGCGCCGGTCGGCATACCGGATCTGCTTGCCGAACCGGTCGGCCGCGGGGGCCACCTCGCACGGGATGCCGCGCGCCCGCAGGGCCGTCGCGACGGCCAACGAGGCGGGGCGCTCCTCCTCGGCCGAGACGGCCACGAGGACGGCCGCCGGCGTGGACCGCGAGGCGGTGAGGCCGCGCTTGGCGATGAGCAGCTGCACCAGGCGGGTCACGCCGATGGAGATGCCCACCCCCGGGTAGGTCGTCCGGTCGTCGGCGGCCAGGGAGTCGTAGCGTCCACCGCCGGCGACCGAGCCCCAGGACTCGAAGCCCGCGACCTGGGTCTCGTAGACCGTGCCGGTGTAGTAGTCCAGGCCCCGCGCCACCGACAGGTCGGCGACGACCCGTCCCGGCGCGGTGGCCGCTGCGGCCGCCGCCATCACGTCGGTGAGGATCTGCAGGCCCTCCTCGAGGTGCGGGTGGGAGACCCCGAGCGCCCGCACCCGCTCGGCGAAGGTCCCATCGGGGGTGCAGATCCGGGCCAGGGCCAGGCACTGCTCTGCCTGCTCACCGCTCGCGCCGGCGTCGACGAGCATGGTCCGGACCGCGTCGGCGCCGACCTTGTCGAGCTTGTCGACGATGCGCAGCGTGGTCACCACGTCGGTCAGGCCGATGCCGAGGTAGAAGCCCTGCGGGATCTTGCGGTTGTTGACGCGCACCCGGAAGTCCCCCACCGGCAGCTGCTCGAAGACCTCGGCGATGACCAGGGGCATCTCCGCCTCGAAGTGCGGTGCGAGCGAGCCCACGTCGACGACGTCGATGTCGGCCTGGGTGAACTCACGGAAGCGACCCTCCTGGGGGCGCTCACCCCGCCAGGACTTCTGGATCTGGTAGCGGCGGAACGGGAAGGTCAGCTTGCCGGCGTTCTCGAGGACGTAGCGAGCGAAGGGGACGGTGAGGTCGAAGTGCAGCCCCAGCGCGGCCTCACCGCCGGAGCCGGCACCGCCGCCGCGGCCGTCGGCGACCGCGCCCGCGAGGCGGGAGACGGCATAGATCTCCTTGTCGGCGTCGCCCCCCTTGCCGAGGAGTCGCTCGACGGGCTCGACCGCGCGCGTCTCGATGCCGGCATACCCGTGCAGCTCGAAGGTGCGCCGCACGACGTCGAGCACGTGCTGCTCGGCGATCCGCTCGCGCGGGAGCAGCTCGGGGAAGCCGGAGATCGGGGTGACCTTGGTCGCCATGGGATCAGAGTCCTTGCAGGTAGGGGTTGGTGGCGCGCTCGCGGCGCAGGGTGGTCGCGGGGCCGTGCCCGGTCAGGACCAAGGAGGAGTCGGGCAGCGGCAGGACGACCTCCCGCAGCGACCGGGTCATGGCCTCGGCGGAGCCGCCGGGCAGGTCGGTGCGCCCGATCGAGCCGGCGAAGAGCACGTCGCCCGAGACCACGGTGCGGGTGAGCTCCTCCCCGGCGTCGAGGCCGTCCGGGAGGGCGTCGATGTCGAACATGACCGATCCCTCGGTGTGGCCGGGGGCATGGAGCACCTCGATCGGGAGCCCGGCGAGCATCAGCTGCTGCCGGTCGGTGACCTCGACGACCCGATCCGGGCTGCGCCAGGTGGCGCGTTGGCCGAACTCCTGCTCCATCATCGCCAGCATCGCCGGTCCGATCATCGCCAGGGGGTCCTGGAGCCGGTAGCGATCATCGGCATGGATGTATGCCGCGGTGTCGCCTCCGCAGACCGGCGTCACGCTGTAGACGTGGTCGAGGTGGCCGTGGGTCAGCAGGACCGCCACCGGCTTGAGCCGGTGCTCGGCCAGGACCTCGCGCACGGTGTCCTCGACGCCGATGCCGGGGTCGACGATGACGCACTCCTCCCCCGGGCCCGGGGCGAGGACATAGCAGTTCGTCGCGAAGGCGGCGGCAGGGAAGGCAACGGCGAGCACGGGCAGCAAGCCTAGTCACTGCGCCCTTGCCTAGACTGCACGCGACCACCCCCTCCGTGGAGAAGGACCGATGACCAAGCAGCAGGAGCGCGCACGCGCCCGCCGTCGCTACGAGAAGCAGCAGGCGGGCCTGAGTCGACAGGCCGCGGACCGAGCCCGCCTGTCCCACCTCGGCACGATCCTGGGGACGGTCCTGGTCGTCGTCCTCGTGCTCGCCGCCCTCGGGGGCGCCTTCTCCAGGGTCGACCCCGGAGTGCGCACCAACGCCGCCGGCTGCACGACCCCACCGCCGGTGCCCGGCACCGGCGCCCAGCTCAGCCTTCCCGATGCCGCCCTGGCCGCCGGCACGACCTGGACGGCCACCCTGACGACGAACTGTGGTGACATCGTCGTCGACCTCGACGGCGCGGCGGCCCCGCAGGCGGTGGCGAGCTTCATCCAGCTCGCCCGCGCGGACTACTGGCTCAACTCGCCCTGCCACCGACTGCTCCGCTCCGGGGGCGCGACCGTGCTGCAGTGCGGCGACCCGACCGGCACCGGTCAGGGCACCCCCGGCTACGGCTTCGCCGTCGAGAACGCCCCCAAGGACGGGGTCTACCAGCGCGGCCAGGTCGCCATGGCGCGCACCAACGACCCCACCACGGGCAATGGCGGACAGTTCTTCTTCGTGGACGCGAGGACGACCCTGCCCGACCCGGCGGGATACTCGGTCTTCGGACAGGTGGTGTCAGGGTTGGATATTGTCGACAGGATCGTGGCCGAAGGAATCGCCGGAGGCGCGAGCACGACCGACGGTGTCCCTGCGGCACCCATCAGCATCCTGCGCGTTGCTGTCACCGAGAAGAAGGCCTGAGCCGTGACCGACCAGCCCCCCACCCCGAGCGCCATCCCCAGCCCTGCCGCGCTGGCTTCACGCATGGCGGCCCGACCCCACCCGGTCGCGCCCGCAGCGCCGTCCCACTCGGAGTCGGCCCGTTTCGGCCGGGTCGACGAGGCCGGCACCGTGTTCGTCACCGTCGGTGACGAGGAGCGCGAGGTCGGGTCCTACCCGGGCGCCACACCCGAAGAGGCGTTGCAGTACTTCGCCCGCAAGTACGACGAGCTGCGCGGGCTCGCCGACCTCCTCACGGCCCGGGTGGCCAACCCCGAGGTCCCCGCCAAGGAGATCGCCGACGCCCTGGCGACGCTGCGCACCCAGGTCGCCGACGCCCGTGTCGTCGGTGACCTGCCCGGCCTCGACGCCCAGCTCACCGCGGTCGATGAGGCCCTGGCCACCAAGCGTGCCGAGGAGCAGGCGCGTCGCGCCCAGGCCCGCGCCGAGGCCGTCGCCGCGCGGGAGCAGGTCGTCGCCGAGGCCGAGCAGATCGCCGCCCAGCCCGAGGCCTCGATCCAGTGGAAGCGCAGCGGCGAGCGCATGCGTGAGCTCCTCGACACGTGGAAGCAGCAGCAGCGCGGGGGCGCCAAGATCGACAAGCCGACCGAGAACGCCCTGTGGCAGCGCTTCAGCCACGCCCGCAACTCCTTCGACAAGGCCCGCAAGTCCCACTTCGCCCATCTCGACGAGACCCGCGGCGCCGCACGGGCCACCAAGGAGAAGCTCGTCGCCGAGGCCGAGCAGCTCTCGACGAGCACCGACTGGGCCCCCAGCGCCCGCGCGTTCAAGAACCTCATGGACCAGTGGCGCCAGGCCGGTCGAGCGAGCCGAGGCGATGACGACGCCCTCTGGGAGCGCTTCCGCGCCGCCCAGGACGCCTTCTTCACCGCCAAGGACGCGGTCGCAGCCGCCGAGGACGAGAGCTTCCGCGCCAACCTGGCCGTCAAGGAGGCCCTCCTCGTCGAGGCCGACGCCCTGCTCCCGATCACCGACCTCGACGCCGCCAAGACGGCCCTGCGCAGCATCCAGGACCGCTGGGACCGGGCGGGGAAGGTCCCCCGCGCGGACATCGAGCGCGTCGAGAAGGCCATGCGCCGCGTCGAGACCGCGGTCCGCGAGGCCGAGGAGAAGAAGTGGAAGGCCAGCAACCCGGAGGTGGCCGCACGCGCCAACTCCATGGTCACCCAGCTGGAGTCGTCGCTCGCCACGCTCCGGGACGACCTGGCCAAGGCCGAGGCCAAGGGCAGTGCCGCCAAGGTGGCCGACCTCACGTCGCGGATCCAGGCCCAGGAGCAGTGGCTGGCGCAGGCACGGGCCGGTCTCGACGAGTTCGGCGGCTGACAGGCGCACCGACGCGTCCGGGGTCCGGACGGGCGCACTGCGCCACGTCCGGAGGCTGACGCCGCTCAGGCCGAGGTGCCTCCACTGTCGCGGCGGGCGTCGATCACGCCGTCGACGCGGCGCACCGAGCGGATGACGTGGTCGAGGTGTCCGGGATCGCCCATCTCGAAGGTGAACCGCAGGACGGCCACCCGGTCCCGTGAGGTGTGCACCGACGCCGAGAGGATGTTCACCCCGCCGTCGGAGAGCACCCGGGTCACGTCGGAGAGCAGCCGGGACCGGTCGAGGGCCTCGACGATGAGCTGCACCAGGAAGACGCTGCCCGCCGTCGGCGCCCACTCGACGTCGATGATCTTCTCGGGCTGGGTGAGCAGCGAGTCGGCGTTGGTGCAGGCCCGGCGGTGGATGGACACGCCGTTGCCGCGGGTGATGAAGCCGATGATCTCGTCACCGGGCACGGGCGTGCAGCACCGGGCGAGCTTGACCCACACGTCCGACATGCCCTTGACGACGACACCGGGGTCGCCGGTGCGCGACCGGCGCGCCCCCACGTGCGTGGGCACCGCGGTGTCGGCGAGGTCCTCCCCCGACCCGTCCTCGCCGCCGAGCGCGGCCATCAGCCGGCTGACGACGTGCTGCGCCGAGACGTGGCCCTCACCGATCGCGGCGTAGAGGCCGTCGATGTCGATGAGTCGCAGCTCCTCGGCGACTCCGGTCAGGGACTCCACCGTGGCGAGCCGGTGCAGCGGCATGCCCTTCTTGCGGGTCGTCTTGGCCAGGGCGTCCTTGCCCGCCTCGACCATCTCCTCGCGGCGCTCCTTGGAGAACCACTGCTTGATCTTGTGCCGGGCCCGCGCCGACTTCACGAAGTGCAGCCAGTCCCGCGACGGTCCGGCGGTGTCGGCCCGCGAGGTCAGCACCTCGACGACGTCGCCGTTGTCCAACGTGGACTCCAGCGGCACGAGGCGACCGTTGACGCGGGCCCCGATGCAGTGGTGGCCCACCTCGGTGTGCACGGCATACGCGAAGTCGACGGGGGTGGCCCCGGCGGGCAGGCCGACCAGCTGGCCCTTGGGCGTGAAGACGTAGACCTCACGGGCGTTGATCTCGAAGCGGAGCGACTCGAGGAACTCCCCCGGGTCCGAGGTCTCCTGCTGCCAGTCCAGGAGCTGGCGCAGCCAGGCCATGTCGTTGGCGGAGGTGCTGCCGCTGCGGGCCGATGGTCCGGTCGCCCCGGCCAGGCCCTCCTCCTTGTACTTCCAGTGGGCCGCCACGCCGTACTCCGCGCGCCGGTGCATCGTGTGCGTCCGGATCTGGATCTCCACCGGCTTCCCGCCCGGGCCGATGACCGTGGTGTGGAGCGATTGGTACATGTTGAACTTCGGCATCGCGATGTAGTCCTTGAACCGGCCCGGCACCGGGTTCCATCGCGCGTGCATCGCACCGAGTGCGGCATAGCAGTCGCGGACCGTCTCCACGAGCACCCGGACCGCCACCAGGTCGTAGATCTGGTCGAACTCCCGACCCCCGTGGACCATCTTCTGGTACACGGAGTAGTAGTGCTTGGGGCGCCCGGTGACGGTGGCCTTGATCTTGGCCTCGCGCAGGTCCGCGCCGACCTGGTCGCGCACGCCGGCGAGGTACTCCTCGCGCGCCGGGGCCCGCTCGGCGACCATCCGGACGATCTCGTCGTAGACCTTGGGGTAGAGCGTCTGGAAGGAGAGGTCCTCCAGTTCCCACTTGATCGTGTTCATCCCGAGCCGGTGCGCCAGCGGCGCATAGATCTCGAGCGTCTCCTTGGCCTTGCGCTGGGCCGACTCGCGGCTGACGTAGCGCCAGGTCCGGGCGTTGTGCAGCCGGTCGGCGAGTTTGATCACCAGGACCCGGATGTCGCGCGCCATGGCCACGACCATCTTGCGGACCGTCTCGGCCTGGGCGGCCGCGCCGTAGGTCACCTTGTCGAGCTTGGTCACCCCGTCGACGAGGCCGGCGATCTCGCTCCCGAAGTCCTTCTCGAGTTGGGTGAGGTCGTATGCCGTGTCCTCCACCGTGTCGTGCAGCAGCGCCGCGGCCAGCGTGGGCGGGGTCATCCCGAGCTCGGCGAGGATCGTGGTCACGGCGAGCGGGTGGGTGATGTAGGCGTCCCCGCTCTTGCGCATCTGGCCCTCATGGGCACGCTCGGCCACGGCATACGCGCGCTCGATGACGGCGACGTCCGCCTTGGGGTGCGTGGCGCGCACGATCTGGAGCAGCGGCTCGAGGACGGGGTTGGAGGGCTCGCGCACCCCGCCGAAGAAGGCCAGCCGCGCCCTGGCCCGGGCGCGACTCGAGGAACCACCGCCGGGAAGCGGGATCTGGGTGGTGTCCTCGGTCATGGAGGGAGTGTAGTGACCTACTCCGACTCTCAGACGGTGAGGATGGCGTGCACGGACCGGGAGGCCAGTCGTTGCCGGCCGCCGAGGAAGGAGAGGTCGACCACGACCTCGAAGCCGGTGACCTCGGCGCCCACGTGGGTCAGCAGGTCCCAGGCGGCCAGGGCCGTGCCGCCGGTGGCGAGGACGTCGTCGACGAGGAGCACCCGGTGCCCCTGCGCGATGTCGTCGGCGTGCACCTCGATCGTCGCCGAGCCGTACTCGAGGTCGTAGGAGATGGCGGCGGTCCTCCCGGGGAGCTTGCCCGCCTTGCGGATGGGGATGAAGCCGACGCCCATGGCATGCGCCAGGGCCGCCCCGAGCACGAAGCCGCGGGCCTCGATCCCGGCGACGAGGTCGATCCTGCCCTCGTTCCGGTCGGCCATGTCCGCGATGACGGCCGCGAAGGCCTCGGGCGCGGCCAGCAACGGCGTGATGTCCTTGAAGACCACCCCGGGCTTCGGGAAGTCCGGGATGTCCCGCAGGACACCGGTGACGAGCGCCTCCAGGTCCGTTGCCGCCGAGGCGCTCACCGGCGTGACTTCGGGGTGCGCTTGGGCTGGTTCCGCGGGCCGGTCTGGGCCCACTTGTGCACGGCGCGTCCGGTCCCCGTCGTGGCCTCCCCGGGCTCGGCACCCCCCGCGTCCGGAGCGGCGTATGCCGTGGCCTGGCTCGGCACGTCGGACCCGGTCGCCGTCGGGGCGGACCCGGCGGGCACACCTGCTCCCGTCGACACCGTGGCCACCGGACTCCGCGTCTCCGCCTTGGCACGAGCCGCCTGCGAGCGGGCCGCCCGCTTGGCGAGCTCGACGACCTTGGGGTCCTTGCCGCGCAGCGAGACCAGCAGCGGCGTGGCGATGAAGATCGAGCTGTAGGCGCCGACGATGAGGCCGATGAAGAGGACGAGGGAGAGGTCGAGCAGGACGCCCGGGCCGAGCCAGATGGCGCCGACGAGGAGCACCGCCAGGATCGGCAGGATGCCCACCATGGTGGTGTTGATCGAGCGGACCAGGGTCTGGTTGACCGCGAGGTTCGCGGCCTCGCCGTAGCTCTGCCGACCGTTGGCGAAGGCCTCGGCGGTGTTCTCCCGGACCTTGTCGAAGACCACGACGGTGTCGTAGATCGAGTAGCCGAGGACGGTGAGGAAGCCGATCATCGTCGCCGGCGAGACCTCGAAGCCGGTGAGGGCGTAGATGCCGATCGTGATGACCATGTCGTGGGCGAGGGCGATGAGCGCGGAGGCTGCCATCGTCCACGTGCGGAAGTAGATCGCCATGACGAGCGCGACGAGGAGGAGGAAGATCACCAGGGCCTGGAGTGCCTTCTGGCTCACCGAGGCACCCCACGACGGACCGATGAAGGTCGCGCTGACCTCGTCGGGCGCCACGCCGAAGGCCGAGGCCAGGGACTCCTTGACCGTGGCGCTGGCCTGGTCGCTGAGCCGCTCGGTCTGCACCCGGATGGTGCCGGTGCCGAGCTTGGTCACATTGGCCGAGCCGCCCTCACCGGTGTCCGTGACGGCCTTGCGGGCCAGCGACTCGTAGTTGGCCGGGGCGCTGGTCGTGGCGACGCGGAACTCCGAGCCACCGCGGAACTCCAGGCTCAGGTTGAGCCCGCGGCCGAGCAGGCCGAGGAGGGCGATCGCCATGACGAGGAGCGACACGAGGTAGAACCGCCGCCGCTGCGGGATGACGGGGATCGAGCGCTTCCCCGAGTAGAGGTCGTTGCCGAGGTCGGAGAACTTCACGACGCGCTCCCTTCGCCGCCGGTGGCGGCAGGTCGGGCGGGGGCGAACCTCCCGCGACCGGCGTACGTGCGCTTGGCCACGCCCAGGCGGGTCGGGTCCAGGCCCGACCACCGGTGCCCGTCCCGGAAGAAGGGCCGGCGGGCGAGGAGGGCCACGACCGGGTGCGAGAAGAAGAAGACCACGAAGAGGTCGATCAGGGTGGTCAAGCCCAGGGTGAAGGCGAAGCCGCGCACCCCGGAGGACGCGAGCAGGTAGAGCACGAGCGCCGCGAGGAAGTTGACGCCGTCGGCGGCGAGGATGGTCCGCTTGGCACGGTTCCAGCCCTGGGCCACCGCACTCTCCAGCGAGCGGCCGGACCGGAGCTCGTCGCGGATCCGCTCGAAGTAGACGATGAACGAGTCGGCGGTGAAGCCGATGGCGATGATCAGGCCGGTGACGCCGGCCATGTCCAGCCGGTAGTTGTGCGACCAGCCCAGGATCGTGATCGCGAGGTAGGTGAGCAGGCCGGCGAGGACGATCGAGGACACGGTGACCAGGCCGAGGACGCGGTACTGCGCGATCGAGTAGCCGACGACGAGGAGCAGGCCCACCAGGCCGGCGATGAGGCCGTAGCGCAGCTGCTCCGAGCCCAGGGTCGGGCTGATCTGCTCACGCGTCTGGAGGTCGAAGGACATCGGCAGGGCGCCGAACTTCAGCTGCTGCGCCAGGTCGCGCGCGGAGGCGATGGTGAACTGCCCGGTGATGCTCGCCCGCCCGTCGAGGATGGCCTCGTTGAACCGGGGAGCGACGATGACCCGGCTGTCGAGGGTCGCGGCGAGCTGGTTCTGCGGCTCGGGCAGGTTCACCATGAGCCGGGACACGTCGCCGTAGGCCTTGGTGCCGGTGTCCTGCAGGGTCAGCTGGATCTCGACGACATTGCTGGCCTGGCCATTGGGCAGCGCCCGGTAGCCGGCACCCGCGTCCTTGATCTCGGAGCCGGGCACGACGACCGGGCCCAGGATGTACTTGATGGCGCCGGTCTGGTCGCAGGTGACGAGCGGCTTGGCCGGGTCGTCGATGAGGTTGTCGAGGACACCGGGGTCGGCGCAGTTGAGGGCGGTGAAGAGCGCCTGCAGCTCGGGGGTGACCTGGTCCAGGCTCGTGGCAGCGTTGACGTCGACCGACCCGGTGGTCGACTCGCCGGACGAGGCACTCGGTGACGCACTGGGCGAGGCACTCGGGCTCGCCGACGTGCTGGGCGTCGGCGAGGGAGTCTCGGCGGTGAGCGCCTCGGGCAGGCCACTCTGGGCCGCCGGGCTGGCCGAGGGATCGGTCGGGGTCACCGTCGTGCCATCGGCGGCCGACGGGGACGGCGAGGCGTTGGGATCGGTCGACGGGGAGGCAGAGGGCGACGCGGAGGGGACCGGGACCCCCGAACCCTCGACGAGCACCGGGCGGAACTGCATCTGCGAGGAACGCCGGATCGCGTTGAGGGTCGACTCGGTCGGCGTGCCCGGGATGGACACGACGATGTTGCGGCCACCCTGGGTGGTGACCTCGGCGCCGGAGATGCCACCGGCGTCGACCCGCTGGACGATGATGTCGCGAGCCTGGCTGATCTGCTCCGGGCTCACGTCCTGGGTGCCCACCAGCCGGGGCTCGAGGATCATCTGGGTGCCGCCCTCGAGGTCCAGGCCGAGCTTGGGCGTGAGGCGGCCGTCGCTCCACACGTGGGCCCCGCCGAGGAGGGCGACGAGGGCGACCGTGAGCAGGGTGGTCGCGAGCAGCGCCCGGCGGGCGAGGGTGTGCCAGGTGGCGGCCATCAGCCGGCCTCGGGACGCGGCTGCGGAGCCCTGACGAGGGCGCGTCGGTCGAAGCGGACCTGCACCCCGGGAGCGATCTCGAGGGTGGCGATGTCGTCGTCGAGCGAGACCAGGCGACCGTAGAGGCCCGAGCTCGTCATCACCTCGTCCCCCACGACGAGCGAGGCCTGGATCGCCGCCATTTCCTTGGTGCGCCGGCGCTGGCTGAGGGCGAGGAAGCCCAGGAGCAGCAACGGGAGGGCCAGGAGGATCAGGTTGCCGTATCCGGCACCGCTTTGCATCGAACGTGTTCCTTCGTCAGTGCACGGGCGATCCCGACGGGACCACGCGGAGGCCCGGTGTGCACCGGGCCGTCGACTCATCCTAGGTGACCCCTCACGCCGGGACCAACGAGGCGCGCGCCGGTGGGCGCGGGTGCTCAGCTCGAGAATCGGCCGGTGAGCTCGCCCAGGGGGAGCTCGGACTGGGCACCGGAGCGCGCCGCGCCCGTGCCCGCGGAGGCCTCCTGCGGCGGCGTCAGGCCCAGGTGCGACCAGGCCCGCGGCGAGGCGGCCCTGCCCCGCGGGGTGCGCACGAGGTAGCCCTCCCGCACGAGGTAGGGCTCGGCGACGGTCTCGACGGTGTCGGTCTCTTCACCCACCGCGACCGCCAGCGTGGACAGCCCGACGGGCCCGCCACCGAAGCGACGACACAGTGCCTCGAGGACGGCGCGGTCGAGGCGGTCCAGCCCCGCCTCGTCGACATCGAAGAGCGCCAACGCCGCCAGCGCCGCGTGCCGGCCGACGTGGCCGTCGCCGTGGACCTGGGCCCAGTCACGAACTCGACGCAGAAGCCGGTTGGCGATCCGGGGGGTACCGCGCGAGCGTCCCGCGATCTCGGTGATCCCGTCGGGGTCGGCATCGACGTCGAGCAGACGGGCCGAGCGCTGCAGGATCGTCACGAGGTCGGCGACCTCGTAGTAGTCGAGGTGGCCGGTGAACCCGAAGCGGTCGCGCAGCGGCGCCGGGAGCAGGCCGGCGCGCGTCGTGGCGCCCACGACGGTGAAGGGAGGCAGCTCCAGCGGGATCGCCGTGGCCCCCGGCCCCTTGCCCACGATCACGTCGACGCGGAAGTCCTCCATCGCCAGGTAGAGCATCTCCTCGGCGGACCGGCTCATCCGATGGATCTCGTCGAGGAAGAGCACCTCGCCCTCGTCGAGGGAGGACAGAACGGCGGCCAGGTCACCGGCGTGCTGGATCGCGGGCCCGCTCGTCACGCGGATCGGGCGCTCCAGCTCGGCGGCGACGATCATCGCCAGGGTCGTCTTGCCCAGGCCGGGGGGCCCACTGAGCAGCACGTGGTCGGGGACGCTGCCCCGGCGGCGCGCCGCCTCGAGCACCAGGCCGAGCTGGTCACGGACCCGCGGCTGGCCCGGGAACTCGGCCAGCCGCTTGGGGCGCAGCGCGGCCTCGACCAGCCGCTCGTCGTCGCTGCCGCCGGCGTCGACGATGCGGGCGGTGGCGTCGAGGGATCCGTCGCCCTCGCGGATCTCGCTGTGGAAGCCCTCGCTCATCGCCGCAGCTCCCGCAGGGCCAGGCGGAGGTAGGCCGCGATGTCAGCGTCCTCGGGGGCGCTCGCCGCGACCTTGTCGACGGCGTCGCCGGCCTGCTTGGCCGACCAGCCGAGGCCGACGAGGGCCTCACCCACCTGCTCCCGCCACTCCGCTCCGGACGGCCCCGCCGGCGCCGAGCCCGGCGACGGCACAGCACCGGACGGCATACCGGCGACCTTGTCCTTGAGCTCGAGGACGAGGCGTTGCGCGGACTTGGCCCCGATGCCGGGCACCGTGGTCAGCGTCCGGGTGTCGCCGGTCGAGAGCGCGGCGCGCAGCTCGTCGGGGCCGAGGACCGAGAGCATGGCCAGGGCGATGCGCGGCCCCACACCCGAGACCGACTGGACGATCTCGAACATGTCGCGCTCGTCCTCGCTGCCGAAGCCGAAGAGGGTCAGCGAGTCCTCACGCACCACCAGGGTCGTCGAGAGCGTGAGGTCCTGGCCGCGACGGGCCGCGGACGCCGTCGCCGGCGTGGTGTGGACGAGCAACCCGACGCCCCCGACGACGAGGGTGAGACGGTCCAGGCCCCCGGCGCCGACGGTGCCGGTCAGCGAGGCGATCATGACCGCGCCCCAGCGGCGAGGGCGGCGAGGCGGCCCTGGGCCTGTCCGCGCCAGAGGTGGCAGATGGCCAGGGCCAGGGCGTCGGCGGCATCGGCCGGGCGCGGGGCCGCGTCGAGGGCCAGGATGCGCATGACCATCGACCCGATCTGGGCCTTCTCGGCGCGACCGGTGCCGGTGACCGCCGCCTTGACCTCGGTCGGGGTGTGGAAGTGGACCGGGATCCCCCGCTTGGCCGCGGCGAGCAGGGCGATGGCGGTCGCGTGCGCGGTCGTCATGACCGAGGCGACGTTGACATCGGCGAAGACCCGCTCGATCGCGACCACGTCCGGCTCGAACCTGGTGAGCCAGCTCTCGAGCTCCTGCTCGAGGTAGACCAGGCGCTCCCCCGGGTCGGCGGTCGCGGGCGTGCGCACGACCCCCACCGCAACCATGCTGGCGCGGCCGGGTCGGCCGTCGACGACGCCGAGCCCACAGCGGGTCAGCCCGGGGTCGACGCCGAGAACGCGCACGCCAGCCTTCCTCTCCGGTCGATCTCGACGAGCACCGCCGAGCCAGAACACGTGTTCGAGAGGGAACGCTACGCGTCGCCGGCCACGCCGGGGCGGACCGACACGCGGGGAGGGCTCACTCCTCGTCGAGCTGGGCCAGCACCTCGTCCGGGATGTCGCCGTTGGCGAAGACGTCCTGCACGTCGTCGGAGTCCTCGAGGGCCTCGATGACGCGGATCATCTTCTTCGCGCCCTCGAGGTCGAGTGGCACCTGCAGGTTCGGCACCCACGACGCCTCGGCCGAGTCGTAGTCGATGCCGGCGTCCTGGACGGCCTTGCGGACCGCGACGAAGTCGGTGGCCTCGGAGACGATCTCCCAGGTGTCGCCGTTGTCGTTGACCTCCTCAGCGCCCGCCTCGAGCACGACCTCGAGGATGTCGTCCTCGGACCGGTCACCCTTGGGGACGATGACCACGCCCTTGCGGTCGAAGACATAGGCGACCGAGCCGGGGTCGGCGAGGTTGCCACCGTTGCGGGACAGCGCCGTGCGGACCTCGGCGGCCGCACGGTTGCGGTTGTCGGTGAGGCACTCGATGAGCAGGGCCACACCGCCGGGCGCGTAGCCCTCGTAGGTGATGTTCTGCCAGTCGGCACCGCCGGCCTCGGCACCCGACCCGCGCTTGACGGCGCGGTCGATGTTGTCATTGGGGACCGAGGACTTCTTGGCCTTCTGGACCGCGTCGTAGAGCGTGGGGTTGCCGTTGATGTCGCCGCCACCGGTGCGGGCGGCGACCTCGATGTTCTTGATCAGCTTGGCGAAGAGCTTGCCGCGCTTGGCGTCGATCGCCGCCTTCTTGTGCTTGGTGGTCGCCCACTTGGAGTGGCCGCTCATGGCGCTCCCTCGTCTGTCTCGTCGTGGTCCGGCTCTCGCCGGCGCGTTCAGGTCCGACCGAGAATCTTACGGCGGTCAGGCGCGGCGACCGACCAGGTCGACGAAGTGCTGGTGGAAGCGCAGGTCACCCGTGACCTCCGGGTGGAAGGAGGTCGCGAGCAGGGCGCCCTGCCGGATGGCGACCGGGTGCCGCATCCCCTGGCGCTCGACGGCGGCGAGCACCTCGACGCCGGGACCCCACTGCTCGACCCAGGGAGCGCGGATGAAGACCGCGCGCACGGGCTCGGGACCGAGCTCGCGGATGCGCAGGTCCTCCTCGAAGGAGTCAACCTGGCGCCCGAAGGCATTGCGGCGCACCGTGATGTCGAGGCCGCCGAGCGTCTGCTGGTCGGCGGTGCCGTCGGCGAGCCGGTCGGCCAGCATGATCATCCCCGCGCAGGAGCCGTAGACCGGAAGGCCGTCGGCGATGCGGGCGCGGAGCGGCTCCTGCAGGCCGAAGGCCCGGACCAGCTTGTCCATGACGGTCGACTCCCCGCCCGGGACGACGAGGCCGTCGAGCGCACCGACCTCACCGGGCCGGCGCACAGTGACGGCGCGGGCGCCGCAGGCCTCCAGAGCGCGGGCGTGCTCGCGCACGTCCCCCTGGACGGCGAGGACGCCAATGGTGGGCGCGACGGGCTTCACGAGTCCCAGATCGTATGCCGTGGTGCCCGGAACGATCGTCACCGCCCCGGCGTTGATCCCCATTCAGCCCACCGAAGGAGACGCCTCGTGCCGTCGACCGTGCCCGTGCCCCCGCTTCCCTCACCGGCCGCACAGGCCGAGGCCCTCGTCACGCTCGGCGTCCACGAGCTCGTCGGGCTCACCGCGAGGAGCCTTCGGTCCGTGGCGGCGTCTTCTCCCCCGGGGTCACTCCTCGTCAGCGGCGCCCGGGCCTCGGCCCTGGCGCCCCTGATGCGGCGGGGCGACCGAGCCGGCTTCGTCGTGGTCGACATGGTGGACGTCGACGACTTCGGCCCCACGCCGGAGGCGGTAGCGCCACCGGTGCCCTACGTGGTCGAGGGCATCGACCGCGGCGACGAGTTCGCCGACCGGACACCCGCCGAGGTGCTGCCGGAGCTGCTCGCCGCGGGACGCTCGCCGCTCACTGTCGAGGAGGGCCTGCACTGGGTGCTCGTCCAGCCCGAGGTGCTGGAGCGAGGCCACTGCTTCATGACGATCGGCTCCCGCCGGCCCCGCGCTGCCGGGGGTTACGACGCGCGCACCCCGGCGCTGTGGATCAGCAATGGCACCGGCCGCGACGGTCGCCACCGGCGGGGCGCCCCCAAGCTTGGGTGGTGCTGGTGGGGCAACCGGCACACCTGGCTGGGCATCGCGTCCTGCGCCACACGGCATACCGTGTCGGGGTGACGTCAACGCTGACCTCCACGGCCCACCGGCTCGACGAGCTGCACCGCTCGACCGATCGGCGGGACCGCTTCCGGCTGCCGGCCGGCGTGGTCTACCTCGACGGCAACTCGCTGGGGGCCCTGCCCTCGGCCGTGACGGCGGTCGTCACCGACGTCGTCGAGCGACAGTGGGGACAGGACCTCATCGCGAGCTGGAACACCCACGACTGGTGGGGCGCCCAGACCCGGGTCGGGGACGCCATCGGCGCCATCGTCGGGGCGGCGCCAGGTCAGGTGGTCTGCTCGGACTCGACCTCGGTGAACCTGTTCAAGGCGATCGCGGGGGCTCCGTCCCTGCGTCCCGGTCGCACGGTCGTGCTCACCGACCCCGACTCGTTCCCGACCGATCTCTACATTGCCGAGTCCGCCTGTCGCACAGCCAACCTCACGCTGGAGCTGGTGCCTCCCGCCGAGGCGGCGCAGCGGATCGACGAGCTGGGCACTGACCTCCTGGTCGCGACCTACAGCTCCGTGGACTACCGCACCGGCGAGCTCTGGGACCTGCCCGGGATCACCCGAGCGGCGCACGCGGTCGGCGGGCTCGTCTGCTGGGACCTGTGCCACTCGGCCGGTGTCCTCGACGTCGCCCTCGACGCCCACGAGGTCGACCTCGCCGTCGGGTGCGGCTACAAGTACCTCAACGGCGGCCCCGGCGCTCCCGCCTTCCTGCACGTCGCGCACCGCCACCAGGGCGACTTCAGGCAGCCCCTGACCGGCTGGAACGGGCACGCCACGCCCTTCGCGATGTCTCCCGACTACGTTCCCGCACCGGGGATCTCACGCGGCCGGGTGGGCACTCCCCCGCTGCTGTCGATGCTGGCGCTGGAAGCTGCGCTCACGGCATACGACGGCCTGGGGCTGGCCGACCTCAGGCGGCGATCACTCTCGCTCACCGGGTTCTTGCTCGACTGCCTCGACGTGCTCGTCCCGGACGTGGCTGTGGCCACCCCTCGCGAGGAGGCCCGTCGGGGCTCCCAGGTGAGCCTGCGGCACCCGCACGCGTATGCCGTGGTGCAGGCGCTCATCGCACGCGGGGTGATCGGCGACTTCCGGGAGCCGGACATCGTGCGCCTCGGGTTCGCGCCGCTCTACCTCTCGCACGCGGACGTGCTGCGCGCGGCCGAGCACCTGGCCGCGGTGCTGCGTGGCGGGGAGCACACCCGGCCCGAGCACCGGGCCCGCGCCACCGTGACGTGACGTGACGCGCCCGGGGTCAGGACCGGCGGTTCAGGGCCCAGACGATGAGGGCCATGAGGCCGAGGAACACGCCGACGCCCAGGACCGCCACGACGAGCGCGAAGAGCAGTCCGAGCGTGCTCATCGGGTCACCAGCCGCGCTCGGCGAGGCGGTGCGGCTGCGGGATCTCGTCGACGTTGATGCCCACCATGGCCTCGCCCAGGCCCCGGGAGACCTTGGCGATCTCGTCCGGGTCGTCGAAGAAGGTCGTGGCCTTGACGATCGCCTCGGCCCGCTGGGCCGGGTTGCCGGACTTGAAGATGCCGGAGCCGACGAAGACGCCCTCGGCGCCGAGCTGCATCATCATCGCCGCGTCGGCCGGGGTGGCGATGCCACCGGCGGTGAAGAGGACGACGGGGAGCTTGCCCGCCTCGGCGACCTCCTTGACCAGGTCGTAGGGCGCCTGCAGCTCCTTGGCGGCGACGTAGAGCTCGTCCTCCGGGAGGTTCTGGAGCCGGCGGATCTCCTGGCGGATCTGGCGCATGTGCGTCGTCGCGTTCGAGACGTCACCGGTGCCGGCCTCGCCCTTGGAGCGGATCATGGCTGCACCCTCGGTGATCCGGCGCAGCGCCTCGCCGAGGTTGGTCGCCCCGCACACGAAGGGGACGGTGAAGGCCCACTTGTCGATGTGGTTGGCGTAGTCGGCCGGCGTGAGCACCTCGGACTCGTCGATGTAGTCCACGCCGAGGCTCTGCAGCACCTGCGCCTCGACGAAGTGCCCGATGCGGGCCTTGGCCATGACCGGGATCGACACGGCCGCGATGATGCCGTCGATCATGTCCGGGTCACTCATCCGCGAGACGCCGCCCTGGGCCCGGATGTCGGCGGGGACCCGCTCGAGCGCCATGACGGCGACCGCACCGGCGTCCTCGGCGATCTTCGCCTGCTCGGGCGTGACCACGTCCATGATGACGCCGCCCTTGAGCATCTCGGCCATGCCCCGCTTGACCCGGGTCGTGCCGGTGGCGGAGGCCTCGGAGGTGGCGGTGGTGGGGTTCTCGGTCATCGGTGCAGTCTTTCGGTGGCGGGGTCGGCGCAGGCCGGCGGGGTCGGTGGAGGCGAGTCTATGGGGGTTCGGGAGGCCGCGCCGACGGGGTTCAGGACCGCAACCCCGGAGGGAGGTCGTCGTCGAAGTGGACGACCTTTGGGAGGGCGGCGTGCCCGGCGAGGCGGAAGAGCCGGACGACGGTCTTGGCACGGACCCGGCGGACCTCGGCCACCGCGTCGTTGTGGAACTGCCGGGCCAGCTGCACCCGCAGGGCCGCACCCTCGACGCGGGCCAGGATGGCCGCGGCGTCGTCGAGCTCGCCGTCCTCGTCCGTGGCCCGGAGCAGGTCGCAGGTCTCCGGGGGCAGGGCCGCCTCGAGGGCCCGCGTGAGGTCGGACTCCACCGGTTCCCGGCCGGCGAAGTTCTGGCCGTCGAGGGGGTCCTCGCGCAGCGGGTGCTCGGTGTGCCGGTCGACGGCGGCACTGGCCGCGTCCGCGAGGACGAGCGAGGTCGCCGGGTCGAGCGCCCCCGAGGCGGCGAGCTCCAGGCTGGCCTCGGCCCGTCGCACGAGCTGGGCGTCGAGCGCCGACATCGCTCCCTCGACCTTGGCGTGGAGGCGGTCCAGGCGGGAGGCGGAGTAGGAGAGGTACCACGCCGCGAGCACGATGACGCCGACGACGAGGAAGACGACCGTGCCGAGGTCGAGGGCGGAGTCACTCATCGGAGTCCTTTCGTCGGTCGCGGCGACCACTGCGGATCCGGCGCAGCCGGTCACGCACCCGACCGGCCTGCTCATCGGGAGCGAGCTCGGCACTCTCGATCACCGTGTCGTAGACGGCCATGATCTTCTCCGCGACCACGCCCCAGTCGAAGGCCTCCGCGCGGGCGCGGCCCCGCCCGCGCAGCAGCGAGCGGGTGTCGGCGTCGTCCAGGACGTCGGCGAGCGCCTCGACGAGCGCGTCGGCGTCCCCGCTGGCGAAGGTGACACCGGCCGGCGGCTCGCCGAGCACGTCCACGAACGCGTTGAGGTCACTGCAGACCACGGGCGCCCCGCCGGCCATCGCCTCGACCAGCACGATCCCGAAGCTCTCGCCGCCGGTGTGGGGTGCGAGGTAGGCATCGACCGAGCTGAGGAGGGCGGCCTTGTCGGTGTCCGAGACCAGGCCCAGCACCTCCACACCGGGCACGCTGATGTCGCGCTCCCCCGGGCCGGCGACGAGCAGCCGGACCCCAGGATGCCGAGCGCGCAGCCCGGGGAGCGCGGACAGGGCGAGGTCGAGGCCCTTGCGCGGCTCGTCGATCCGGCCCAGGAAGGCCACCGTCGGGTGGCCCGGGGTGCCGGTGAAGCGTGCGTCGGGTCGGGCCTGCCGGAAGTGCTCGACGTCGACTCCGTTGGGGATGACATAGGAGTCCGCACGCAGGTGGCGCCGGACGGTGCGCCGGGCCTCGTCCGAGACCGCGATGCGCGCCCGGATCTTCTCCAGGCTCGGTCGCAGCATGGGGTTGGCGACGTGGAGCGCCCGGGACCTGACCGTGGAGGTGTGGAAGGTGGCCACGATGGGCACGGTGTCCGCGGCCCACAGCGACAGCACGCTGGCCGAGGGGACCATCGGCTCGTGGATGTGGAGGACGTCGAACCCGCCCTCGTCGATCCAACGGGTGACCCGCGCCGAGGTGATCGGCCCGAAGGCGACGCGGGCCACGGAGCCGTTGTAGGGCACCGCCACGGGACGTCCGCAGGAGGTGAACCACGACGGCAGCTCCACCTCGTCGTCCTCTTGGGGTGCCAGGACGGCGACATCGTGCCCCTCGGCCAGGAAGTGCTCGGCGAGGTCGCGGACGTGGAACTGCACCCCGCCCGGCACGTCGAAGGCGTAGGGGCAGACGATGCCGATCCTCATGCCGGGTCCCGCTCGGCGGCCTCGGGCCGGTCCGGTCGTGGCCGCAGGTCCTCGGCGAACACCGCCTGGAGCATGTGCCAGTCCGCCGGGTGCCGGGCGATCGCGCCGGCAAGGGCGTCGGCGCACTGCTGCGTCATCGCCCGCACCCGCCCGGCCGTGGGGCCGGCCGGGGGCGCGGTGACCTCGGGGTGGAAGGTGACGACGATCCCCCATCCGGACCCCCGGCGCTCGTGCCGGATCGACACCGGGAACAGGGGGCGACGTTCGGCCAGGGCCAGGGCGGCCGGGCCGGGCGCCATCCGCGCCGGTCGGCCGAAGAAGTCGACCTCCACGCCCTGACGGGTCAGGTCGCGGTCGGCGAGGAGCGGGATGAGGCCCGGGCGACGGGCCGCCTCGCGCAGGAGGGGGAAGGGTGCCGGCCCCCCGGTCAGCGGGAGGATGGTCATGCCCAGGCCCTCGCGGAAGGTGAGGAACTCGCGGAAGACCTCTTCGGGCTCGAGCCGCTCCGCGACCGTCGTCACGGCGGTCCAGTGGACCGCCGCCCACGCGCCCGCGAGGTCCCAGTTGCCCAGGTGCCCGAGGAAGCAGATCGCCGAGCCCCCGGCGTCGACGACCGCCCGAACCGGCGCGTCGCCCTCGACCCGCACCCGCTCGGCGAGCGCCGCAGGGGTGAGCACCGGCAGCCGGAAGGCCTCGCCGTAGTAGCGCATGTACGCCCGCATGCCCTCGCGCACCAGCGCGTCGAGCTGGCTGTCGTCGAGGTCGGGGCGCACCCGCGCGTAGTTCGCGCGAAGCCGACCGGCCCCGCCGCGCCGGACGGTGAGGTCGGCGATCCGGTCGAAGAGCGCGTATGCCGCGGGCTCGGGCAGCCAGCGCACGCCGGCCCACGCGGAGCGGAAGGCAGCGACCGTCGCGAGGTCCGCGAGCCGGGCGGGCAACAGGCTCACTGGGACCGGAGAGCCTGGCGGCGGACCTCGAGCATCCGCTGCAGGACCGTGACGAGGCTGGCCACGGCGAGGAGCCCCAGCACGGTGCCGAGGACGACGGCGGGCAGGTCGAGCAGCCCCGTGAAGCCCGTGGCCACCAGCACGATGACCAGCCGTTCGGCGCGTTCGGCGATCCCGACGTTCGCGGTCATGCCCAGGCCCTCGGCGCGCGCCTTGGCGTAGGAGACGACGCTGCCGAGGATGAGGCAGGCCAGGGCCAGCCCAGCGAGCAGCGTGTTGTTGCCGTCGCCGGCGAACCAGAGGACGAGGCCACCGAAGATCGCGGCGTCCGCGACCCGGTCGAGGGTGGAGTCGAGGTAGGCGCCCCACGTGGTCGAGCGGCCGGACAGGCGTGCCATGACGCCGTCGAGGGTGTCGGAGAAGACGAAGGCGGTGATGACGAGCGTCCCGACGAGCAGCTCGCCGCGCGGGTAGAAGGCCAGCGCCCCGGCGCACACGCCGAGGGTCCCGATCACGGTGACGACGTCAGGGCTGATGCCCAGGCCGACGAGGAGCCTGGCCAGGGGCGTGAAGAGCTTCCCGAAGAAGGCCCGTGCGTATCGGTTGAGCATGGTGACCCCAGCGTAATCGGGGCCGGGGAGCGGACGTGACACACCGGACAGCGGCGTGCCGTGGGAAGCGGTTGTGCAACGCGGGAGGAAGGTGAAAGGTAAAGCGCATGAACGCCACGACCTCACCCCAGGCACCCGTCCCGACCAGCGTCGAGCAGATCCGCAACGTGGTCCTCGTCGGACCGAGTGGAGCAGGGAAGTCGAGGCTGTTCGAGCAGGTGGTCGGGGTGGTCGCGGGTGCCAAGGCACCGCGGGCCGGCACCGAGCACTCGACCGGGCTCCGGGCGGCCTCCGTGGAGCGTGAGGGCGTGGTCATCACCCTCGTCGATGCACCCGGCAACCCGGACTTCGTGGGTGAGGTCCGGGCCGGGCTCCGGGCCGCCGACGCGGCCCTTTTCGTTGTCTCCGCCGCAGACGGCGTGGACGCGGCCACGCGCACGCTCTGGCACGAGTGCGCCGTCGTGGGCATGCCCCGCGCCGTCGTCATCACCCAGCTCGATGCCAAGGACGCCGACTTCGCCACGACGCTGGCCGACTGCCAGGCCCACTTCGGTGCCGGTGTCCAGCCGCTGGGCATCCCGGTCGCCGGGGCCGACGGCCCGGTGAGCTCGATCGCCGACCTCCTGCTCGGTGAGATCCACGACTACACCGGCGGTGGTGACCGCATCGTCCGCGAGGCCGGGCCCGAGCACGCGGACGCCTTCGACACCTACCGGGGCGGCCTCATCGAGGGCATCATCGAGGAGTCCGAGGACGACTCCCTCATGGACCGCTACCTCGAGGGTGAGGTGCTGCCCTTCGAGACGCTCGAGGCGGACCTGCTCACCGCGGTCGCCCATGGCGCCTTCCACCCGGTGCTGCCGGTGTCGGCCGAGACCGGTGCCGGCATCGGGGTGCTCGTCCACCTCGTCGCCGCCGCCTTCCCGCACCCCGGCCTGCACCCGCTCCCCACGGTCACGCCCGTCGATGGCGGAGCCGCTGTCGAGCTCACGGCCGACCCATCCGGGCCGCTCGTCGCCGAGGTGGTGCACACGCGCAGCGATGCCTACATGGGCCACCTGTCGCTCGTTCGCGTCTTCTCCGGGACGCTGCGCCATGACCGGGCCGTGCACGTGTCCGGTCACATGGAGCTCCTGCAGACCCCGACCGGTGAGGGCCACGCCGCACACGACGAGGACGTGCGGCCCGGGGCGGTCGCGGCGCCGTTCGACGGTGAGCTGCTGCCCAAGCAGCAGGCGATCGCGGGCGAGATCGTCGTCGTGACCAAGCTGTCGAGCGCGCAGACCTCCGACTCGATCTCCGACCCGGCCAACCCGCTCCTGGTCACCCCGTGGGCGCTCCCGGACGCACTGCTCCCGGCGGCCGTCTCCCCCGTCACCCGGGCCGACGAGGACCGGATGCCCAGCGCCTTCCGTGACCTCGCCGCCGAGGACCCGACCCTGCGGATCGAGCACGGCACCGGTCAGGTCGTCCTATGGACCACCGGCCCCGCCCACCTGGAGCTCATCCTGGGACGGCTCCGCGACCGCTACAACGTCTCGGTCGAGAAGGTCCCGGTCAAGGTGCCGATGAAGGAGACGCCGATCGCGAGCGCCACCGCGCAGGGTCGCCACGTCAAGCAGTCCGGCGGCCACGGCCAGTTCGCCGTCGTCCACATGACAATGGAGCCGCTCCCCCGCGGCACCGGCAACGAGTTCCACGAGAAGGTCGTCGGCGGGGCCGTGCCGCGCCAGTTCATCCAGTCGGTGGAGAAGGGCACGCTTGCCCAGCTCGACAAGGGCCTGCTCGCGGGCTGGCCCGTCGTCGATGCCAAGGTCACCCTGTTCGACGGCAAGGCCCACTCGGTGGACTCCAGTGACGTCGCCTTCCAGACGGCGGCCTCACTGGCGCTCAAGGAGATGGCCACGACCGCGTCCATGGCCCTGCTCGAGCCGATCGACACCGTCCAGGTGACCGTCGACGACGACTACCTCGGCGCCGTGATGACCGATGTGGGCACCCGGCGCGGCCAGATCATCGGCTCGGAGCCCGCCGCCGGTGAGGAGGGTCGCAGCACCCTCACCGCGGCGATCCCGCAGCTGGAGCTGATCGACTACGCGATCGCGCTGCGCTCGCTGGCCCATGGCACGGGTCGCTTCACCCGTGAGCTACGGGGCTACGAGCAGCTCCCGGACCGCATCGCCAGGGAGCACCTGGCCGACGGGGGCAGGCACGCCTGACCGGTGGGATGGACGGGTCAGGGCGCGGACGGTGGTCGCCAGGCGGGATCGCGACCGATGAAGGCGATGAGGCGGTCGGTCACCGGGGCGTCCTCGGCGACCGGCTGCCGCATCCCGAACTGACCCGACTCGCGGATCATCGACTCCATCCCCGACATCCCCTCGAGCATGCCCGCGGCCCACTCCTCGTCGAGGTCCGAGGGCTGGCCGGAGGCCCGGGCCAGGTCCCACGAGTGCATGAAGATGTCCGCGGTGTAGAACCGGTCGAGCAGCTCGGCGACGGTCAGGTCGCCGAACATCGGCGAGCGAAAGGGCGCGTCGGCCGTCAGGCCGTCGTCGAGCACGGCCTGGACGTCCTCGCTGCGTTCCCGCCAGGCAGCGGCGGGATCCCGGTCCACCGAGGTGGTGGGAACGAGCGTGACGTCGGTGCCCAGCCCGAGCACGCCGGGAAGCCACTCGATGAGGTGCCGGACGATGTCGCGGGCTGTCCACTCCGCCACGGGTGTGGGGGCGTCCCAGTCCGTCGTGCCGGCGATCAGGTCGGCGAACCGTCCGGCGACCTCACGGTGCCGGTCGGCCGGTGACATCGTGCTCAGGGTGGGATCTGCGGTCATCGCTGCTCCTCGAACGGGTGCCGGTCAGGTCGGCCAGTGACGGATGAGGTTCTGCCGGGTGTCCTCGAGCAGGACGGGGAGGGCCTTGGTGCGGCCGATGATCGGCAGGAAGTTGGCGTCGCCGCCCCAGCGCGGCACGACGTGCTGGTGCAGGTGGGCCGCGACGCCGGCGCCGGCCACCGCCCCCTGGTTCATGCCGAGGTTGAAACCCATCGGCGCCGACGCGGCCTCGAGCGCCCGGATCGCCGCCTTCGTCAGGACCGTGAACTCCGCGGTCTCCTCGTCGGTCAGGTCGACGTAGAGCGCGACGTGGCGATACGGGCAGACGAGCACGTGACCGGGGTTGTAGGGGAAGAGGTTCATCACGACGAAGCAGTGCTCGCCGCGGTGGACGATGAGGCCCTCCTCGTCGCCGCGTCCCGGGGCCGCGCAGAACGGGCATCCCTCTCCCCCGTCGGGATCGGGCCGGTCTCCCTCGATGTAGGCGATGCGGTGGGGGGTCCAGAGGCGTTCGTACCCGTCGGCCTCACCCGGGAGGGTGGCGGCGTCCTCGAAGGGGGGCAACGGCATACGGCGATCCTAGTGAGGCGGTCAGCGCAGGTGGGAGGCCCCGTTGAAGTCCACGACAGCGCCACTGGCCCACTCGGCGCCCGGCTCGGCCAGGGTGACGATGGCCGCGGCCACTTCCTCGGGGTGCGCGATCCGGTGGAAGGGTGACTGGGCCCGCACCCGCTCGGCGTCCGGCCCGTCGAGGGCGTAGCCGGCCATGTCGGTGGCGATGAAGCCGGGCGCGATCGTCGTCACGGCGATGCCGTGCGGCGCCAGTCGCTGGGCCATCGACTGCCCGAAGGCGTGCAGCCCGGCCTTGCTCGCACCGTAGGCCGGGATGTCCGGCTCGCCCCGGTAGGCACCGCGCGAGCCGACGTTGACGATGCGGCCGACCGGCACCCCATGCGTGGGCTGAACGTCGATCATGTGCCGCGCGATGCACCAGGTGAGGTTGGCCGGGCCGAGCAGGTTGGTGGCCAGGGTGCGCTGCCAGACCTCCACCCAGTCCTCGTATGCCGTGTGCTCCAGTGGGTGGTCCCCGCGCCGGCTCCCGCCGGCCGGCTCGACGATCATCGCCGCGTTGTTCACGAGGACGTCGACACGTCCCAGGGCGTCGATGGCGGCCTCGGCGAGGTGGGCGACGTCGGCCGGGTCAGCGAGGTCCGCGCGGCCCTTCGCGTGTCCGGACCCGGGCAGGGCGGCGAGCACCTCGGCAGCTCGCTCCGCGGCCCGGTGGTAGTGGACGAAGACGCGGTCGCCTCGAGCGGCGAACGCGGCAGCGACGGCGGCACCGACGCCGCGGGAGGCGCCCGTGACGAGGACTCCACGCGAACGGCCCGACATGACCAGCCTCCTGGGGCAGCAGCGGCGACATAGGTGAGGCCCCGGGAAGTATGAGTTCCCGGGGCCTCGAGGTGACTCGGCGTGATGCTCCGCGTCTCACGAAGTCCTTGTGCTCCTCGCCTCCGCATCACCGGTGGCTCCCGTGCGGCGAACCGCTCGGATGAGGTGCTTCAGTTCTTCGATCCCTCGATCACCGAAGCGATCGAGTGGTCCATTTCTAATCGGGATCTGGTTGCGTGGCAAGCCTTTTCGTCAACCATTTAGTGGATCGAGTGGATCGTCGGCGTGTCGTCGGCGTGTCCGGTGACGAACGAGCCTGGTGTGACTGGGCCCATTCCTCCGGGCGGTGAACGCTGCCGGCGGCACCCCGGTTGGCGCACGGCCGGCAAAGGGTGAGGCCCCGGGAAGTATGAGTTCCCGGGGCCTCAGGGTGACGCGGCGTGATGCTCCGTGTCTCACGGAAGGATGTCCGCTCCTCGCCTCCGCATCACCGGCGGCGTCCGTGCGGCGAACCGCTCGGCTGAGGTGCTTCCGTTCTTCCGATCCCTCGACCACCGAGGTGATCGAGTGGGTCATTTCTAGCCCGAATGCTGCTCTCCCGCAACAGTTCCGGACGACAATTTTGCGCGCATCCCGAGACGTCGGCGTGTCGTCGGCGTGTCCGTGACGGATGGGGCGCACGCGCCGCGCGGGAGCCGGCCGCGCGGCATACGGCCTCAGACCTGGCGCTTGTCGCGGATCGCCGCGATGACCTCCTCGATCGCCTCGGCGACGGGGACGCCGTTCTTCTGCGAGCCGTCGCGGTAGCGGAAGGAGACCGCGCCGGCCGCCATGTCCTCGGCGCCCGCGATGAGGATGAAGGGCACCTTGGACTTGCTCGCGTTGCGGATCTTCTTCGGGAAGCGGTCGTCGGAGTCGTCGAGCTCGACCCGGATGCCCTGGGACTTCATCTGCGCGAGGACGTCCCAGAGGTAGTCGTTGAAGTCGTCGGCGACCGGGATCCCGAGGACCTGGACCGGGGAGAGCCAGGGCGGGAAGGCACCGGCGTAGTGCTCGGTGAGCACGCCGATGAAGCGCTCGATCGACCCGAACTTCGCCGAGTGGATCATCACCGGCTGCTGGCGCGAGCCATCGGCCGCGGTGTACTCCAGCTGGAAGCCCTTGGGCTGGTTGAAGTCGTACTGGATCGTCGAGAGCTGCCAGGTGCGACCGATCGCATCGCGCGCCTGCACCGACACCTTGGGCCCGTAGAACGCGGCCCCACCGGGATCGGGCACGAGCTCGAGGCCGGACTCGACGCAGGCGTCCTCGAGCACCTTCGTCGCAATCTGCCAGTCCTCGTCGGAGCCGACGAACTTGTCCTTGTGCTTGTCGTCGCGGGTCGACAGCTCGAGGTAGAAGTCGTCCAGGCCGAAGTCGCGGAAGAGGCCCAGGCAGAAGTTGAGCAGGTGCTTGATCTCGGCCGGCGCCTGCTCCGGGGTGATGTAGGAGTGGCTGTCGTCCTGGGTCATCCCGCGCACGCGGGTCAGGCCGTGCACCACGCCGGACTTCTCGAAGCGGTAGACCGACCCGAACTCGAACAACCGCAGCGGCAGCTCACGGTAGGACCGTCCGCGCGAGCGGAAGATCAGGTTGTGCATCGGGCAGTTCATCGCCTTGAGGTAGTAGTCCGCGCCCTCGAACTCCATCGGCGGGAACATCGTGTCCTTGTAGTAGGGCAGGTGGCCTGAGGTGTGGAACAGGCCCTCCTTGGAGATGTGGGGGGTCCCGACGTACTCGAACCCCTCCTCGATGTGCCGTCGGCGGACGTAGTCCTCCATCTCCCGCTTGAGCACGCCGCCCTTGGGGTGGAAGACCGCCAGGCCGGAGCCGAGCTCGTCGGGGAAGGAGAAGAGGTCGAGCTCGGCACCCACCTTGCGGTGGTCGCGCTTCTCGGCCTCGGCGAGCCGGTCGAGGTAGGCGGTGAGGTCGGCCTTGGTCGGCCACGCCGTGCCGTAGACCCGCTGGAGCTGGTTGTTGGCCTGGTCGCCGCGCCAGTAGGCCGCGGCGGACCGCATCACCTTGAAGGCGTTGCCGAGCAGCTTGGTGTCGGGGATGTGCGGGCCGCGGCACAGGTCTCCCCAGGCGCGTGAGCCGTCCTTGCGCAGGTTGTCGTAGATCGTGAGCGTCCCGGCGCCCACTTCCACCGAGGCGCCGGCGTCCTCGTCGTCGTGGGACATCCCGCCCTTGAGGCCGACGAGCTCGCACTTGTAGGGCTCGTCCTTGAGCTCGACGAGGGCGTCGGCGTCGGAGACCTCGCGGCGGTGGAAGGTCTGGCCCTCGTTGATGATCCGCTGCATGACCTTCTCGAGGGACTTCAGGTCCTCGGGGGTGAACGGCTTCTCGACGTCGAAGTCGTAGTAGAACCCGTCGCGGATCGGCGGGCCGATGCCGAGCTTGGCGTCGGGGTTGACCTGCTGCACGGCCTGGGCGAGCACGTGCGCGCACGAGTGCCGCAGCACCATGAGGCCGTCGGGCTCGTCGATCCGCACCGGCTCGACGCGATCCCCGTCGGCGACGGCGTGGGCAAGGTCGACGAGGACGCCGTTCACGCGAGCGACGACCACGGCGCGGTCTGCGCCGAAGAGGTCGGCCGCAGTCGTCCCCTCGGCCACCGATCGCTCGTCTCCGGCGACATGGATGGTCATCTGGGCGGACATCTCGCGTGCTCCTGACATCGGTGGGCGACTCGTCCGGCGCGGTGCCGGACCCGCCAAGCCTAACGAGCGTGAGGAGGTGGCCTCGACCCGGTTTGGCACGGCATACGGTGGGTTGCATGACGACCCAGCCCCACGGCACCTGGCCCTCCCCCATCGCCCCCGCCGACCTCACCGCCGGGCAGGCACGCATCGACGAGGTGCGGGTGGACGGCGCCGCCACCTACTGGCTGGAGTCCCGCCCCTGGGAGAAGGGCCGCACGGCCCTGGTCCGTCACGACGGCACCAAGCGCTCCGACGTGCTCCCCGAGCCGTGGAACGTCCGGTCCCGGGTCCACGAGTACGGCGGAGGGTCGTATGCCGTCCGCGACGGTCTCGTCGTCGTCTCCGAGTTCACCGACGGTCGCCTGCGCCGGATCGATCCGGGGTCGAGCGAGCCGGTGGCCTTCACGCCGGAGCTGGCGGTCCGGTATGGCGGCCTGGTCCTCCACGGTGACCACGTGTATGCCGTGCGCGAGGACCATCGCGGTGGCGGCGAGCCGGTCAACGAGCTCGTCCGGCTCGACCTCCACGGCGACAACGCCGACGGCGGCGTGGTGCTGGCCGCGGGCAGTGACTTCGTGTCGCGCCCCGCCGTGGCTCCGGACGGCACGGCGATCGCGTGGATCGCGTGGGACCACCCCAACATGCCCTGGGACTCCACTCGCCTGCTCGTGGCGGACCTGGGCGCGCAGGGCGCGAGCCGGCCCCGGGTGGTCGCCGGCGGCGACGGCATCGCGGTGTCCCAGCCGCAGTTCGGGCCCGACGGGTCGCTGTGGTTCATCAGTGACGAGAGCAACTGGTGGACCCTGCACCGCCACGACGCGTCCGGCACCGTCGCGGTGCACGAGCACGAGGCGGACTTCGCCCAGCCCCAGTGGGTGCTCGGCATGGTCGACTACGCCCTCCTGCCCGAGGGTCGGGTCCTCACGCGGCGCTGGGTGGGTGCGGGCAGCCGGCTCGGCGTCCTCGACCCGCGCGACGGCCGCCTGGTCGACGTCGACGACGAGGGCGTGATGTTCGAGCACCTCGTGTCGGCCTCGGACGGGGAGGTCGCCTTCCGTCGGGGCCTGGCCGACCGGCTCCCCGAAGTCGTCCGTGGGCCGCTGACCGCGGCGAAGCGGGTCCTCGCCTCCTCGGCACCCACGGCCCCGGACCCGGCGTTCGTCTCGCGCGCCGAGGCCCGCTCCTGGACCAATGGCGCCGGGCTGACCACGCACGGGCTGCTCTATCGACCCCACAACCCCGACGCGAGCGCCCCGGAGGACGAGCTGCCGCCGCTGCTCGTCTTCGTGCACGGCGGGCCGACCTCGCGCACCGAGCCTGCCTACACCTCTCTGGTCCAGTTCTGGACGACGCGGGGCTTCGCCGTCCTCGACGTCAACCACGGCGGCAGCACCGGCTACGGCCGTGCCTTCCGGGAGCGGCTCAACGGCCAGTGGGGCATCGTCGACATCGACGACTGCGTCAGTGGGGTGCGCGCCCTCGCCGACGCGGGAGTCGTCGACGGCGGTCGGGTGGCGATCCGAGGTGGCTCCGCCGGGGGCTACACCACCTTGCGGGCCCTGACCTCGAGCACGGTCTTTGCCGCGGGGACCAGCCTCTACGGCATCAGCGACCTGCGGGCCCTGCTCGCCGACGACCACAAGTTCGAGTCGCGCTACACCACCACCCTCGTGGCGCCCTGGCCCGAGGGTGAGGAGGTCTACCTCGAGCGCTCGCCGCTGTTCCACATCGACGCGCTGCACGGGGAGCTGCTGCTGCTCCAGGGTGCGGACGACCTCGTGGTGCCCGTCGTCCAGGCCCAGGCGATGGCCGACGCGATGGCCGAGGCCGGCAAGGACGTCGAGCTGGTGATCTACGAGGGCGAGGGGCACGGCTTCCGCAGGGCCGAGACCGTCATCGACGCCCTCGAGCGCGAATTGGCCCACTACCAGCGGGTGTTCGGCCTCAGCTCAGCGTGAGGACGAGGTGCTCGATCTCCGGTGTGCGCGTCGAGCGCAGCCCGGCGACGAGCGGCGTGGCCTCGGGGTCGACGACGAGGTCGACCGCGGCGGGGAGCAGCACCGGCTTGCGGAACCACACGTGGGACGTGACAGGGCCCTGCGCTGCCCGACCAAGGGCGGAGAGCGTGCGGGCGTAGGTCCACATGCCGTGGGCGATGGCCGAGGGGAAGCCCATCGCCCTGGCGGTGAGGGCTGACAGGTGGATCGGGTTGACGTCTCCCGACACCGCGGCATACCGACGTCCTAGGTCCGCCGGGAGGCGCCACTGAGCGGTCGCAAAGCCCGTCGGTATGCCGGGGGGCTGGCTCCCGCGCTCGGCCGCCGGGTCACCCGACCCGCGAGCGAGGTAGGTGCTGCGGCCCTCCCAGACCCGCTCTCCGTCGACGTCGACCTCGGTGACCAGGTCGACGGTGCGGCCCTTGGGGTGGGCGGCGAGGCGCTCGGCGTGCACGGTGAGGCCGAGCCGGTCATCCGCGGTCAGCGGGCGCTGGACGGTGATGACGTTCTCGACGTGGACCAGGCCCATGAGCGGCAGGGGGAAGTCCGGGCTGCCCATGAGTGCGGCCTGGAGCGGGAACCCGAGGACGTGCGGATAGGTGTGGGGCAGGACGTCGTTGACGTCCCAGCCACAGAGGCGCTGGTAGCTCGCCACGTGGTCGCGGTCGATGGCCTGGTCGGCCAGGCGCAGCGCCCGATCCGGCAGTGTGTCGCCGGTTCGGCTGCGGGAGAGGGCAGCTCGCGCAAAGACCCGGGACAGCTTCGGCGCGTGCGACAGGGTCTCGAAGGTCATCAGGCACCCAGGAGCATCTGGCCGCAGACCCGGACGGTGTTGCCGGTGACGGCCCGGTTGGCATCCCAGCAGAACCAGCCGATCGTCTCGGCGACGTCGATCGGGAGACCGCCCTGGCTCAGCGAGTTCATCAGGGCACCGACCTCGCGGGTCGCGAAGGGCACCTTGGCGGTCATCTCGGTCACGATGAAGCCTGGGGCGACGGCGTTGACCGTGATCCCCTTGGCGAGGACCTCTGCGTCCTGCGCCAGGGCGGTCGTCATGCCGATGACCCCGGCCTTGGAGGCGGCGTAGTTCGTCTGTCCGCGGTTGCCGGCGATGCCCGCGATCGAGGCGACGTTGACGATGTGGCCGCCCTGGTTCAGCGCCGGGACGAGGGCGGTGTTCATCCGCAGGATCGAGAGCAGGTTCACGTCGACCACCGAGTGCCAGCGCTCGGCATCCATGTTGGCGAGCAGCTTGTCGCGGGTGATGCCGGCGTTGTGGACCACGATGTCGATGCCGCCGTGGCGGGACACGGCGTGCTCGACGATCCGCTCCCCCGCGTCTTCGGCGGTCACGTCGAGCTGGAGGGCCGAGCCGCCGAGGCGGTTGGCCACGTCGGCGAGCGGACCGCCCGCGGCCGGGATGTCGACGCAGACCACCGTCGCGCCGTCGCGCGCGAGGACCTCGGCGATGGCGGCGCCGATGCCTCGAGCGGCACCGGTGACGACGGCGACCTTGTCCGCGAGCGGCGTGGCCCAGTCGGCGGGGACGACGGGGTCGGCGACGGGCGCCGCGACCCGGATGACCTGGGCGTCGACGTACGCAGAGCGTCCCGAGAGCAGGAAGCGGAGGGTGGCCTCGAGGCCGGTGTCGGCGCCCTCCTCGACGAGCACGGTGTTGGCGGTGCCCCCGGCGCGCATCTCCTTGCCGATCGAGCGGACGATGCCCTCGACGGCGCGACGGGCCGCCGCCTGCTCCACGGAGGTCGCGCTCTCGGGCGGGCGGCCGAGCACGATGATCCGGCCACTGCCCTGGAGGGTCTTCAGGGCTGGAGCCACGGTCGCGCGGAGGGTCTCGAGGTCCTCGGGAGACTCGATGCCCGTGAGGTCCACGACCACGCCCGCCACGGAGGTCGACGGCACGGTCGCGACGGCCACGCGCGCTGCTTCGAGCCACGTCCTGACCTGCGGCACGAGCGGGGCCTCATCGTGGCCGGCGACGAGGACGGCACCGGGGATGAGCGACTTCTTGGGGTCGTGCCGGCGCAGCCGGCTCGGCTGCGGCAGACCGAGGCTGCTCGCGAGCTGCTTGCCCAGACCACCGCTGACGAAGCTGCTGTAGGAGAAGGCCATGACTCAGGCTCCTTCGAGGATCGCGACGACGCCCTGACCACCGGCGGCGCAGATGGAGATCAGGCCGCGGCTGCCGGGGCCCTTCTCGTGGAGCATCTTGGCCAGGGCCGCGACGATGCGTCCGCCGGTGGCGGCGAAGGGGTGCCCGGCGGCGAGGGAGGACCCGTTGACGTTGAGCTTGCTGCGGTCGATCGAGCCCAGGGGCGCCTCCAGGCCGAGCCGGTCCCGGCAGAAGTCCTCGTCCTCCCACGCCTTCAGGGTGGACAGGACCGTGGCGGCGAACGCCTCGTGGATCTCGTAGTAGTCGAAGTCCTGGAGCGTCAGGCCCTGACGGGCGAGAAGCCGTGGCACGGCATACGTCGGGGCCATGAGCAGGCCCTCGGCGCCGTGCACGTAGTCCACGGCCGCGGTCTCGGCGTCGACGAACCACGCCTGCACGGTGAGCCCGTGCTCCGCCGCCCACTCCTCGCTGCCCATGAGGACGACCGAGGCGCCATCGGTGAGGGGGGTCGAGTTGCCGGCGGTCATCGTCGCGTTCTCGCCCTTGCCGAAGGCCGGCTTGAGGGTGGCGAGCTTCTCCATGGAGGAGTCGGGGCGCAGGTTCTGGTCCCGGGAGAGCCCACGGAAGGAGGTGACCAGGTCGTCCTGGAAGCCGCGGTCGTAGGCGGCGGCGAGGTTGTGGTGGCTGGTCATCGCCAGCTCGTCCTGGGCCTCGCGGGTGATGCCCCAGCGCTTGGCCGTCTGCGCCATGTGCTCCCCCATGGACAGACCGGTGCGTGGCTCGCCGTTGCTCGGGGTCTCGATGCCGAAGTCCGTCGGCCGGATGCCGGTGAGGGCGAGGAGCTGGTTCTTGGCCCCCTTGGCCCGGTTGACCTTGAGCAGCTTGATGCGCAGCTTCTCGCTGACGGTGATGGGGGCGTCGGAGGAGGTGTCCACGCCGCCGGCGAGGCCGGAGTCGACCTGGCCGAGCGCGATCTTGTTCGCGAGCAGGATCGCCGCCTGCAGGCCGGTGCCGCACGCCTGCTGCACGTCATAGGCGGGCGTGGTGGGGGCCAGGGCGGAGCCGAGCACGGACTCACGGGCGAGGTTGAAGTCGCGGCTGTGCTTGATGACGGCCCCGGCGACGACCTCGCCCAGGCGCTCCCCCGCCAGTCCGTAGCGCGCGACGAGCCCGTCGATCGCGGCGGTGAGCATGTCCTGGTTGGAGGCCTCGGCATACGGGCCGAACTGCCGCGCGAACGGGATGCGGTTGCCACCGAGGACGGCGGCGCGGCGTGGGGTCGAGGACGTCGTGGGCGCAGGGGTGGGCACGAGGGGGCTCCTGAGGGGTGATGGGAGGGCGCGAGCGGTGCGCCACATATCCGGTACCGACGGTAGCAGGTACCTCCGAGCCGCTGCTACGGTCGGCCCTGTGACCACGCCCACCCCTGACGCGCGCACCGGGCCCGTCCTCGACGGGCGGAGCACCCGCTGGGAGGCGCACCGGGCCACCCGCCGTCGTGAGCTGGTGACGGCCACCCTGCGCGCGATCCGGCGCCACGGCGCGACGGTCGGCATGGACGACATCGCCGCGGTGGCGGGGACGTCGAAGACGGTGTTCTATCGGCACTTCACCGACCGGGCCGGGTTGTACCGCGCGGTGGCCGAAGCGGTGGACCTGCGACTGCGCGATCGCGTGAGCCAGGTGGCCTCCCAACCCAGGGGCGGCCGGGATGTGCTCCGTGCGGCGGTCGACACGTATCTGCAACTGGTCGAGGAGGATCCGGAGGTCTATCGCTTCATCGTGGCTGCCCCTCTCGTGCCCGCGCAGGAGCGGCAGGCCGAGGACCCGGTGGCCGACGCGACCGGGGCGATGTCGGCGCGCATGGCGGACCTGCTCTCGGCTCAAGTGGTCGCGGCCGGGCGCGAGCCCGACCAGGCGGCCGTCTGGGCCCTGGCGGTGGTGGGCATGGTGCGCAGCGTCGCCGACCACTGGCTGCGCACCGGTGCCTCGGCGAGTGGGACCGAGCGGGATGCGCTCGTCAGTGACGTCACGGACCTGCTCTGGCACGGACTGGCACCGACCCTGGGCTGAGCGCAGTGGATGTGGAGGTTAGCCCCAGCACAGACGCCGAAGCCCCGCTAGGCGCGGAGCGCCTGCGGGGCATTGGGTGGATGTGGAGGGACGCCCCACGCCAGCCTCCGCTCGCAAGCTCGCGGCAGCTGGCGCGTGGGCCCAGAACCCCCTTCGTGGGTTCGAGTCCCCCAACAGCCCTTGACGACGAATGGACCGGGAAAAAGCATCCCGGTCCATTCGTCGTCAGTGGATGTGGAGGGACTCGAACCCCCGACCTCTCGCGTGTGAAGCGAACGCTCTAACCAACTGAGCTACACATCCGGGCCCTCACGGGCGAAGCGAGAATACCTGCCCGCCCGACGGCTGGCGAAATCGCCCGTCAGGAGGGCGGCCGAGGCAGGTGCCCGTAGTGGACCAGCCAGTCCACGACGCCCAGAGGCAGCAGGCCGGGAATGCCCCCGACCCGCAGGGTGAGCCACACCACCGCGAGCACGAAGGCAGCGGTGAGCAGCGCGAACACGAACTGGACCCACCACGGCTGGGAGCGGACCCACTGGTTCCACGCGTGCAGCCGCACCTTGACGAACTCGAGGAGGCGCTGGGCCGGCTCGAACTCCGAGGCGAGGATGGCCAGGCCGAGGAGGACGACGAGCCAGCCCGGGCCGGGCAGGGGGACCAGGGCCAGCCCACCGAGGACGAGGACTCCCCCGACGGCGAGGACAAGGGCTCGGTATGCCGCGAGCGCGGCGGGCCGCTGACGGATGGCCCGCCGCCACGCCCAGTCGTCCTTGTCGTCGGCGTCCCTGAGCAGGCGGTGGTCGTGCGCCAGTGGCTTCAGCGGCGCCGGCAGCGTGGCGGACGAATCGTCCACGCCCGAGGCCGCCCCGGACTCGGAGCGCGGGTCGGTGTTGCGCTCGCTCACGGATCGAGGTCCTGCGCCTCACGCTCGCGCCAGAGCTCGGCGAGGCGTCGCGTGACCGGGCCGGCGTCGAGGTCCCGCTCGTCGGCGCGCGTGACGGGGCGGACGTCCTTGAGGGAACTGGTGAGGAAGACCTCGTCGGCGCTGGCGAGGATGTCGAGCGGCAGCGCCTCCTCGAGGACCGGCAGGCCCGCGTCGCGCGCCCACTCGATGACCAGCTCGCGGCTGATCCCGGCCAGGCACCCCGAGTCCAGGGGTGGGGTCCGCACGACGCCGTCGATGACGACGAAGACATTGCTGCCGGTGCCCTCGCACAGCTCTCCGCGTGTGTTGCCGAAGATCGCCTCGGTGGCCCCGGACTGCTGGGCCCGGGCGAGCGCGACGACGTTGTCGGCATACGAGGTCGTCTTCAGGCCGGCGGTCGCGGCGCGCTCGTTGCGCACCCACGGCACGGTGACCACCGAGACAGTCGGTGGCGGCGGGGTGGCCGGGCCGTGAGTGACCACGAGTGTCGGCTCGGACTGGAGCCGATCCGAGCCCAACGGGCCCAGTCCACCGGTGACGGTCCACCGCAGCCGCCCGAAGGCCAACGGTGCGCCGGCGCCGAGCACGGCCTCGATCCCCTCCCGCAGTCGCTCGTGGGGCACCGGACCCAGTCCGAGTCCGGCCAGGGTGCGGTCCATCCGGTGCAGGTGCCGGGTCACCGCGAAGGGCCGACCGTGGATGACCTTGCACGTCTCGAACGCCCCGTCGCCGACGGTGACCCCGTGGTCGACCGCAGCGATGCTCGGCGCCTCAGCGGCGACCAGTCGGCCGTTGACCCACACGCGCACGTCACTCATGGCCCCAGCCTTCCAGATGCCAAGCCGATGAGGCGATGGGCCTTGAGCTCGGTCTCGGCCCACTCCTGGTCGGGCTGGGATCCCCAGGTGATGCCCGCGCCGGTGCCGAACCGCAGGACCCGCCCACGGTCGCGGTCGGTGGTCGCCCAGAAGCTGCGGATGCCGACGGCGAGCCGGGCCAGCTCGCGGTCGGCGTCGATCCAGCCGATCGCGCCGCAGTAGGGCCCTCGGGGCACCGTCTCGAGGTCCTCGATGGCGACGAGGGCGGTGTGCTTGGGGGCCCCGGACACCGAGCCGGCCGGGGCCATGGCGGTCAGGATGGCGGGCCACTCGACGCCGGGGCGCAGCTCACCGGCGACGTCCGAGACCAGGTGCACGAGTCCGGGGTGCACCTCGTCCCGGCAGAGGCGCTCGACGGCCACCGTGCCGGGGGTGCAGATGCCGCCGAGGTCGTGGCGGACCAGGTCGACGATCATCACGTTCTCGGCGATGTCCTTGGGCAGCATCTCCTCGATCGTCGGAGCGGTGCCCTTGATCGGCCGGGACACCAAGCGGCGCCCCTCCCGCTCGAGGAAGCCCTCGGGCGAGGCACACGCGATCTCCAGGCCGGCCTCCGGGAGGTCGATGGTCGCGGCATACGGCGCCGGGTTGCCGACGGCGAGCAAGGCACCCAGGGCGGCCACCGAGGCCTCACCCGGGAGGTCGTGCTCGAGGATGCGACATAGGTTCACCTGGTAGACCGTGCCGGCCGCGATCCGGCGCCGGATCTCACGCACTCCCCCGAGGTAGGCCTCCTCCCCCAGGCTGGTGCGCCAGGGCCCGGTCAGCGGGTCCCAGGTCGGTGTGCCCGTCGGCCCCCCGTGCCCGTGCCGGGCCATGCGCACCGCGGTCAGCTCACCCTCGAAGGTCTGGACGACCACCCAGAAGCCCTCGGTGAGGTCGCCGGGGTCATGGGTCACCTCGACCGGGTCCGCCGCCCAGAGGGTGCCGAAGCGCGCCGTTGACACCCGAAGATCGTATGCCGCAGCGCCGGCCTTTCCGCCGGCCGACGCGGCGTCGTGGTCACCACCCATGACTCGCCTCGCTCGGTGCGTAACCTTCCGGCGGGTCCGACGATTACGCCAGTGCCGTGGCAGACACCTGCCGTCGCCACGAGCCAGTTCCACGTCCGGCCGCTGCTCGACCCCCTGCCAGCGCGGCCGGGCGTGGTCTTCCGGAGCCACTTCGCCAGCCGACGAATTGTTTGGCACTCTTGCCTACGTGCCGGATGTGACCGAGGGGGATGTCGAACGCCTGCGCTCGGGCGACCCCGAGGCGTTCGGTCGCATCTATCGATCGCTCTCACCGGCGGTGATCGGCTACCTGACCGCGCGTGGCTCGCACGACCCCGAGGGCCTGGCCCAAGAAGTCTTCCTCACCGTCTTCCGGCGCTGCCGCGACCTGCACGGCGGGGTGACCGGCCTGCGCACCTTCGTCTTCAGCGTCGCCCATGCCCGGCTCGTCGACGAGTGGCGAGCCGCGGCACGCCAGCCCGAATCGGTCGAGCACGAGGCGACGACCGACCCCCGACGCTCGCCCTCGGCCGAGGACTCGGCGACCGCCCGCGCCTCGCACGCGAGCACGATGGCCCTCCTGGAGCGTTTGCCCGAGGCCCAGCGCGTGGCCCTCAGCCTCCGGGTCGTCGCCGGCCTCAGTCTCGAGGAGAGCGCCCAGGTGATGGGCCGATCGGTCGGATCCATCAAGCAGCTGCAGCGACGTGGGCTCCTCGCGCTGCGCGCTCTCCTCGAGGAGGTGTCGTAACCCCATGGGCGACCCCAACGATCACGAGGATGAGATGACCTCCTCGGCCCTGCCCGCGCCCCATCCCCTCCTCGTCGAGGTGGATCTCGTCGGCGACCCCGCCGCCGAGGCGGTCGTGAACGCCCTGGCGGGCTTGCGACCGGAGGCGGCGCCCGAGCCGAGCGGTGAGCTGGCTGCCGTGCTGGAGGGACGGCTGCGACCGATCAAGGGCGGCGGCGGGTCCGGTCGACGTCACCTGCCGTCGGCCGGTGTCACCGGGCTGTCCATCATTGCCCTGTCCGCCACCACGGCGGCGGCCCTGAGCGGTGTGGCGCCCTTCTCGGTCACGAGCGCTCCGCCGGTGGCGGCACCGACCTCCCCGGCCCAGACCGTCGGGGCGGTCCCGGTCACCGGACTCGGCGTGCCCGGCATCGGCGAACGCTCCCGTTCGGCCGCCACGCCGGTGGTCCACCCCGGGCCGGCCACCCTTCCGACGCTGTCCGGCCCCCTGCCGTCCCCACCCACGGCAGTGGCCAATGCCGTCACCACGCGGGTGTCGGACTCCACGCTGACCCCGCTCGAGGACAGCGCGGGGGTCAACAGTGTGCCCACCACGTCCCACGTCGGCACTGCCTCGACCGGAAACGCCGCGCCGTCCAACGATGCCGTGCTTCCTGGGTCGACCCAGGCTGGCGCCAGGCCGGTCCCCGGTCCGTCGTCCACGCCCGTCACGCCCGTCAAACCGAGCCCGTCAGGCCCCTCGACCGCGGGACCAGGGACCTCACCCCCCGCACCCGGCCTCGCGACGGCGGCGGAGGCCGCGGCAAAGGCAACCCCGGCACGGACCGCCGTGCCCGGACGAGCGACACCGACCCCCGCTCCCGCGCTCTCCGGCCAGGCCGGGGCCGCGAATCGCGGAGGAGCCCAGGCGTCTTCGACGCCGCCCGGCGCCACGCCGACAGATGGGTCGACGACTGCGTCGCCGTGAGGTCCTCAGCCGAGCTTGACCCGCTCGACGAGGGCCCAGAAGCGGTCCCGCAGGGCGTAGCGCGCCGGATCGGGAATGTCGTAGATGCCGGTCCGGGTCGACAGGTCGACGAGCAACGCCCGGTCGAGGTCTCCCGGGATCATCGGACGGGCCGCGCGCAATTCGGCGAGCCGGGCGGCAGTCGCCGTCGCACACCAGCCCTCGACGACCTGACGGGCCACGGCGTCGATGTCGGCCGGGGTCACTTCCTCGCCGTCGACCGGAGGCGTCGACCCGCCCTGGCTGGACCAGACCACGCTTGACGGGGCCGGTGGAGGCACCACCACGGTGGCGCGCTTGCCGGCGAAGACGTTCGGTGTCGGTGCGCCGGCGGCTGGGGGCTCGGCGGAGTCGTCCGGAGCGTGGGCCGGTGCGCCCGCCGACTCGGGGGCGGGCGGCACCGTCGGTTCGTCCGTGGCCACCGTGGCCACCGTGGCCACCGCGGCCCCGCTCGTGGGTTCGTGGGGCAGCAACTCCTCCGGGATCCGGCGCGGCCGGACGGCACGGTCGATGGCCTCCCCGTCGATGAGGAGGACTCCATCGGCGGCCCGCTGGAGGTGCTTGGCCACGGCGTGCGGACGGGAGGCATGATCCGGCACCACCAGCAACTGGACCTGGACCCCGTGGCTCTGGGCCTCCTCCACCGCCTCGGTCAGGTCGTCGTCACCGGAGACGAGGTACATCATGTCCACGACCCGCTGGCGGCCGTGGGTGGCGAGGTCGAGCCCGATCTTGAGGTCGACCCCCTTCTGCTCGCCGCCGAGGGACTTGCGCCCGAGCCGCAGCTTGACCTTGGGGAGCAGGCCGATCTGGTCCTGGACGAAGTCCGGCAGCCCGCCCGGGCGCGAACCCGAGTCGTACCAGTTCACGCGCAGCAGGGGCAGGCCGCTGTCGGCCTCAGCCTGGGCGATGAGTCCGTGGATGAGGTCCTCGTGGGTGACATCGACGGCGCTGCGCAGGGAAGTCCCGGTGATGCGGGTGGCGCTCGCGGCGAGGAGGTAGCCGGCATCGACGTAGACCGCACACTGGGATCGCATGGCCCCACCTTGCCAAAGACGGCGGGTCTGCCCAAAGCAGCCACCCGAAATGGAGCCCGCCCGGGGCCGGGCGCAACGAGCGAACGGCCCCTGCCCTGCGTTTCCGCAGATCAGGGGCCGTTCTCTTGTGGTGGGCGATACTGGGTTTGAACCAGTGACCTCTTCCGTGTCAAGGAAGCGCGCTACCACTGCGCCAATCGCCCGGGTCGGGTACTACTCGAGGTGGAGACGGGATTTGAACCCGTGTACGCGGCTTTGCAGGCCGCTGCCTCGCCTCTCGGCCACTCCACCGTGGGGGCGGCAAATCCCTCCGAGCGGATGACCGGCCTCGAACCGGCGACCTCAACCTTGGCAAGGTTGCGCTCTACCAACTGAGCTACATCCGCCTAGCCATCCGGTTTCCCATCTGGCGTGCGGAGAGACACTAACCCATCCCCGGAACGTTCACCAAACCGACCGCTGCGCGGCTGCGACGGACGCTCGGATCAGCGTCGGGAGACCTCCCGCGGCGTCAGGTCGCGGCGGTCTAGGGCCAGGTCAGCCAGTTCGTCCTCGAGCGGACGCGCGGACCCGATCGGTGTGAGCGGCCGCCGGGCCGCGTCCTTGATGCCGTCGAGCGAGAGCGGGTCGTCGGCCGGCGGCCCGTCCAGGTCCTCCGCGGCCTGGCGCTCCATCCTGCGACGTACCGTCGCTGCGGCCCGCTCGCGCAGGCCACGCGTCTCCGGTGAGGGCCACAACGTGCGGATCGAGGCGTTGAGGGCCGCGCCGATGAGCACCGCGATGGCGAGGAAGTAGAGCCAGATGAGGATGACGATCGGCGCCGCAAGGGGCCCGTAGATCGACGTGCTGCTCCCGCCGAGCGAGGAGACGATGAAGCCACGGACGACGAAGCTCGCGATCAGCCAGATGACGAGCGTGAGGACCGCACCCGGGACGTCTCGGGTCCACGGACTGCGGTGCGGCGTGGCGACGTGGAACAGGCTGGCCAGGCTGGCCACCGTGACGATCGAGACGACCGGCCAGTAGAGGCCGACGAGGAAGCCCCAGCGGTCCGGCAGCATCTGCCCGAGCAGCGTGGGACCGATCAGCACGAGCGGGATGGTGGCCACGCCGATGAGGAGCGCCACGGCATACAGCAGGAGGCTGAGGGCTCGCGTGCGCACGATCCCACGCACGTCGCTCTGCCCGTACATGATCGAGATCGTGTCGAGGAAGACGTTCAGGGCGCGGCTGCCCGACCAGATCGAGAGGAGGAAGCCGAGCGAGATCAGCTCGAAGCGGCCGCCGGCGAAGACGTCGGTGATCGTCGGCCCCAAGGTGGAGGCGATGACGTCCTCGGTGAGGAAGCGGGCGGCATACGCCTCGATCGCGGCACGCACCTCCTCGACGGTGACCTCGCCCAGCCACCGGCCGACGTAACCCACTCCACCGAAGAGACCCAGGATCAGCGGCGGGAGCGAGAGCAGCGCGAAGAACCCGGCCTCCGAGGCCAAGCCGGTCACCCGGTAGCGCAGGCACACCCGGATCGTCTCGAGGGTGAGCCTGGCGAGCCCCTCCAGCCACGGCACGCGGCGCACCCAGGCACGCACGAGGGCACGCACCGGGTCCTCCCTGGCCTCCACCACCCCCTCACGGTAACGGTGGAGCCCCCCTCGACCCGGCTGGACACGGCCGGGCTCAGGGCATCGCGGCCAGGCGCGCCTTCTGCTCCTCGACGTCGAAGTCGGCGACGGGCCACTGCGGGTCCATCTTCTGCAGTGCCTCGAGGACGAGGTTGGCGACCGCCAGTCGGGCGTACCACTTCTTGTTGGCGGGCACGACGTGCCAGGGCGCCACGTCGGTGGAGCACTTGTCGAACGCCGCCTGGTAGGCCTGCATGTAGTCACCCCAAAAGGCCCGCTCGTCGAGGTCGCCCGGGTTGAACTTCCAGTGCTTTTCCGGACGCTCGAGCCGCTCCGTCAGGCGAGCCTTCTGCTCCTCGGCCGAGATGTGCAGCATCACCTTGACGATCGTCGTGCCCGACGCGGCGACCTTCCGCTCCCAGGCGTTGATCTGCGCGTACCGCCGGGACCACTGCTGGCGTGGCACGAGGTCGTGCACCCGGACGATGAGGACGTCCTCGTACTGCGATCGGTCGAAGACCCCGATCTCGCCGGGCCCGGGGAGGGCGTTGGTGATGCGCCAGAGGAAGGGGTGGGCCCGCTCCTCGGCCGTCGGCGCCTTGAAGGCCGTGTGCTTGACCCCCTGCGGGTCGAAGGCTCCGACGACATAGCGCATGATCCCGCCCTTGCCCGAGGTGTCCATGCCCTGCACCACGAGGAGGAGGGAGCGCTTCCCCTCCCCCTTGCTCTCGGCATACAGCCGCTCCTGCAGCTCGGCGAGCTTCTCGTCGATCCCCTCGAGGGCGAGCTGCCCGGCGGCCTTGTCACCGCTGAAGCCGGGCGTGGACTCGGCATCGAGCGCGGCCAGCGAGAAATCGGGACCGATGCGGAGCGCGTCGGTCCAGCTCGTCATGGTGGCGGCATCGCCGGCCTTCTCGGCCTTGGCCTTGGCCGCCTTGGCCGTCGCGTCGAGCGCCTTGTCCTTGGCGGGCTTCTTGCCCTTGCGCCGGTCCTTGGCCTTCTCCGCGCCCTTGCCCTTCGTGGAGGCCTTGCCCTTGTCCTTGCCCTTGCCCTTGGTCGCCATGGCCGCATCCTTGCACCTCCGGGTGCCAGACTGGGCGGATGCGCATCCTGACGTCGCGTCTGCGCGGCCTGCCCTCCGGGCCGGTGTCCGAGGCCACCCTGGACCGGTTGTACGCCTTTCCCCGGGCCCGCTGGGTGCGCGCCAACTTCGTGAGCACCCTCGACGGCGCGGCCCAGGGAAGCGACGGGCTCAGCGGCTCGATCAACACCCCCGCCGATCGACGGGTGTTCGCGGCCAACCGCAGGGCGGCCGACTGCGTCCTCGTCGGCGCGGGCACGGCCCGCGCGGAGAACTACCGGCCCAGCCGCACACCGCTCGTGGTCGTCTCGCGCCAGGGGCGCCTGCCTCGCGGCCTCGGCGCGTCCGGCACGCGCGTCGTTCTCGCCACCTGCGCGGCGTCGGGGCGGCGGCCCTCCGACGAGGTCTGGGTCCACGGGGACGAGAGCGTCGACCTCGCCGCCGTGGTGGGCCGCTGCGCATCGGAGCGTATGCCGCGTGTCCTCGCCGAAGGTGGTCCGCACCTCTTCGGCGACCTGCTGGCCGCCGACCTCGTCGACGAGCTGGCCCTGACCCTGGCTCCCACGCTGGCCGGCGGGGACCCGCTGCGCGTGGTGGCCCCGGGGGGCACGCTGGGGCGGGCGACCGAGGTGCGCCATGTCCTCGAGGAGGACAACTCGCTGTTGACCCTCTGGCGGATCAGGCGCTGACCTCGGTCGCAAACTCGGTCACGACCCGTTCCCACCGGTCGGGGTCGACGTTCCACTCCTTGCAGTGCCGGGCCACGGTGAACTCCTCGTAGTCCACGAGATCGGGTCGGCGGTGTGCCAGGGCGCGCGACGGTCCGACCGGGACGAACTCGTCGTCGGCGGAGTGGATGAGCAGCACCCGGTGGCGCAGCTCCTCGGCGCGACTGACCCAGTCGGTGCGCGCGACGTCGAGGACGTCGTGCACGCCGACCAGCCGCTTCCCCCAGGTCCGGCCCATCATCGCCCGGGACAGGCCCAGGACCGGCCCGGGGACATGGTTGAGGCGGCCGTGGTGGGTCAGCACGTCGCCCCAGTCGATGACCGGTCCGTCGAGGACGACGCCCCGCACCATCCGCGCCATCGGTGAGCGGTCGAGGAACTGCAGGGTGATGGCCCCTCCCATGGACCACCCCGCGATCATGACCTTGCGGGCCCCGTGCCGCACGGCATACCGGACGGCGGCCTCGACGTCGCGCCACTCGGACAGGCCCAGGTTGTAGCGACCGTCCGGTCCGGCGACGACACCCGGATCGTTGCGGTAGTTGGGGACGAGGCTGGTCCACCCCGCCGCACGCAGCGGCCGGATCGCCCGCAGCGTCTCCTCGCGGCGGGCGCCCCGGCCGTGGACGAGCACCGCCCAGAGGTCGCCCACGCCGCGGTCGTGGGCGGGCACCACCCAGGCCGGCAGGTGCCCGAGCTCGGCCCGCACCGCGATGTGCCGCGTCTCCAGGCCCAGGGCCACATCGGGCGGAGCCCCCCAGAAGTAGGCGTTCCAGCGCGCCGGCCCGGCCGCGAGGACACCGGCGTCGACGCCGAGCAGCTTGCGCGTCACGACCTCGCCGACGGGGTCGGTGTCCAGGATCTCGCCGACGCGGGCATGGCCGGCCCCGCCGTCGAGCCACAGTCCGTAACGACCGGGGACCACGGTCTCCTCGGTGGCCGAGAGCACCACCGCAGCGCCCTGCACGTCACGCACCTCGACGTCGTCCGGACGACGACGGTCGGGGGTGAGGACCTTGCGGGCGAAGTAGGCGGCGCCCGCGAGGGAGCCAAGGCCGCCGGCCACGGCCGACGTGCCGACCGCCAGCCCCGCCCCGACCGCCGCCTGCGCCAACCGGCGCCGGGCCGCGCCGTCAGCCATCGCCGCGGCCGTCGCCACCGTCAGCCCCGAGCACCGCCTCCAGGTCATAGGACACCGGCTCCTCGAGCTGCTCCCAGGTGCACTCGGCGGGTGCCTTGTCGGGACGCCACCGCACGAACTGGGCCGTGTGGCGGAAGCGTTCGCCCTCCATGTGGTCGTAACGCACCTCGACCACCCGCTCGGGGCGCAGGGGTGTGAAGGAGAGGTCCTTGCCGGCGGCCCAGCGACTCTGGGCCGCGGCCCGCGGAGTGCGCGTGGACATCTCGGCGGCCCAGTTCCACGGGTGCTCGTCCCACTCGGCGACGAGCGGCTGGAGCTCGACGAAGAGCTCCTTGCGTCGGGCCATCGGGAAGGCGCCGATCACGCCGACCGAGCGCAGCTGCCCGTCGGGGCCGTGGATCCCCAGCAGGAGCGAGCCGATGGCCTCCTCGTCGCTCTTGTGCGTGCGATAGCCGGCGACGACGCAGTCGGCCGTCCGCTCGTGCTTGAGCTTGAGCATCGTGCGCTTGTCGGGCTCGTAGGGCAGGTCCACCGGCTTGGCGACGATCCCGTCCAGCCCGGCACCCTCGAACTCGGTGAACCACCGCCGGGCCAGCTCGACGTCCCGGGTCGCGGGGGTGAGGTGGATCGGGGCCCGGGCACCCTCGAGGGCCTGCTCCAGCAGGGCCCGACGTTCGGCGGCCGGGCGCCCCATGACGTTCTCCTCCCCGAGCGCGAGCAGGTCGAAGGCGACGAACTGCGCGGGGGTCTCGACCGAGAGCTTGCGGATCCGGCTGGCTGCGGGGTGGATCCGCTGGGAGAGCAGGTCGAAGTCGAGGCGCTCCTCCCCCGGTCGCTGCACGATGATCTCGCCGTCGATGGCGGCCCGCTCGGGGAAGTTCGCCAGGACGGCCTCGACGATCTCGGGGAAGTAGCGGGTCAGCGGCTTCTCGTTGCGGCTGCCGATCTCGACGAGGTCGCCGGAGCGGAAGATGATCGACCGGAAGCCGTCCCACTTCGGCTCGAAGGACAGCTCCTGGCCGGCGACCTCCTTGGCCTCGAAGCCCTTGACGGCCTTGGCGAGCATCGGCGGGACCGGCGGCACGAGGGCCATCCGCCACTGGGCGCGCAGGGCGGCATCGCGGTCGGCCTTGGGACCCATGTACTCCTCGTCCGACTTGTCCTGGCGCCGCTTGCTCGGCTGGACACGCGGCGGCTCCCCGGGCATTTTCGGGTAGTCCGGCGGGAAGTTGAGCTCGCCGAGCCCGGACTCCACGTCCCGGTCCCACCACGCCAGCGCCGGCGTGATGTCCCCGACGGCGGCGTCGATGCCCTCCCAGGCGTCACCGCGGTCGGCCACGATCTCGGGAACCGTGCGGACCGTGTAGTCGCCCGGGGCCGCCTCGCGCAGCTCCTCCCAGGTCAACGGCATCGACACGGGGGCACCGGGCAGCGGACGCGGGCTGTAGGCCGAGGCGATCGTCCGGTCGCGACAGGCCTGGTTGAAGTCGACGAAGACGCGCTCCCCCCGCTCCTCCTTCCACCACGAGGTCGTCACCAGGTCGGGGAGGCGCCGCTCGAGCTCCCGGGCGATGGCGATCACCCCGTGGCGCACGTCGAGGAACTCGTGGGTGGGCGCGATCCGCGCGTAGACGTGCACGCCGCGGTTGCCGGAGGTCTTGGCCCACCCGGTGAGCCCCAGCTCGGCGAGCACTTCGCGCAGCGCGACGGCAGCCTCGACCGCGTCGGTGAAGGTCCGGCCCGGCTGGGGGTCCAAGTCGATCCGCAGCTCGTCCGGTCGGTCGTTGTCGGCGGTCCGCACCGGCCACGGATGGAAGGTCACGGTGTTCATCTGGACGGCATACACGGCGGTGGCGACCTCGTCGACGACGAGCTGCGCGTGACGGCGCCCGCTCGGGTAGCGGCAGGAGACGGTCCGCACCCACTCCGGCAACCCCTTGGGCGGGTTCTTCTGGTAGAACTCCTCCCCCTCGACCCCCTCCGGGAAGCGTTGGAGGGTCACCGGCCGGTCACCGATGGCGCGCAGCAGCGGCTCGCCGACGGCGATGACGTATGCCGCGAGGTCACCCTTGGTGATCCCGGCATCGGGCCACATGAGGCGATCGGGGCTGCTCAGGCGCACCTGTCGCGGTCCCCCTGGTCCGGTCACCTCGAGCACCTGCGCGTCGGCCGCCATGGCCCGAACTGTAGTCCGGCGGCGACCACCACCGTCCGTTGGCAAAGCCTTTACCAACTTCTTAACTCACGCCACCGTGCCGTTCGTCGCCGCGGACCTAGCCTGCCCACGTAGCCGCCAATTCCCCTGAAGGGCACCCCATGACCACTCGTCCACGCCTCCTCGCCCTCCCAGCAGTGGCCGCCGTCGCCGTCTCCGGCATCACGGCACCCGCCGCCCAAGCGGCCTCCACCACCGTCGTGATCTCCGAGGCCTACGGCGGCGGCGGCAACAGTGGGTCCACGTACAAGAACGACTTCGTGGAGCTCTACAACGTGGGCGCAGCCCCGGTGGACCTGAGCGACTGGAAGGTCCTCTACTACTCGGCGGCGGGCAACCTCGGGAACACCTGCACCCTCACCGGCAACATCGGCGCCGGTGGCTACTTCCTGGTCCAGCAGGCGGCGGGAGCAGGCGGCACGACCCCCCTTCCCACCCCGGACGCCACCTGCTCGGCCGCAATGGCGGGCAGCGCCGGCACCGTCGAGTTGCGAGACGCCAGCAACACGGTCATCGACCTCGTCGGTTTCGGATCTTCCACGGTGAAGTTCGAGACCGCCCCGGCGCCAGGCACCGCGAACGCGACCTCGACGGCACGCAAGGACCCTAAGGTCGACACGGACAACAACTCCGCCGACTTCGCCACCGGTGCGCCCACCCCGACGAACTCCGGCACGGGCGGAGGCGGCCCGGTCGACCCGCCCGCGCCGAGCATCGTGCCGATCGCCGACATCCAGGGCACCGCGGCCGCGACCCCCAAGTTGGGCACGTCCGTGACGACGGTTGGCGTGGTGACCGCCACCTATCCCACCGGCGGCTTCAACGGTTACTACCTCCAGACCCCCGGCACCGGCGGCAGCATCCCGGATGCCACCCCGGGCGCCTCCGACGGGATCTTCGTCTACACCAGGGTCATTCCGACCGTTCAGGTCGGCGAGTGCTTCACGATCACGGGCACGGCCACGGAGTTCAACGGCCTCACCCAGCTGACCAACCCCACGGCGACACCCAAGGCCGACTGCGCCCCTGTGGCACCCACTCCCCTGGCGACCCTGCCGGCCACGGACGCGGCCAAGGAGGCTCTCGAGGGGATGCTCGTCAAGCCCGAGGGCACCTACACGATCACCAACAACTACGCCCTGAACCAGTTCGGCCAGCTCGGCCTGGCGGCCGGTGACCAGCCGCTCTACCAGGCGACCGACGTGGTGTCCCCGGGAGCCGAGGCCACGGCATACGAAGCCGCCAACCTCGCGAAGTACATCACCCTCGACGACGGCTCCAGCTGGGACTACCTCCGCAATGCCACCGCGCAGGGCTCGCCGCTGCCCTACCTCTCGCAGGACACGCCGATGCGCACGGCCTCACAGGTCACCTTCACCCAGCCGGTCATCCTCGACTACCGCTTCCAGTGGAACTACCAGCCGACCGGGCAGGTCGTGGGGTCCTCCAGCCCGGCGATCCCCGTGTCCAGCGAGAACGACCGTCCGGCCACTCCCCCGGCCGTCGGCGGGACCATCGGACTGGGCTTCATCAACGTCCTCAACTACTTCACCGACCTCGGCGAGCAGGAGAACGCGTTCAAGCCCTGCCCGTCCTACAAGGACCGCTTCGGCACGCCGGTGACCACCAACAACTGCGAGGTACGTGGCGCCTGGACGCAGTCCGCATTCGAGGACCAGCAGGCCAAGCTGGTGAGCGCGATCAACGGCCTCGGCGCGGGCGGCGCAGCCGTCGTCGGCCTCTCCGAGATCGAGACCTCCTCGGCCCTGACCTGGATCGGCCACGACCGCGACCACACCCTGGCCCAGCTCGTCACGGCCCTCAACGCCGCCGGCGGCACCTGGGCCTACGTGCCCTCCCCGGTCGTCACCCCGCCGACGGAGGACGTGATCCGGACCGCGTTCATCTACAACCCGACGAAGGTCAAGCCGGACGAGGCCTCGGTCATCCTCATCGACCCGGCGTTCGCCAACGCGCGGCAGCCGCTGGCGCAGAAGTGGAAGTACATCACCGGGCCGAGCAGCTTCGTCACGGTCGTCAACCACTTCAAGTCCAAGGGATCCGGGGAGGACGACGGCACCGGCCAGGGCCTGTCCAACCCCTCGCGGATCGCGCAGGCCCGAGCGCTCACCGCGTGGACCCGGCAGATGTGGGAGCCCAAGCAGCCGGTCTTCCTCCTCGGTGACTTCAACGCCTACTCCAAGGAGGACCCGGTCCGCGTCATCGAGGGCGCCGGCTTCGCCGAGCTGGTGAAGTCGCGCGACGCGGGGTCGGCGAGCTACCAGTTCAGCGGGCGCCTGGGCACCCTCGACCACGTCTTCGGCAACGCCCCGGCGCACGCCATGGTCACTGGCGCGGCGGTCTGGGACATCAACGGCGACGAGTCGATCGCGATGCAGTACTCGCGGCGCCACTACAACGTCGTCGACTTCCACACCACGTCGGCCTTCGCCTCCAGCGACCACGACCCGGTCCTCGTCGGCCTCAACGTCAAGGTTCCACCGGGGCAGCGCAAGTAGGCCCCACGTGGGCCTGGCTCTCCTCGGGGAGCCAGGCCCACGGCATACGTGCGCTTAGATTGAGGGATGACGATGCGACCCACAGACCGTCCGTATGCCGTGCAGCGCACCGACGACGAATGGCGCGAGGCGCTCTCGCCGCAGGAGTTCCACGTGCTGCGCGAGGCCGGCACCGAGCGGCCCTTCACGGGTGAGTACACCGACGAGAAGCGGGTCGGGGTCTACGCCTGCCGTGCCTGCGGCGCCGAGCTCTTCGAGTCGACGACGAAGTTCGAGAGCCACTGCGGCTGGCCCTCGTTCTACAGCCCGCTCGCCGGTGACACCGTCGAGTACGTCGAGGACCGGAGCCTCCCCGGGCGTCCGCGCGTCGAGGTCCGGTGCGCGAACTGTGGCTCACATCTCGGGCACGTCTTCGAAGGCGAGGGCTATGACACCCCGACCGACCAGCGCTACTGCATCAACTCGATCAGCCTGACCCTGCGCCCCACCGACGACTGACGCTGCGAGCCGCCTGCTCAGCGCTGGCGGGCGATGAGCTCGGCGACCTCGACGCGCGGACCGGTGTAGAACGGGATCTCCTCACGCACGTGCAGCCGGGCCCGTGTGGCCCGCATGTCACGCATGAGGTCGACGATGCGGTGCAGCTCGTCGGCCTCGAAGGCGAGGATCCACTCGTAGTCGTTGAGCGCGAAGCTGGCGATGGTGTTGGCCCGCACGTCGGGGTAGGTCCGCGCCGCCATGCCGTGCTCGGCGAGGATCGCCCGCCGTTCCTCGTCCGGCAGGAGGTACCACTCGTAGGACCGCACGAACGGGTAGACGCAGATGTAGTCGCGCGCCTCCTCGTCGGCCATGAACGCCGGGATGTGGCTGGCGTTGAACTCCGCCGGCCGGTGCAGCGCCGCGACCGACCACACCGGGTCCAGGTGCGCGCCGAAGTCGGTGCGCAGGAAGCGGTGGTAGGCCTCCTGGCAGCCCTCGATCGTCTCGGCGTGCCACCAGACCATGAGGTCGGCCTCGGCGCGCAGGCCGGCCACGTCGTAGACGCCACGCGTCACGGTCCCGGCCGCGTAGAGATCGGCGAGCAGCGCCTCGACCTGCGCGGCATACGCCCCACGGTCGGCGTCCCCGAGCGGCTCGGCGACCGCGAAGACCGACCACATCGCGTAGCGGATCGAGGCGTTGATCTCCTTGATCCGCTTCGCACCGGGCTTGCGGGGTGTCGGCTTCACGGGCTTGTCGGCAGGGGTCGTCATGCCCTCATTCTCCCGTGCGGTCGGCGCCCGTCCCGAGGTGGGTCAGGATCGTCGCCGCCGCCGCATGGGCCGAGGCGATGACGGCGGGGATCCCCACCCCTTGGTATGCCGCCCCGCACACCTCGACGCCCGGCACGGCGGCCACCGCCGCCGTCGCCGCCGCCATCCGCTCGACGTGGCCGATCGTGTACTGCGGCAGTCCGCCACCCCAGCGCTGCACGTGGCTGTCGATCGGCGCCGGCAGCGTCGCGCCGACGGCTTCGCCGAGCTCGCGGACGCAGGTCGCGACCAGCTCCTCGTCGGGACGCTGGAGCAGGGCCTCCTCGCCCGCGCGACCGATCGAGGTGCGGACGTAGACCACGTCGGGGTCGAGCTCCCCGGTCCAGGCCCACTTGTTGCCGCTGAAGGTCGCGCCCTTGACCAGGTGACCGTCGACGGAGGGCACGAGGAAGCCGGACCCCTCGAGGGTGGGCATCCCGGCCCGAGGGAAGGCCATGGTGATCACCGCACTGGAGGCCGTGGGCATCGCGGAGAGCGACGCGCCCGCGACGGGGGCGACGCTGCCCAGGAGGCGACCGGCGGCCGTCGGGGGCGTGGCGACGATGACGGCGTCGGCCTCGATCCACTCCTCGGCGGTCGTCGGTCCGACGAGGACCCGGAAGCCGTTGTCCGCAGGCTCGATCGCGCGGCACGTGGTCGTCGTGCGCACCTCGACGCCGTCGGGCAGCGCGTCGAGCAGGAGCTCGGGAAGGCGCCCGACACCGCCGCGGATGCCGGCGAACACGGGGCGACCGGACTGGCCGGGAGGCGGTGGCGGCGGGGCCGAGCGACGAGCGGCCTCCAGCAGCGAACCGCCGGCGACCGCGGCCGTCCAGACCGCCGGCATCGTGGCGCGCAAGGAGAGCTCGTCGGCGCGACCGGCATACACTCCGCCGAGGAGCGGTTCGACGAGCCGGTCGATGACAGCCTGGCCCAGCCGGGTGCCGATGTAGTCGCCGACCGAGACGTCGGGCTCGACCGGCCCGTCCCAGGGCTGCTCGGCGTCGAGCCGGGCCTGTTCCTCCTCGTCGAGGAGGGCGCCGAGTCCGTCGTGGCTGCTGGGGATGCCCATGAGCGTGGCGCGCGGGATCGGGTGGAGGGCCCCGCGCGACCAGATCGAGGCCAGGGTCGTCTCCGGCGCCACGATGTCGTCGCCGGCACCGAGGTCACGGATGAGGTCCACACCCTCCGGTCGCAGGGCCAGCATCGCCTCGGCGCCGACGTCGACGCGGTGACCGGCCACCTCGGCCAGCGCCAGCTTGCCGCCGACCCGGTCGGTCGCCTCGAGGAGCGTGACCCGCACGTCCGGCCCGGCGCGTCCGAGGTCGAGGGCGGCGACCAGTCCGGCCAGGCCTCCCCCGATGACGACGACGTGGCGAGACTGACCAGGGTGTGCTTCGGGCGTGGCAGGGACCATGCCTCCACGGTCTCACTTCGTGATCCATTCGAGACCGCGGGGTAGGAACCTTGATCCGGGTCCCGTCGTCCATGGCCCATCAGCCGTCGCCCCAGGGAAGCGAGCCGCCATGACCCACCGCCCCACGACCCATCGGATCGCCGGTCTGGCCCTGGCCGGCCTCCTCGCCCTCGGACTGGGCGCCTGCAGCGGTGGTGGCGCCAGCGACTCCGCCGGGGCTGCGGCCGCGGCCTCCGGCGGTCAGGTGCGTGACATGGGCGCTGCCGCTCCTGGCCAATCCGCCGCTGACGCCGCCAACCAGGCGACGGCCACACTCGCCGAGCCGAAGATCGCCCGACGCGCCGACACCGCCATCGTCGTCAAGGACATCGATGGCGCAGCAGCGCAGATCCGCACGCTCGCGGCGACCGCGGGCGGTGCGGTGCTCAACGAGTCCCTCACGAGTGGTTCGACGGACGCCTCGGCCGCCACCGTCGGGACGATGTCCATCCAGGTCCCCGCGGACAAGCTCGACGACACCCTGAGCCGGCTGGCCGAGCTCGGCGACATGGTCTCCCGCAACACCAACGCCGACGACGTCAGCGCGGCCTACGTCGACACCGAGGCCCGGGTCAAGAGCATGCAGGCGAGCGTGGACCGGATGCGCACCCTGATGAGCCAGGCGACCGCGATCAGCGACATCATCGCCATCGAGGGCGAGCTCTCGCGCCGACAGGCCGACCTGGAGGCCCTCCAAGCGCAGATGAAGTCCCTGGAGGGTCAGGTCGCGATGGCGCCGATCTCGATCCGGCTGACGACGAACCAGGTCGACCTGGGGGTCGATGGCGGTGGTTTCCTCGGTGGGCTCAAGGCCGGGTGGACCGCGTTCGTGGCCTCGGTGAACTTCCTGCTCATGGCCCTGGGAGCGCTGCTGCCCTTCGCCGTGGCCGCCGCGATCGTGCTGGTGCCCCTCGTGATGTGGCTGCGCCGACGCGCGCGCGCCGCCCACGTACCACCGGGAGGTCCAGCGGTGCCGACCGGCGTGCCGGCCCAGCCAGCGCCGACGACCCCGCAGCCCGATCTGGCCCACGCCTCGCCGGCGCCCGATCGCCCGGCGGACCCCAACTCCTGACCTCCTGACCTCACCCCCCTCCCCCGACGCGCCTCCCCTCCCTCGATTCGAGGTATTACCGCGCGGATCAACCGGCAGTTTTACCTCGAATGGGCGGAGCGGAGGGGGCGGGTCAGCGGGCGGAGATCTCGTGGACGAGCGCCACGACGCGCGTGAGCACGTCGGGATCGGTCGCCGGCAGCACGCCATGACCGAGGTTGACGATGTGACCCGGCGCCGCGCGCCCCTCCTCGACGATCTCCCGGACCCTGGCCTCGATGACCGGCCACGGCGCGAACAGGAGGGCGGGATCGAGGTTGCCCTGGACGGCATACGAACCGCCGAGGCGGGCCAGCGCATCGGTGAGCGAGACGCGGTAGTCCACGCCCACGACGTCGGCGCCGGCGGCCCCCATGAGGTCGAGCAACTCGCCGGTGCCGACACCGAAGTGGATCCTGGGCACGTCGAGGTCGGCGACACCACTGAGCACGGCGGCGGAGTGCTCCATGACGAACCGCGTGTAGTCCCGACGAGGCAGCGCGCCCACCCAGGAGTCGAAGAGCTGGATCGCGCTGGCACCGGCCTCGACCTGGATCCGCAGGAAGGCCCCCGAGATCTGGGCGAGCTGGGCGCAGAGGTCTGACCAGAGCTCCGGGTCCCCGTGCATGAGCGCCTTGGTGTGCTCGTGGTTCTTCGACGGGCCGCCCTCGACGAGGTAGGACGCGAGCGTGAACGGCGCACCCGCGAAGCCGATGAGCGGACGGGCACCCAGCTCGGCGACGATCGCCCGCACCGACTCGGTGATGTCGGGCACGTCCTCGGCGGTGAGGTCACGCAGCTGGGCCAGGTCCGCACGCGAGCGGATCGGGCGTGCGACGACCGGACCCACGCCCGGCACGATGTCGAGGTCGACGCCGACCGCCTGCAGGGGGACCACGATGTCGGAGAAGAAGATCGCCGCGTCCACGTCGTGCCGACGCACCGGCTGCAGCGTGATCTCGGTGACGAGCTCGGGGCGGCGGCAGGACTCGAGCATCGCCACGCCCTCACGCACGGCGCGGTACTCGGGCAGCGAACGCCCGGCCTGACGCATGAACCACACGGGGGCGTGCGCGACGGGCAGGCCGCGGGCGGCACGGACCAGGGCACTGTCGGCAGGAGTCACCCGGGCATCCTCGCACGACGGCGACCCGCCCACGGCGTGGCCTCACGGCCAGCGGCGACCACCCGGCATACCCTGCTGCCGTGTCCGGTCGCAGCGTCCCCGGGCGGGAGGCCACCGAGTTCTCCCGCGCCCTCGAGTCACTGCGTGCTGCCCGCCTCCGTCCCGAGGTCCGCCTCACCGAGGTGCCGGCCCCCCAACGCATCGCCCCGTATGCCGTGGCCCTCACCGCGGACGTCCTGCCGTCCGTCGGGTCGGACGACGAGCTCGCCTCGGGACGCTTCGTCCTGCTCTTCGACCCCTCGGCCCCCGAGCCCTGGAACGGCCAGTGGCGCGCCGTGACCTTCGCCCGGGCCGAGCTCGAGCCCGAGTTCGCCAGCGACCCCTTCCTCGGCCAGGTCGGCTGGTCCTGGCTGACCGACGCGCTCGACGACCGCGGGGTCGACTACACCGCCGAGGCCGGGACCGTCACCCGGGTCGTGTCCGAGTCCTTCGGCGGTCTCTCCGACAAGGACCCCAGCGTCGAGATGGAGCTCCGGGCCTCGTGGACCCCGGTCGGCGGCGTGGTCGGTGACCACCTCGTGGCCTGGTCGGACCTGCTCTGCCGGATCGCGGGGCTGCCGCCCCTGCCCGAGGGTGTCATCGCCCTGCCCGGGCCGCGCCGCTGAGGCGGCGGCGACACCATGAGCGAGACCACGACCGACCTGCACAGCCTCGACGAACCCGAGGGCGGTGTCCCGCACGTCATCGTCGAGGAGCACGAGCTCCTCGACGCCGCGGCCGCGATCGCGGCCGGCGAGGGCTCGGTGGCGCTCGATGCCGAGCGGGCCTCGGGCTACCGCTACGGGCAGCGCGCCTACCTCGTCCAGGTGCGTCGCGACGGCGCCGGCTCCTTCCTCATCGACCCGATCGCCTGCCCGGACCTGACGCCCATCGACGAGGCCATCGGCGCCGCCGAGTGGATCCTCCACGCCGCCACCCAGGACCTGGCCTGCCTCGCCGAGGTGGGCCTGCGACCGCGGCAGCTCTTCGACACCGAGCTCGCCGCCCGGATCCTCGGCCTGCCGCGCGTCGGGCTGGCGGCGGTCGTCGAGCACTACCTCGGGGCCTCGCTGGCCAAGGAGCACTCCGCCGTCGACTGGTCCACCCGGCCGCTGCCGGAGCCGTGGCTGCGCTATGCCGCCCTCGACGTCGAGGTCCTCGGCGAGCTGCGCAACCTCATGGGCGTCGACCTCGCGATGTCCGGCAAGTCCGAGTGGGCGCGCCAGGAGTTCGAGGCGCTGCTGTCGTGGACGCCCACCGAGCGCAGCGACCCATGGCGACGCACGACCGGGTTGGCGTCGATCAAGTCGCGGCGTGGCTATGCCATCGTCCGCGAGCTCTGGTACGCCCGCGACGCCATCGCGCGGGACCGGGACATCTCGGCCGGCCGGATCGCCAGCGACAAGGTCCTCATGGAGATCGCCCACGCGGGGCCCACGAGCGTGGCCGAGCTGCCGCAGGGGCATCGGCCGATCGCCCGCTACGGCCGGCAGTGGGTGGCCGCGGTGCGCACCGCGCTCGACCTGCCCGAGGCCGAGCTGCCCGAGCGCGTCGTGCGCAGCGATGGCCCCCCGCCGCAGCGCAGCTGGGCCGACAAGAACCCGCGGGCCGCCGCTCGGCTGACGGCGACGAGGACGCTGCTCACGGCCTTCGCCGCCGAGCACACGATCCCGATCGAGAACGTCTGCTCGCCGGAGCCGCTGCGCCGGGTCGTGTGGAGTCCGCCCGCGGACACCGGCGAGGCCGGGTTCGTCGAGGCGCTCCGCGCCGAGGGTGTGCGTGACTGGCAGGCGCGGATCGTGGCACCGATGCTGGCCGAGGCCTTCGCCGCGCACCCCTGAGCAGCCCCCGCAACCTCTGCTAAGACGGCTCACGTCACGTAACCCCATGGAGCTCCATGGGGTTACGTCAACTTTCCTCTGCTAGCAGAGGTTACGGCGAGGCCAGGTGGGCAGAACGCCGCTGGCGGATGGGCCAGCCCCAGCGTGACCGGGCTCACCGACGGCGTCACTGGGCCCCTTCATTACCCGCGGGTAATCTTAAGTGCGGCCCCGTGTGCGGCCAGCCATCCGCCATCACTGCGAGAGGAAGGCCTTCCGTGCCTCGTACCCTCCAGGACGTCGTCTTCGTCGACGGCGTCCGCACCCCGTTCGGCAAGGCCGGCGAGAAGGGCATCTACGCCCAGACGCGCGCCGATGACCTCGTCATCAAGTGCATCCGCGAGTTGCTGCGCCGCAACCCCGACCTGCCCAAGGAGCGCATCGAGGAGGTGGCCATCGCCGCCACCACCCAGATCGGTGACCAGGGCCTGACCATCGGGCGCCTGGCGGCCCTGCTCTCCGGCCTCCCCAACACCACCCCCGGCTACTCCGTCGACCGCATGTGCGCCGGCGCGATGACCGCCGTCACGAATGTCGCCGGCGCCATCGCCTTCGGCTCGATCGACGTCGCCATCGCCGGTGGCGTCGAGCACATGGGGCGCCACCCGATGGGTGAGGGCATGGACCCCAACCCGCGGATCATCGCCGAGAAGGTCGTCGACCCGTCCGCACTCGTCATGGGCAGCACGGCCGAGAACCTCCACGACCGCTACCCGCAGCTGACCAAGGCGCGCAGCGATGCGTATGCCGTGAACAGCCAGGCCAAGCTCGCCGCCGCCTACGCCGCGGGCAAGATCCAGCCCGACCTCGTCCCGGTGGCGACGCGTCACGCCGAGAAGGGCTGGGGTCTGGCCACCACCGACGAGCCGCCGCGTCCGGGCACGACCATGGCCGAGCTCGCCGGGCTGAAGACCCCCTTCCGTCCGCACGGCAATGTCACCGCGGGCAACGCGGCCGGTCTCAACGACGGGGCCACCGCCTGCCTGCTCGCCTCAGCCTCGGCGGCCGAGGAGCTCGGCCTCCCGGCCAAGATGCGCCTGGTCTCCTACGCGTTCGTCGGTGTCGAGCCCGAGGTCATGGGCATCGGCCCGGTGCCGGCGGCCGAGAAGGCCCTCAAGCAGGCCGGCCTGACCATCGAGGACATCGGGCTCTTCGAGCTCAACGAGGCCTTCGCCGTGCAGGTGCTGGCCTTCCTCGACCACTTCGGCATCGCCGACGACGACCCGCGCGTCAACGAGTACGGCGGCGCCATCGCGACCGGCCACCCGCTCGCCTCCTCCGGCGTGCGCCTGATGACCCAGCTCGCGGCCCAGTTCGCCGAGCACCCCGAGGTGCGTTACGGCCTGACCGCGATGTGCATCGGCATCGGCATGGGCGGCTGCGTCATCTGGGAGAACCCCCACCACGCCGACTACGGCACCGAGACGACGGAGGCCTGAGCCATGAGTGAGACCAGCTTCGACACCGAGGTCGTCACCCGGGCCATCGCCCAGGACGTCGTCCTGCCCGGCGGCGCCGGCACGCTCGCCCTCGTCACCCTCGACAACGGCCACGACCACACCAAGCCGAACACCTTCGGTCCGCAGACGATCGCCGGCCTGCAGGCGGTCGTCGACGAGCTCGCGCGCCGCGCCGAGGCCGGCGAGATCCAGGCCGTCGGCATCACCGGCAAGCCGTTCATCTTCGCCGTCGGCGCTGACCTCACCGGGGTCGGCCACGTGACCGCCCGCGACCAGGCGCTCGAGATCGCGCAGGCGGGCCACCGGGCCTTCGCCTCGATCATGGACCTGCCGGTGCCCACCTTCGCCTTCGTCAACGGCGCGGCCATGGGTGGCGGCGTCGAGATCGCGCTGGCGTGCGACTACCGCTCGATCAGCGGTGGCGTCCCGGCCGTGGCCCTGCCCGAGTGCTTCCTCGGCCTCGTGCCCGGCTGGGGTGGCTGCTACCTCCTCCCCCGGCTCATCGGTGCCGAGAAGGCCCTCAAGGTCATCATCGAGAACCCCCTGTCGATGAACCGCATGCTCAAGGGCGTCGAGGCGTATCGGCTCGGCATCGCCGACGCGATCTTCGAGCCGGCCGACTTCCTCGAGGACTCCCTCCGCTGGGCGGCGTCGATCGTCTCGGGACGGAGCACGATCACCCGCACGGCGACCACCGAGGACGCGGCCGCCTGGGACGCGGCCTGCGATGCGGCCGTCGCCGTGGCGGACGCCAAGACGGCCCGTCGCTCGCCCGCGCCCTACCGCGCGATCGAGCTCGTGCGGGCTGCCCGCACCAGCGAGCGCGCCACCGCCTTCGCGGCCGAGGACGACGCCCTCGCCGACCTGCTCATGGGCGATGAGCTCCGGGCCGGGCTCTACGCCTTCGACCTGGTCCAGCGCCGCGCAAAGCGCCCCGCGGGCGCCCCCGACCGCGCCCTGGCACGCAAGGTCACCAAGGTCGGCATCGTCGGCGCGGGCCTCATGGCCAGCCAGCTCGCGATGCTCTTCGCCCGCAACCTCGGCGTGCCGGTCGTCATGACCGACCTCGACGAGGAGCGCGTCGCCAAGGGCGTCGGCTACGTCCACGGCGAGGTCGACGGCATGCTCGCCAAGGGAAGGATCAACCAGGACAAGGCCAACTTCCTCAAGGGGCTGGTCACCGGGTCGACGAGCAAGGACGGCTTTGCCGATGCCGACTTCGTCATCGAGGCCGTCTTCGAGGAGATGTCGGTCAAGCAGCAGGTGTTCGCGGAGGTGGAAGAGGTGGTCTCGCCGGAGTGCGTCCTGGCGACGAACACCAGCTCGCTGTCGATCACCGAGATGGCCAGCAAGCTGCAGCACCCGGAGCGGGTCGTGGGCTTCCACTTCTTCAACCCGGTCGCCGTCATGCCGCTGCTCGAGATCATCCCCGGCGAGCGGACCGACGACGCGACGCTCGCCACCGCCTTCGCCACCGGCAAGGGCCTGAAGAAGACGACGATCCGCGTCAAGGACTCCGCCTCGTTCATCACCAACCGCCTGCTCGGCCGCTTCATGGGCGAGTACTCGCGCATCGTCGACGAGGGCACGTCGGTCGAGGTGGCCGACGAGGCCGTGGCCGGCCTGGCGCCGATGCCGCCGTTCGTGCTCATGGGCCTGGTCGGTCCGGCGATCGCGCTGCACAACAGCGAGACCCTGCACCGCGCCTTCGGGGACCGCTTCCACGTCTCCCCCAACCTCAAGGCCATGGTCGCGGCCAGGAAGCCGGGCTACTACACCGTCATCGACGGCAAGCAGGTGCCGGACCCCGAGGTGCTCGCCCTGCGTGAGGAGCCGGCCGACCCGGTCGCCCTCACCGCACCCGAGGTGCGCGAGCGGGTCCTCTCGGCGATCGCCGACGAGGTCGGCCGGATGCTCCAGGAGGGCGTGGTCCAGGCCCCCATGGACATCGACCTGGCGATGATCACCGGCGCCGGCTTCCAGTTCTGGAACGGCGGGATCATCCCCCTCCTCGACCGCGAGGGGATCTCGGAGAAGGTCCTCGGCCAGCGCATCCTCCCGGCCGGTGCGGCCAGCGTGCGCGCCTGAGCCAGGGCGCACGGACCCGCGAAGGTGAGCGGACGGCATACCGAATGGGGTATGCCGTCCGCTCACCTTCTCGATGTGCACCCATCTCACATGTGATCTACGCTTGACGGGTGAGTGACTCGACCTACCTCAATCGCATCGGCACCCTGATCCGCGATGCTCGGCGCCACAAGGGCCTGACGCAAAGCGAATTGGCGGACCTGCTGGCGACCAGCCAGAGTGCGGTGGCCCGAATCGAGCAGGGCAAGCAGAACCTCAGTCTTGAGATGCTGGCCCGGATCGGTGAAAAGCTCGACAGCGAGTTCGTCTCGCTCGGCACCGGCGGCCCGCAGCACCTGCGCATCGTGGGTGGGCAGCAGCTCTCCGGCTCGATCCCGGTCAAGACGAGCAAGAACGCCGCCGTCGGCCTGCTCTGCGCCGCCCTGCTCAACAAGGGCCGGACGACGCTGCGCAACCTCGCCCGCATCGAGGAGGTCAACCGGATCATCGAGGTCCTCACCTCGGTCGGCGTCAAGGTCCGGTGGCTGCCCGACAGCAGCGACCTCGAGATCATCCCCCCGGCGCGCCTCGACCTCGACGCCATCGACCTCGACGCCGCCCGCCGCACGCGCACCATCATCATGTTCCTCGGGCCGCTGCTGCACGAGTACGGCCGCTTCGAGCTCCCCTATGCCGGGGGCTGCGACCTGGGCACGCGCACGGTCGAGCCGCACATGACGGCGCTGCGCGCGTTCGGGCTCGAGGTCGCCGCCACCCACGGCTTCTACGAGGCGACCGTCCACGAGGACGGGACGCTGCCCGGGGACCGCTCGGTCATCCTCACCGAGCGGGGCGACACCGTCACCGAGAACGTGCTCTTCGGCGCGGCCCGCCACCCGGGCCGGACCATCATCCGCAATGCCTCCCCCAACTACATGGTCCAGGACGTCTGCTTCTTCCTCGAGAAGCTCGGCGTGCAGATCGAGGGCATCGGCACGACGACCCTGACGGTCACCGGCGTCGAGCACATCGACGTCGACGTCGAGTACTCCCCCAGCGAGGACCCGATCGAGGCGATGAGCCTGATCGCCGCGGCCGTCGTCACCAAGAGCTCGATCACCATCGAGCGGGCGCCCATCGAGTTCCTCGAGATCGAGCTCGCCACGCTCTCGCTCATGGGGCTGCGCTATGACATGACAGAGGAGTACCTCGCCGACAACGGGCACACCCGCCTCGTCGACCTCACGATCCACCCCGGCCCGCTCAAGGCGCCGATCGACAAGATCGCGCCGATGGCCTTCCCGGGACTGAACATCGACAACCTGCCGTTCTTCGCCCTCATCGCCGCGTGTGCCGAGGGCACGACGATGATCCACGACTGGGTCTACGAGAACCGCGCGATCTACCTCACCGAGCTGAACAAGGTGGGCGCGCAGGTCCAGCTGCTCGACCCGCACCGGGTCATGGTCACCGGGCCGACGCCGAAGTGGCGCGCGGCCGAGGTCATGTGCCCGCCGGCGCTGCGGCCGGGCGTGGTCATCCTGCTTGCGATGCTCGCCGCCCCGGGCACCTCGGTGCTGCGCAATGTCTACGTCATCAACCGCGGCTACGAGGACCTCGCCGAGCGGCTCAACGCCCTGGGCGCGACGATCGAGACCTTCCGCGACATCTGAGGCCGGGCGACACGCCCGTTGAGTGGACCCTTTTCCGTCCCGGGGGACGGAAAAGGGTCCACTCATCGCCGGTCAGGCGACCGTTCGCAGGGGCCGGACCTTCGGGAATCTCTCCGCTCAGCGCAGGCGGTCGCGCAGGGCGTTGGTGACGACGTCCGGCGTCAGGCCGCACGCCTCGAGCACCTGACCGCGTGAGCCGTGGTCGAGGAACTCCCGCGGGAGCCCGAAGGTGTCGACCGGCACGTCGAGACCGGCCAGCCGGACGGCATACGCGACCTGTGAGCCGATGCCACCGACGACGGAGTTGTCCTCGACGACGGCGACCCGGCGGGCCGAGCCGGCGAGCGTGACAACGCCGCTCGGCACGGGCAGCGCCCACACCGGGTCGACGACCCGCACGCGCAGACCCTCGGCGGTGAGCTTCTCCGCTGCGGCCAGGGCCGTGGTGACCATCGAGCCGATGCCGACGAGCAGCAGGTCGACCTCACCCTCGTCCGGCTCGGCGAGGACGTCGACGCCCTCGACCGTGCGGAGCGCGAGGATCGGGTCGCCCACGGTCCCCTTGGGGAAGCGGATGACCGACGGCGCGTCGTCGATGTCGACCGCCGCGCGGAGGGCGATCGGGATCTGCTGCCCATCACGCGGCGCAGCCAGGTGCAGGCCGGGCACGACGCCGGCGATGGTCATGTCCCACATGCCGTGGTGGGAGGCGCCATCGGGGCCCGTTACGCCGGAGCGGTCGAGGACGAACGTGACGCCGGCCTTGTGGAGGGCACAGTCCATGAGGACCTGGTCGAAGGCGCGGTTGAGGAAGGTCGCATAGATCGCGACGACCGGGTGCAGGCCGGTGAAGGCCAGCCCGGCGGCCATCGTCGCCGCGTGCTGCTCGGCGATGCCGACGTCGAAGATGCGCTCGGGGTAGGCGTCGGCGAAGGGCCGCAGGCCGACCGGGATCATCATCGCCGCGGTGATGCCGACGACATCGGGCCGCTCGGCGCCGATCTCGACCATGGCGTCACTGAACTCGTCGGTCCAGCTGCGGCCGGCGATCTGGATCGGCAGGCCGGTCTCGGGGTTGATCACGCCGATGCCGTGGAACTGGTCGGCCTCGTCGTTCTCGGCGTGGTCGTAGCCCCGGCCCTTCTGGGTGAGGACGTGGACGAGGACCGGGCCCCCGAAGGACTTGGCCTTCTTCAGGGCGTGCTCCAGGGCGAGGGTGTCGTGGCCGTCGACCGGTCCGACGTACTTCAGGCCGAGGTCCTCGAAGAGGCCCTGCGGCGCGACGATGTCCTTCAGGCCCTTCTTCATGCCGTGGAGCGCTTCGTACATCACGCCGCCGACGACCGGCGTGCGGTGGAGCGTGGCCTTGCCCCAGTCGAGCACCCGCTCGTAGTTGCGCGTCGTGCGCAGGGTCGCGAGGTGGTCGGCGAGCCCGCCCTTGGTGGGGGCGTAAGAGCGTTCGTTGTCGTTGACGACGACGACGAGCGGCAGGTCGGTCTCGGCGGCGATGTTGTTGAGGGCCTCCCAGGCCATCCCGCCGGTGAGCGCCCCGTCACCGATGACGGCGACCGTATGCCGTCCGCTCTCCCCCCGCACTCGGCGCCCCTCGGCGATGCCGTGGGCCCAGGACAGGGACGCCGAGGCGTGCGAGCTCTCGACGACGTCGTGCTCGGACTCGGCGCGGCTGGGGTAGCCGGACAGGCCCCCCTGCTGGCGCAGGCCGGAGAAGTCCTGGCGACCGGTGAGCAGCTTGTGGACATAGGACTGGTGCCCGGTGTCGAAGACGATCGCGTCCCTCGGGCTGTCGAAGACACGGTGCAGGGCCATGGTCAGCTCGACGACGCCGAGGTTGGGACCGAGGTGGCCACCGGTGCGGGAGACCTGCTCGACGAGGAAGGCGCGGATCTCCGCCGCGAGCGCGGGCAGCTCGTCCTCGGGGACGGACCTGAGGTCCGCAGGCTCCTGGATGCGCTCCAGCAGGGTCACAACGTCTCCTGGCAGTCGTCGGTCAACCGTCCAAGTCTAGGCGCAGGCACGGTGCTCGGCCTGCTCCCCCGGTGGGCGCACGGTGTGAAACCTGTGACGTTGCCCTCCCGTCCCGGCCCCCGTGCGTGCCGACCGAGCCGTATGCCGCACCCCTGGCACGCGTCCACCTCGCCTCACAGGCGCGGGACGAAGACCTTGCCTTCCATGGCCTCGAGGACGAGCGAGGCGGACCGTCGCACCTCGACCAGGCGCGCGCCCTCGCGGGCCAGCACCTCCAGGACATCGGTGAGGGCATCGGCGGAGACCTGCTCGGCCAGGTCCACCCGGAGCCCGCGGTAGGCCAGTCGCATCGTGGCCAGCTGCCCCTCGAGGTGCCGCAGGGTCAGCCAGGCGAGCACGATCGGGTGGCGCCGCCACGCGGCATACAGGCGGTAGTCCGCCGGGCACTGGTCGAGCAACCACGCCACCGCCGCGAGCTGCCAGCCGGCGACCTCGGGCGGGGGCACCCGCGGCGGCCACCCCGGCGGCCCCGAGCGCGCGGCACCCGGCGACCCCGGGCTGGCCGCCCGTCGCGGTGGTGCTGCCGCCTCGAACATGCGTTCGATCATAGCCCTCGGGCCCCGGGGTGGGGATGGAGGGACCTGCCCACATGGCGGACACGACGCGACAGGTCAACATAAGGGTCCGTTATGGTTTAGATCATGTCGCGTGATCTGTCTGTGCGCTCCACGAAGCGCCGCCACGTCGACCTGCTGCGTGTCGCGTCCAACCTCATGTGTCGCTGACCCGCACGGGCACCAGCCCGTCCTCCCGCCCTCGGGCGCCTCCCGCGCCCATCGCCCACCGGTCGACGCTGCCCGGATCCCAGACCTGCACCTCAGGAGCCCTCCCATGACGCTTGCCCCCGAACGTGCCCTGCGCGCACCCCGCGCCGGCCGCAGCAACGGCCAGTGGGCGGTCGACGGCCGCGCCCCGCTCAACGCCAACGAGGAGTTCAAGGCCGCCGGTGGCGGGCTCGAGGTCCGCGAGCGGATCGAGACGATCTACGCCAAGCAGGGCTTCGCCTCGATCCCGGACGAGGACCTCCACGGCCGCTTCCGCTGGATGGGCCTCTACACCCAGCGTCGCCCCGGCATCGAGGGCGGCCGCACCGCCCAGCTGGAGACGCACGAGCTCTCCGACGAGTACTTCATGCTCCGCGTCCGCACCGACGGCCTGGCCCTGAGCCCCACCCAGGTCCGGGTGCTCGCCGACCTCTCCGAGCAGTTCGCCCGGGGCACGGCCGACATCTCCGACCGCCAGAACATCCAGTACCACTGGATCCGCGTCGAGGACATGCCCCAGATCTGGGAGCGCCTGGAAGCCGTCGGGCTCATCACGACCGAGGCCTGCGGTGACACTCCCCGCGGCTTCCTCGCGAGCCCGCTCGCCGGCATTGCCGCGAGCGAGATCATCGACCCCACGCCCGTCATCGCGCAGATCCGCGAGCGCTTCATCGGCGACCCGGACCTGGCCAACCTGCCGCGCAAGTTCAAGTCGGCGATCACCGGCCACCCGAGCCTGGACGTCGTCCACGAGATCAACGACATCTCCCTCGTCGGGGTCCACCATCCCGAGCTCGGACCCGGCTACGACCTCTGGGTCGGCGGCGGCCTCTCCACGGCCCCACGCCTGGCCGAGCGCCTCGGTGCCTTCGTCCCGCCGGAGCGCGCCGCCGAGGTCTGGCACGGGGTCATCCGCCTCTTCCGCGACTACGGCTTCCGCCGCCTGCGCACCAAGGCGCGCCTGAAGTTCCTCCTCGCGGACTGGGGCACCGAGCGCTTCCGCGAGGTCCTGGAGACCGAGTACCTCGACGCGCCCCTCCCGGACGGACCGCCGCCGGCCACCCCGACCGGGCCCGCGGACCACGTGGGCGTCCAGCGCCAGAAGGACGGCCGGTATGCCGTGGGCGCGGCTCCCGTCGTCGGTCGCGTCGGCGGGCCGGTCCTGGGCGGACTGGCCGACCTGCTCGACGACCTCGGCGGCGGGCGGATCGCCCCGACGCCCCACCAGAAGCTCGTCGTCCTCGACGTGCCGGAGGACAGGGTCGAGGAGGTGGAGCAGCGGCTCGAGGCGCTCGGCCTGTCCACGCGGCCCACTCCCTTCCGTCGGGCCACCATGGCGTGCACCGGGATCGAGTTCTGCAAGCTGGCCATCGTCGACACCAAGGACACGGCGGCGGCGACGATCGCCGAGCTCGAGACCCGCCTCCTCGATGTCGCCCTCGACCGGCCGATCTCGCTCAACCTCAACGGCTGCCCCAACTCCTGCGCCCGCATCCAGGTGGCGGACATCGGCCTCAAGGGCCAGCTCGTCCCGGGTCCGGACGGGGAGAACGTCCCCGGTTTCCAGGTCCACCTCGGCGGCGGGCTCGCCGGGCAGGACCTGTCCGACGGCGAGCTCGGGCGCACCGTCCGTGGGCTCAAGGTCACGGCCGATGAGCTCACCGACTACGTCGAGCGGGTCACTCGCCGCTTCGTCACCGATCGGGAGGAGGGCGAGAGCTTCGCCCACTGGGCCCACCGCGCGGACGAGGAGGCACTGTCGTGAGTGCGCAGACAGCCACCGCCGGGACGCCCGGCCGCAGCCGCAGCGCCGACGACCTGCGCGCTCTCGCCAGCGAGGGCGCCGCGCTCGGCGAGGTGTCCGCCGACGAGGCCCTGGCCTGGCTCGCCGGGCGCGTGGGGCCACGCGTCGCCGTCGCCTGCTCGATGGCCGACGGGGTGCTGCCGCACCTGGTCTCCCAGCACCTGCCCGGGGTCGACGTGCTCTTCCTCGACACCGGCTACCACTTCCTCGAGACCCGCATCGCCCGTGACGAGGTGGCCGACCGGCTCGATGTCACGGTCGTCGACGTCCTGCCCGAGCTCACCATCGCGGAGCAGGCCGCGGCCCACGGCCCCGATCTCTTCGCCCGCGACCCGGCCCTGTGCTGCGAGATCCGCAAGATGGCCCCGCTGGCCCGGGCCCTGCGGAGCCATGACGCCTGGGTGACCGGGGTCCGTCGTGAGGAGGCTCCCACCCGCACCACCACCCCGCTGGTCTCCTTCGACGAGCGCCACGGACTGATCAAGGTCAACCCGCTCGCCGCGTGGTCCTTCGACGACCTCCTTGCGTATGCCGCCCAGCACGCCGTGCCGCTGAACCTCCTTCTCTCCCAGGGCTACCCGTCCATCGGGTGCGAGCCCTGCACCCGCCCGGTCGCCCCGGGCGCCGACCCCAGGTCGGGCCGCTGGGCCGGCCTGGCCAAGACCGAATGCGGGATCCACACATGAGCCTGACCCTTGACCAGAGCACCCGCGCCCGCCACGACGCGACCACCGGGGAGGCGCCCGAGGTGAGCGGTCGGCATACCTCGTTGTCCCAGCTGGACCACCTCGAGGCCGAGGCGATCCACGTCATCCGCGAGGTCGTCGGTGAGCTGGAGCGGCCCGTGCTGCTCTTCAGCGGCGGCAAGGACTCGGTCGTCATGCTGCACCTGGCGGTGAAGGCGTTCTGGCCGGCGCCGGTCCCGTTTCCGGTCCTGCACGTCGACACCGGGCACAACTTCCCCGAGGTCCTCGCCTTCCGCGATGCCACCGTCGAGCGCCTCGGACTGCGCCTCGTCGTGGAGAAGGTGCAGGACTGGATCGACGACGGGCGCCTGCGGGAGCGCGCCGATGGCACGCGCAACCCGCTCCAGACCCAGCCCCTCCTCCACGCGATCGCGCAGGGGCGCTTCGACGGCGTCTTCGGCGGCGGGCGCCGCGACGAGGAGAAGGCCCGCGCCAAGGAGCGCATCGTCAGCCTGCGCGACGACTTCGGTCAGTGGGACCCGCGCAACCAGCGACCCGAGCTGTGGCACCTGCTCAACCCGCGGCACCGGGCCGGCCAGCACGTGCGCGCCTTCCCGCTGTCGAACTGGACCGAGCTCGACGTCTGGCGGTACATCGAGCGCGAGGAGATCGCGCTGCCGGAGCTCTACTACGCCCACGAGCGGGACGTCTTCCGGCGCGACGGCATGTGGCTCGCGGTCGGCCCGTGGAGCCAGCCGCGGGAGGGCGAGCAGGTCGAGCGCCGCGTCGTGCGCTATCGCACGGTCGGCGACATGAGCTGCACCGGCGCCGTCGACTCGCCAGCCGCCAGCGTCGCGGAGGTCGTGGCCGAGGTCGCCGCCTCCACGCTCACCGAGCGAGGCGCCACCCGCGCCGACGACCGGCTCTCCGAGGCCGCCATGGAGGACCGCAAGAAGGAGGGCTACTTCTGATGAGCGCTGCACCAGCCACGCTGCTGCGCCTGGCCACGGCCGGGTCGGTCGACGACGGCAAGTCCACGCTCGTGGGCCGACTGCTCCACGACTCCAAGGCGATCCTCGCCGACCAGCTCGAGGCCGTGGAGCGGGTGAGCCGGGACCGCGGCCTCACCGGCGCCGACCTCGCGCTCGTCACCGACGGCCTGCGCGCCGAGCGCGAGCAGGGCATCACCATCGACGTGGCCTATCGCTACTTCGCGACCGACCGGCGCTCCTTCGTGCTCGCCGACTGCCCCGGTCACGTGCAGTACACCCGCAACACCGTCACCGGCGCGAGCACGGCGGATGTCGTCGTGCTCCTCGTCGACGCCCGCAAGGGCGTGCTGGAGCAGACCCGTCGGCACCTGGCCGTGGCGGCGCTGCTGCGGGTGCCGCACGTCGTCCTCGCCGTCAACAAGATCGACCTCGTGGACGACGCCCAGTCGACCTTCCTCACGGTCGCCGCGGAGGCGCACGAGGTCGCCCTCGGGCTCGGGCTGAGCGACCTGCGTGCCATCCCGGTCTCGGCCCTCCACGGGGACAACGTCGTCGACCGGTCGACGAGCACGCCGTGGTACGCCGGGCCCAGCCTGCTCGAGGTCCTCGAGATGCTCCCGGTCGGTGAGGTCGACGACGGTGACCTCCGACTGCCCGTGCAGGTCGTCATCCGCCCGCAGGGCGCGGTCCGCGGAGGGGCGGACCGCGACTTCCGGGGCTACGGCGGCCGCCTCGACTCGGGCACCCTGCGCGTGGGCGATCCGGTCGAGGTGCTGCCGAGCGGGCGACGCTCCACGGTGCGCCGCCTCTGGCTCGGCGACCGGGAGATCGCCGAGGCGGTCGCACCGCAGTCGGTCACGGTCGAGCTCGACGACGAGATCGACATCAGCCGCGGCGACGTGCTCGCAGCGGTGGGGACGGCGGCGGCACGCCGAGAGTTCAGCGCCACCCTGTGCTGGCTGGCGGACACGCAACTGCGCCCCGGGTCGCGCCTGCTCCTCAAGCACGGCACCCGCACGGTCAACACCATCGTGCGGGGCCTGCGCAGCCGCCTCGACCTCGACCGCCTCGACCACGAGCCGACGGATGCTTTGTCGCTCAACGACATCGGCGTCGTGGACCTCCTCGTCTCCGAGCCGCTCCCGGTGACCGCGTATGCCGTTTCGCGCCACTCGGGGGCCTTCCTCCTCATCGACCCCAGCGACGGCAACACGCTCGCCGCCGGGCTCGTGGCGGACTGAGCCATGGCACTGCCCCTGGCCCTGGACCTGCGCGGTCGAGCTGTCGTCGCCGTCGGCGGCGGCCCGGTGTCGGCCCGCCGAGTGACTGCGTTCGTCGCGGAGGGTGCGCAGGTCACGGTGATCGCGCCGTGGCTGTGCGAGGACCTGGTCGACCTGGTCGCCGAGGACGCCATCCGCTGGATCGCCCGCGACTATGCCGGCTCCGCCGACCTTGCCGGGGCCCGGCTGGTCCACACCGCCACCGGCGACCCCTCGACCGATGACGCGGTCGCCGCCGACAGCGAGCTCCTCGGCCTGTGGTGCGTGCACGCCGCCGACGCCGAGCGCACCCCGGCGGCGGTCCTCGCCCGGACCTCCGTCGACCTGCCCGACGGGCGGGTCACGGTGGCCGTCCATGCGTCCGCGGACCCCCGCCGAGCCGTGGCCGTCCGGGACGCCATCGCCACGTCGCTGACGACCGGGTCCCTGCCGCTTCAGCCCCAGCGACCCCGCACCGGGAGCGGCTGGGTGGCCCTCGTCGGAGGTGGCCCCGGACACGAGGACCTCATGACCCTTCGCGCCCGGCAACTGCTGGCCACCGCCGACGTGGTCGTCGTCGATCGCTTGGCACCGCGAGGCCTGCTGAGCACCCTCCCCACGACGGTGCGCGTCATCGACGTCGGCAAGGCACCACAACGCCATGCCGTCCCGCAGGACCAGATCAACGCGATCCTCGTCGAGGAAGCCCTCGTCGGCCACGGTGTGGTCCGCCTCAAGGGCGGCGACCCCTACGTCCTGGGGCGCGGCGGTGAGGAGCGGCTCGCCTGCGAGGCACACGGCATACCGGTCGAGGTGGTGCCCGGGGTGACGAGCGCGATCTCGGTGCCGGCCGCGGCCGGCATCCCGGTGACGCACCGCGGCCTGGCCCGAGGGTTCACCGTCGTCACCGGGCATGAGGACCTGCCCGACCTGCCGACCGGCCGCGACCACACGCTCGTGCTCCTCATGGGCGTGGCCGCTCTCCGCACCACGACCACCGACCTCCTCGCCGCGGGCCGTGATCCCGAGTGCCCGGTGGCGATCGTCGAACGCGGCTGGCTGCCCGACCAGCGGGTCACCGTCGGCACCGTCGCGACCATCGCCGACATCGCCGACCAGGTCGGCGTCGAGAACCCCGCCGTCATCGTCATCGGTGACGTCGTCACCGTGAGCCCCCACTTCCCCGGCGCCTGAGCGCCCCGAGCCAGTCCACCACCCCAGGAGACCCACATGCGCAAGCTCCTCACCTTCGCCCTCGTCGGCTTCGGCGCCCAGCTCGTCGACGGGGCCATGGGCATGGGCTACGGGGTCACGTCGACCTCGCTCCTGCTCCTGGCCGGCCTGACCCCAGCCGTCGCCAGCGCGTCGGTGCACCTCGCCGAGCTCGGCACCAACATCGCCTCCGCGGTGACCCACTGGAAGCTCGGCAACGTCGACTGGCGCCTCGTCGGCCGGCTCGGCGTGCCGGGGGCGATCGGCGCCTTCGCCGGCGCAACGATCCTCTCGCGGCTCTCGACGGAGGCAGCGGCCCCCGTGATGGCCGCCATCCTGCTCGTGCTCGGGGCCTACATCCTGATCCGCTTCGCCCTGCGCCCCCCGGCCGTGGCCTCGGCGCGCGTGTCGCCCCACGGCAAGAAGCTGCTCTCCCCGCTCGGCCTCGTCGGGGGCTTCATCGACGCCACGGGTGGCGGCGGGTGGGGACCGGTCACCACCACGACCCTGGTCTCGGCCGGCAAGACCTCGCCGCGCACCGTCGTCGGCTCGGTCGACACCTCCGAGTTCCTCGTGACCGCCTTCGCCAGCCTCGGCTTCCTCATCGGCTTGGGCACGGCGGGGATCAACTTCGGCTTCGTCGGGGCGCTGCTCGTCGGCGGTCTGCTCGCTGCGCCACTGGCGGCCTGGCTGGTCAGTCGCCTCCCTGCGGCCGTCCTCGGCGTCGGTGTCGGCGGCCTGGTCATCATCACCAGCCTGCGCACGCTGACCAAGAGCGTTGACCTCGTCGCCACGAATGCCGGCATCCTGCGAGCGGTTGCCCTCTCGGCGTGGGCGCTCGCCATCGGCATTGCCGTGGTGCGCCACCGCCGCTCCTCGTCCTCCCCCGAGCGTCCCGAGGCGCGGGACGACGAGCTGGTCACCGCTGCCTCGTGACCTCGGTCGTCCTCGCCGCGCACGGCACCCGGTCACCTGCCGGACAAGCCGCGTATGCCGCGCTGCTCACCGCCGTCCGGGCTCGCCTGCCGCACCTGCCGGTCGACCTGGGCTTCGTCGACGTGCAGCAGCCGACGCTGGCTGAGGTGGTCGATGCCGCACCCACCCCGCCGGTGATCGTGCCGCTGTTCCTTGCCGCTGGGGTGCACGTGCGCCACGACGTCCCGGCCGCTGCAGCGCGGCGCCCGGGGTCCGCGGTCCTGCTCCACCTCGGAGGGTGGGGCGAGGTCGAGCAGGTGCACCTTGATCGGCTTCGTGGGAGTGAGCCCGGCCGAGTCGTGCTCGTCGCCGCGGGGTCCTCCGACCCGGACGCGCGTGACGAGGTGGCAGAACTCGCCGCACGGCTCGCCGACCGCAGCGGACGATCGGTGGTCCATGCCTTCCTCGGCGGCGAAGGTCCCCATGTCGATGCCGTGCTGACGCCAGAGGACCTCGTCCTCAACCACCTCCTCGCACCGGGCCACTTCGCGGACCGGCTGCGGGAGCGGGAGTCCGCCCACGGCATACCGGTCTCTGCGCCATTGCTGACGACGGCAACCGATGCCATGGCGGACGCCATCTCCCGCCGCGTCGCACAGTTCTCCTGATTCGCTTCCCCATCGAGTGGTCAGTTTGTGCCGCTTTCAGCTCTCTCACAGCGACGCAAAGTGACCTCTCGAAACGCGGTCAGGCAGCCCAGCGGATCGGGAGGCGCTTGACGCCGCGCTGGAAGTTCGAGCGCAGCAAGGCCGGCTCTCCTGCCGCCTCGATCCACGAGGTACGCGACAGCACCTCCGTAAAGATGGCGGTCATCTGCACGCGGGCGAGGTTGGCGCCGAGGCAGACGTGCGGGCCGTGCCCGAAGGCGAGGTGGGCCCTGGGAGGCGGGCGGACGGCATACCGGTCGATGTCGAAGGTGTCGGGTGAGGGGTAGACGGACTCGTCCCGGTTGGCCGCAGCGAAGGACACGACCACCTTGTCGCCGGGCGAGATCGCCTGTCCGGCAAGGGTGGTGGAGCGAGTGGCGGTGCGCCGGAAGGTCATCACCGGGGTCCACCAGCGCAGCATCTCCTCGACGGCCGCGGGGATCCGGCGTGGGTCCTCCCGCAGGGCCCGCTGCGCCTCCGGGTGCGCCAACAAAGCCGCCATCCCACCCGGTATGCCGTTGCGCAGGGTCTCGTTGCCGGCGACGGCGAAGAGCCAGAAGAGGTTCTCGAACTCCTCGAGGGTGACCACTCCCCCGCCGTCATCACGGCTGCCCATGAGGATCGACATGATGTCCTCGCCGGGCGCCTCCCGCTTCGCCGCGCCGAGGAGGTGGGCATAGCGATAGAGATCCGGCATGCCGTCCCGGGAGCGGGGGTCCGGCATCCGGCCGTTCGGGCCCGGCGGCGGACGCAACGCCAGCGCCTCCCGGGCGAACGGCGAGCCGGACGTCGAGTCGAACGAGGCACTCACCGCATAGTCCGGGTCCTGCCAGCCGATGACGCGATTCGCCCAGTCGAACATCAGCCAGCGGTCCTCGCTGGGCATCCCGAGCAGGTCGGCGAGGACGAGCAGCGGCAGGTCGGCGGCGACCTCCTTGGCGAAGTCGACCTCCTCGGGTCCGGCCAGCATGCGATCGACGATGGCGCGAGCATGGTCGCGCACGCGGTCCTCGAGCGCTCGGACAGCGCGTGGCGTGAACGAGGCGTGGAGGAGTCGCCGGAGCCGGGTGTGCTCCGGCGGGTCCATGTTGAGCATCATCGCCCGGACGTAGCGCAGGTCCTCCTCCCGCTCGGGGTCGCGGATCTGGGTGCCGCCGAGCGCCGACGAGAAGGTGGCGGGGTCGCCCAGGACCGTGCGGACGTCACTGTGCCGCAGCACCAACCAGTAGCCGGGGCCCTGGGGCCACCCGGGCAGGTGTGGCTCCTCGACCCGCACGATGCCGTGCTCGCGGCGCAGGTCCGCGAGCACGGCATACGGGACGCCGGTCTCGTAGGTGACCGGGTCGTGGAGGAGCGCCGTGGGCACGCGTCAGCCGGCGATGAAGCGATTGATCGAGGTGGCCAACGCCACGGGGGTCTCGAACATCGGGTAGTGCCCGGCGTTGGGCATGACCTCGATCGTGGCGTTGGGGAAGTTCGGGGCGTAGGTCTGGTTGACCGTCGCCTCCCCGAGGGCGGGGTCGTGCTCGCCGGGGATGACGAGCATCGGCGTCTCGTTGCCGCTGACCTCGTCGAGGAAGTCGGCATTGGCCCAGGCCTCGACGGCGCCGCGGAAGCCCTCGACCGAGGAGTGCGCCCGTGACCAGTCGACGATGGACTGGACGAACTGTGGGGCCAGGCGGTTGCCGGTCGTGAAGTCGATGATCCCGAAGCGCCTGCCGTCGTCGTCGGGGGCGCCGAAGAAGAGGTCCTTGCCGCCCTCGTCCAGGGGTGTGGGAGAGGCACCGACGGGGGTGATCGCGACGAGCTTGTCCACGCGGTCCGGGGCCTTGGCGAGGACCCGGAGGACCTCGGCGCCACCCATCGAGTGGCCCACCAAGGAGAAGGTCTGTGCGCCGAGCTCGTCGGCGAGCGATAGGACGTCACCGGCGACCTCGTCGAGCGAGTAGTCACCCGCCTCGTCCACGCGCGCGCCATAGCCGCGGTTGTCGGTGAACACCCAGGTGGCGACCTCGGGGTCGAGGTAGTCGGGGAAGCTGCCCCAGCCGTCGGCCGAGCCGAACCAGCCGTGGAGGAGGAAGACGGTCTTCGGGCCGTGGCCGACGGTGCGGTGCGGGATGGACATGCTGCGACTCCTTTGCCAACTCGGGTGTCTGCTCCCGACCCTAGCGACCTGCTGCTGCGGCAGGCAGTGAATGCGGCGAGCATGTCAGGCCGGTCACGGCCGGCGGGCGGACGCAGCCGTAGGGTGGCGCTCATGACCGACTACCAGCCGGCCACCTCCCGTCCGTGGCGCCCGGCCTCCTGCAGCTGGTGTGGCGAGGCGTCCTTCGATCCTGGCTTCCTCCAGGACAGCGGCGAAGGGTCGCAGGGGGCTCTCCGGTGGGTCACGGGCGCGTTGGAGCGCGGCTTCTTCGGCGGCGCGAAGAGTTTCGGCCGGGAGCGACGCGACGTCCAGGGCGCGCGCTGCTCGGCCTGCGGTCACCTCGAGCTGTTCGTCCGATGAGCACCTTCCTGCCGCGGCAGTTGCTGCGCGTCGCTCACAGCTATCGCGCCTCGGGTGCCGACTTGCCCTTCGGCGACCCGCTCCGGGCGCACGGTGTGGCCATGGAGGGGTACTTCTGGCGGATCACCGATGCCGACCGTGGGCGTTCGCTCATCGCCCTCATCGGGGTCAACCGCGATCGGGTCGGCGGGCACTGGGCGACCCTCGGCCTCGGAGCCTGGCCTGCGCCGGTGCTCGCCCTTCGCGAGGCCGAGGTCGGCTGGGCTGACCCGGCGCGGCTCGGTGCCCTGGCTCGCGACGGGGAGGGAGCGGAGATCTTCTTCGGCGACGAGAACCGAGTGCGTGTCGACCTCGGCGAGGGCGCGCAGCTCGACATCGCGGTGGACGAGGCCCGCCCGTGGACCAGTGCCGGGGGCGGTCGCGCACTGGGCGGGTCGAGCATCTTCCAAGCGGTGCCGGCGCTCAACCAGTACTGGCACCCCTGGCTGCTCGGTGGCCGCGTGACCGGCAGCGCCCGGGTCGGCGACGAGGTCTGGGAGTTCGATGGCGCCCAGGTCTATGGCGAGAAGAACTGGGGCAAGGAAGGCTTCCCCGACGCCTGGTGGTGGGGCCAGGCGCAGGGGTTCGCCGAGCGGGAGGCCTGTGTCGCCTTCGCCGGGGGTCAGGTCCACTCGGGGCCGTTGCGCACCGAGGTGACGGCCCTGGTCGTGCGGCTGCCCGACGGTCAGGTCGTCCGCCTGGGCAACCCGGGTCTCTCCCCTGTCAGCGCCCGCGTCACCGACGACACCTGGGCCCTGCGCGGGAAGTCGCTGTCCGGGTGGACCATCGACGTCCACGCCACCGCCCCGCTGCGCGATGCCCACGTCCTCCCGGTGCCGCTGCCCAGCGAGCGTCGCAACACCGCAGGTGCGATCGAGCACTTGGGCGGCCAACTCAGCGTCGAGGTGCGCCACCGCGGAAGCGTTGTCTGGCAGGGGCATTCGACGTTGGCCGGCCTGGAGCACGGTGGCCTGGCTCGGGCCGAGGCCGAGCTGCGCCGCCGCGGCGTACCAGCCGGCGCGACGGGCGCGCCCCCGAACGGTGCCTGACCTCTCCCCCTGCGCAAAGACTGCTCACTGGCGCAGGTATCGCTGCGCCATCCACCAACATCTGCGCACGAGGGGCGCCCAGACTGCTCACTGGCGCAGGTATCGCTGCGCCATCCACCAACATCTGCGCACGAGGGGCGCACAGACTGCTCGCGGGCGCAGGTATCGCTGCGCCAGTCACCAACATTTGCGCAGGGTTACGACCGGCGCGCAGCCGAACGGGACGTGACCGGCCGTCAGCACCACTTCGTGGCGAGGGTCTCCAGGACGCTGAGGGTGCGCGCCGTCCCGGTGCCCAGCGCCTTGAACTCCTTGCTGACGAGGACCTTGGACGTGTGGATGTTCCCCTCCAGGAGGGCGTAGGCCGCCCGGCCGCGCACGACCACCCGCTCCCCCTCGACACTGCGCGCCTCGGCGGCGGCCGCTCGGTCCACCGAGGGCGCGGCGTCATAGAGGCTGACGTAGTGCGAACCCACCGGTCCGAACTCGTCCTCGAGCGCGCGACCGACGCGGGCGACCTCCACCAGCTCCTCCGGAGTCAGCACGATCGTCGGCACGGCGAACCCTCGGTCAGCCTCGTATGCCGTCTCCAGGCTTCGCTGGACAGCTGCGGCTGAGCGTTGGCGGGACTCCAGGCGGACGTTGCCCGAGTTGATGTGGGTCAGCACGCCCGTGCCACCGGCTGCTTCCGTCGCGGCTCGCACGTCGCTCATCGGAAACTTGCGCGTGGCGCCGAGGTTGATGGCGCGCAGGAAGGCGATGTAGCTGGGCATGCCTGCGACTCAGGCGAATCGGCCGAGGAAGCCGAGGAGTCGGGCCTGCAGCAGCTCGGCCGAGCCCGCGTCGAACTCCGCCTCGAGGCCGTCGTCGAAGAACAGGTGCCCCGACCCGGGATAGGTGTAGTCCGACACGTCCGAGCCGGCCTGGCAGGCCACGCGCGTCAGCGCAGCGACGTCCCCGTCCATCCACGGGTCGTCGATCGCGTGGTGCAGAGCCAGCGGCACGCCAGCGCGCCACACCGGCTCGGTCCACCCGTCATAGAAGCCGCCACCACCGACGAGGATCGCGCCGACGATGTCCTCCCGCTGCTGGGCCCACTCCTGGGCCGTCCCGGCCCCCATCGAGAAGCCGATGACGACCCGCGGACCGGTGAGGTCGGCATACGCCGCCTCGGTCGCCGCCTCGATCGACTCGTGGTGGGCACGCGTGAAAGCCAGCGCCGCGGCATAGCCCTCCTCACCGCCGTCGAAGGTCTCGCCGCCGAAGAGGTCGGGCGCCGACACCTCGTGCCCGGCGGCGCGCAACTGCTCGGCAAGGGCCACGACGGCGGGTCGCAGCCCGAGCGCGGAATGGAGGAGGAGGACGGAAGCCATGGGGGAACCGTATGCCGCCCGCTGTGGCGAGCGGGCGGCATACGGTCGGTCAATCGGCCAACGCCGGAACCTCAGGCGACGGGCTCCGGGACCTGGCCCGGCAGGAGCTCCTCGACCGGCGCCGGGGACTTCCGGAAGAGGCCGATCGCGCCCTTGAGGCCGAGCGTCATGACGATGTTGACCAGGAAGCACGCGAACGCCGCGAGCAGCATCGCGCCACTGATGGCCGCCAGGATCATGTACGGCAGGTACTCGCCGTCGTAGTAGATCGTGCGGCGGAGCATGCCCTGCAGTCCGGCCATGCCCATGAAGGCACCCATGCCGATGCCACCGATGAGGTGCAACCAGAAGTGGGCGGTGGCGAGCCTCTGGCTGTAGAGCTTGGCGCCATTGGTGAGGATCGGCAGGAGCACGTAGACGGCCGAGTAGAGCGTCATGGTCAGGCCGATGAGGACGGCGACGTGCACGTGCGGGCCGACGATCCACTGGGTGTTGTGCAGGATCCGGTTGAGGCCGGCGTCGGCCTGCATGATCCCGGCCGGGACCGCGAGGGCGAAGCCGAGGAGGCCACCGAGGAGGAACTTGAGCTCGTTGGTCATCTTCAGCGGGCGCGCCTTGAAGAGCGTGACCAGGGTGATGAAGAAGGCCAACCCCTGCGTGATCAGCTCGAAGGCCGTCACGAGCTCGCCCGAGCCGACCTTGAGCATCGCCGGCTGGCTCTGGTCGGAGAGCAGGTGGTGGCTCCAGACCGTCCACGACACAACGAGCTCGAGGCCGAGGGCGAAGCGCGCCCACTTGGCCATGAAGATCTCGCGGCCGGTGATCAGGTTGGCCAGGAGATACCAGGTGCCGGCGACGAAGACGAGGACGAGGCCGTCGGCGACGAGGTCCAGGCCCCACCAGTACCAGTTCTTGTAGAGCAGGGCGTCGACGGCGGTGGACTTCAGGGAGTTCCCGCTGATCTCGGCGATCATGTAGACGAGGATCAGCACGCCGGTGAAGGTGATGATGAGGGCGTTGAGCGCCACGTCGACGGTGCCACGCGCGATGGCGGCGACGGGCAGCGACACCAGGTGATCGGTCTCGCTGGAGTGCCGCATGCGGCCGGTGAAGAAGTTGCGCAGCGTGGTCAGGCCCAGGGCGTCACCGAGGATGCGACCGGCGGGCTGCTTGCCCCATCCGGCGGGCGTGTAGGTGAGGGTCTTGAAGATGTTGAGGACGAAGAGCAGCGTCCCCACCATGACGAGCGCGATGCCGGTGATGAAGATGGCACCGGCCACCGGCTCGAACTGGCTGAAGTCCGCCGGCAGCGGCCAGTAGAGCGTGTAGAGCGGCGCGTAGTGGGTGAGGAAGCCGTCAAACCAGAACGTGAAGACGCCGACGACGATGAGCCAGAGCGTCCAGTTGGCCACCTTGAAGGACCACAGCGGCTTCTTCATGAGGAAGGGCACGAGGAAGGTGAAGGCGCCGAAGACGAGCAGGTAGCTGCTGCCGAAGATGCCGACGAGGGGGTGCGCGGTCAGCATCGCGAAGTACCGCTTGGGGAAGAGCAGGTCCTGCGGCTGGACCTGGTTGATCCGCAGCAGCATCCCCTCGATCGCCGCGAAGCCGTAGTAGACCAGCCCGAAGACGACGTACTTCAGGGTCAGCTTCTGCATCGGGGTGAGGGTGTCCACCTTGAAGGACCGCTCGTGCCCGTTGAGGAGGGTGTCGGTGAAGCTCATCGGATCGCTCCTGCCTGCGCCGCAGCGCTCACGGGGTCGTCCTCGGCGCAGCCGGTGACCTTGACCGCGTCCTTCTCGATCATCTGGAAGCCGTCGGGACCGGAGTACTCGGTCGAGCGGATCGAGTAGACGCCGTTCTTCTCGAAGGTCCACAACAGGTCATTGGCGTGGCCGGGCACGACCTGCATCTGCATGACCATCGAGTTGTTCTGGCGGAACAGCCCGAAGCCATAGGTGAGGTCCTCGCTGGTGACGGAGAACTTCACGAGCTTGCCGCAGGGCACCTCGAGCTGCTTGTTGCCGTCGGCCCAGGTGAACTGGTGGTCACCGACGGTGATCGGGTAGGTGGCGACGAAGTCCTTGCTGCCGTGCAGGTCGTCCTTGACCCAGGGGATGGTGTTGTAGGTGAGCAGGTGCAGGGAGACTCCCAGCAGCGCCAAGAACCCGACCCACCCGTAGAACAGCTTGGGGGTGACGTCGTGGCTGCCCTTGGGTCGCGTGATCTTGCGCGCGAACCACGCCACCACGGAGATGATGGCCAGGCAGTAGGCGGTGTACATGAGGGTCTGGCCCCACAGGACGGTGTTGCTGTCCACCGCTTTCATAGGATTTCAACCTCCGGAGGGCTCTCGCACGGGGCCCACTCCGGTGCTTGACGCTACGCCGCGCAAAATCCTCCAATTCCGCGCTTTCCACCCGTCCGGGTGTCTCGTGGCTCACACCGGTGAGCGGACGGCATACCTCGTATGCCGTCCGCTCACCTCCCGCGGTCGCGCGGGCCGGTCAGTGGATGAGGATGCCCGCGATGGCGGCGCTCATGAGGTTGGCCAGCGTGGCCGCGGCGACGCAGCGCACGCCGAGCTGGGCGATGTCGCCACGACGGTTCGGGGCGAGCCCACCCAGGCCGCCGAGGAGGAGGCCGAGGGAGGCGAGGTTGGCGAAGCCGGTGAGCGCGAAAGTGACGATGGCTCGGGTCTTGTCGGTGAATTCCCCCGCCACCGGACCGAAGTTGGTGAAGGCGACGAACTCGTTGACCACCGTCTTCTGGCCGACGAAGCTGCCGGCGCGCACGGCCTCGTCCCAGGGGATGCCGATGAGGAACATGACCGGGGCGAAGATCCAGCCCGGGATCGTCTCGAAGGTCAGGTCGGGGTGGCCGAAGAGCCCGGCGATGGCGCTCGGTGATGGTGTCGGCGGCGGTCTCGGCGTCGCCTTCGTCATCCCCTTCGGAGATGGGTATGCCGTCGACGTCCACCTTCTGCACGCCCTTGGTCGCGGCGTTGAGCGCGCTGCGCCCCCATGGCACGAAGAGGACGAGGACGGCGAAGAGGATCTGCAGGCCCAGCGAGGACCCGACGATGCGCCAGTTGATGGCCATGGCCAGTCCCACGAGCACGACCATCCCGCCGATTCCCCAGACCACGTCACCCATCGGGTCATCCAGTCCGAGGGCGCACAAGATCGGGGGCTTTCGTTATTTCAGCTCTCCCCCTCTTGTATTCGTACATGTGTTCGATTACTATTGACCCATGACGGTCGCAGTGCTCCCCCTCACCCCCGCCGCGCGGGGCATCGGAGGGTGCTTGCGGTCGATCGATGAGGACGTTGACGAGTTGACCGTGGCCATCGCAGGCGGTTCCGCCGTCACCGCCCGGGACGTCTCCGAGGTCAGCCGACTCATCCATCGGCTTGAGGCCCAGAAGCTCGCGCTCATCGCCCAGGCCGATCGCCAGCGCACCGCGGCCGGGAGCGGTTCGGCCTCGACCAGTCACTGGGTGGCGACGGCGACGCACGCCACGGGCGCTGCGGCGTCGGCCCAGGTCCAACTGGCCGGCGCCCTTGCCGACGACCTGCCCGCGACCCGGTCGGCGATGGCCGAGGGGTCCTTCTCCCCCGGCCACGCCCGGATCATCGCCTCCACGATGGCAGCACTCCCCAGCGAACTGACGGCAGCCGAGCGCACCAAGGTCGAGGAGTCCCTGGTCCGGGACGCCAAGCACGTCGACCCGGCGCGCCTGCGCAAGGCGGCGACGCTGGCCCTGGCGGCAGCTGAGCGCTCCGCAGACGAGGTGGCCGAGCACCAGGAGGGCCTGCTGGCCGATCAGGAGCGCCGGGCGTATGCGCTGGCACGGATCACCCTGCACGACTGCGGCGACGGGACGACGACCGGACGCTTCACCGTGCCCACGGGTGCTGCGCAGGTGCTCAAGAAGGTCCTGCACTCGATGACCGCACCCCGGCGTGACCACCATCGCCCCGATGTCGAGGCTGCACCGGCTGAGCCGGACGACTCACTCGCCGAGGCCTTGCGCCAGCGCAACCACGACTGGGACTCGCTGGGCTGGGACGAGAAGCGCGGCCGCGCCTTCACCGACCTGCTCGAGCACCTTCCCACCGAGCAGCTCACTGGCAAGGTCGCCTCCACGGTCGTGGTCACCATGACGGTCGAGCAGGTCCTGGGCGCCGAGCGCGCAGCCACCCTCGCCGCGGTATCCGGGGTGGCCAGCGGCCCGTCCGTGGGCGCCTCCCGGACCGACACCGGTCACCAGCACTCCACCGGCGAGGCCCGGCGCCTCGCCTGCCAGGCCGGTCTCCTGCCGGCCGTCCTGGGCGGTCAGTCGGTCCCCTTGGACCTCGGACGGCAGGAGCGACTGTTCCGCGATTCGCAGCGCACGGCCCTGGCCACCGTCTACGACGAGTGCGCGGCCCTGGGGTGTGATCGCCCCTATGCCTGGTGCGAGTTGCACCACGAGGACCCGTGGTCACGAGGAGGCAGGACCGACCTTCATCTCGCGGTCCCCTTGTGCGGATTCCACCACCGGCGGGTCCACGATCCGATGTTCAGTTCGACGATCCGCACCGATGCCCGCGGCGTCAAGCACGTCGCCTTCGCCAGACGAAGCTAGCCGCGACCCTGTCCGGCAACCGTCATCGCAACCTCAACGCACGTTGCGGCAACATCCAGCGGACCAGCAGCGGTCGGTGAGCCGACCACGGAAGGCGGCTCCGCGGCATACCCGGGGGTGGCGACCACGCCCAGGCCAACGGTGAGGGCAAGGGCCAAGAGCGCCCGGACGAGCCACGAACGGCGCGTGGCCGCCCACCATCGGTGAGCGGCCACGCGGTCGGCGAGCACGAGCGTCAGCGGACGAGCGAGCGCAGGACGTACTGCAGGATGCCGCCGTTGCGGTAATAGTCGGCCTCACCGGGGGTGTCGATGCGCACGACGGCGTCGAAGGTGATCGGCCCCTCGGTGCCCTCGGCGACGACCTTGACGGTCTTCGGAGTCGTGCCCGAGTTGAGCGCCTCGACACCGGTGATCGAGAACGTCTCCTCACCGGTCAGGCCGAGAGAGGTCGCGTTCTCGCCCTTGGGGTACTGCAGGGGCAGCACGCCCATGCCGATGAGGTTGGAGCGGTGGATCCGCTCGTAGGACTCGGCGATGACCGCCTTGACCCCGAGCAGCGCCGTGCCCTTGGCGGCCCAGTCGCGCGAGGAGCCGGAGCCGTACTCCTTGCCGGCGAGGATGACGAGCGGGACGCCCGCCGCCTGGTAGGCCGCGGAGGCGTCGTAGATCGTCGTCTGGGGAGCGCCGTCGACGAGGAAGTTGCGCGTGAAGCCGCCCTCGACGTCGTCGAGGAGCTGGTTGCGCAGCCGGATGTTCGCGAAGGTGCCGCGGATCATGACTTCGTGGTTGCCGCGGCGGGAGCCGTAGGAGTTGAAGTCCTTGCGGTCCACGCCGTGCTCGGTGAGGTAGACCCCCGCCGGGCTGTAGGCCTTGATCGAGCCGGCCGGGCTGATGTGGTCGGTTGTGACCGAGTCGCCGAGCTTGGCGAGCACCCGGGCCCCGCTGATATCGGTGACCGGCGTGAGGTCCATGCCCATGCCGTCGAAGTAGGTCGGCTTGCGGACATAGGTCGACTCGCTGTCCCAGGCGAAGGTGTCACCCTCCGGCGTGGGCAGGGACTGCCAGCGCTCGTCGCCGGCGAAGACGTCGGCGTAGTCCTTCTCGAACAGGTCGCGGTTGATGGCCGAGCGGATCGTCGCCTCGACGTCCTCCGGCGCGGGCCAGATGTCCTTCAGAAAGACCTCGGCGCCTGAACTGTCGACCCCCAGCGCGTCGGTGTCGAAGTCGAAGTCCATCGTCCCGGCGAGCGCGTAGGCGATGACGAGCGGCGGCGACGCGAGGTAGTTCATCTTCACGTCCGGGTTGATCCGGCCCTCGAAGTTGCGGTTGCCCGAGAGGACCGCGGTGACGGCGAGATCGCCGGCGTTGACGGCAGCCGAGACCTCCTCGTCGAGCGGGCCCGAGTTGCCGATGCAGGTCGCGCAGCCGTAGCCGACGAGGTTGAAGCCGAGCTTGTCGAGGTAGGGCCACAGGCCGGCGTTCTCGTAGTAGCCGGTGACGACCTTCGACCCCGGCGCCATCGAGGTCTTGACCCACGGCTTGCGCGTGAGGCCCTTCTCGACGGCGTTCTTGGCGAGCATCGCCGCCGCCATCATGACGCTCGGGTTGGAGGTGTTGGTGCACGAGGTGATCGAGGCGATGACGACGGCACCATCCTTGAGCCCGTATGCCGTGCCGTCGCCAGCCGTGACCGGTACCTCCCGCAGGTCCCCGTCGACGCCGTAGTTCTTCACGTCGATCCCGAACTGCTGCTTGGCCTCGGCGAGGACGATGCGGTCCTGAGGACGCTTCGGGCCCGCGATCGAGGGAACGACCGTGGACAGGTCGAGCTCGAGCTTCTCGGAGAAGCGCGGCTCGGCATTGGGGTCGAGCCACATGCCCTGCTCCTTGGCGTACGCCTCGACGAGCGCAACCGTCTCGTCGTCGCGGCCGGTGAGGCGCAGGTAGTCGAGGGTGACGTCGTCGATCGGGAAGATCGCGCAGGTGGAGCCGAACTCCGGGCTCATGTTGCCGATGGTGGCGCGGTTGGCGAGCGGCAGAGCGGCCACGCCGGCACCGTAGAACTCGACGAACTTGCCGACGACGCCGTGCTTGCGGAGCAGGTCGGTGATGGTGAGGACGACGTCGGTGGCGGTCACGCCGGGCGTCATCTCACCGGTGAGCTTGAAGCCGACGACGCGCGGGATGAGCATCGAGACCGGCTGGCCGAGCATCGCGGCCTCGGCCTCGATGCCGCCGACGCCCCAGCCGAGCACGCCCAGGCCGTTGACCATCGTCGTGTGCGAGTCGGTGCCGACGCAGGTGTCGGGGTAGGCGACGCCATCGCGCACCATCGTCACGCGGGCGAGGCGCTCGATGTTGACCTGGTGGACGATGCCGGTGCCCGGGGGGACGACCTTGAAGTCGTCGAACGCGGTCTGGCCCCAGCGCAGGAACTGGTAGCGCTCCTTGTTGCGGCCGTACTCGAACTCGACGTTGCGTTCGAAGGCGTCCGGGCGGCCGTAGACGTCGATCTGGACCGAGTGATCGATGACGAGCTCGGCCGGTGCGAGCGGGTTGATCTTGGTGGGGTCGCCGCCCAGGTCGGCGACGGCCTCGCGCATGGTGGCCAGGTCGACGACACAGGGCACGCCGGTGAAGTCCTGCATGATGACGCGCGCGGGCGTGAACTGGATCTCGGTGTCCGGCTCGGCGTTCTCGTCCCAGGAGCCGAGGGCGCGGATGTGGTCGGCGGTGATGTTCGCGCCGTCCTCGGTGCGCAGGAGGTTCTCCAGGAGCACCTTGAGGCTGAAGGGCAGGGTTTCACTCCCCTCGACCTGGGCCAGGCGATAGATCTCGTAGGACCTCTCGCCGACCTCGAGCGTGCCGTGGGCGTCGAAGCTGTTCGTGCTGGCCACCAGGGCTCCCTTCCGATTTATCTTGATATCAAGATATCTAACCACACGCGGCTGTCGAGGTCGAGCCTATGCCCCGCAATTGCTACCGTGGCAGGTGGACTCGCCCCACCGCGACCCCCGGACGAGGCGCGTCGTACCCGGCCAGCGACAAGACGATGCGAGCGGACCAAGGACCGCGTCGTCATGGCATGGATCATCCTCGTCGTCTCCGGCGCCCTCGAGGCCGTCTGGGCCACCGCCCTCTCCCGGATGGACGGCTTCTCGCGCCCCCTCCCCCTCGCCGTCTTCGCCGTGTCGCTCACCGCGAGCATGGCCGGGCTCGGCTGGGCCCTGCGCACCCTGCCCGTCGGGACGGCGTATGCCGTGTGGGTCGCCATCGGCGCCTCGCTCACCGCGGGCTACGCGATGGTCAGTGGCAACGAACCGGTCTCGGCACTCAAGTTGCTCTTCATTGCCGGGATCATCGGCTGCGTCATCGGGCTGAAGCTCGTGTCGGACCACTGAGTCGCGTGACCCAGGACGCACTCGAGCCCGTCGTGGGTCACACGACTGTGGCGAATCCGGCGACGCACTCGACGTGATGGGTCATGGGGAACGCGTCGAACGCCCGCAGGTCCGACAGCTCATAGCCCAGTTCCCGTAGGTAGGTCGTGTCCCGTGCCAGGGCGGCCGGGTCACAGGCGACATAGGCGATGGCCCGCGGGCGCAGGGCGGCCACGGCGACGAGCACCTCCCGGCCCGCTCCGGTGCGCGGCGGATCGAGGAGCACCAGGTCCGCTGACGGCGGCGCCAACGGATGCCGAGCGGCCGGCTTGCCCGCCCGCCGCGGCCCCGGGCCGCGACGCTTGGGTCGAGCGACCCCGAAGAAGTCGTCGACCCGCGCCCGCACCGGCACTGTCCAGGGGTATGCCGTGAGGTTGGCCTTCGCGTGGGTTGAGGCCTCCTCGTCGGCCTCCACGGCGACGACCCGCCCGCGCTCCCCCACGGCCTGGGCGAGTGCGGCCGTGAAGACGCCGACGCCGCTGTAGAGGTCGAGGGCGGTCTCCCCGGGTCTGGGGTCGAGCACGTCGAGGGCAGCATCGACGAAGGCTGAAGCAGCGCCGGGGTGCACCTGCCAGAAGCCGCGCGCCGAGACGGTGAACTCCCGGTCCAGGCGCGCGCTGCGCACTGACTCGACCACGGACGGGACGGACTTCCCCGGCACCAGCGGAAGTTCCACGACGACCGCACCACCCACGGAGGGTGCGACGACGTCGATGGCCGAGCACCCGGCATACCGGCCGGAGAGGGCGGCAGCCACGGGCGGGGCGGCGATGAGGCAGTCGTCGACGGGGAGGATCGCGTGCGATCGGTGCAGCCGCATGCCGGGTCGACCGTCGGCGTCCACGGCGAACTCGGTGCGGGTGCGCCAGCGCAGGCCGTCCGCATCGCCGGGGACCGGCTCGACGGTCACGTCGACGTCGAGGCGGGCCAGGCGGGCGAACTGCTCGCGCACGACGGCGGTCTTGAGATCGCGCTGAGTTGCGAGGTCGGCATGCTGGAAGTCGCAGCCGCCGCAGCGACCCGGGCCGGCATACGGGCAGGGAGCGCTCACCCGCCCCGGAGCGGCGCCCTCGACCGCCACCGCGTCGGCGCGCAGGAACCGGTCTCCGGCACCGCCTTCGGTGATGCGGGCCCGGACGCGCTCCCCCGGCAGCGTGTGTCGCACGAAGAGGACGCGACCCTCGTGACGGGCGATGCAGTGGCCACCGTGGGCGACCGGACCGACGTCGACGACGACCTCATCGCCGACGGCGAGTTCGGACCCGCTCATGCGTCGCCGCGACGCACGTCACCGGCGACCGGCCGCTCCTCGTCCAAGCGCTCACGTGCCACCTCGGAGCCCTCGAGCTGCCACGGGACGCTGGAGACCATCACGCCCGGCGTGAACAGCAGCCGACTGCGGAGGCGGAGCGCACTCTGGTTGTGCAGCAACTGTTCCCACCAGTGCCCGAGGACGTACTGGGGGATGTAGACGACGACGAGGTCTCGCGGGTTGCCGCTGCGGATGCTCTTGACGTAGTCCACCACCGGCCGGGTGATCTCGCGATAGGGGCTGTCCAGCGCCTTGAGCGGGACGGGGATGTCGCGCCGGTCCCACTCCTCCTGCAGGGCCTGGGTGTCCTCGGGCTCGACGTTGACCGTGACGGCTTCGAGGATCTGGGGCCGGGTCGCGCGGGCATAGGCGAGGGCGCGCAGCGCGGGCTTGTGGATGCGGGAGATGAGGACGATGGCGTGGACGCGGGAGGGCAGCAGCTGGTGCCGGGTGTCGCCCTCCTGCACGGCGAGCTCGTCACGCACCCGGTCGTAGTGCCGACGGATGCCGAGCATGACCACGAAGAGGACCACCATGGCCGCAATGGCGTAGCCGGCGCCATGGAGGAACTTGGTGGCGAGGACCACGAGCAGGACGGTGCCCGACATCGTCGCCCCGATGGCGTTGATGACCCGCGAGCGCTGCATGTGGCTGCGCGCCTCGGGGTTGCGCTCGACGGCCAGGTGGCGGTTCCAGTGCCGGATCATGCCGATCTGGCTGAGCGTGAAGGAGACGAAGACCCCGACGATGTAGAGCTGGATCAGCTTCGTGACCTGGGCGTCGTAGGCGACGATGAGGACGCAGGCGGCGCCCGCGAGGATCAGGATGCCGTTGGAGAAGGCGAGGCGGTCGCCGCGGTTGTGCAGCTGCCGGGGCAGGAATCCGTCCTTGGCCAGGATCGAGCCGAGCACCGGGAAGCCGTTGAAGGCCGTGTTGGCGGCGAGAAAGAGGATCAGTCCGGTCACGATCGAGACGAAGACCACGCCGGGATGGAAGCCGTCGAAGACCGCCTTGGCGAGCTGGCCGAGCACGGTGTCCTGGACGTACTCCTCCCCCACGGGCGCGCCGTCGCGGAGCAGCTGGGTGGCGGGGTCCTCCGCGTAGTGGATGTTCGTCAACCGGGACAGGGCGATGATCGAGAGCAGCATGGTGATCGCGATCGATCCCATGAGCAGCAGGGTGGTCGCGGCGTTCTTGCTCTTGGGCTTCTGGAAGGCCGGCACGCCGTTGCTGATCGCCTCGACGCCGGTGAGGGCGGCACAGCCCGACGAGAAGGCGCGCAGCAGGAGGAAGGCCATCGCGATCGACCCGAGCGACTCGTAGCCCGGCTCCGGTGCGAGCGTGAGGTTGGCGCTCTCCGCGGCCGGCAGGGTGCCCGAGGCCGAGCGCCAGAAGCCCACTGCCGACATGCCGATCACGGCCACCATGAACAGGTAGGTGGGGATGGCAAAGGCACTGCCGGACTCCCGCACTCCGCGCAGGTTCATCGCCGTGAGCAGGACGACGATGATCACCGCGACGATCGCCTCATGGCCCCGGACGAAGCCGAGGGCGGCAGCGGCGTTCTGCACGCCCGAGCTCACCGAGACCGCCACCGTGAGGACGTAGTCCACGAGCAGGGCGCTGGCCACCGTCAGCCCCGCCTTCGGCCCGATGTTGACGCTGGCGACCTCGTAGTCACCGCCGCCGGAGGGATAGGCGTGCACGTTCTGGCGGTAGGACATGACGACGATCGCCATGACGAAGGCGACCGCCAGCCCGATCTTCCACGAGTTGGTCAGCGCCATGGCACCCCCGGCCAGGCCCAGGGTCAGCAGGATCTCGTCGGGCGCGTACGCCACGGACGACAACGCGTCACTGGCGAAGACCGGCAGCGCCAGCCGCTTGGGCAGGAGGGTCTCGGAGAGACGATCGCTGCGCATCGCCCGGCCGACGAGGATGCGCTTGACGACGCGCCCGCTGGTGCTCACGGACGACCACTCTAGGCCGGGTGGCCCCTGACGCCACACGGTGTAGCGTCAGCGGCGTGCACTTCGTGATCATGGGTTGCGGCCGCGTGGGCGTCTCGTTGGCTCGAGCACTCGAAAGAGGCGGGCACGACGTCGCCGTCATCGACCAGGACCCGACCGCGTTCCGGCGCCTGGGCACCAGCTTCGAGGGTCAGCGGGTCACCGGGGTCGGCTTCGACCGCGACACCCTGCGCGAGGCCCGCATCACCGAGGCCTACGCGTTTGCGGCCGTGTCGAGCGGCGACAACTCCAACATCCTCGCGGCCCGGGTCGCGCGCGAGAAGTTCGGGGTCGAGAACGTCGTCGCCCGCATCTACGACCCCGGTCGCGCCGAGATCTACCAGCGGTTGGGCATCCCCACCGTGGCCACGGTGAAGTGGACGAGTGACCAGGTGCTGCGCCGCCTGCTCCCCCAGGGCCACGTCCCCGAGTACACCGACCCCTCGGGCCGGATCGTCATGGCCGAGATCCCGATCTCCTCGGCCTGGGTGGGTCAACGCCTGAGCGCCCTCGAGTCCGCCACCGGCGGCCGCGTCGCCTATGTCACCCGCCTGGGCGAGGGCCTGCTCCCCGACCCCAACACCGTCCACCAGCAGGGTGACCTGGTGCACCTGCTCCTGCCTCGCGACCTGCTCGCGAGCGCCGAGCGTGCCCTCGACTCCGCCCCACCCGCCCACTGACGAGGATCTGAGCACCATGCGCGTCGTCATTGCCGGAGCCGGGAGCGTCGGTCGCTCCATCGCTCGCGAGCTCATCCGCAACGGCCATGCCGTCCTCCTCATCGACCGCGACGCCGGCCCCGAACGCGTCTCGAAGGTGAAGGACGCCACCTGGCTCCAGGCCGACGCCTGCGAGATCAGCGCCCTCGACGAGGCAGGGCTCGCCGACTGCGACGTGGTCGTGGCCGCGACCGGCGACGACAAGGTCAACCTCGTGCTCTCGCTGCTCGCCAAGACCGAGTTCGCGGTCCCCCGCACGGTCGCCCGCGTCAACAACCCCAAGAACGAGTGGATGTTCGACGAGGCCTGGGGCGTCGACGTCGCGGTGTCGACGCCGCGGTTCATGACCGCCCTCATCGAGGAGGCGGTCTCGATCGGTGACCTCGTGCGGATCTTCGAGTTCCAGCAGGGCCGCGCGGCGATGGTCGAGATGACCCTGCCCGAGGGCAGCCCGCTCGCAGGGGCCCGGCTCGGCGACGTCAGCTTCCCGGGCGACACCGTGCTCACGGCGATCATCCGCGGCGGGCGCCCGATCGCGCCCAGCCGCGACGACGCCCTCGAAGCCCTCGACGAGCTGCTCTTCATCACGACGGCCGATGTCGAGGAGCAGCTCGAGGCGATGCTCAGCCCGGGCCACCGGCAGCGGCGTGACCGCGACGAGGACGACTGACCCGTCGCCTCAGCTGCCAGACTCGGGCTCGCGCTCGAGCGGTGTGTGGCCACGCACGAGCATGGCGCCCATGAGCGCGAGCGCCCCCAGCCACAACGGCCAACCGAGGACGATCTTGGCCACGCCCAGGGCCGCCACCTGGCCCGCCAGGTAGAGCGGCACCATGACGGCCAGCCGGACGGCATACAGGGCGAGCAGCACCCAGGTGAGCCGCTGGCAGACCGCGACGACCGCCCTGTCGCGTCGCCAGGCGAAGGGGTCGGTCTGGGCCCGCGGGTCGGCGACGCCGACGAGGAATCCCACCGCCGGCCACTTGGTCACGATGCTCACGAGGATCGCCACGGCGTAGCCGGCACTGAGCAGGATGCCCGGCAGGAAGGCGTCCTCGGCGCGGCCCGAGCGCAGCGAGAACCATGCCGCGATGCCCGTCGCCGCCACGGACCCCAGGACGTGCTGGAGGCTGCCGCGCTGCACGACGCGCACCACCGCGAGCACCAGGGCGATCGCCGCGGCCAGCCCGACGGCGACCCGCAGGTCCTTGACGACCAGCCACGCGATGACGAAGACCGCCGTGGGCAGGGCCGTCTCGAGCGCTCCCCTCGCGCCGCCGAGGGCCTCCGAGAGCCGATGCCGGATCAGCTCCTCGACCGTCGCCGGGGCCACGCCCTCGCTCACCGGCGCGGCAGGAGGGTGTAGGGCGGGTTGAAGATCGTGGGTCCCTCGGGGCGCATCGCGACCCGACCGTGCGCCGAGATCAGGGCGCCCGGCTCGATGCCGGCGATTCGCCGCCGACCGATCCAGACCAGGGTGACCGCGGTCGAGCCGTCGAAGACGTCTGCCTGGAGCACGGGCACGCTCGTCCTGGCCGGCATCGTGACCGAGCGGATCACCCCGCAGACCTGGGCGACCTGGCGGTCGTGGAGCTCCTCGGTGAGGGGCAGCTGCTCGAGGGTCTGGCGCCGGATCTCGTCGGCCTCGTGCTCGCTGGCCGACTTCGCCAGGTCCTTGAGGGCGGACAGGACGCCCATGTCAGCGCACCTCGGTGATCTCGGGCCCGCGCTCGAAGGGGTTGAGGGTGTCGTCCCGGTCCGCTGCCGTGTCGCCGGCGGCCGGCTCGGGAGCCGACTGCGGCAGGCTGAGCGGGAGGAGCTCGCGGGGGGCCATCGGGTCGCTGCCGCGGACCACGATGGTGCTGCGGAAGAGGTCGAGGAGCTCCCCGGCCGCGGCGTCGTCGATCGCCGAACGCCCGGTCAGCACGCCACGCAGGAACCACCGCGGTCCGTCGACGCCGAGGAAACGGGCCGGGGCGAAGACGGTGCGGCCGTTGCCGTCCTGGGAGGGCATGCGGGTCCGGAGCTCGGGCCCGAGGGGCCCCGGTGCAGTCTCCGCAGTGCCGCCGCGGGAGACCACCGAGGAGGCGATCTCATCACGGATCTCGCTCCACAGGCCGCCGGAGCGGGGGGCCGCGAACGCCTGCAGCTGGAGGGAGGAGTCGGCCAGGACCACGGTCGCCCCGACGACCTGCTGCTGCTCCTGGTCGATCTCGAGGCGCAGCTGCATGCCCTCGACACCGGCCACCCGCAGCGAGCCGAGGTCGAGGTGGCCCTCACCGCCCGGCGACTCCGAGACGTCGAAGGGTCCTGACGAGCGGTCGAAGCCGCTTGCCTTCTCCGCCGGCTGCGACTCCTCGGGCTGCGGCACCTCGGTGCTCTCTGCCGTCGGCTGTCCGGTGCTCGCGGAGCGCGCTGAGGTCGAACGGCGGCTGAAGATGCCCACGGTCAGTCCTTCGTCATCAGGTGGCTCAGGCCTCGGTCCGGCCTGCGGACCCACCGAACCCGCCGGTGGAACCATGTCCAGTCTCTCCCCGGTCGCTCTCCGGAAGCGAATCGACGACCGCGAAGTCGGCGTGGACGAACTCCTGGATGACGAGCTGGGCGATCCGGTCGCCGGGGTGGATCTCGATCGGCGTCGTCGGGTCCAGGTTGACCAGGTTGACGAGGATCTCACCGCGGTAGCCGGCGTCGACCGTGCCCGGCGCATTGACGATGCTCAGGCCGTGCCGGGCGGCCGCACCCGAGCGCGGGTGCACCAGGCCGACGTGACCCTCCGGCAGGGCGAGCGCGATGCCGGTGGGCACCAGTGCGCGCTCCCCCGGGGCCAAGCGCACGTATGCCGTGCTCGCCAGGTCGGCGCCGGCGTCACCGGGGCGGGCGTAGGCCGGGACGATCGCGTCCGGGTGCACGCGACGCACGAGCACCCGCTCGATGGCAGCCACGGTCAGGCCGCGCACTCCCGGCAGACCATCTGGCCGGAATTCTCGCTCGCGAGCTGGCTGCGGTGGTGCACCAGGAAGCAGCGGGAGCAGGTGAACTCGTCGGCCTGGCGAGGCAGGACGCGCACGGAGAGTTCCTCACCGGAGAGGTCGGCGCCGGGGAGCTCGAAGCCCTCCGCCTGCTCGGTCTCGTCGACGTCCACGCTGTTGGAGCGCTTGTCGACCCGACGGCTCTTGAGTTCCTCGATCGAGTCCTCGGAGAGCTCGTCGTCCGTCTTGCGCGGTGCGTCGTAGTCGGTTGCCATGGTCCACCTCTTCGTCGTCGATCCCGTCACGCGCGGCCTCGTGCGCCACCCGACCGCTTCCTGCCCCCCCAACGCGGGGAGCAAGGGTTTTGTGCCCGGTCGCGCGGCGATTCTGCACCATGGAGCGCCCTGCCGTCGCATCGGGGTCGGAAATGCCTGCGCCGGAGCGCTGATAGCCCGGCTCAGGAGCCGTGGTGCCGCCGCGCGAGCCCGGTGATCAGGGGCCCGAAGCAGGCGGCGAGGTCGGGACCGCACGCCCACAGCAGTTCCGACGTCGGCGCCTCGTCGCGCCCGCCGGGTCCGCCCACCACGGCTCCGGCCTCGGTGGCCACCAGCCACCCGGCGGCGAGGTCCCAGGCATTGAGACCGCGCTCGTAGTAGGCATCGACCTCACCGGCCGCGAGCCGGCACAGGTCGAGGGCCGCACTGCCGAGGCGACGCAGGTCACGGACGCGGGGTAGCAGGTCGACGAGGAGCGCGGCTTGCTCGCCCCGGGTGCTCGCGGCATACCCGAAACCCGTCGCCACGAGCGCCTCCCCGAGGTGGGCCGGTGCCGCGCGCAGAGTCAGCCGCCGCTGCGGCCCCCCAGCGACCGATCGGAAGGCGCCGCCGCCTCTGCTCGCCCGGAAGCACTCCCCCGAGACCGGGTTGACCACTGCTCCCGCCAGCGGTCGCCAGGCGCCGGGGACGGCCGGGTCACCGTCCACGACGGCGACCGACACGGCATACGCCGGGAGCTCGTAGAGGTAGTTGACGGTGCCGTCGATCGGGTCCACGACCCAGGTGAGCCCGCTGGTGCCGCCGCGGCCACCGCGCTCCTCCCCCAGCACGGCGTCGTCCGGGGCGAGGGCGCCCAGGCGCGCGAGCAGGTGGTCCTGGGCGGCCTGGTCCATGACCGTGACGATGTCGGTGGCGCTGGCCTTGGTGCGGGCCACGCCCAGGCCGGCGGGTCGCTCGTCGACGATCAGGCGGGCCGCCGACCGGGCCACCTCGACGGCAATGTCCTCGAGCGCCTGCAGCTGTGCGCGGTCGGGTTCGCTCACCACGGCTCCTCTCGTGTCCGACCGACCGGTCAGTCCGTCCCGCCGAGGGCGGGGCGACCGGCTCGCGGGTTGGGGCAGCAGCCACCGGGGCACGGCGAGCACGGGCGGGGCAGGGCAGAGGCCCACGGCGAAGCGACCTGGTGCCCCCGAGCGCTCGCGGCCCGGGCCGCGAGGAGGTCGACCAGCTCGGAGACCACCGTGGGGTCGGCGCCGACGGTGGGCACGCGTCGCACCTCCACGCCGACGGCACGCCCGGCCGCGACGGCATCGGTGTCGAGGTCGTTGACCACCTCCATGTGGTCGGAGACGAAGCCGATCGGGACGAGGACCACGGTGCTGACCCCCTCGCCGGCCAGGGCCGCGATGCGGTCCCCGACATCCGGCTCGAGCCAGGGCTGGTGCGGTGGACCGGAGCGGGAGCAGTAGACGAGGTCACTGGGCTGCGGGGCCTGTCCGGGCCGGGCCGCGAGCGCGTCGACGCGATCGGCCACGTCGCGGTGCTGGGCGACGTAGGTGTCCGGGCGGTCCGGAGGTCCCGACGACTGGGCCATCGTGACCGGCAGCGAGTGGGTCACGTGGAGGACGCGGGTGCGTGCCGGGTCGCTGCCCTCCAGCGCGGAGGAGAGGTGCCCGGCCATCGTCGCGGCGAAGGAGGGCAGGCCGAACCACGGGGCCACGACGTCGATGTCGAGCTCGGAGCCCCCACGCCCATCACCGGCGAGCTCGGCCACGGCGTCGGCGAGGTTCTCGCGGTACTGCCGGCACGAGGAGTACGAGGAGTAGGCACTCGTGAGGAGGACGAGGATCCTCCCCCTCCCCTCGTCACGCAGCTCGCGCAGGGTGTCGACGAGGAAGGGCGCCGAGTTGCGGTTGCCGAGCCGGACCGGCAGGTCCACCCCCCGGGCAGCCAGTTCGAGGGTGAGCGCCTCGACGAGCGCCCGGTTCTGGGCGTTGATCGGGCTTACCCCGCCACGCACGTGGTAGTGCTCGGCGACCTGGGCCAGGCGCTCGGCAGGGATGCCGCGGCCGGCGGTGACGCGCTCGAGGAAGGGCATCACCTCGTCGTGGCCCTCCGGTCCCCCGAAGGAGAGGACGAGGATGGCGTCGTAGGGCGCCAGGAGCGCGTGATCGTCGGTCGTCACGCCCCAAACCTATCGGGCCCGGCGTGGCCTCCACCCTCGCTCCGGCCCCGAGTGGCAGAGTCGAGCAGAAGACCGCCGGCTCCGGGAGTGATGCATGCAGGACCTCAGGCTCATTGGCGTCCACGAGGACGGTGAACACCTCCTGCTCTCGGACGCTGACGGCCAGCGCTACCGCGTGCCCCTCGACGAGCAGCTGCGCGTCGCAGCCCGCGGTGACCGCCCCCGGCTGGGCCAGCTGCAGATCGAGATCGAGGGCGGCCTGCGCCCGCGTGAGATCCAGGCCCTCATCCGCTCCGGCCTCAGCGCCGCCGAGGTCGCCGACCGCTCCGGGTGGACCGTGGAGAAGGTCCAGCGCTTCGAGGGCCCGGTGCTCGCCGAGCGCGAGTTCATCGCGAGCCGGGCCCGCGCCGCCCAGCTCAGTCATGACTCCGGCCGCCAGACCCTCGAGCAGCGCGCCAACGAGCGGCTGCGCGGCCGCGGCGTCGACCTCGACGCGGTCACCTGGGACTCGCTGCGTCATGACTCCGGCCAGTGGATCGTCACCGCCACCTTCCCCGCCGGTGGCCGCCAGCGCACGGCCAGCTGGAGGTTCGACCCGGTCACGGTCCAGGTGCGGCCCCAGAACGACGACGCCCGCTGGCTCGGCGAGGACGAGCGGGTCGGCCCGCTGCCGGCACCCCACGTCGCCGGGGGCGCGACCCGCTCCGAGGAGGTCTTCGACGTCACCGCTCCCACCCGGGGCGCGGGCGCCGGTGGCCGCGCCGCAGCGCGGCCGGTCGGCGCCGACGAGGACGAGCTCACCGAGTCGCTGCGCAGCCACCACTCCAGCCTTCGGACCCGCCGGGGCCGCCGGCGGATCAGCCCTGCCCAGGCACCCGGCGATCACCTGAGCCCCGTCGACGCCCTCCCGCTCGAGCCGCTGGTGGGCGACCCGGAGGTGCTCGGTCCGCCGCCGGACCGCCCGCGACCGGGGCACGGCGAGCCGAGCGAGCCGAGCGCGCCACCGGCGCCCGCCGCTCGCACCACCCCCACGTCTCCCCCTGCGGAGGCCGTGGTGGACGACGAAGGTGAGCGGACGGCATACGAGGAATCCCGGGGGGAGGAGACCGCACCGTCCACCGAGGCGGGCGGGCCCTCGCGCAAGGGCCGACGCAGCGTCCCCAGCTGGGACGACGTGGTCTTCGGCACCCGACCCCGGCCGCCGGCTCCCTGACCGGTCAGGCGGGTGGTCCCGTGGGAGGCACGGGGCACACGTCGAGGTCGAAGGGCAGCACCTCGGGATCGTTGGCCGCCGACCGCGCCGACTGGCTGTTCATCCGGCGCATGTAGTGACGACGGCAGAGCACTTCGTACTCCACCAGGCCCGGCGTGGCACTGGCCGTGTCGCCGACCACGACCTGCTCCCCCTCGACCACCATGACGCCGTCGATGACGCGTGCATTGTGGGTGGCCTTGCGGCCGCACCAGCACAGGGCCTCGACCTGCAGCACCTGCACCCGGTCCGCGAGCTCGATGAGGCGCTTGCTCCCGGGGAAGAGCTGGGTGCGGAAGTCCGCGGTGATCCCGAACGCGTGGACGTCGATGTCGAGCTCGTCGACGAGCCGGGCGAGCTGGTCGACCTGCTCCGGCTGGTAGAACTGGGCCTCGTCGCAGATGAGGTAGTCCACGCGCTTGCCGTGCGTGAGGGCGTCGACGACGAAGTCCCAGAAGTCGAGGGTGTCGGTGACCTCCCGCGCAGTCATCGACAGGCCCAGGCGCGAGGACAGCACCGAGGAGCCCATCCGGTCGAACTTGGTGAAGATGAACCCATGGCGTCCCCGGGCCCGGTGGTTGTGGTCCATCTGGAGGGCCAGGGTGGACTTGCCGCAGTCCATCGTCCCGGAGAAGAACACCAACTCGGCCACGACAGCGCAGCCTAGGCGACGGCGGGCGCGGGCAGGTGCACGACCGGCACGAGCGTCTCGTCGGGCGTGGTCGAGCCATGCATGCCCAGGAGGTTGATCAGCTGCGGTCGGTGACGTCGCGAGTCGACGACGCTGTGCCCGGGGGCGCTCAGCACGAGCAGGTCCCCGATCCGTGGGAGCAGGGCCTTCTCGACCGGCCCGAAGAGGCCCCGGCGCACCGCCTCCTCCCTCGTCATGACCTCGGCCCTGGCCCCCAGGACCGCGCGCCAGGCCGCCTGCACGTCGTCACGGGCGCCGGGCAGGCAGTGCAGCTGGAGGGCACGCGGCTCACCACTGACATGCCGTATGCCGTCGGGCAGCCCCGGCGTGTGGGCGAGGTCGAGGCGGCCCTCGGGGGGGACGTCGACCATGCCGTGGTCCGCGGTGACGGTGAGCGAGCAGGTCGCGGGCAGCCGTTCGCGCAGCTGGCGGAGCGCGCCGTCGACGGCCTCCACCTCCTCCCCCCACTGCCAGCTCTCACAGCCGTGCACGTGGCCGACCTTGTCGACCTCGCCCCAGTAGAGGTAGACCAGCGCCCTGGGCGTGGACCGGACGGCGGCCACGGCGACGTCGACCCGCTGCTGCAGCGAGTCGGCCGCGGTGAAGGCGCCGCCCCGGAGCGCGGCGCGGGTCAGGCCGGAGCCGTCGAAGAAGCCCGGTCCGATGCGCGTGACCGCGACTCCACTCCCCTGCGCCGCCTCGAAGACGGTCTGGTGAGGCTGCCACTGCTCCGGCGGCGGGCCGTCCTCCCAGGTGAGCTCGTTGAACACCACGTCACGCCGGGGGTCGAGGACCTCGTAGCCCATCAGCCCGTGGGTCCCTGGGTGCAGCCCGGTGCCGAAGGTCGCCATCGAGGTCGCGGTCGTCGTGGGGAAGCCACACGGCACCGCGACCGTGTGGTCGGTGAGGGTCCGCAGGAAGGGCGCATGCCCGCGGCGGCGGGTCAGGAGGTTGGCGCCGAGCCCGTCGACGAGGACGACGACCGCGCTGCCGGCCGGGGGCAGTGCGGGGAGGCCGCGGTCCGGCAGCGGCACACCGATCGAGGTCGCGACGCCCGGCAGTACGTCGGCCAGCGAGCGCATGGCCGCCGTCAGGCGCGACCGAGCGCGCCGGAGAGGGCGCGCGCGAAGGTCATGGCGTCCCCGAGGGCGCCCTCCCCGTCGGCATCGGCGGAGACCCGCAGGGCGATGTCGTCCGCCGTGATGGTGCCATCGAGGCCGTGGTCGGCATCGCACGAGGGGTCGGCACACCCGCCGGGAAGGAGGTCGACCCGCGAGACGGCGCCCCAGCCGAGGGTGAGCGTGAGCTCTCGGCCCAGCGAGCCGGGGACGTAGTTCTCGGGGTCCGGGATGACATGGGTCAGCATCACGCCGCGCACGTCGCGCAGCGGGATGGACTCGCTCGTGGCGGTGGCCACGTCGATCGGCCCGCCCTGGTCGTCCTGGTGGTCGTCGGCGTGCACCACGAGGAGGCGGGACGCGGTCAGGCCCAGGACGGTGATGTGGCGCCGGACCGCCTCCCGGTCGAAGGTCGTCTCCTGGTGCACCAGGTGGGCCTCGATCGCCTCGCCGCCCAGGGCCGCCGCGACGACATCGCAGACGATCGCCGGGTGGTAGCCGGCCCGCACGATGGCGGCGGTCAGCGCCGAGGGCAGCAGCTGGGCATCAGTCGCGTGGTTCACCGCGCCATTGTGCCCGACCGGGCGACCCGACCCGACCGGGACAGCGCTCAGGTGAGGACCCGCCGGCCTGGGTCGGTGCGTCGGTCCGGGGTGGCGATGGTGATCTCTGCTCCGAGGACCTCGACGCCTCCGGGGTGGGCGTTGACCGGGTTGAGCGTCAGGGTCGCGATCTCGGGCATGTCGTCGGCCAGCACCGAGACGCGGGCGATGAGGTCGGCCAGGGCGGCCCGGTGCACCGGCGCCGCACCCTTGTGGCCGTGGAGCACCGGCGAGGCCTTGGTCGCCGAGATGAGCTCGGAGACGTCGACATCGGTCAGCGGCGGGATGCGGTAGGCGATGTCGCCGAGCAGCTCGGTGGCCATCCCCGCGATGCTGAAGCCGATGACCGGACCGAAGAGCGGGTCCTCGTCGCTGCTCACCACGCACATGACACCGGGTGTGGCCATCCGCTGGACGAGGAAGTCGTCGGCTTCGAGCGGGCTGAGCCGCTCGGAGAGCTGCGCCCAGGCGCTGCGCAGCGCGGACTCCGTCGGCAGGTCGATCCGCACCCCGGTCGTGCCCCCCTGGTGGCGCAGCGAGGGTGCAGCGGTCTTGAGGACCACGGGGTAGCCGATGCGCTCGGCGATGGCCACGGCCTCGTCCACGGTGCTCGCCCGAGCCTGCTCCCAGACGTGGATCCCGTAGGCCTCGAGCAGGACCCTGGCCTCGTCCTGGGTCAGCGTCCGGCCCTCGGGTGTGACCGACAGGATGGTCTGGACGATGTCCTCCGCGACCCGCCGGTTGATGCCCGAGGGTGAGACCGGAGTGCCGTGGTCGCGGTGGAGCCACTGGCCGTACTTCGTCGCCGCGGCCAGGGCACGGGTGGCGTCCTCGGGGAGCCCGTAGACCGGGATCGGCCGGTGCTCCCCCTCCCCGGTGCCGCGCACCGAGGCGTGCCCGTCGTCGACACCGCGCATCCCGAGGAAGGTGGCCAGGCACGGCTTCTCGCCGGCCGCGGCCGCCCCGCGCACCGCCCGGGCGACGTCCTCGTCGAAGGTGACGAGGGGCGGGATGAAGCAGGCCAGCACCGAGTCGACCGACTCGTCGGCGAACGCCGCGTCGAGGGCGGCACGGAACTGCTCGGGACTGGCCTCGGAGGCGACCGCCACCGGGCCGTGGGTGACCTCCAGGCCCCAGCTGCCGCAGGCCTGCGCCGTGAGGGTGGCCAGCGCTGCGGAGTTGCTGACGATGGCGACCCGGTTGCCCTGGGGCAGCGGCTGGTGCACGAGGGCCTGGGCGACGTCGAAGAGCTGGTGCAGGTTCTCGACCCGGATCACGCCAGCCTGGCGCAGCATGGCGTCGAAGACCTCGGGTCGGACATTGGTCCGCCGCACCATCTGGCCGGGGATCGAGCCCTGCCGGGCGACGCCGGACTTGATGACGACCACCGGCTTGATGAGGGCCAGGTTGCGCGCGATGCGCGAGAACTTGCGCGGGTTGCCCATCGACTCGAGGTAGAGACCGACCGCGGTCGTGTCCTCGTCGTCGATCCAGTACTGCATGAAGTCGTTGCCCGAGACGTCGGCGCGGTTGCCCGCCGACCCGAAGCTCGAGATGCCGAGCCGACGTCGTGCCGCCGAGGCCAGGACGGCGATGCCGAGGGCGCCGGACTGGGCGAAGAGGCCGAGACCCCCCGGGGGCGGCAGGGTCGGGGCCAGCGAGGCGTTGAGGCGCACGGCCGGATCGTTGTTGATGAGACCGAAGGAGTTGGGTCCGACGACCCGCATCCCCGACCGGCGCGCCCGCCGCACCAGCTCGGCCTGCAGCTCGGCTCCCTCCGCGTCCGCCTCGGCGAAGCCTGCGGAGACCACGAGCAGGGTCTTCACCCCGGCCTCGGCGCACTCGTCGACCACCCCGAGCACCTGGTCCGCCGGGACCGCGATGACGGAGAGGTCGACGCCACGGGGCAGGTCGGCGATCGAGGCCACCGCCGGGAGGCCGAGCACCTGGTCCGCCCGCGGGTTGACCGGGTGGATGGTCCCCTCGAAGCCGGCCTCGATCAGGTTCTGCAGGAACATGTTCCCGATGGTGGCGTCGCGCCGGCTGGCGCCGATGACCGCCACCACCTTGGGGTTGAGCAGGCGGCGCACCGAGAGCGACTCCGCCCGGTGCTCGCGGGACATGGCGACCGCGCGGGAGGACTCGGTGGGCTCGATGTCGAAGTGGACGGCCACCACGCCGTCCTCGAGGTGGCGGCTGACGTCGTAGCCGGCGTCGGAGAAGACCTGGAGCATCTTCCGGTTCTGCGGCAGCACCTCGGCGGTGAACTCCGAGATGCCCAGGTCGCGCGCGATGGCGGCGAGGTGCTCGAGCAGGACCGACCCGATGCCCTTGCCCTGCGAGTGGTCGCTGATGTTGAAGGCCACCTCGGCACTGCGGGGGTCGATCCGGTCGTAGCGCCCGATGCCGATGATGTCGTCGCGGTGGAGCACCACGAGGGCGACCCGGTCGACATAGTCGACGTGGGTGAAGCGGTGCACGTCCTTGTCGGACAGCCGCTTGAGCGGGGCGAAGAAGCGAAGGTAGATCGACTCCTCGCTCTGCCCGGCGTGGAACCGGTGGATGCCCTCCTCGTCCGAGGGCTTGATCGGCCGCAGGTGGGCCACGGTCCCGTCACGGAGGACGACGTCGGCCTCCCACTCGATGGGATAACCCGGTGGGAGTTCAGGATCCGCCTCGGCCATGGCTCCATCGTGGCATGCCGGGTCGTGCACCACGCCGTGGGCTCGGCACACTACGGGCATGGACTTCGAGCAGGTCGTGCGAGCCCGGCGGATGACCCGTCGCTTCCGGCCCGACCTGCCCGTGCCGGCCGGGACGCTCGAGGAGCTGGTGGCGCTGGCGCAGCGAGCACCCTCGGCCGGCTTCACCCAGGGCTGGGACGTCGTCGCCCTCGTCGACGCCGCGGACCGGGCCGCGTTCTGGGACGCCGTGGCCGACCCTGATCGTCCGCCCGACGCCTGGCTTCGGGGGGTGAGCGCCGCCCCGGCCCTGCTGGTCATGGTGGCCGACCCCACGGCATACCTCGATCGCTATGCCGAGCCGGACAAGGGGTGGGCCGACCGCTCCCCCGACCGGTGGCCGATTCCCTACTGGGACACCGACACCGCGATGGCCGCCATGATCATCCTCCTCGGCGCCACCGACCGCGGGCTCGCGTCCTTGTTCTTCGGGGTGCCTGGCCCCGCGCACGACCCGGTGCGTCACGCCCTCTCGATCCCGGCCGACCGGCGGCTGGTCGGCGTCATCGCCCTCGGCACCGAGGAGGCGGCCGTCCGCAGCCCCTCGCTCGCCCGGGGACGGCGGGCGCTGGACTCGGTGCTGCACCTGGGGCGCTTCTCCGGCGCGTCGCGCTGAGGGGGCGTCGGTCCCGTTTGTGAAGATGGCGGGTGGGTGCGTGCGTATGCCGTCCGCCCCGGTCCGCTGTCCGCCCACCTCCCGGAGCCGCTCACCTCATGGCCCGCCGCACGCCGCCCCCGCCCGACGACCCGGTGGTCGAGAACATCGTCGACATCGACGTCACGGCCGAGATGAAGAACGCCTATCTCGAGTACTCCGTGTCGGTCATCCATGCGCGTGCCCTGCCCGACGCCCGGGACGGCCTCAAGCCGGTGCAGCGGCGGATCCTCTTCGGGATGCACGGGCTCGGCCTGCGCCCGGACAAGGGTCACGTGAAGTCCAGCCGGGTCGTCGGCGAGGTCATGGGCAAGTACCACCCGCACGGGGACTCGGCGATCTACGACGCCCTCGTGCGGATGGCCCAGCCCTTCACCATGCGGCTGCCCCTGGTCGACGGGCACGGCAACTTCGGCTCCCTCGACGACGGGCCGGCGGCCTCGAGGTACACCGAGGCCCGGCCGGCGGCAGCGGCCTCGCTGCTCACCACGGGTCTCGACGAGGACACCGTCGACGAGGTCCCCAACTACGACGACTCGCTCATGCAGCCGGAGGTGCTGCCGGCGGCCTACCCCAACCTCCTCGTCAACGGCGTCTCCGGCATCGCGGTGGGGATGGCCACCAACATCCCGCCGCACAACCTCGTCGAGGTGATCGGCGCCGCCCGCCACCTCATCTCCCACCCGGACTGCTCGCTCGACGAGCTTATGCGCTTCGTGCCCGGCCCCGACCTGCCCCAGGGCGGGCGCATCATCGGCCTCGACGGGATCCGCGACGCCTACCTGACCGGACGGGGCACCTTCCGCACCCGCGCGACGGCCCAGGTCGAGAAGCTCACCCCGCGCAAGTCCGGCATCGTCGTCACGGAGCTGCCCTACCTCGTCGGGCCGGAGAAGGTCGTCGAGCGGATCAAGACCCTCGTGCAGGGCAAGAAGCTCCAGGGCATCAGCGACATCAAGGACCTCACCGACCGCAAGAATGGCCTGCGCCTGGTCATCGAGGTCAAGAACGGCTTCAACCCGGACGCGGTCCTGGAGCAGCTCTACCGCCAGACCCCGATGGAGGAGTCCTTCGGCATCAACGCCAACGCCCTCGTCGAGGGCCAGCCGCGCCTGCTCGGGCTCAAGGAGATGCTCCGCTGCTTCCTCGACTTCCGGATCTCGGTGGTGCGCCGTCGCACCGAGTTCCGGCTCGCGAAGCGTCGGGACCGGCTCCACCTCGTCGAGGGCCTGCTCATCGCCATCCTCGACATCGACGAGGTCATCCAGCTCATCCGCGCCTCGGACGACACCGCGGCTGCTCGCACGCGTCTGATCAATGTCTTCGACCTCTCCGAGGCCCAGGCCAACTACATCCTCGAGCTGCAGCTGCGACGGCTGACCAAGTTCTCCCGGATCGAGCTCGAGACCGAGCGCGACGAGCTCCAGCGCCAGATCGAGGAGCTCGAGGCGATCCTCGCCGACGAGAAGCTCCTCCACCGCACGGTGTCGACCGAGCTGGCCGAGGTGGCCAAGGCCCATGGCACCCCCCGCCGGACCGTGCTCCTGGAGTCGGCGGGCACGCCCACGACCGCCGCCGCCCCCCTCGAGGTCAGCGACGACCCCTGCTGGGTGCTGCTCTCCTCCACCGGGCTGCTCGCGCGCACGGCGACGGCCGACGTCGTGCCCACGACCGGTCCGCGCGCCAAGCACGACGCCATCGTCGGCGCCGTCCGCACCACGGCCCGCGGCGAGTTCGCCGTGGTGACGAGCGCCGGTCGCATGGTGCGCCTTTCGGCCCTGGAGCTGCCGACGCTCCCGCCGCTGGGCTCGGCCCCGAGCCTGTCCGGTGGCGCACCGCTGGCCGCGTATGTCGACCTGCCCAAGGGTGAGCAGCCGCTCACCATCGTCTCGCTGGCGACCGAGGGTCCCGGCGTGGCGGTCGGCACGGCTGACGGGGTGGTCAAGCGGATCGGCTTCGACCACCCGAAGGCGAGCTCGTGGGAGGCCATCGCCCTCAAGCCCGGCGACACCGTCGTCGGAGCGGTCGAGCTGCGCACCGGCGAGGAGGACCTGGTCTTCCTCACGACCGACGCGCAGCTGCTGCGCTTCCCCGCCTCGGCGGTGCGACCACAGGGCCGAGCGGCCGCCGGCATGGCCGGCATCCGGCTGTCGTCGGGCGCCAGGGCGATCTTCTTCGGAGCGGTCGACCCCGCTTCGGAGGCGGTCGTGGTGACGGCGAGCGGCAGCTCGGCGGCCCTGCCCGGCACCCAGGCCGGGGCCTGGAAGGTCACCCCGTATGCCGAGTACCCCGCCAAGGGCCGCGGCACCGGCGGCGTCCGGGCCCACCGCTTCCTCAAGGGCGAGGACACCCTGGTGCTGGCCTGGGCCGGCGCGAGCCCGGCCCGCGCGAGCAGCAGCAACGGCGTGGCGATCGAGCTCCCGGCCGCCGACGGCCGCCGGGACGGCTCCGGCACCCCGGCGCCGATGGTCGTCGCGGGGATCGGCGCGCCGGTTCCACCGCTCGCGGACGGTGCCGTTACGCAATCGTGATGGGACTGGGGAACCCAAGTCATTGCCTCGGCGCGTAAACGCTTTTACGGTTACGACGTTCCCTCATCGCCGAGGCCTGTCTGCCTCGGCTTCATCAGTGAAATGGAGGCGGGCAATGGCCCTCAACTCATCGCGCCGTGCAGCAGCAGTGCTGACCGGCATCGTCGCGGTTTCGCTCTCCGCAGCAGCATGCGGCGGCGGAAGCAGCAGCGACACCGCGTCCGGCGGCGCCGACTCGAAGGACACCACCGACTACACCAAGTGGTGCGACCTCAAGTCCGAGCTGACGGGCAAGACCGTGACGATCTACACCTCGATCGTCACGCCGGAGGACGCCCCCCACAAGGCCTCCTACAAGGAGTTCGAGGACTGCACCGGCATCACCGTCAAGTACGAGGGTGACAAGGACTTCGAGAAGAACCTCCCCCAGCGCGCCCAGAGCGGCAACCTGCCCGACGTCGCCTTCATCCCGCAGCCGGGTCTGCTCCAGACCATGGTCGACACGGGCAAGGCCATCCCGGCCAGCCAGAGCGTCTCCGACGAGGTCGACAAGTACTTCGGTGCCGACTGGCGCAAGTACGGCTCGGTCGACGACGTCCTCTACGCCGCTCCGCTCGGCGCCAACGTCAAGTCCTACGTCTGGTACTCGCCGAAGAAGTTCGCCGAGAAGGGCTACAAGGTTCCCACCACGTGGGACGAGCTCATGACCCTCTCCAAGAAGATCGCCACCGACGACCCGGCCGCCAAGCCGTGGTGCGCCGGCTTCGGCTCCGGCACGGCCACCGGCTGGGTCGGCACCGACTGGGTCGAGGACGTGCTGCTCCGCACCGCCGGCAAGGACACCTACGACCAGTGGGTCTCGCACAAGATCCCGTTCAACGACCCGAAGGTCCTCGAGGCCCTCGGCAAGGTCGGCGCCATCCTCAAGGACCCGGCCATGGTCAACGGTGGCTTCGGTGACGTCGCCTCCATCGCGACCACCACCTTCCAGGACGGTGGCCAGCCCATCCTCCAGGGCAAGTGCTACCTGCACCGCCAGGCCTCGTTCTACGCCTCGAACTGGCCCGAGGGCACCAAGGTCGCCGAGGACGGCGACGTCTGGGCCTTCTACCTCCCGGCGGTCGACGCCTCGGCCAAGCCGGTGCTCGGCGGTGGCGAGTTCGTCGCCACCTTCCGGGACGCCCCGGAGGTCAAGGCCTTCGCTGCGTTCCTCGCCTCGCCCGACTGGGCCAACGCCAAGGCCAAGGCCACGACGAACGGTGGTTGGGTCAGCGCCAACAAGGAGCTCGACCCGGCGAACCTCGTCTCGCCGATCGACCAGCAGTCCGCCAAGATCCTCCAGGACCCGGCCGCCGTCTTCCGCTTCGACGGCTCGGACATGATGCCGTCCGCCGTGGGCGCCGGCACCTTCTGGTCCGAGATGACCAACTGGGTCAAGGGTCAGGACGACAAGACCACCCTCGACAACATCGAGAAGTCCTGGCCGACCAGCTGACCTGAGGTCGCGACACCCTGAACGGTGGGCGGGGCGGTTTCCCGCCCCGCCCACCGCTTCTCTTCACTTGGAGGTGACATGCACGTGACAACGCTGGCGGCCGCAACCGCCACTGGGGGCAACCTCGGCAAGATCGGCACCCTGCTGCTCGGGATCGCCGTCTTCGCAGCCGTGTTCATCGGCATCCTGCTCATCGCGTCCCTGTTCAAGGGACACCTCGGCGAGAAGATCCAGGCCGTGGCCTTCGTCGGCCCGACCGTCGTCCTCATCGCCGTCGGCCTGATCTACCCCGCCATCCTCACCATCCGGCGGGCCTTCTACTCCGGCAAGTTCTTCGACCTCAACTTCGGCACGCCGCGCACGCGGGGCAAGTACGTCGGCTTCGAGAACTTCCAGGCGCTGTGGACCACGCCCGGCCTGCCGGCCGTCTTCCGCAACACCCTCTTCTGGGTCATCCTGGTGCCGCTCCTCGCCACCGGGCTGGGCCTGCTCTACGCGATCCTCATCGACCGGGCCAAGGGCGAGGCCGTCGCCAAGGCCCTGATCTTCCTGCCGATGGCGATCTCGATGGTCGGCGCGACGCTCATCTGGAAGTTCGTGTACTACTTCGTCGGTGACCCGACCGGCTCCCAGGTCGGCCTCATCAACGCCTTCCTCACCACGATCGGGATGAAGCCGATCGACTTCCTGGGCAACGCCCCGGGCAACACCTTCGCGATGATCGTCATCATGGTCTGGATCCAGGCCGGGTTCGCCATGACGGTCCTCTCGGCCGCCATCAAGGCCATCCCCGACGAGATCATCGAGGCGGCCAACATGGACGGCGTCAAGGGCCTGCAGATGTTCCGCTTCATCACGCTGCCGAGCATCCGCTCGTCGGTCATCGTCGTCCTCACGACGATCGCCATCGCCACCCTCAAGGCCTTCGACATCGTCCAGGCCTCCAGCGGCGGCAAGCTCGGCGACTCGGTCCTGGCCAACGAGTTCTACAACCGCTCGTTCGTCACCCAGCAGCCGGGTCTCGGCGCGGCCATCGCGATCGTCATCTTCCTGCTGGTCTCCCCGATCATCGTCTTCAACGTGATCCAGATGCGGAAGGACGCCTGATGAGCACCGCAACTCCCGCACCCGTGCCCGAGACCGTCGCCAACGAGGCGGTCGAGGCCGCCGGCGGCGGCAAGGACCTCGAGACCGGCAAGCGCCGCGGCAAGTCCGCCGCCGGCAACGCCGCCCGGGCCATCAGCTCGCCGTGGGCCTCCGTCTTCGCCATCGTCATGGCGTTGGCGTGGACCACGCCGACCATCGGCCTGTTCGTGACCTCGTTCCGGCAGCAGAAGGACATCCAGACCACCGGATGGTGGAACGCCTGGCGGACCGGCTTCACCATGGACAACTACAAGCAGGTGCTCGCCGGCGCCGAGGGACAGCCGCCGTTGACGGACTTCTTCGTCAACAGCTTCGTCATCGTGATCCCAGCGGTGCTCCTGCCGCTGCTGCTGGCCTCGCTGGCGGCCTACGCCTTCGCGTGGATCGACTTCCCCTTCCGGAATGCGCTCTTCGTGGCGGTGTTCGCCCTCCAGATCGTCCCGCTGCAGATCGCCCTGCTTCCGCTGGTCACCATGTTCCAGAACATGGGCCTGGGCGGGTCCTACTGGTCGTTGTGGTTGTCGCACAGCGCCTTCGCGCTGCCGCTCGCGGTGTTCCTCCTGCACAACTTCATGAAGGAGATCCCCGCGTCGCTGCTCGAGGCGGCTCGCGTCGATGGCGCCGGGCACGTGCGCATCTTCTTCCAGGTGCTGCTGCCGCTCATCGCCCCGGCGCTGGCGTCCTTCGGCATCTTCCAGTTCCTCTGGGTCTGGAACGACCTCCTGGTCGCGCTGACCATGCTCGGTGGCTCGCCGGAGCGCGCCCCGCTGACCATGATCCTCAACACCATCAGCGGCACGCTCGGCAACCGCTGGTACCTCCTGTCGGCGGCGGCCTTCATCTCGATCGCCCTGCCGGTCGCGGTGTTCCTCTCGCTGCAGCGGTACTTCGTCCGCGGTCTGCTGGCGGGTGGCACCAAGGGCTGACATGGCCGACAATGCACGTCCTTCACGGATGAGCACCATCACCGATGTTGCTCGGGAGGCCGGGGTCTCCGTGGCCACGGTCTCCCGAGCTCTTCGGGGTCTGGATCGGGTGAGCCCGGAGACACGCGAACGCGTGCTCAAGGTCGCGACCGATCTCGACTACGTCGCCTCCCCGACCGCGACCTCGTTGGCCTCCGGCCGCACAGGCGTGGTCGGGGTGGTGGCGCCCTTTCTCACCCGCTGGTTCTTCTCCACCGTGGTCTCGGCGATCGAGAAGACGCTGCGCGGTCAGGGACACCACGTCCTCCTCTTCGACCTCGAGGACGAGAGCTACGCCACTCGGCTCACGCTCAACCAGAACCTCCTGTGGCGGCGCGTCGACGGCGTCATCACCCTGAACCTCCCCATGACCGAGGGAGAGGTCGACCTGCTGGAGCGGCTCGGGCTGCCCGCTGTCGCCATCGGCACCCCCGTCCCAGGATGCCCCACGGTCCGCATCGACGACACGGCCGCCATGGTGCAGGCCACCTCGCACGTCATCGACCTGGGTCACCGGGACATCGCCTACATCGGCACCGTCCCCGAGAACGTCGCGCACATCCAGACCCCGATGGCCCGGCGCGAGGCCTTCCGCGACACCCTGCTGGCTCATGGGCTCCAGGTGCGGGAGGAGTGGATGCTCTCGTGCGACTGGACCGCCGACTCGGCGCTCACGCACACCATGACCCTGCTCCAGTCCGCCTCACGCCCGACCGCGATCGTGGCCGCCTCGGACGAGATGGCCTTCGGGGCCCTCATGGCGGCCTCCCGGTGCGGAGTGAAGGTGCCCGAGGAGCTCTCGGTCATCGGCCTCGACGACCACCACCTCTCCTCGGTGATGGGCCTGACGACGGTGCGCCAGGACGTCGCCGCCCAGGGCGATGCGGCCGCGAAGCTGCTCCTGGGCGCCCTGCTCGAGGGGCTGCCGCTCTCCCCCACCCTGGACCAGGTGATCCCGACCGAGCTCGTCGTCCGGGCCTCGACCGCCCCGCCGCCTGCCGCCGGGTGATCGGCACCCGCCGGCTGACCGGCGGGCTCGCACTCAGGCGTCGATCCGCTCCCGGTCGAGGGTCTGCGCCGACGCGACGATGAAGTCCTTGCGCGGGGCCACCTCGCTGCCCATGAGCAGCTCGAACACGCGCTGTGCAGCCTCGATGTCCCCGATGGTCACCCGGCGCAAGGTCCGGTGCCGCGGGTCCATCGTCGTCTCGGCCAGCTGGTCGGCGTCCATCTCGCCCAGCCCCTTGTAGCGCTGGATCGGCTCCTTGACCGAGCGGCCCTTGCGCTGCAGCCCCGCCAGGGTCTTGCGCATCTCCGGCTCGCTGTAGGTGTAGATGAGCTCGTTGGGCTTGCTGCCCGGGTTGGCGACCTCGATGCGGTGCAGCGGCGGCACCGCGGCATACACCCGTCCCGCCTCGACGAGGGGGCGCATGTAGCGGTGGAAGAGGGTGAGGAGGAGCGTGCGGATGTGGGCGCCGTCGACGTCGGCGTCGGTCATGATGATGACCTTGCCGTAGCGCACCGCGTCCAGGTCGAAGGTGCGGCCGGAGCCGGCCCCGATGACCTGGATGATGGCCGCGCACTCTGCGTTGCCGAGCATGTCCGTGACCGAGGCCTTCTGGACGTTGAGGATCTTGCCGCGGATCGGCAGCAGCGCCTGGTGGTCCGAGGAGCGTGCGAGCTTGGCGGTGCCCAGCGCGCTGTCCCCCTCGACGATGAACAGCTCGGTGCGCTCGGGGTCGCTGCTGCGGCAGTCGGCGAGCTTGGCCGGGAGCGAGGAGGACTCGAGGGCGGTCTTGCGGCGCTGGGTCTCCTTGTGCAGGCGCGCACTGATGCGCGACTTCATCTCGGAGGTGACCTTCTCGAGCAGTAGCGCCGCCTGCTGCTTCTCCCCTCGCTTGGTCGAGGTGAGCAGCGCGGTGAGCTCGCTCTCGACCACTTTGGCGACGATGGCCCGCACCGCTGCCGTGCCCAGGACCTCCTTGGTCTGGCCCTCGAACTGGGGCTCGGCCAGACGCACGGTCACCACGGCGGTGAGCCCGGCGAGGATGTCGTCCTTCTCCACCTTGTCCGCGCCCACCTTGAGGCGTCGCGCGTTGAGCTCCAGCTGCTTGCGGAAGACCTTGATCAGGGCCTGGTCGAAACCCGCCAGGTGGGTGCCACCCTTGGGCGTGGCGATGATGTTGACGAAGCTCTGCACCTTGGTGTCGTAGCCGGTCCCCCACCGCACGGCGATGTCGACACCGGCCTCACGCTCGACCTCGGTGGGTGTCATGTGCCCGCGGCTGTCGAGGACGGGCACGGTCTCGGTGAACGTGCCCGAGCCCTGCAGCCGCCAGACGTCGGTCACCGGCGGGTCGATGGCCAGGTAGTCGCAGAACTCGGAGATGCCCCCGTCGTGGAGGAAGACCTCCTCGGTGGCCTCCTCCGAGCGCTCGTCGCGGATGACGATGGCGAGCCCGGGCACGAGGAAGGAGGTCTGCCGCGCCCGCGCGGTGAGCCCCTCGAGGTCGAACGAGGCGTCCTTCAAGAAGATCTGGTGGTCGGCCCAGTAGCGCACCCGGGTGCCGCTCACCCCGCGCTTGACGGTGCCGATGACGTCGAGCTGGCTGCCCGAGACGTATGCCGTGAAGTCGTGTCCCGGGTCTTTGCTCCCCTTGGCGCCGGCGACGTCGGAGAAGACGCCCGGCTCCCCCCGACGGAAGCTCATGGCGTAGGTCTTGCCGCCGCGGTCGACCTCGACGTCGAGGCGGCTGGAGAGGGCGTTGACGACCGAGGCGCCGACGCCGTGCAGGCCACCGGAGGCGGTGTAGGAGCCGCCGCCGAACTTGCCGCCGGCGTGGAGGCGGGTGTAGACGAGCTCGACGCCGGTGAGGCCGGTCTTGGGCTCGATGTCGACCGGCACGCCGCGTCCGTTGTCACGGACCTCGACCGAGCCGTCCCGGTGGAGGACGACGACGATCCGGTCGCAGTGCCCGCCGAGGGCCTCGTCGACGGCGTTGTCGATGATCTCCCAGAGGCAGTGCATCAGGCCGCGGCTGTCGGTGGAGCCGATGTACATGCCCGGACGCTTGCGCACCGCCTCCAGGCCTTCGAGGACCTGCAGGTGGTGGGCGGTGTAGTCCTGGCTCGACTTGGTCGTCGCGGACTTCTTCGCGGCGGTGGCCACGGATCGGACTCCTCGGGGAATGGAAGACGGCGTGCCCCTGCAGGCTAGTCGGGGGGTGTGTCAGGGCCGGCACGCCACGCGGCGGGGGGGCCGCGTCCGGTGGATATTGGCGGCCCGGGAAGGGTTGGGCGTGTTTGACTGTTCACACCGTGGCCGCCTCCCGAAGGCGGTCCCGACCACGAGCACGAGAAGAGCGAACGCCCCAAGGAGGCCGACGTGAACGCCGCACTGGCACCCACCCTGACCGCCGCCGACCGCTGCGACCGGTGCGGAGCGCAGGCGTACGTGCGTGTGCGCCTCCACTCCGGCGGGGAGCTGTTCTTCTGCGCCCACCACGGCCGCAAGCACGCCCCGGCGCTGCAGGACCACGCCGACATCCACGACGAGAGCCAGCGCCTCGTCGACGACGGCTCGGACGCCGTCGCCGACCTCGCCTGACCTCGGGTGGACGGTTTCCTGCCGGCCGGCACCCAGGTCTGGGTGCCGGCCCTGATCATCCTCGTGGGGACGATCGGCATCGTCATCCCGGTCCTCCCGGGCCTGTTCGTCACGCTCCTCGGCACCCTTCTGTGGGCCTACGAGACCGGCGGCGGCACGGCCTGGACGATCTTCGGCATCTGCGTCCTGTGGTTCGTCGCGGGGGTGGCCGGCCAGTACCTCATCCCCGGACGCCGGCTCAAGGCCGAGGGCGTGAGCACCCTGGGGCTGGTGTTCGCGGCGGTCTGCGGCATCGTGGGGATGTTCGTCATCCCCGTGGTCGGCTTCTTCGTCGGCTTCGTGCTGGGGCTGTTCCTGCTGGCCTACCTGCCGCGGCGGGACCGGACCCTGGCCTGGCGGCGCACCAAGGTCGCGCTGCGGGCCATCGCCACCTCGATCGGCATCGAGCTGGTCGCCGCCGTCCTCATCGCCCTCACCTGGGTCGTCGGCGTCGCGCTCACCTCGTGATGGCCTCGAGCAGGTAGGCCTCGGTGCCGGCCAGGCCGACCGACAGGAAGACCGCGGGCCCGCTCCCTCGACGCGCAGGCCCGCCGCCGGCCACCACCGACCCCAGCGAGCGCACCCGGTCCAGCTCCCCCGACGCCACGACGACGGCCGGCGGGTCGTAGGCCGCGAGCTGGGCCAGCGAGTCGGTCACGAGGAGAGAGGCCCCGGCCGTCAGGGCCGGAGGGAACTCGTGGCGATGCACCTGCTTGGGGCCGAGTGTGCTGACGACCGAGGCGGCCTCGAGCCAGGCGGCCTCGACGACGGGCACGGGGCTGGAGGTGGCCAGGACCACGACGTCGGCGCCTTCGACGGCCGCACGTGCCGTGTCGCCCGCTAGGGCGGGCACCCCAAGCTCCGCGGACGCGCGGTCGGCCAGGGACTGCCGGTGCGCCGGCGTGCGCGAGTGCACGCGCAGCGACTCGATCCGCCGGGCGGCGTGGATCGCGCTCAGCTGGGCCCACGCCTGGCGGCCCGCCCCCACCAGAGCAAGCGACACCGGTCCGGGCGGCGCCAGGGCGTCGATCGCGAGGGCCCCCAACGCCCCGGTGCGCAGCGGACCCAGGTGCTGCCCGGCATACAGGGCCCGCACCCGCCCGCTCGGGTCGTCGGTGACCACGACGACCTGCTCGTCCCCGGCGTCGCCCGGCGCACGGTAGGACCGGTAGCCGACCCAGGACCCGGGCACCGCCCCGCAGGTGAAGGTGAGGTGGCCGGCGCCCACGTCGGCGGCCACGCGGGGCGGCGCGACGAGTCGCCCACGGTCGAGGTCGATGACCGCGGCGCGGACAAGGGACAGCGCCCGCTCCGGGGGGAGCAGGCGCTGCAGGTCGTCGTCGCCGAGGAGGATCGGCATGGGACTCTAGAGGCCGCGCTCGCGCCGCTCCCAGCGCTCGTCCAGCCGGCCCATGAAACCCGACCCACCCTTGGTCGGCGCCGCCGGCCGGGCCGCGTCCTTCGCGGTGTCGAGGGTGCGGGTCGGGGCGAGCGCGAAGGCGACGGCGGCCACCATGACGGCGAACCCGACCGCGCCGATCCACATCATCGTGTTGACCCCGAGGATGACCAGGCCGAGCCCGAGGACGAACCCGAGCACGCCCACGGCCAGCCGCCGTCGGCGCACCCCGAACGCGGCACCACCACGCATCTGGTGGGCGAACCGCGGGTCCTCGGACGCCAGGGCCTGCTCCAACTGGGCGAGCATCTGCTGCTCATGCTCCGACAGCGGCACCTCGACCTCCCTGCTCATGACTCGTCCGACGCCCGGCACCGGACCTGCTCACCTCAGGATAGATCCCGATCGCCCGCGGAGGAAGGTTGGTCGCGACGGATCAGTGCGGCCGGACGCACGGCGCCCGCGCCGAAGCGGGCGCTGGCGCGGTCGACGGCGCGGTCGGCCTCGCGCCAGCCGTGGTCGGGGTCGTCCAGGCGCGCCTGGATCGGCGCCTGGGTCACCGGGACCAGCTTCTCCATCCGCACGCCGACGAGGCGGATGCGGGCACGTTGCAGCCCGAGCGCGTCGAACAGGCCCACGGCGGTCTCGTAGATCTCCCGGCTGACGTCCGTGGGCTCGCGCAGCGTGCGGGAGCGGGTGATCGTCGTGAAGTCGGCGAAGCGGACCTTCAGGCTCACGGTGCGACCGGCGAGCCCGGCGGCGCGCACGCGCGCGGCCGTCCGCTCACTGAGGCCGAGCAGGTGCCGGTGGATCAGGACCGGGTCGTCGATGTCGTAGGCGAAGGTCTCGTCGCTGCCGATGCTGCGCTCGCGCGACTCCTGCTCCACGGGTCGCGGGTCGCGTCCCCAGGCGAGGTCGTGCAGGTGGCGCCCCCCGGCCTCGCCGAGGGCCCGGGTGAGCGTCGCGAGGGGGGTGTGCGCGAGGTCGGAGACGGTGCGCAGGCCGAGCCTGGTCAGGGTCTCCTCGGTGCGCTCGCCGACGCCCCAGAGCGCCCCGACGGGCAGCTGCTGGACGAAGGCGACGACCTCGTCGACGGGCACGACGACCAGCCCGTCCGGCTTGGCCAGGCCGGAGGCGAGCTTGGCGACGAACTTGCTCGGCGCCACCCCCACCGAGCAGGTCACCCCCTGCTCGTCGGCCACGGCGTCACGGATCTGTTGACCGATGCTCGCCGGGCTGCCCAGGCGCCGGATCGCGCCGGAGACGTCGAGGAAGGCCTCGTCGAGGGAGAGCGGCTCGAGCAGGGGGGTCACCGACCGGAAGATCTCCATCACGGCCGCGGACATGCGGGCATAGAGGGCGTGGTCGGGAGGGAGGACGGTCGCCTGCGGGCAGAGCCGCTGGGCCCGGCTCATCGGCATGGCCGAGGTCACCCCGAAGCGGCGGGCCTCGTAGGTCGCCGAGAGGACGACGCCACGGCGGCCCGCGGCACCGATGATGACCGGCGTGCCGACGAGCTCGGGTCGGGCGAGCAGCGAGGCCGACGCGTAGAAGGCGTCCATGTCGACGTGGAGGATCGTGCACCCGGTGTCGTCCGGCGGCCCGTCCCCGGTGCGTCGGGGAAGGGCGAACTGCCGTCGGCTCATCGCCGCGCCGCGGTCAGGCGCGCTCGGCGACGACGTGCAGGGCGGCGCCGAGGGCGGCCAGGGCCGGGTGGGCCGCCGCGACCTCTTCGAGGGCCAGGAGGGCCTGCCGGTCGCTCTCGGAGTCGAGGGCGGACGACGGGGCGAGCTCGGTGAAGATCCGCACGCCGTGGGCCTCGAGGACGCGCAGTCCGGTGTCCTCGACGAGCGCGACGAGGGCGTCGCGGTCGAACCGCCGTGGCAGGGGGTCGTCCTCACCCCAGCGTCCCTCCGGGCTGGTGAGGGCGGCGGCGGCGCGGTCGATGGATCCAGCGAGGACCCGCGCGAGGACGGCGGCGTGGCGCTGGGCGACGACGAGGCTGAGCAGGCCGCCGGGGGCCAGGGCATCGGCGAGCCGGGCCAGCGTCCCGGCCGGGTCGTCGACGTGCTCGAGGGTGCCATGGCAGGTGACGAGGTCGACGCTGGAGCCGCCGAGGAGGGTCGCGAGGGCGTCGGCATCCCCCTGGGCCGCACGGATCCGCGCCGAGGCCCCCACCTCGTCGGCCCGCCGACGCAGCGAGGCCAGGGCGTCCGGGCTCGGGTCGACGACCGTGACCTCGTGGCCGGCCTGGGCCAGTGGCACGGCGAACCCGCCGCTGCCCCCGCCGAGGTCGAGCACGACGAGCGGGCGCCCCAGCGCAGCGGCATGCCGGTGGGCGTGCTGGGAGAGGACCGCCCAGACGGCGGCCGTGCGCACCGACGCCTCGACGCCGGGACGGCGGGTGGCGGTGCGCTCCTCGGTCACGGGGCTCACCCTAGTGCCCCGAGCTGCCGGGGCTGGAGTGCCACAGCTTGCGTGGCGCCTGGTCACCCATCGCTGCCGTGAGGCCCCGCAGGTCGCGCGTGGGCGTGCCGGGCGGCCGGGTGTCGGCATAGGGCGACTGCCGGAAGCCTGAGGCGTGGACGAGCACCCGCCGTCGTCCGCTGGCGTCGGCGGACTCCTCGCCCTCGCGCGCCCGCTCCCGCGAGTCCCGGTCGAGGTCGAGCAGGGCCGCGTGGACGGCCTCCTGCCCGCCGCGCTGCCAGGCCTCCCAGAGGGTCGACAGCTCCCAGGCACCGGTGGCCCGCAACGAGATGCCCCGCTCCCCCGTGCGCCGCACGACTCCGCGGACGAGCAGCAGCCAGGAGTGGAAGACGGTCTCGGCGTAGGGCCCTTGGACGTCCTCGAAGAAGGTCGCGTCCGCGCACCCGGTGCCGTCGTCGAGGGTGAGGAAGACGACGCGCCGCCCGGACCGGATCGGCGGGGTCTGGGTCGCCACCTTGACCCCGGCGACCCACACCTCTCCCCCGTTGCGGGCCCGCAGCAGGTGCTGCGCCGGGGTGACGCCGAGGACGTCGAGCAGCGGTCGGTAGGTGTCGATGACATGGCTCGAGGCGTCGAGCCCGAGCACGTCGAGCTCGGCCCGGACCCGCTCGGTGCCGGTGAGCTCGGGCAGGCCACTGCCCTCGCGCAGCTCGGGCCGGTCGCCGAGGTCGAGGAGGAGCTGGACCGAGCGCTCCTCCGCGGGCACGACGGTGGCGGCGGCCTGCGACTGGGCCGCGGCCCGCTCCCGGGTGCCCACGGCATACGGGCTCGGTATGCCGTGGGGCTGGGCCCCCACGGGACCGGCGGGCCCGATCTGGGCGCGGTCGGGGGTGGCGCGGACGGGGCGGCCGGCCCCGACCCGTGGCGCGGTGGCGCGGCGGCGGCCTCCGGAGCGGGTCAGGGAGCGGTGCCAGCGGTCGATCTCGGCGACGTGGAGGAGCAGGTCGCGGCGGGTGAGCTTGCCCCGACGACCCAGGCCGGCGCCGCGGCCACCCAGGCCGTACATCGCGTCGAAGCCGCCGGCGAGGACGAGCCGCTCGACGATCGGGCGGCTGACGTGGGTGCGGCTCCAGAAGTCCGCGAGGTCGGCAAAGGGTTGTCCCGCAACGATGGCCGCGACCTCGGCCTCGCTGATCCCCTTGACCTCGGTGAGCGAGAGGCGGATGCCGTGCCGCCGCCCGTCGGGCAGGTCAGGGTGGATCGGGACGAAGTCGTGGTCGATCTCGTCGTCGGTGAGGGCCTCGAGGCGGTAGCTGTCGCGCGAGGCGTTGACGTCGAGTCCGAGGACGGCGATGCCCAGGCTGCGGGCGTCGTCGAGGATGAGCCGCTTGGGGTACATCCCGGGGTCGTGGGTGAGGACACCGGCGAGGAAGGCCGCGGGGTGGTGGGTCTTGAGCCAGGCCGAGTGGAAGGTCGGCAGGGCGAAGGCGGCGGCGTGGGCCTTGCAGAAGCCGAAGCTCGCGAAGGACTTGAGCACCGCCCAGATCTCGTCGCGCTCGGTCGCGGTGTAGCCGCGGGCCTTGGCCGCCGGGCGCCACCAGGCCTCGATGTCCTCCTGCCCCTGGGGCGTGCCCATGGTGCGACGGACCTCGTCGGCCTGGGCCAGGGAGACCCCGGTCGTCTCGGCGACGATCTGCAGCACCTGCTCGTGGAAGACGACGACCCCCTCGGTCTCGGCGAGGGCCGGGACCAGGCTGGGGTGGAGGAATCGCCTTCTGCGCCAACCGTGCCGGCTCTCGAGGAAGGGGGTGATCATGTCCGACTTCACCGGCCCGGGGCGGAAGAGGGAGATGTCGATGATGAGGTCGCCGAAGCGTTCCGGGCCGAACTTGCCGATGAGCTCGCGTTGGCCCGGGCTCTCGATCTGGAAGCAGCCCAGGGTGCGGGTCGTGCGGATGAGGGCGAAGGTCGCGGGGTCGTCGTGCGGCACCTGGGCCTCGTCGTCGAGGTCGACCTGCTTGCCCTCGACGCGCTCGATCTCGGTGAGCGCGTGGGCCATGGCGGACTGCATGCGGATGCCGAGGACGTCGAGCTTGAGCAGGCCGAGGGTCTCGACGTCGTCCTTGTCGAACTGGCTCATCGGGAAGCCGATCCAGCTCGCCTCGACGGGGGTGCGGTCGAGCAGGCCGGCATTGGAGAGCACGACGCCGCAGGGGTGCAGGGCGATGTGGCGGGGCAGTCCGTCGAGGCGTTCGACGAGGTCGAAGAGGGTGGTCAGGCGGGCATCGGTCAGGCGGTGGCTGGTCAGCCCTCGCAGCTCGGGCAGGTCGGCGATGGCGTGGCGGACGTCCTTGGCGCGGATGTGGGGGAAGGCCTTGGCGATCTCGTCGACCTCGGCCGGGGGCATGCCGAGCGCGGCCCCGACGTCGCGGATCGCGTGCCGCACCTTGTAGGTGTCCATCATCGACACGCAGGTCACCCGCTCACCGCTGAACCGCTCGAGGATCGCCTCGTAGATCTCGGTGCGGCGCGCGGACTCGACGTCGACGTCGATGTCGGGCAGCTCGGCGCGCAAGGTGGTGCAGAAGCGCTCCATGAGCAGGTCGTGCCGGATCGGGTCGACCCCACTGATGCCGAGCAGGTGGTTGACGAGTGAACCCGCGCCGGAGCCACGGGCCGCGACGCGCACCCCCTTGGCGCGGATGAGGTCGGTCACCTCGGCGACGGTGAGGAAGTAGGTCGGGTAGCCCAGGGCGGCGATGACGGCGAGCTCGTCCTCGAGACGGCTCTCGACCCGCTGTCGCAGGGCCTCGTTCGCGCTGGGGTAGCGGCGGCTGACGGCGCCCCGGCAGCGCTCGGCGAGAACGCGGTGCGGGTCCTCGCCGGTGGGGATGCCGAGGACCTCCTGCTCGGGCAGGTGGACCGCGCCGATGCCGAGGTCGGCGCGGCCGTCGAGGGCGCACTCGGCCGCCAGGGCAAGGGTGTCGGTGAGCAGGCGATGGGCACGGGCGGTGTCGTCCGGGCCGGCGATGGCGCGGGCGCGCGCGGTCATCGTCGCGGTGTCGGCGAGGTGGCCGGCATCGGTGACCCGGTCGAGGTGGCGGGTGTCGAGGACGACGAGCCGGCGCGCGGCGTCGAGGACGTCGGCGACGACGGCATCCTCGCGCTCGAGGTGGCGCACGGCGCCGGAGAGGATCGCCGGCAGCCCGGCCTCGTCGGCGAGCCCGAGGAGGCCGCGAGCCTGGCGCAGGCAGCCGGTCGTGCCGTCGGGGCCACCGTGGAGGACGACCTCGATCGCGAGCGCATCGGGAGGCAGCAGGCGCAGCCAGCGCGCGAGCAGGTCGCGGGCGGTCTCGGGGCGCCGGTGGAGCAGGGCCCGGCCGACGTCGCTGTCCGGGCCGAGGAGGACCCGCAGCCGCGCCGGCCCCTCCCCCGAGACAGTCGAAAGTAGAGGACGCGCTGCATGCACCTGGCCGGACACGGCGTGTCGTCTACTTTCGACTGTCGGGGAGGGAGTGGTGGGGGTGGGCGACGCGGTGGACCAGCGGGCGAGGAGCTCGGGGGTGCAGATCGGGGTGCCGCGCTCGCCGGTGAGGTGGGTGTCGGTGACGAGCCGGCAGAGCGCGGACCACCCGGCGGCCGGCTCCAGACCAGCACCCTGCCCGCGGGCGAGCACGGTCACCCGTGGGTGGCGTGGGTCGACGAGCGCTCCCCCGCGCACCGGCGTCCGCGGTCCGGCCTTCCCTCCGTATGCCGTCCCGCTGGCTCCCAGCCCACCTCCCACTCCTCGCGCGCCCCTCACTCCCGGCCCGGCGACGGCGAGGTCGACCCCGAGCACCGGGGTGATCCCCGCGCGCATCGCGGCGGTCGCGAACCGGATCGCCCCGTAGAGCCCGTCCCGGTCGGTGAGCGCGAGCACACCCTGGTCGTGCGCGACGGCGCGGTCGACCAGGTCCTGCGGGGTGGCTGCGCCATGGCGCAGGGAGTACCCGGAGGCGACGTGGAGGTGGGCGAAGTCGCCGGGCTCGCTCATGAGTGGGTGGGGCGTTGGGGTTACGCGCTGCGGACCGGCGCCAGGCCGGGCACCGGGTCGAGGCGCGCGGGCATGCCGACGACGAGCTCGGCGCGCGCGAGGAAGGCCTCGGCATCGCGCAGCAGGTCGTCGGCCTCGCGGACGCTGACCCGGACCCGGCCGGTGTCCACGAGCGGGAGCCGGCGGGTCACGAGGGCGAAGTGGCGGGCCCACTCGGCCAGCTCGGGGGTGAGCCGGGCCAGCAGGTCCCACAGGCTCACCGGCCCGAGCCGGGACTGGCGGCCATGGACGTCCCGGGCGGCGACGACGGCGGCCGCGCCCCGGAGGGCGGCCACCTGGGCCGCCCGGTGGCGAGCGGTGGCCGACTCCGCGGCATACCCGATCAACAGGGAGTCGTGGGCCCGCTCGATCAAGGTGAGCGTGGCGCTGGTCAGGGTCAGGGCGTCCTCGGTCATGGCGTCCTCCTCAGTCATGACGGCAGAGCAGCGTCCAGGAGCCGGCGCTCGCCCCGTCGTCGCCCAGCTCGTAGATGCCGGGGGTGTCGGCCCGACCGGCCTGCGCCCGCACCCGCCACACCTGCCGGTCACCGGGGCCCTCCGTGGCGTCGCGCCACCAGGAACGCCGCTCACTCCAGTGCCCGTCGATGCCGCGGACGGCATAGAGACGCCCCCGCCAGAGGAAGGCCTCGGGCGCCTGCTCACCGACGCGGACGTGGACGGGTTCGTCGACTCTGCGCACCACGACATGGACTCCTCTCGAGCCTGTGGATGATCCTGTGGATTCCTCGAACAACTGTTCGAATGACTCGACTGTAGCCCCTGCCGTGCACGAGGCGTCAAGTGGGCGTCCTACGCTGGGCCGCCATGGACCCCTCCGAGGACAGCACCCACGACCGCAGCGAGCACCCCGCGGTCGCGCGCGTCCTCGACGTCCTCGCCACCGTCGGGATGACCCCGACCGTGCGCCACCTGCCCGATGCCGTGCGCACCGCCAAGGCCGCGGCGGACGCACTGGGCATCACGCCCGCCGAGATCGCCAACTCGCTCGTCTTCGCCGCCGACGCCGGCGACGGCAGCGCCCCCACTCCCCTGCTCGTCCTGTCCTCCGGCGGGCACCGCGTCGACCTGGTCAAGGTCGCCGAGCACCTCGAGTCGCCCCCGCTGCGCCAGGCCACGCCCGAGGAGGTGCGGGCCTGGACCGGCTCTGCCATCGGCGGCGTCGCACCGGTGGGTCACCTCACGCCGCTGCGCACGGTCATCGACGTCAGCCTGGCCCGCTTCCCGGTCGTCTGGGCCGCGGCCGGGCACTCGCACTCGGTGTTCGCGACGACCTATGCCGACCTGATCACCCTGACGGCCGGCACCCCGGTCGAAGTCGTCTGACCGAGGTCGCCCGACCGGGCCAGGTCAGGCCAGGTCAGGCCGGGGTGACCGGTCAGCGGGAGCCCTCACCGATGATGCCCCGGACCGCCCTGGCCAGCTCGACCGTGGCCTCGATCTCATCACGGCGCATCGAGACGCTCTCGACGTTGAAGCCGAACGGCAGCCGCAGGTAGCGACAGAACTCGGCGAGCTCACGGGCCGTCTGGAGGCAGAAGGCCATCGAGGCCTCGAGGGTGTCGTCGGCGTGGAGCATCTCGTTGCGCATCCACCGGGGCACGTCCACCCCGAGCCAGTGGAGGAAGTCGAGCGTCTTGGCCGACCCGCACAGGGAGAGCGTGAAGAAGATCGGCACCGGCGGCACGCGGGCCTGGCGGCAGGCATACGCGTAGTCCGAGGCGAGGTCCTTGGCGGCCCCGAGGTCGTAGACGACCTGGGAGATGAAGTAGGTGCAGCCGGCCGCCTGCTTCCGCAGCAGCCGCGCGTGCTCGTCCCCGCGCGTCGTGTGGCGCTCGGGAATGGCCACCCCACCGATGGGCAGGTCGCGCCGGACGGCGGCCCGCAGCCGCTGGGCCGTCCGCAGGTCGGTCTGCACCGGCGTGCCGGCCGAGGCCGCCCCGACGAACACCGTCCCGACGGTGCCCGGCTGCGCGAGCATCCACGCCCGCAGCTCGCTCTCGTCGTACTTGCCGACGCAGCGGTAGACGATCGAGGGACCCTGCCACTCCCCCAGCCAGTTCTCGAGGTACTCCGCCGGATCCCGGGTCTGAAGGAACGGGAAGGGGCGCTCGGCCTCGGAGCGGTCCGCCTCGTCGACCAGGTCGTAGAGCACCAGGGCGTCGACGTCCATGACGGCGAGCCGCTCGAGGGTGCGCTCGGCGAGCTGGGCCACCCGCTCGGGCGGGGTGGTCACGCGAGGCGGGGTCACGGCATACAGGAGGGGTTCGCGACCGGCCACGCGCGCCGACCGCAGGATCGACTCGAAGCCGATCATGACGTCCTCCCCGGGCCCGACCGGGCGCGAGCGCGCCCGACTCGGTGCGTCATCCTACGCAGCGGCCGGTCCGACACCGCGTCGGGACCGCTCCGCCCGCGGGATAGGCTCACAGCGTGTCCAACCCCCTCGATCGTGCCGACCTGCGCCAGCGCGTGCAGGCCTGCATCGACGCCGAGCTGGTCCACCAGCGTGGCGTCCTGGCCGAGATCGGCTCCGATGTCGATGACATCGTCGACGCCATCGGCTCGCTGCTCACCGGGGGCAAGCGCCTGCGGGCCGCCTTCCTCTACTGGGGACACCGCGCCGCCGGGCGCCCCGACTCGGACGCCGCCGTGCGCCTCGCGACGTCGATGGAGTTCTTCCAGGGGGCGGCGCTGCTCCACGACGACGTCATGGACGACAGCGACACCAGGCGCGGTATGCCGTCCGCCCACCGCGCGCTCGCCGCTCACCATGGCGCGCGGGGGTGGGTCGGGGATGCCGACCGCTTCGGGATGGCCGGGGCGATCCTCGCCGGGAACCTCTGCCTGAACTGGACCGAGGAGCTCTACGCGACGAGTGGACTGCCCGCGGAGGACCTCGCGCGCGCCCGTGGCCTCTTCGACCGGATGCGCACCCAGCTGATGGCCGGGCAGTTCCTCGACGTCGTGGAGTCGGTGCGGCCGTGGACCACGCTCAGTGACGACGAGCGGATCGCCCGGGCCAGTCACGTCATCCGCTACAAGAGCGCGAAGTACTCCATCGAGCACCCCCTCCTCATCGGCGCCGCGTCGGGCGGTCTCGGGGAGGAGGACCTGGCGGCACTCTCCGGCTACGGGCTCGACCTCGGCGAGGCCTTCCAGCTGCGCGACGACATCCTCGGTGTCTTCGGGGACCCCGAGGCCACGGGCAAGCCGGCCGGCGACGACCTGCGTGAGGGCAAGCGGACGGTCCTCGTGGCGCACACCCTGCGCGGCGCGACCCCGGCGGGTCGGGAGCGGATGGATGCCCTGCTGGGTCGTCCGGACCTGACCCTGGACCAGGTCGACGAGCTGCGCGCGCTCATGACCGACTCCGGTGGTGTCGACGCGGTGGAGGCGACCATCGCCCGCCTCACGGCGAGCGCGCGGGCGTCCCTGGCGCGGGCCGTGGGCGTCGAGGACGAGGCGCGAACGGTGCTCGAGGCACTCGTCGAGACGTCGACGGCGCGCACCTTCTGAGCCCTCGCCGGCTTCGCCCCTAGCCTCACCGTTTCATTGGGCTGGCTGAGTCGCTGGTGAGTGGTCGCTGTGGGGGGCGTGGTGACGGGTTCTTGGTGTTGGGCACGACAGCTTCCCGGCTGGCGTGCTGGTGGACGGTTCTCCGAGGTCCTTGGGTCGAGGCGGTCAGGGGAGTCTGCCGGGTGGCCTATCCGGGGGTGGGGTAGGCACGCAGGGTGGTGATCGCGTGGACGATGGCGGGGGCGTGGGGCCAGGACTTGTCGAGGTCGAGGATGACCCGCCGTCCGGTCCGTATCAGGCGGGCAGCGATCCCGAACAGCAGCAGCCGTAACCGTTTTGGTTCGGCCACGGCGTGCTCGCCGTGCAGGGCGAGGGTTTGGGTCCACGCGGTGAGGTCTTGGGCCAGGAGGACGAGCTCGATCCATA
>JAIUOP010000001.1 GCA_020161815.1 Actinomycetota bacterium | reverse complement strand
TCGTGGGCGGCACCTTCCTCGGGCCCGCTCTCCACCGGCAGCCCTCCGGACCTGCGTGCCGAAGGTGCCGGATGCCGCACTCCTGACACGCACGCGCCCCTAGGCGATCCTCACTCGTGCGGGGTCGGCGGAGAACACCTCGCGCAGGGTGCCGACGCCGAGGGCCACCGCCCGTGCGACATCCGCGGCCGGCAGGTACGGCCCCGTCGGCACGTCATCCGGGACCCACCGCAGCAGCGCCGGCCCATCGGCCTCGCCCGGTGCGTGCCACCCGAGCCGGCTCAGGGCCACCTTCTCCTCCGGACTGAGCGGGAACCCGATCTCCCGGTGGTCGCTGACGCACCGGGCGACGAGATGGTCCTCGACCCGCTCCAAGCGCACCCAGGGAGCGATGTGGACGAACTGCTGGCCGAGCAGCCGACGCCGCAGCCCCGGCAGTTTGGCCGGGCGCTCGCTCCCCACCGCGGCCACCTCGAGCGATGATCCATCAGCCAGTTGTGCCACATCGTGCGCGAGACGGTCGGCGACAGCGGCCCAGTCGGCGTCGGGGTGGCTCATCACCCCACCGTATGCCGTCCGCTCACCTCGCGCGCACACCTCACCTCCGGTGCTGGGTGCCTTCCGTCTCCGGTCAGCCCACCAGACGTGAGAGGCCCACGGCCAGGTCGAGGATCGCTGGTGGGAAGAAGTCCATTCCGCCAGTGGCCAACTCGTCGATCCGGTGCCAGCCGGCGGTCGTCCCCTGCGTGGAGTCCAGCACCGGTCGGCGCTCGTCGAGCGGCCAGTCGTCGATCCCCTCCCCGGCCACCGCGAAGACCTGGGCGACCTCGTGAGCTGGCTCACCGGCATACGAGAAAATGTTCTCGATCACGCCGAGCCGCTCCCCCACGACGACCTCGAGGCCCAGCTCCTCGCGGAACTCCCGGCGCAGCGCCTCGGCCCCGGTCTCGCCGAAGTCGATCCCGCCCCCGAGCGCACGGAGGAAGGCAGCGCGACCCGGCGACGCGGCATACGACTCGGCGAGGACGTGCCCAGACCGGACGGCGAGCCCGAGCGCGACGGCTCGGATGCGTGGGTCAGGCAGGCTCATCGGCCCGGCCGGTCAGTCCTGCTCCTTGCGCTGGGCGATCTGCCAGCGGATGCCCGCCTCGATGAAGGCGTCGATGTCGCCGTCGAAGACCGCGCTCGGGTTGCCGGTCTCGTGCTCGGTGCGGAGGTCCTTGACCATTTGGTAGGGGTTGAGGACGTAGGAGCGCATCTGGTCGCCCCAGCTGGCCTTGATGTCACCGGCGAGCTCCTTGCGCTCGGCGGCCTCCTCGGCCTTCTTGAGGAGGAGCAGGCGGGACTGCATGACCCGCAGGGCGGCGGCGCGGTTCTGGATCTGGGACTTCTCGTTCTGCATCGAGACGACGGTGCCAGTGGGGATGTGCGTCATGCGGACCGCCGAGTCGGTGGTGTTCACGCTCTGCCCGCCGGGGCCGCTGGAGCGGAAGACGTCGATCTTGAGCTCGTTCTCGGGGATGTCGATGGAGTCGGTGCCCTCGATGAGCGGGATGACCTCGACCGCGGCGAAGCTGGTCTGGCGGCGGCCCTGGTTGTCGAACGGGCTGATCCGCACGAGACGGTGGGTGCCGCCCTCGACCGAGAGGTTGCCGTAGGCGTAGGGCACGTTGACCTCGAAGGTCGCCGACTTCAGGCCCGCCTCCTCGGCGTAGGAGGTGTCCATGACCTTGGTCGGGTAGCCGTGGCGCTCGGCCCAGCGCAGGTACATCCGCAGCAGCATCTCGGCGAAGTCGGCGGCGTCGACGCCACCGGCGCCGGCGCGGATGGTGACGACGGCCTCGCGCTCGTCGTACTCCCCGGAGAGCAGGGTGCGAACCTCGAGCTCGCCGACGGCCTTGCGGATCTTGACCAGCTCGGCCTCGGCCTCGGTGAGGGTGGCCTCGTCATTCTCTTCCTGACCCATCTCGACGAGGACCTCGAGGTCGTCGATGCGCGCGTCCATGTTGACGACGCGCTCGCGCTCGGCCTTGGCGCGCGACAGGCCTGACGTGACCTGCTGGGCCTTCTCCTGGTCGTCCCAGAGCCCGGGCTCGGAGGCCTGCCGCTCGAAGTCGGCGATCGCCGCGTCGAGGGCGCCGATGTCGGTCACCTCACGCACCGACGCCATGGTCGTGCGGAGCTGCTTGATCTCTTCAGCGAAGTCGGTGGCCACGAGGAGCAATCCTACGTCGCTGGGCGTGCGGCCTAGAGTGCCTGCATGGCTCACCGCTCCCGTCCGGTCCGCCGGTTGGCGGTCGTGGTCGCCGGATCGGGCAGGGTGGGGAGGAGCGGCCGGAGCAGGTGCGCCGCTTGTCCGAGGCCGGGATGGAGATCGGCAGCCACTCGTGGAGCCACCAGCGGATGGTGCTGAAGTCCTCGGGGTCCTATGACGAGGAGATCGCTCGTACCCACGAGGCGGTGGCTGGGGCGGGGGCTCCTGCGCCGACGCTGTTTCGCCCGCCGTTCGGCAAGAACCTCGTGGGTCTGCCGCGGGCGGTCGAGCGCGCCGGGTTGACGACGGTCATGTGGTCGGTCGAGGACGACCTGTCCGGGACCTTGACGCCGCAGGAGTACGCCGACCGGATCGTGGACGAAGCGGAGCCGGGGTCGATCATCCTCATGCATGTCATGTACCCCAGCTCCCAGATCGGCCGCGACGCCCTGCCCCTCGTGCTGGATGGTCTGGGGGCCAAGGGGCTCAAAGCGGTCACCGTGACCGAGCTCCTGTCGGTCACCGCCCGCCCCCGACCACGTTCGTCCTGGGCTCCGCGTCCGGACTCGAGGCAAAGGGGGGCCTGCGCCAGGCGTTGTGAGTGAAGCGGGGTGATGGCCCCGGTTCACTCACACCCCGATGAGGGCTCGGTCGTGACGCTCGCGACGGCGGGGTCAGCGAAGGGCTGCCCGAGCGCGTGACTCGACGGTAAGTGCGATCGTGGCATCGCTTCCCACCACGTCGGCGAAGGGCACGGCGACACGGCCGGTGAGCACGACGACGGCAGTGCGGCCGTCGGGGGATCCCGTGCCGGGCGCGATGGCCCAACCCGCGATCCCGTGCGGCAGCGTCAGGCTGGCCAGGTGGTCAACGGAGGCGGCTCGCACCGTGGCGTCAGAGACCGGCACGGCGTCCGAGATGCCCTCCACCTGGTAGGTGCCGGAGTCGAAGGCATTGGCGGCCGCGAGGGCAGCGCCGTCCGCTGCATCGATGAGGCGGGTCCGCGCGATGGCCACCGAGGTGACGGCAATGGTCACGAGGATGAGCAGGATCGCCACCATGCTCATGCCGATGATGAGCACCGTGACCTGGCCCGACTCCGGGTCACCCTCACGAGTCGCGGGCGAGGGGCGAGGACCAAAGCGTGCACCGGGCCGGGTGCTCATGGCGCCGCCCGGAAGCGGTCGACATGGGCGACGTCCTCGGAATTGAGCTGCACCTCGAGCGGGATGACCCCGCGCGCGAACGCCGGGACGAGCGGCAGGGGCACACGCACGCTCGTCCTCGAGCGAACGGTGGCTCCGGGTGTGAGGCAGGGTGTGGCCGAGCAGGCCAGCCCCAGCGATGCTCCGTCGGTGAACCCGAGGTTGGCCATGGCCAGGTCGGCCGCGGCGCGGGCCCGTGCGTTGGCGGATGCCTCGTCGGGTGCCGTGACGAACACCCGGCCCGACTCGCGAGCGGCGGCGCTCACGGCATACGCCCCGGCTTGCAGACGGCCCATGAGCAGGATGAGGTACACGAGCGGAATGAGGAGGAGGACACCGAGGAAGACGAACTCCACCACGGCACTGCCCTGCTCGCGATCTGCCGGCCTGAACGTGGGGGCGCTCATTGCTGCTCCGAGAAGGCGCGCGCGGTCACGTCGAAGCCGCCCGAGGGACCGAAGGGGCCGATGATCGGCAGCGGGGCCTGCACGTCGATCCGCACGACGAGGGCGCCGGCGACCGTCTCGGTCGTCCCGGTCACCGCGTCGGCGTAGCGATCCGGCAACTGGGCCGCGATGAGTTCACGGGCCCGCGCGACACCATCCGCTGGGGTCGCATCGGCACGCGCTCCCATTCGCGCACCTTCACCGGCCGAGGCCATGAGGGTGTTGCGGGCATGGAGCACGAAGCCGAGCTGGAGCAGGCCGACGAAGACCAGCGCGACGAGCATCGACACCAGGACGAAGTCGGCCACCGCCGACCCACGCTCGAGGTGTCTCAGCACGGCAGACGCCCGAGCAGGCATCAGAGCAGTGAGTCCATGGCCCGGTTGAAGAGTTCGACGAGCCGTCCCTGGGCCACGGCCAGGAGGGCCACCACGAGCATGGCGCTCATGAGGGTGATGAGCACCCACCCGGGCACATCACCACGCTCGGGGTCGCGAGTGCGCAGTCGCAGGAATCGGGCGGTCATGGGTCCTCCTAGGTGTCAGAACGAGAAGTCGAAGAAGCTCAGGCCCGGGAAGAGGGCGAACACGACGGTGGTCGGGAGGACGAGAAAGACGACCGGCACCATCATGGCGATCTCCTTGCGCCCGGCCGACTCCATGAGCGCACGTCGACCGCCCTCGCGGACGTCCTGCGCCTGCGCGCGAAGCACATCGGCGAGCGGCGTCCCCCGCTCGACGGCGACCACGATGCCGTCGACGAAGCGGGCCAGGCTCGGCAGCCCGGTCCGGTCGGCGAGGCCGCCCAGGGCTGTGGGCAGGCTGGCCCCCGCACGCGCATCGGCCAGGCAACGCCGCAGCTCCCCGGCGAGCTCGCCGTGGGAGAGCCGACAGACACGATCGAGGGCCCCGACCGCACCCTCACCGGCTCCGACCGCGAGGGCGAGGAACTCGGCGATGGTCGGGAACTCGGTGAGCATGCGCTCCTCCCGCGCCGACGCCCGGCGGCTGAGAAGCTGGTCCCAGACGACGATCCCCAGCACCATGCCGATGACGATGGCCGCAACCCCCAGCAGTGGCCCGATGCGGCCGGTGGCCCATCCCAATGCCACCAGCGCCATCGAGACACCGGCACCGACGAGGCCGGCCAGGACCTGCTGCGCCCGGAAGCGCGCGACGTCCGGTGCCTGCCCCGCGCGCATCAGGCGTCGACGCACGGTCGGGGCATCGCCGATGACCCGGTCGATCACCGCACCTCCGCGCGCGAGCCACGGGCCGACCACGGGGTCCCAACGGTGCCCCGACCGTGCCGGGGAGAGCAGCGTGCTCGGCCGGGCCTGGTCCACGAGGTAGGGCAGGACCCGGTCGGCGAGGGTGTGCCGCCGGTTCATCGGCAGGCCAAGCCAGAGCAGGGCAAGACCCACCCCGAAGAGCGATCCGAGCAGCCAGCCGGCGTGCAGCAGTGTCATCGCAGCACCCGCGCTTCCTCGGGCAGCCGGCCGAGCCGGATCATCAGCCAGTAGGCGAAGGCGCTCGTCGCCGCCCCGGTCACGAGGACGCCGACGCCCGCGAGGCTCGAGTAGGCCCGCACCGATTCGGGACGCGTCGACAACAGCAGAAGGACCAACCAGGGAGCCGCAACCGCCAGCCGAGCCGCGCTCACTGTCCAGGACTGCCGGGCTTCCAGCTCGGCCCTGGTGCGCGCATCCTCACGCAGGAACATCGACAAGGTCCGGAGCAACCGTCCGAGGTCGCTGCCGCCCACCTCCCGGGCGATGCGGAGCGACTCGATAAGGCGGTCACCGACCGGGTCACTCAGGCGGTCCTTGAGCAGGTCGAGGCAGTCATGGAAGCGGCCAGTGAGGCGATAGTCCTCGGCGAACTCGGCAAATGCCGGCCGGAGCTCCTCCGGGCCGCGGACGCTCAACTGGCCCAGGGCCTCCGGCAGGGCCAGGCCGGCACGGACACCCGACGACACGTTGTCGATGGCATCCGGCCAGAGATCGCGCAGGCGTGCCCGTCGACGTCGCGCCCGCATGCGCACCACGGCCACCGGGGCCCACGCAGCCATGAGGGCGAAGCTGACCGCGATCGGCAGCGAGCCGATGACGGCGTACCCCAGCAGCAGCACCAGGAGCGAGCCGATGAGGCAGGCCGCGATGAGGCCACCCACCCCGAGCCCCGGGATCTCGGACTGGACGATCTCATCCTCGAGGCGCCGTCGCAGGCGACCTGAGGCTGGCTTGTGCGCACGCGGCTCGATCCAGAACGCCGACCAGATGAGAAAGGCGCCGGCGCCGAAGACCAGGCCGAGCGCAATGCCGGTCACGTCAGGTCCTGGATCAGCAGTCGGTGGACGTCGATCCCGGCCCGCGCATATCGCTCCTCGTGGGGAGGGAAGCCCTCGCCCCTGACGAGCCGACCCGACCGGGTCACGAAGATGTCCGCGGTCTCGATGACGTCACCCTCGGTGCGTCCGGGCACCGCGACGACCTCCCGAACGACACGTCGACCGTCACGCTCGAGCGCGGCGTGCACCACCAGGTCGATCGATCCGGCGACGGTCGGGACGACGAAGCGCGAGCTGACGTTCTCACCGGCGAGCAGCGGCAGGGTGCACATCTTGGTGATGGCCTCGCGGGCGCTGTTGGCGTGGATGCTCGCCATGCCCGGCAGGCCGCTGTTGAGCGCAATGAGCAGGTCGAGGCTCTCGGCCTGGCGCACCTCGCCCACGATGATCCGCGAGGGCCGCATGCGCAGGGCCTCCTTGACCAGGCGACGCAGCGGCACCTCCCCGGTGCCCTCCAGCGAGGGCTGACGACACTGCATGGCGGCGACGTCCCGAAGCGGCACCTTGAGCTCGAAGACCTCCTCGACCGTGACAACCCGTTCCCGGGGCGGGATGGCCGCGGCCAGGCAGTTCAGGAGGGTGGTCTTGCCCGCCTGTGTCCCCCCGGCGACGAGGATGTTCAGGCCCGCCGCCACCGACGCCTCGAGGAACCGGGCCGCGGCTGACGTCAAGGTCCCCAGGGCGACCAGGTCCTCGAGGCGGTCAGCCCGGACCACGAACTTGCGGATGTTGACCAGCCAGTCCTCCCTGGTGATGTCGGGAATCACCACGTGGAGGCGCGAGCCGTCCGGCAGGGTCGCGTCGACGAAGGGGCTGCTGAGGTCGACGCGCCGTCCGCTGGACTTCAGCATGCGTTCGACGAGGTCCCGCACCTCGTCCCGCGTGAGCACCGTGCTGGTCAGCTCAGCCACGCCGCGCCGCGCGATGAACACCCTCGAGGGCTGGTTCACCCAGATCTCCTCGACCTCCGGGTCGTCGAGGTAGCGCTGCAGCGGGCCCAGTCCGGCCACGCTGTCCCACACCATGCGCGCGGCGACGTCGACGTCGTCGATGAAGGGTAGGCCGCCGTGCACCGAGCGCTGGTCGTAGTCGAGGACGGCTTCCTTGACCAGCTGGCGCACTGCCGCCTGGTCCTTGACGGGGTCCAGGCCGGATCGCCGAATGAGCTCCTCGACCTCCGAGCGCACCGTGCGCAATGCCTCCATGAACCCCACCTCCCCTGGCGTGCGCCCTCATCAAAACAGCCGCGCCCGCCGCACCCCGAGTTGTCCACAGGTTTCTGACGAAACCTTTACTCACCGGCCGTGCCTGTGGATAACCCACGGGGACCGTCGGTGGGTCGTCCTAGCGTCCGGGGCATGGACATCACGATCACCGTTCGCCGCGAGGACGCCCCGCAGGCGGACGTCCACGTGCGCGTCGAGTGGTCCGGGCCGGTGGCGACCGGCGAGGTTGCCGAGGCCGTCGCCAAGGCCATGGGTATGCCGTGTGCCGCCTTGATCTGGCACGGCACCGAGGTGCCGGCGGACCATCCCTGGGGTCTGCCGCCGACGGTTCATGGGGCCAGCTTCGTGGTGGCCGCCCCATCGCTCGCGGATCCCGAAGGGGTGGACGCACTCAGGGCCGACCCGACCACACCGGAGGCATCCCGATCCAGCCTGCCCGCTCGCCCCACCGATGAGGCACTCTTCGATGTCGCCGTGACCGCCGGGCCGGACTGCGGCCAGCGAGCGCGTCTCGGCGCCGAGGGGGTGGTGGCCGGGAGATCCGTCGACGTCGGCCTGAGCATCGCCGATCCGGCGATGAGCCGATGCCACCTCCGCGTGACGACCACCTCAGGAGGGATCACCGTCGAGGACCTCGGGGCGACCAACGGGGTGCTCGTCGAGGGGCGGTCGATCACGACACCGACGCCGATCGACCGGCTCAGCATCGTCAGGGTCGGGGCATCGACCGTCCAGCTCCGCCAGCCGGTCCCGCACGGGACGCTGGCCCCGGATGGTCGGGGACATCTCCGCGCCACGCCGAGCGTGCGCGTCGTCGGGACGCGACCAGCCGTCGAGTTCACCGAGCCCCCACCCGCGGCCGAGGCAGCGCCGGCATCCCTTCCGTGGATCGCCATCCTCGTGCCGCTTCCCATCGCCGGGGTCCTCGCGGTGCTGTTCGGGCCGCAGTTCCTCCTCTTCGCAGCGCTTGGTCCGATCACGATGCTCGCGACGTGGGCCAACGATCGCCGCACGCGCAGGCGACGGACCGCCACGGAGCGGCAGGCCCACGAGGCGGCTTTGTCCCGCCATCGCGCGCAGGTCGACTCCGCGCTCGACGACGAGCGGGCCGATCTCGAGTCCCGGCACCCGGACCCGGTCGCGACCCTCGACACCGCAACGCGCCACGGAGCCAGGCTCTGGGAGCGCACGCCGGGCAGCGCCGACTTCCTCGTCCTGCGCCTCGGGACCGGGCGAGTTCTATCACCGCACCTGGGCCGACGACGAGCGGGCGGCACGCTCGAGCCCCTGACCCATGCTCGCGCCCCAGTCCTCGTCGACCTGCGCGCGGGAGGGGGGCTCACGGTCGTCGGTGACCGGCTTCGCCGGGACGGGGTGCTGCGCCAGGTCCTCGGCCAGCTCGCGGTCACGCATTCCCCGGCGGGTGTGGACCTGATCGTGCTCTGTCCCGCACACCGCGAGAGCGACTGGTCCTGGACGCGGTGGCTGCCCCACGTCAGTGTGCGGGCGACACCGGAGCCGGGGCTGGAGTCGATCAGCACGCACCAGCACGCTCCCTGTGGTGAGGGCGGACCCGTGACCCCGGTCGTCGTGGCCGTAGACACCCATCGCTGGTCCGGTGCCGCACGCGCCGCGCTGGCGCAGCTGATCGACGCGCACAGTGTCCTCGTCCTCGAGACCAGCGGGGCTCCCGCCCGGGGCTCTCGTCCCGTGCTCACCCTCCACCCGGACGGAGACCGCCTCGACGCTTCCTCGACGGCATCCGAGGAGTTCACCTGCGACGGAGTCGGCGCGTGGTGGTCCGAGCGCCTTGCCCGAGCCCTTGCCCCGGTCGTCGACAGCCGGCATCACCGCAGCGTTGACGCCTCGACGTCAGTGACCGGCCAGTTGCTCGGCATGACGGGCAGCAACCCGCCCGAGGCCCGGCACTTGGGAGAACGGTGGCACGGCGATCGGCGCGATGCCCCACCGACCCTGCGGACGGCATACGCGGTCGTGGGATCGACGCCGGGAGGTGCCTTCGGGATCGACCTGGACCGCGACGGCCCGCACCTGCTCGTCGGGGGGACCACCGGGTCGGGCAAGTCGGAGTTCCTCCGGGCGCTCATCCTCGGTCTGGCCGGGGGCCTGCCTCCGGCGCAGCTGACCTTCCTCCTCGTGGACTACAAGGGCGGCTCGACCTTCACGCAGGCGCGAACGCTTCCCCACACCGTGGGCCTGGTCAGCGACCTCGACCCTCATCTGGCCACCCGGGCGCTGTCATCGCTGCAGGCCGAGGTGCGTCGACGGGAGGGCATCCTCGCCGCGAGTGGCGCGACCTGCCTCGCCGACCACAACGCCACCCCCGGGGCGCTCGCGGTCCCCCGACTGGTCGTCATCGTCGACGAGTTCCGGGCCCTCGCGCAGGACCACCCCGAACTGCTCGGCGGCCTCGTCCGGCTGGCCGCGGTGGGTCGCTCCCTGGGGATCCACCTCGTGCTGGCCACCCAGCGACCGGCGGGTGCGATCACCCCGGACATCCAGGCCAACGTCAACCTGAGGATCGCCCTCCGGATGCGGGATGCCCACGACTCCGTCCAGGTCATCGGGTCGCCCGACGCCGCGAGCCTGGGTCCGGCCACCCCCGGGACCGGTTTCGCCCGCAGCGGAGACGGATCACTGACCGCCTTCACGACCTTCCATGTGTCCGGTCCGGCCCCCACCGAAGGCCCACGTCTGTCGGTCTCGATCCTCGACGGCCGGCCCACCGGGGACGACAGCGCCGAGCGGGCGAGCGGTCCGACCGTGGAGGACGTGATCGTGCAGGCGATCCGGGCCGCCCATCACGAGTCGGGGGCACCACCACCGCATGCCCCCTGGTTGCCTCCACTGCCGGAGCACCTCGCGCGCTCCCGCGTGTCGCCGGAATCGAGCAACGCCGTGATCGTCGGGCTCAGCGACCACCCCGGCGAGCAGGCCCAACGACCCTTCACGGTCAGCCTCGGTGATGGCACGTGGCGTTTCGTCGGGGGGCCGGGCTCGGGGAGGTCCAGCGCTCTGCGCACCGTCGTCGCCCAGCTCGCCGAACGCTTCGGTCCCGATGCGGCGGCGGTGTATGCCGTCTCAGCTCGCCCGTCGCTGTCGGGCCTGTCCGGAGGGTCCATCGTCGGAGCCGCGGTCACCGTCGAGGAGACGGGTCGGATGCGACGGCTGTTCGCGTTGCTCGACGGAGTCGTCGCGCGGGGCCGGGCGCCCGGCGATCCGGCAACCGTCCTCGTCATCGACGACTGGGACCTCGTCGTGCGCCCGGACACGCCGTGGGCTGCACGGGTCGAGCACCTCGTGCGGACCCTGCCCTCCGCCGGGGGCCTGGTCCTCGCGTCCGGCGGCCGAGGGCTGGGCTTCGCGCGCGTGTTCACCGGTGGCGGCATCGTGCTCCTGGGTGGCCTCGAGCCGGGCGATCTCCTGCTCCACGGCGTCCGGCCCGGCGAGCTGCCCCAGCCCTGCCCGCCCGGTCGTGGGCTTCGTGTCTCGGACCGGGCCGAGGTGCAACTGGCCCACCCCGGCGGCACGCCCCCCTCACCCAGGACACGACGGCGACCACCGGGGATCTTCGACCTGCCCGAGCGGGTGCGGCTCAGCGACCTGCTCGCCGACAGCGGCGACCGCCGCGAGACGGTGCCCGACCTGGTCGTGGGTGTGGGTGACAGCGGCCCGCTCACCTGGTCGACCATGACGTGGGGGACGACGTTGCTCGTCGCGGGAACTCCCGGATCGGGTCGCACGACGACCCTTCGGTGCCTCGGGGAGCAATGGCTCGGCCGGGGCGGCCCCGTGCTGGTCCACGGGCCCGGCCTGACCACCCTGGTGGGCGCGCACGAGTTGAGCGGCACCCTCACGGCCTCCCAGGTGGATGACCTCGAGCGCGGGCATGGTCCCTGCCTGGTCCTCGTCGACGACGCCGACCTGCTCTCGCCCTCGCTGGAGCAGGTCCTCACGACCCTCGTGCTCGGGGGCGACTCCTCGCGGCGGCTCGCCCTCGCGGTCAGGCCTCGCACGGTCGCCACGGCCTTCCGCGGGGTCGTGCCGGCACTGTCCGCGCGCGCCACGGCCGTGCTCCTCGGTGACATCGGTCGTCATGACGGGGAACCCTTGGGTGTGCAGGTCGAGCCCACGCTCACGCGCTGCCCCGGGCGGGGACTGCTCGTCGTCAGGGGCCGCGTCGAGGAGATCCAAGTGGCTCTCGCGGAGGCACCGCCTTCCGGCTGAGAAGGCCCCGGGGACGGGAGCCGGTCCTCAGGCCGAGGGACCGCGGCCCTCAGGCCGAGGGGCCGTGGTCCTCACGGGCCGCCAGTCCGGCCGCTACTCCCACCACGGCGGCCGACGCCAAGGGGATCGCCCCCCAGAAGCCGCCGCCCCACATGCTCCACGCGACCGGCAGGAGCAGCAGGTTCCACACGATCGTCGGGGTCCGCGGCCACGAGGCCGCTCTGGCCCAGGCCCGAGCCGCGGCGAGCAGGGCCACTCCGACGACCCCCATGAGGACGGCCGACATGACGACCCGGCCCGGGTCGTCACCTTCGCCGAGGACGAGCTCGTAGAGGTAGAAGGCGAGGAATCCCAGCAGGAGCAGGCCCTGAGCGGCACTGAGCACGGCCGCGACCATGTGCGGCCACGGCCTCGGCGTCGACACGTTCACACCTTGCTCCTCGGGAAACCGGCCCTGACCACGGCGGCGCCATGGTCAGCGGACAGCCCCCGAGCCTAGTGGGACCGTGTGCCGAGACCCGGCCACGCCCCCAGGGCCGAACCCGTGCCCGCTGCCCTCCGCCTGTCCCGATCCCCAGGCGGGCCCGGGTCGACCATGAGCCGCACAGGAGGTCGGCCCGAGCCGCACGTACTGCGCGTCGGGCCGTCACCACACCGGCGTGCCCCATCCCGGAACGCCCCCTTGCCCTCAACCGTTCTGCGGAGGACGATGCCTGAGCGGGTGCCTGAGACCTCTGGTGCGATTGGGATGGAAAGGGTAGAATCTTCAACGGATGCGTATGTGCCCACATCCATCCCGAACGACCGAGTGCAACGGAGCACCCGCTCCCGGCACGCCCCCGCAGGGAGACGACGTCACACCACGCTGTCCGACAAAGGAGCCCCACACATGGACTGGCGCGACCGCGCTGCCTGCCTCGACGAGGACCCGGAGCTCTTCTTCCCGATCGGGAACACCGGGCCCGCGATCCAGCAGATCGAGGACGCGAAGGCCGTGTGCCGTCGGTGCGAGGTCATCGACACCTGCCTGAAGTGGGCCATCGAGTCCGGCCAGGACGCGGGAGTCTGGGGCGGGCTCTCCGAGGACGAGCGCCGCGCACTCAAGCGCCGCAACGCCCGCGCCCGCCGCGCCGGCTGACCGCAGCAGACACCAACGATTCGACGCGCGAGCGCGCGTTTCCGCCGGCGGTTTTACCTCGAATCGGCGGGGTTTGGGGGGGGGTCAGCGGGCCAGCTCGGCACGCAGGAGATCCGTTCCGGCGCCTGCCGCGATGATCGCCTCGGCCAGCTCCCGGTCCCCCATGAGAGCCCGGAAGGCGTCGGGCACCGTGAAGCCGTGCTCCGGCACCGACACCACCTCGACCGCATCGCCGGCGGCGATCCGCCCCGGCTCGACGACCCGCAGGTAGGCGCCCGTCCGGCCCCGCGCCGAGAACCGCTTGACCCAGCCCCGCTCCCCCAGGTGCCTCGCAAAGGTCCGGCACGGGATGCGCGGCCCGCTCACTTCCAGCAGCGCGCTCCCGATCCGCCACCGCGTCCCGATGATCGCCGCATCGACGTCCAGGCCCTGGGTCGTGAGGTTCTCCCCGAAGCACCCGTCCGGCAGCTCCCGACCCAGCTCGCCAGCCCACCAGTCCAGCTCCTCGCGCGCCACGGCATACACCGCCTGGTCGCTGCCCCCGTGGTGCCGGTGGTCCCCGAGCTCGTCGCCGACGACCCCGCTGCCGAGCCCGCCCTTCTTGGGTCCGGGGTCGCGCACCTCGATCGAGGTCACGGGCGCCTTGGCGATGCCGGTCGCCCTGGTCTTCGCGCGGGTCTTCGCGCTCGGGTGCTCGGTGGGCACGAGCCGGCCGACGTTGACACTGCGGATGGTCGCCATGAAGGGAAAGGGTATGCCGTGGGCTCGCCTCGCCGGGTAGCGTCGCCCGGGTGAGCACCCAGACCCAGACCCGCCAGCCCAGCGCCGTCGACGCCATCGCGGAGGCCCACTTCGCGGCCGCCGTGGCCCTCTCGCCGATGGAGGCGACCTACCTCGGCGTCCCCGGCCACGACACCGAGCTCGACGACCTCTCCCCCGCCGGCTACGAGGCGCACGCGGCCCTCGCCCGCCAGACCCTCGCGGCGCTTGACGGGGTCGAGCCCGTCGACGCCATCGACGAGGTCACCATCGCCGCCATGCGCGAGCGGCTCGGGCTCCAGCTCGAGATCGCCGCGACCGGTTGGGACCGCGCCACGCTCAACAACCTCGCCTCCCCCGTCCAGGGCTGCCGCGACATCTTCGACCTCATGCCGACCGACACCGTCGAGCAGTGGGAGACCATCGCCACCCGCCTGACGCAGGTGCCGCGGGCACTGGAGCAGCTGCTCGAGACATTGACCCTCGCCGCAGACGAAGGGCTCGTCTCCTCCCGGCGCGGGGTGCAGGCGTGCATCGACCAGTGCGGCGAGTTCACCGCGCCCGACGGGTACTTCGCGACCTTCCTCGCCGGGGCCGGGACCGCCGAGGGCAAGCTCCCGGAGCCAACCCGAGCGCGACTGCAGGCGGCCGTCGAAGGTGCGGCAACGGCATACCGGGCCCTGGGTGAGGGGCTGCGGGAGCGGATCCTGCCGCACGCGCCCGAGGCGGACGCGGTGGGGCGCGAGCGCTATGCCCTCGCGAGCCGCAGCTTCCTCGGTGCGAGCGTCGACCTCGAGGAGACCTATGCGTGGGGGCAGGAGGAGCTCGCCCGGATCACCGCCGACATGGAGGCCACCGCCCAGCGGATCCGGCCCGGCGCGAGCGTCGCCGAGGCGATCGCGGTCCTCAAGGCCGACCCGAGCTACCAGCTGCACGGCACCGACGAGCTCAAGGCGTGGATGCAGGAGCGGGCCGACGAGGCGATCGCGATGCTCCACCCCGAGCACTTCGACATCCCGGAGCCGGCGCACCGCATCGAGTGCCTCATCGCCCCGACCCAGACGGGCGGGATCTACTACACCGGACCGAGTGACGACTTCAGCCGGCCGGGCCGGATGTGGTGGTCGGTGCCCAAGGGCGAGACCGAGTTCGGGACGTGGAGCGAGCTGTCGACGGTGTACCACGAGGGCGTGCCCGGCCATCACCTCCAGGTCGCACAGGCGGTGTTCAACCGGGAGCAGCTCAACTCGTGGCGCCGGATGATGTGCTGGACCTCCGGGCACGGCGAGGGGTGGGCGCTGTATGCCGAGCGGCTGATGGCGGAGTTCGGCTACATGGACGACCCCGGCAACCGGATGGGGATGCTGTGCATGCAGTCCCTGCGGGCAGCGCGCGTCGTGCTCGACATCGGTGTGCACTGCGGGTTCGAGGCACCGGCGGAGGTCGGCGGCGGGAAGTGGAGCTATGACAAGGCGTGGCAGTTCCTCACGGCGCATGCGTTCGAGTCCGAGGGGATGCTGCGGTTCGAGCTCGACCGCTACCTGACCTGGGCGGGGCAGGCGCCGAGCTACAAGATCGGCGAGCGGCTCTGGCTCCAGCTGCGCGAGGACGTGCGTGGGCGCGAGGGAAATGCGTTCTCGCTCAGGGATTTCCACGCGCGCGCGCTCAACCTCGGGTCGGTGGGGCTCGACGTCCTGCGCGAGGCCGTGCTGCGCTCCTGAGGACGCGCCCCTTCCTGGGCACTCACCCGTAAACCCCTGGAAGCAGGGGAAAGTGCACGGGACCCCATGGCGTTCCATGGGGTCCCGTGCACTTCGTCGTCTTAGCAGAGGTTGCGGGTCACCAGATCGACCAGCAGTTGCTGATCTGGGGCAGGCCGTTGAACCGGGCCCCGAAGAACAACGGCGCCTCGGCCACGTGGTTGGTCATGCCGCCGATGTGCGTCGGTGAGGCATTGGTGGAGAAGTAGACATTGGCGCCCCGCGCGCACCAGTCCTTGGCGAGCTGCTTGCCCACGGCATACGGGATGGTGTCGTCGAGGAGGGAGTGGTCGACGTAGACCGGCACCGAGGGCTTGCGGTTGCCGATGCGGTTGTCGGCCAGGATGCCCTTCCAGGGCTCGACGGCGTAGCTCGCGGACAGCGGCAGGCCGTTGGCGGTCAGGGTCTCGCTGCGCGTGAAGGCGTAGTTGACCAGGTCGAAGACGCAGGAGCCCTCGAGGCTGCGCGCCGCGTCCATGCCGGCGGGGTTGAGGTAGCTGCCCAGGTCCACGTCGTAGCCCGCGGCGACGCCGACGAGGCCGTAGCCGGAGAAGGCGGAGAAGAAGCCACCGTCGAGGTTCTCCCCGACCGCACCCAGGTCGGCCGGCACAGCGCCGGCCATGACGCCCTTGAGCCGGAGCTCCGCGGCGTAGGTCGGCTGGAGCTCGGCGGCGGCAGCGGCAGCGCCACCACCCTGGCTGTAGCCCATGATCCCGACCGGGCTCGACGCGCCGAGGCCGGTTCCGCTCAGTCGCTGGGCCGCCCGCGCCATGTCCAGCACGGCCTGGCCCTGGGCGACCCGGTTCATGTAGGTGTGCGTGCCCGGGGTGCCCAGGCCCTGGTAGTCGGTCATGGCCACGGCATACCCGCTCGTGACCAGCCCACCGAAGCCGAGCACCTCGTACTCGGCCCCGTCGACCATCTGGCGGGAGGGGGCACACCGGTCGGCCAGGCCCTGGGTGCCCGCGGCATACGAGATGACCGGGCGCGACGAGAAGCCCATCCACGCCGCCCGGGGGACGATGACGACGCCGGTCACCGCAATCGGGCGAGCGAGCCGGTCACGGGAGACGTACATGACCTTGGTCGCCCGGGCGATCGCGGTGGAGAGGCCGAGCGGGTCGAGGACATAGGAGGCATCCTCGGAGCGCAGGATCGTGCCCGGGGCGCCCGAGATCGTGGCCGGCGGCTCATAGAAGGCCGGGCTCGTGGGCTCGACCGCGCCGCTGATGGTCCGGGCCCCGGACGTGCCGGGCACCTGCCCGGCGACGGCGCCGGCCAGGGGGACGAGGGCGAGGGCTGCGGCGGTGACACCCGCAGCGAGGGTGGCCCGGGCGGCCCGAGCACGCGCGCGACGCGACGACACTGGCTTCATCGACAGAGTCCTTTGTTTGTCTCTCACGAGCAGGGTTGGCCGAAACTACCGCCGAGTAGCAACGCGTGCAACCGCTGGACCGGCCACGCACGCGCCGCCTCCTGGGCGATGATGCGCGGGTGACCTTCGCCCTGACCCTCGTGGCCATCGTCGCCACGGTGATCCTCGGCTCCCGACTGGGCGCGCGCCTGGGCATCCCGTCTCCGATCGGGTTGCTCGTCATCGGCGTCATCGGGTCGCTGCTCCCCTTCGTCCCGAACGTCGAGCTCTCCCCCGAGGTCGTCCTCCTCGGCCTGCTCCCGCCCCTGCTGTATGCCGCGGCGCTGGGTTCCTCCCTCGTCGACCTCCGGGCGCTGCTCGTCCCGATCCTGGGCCTGGCCGTCGGGCTCGTGCTCTTCACGGCGCTCGGCGTCGCGCTCGTGGCGTGGTGGCTCCTGCCGATCCCGTTCGACGTCGCCTTCGCGCTCGGGGCCATCGTCTCGCCCCCGGACGCCGTGGCGGCCACGGCCGTCGCGCGCCGGATCGGACTCCCCCGCCGGGTCGTGACGATCCTCGAGGGCGAGTCCCTCCTCAACGACGCCACCGCCCTCGTCGCACTGCGCACCGCCCTGGCCGCCGCGGGCCTGGCCGCCCACTCCGTGGGCACGGCGACCGCCGAGGAGTCGGCACCGGAGCACGCCTCCTTCGGCAGCGTCAGCCTCTCCTTCCTCGTCGCCGCCGTCGGTGGCGTCGCCGTCGGCTGGGCAGCCTTCATGGTCGTCGGCCTCATCCGCCGCCGCCTCGAGGAGTCGGCGGCCGACACCGCCCTGTCCTTCATCGCGCCCTTCCTGGCCTACCTGCCCGCCGAGCTCCTCGGTGCCTCCGGCGTCCTCGCCGTCGTCACCACCGGGCTGCTCCTGGCCCACAAGGCCCCCATCCTGCAGAGCGCTCCCTCGCGCCTGTCCGAGGCGACGAACTGGAGATCGATCACCTTCGTCCTGGAGAACGCCGTCTTCCTCCTCATCGGCCTCCAGCTCTCGAGCATCATCGACTCCCTCGGTGCGGACACGGTGACGACGATCCGGACCGTCCTCGCCGGTCTCGCTGTCCTGCTGACGGCGCTGGTGCTGCGACCGCTGTGGGTCTTCCCCTACGCGTGGATCAGCACGCGCCTCTGGCGGGGCGACCCCGCCCAGACCTCGGAAGTGGCCGTCACCTCCTGGGCCGGGATGCGTGGCGTGGTCACCCTCGCGGCAGCCCTGACCCTCCCCTCGAACACCCCGCAGCGGCCCTCGCTCATCATGATCGCGCTCATCGTGACGCTCGGGACCCTGCTCCTCCAGGGCACCACCCTCCCCCTCCTCGCCCGCCGCCTCGATGTCCGCGGACCCGACCCCCGCGACGATGCCCTCCAGGAGGCGACGATCGTCCAGGCGGCCACCGCGGCCGGCCTGCGAGCCATCGAGGGACGCGACGACGAGGACGAGGCCGCCGTCCGCGAGATCCGCGACCAGGCACACGCCCGCATCAACCGGGTCTGGGAGCGGCTGGGGCCCCTGGGCGGCGACGACCGCGAGACGCCCGGCGAGGCCTACCGTCGGCTGCGGCTCGACATGATCGGCGCCGAGCGTGCCGAGTTGCTGCGCATCCGCGGCACCGCGAACGTCGACCACGAGGTGCTCTCGTCAGTGATGCGGCAGATCGACGCCGAGGAGGCCGCGTTGAGCTATCGCGCCCGCAAGACCAAGGACCTCCGCAATGAGGAGCTGCACGCCCCCGACCGGCTGGTCGGCGACTGCGAGCACCTCACCGCCGAGGCCGAGTGCGCGGTCCCCCGCACCCCGGACGGCTGCGAGGAGTGCCTGGCGCTAGGCCAGCCGTGGGTCCATCTGCGGCTGTGTGTCCACTGCGGCCATGTCGGGTGCTGCGACTCCTCCGAGGGCCAGCACGCGACGGCGCACTTCCACGAGACCGGGCACCCGGTGATGCGCTCGCTCGAGCCCGGGGAGGCGTGGCGTTGGTGCTTCGTCGACGAGGTGCTGGGATGAGTCGTATGCCGTCCGCCACCTTGGTCCTCGCCTCCGCCTCGCCCGCCCGCCTGGCGACCCTGCGCGCCGCAGGGGTGAACCCCCGAGTGGTCGTCAGCAGCGTCGACGAGGACGAGGAGGTCGCCGCGGCCGAGCGCGTCCACGGCCCGTTGGGTCCGGCGGACGTGGCGCTCCTCCTCGCGCGGGCCAAGGCCGAGGACGTGCGCGCCGGTCTCCGGGACGACGCGGACCCCTCCGAGGGCACGCTCGTCCTCGGCTGCGACTCGGTGCTGGAGCTCGACGGGGAGGTCCACGGCAAGCCCGCGGACGCCGCGGAGGCCACGGCCCGCTGGCAGCGGATGCGCGGGCGCGCCGGCACCCTCCACACCGGGCACTGGCTCATCGACGAGCGCGACCCGAAGGACGGCGGCTCCGGGGGCATGGTCGGGGCAACGGCGTCGACGACCGTGCACTTCGCGACCCTCAGCGATGACGAGATCGCCGCCTATGTGGCGACGGAGGAGCCCTTGCACGTGGCCGGCGCGTTCACGGTGGACGGCCTGGGCGGGGCCTTCGTCACGGGCATCGAGGGCGACCACCACAACGTCGTCGGGGTCTCGCTGCCCCTGGTGCGGGAGCTGCTCATGGAGCTCGGGCTGGGGTGGTTCGAGATCTCCGGCGGGTGAACGCCCGGGCACCCCGAAAGAAAGTACTTGCCAGAGTGGAAAGTATTTTCTCGACGAGCACATCCATGCGCCGGTGCGCTTCAGCATCGTGGCCGCCCTCGCCACGGTCGACGAAGCCGAGTTCGCGACCGTCCGCGACGCGGTCGAGGTCTCCGACTCGGTGCTCTCCAAGGCCGCGAGCGCCCTCGAGCAGGTGGGCTAGGTCAAGGTCAAGAAGGGGTACGTCGGCAAGCGCCCGCGGACCTGGCTGGGTCTGACCCCGGCGGGCCGGCTCGAGTATGCCGCCCACCTCCAGGCACTGCGTGAGATCGCTGGTCCCTGACGCCCGGGCTCAGCTGGGCCAGGCGCGCAGGTCCCCGTAGACCGCGCGGGCCTGCTCGAGGGCGGCGACATAGCCCGAGCGCTCGTACGTCGCCGGGTCGACGTCGGCCGGCACGGCGAGCAGGCCCCTGATCTCGTCGACCGAGGAGAAGCCCTTGCGCGAGAGCCACGCCTCCAGGCCCGAGGTGAGCTCCGCGGCATACGCAGGCCCGTGGCGGAGCAACGCCGAGGCGGTCATGACGACATCGGCACCGCACAGCAGGTAGGCGATGACGTCATCGACGACCTCGACGCCGGTCGTGGCGGCGAGCGAGAGATCGAGGTGGCCCGAGAGCATCGCGATCCACGTGCGGGGCAGGCGGGCTTCGCTGCGGACGGACAGGCTGGCCGCCGGGCTGACCGCGACGCGCTCGATGTCGACCTCGGGCTGGAGGAAGCGGTTGAAGAGCACGAGGCCGTTCGCCCCCGCCTCCTGCAGGGCCATCGCCATCGAGCCGGTGGCCGAGAAGAACGGGCTCAGCTTGACCGCGACCGGGACCGAGACGGCCTCCCGGACGAGTCCGACGATCTCGAGGTGGCGCTCCTCCACCTCGCGCCCGGACATCGCGATGTCGCCGGGCACGGAATAGATGTTGAGCTCGATGGCCGCGGCGCCCGCGGCCTGGAGCGAACGGGCGATGGAGGTCCATCCTCCGGGTGTGGAGCCGTTCAGGCTGGCGATGACCGGGATGTCGACGGCCCGCACGCAGCGTTCGAGGTGCTCGAGGTAGGGCACCGCCCCGCCGAAGGCGGTCGTGGGAGCGGACGGCAGGAAGGAGCTCGCCTCGCCGTAGGCCTCCTCGTGCTGGTCGGTGACGAGGTGGTCGGCGAGCTGCTGGCGACGGATCTGCTCCTCGAAGAGCGAGTGGAGCACGACCGCACCGACGCCCGAGCGCTCCAGCACCTTGAGGTCCTCGACGCGTTGCGAGACCGGGGACGCCGAGGCGACCACGGGACTGGCCAAGGTCAGGCCGAGGTAGGAGGTCGTCAGGTCCATGCGGAGCTCCGTCGCGGATCGGGGTGGAAGCGAGAGGCCGGCCGACTGGCCATCTCCTCGTAGGTGGACCAGCGCTGCTCGACCGCCTCCTGGGCGAGGGCGAGCAGGCGCTCGGCCTCGGCCGGCGCGGCATTGCGGAGCATCCGGTAGCGCAGCTCGCGGTAGACGTAGTCCGACAGGGGCAGGGTCGGCCTCGGGCTGTCGAGCATGAAGGGGTTGAGCTCGCGCGCGCGCAGGGTCGGGTCGAACCGCATGAGCGGCCAGTGTCCCGAGTCCACGGCCCGGTGCTGCTGGTCCAGCCCCTTCTTCATGTCGATGCCGTGGGCGATGCAGTGGGCGTAGGCGATCACCAGGCTCGGGCCGTCGTAGGCCTCGGCCTCACGGAAGGCCCGCAGGGTCTGCTGCGGGTCGGCGCCGAAGGCAACCCGCGCCACGTAGACCGAGCCGTAGGCGACGGCCTGGAGGGCGAGGTCCTTCTTGGCAACCGACTTCCCCGCGCTGGCGAACTTGGCGACGGCAGCGATCGGGGTGGCCTTGGAGGACTGGCCACCGGTGTTGGAGTAGACCTCGGTGTCCATGACGAGGACGTTGACATTGCGCCCGCTGGCCAGCACGTGGTCGAGGCCGCCGGCGCCGATGTCATAGGCCCAGCCGTCACCGCCGACGATCCAGACCGAGCGCCTGATGAGGTGGTCGGCGACCGAGCGGAGGTCGGCGACGTCGCGGGCCAGTCCGGGATCGTGGTCGACGTCGAGGGCGTCGAGCCGTGCCTTCAGCTGCGCCACGCGCTGCCGTTGGGCGGCGAACTCGGACTCGCGCACCTGGCTCGCGCCGATGAGCTCGTCAGCGAGCCGGTCGCCCAGGTGCACGTGCAGACCCTCGACGCGCTCCCGCGCCAGGCCGGCGTGGAGCTCGGCGGCCAGCTGGAGGCCGAGGCCGAACTCGGCGTTGTCCTCGAAGAGGCTGTTGCTCCACGCGGGCCCACGACCCTGGGCGTTGACGCTCCACGGGGTCGTCGGCAGGTTGCCGCCGTAGATCGAGGAGCATCCGGTGGCATTGGCGACGGTGAGGCGGTCGCCGAAGAGCTGGCTGAGCAACTTGAGGTACGGAGTCTCACCGCACCCGTTGCAGGCGCCGGAGAACTGGAAGAGCGGCTCGAGGAACTGCGTCCCGCGCACCGTGCCGAAGTCGACGCGGGCCCGGTCGTTGGTCTCGAGGTGCTCGAAGAAGGCCACCCGCTCGGCGGAGGTCTCGTGCAGGGGCGCCGCCGGGGCGAGGTTGATCGCCTTGCGGTCGGTGCCGGGCACGGGCTTGACCGGGCAGGCCTCGACGCAGAGGCCACACCCGGTGCAGTCCTCGGCATACACCTGGAGGCTGTAGCGGGCCCCGGGCATGCCGGCGGCGTTGAGGGGTGCGCTCTCGAATCCCGCCGGCGCCGAGGACAATTGGTCGCTGTCGTAGAACTTGGCGCGGATCACGGCATGGGGGCAGACGAAGGCGCAGTTGCCGCACTGGATGCAGGCGGTCGGGTCCCACAGGGCGACCTCTTCGCTGATCCGCCGCTTCTCGTATGCCGTGGTGCCGCTCGGATAGGTGCCGTCGACCGGGAGGGCGGAGACGGGGAGCTCGTCCCCACGACCGCTCATCATCGCGGCGGTCACGGTGCGGACGAACTCGGGCGCGTCGTCGGGCACGACCGGGTCAGGGACGCGGTCGGTCGATGCCGCACTGGGCACGGGGATCTCGTGGAGCTGGGCCAGCGTGGCGTCGACGGCACGCTCGTTGCGGTCGACGACCTCGACCCCCCGCTTGGCGTAGGTCTTGCGGATGGCGCCCTTGACCGCGTCCACTGCCCGGTCGCGCGGCAGCACGCCCGAGATGGCGAAGAAGCAGGTCTGGAGGACGGTGTTGGTCCGACCGGGCAGGCCCGCCTCGCGCGCGACGGCTCCCGCGTCGATCGAGAAGAGCCGCAGCTCCTTGGCGATGACCTGCTCCTGGACGCGGCGCGGCAGGGAGTCCCACACCTCGTCGGTGGGGACCGGGGTGTTGAGCAGGACGACGCCCCCGTGAGCGGCGAGCGCCACCGGGTCGAGCGACTCGAGGATCCCGGCCTGGTGGACGCCGACGAAGCCGGCCGAGGAGACCAGGTAGGGCGCCCGGATCGGGTGCGGTCCGAAGCGCAGGTGGGAGATGGTCGTGCCGCCGGACTTCTTGGAGTCGTAGACGAAGTAGGCCTGGGCGAAGGACTGGGGGTCGGCCCCGAGGATCTTGATGGTGTTCTTGTTGGCGCCGACGGTGCCATCGGAGCCGATGCCGAAGAAGACGGCGCTCAGCGTGTCCGCCGGGAGGATGTCGAGACCACCGTCGTAGTCGACGGACAGGTGGGTGACGTCGTCGGTGATGCCCACGGTGAAACCGGGGCGGAGGCGGCCACCGGCCAGCGCGGCATACACCCCGGCCGCCATGCCGGGGGTGAACTCCTTGCTGGAAAGGCCGTAGCGGCCTCCGACGACACGCGGCATCCGGCTACGACGTCCCTCGCCCACGGCGGCGGCCAGCGCTGCCGTGACGTCGAGCGCCAGGGGTTCACCCCCGGAGCCGGGCTCCTTGGTGCGGTCGAGCACGGCGATGCGCTGCACGCTCTCCGGCATTGCCGCGACCAGGGCCGCCGCCGGGAAGGGACGAAAGAGCCGGACGCGGAGCACGCCGACGCGTCCACCCTCGGCGTTGAGGTGGGTCACCGTCTCGGCGACGGTCTCCCCGGCCGACCCCATGACGACGATGACGTCCTCGGCCTGCGGGTGGCCGACGTAGTCGACGATGCCGTGGTGGCGACCGGTGCGCTCACCGACCTCACGCATCGCGTCCGCGACGATGCCGGGGACCGCGTCGTAGAAGGCGTTGACCGACTCACGGCCCTGGAAGTAGACGTCGGGGTTCTGGGCGGTGCCCCGGATGAAGGGGCGCTCCGGCGAGAGGGAACGCTCCCGGTGAGCCCGGACGAGCTCTTCGGGAACGATCGCTCGCAGGGTGTCGTCGTCGATGGTCTCGATCGTCGAGAGCTCGTGCGAGGTCCGGAAGCCGTCGAAGAAGTGGATGAAGGGGATGCGCGAGCGCAGGGTCGCCGCGTGGGCGACGAGGGCGAGGTCATGGGCCTCCTGGACGCTGCCCGAGGACAGCATGGCGAAGCCGGTCTGGCGCACCGCCATCACGTCCTGATGGTCGCCGAAAATCGAAAGGCCCTGCGCCGCAAGGGCTCTGGCCGCGACGTGGATCACCGACGAGGTGAGCTCGCCGGCGATCTTGTACATGTTGGGGATCATCAGGAGCAGGCCCTGGGAGGCCGTGAAGGTCGTCGACAGGGCCCCGCCCTGAAGGGCTCCGTGGAGCGTCCCGGCAGCCCCACCCTCGGACTGCATCTCGATGACCCGCGGCACCAGGCCCCACACGTTGGGGCGGCCGTGGCTGGACCACTCGTCGGCAAGCTCGGCCATCGAGGAGCTGGGAGTGATCGGGTAGATCGCGCAGAGCTCGGAGAGGCGGTAGGCGATGTCGGCGGCGGCCTCGTTGCCGTCGACCGTGACCCGCCCGCGGGAGGTGGCGCTCATCGCTCCGCTCGCTTTGTCAGTGGTCCGCCGGGCAGGAAGACGTTGTCGGGTAACGGCTCGGCCTCCCCGATCATCTCGATGGCGTGGACCGGGCACTGGCGGGCACAGGAGGAGCAGCCGGTGCACCGGTCGTAGTCGAAGCGATAGCGGTGGCCGGGACCCAGCTTGATGACGGCACCCTCGGGGCAGGAGCCCAGGCACCCGTCGCACTCGAAGCAGTTGCCACACGACAGGCACCGACCGGCCTCGAAGACGGCCTCGGCCGGAGTGAGGCCGGCGACGACCTCGTCGAAGGCCTTGACCCGCTGCGCGGGGTCCAGCTCGACCTGCTGGCGCTGCTCGTGGTCGCCGAAGTACCACAGGTGCAGCTTGTCGAGGTCGGCCCTGGGGTGCTTGGGGCGCGCCTCGAACTGACCTCCGCCCAGGTAGGCGTCGATGCTGCGGGCCGCCTTCTTGCCGTGCCCCACGCCGATGGTGACGGTGCGTTCGCTCGGCACGGCGTCACCGCCGGCGAAGATCCCGGGGGCACCGGTCATGAGGGTCACCGGGTCGACCTGGACCACGTCCGCCTCGAAGGCGACGCCGGGCACGGTCGCGAGGAACCGGGTGTCGCTCTCCTGGCCCAGGGCGAGGATGACGGTGTCGGCGGCGAGGGTCTCGTAGCGCCCGGTGCCGTGTGGACGGCCGCTCTCGTCGAGTTCCTGGATCTCGACGGTGAGGTCGTGCTCTCCCATCGAGGCGATCGTCCGGAGCCAGTTGATCCGGATGCCCTCCTCCTCCGCGTCCGCCGCCTCGTCCTCGTGCGCAGGCATCTGGTCCCGAGTGCGGCGATAGACGATGACGGTGTCGTCGGCGCCCAGCCGGCGGGCCACCCGTGCCGCGTCCATCGCGGTGTTGCCACCGCCATAGACGGCCACGCGGCCCAGGTCCGCGTCGGCGGTCCCGGCCTCGACGTCGCGCAGGAAGCTCACGGCGTCGAGCACCCGGCTCGCGTCACCGTTGGGGATGTCGACGCGCTTGCTGAGGTGGGCACCGACGGCGACGAACGCCGCGTCGAAGCCGCCCGCGTCCATCTCGGCCTGGAGGTCGGTCACCGTGTGGTCCTGCTCGAAGACCACGCCCAGGTCGTGGAGGCGGCGGATCTCGGCATCGAGGATCCGTCGCGGCAGGCGGTAGGAGGGGATGCCGTAGCGCATCATGCCGCCCGCGAGAGGCGAGTTGTCACGGCACACGACGCTGTGGCCCAGTCGGCGGAGGTGGTATGCCGCGGAGAGGCCACTGGGGCCGCTCCCGACGACAAGGACCCGGCGCCCGGTCTCGGCCTCCGGATGGGCAAACGCCCAGTCCCGGTCGATGGCGAGGTCACCGAGGAACCGCTCGACGGCGTGGATCGAGACCGACCCGTCGAGAAGCCCTCTGTTGCAGGCGGTTTCACAGGGGTGGTAGCAGACGCGACCGTGGATGGCCGGGAAAGGGTTGTCCTGGGTCAGCTGCCGCCACGCGGCCTCGTGCTGGCCCTTGGTGGCCAACGCCAGCCAGGCCTGGATGTTCTCCCCGGCCGGGCAACCCGCGTTGCAGGGGGGTAGCAGGTCGACGTAGACCGGGCGCTGGGTGCGCACCGGACCCGAGCGTTGACGGCCGGTGCCGAGTGAGGAAAGGGGAGCCAGGTCGTCCGGGACCCCGGGGGTGAGCGGTGCCGGATCGTCGGCCACGGTGCCTCCTCGAGAGCTGCTCCTACCGATCGTAGTAGTGAACGCGCAGGGCCCCGGCCTCGGAGCGACTCCGGCCGCGTGACCTTGGCGACAGTGACGAGGCGCTCAGACCGGGGGGATGCCCCGGCGCTTCGAGGAGAAGTGGCGGTCGCGATGCGCGGCATATCGCAGGCGGAGCAACAGTTCATCGCGCAGCGCATCCGCCTCGATGACCTGGTCGATGACGAGGTCGGCGGCGAGGCGCTCCAGGTCGACGTCCTCGAGGTACTCGGCCCGACGGGCCGCGACGAAGGCCTCCCGCGCCTGCGGACCCTCGGCCGCCTCGACCTCGGCGATCTTGTTGGCGTAGACCGCATTCACAGCCGCCTCGGGACCCATGACGGCGATCCGGGCGGTGGGGAGGGCGATCGTCGCGTCAGGGCCGAAGCCCGGCCCACCCATGGCATACAGCCCCGCGCCGTAGGCCTTGCGGACCACGACGCAGAACTGCGGCACCGTCGCCGAGGAGACGGCCGAGACCATCTTGGCGCCGTGTCGGATGATGCCGCCGCGCTCGACCTCGGACCCGATCATGAACCCGGGCACGTCGGCGAGGTAGATGAGCGGGATCGAATAGGCATCGCACAGCCAGATGAAGCGCGCCGCCTTGTCCGCGGAGTCGGTGAAGAGCACGCCGCCCTTGACGGCCGAGTTGTTGGCGACGATGCCGACGCTCTCCCCCTGCATCCGGCCGAAGCCGACGACGAGCTCACCGGCATACAGAGGCTTGATCTCGAAGAAGGAGTCCTCGTCGACGAGACCGTCGATGACGTCGTGGATGTCGAAGGGCTGGGACTCCCTCTCCGGCACCGTCGCTCGCGTCAGCGCGACCGCCGGCTCCTCGGGGTGGTAGGTCGGCAGCGGCGACTGCCAGTTCACCGGCAGGTAGGAGAAGTAGAGCTTGGCGAGCTCGATCGCCTCCTCGTCGTCCTGGGCGAGGAGGTCGCCGACGCCGGAGACGGTGCAGTGCATGCGCGCGCCGCCCATCTCCTCGAGGGTGACCTTCTCCCCCACGACCATCTCGGCCATCCGCGGGCTGCCGAGGTACATCGAGGCATTGCCCTCGACCATGATGATGACGTCGCAGAAGCTGGGGATGTAGGCCCCGCCCGCCGCCGAGGGGCCGAAGAGGCAGCAGATCTGCGGGACCCGCCCCGAGAGCGCCACCTGGTTGTGGAAGATCCGCCCGGCCCCGCGGCGTCCGGGGAACATCTCGACCTGGTCGGTGATGCGTGCCCCCGCCGAGTCGACGAGCCAGAAGACGGGCAGCTCCTCCCGCAGCGCCATCTCGGTGGCCCGCACGATCTTCTCCACGGTGCGGCTTCCCCACGAGCCCGCCTTCACCGTGGGGTCGTTGGCGATGACGATGACCGGTCGCCCCTCGACGGTGCCCCGACCGGTCACGACGCCGTCGGCCGGCAGGCCCTCGGCCGTCGCGTTCGCATAGCGCCCGTCCTCGACGAAGCTCCCCTCGTCGAGGAGGAGGGCGAGGCGGTCGCGAACGTAGAGCTTGCGCTGCTGGGCGAGCTTGGCCGCCGCGCGTTCCGGGGCGCTCGCCGAGGCCTCGTATGCCGCGGCCAGGCGCGCGCGCACGTCCGCCACCCGCGGGTCGCCGGTGCCGGCACCGGCTCCAGCGTCTGGCAATGGCGCGGCCGGGCCACCGCCGGAGGTGACGGGGGCAGGGTCGGGGGCGGACGGCATACCGGTCGGGTCGGCCTGGTCGGTCACGGGGCCCACTCTCCCACTCAGGCCTGCGGCAGGCCGAGGTGGCGAGCGATGACCATCCGCTGGACCTCGGAGGTGCCCTCGCCGATCTCGAGGATCTTGGCGTCGCGGTAGAAGCGGGCGATGGGGTACTCCTCCATGAAGCCGTTGCCGCCGAACACCTGGGTGGAGATGCGGGTTGCTGTGACGGCCGCCTCGGAGGTGTAGAGCTTGGCGATGGCGGCGGCCTTCTTCACCTCGGCGACCGAGCGGCGCCCGGCCTCCTGCTCGTCCTTGAGCCAGGCCGCGCGGTAGGTGAGCTGGTGACCGGTCTCGGCCATGACGGCGAGGTCGGCGATCGGGAAGGCGACGCCCTGGTTGACGCCGATCGGGCGCCCGAAGGCGGTGCGGGCACTGGCGTAGGCGACGCACTCGTCGAGCATCCGGCGGATCATCCCGAGCGCGAGTGCAGAGATCGCGATGCGGCCGTCGTCGAGGGTCTTGAGGAACTGCTTGAAGCCGGCCCCGCGCTCGCCGAGCAGGTTCTCGGCCGGGACGCGACAGCTCTCGAAGGTCAGGCCATGGGTGTCGGAGATGTGCCAGCCGAGCTTGTCGTAGGGAGCCTCCACGGTGAAGCCCGTCGTGCCGGAGGGAATCATGATCGCCGAGATCTCGGGGCGGCCCTGGTCGTCCTCCCCGGTGCGCGCCGTCACCGTGACGACGGACGTGATGTCGGTGCCCGAGTTGGTGATGAAGGCCTTGGCGCCGTTGACCGTCCACTCCCCGTCGGCGAGGTGCGCGCGCGTGCGCGTCGCGCCGGCGTCGGACCCGGCATCGGGCTCGGTGAGGCCGAAGCCGGCGAGCGCCCGCCCCGCGACGAGGTCGGGGAGGAAGCGGGCCTTCTGCTCGGGAGTGCCGTAGGTCAGGATCGGGTTGATGCCCAGGCCGACGCCGGCCGAGAGCGTGATGCCGATCGACTGGTCGACATAACCGAGCTCCTCGATGGCGATGCACAGGCTGGTGAACGCCCCACCGTCGGAGTGCTCGAGCGAGCCGCCGAACTCCTCGGGCACGACGAGCCCGAACAGGCCCAGCTCGCCGAGCTTGGCGACGAGGTCGGTCGGGAAGTGCTTGGCGCGGTCCCAGCCCGCGACGTGCGGCTCGATCTCGGCGGCGGCGAACTCCTTGACGACCGTGCGGAAGTCCTCGTGGTCCTGGCTCAGGTCGAACACGGCATACCTCGCTGGGCTGGGGATGATGCGGCGGGCGCCCCATGGGCCCGACCGCGCTTGACGTTGACGTAAACGTAAAGCAATACTCCCGAGTATGCCAGCCGTTGATCCCGGTGCCCAGGCCCAGACGTGGACGATCGCCGCGATCGCGGAGGAGTTCGGGGTCACCCACCGCACCGTGCGCCACTACGAGGACCTCGGGCTGATCACGCCCGAGCGGCGCGGGACCCAGCGCATCTACCACCGACGCGATCGCACCCGGCTCTCCCTCATCCTGCGAGGCAAGCGGCTCGGATTCCCGCTCGAGGAGATCCGCACCATCATCGACCTCTACGACGCCCCCCGGGGTCGGCGCAGCCAGCTCGAGTACGTCCTGGCGCAGATCGACGACCGGCGCACCGACCTCGAACGCCGCCGTCGCGACCTCGACGAGGCCTTGACCGAGCTGGACCGCTTCGAGGAGCGTTGTCGCGAGGACCTGGCCCGCCTCACCCACTGACTCCGCCAACTGACCGGGCCGCATCGAGGAGGCACCATGGACCGCTCCGACGAGACGTCGGCCTTCGCCTGGATCATGTCGGGCACGGTGGGCGCGGTGATCGCCGGCGGCCTGGCCAAGGTGCTGCTCGATCGCCGCCGGGAGCGGGCGGTCCTCGAGGCCCGGCAGGAGCGAGAGGCCGCCGACCTCGCCGAGGCCGAGGGCCACCCCAGCTGAGGGGCAGCCAGCTGAGCGCAAGCCCAGGTGAGGGCGTTCCTGCCCCAGTTCAAGTCGGACCTGACCAGCTCGGCGAGCAGCCGCGGATCAGTCTGGCTCCCTACCGCCGACCCGGTCATGGCGACCGGTCCCGAGCCCTACGACCCGCCGAGCGCCGAGAGCCTCGTCGCCAACTCCGTCATCACCGTGCTGGATGAACGCAGGATCACGCGTCCGTGAGCAAGCGGTCGATCTCGGCGGCCGTGGGCGCGGTGTTGGGGCCGCGCCGCGTGACCTTGAGGGCAGCGCCCGCGTTGGCCCGACGGGCGGCTTCCGGCCAGGACAACCCGGCCAGTCGGCCCGCGAGCAGCACCCCGGTGTGACAGTCGCCGGCGCCGTTGGTGTCCACCGGCGTCTGCGGAAACCCCGGGACGTATGCCGTCCGCTCCCCTTCGCGCACCACGCACCCCCGGGGGCCGTCCCGCAAGATGACGACGCTGCCGTCGCGAAGCCGACCGGCCACGGCACGCGCGGTGTCCTCCATGCCGGTCCAGCCGGTGAGCTGGGTCGCCTCCTCCGCGTTGGAGGTCCACACTGTCGTCAGGCCGAGCATGCGGTCGCGCAGCGGCGCCGGCAGGCCGGCGAAGATGGCACCCGGGTCGAGCACCACCTCGACACCGGCCGGCAACGCCGCGAGGAAGGCCAGGAGCGGGTCGCGCGTGGCGCCGACCAGGCTGTAGCCGGAGACGCAGACGAGGTCTCCGGCGACCGGGGCGCCGGTGGCGAGCGACTCCACGCTGATCCGACGCTCTGCCCCCAGCGTCGTGACGAAGGTGCGCTCGGCCGAGGGTTCGACCATGACGAAACAGATGCCGGTGTCCAGGTCCGCCACCGGCGGACTGCTGATCGTGACCCCTTCGGCCGCGAGCGCCTCCCGGACCAGGTCGGCGTTCACCCCCGTGCCCACGGCCCCGGCGTGCACGCACTCGGCCCCGGACCGTGCGGCGGCGAGGAGGATGTTGACGGCTGACGCGGCATACCTCGCGACCGAGGAGGCCATCACGTTCTGCCCCCGCGCGGGCAGCCCCGGCACCTGGGCGACCTCGTCGACGAGTGCCTGAGCGGTGTGGATGACGCGCGGACCCATGTCGCGCACGTTAGCCGGACTTGTCCCTCGAGCGGGTCGACGGGTCAAGCGATGGTGGAGCGGACGGCATACAGCTCCGGGAAGAAGGTGAGGTCGAGCGCTCGCTTGAGGAAGGCCACCCCACTCGACCCGCCAGTGCCCTGCTGGTGCCCGATGGTCCGCAGCACCACCTGAAGATGACGAAAACGCCACTGCTGGAACAGGTCCTCGATGTCGACCAGCTCCTCGCACGCCTCGTAGACCCCCCACTGGGCCGTGGGCGCGGCGTAGACGCCGCGGAAGACGTCGACGAGCTCGGGCACTTCGCGATAGGGCGCCGTCACGTCCCGCTCGATCACGCTCGTGGGCACGTCATAGCCCGCCCGCGCGAGGTGCCGCAGGAACTCGTCGTAGAGCGTGGGCTCCTCGAGCAGCTGCGCCAGGCCGGCCTTCGCGTCGGGGTCGTGGTCGAAGACGCGCAGCATGTCGACGTTCTTGTTGCCGAGGATGAACTCGATCGATCGGTACTGCCAGCTCTGGAAGCCCGAGCTCGTCGCGAGGAACGGGCGGATCTGGGCGTACTCACTCGGCGTCAGCGTGGCGAGCACGTCCCACTGCTCGACGAGCTGCTTGAGGACGTGCTTGACGCGCGCCAGCCCCTTGAGCGCGAGCCCGAGCTCGTCGCGGGCGACCGCCGTCCGCGCGGCCTGCAGCTCGTGGAGGAGCAGCTTCATCCAGAGCTCGGCGACCTGGTGCTGGATGATGAAGAGCATCTCGTCGTGGAGCTCGGGCTCACTGCGCGGGTGTTGGGCCGAGAGCAACCGCGCCAGGTCGAGATAGGCGCCGTAGGAGAGCTGCTCGCTGAAGTCGGCGGTGATGCCGGACTCCAGGTCGCGGATGTTGGCGGCGGTCGCGTCGTTCATGTCACCTCTTCGTGTCGTCCCCGTGAGTATGCCGTGCGCCCCGGCCCACGCGATGGCGATCGGCCTGTCAAGCACACTTGACAAGGCGTGCCGCAGCCCTGTTAAGTGTGCTTGACAGTAAAGCTCACTTGACCACAGGAGGCTGTCATGGCTCTCTCCCCCAGCGCCCGGCGATGGGTGGCTCCGGTGCTCATCAGCCTGCCGCTGACCGCGGCTCTCGCAACCTTCGTCGCGTGGCGACGACCGGACCAGCCGTTCTGGCTGGTCGTGGCGGTGTTCACCGTGGTCCTCCTCCCGACGGTGGCCACCGGACTCAAGGTGCTCGTGACGGATCGCGCCACCACCGACCGCGAGATCGCAGCCCATCAGCACGACGTCGAGACGTCCTGGGTCAAGGAGGCCGGGAGCACCGCCTTCTTCGTCCTCATCGGGGGCCTGATCTTCGCCGAGACCCTCGGCGACGTGTTGCGCCTGTCGTGGCTCTCGCCGGTGGGCCTCCCCCACGTCCTCGTCCTCGGCCTGGGCACCTTCGCGGTGACCTACTGGTACGAGCGTCGGAGCGCCTCCTGATGCAGAACGTGCTCGCCGACCTGCGTGCCGAGCGCGGCCTGTCCCAGGCGGCCCTGGCGGATGCCCTCGGGGTCTCACGCCAGACCGTGATCTCCATCGAGCGCGGCCGCTTCGACCCCTCGCTGCCGCTGGCCTTCCGCATCGCGGGCCACTTCGGCCTTCGCATCGAGGACGTCTTCCGCCCCGACCCGGAGTGAGCGGGCTCACGTGAGCCAGGCCCGCGGCATACCGCAGAATCGGGCCATGACCACCGCTTTCGCCTCCGTCGACGACGTATGCCGTGCGCTCGCCGACGCGGGGTACCTCGCCTCCGATGCGATCGCCACGACGACCTTCCTCGCCGACCGGCTGGGCAAGCCGCTCCTCGTCGAAGGGCCCGCAGGCGTCGGCAAGACCGAGCTGGCCAAGGCCGTGGCCCGCGCGACCGGGGCGCGACTGATCCGGCTCCAGTGCTACGAGGGCGTGGACGAGGCGCGCGCCCTCTATGAGTGGAACCACGCGAAGCAGCTGCTGCGGATCACGGCGGAGAGGGATGGTGACGGGCACTGGGACGCACTGCGCCACGACATCTTCACCGACGAGTTCCTCCTCGCCAGACCGCTGTTGGAGGCGGTGCGCAGTGAGGACCCGGTCGTCCTGCTCGTCGACGAGCTCGACAAGGCCGACGTCGAGATCGAGGGCCTGCTCCTGGAGATCCTCTCCGACTTCCAGGTGACGGTCCCCGAGCTCGGCACCATCACGGCGGCCCACCGACCCTTCGTCGTGCTCACGTCGAATGCGACCCGCGAGCTCTCCGAGGCCCTGCGCCGACGCTGCCTCTTCCTCCACATCGACTACCCCTCCCCCGCGCTGGAGCAGCGGATCGTCGCCCAGCACGTGCCGGGTCTCGAGGCGACGCTCGTCGAGTCGGTCGTCCGGCTCGTCGGCCGGCTGCGCGAGCTGCGACTGCGCAAGGCCCCGTCCGTGTCCGAGACGGTCGACTGGGCGCGCACCCTGGTGGCCCTGGGGAGCACAGACCTCACCGCCGACGTCCTGCGCGACAACCTCGGCGTCCTCCTCAAGCACCAGGACGACATCGAGCGGGCCGCCAAGGCGCTCGACCTGTGACCTCCCTCGAGCCCCGCCTGGTGGGGCTGGCCGGTGCCCTCCGGCGGCACGGGGTGGCCAATGGGACCAGCGACGTCGTCGACGCCGCGGCCGTGATGACCGCGTTGGGGCTGGAGGACCGGGAGCGGCTGCGCGAGGGCGTGGCAGCGGCCCTGCTCCGGCGCACCGGCCAGCGGCAGGTCTATGACGACCTCTTCGACCTGTGGTTCCCGGCGGCACTGGGGTCCCGCACCGGCGTCGACGACGACGTCCCGCCTCCCGCCGACGCCGCCGAGGCGCGTTCTCGCGCAGCGCAATTGCGGGAGGAACTGGCCCGCGCCCTCGCCGACCACGACGAGGCTGCCCTCGAATCACTCGCGGCCCGCGTCGTCGCCGAGCTGGGGCGGCTGCCCAACGAGGCCACGACCGGCGGCTGGTCCTCGGCCCAGGCGCTCGACATCCTGGCGCCCCAGACGGCGATCGCCGCGGCCCTGGCGCGACTGCGGGACGCCGCGGACGGTATACCGGGTGGTTCGGGCAACGGCAGCGGTGGGTCGGAGGGCTCGGGTGCGGGCAGCGGTGGGGCACCGAGCGGGCAACGCTTCGCCGACCGCTTCACGCGGGACGAGCTGCGGGCGGCCGTCGCCGCCTTCCGGCGGCGGGTGGAGGTGGAGACGCGACGCCGGAATGCCGAGGCCCGCGGTGCCGAGCGGATCAGCCGGTATGCCGTCCGCCCACCGGCGGAGCAGACCCCCTTCCTCCTTGCGGGAGCCGTCGAGGTGGAGGAGCTGCGCCGGACGATCGCGCCGCTGGCGAAGAAGCTCGCCAGCCGGATGGCCGCCCGTCGGCGCCGCGCCGCCCGCGGTGAGATCGACATCCGCAAGACCCTGCGCCGGTCGATGTCGACCGGTGGGGTGCCGATGCGGCCGGCCCACAAGCAGCGCTCGCCGCACCGCCCAGACCTGGTGCTGCTGTGCGACATGTCGAGCTCGGTGGCCGGGTTCTCGCGCTTCACGATCCTGCTCATGCAGGCGATGGCGGGACAGTTCCGGCGGGTGCGGATCTTCGGGTTCGTCAACGTCGTCGACGAGCTCACCGACGTGGTGCTGTCCGCGCCGCCCGGGGCCGACCTCACTGAGGCCTTCCGGGACACCGCACGGATGACGCGGTGGCACAACAACAGCGACTACGGGTCGGCGCTGCTCGACTTCACCGACCACCACCTCGACTCCGTGGGGCCGCGCACGTCGGTACTGATCCTCGGCGACGCCCGCACGAACAACACCCATCCACACCCGGATGCGTTGCGGGACATCGCTGCTCGCGCGAAGTCGGTGGACTGGCTCAATCCCGAGTCACCGAGGCAGTGGGGCGTCGGGGACTCGGTCGCTCCGCTCTATGCCGACATCGTCGACATGCACGAGTGCGCCAATGCCGCGCAACTGCGGCAGTTCGTCATGCGCCTGCCCGTGTGACCGACGGCTCCGTCAGCCGGGGATGCTCGCCCAGGTGTAGGCGCCGTCGCTCCCGAGGGTGCACTGCACGAGCACGCCCCCCATGGTGTGCTCCCGCAGGCCGACCTCGCTGAAGCTGCACGGCTGGCCGACGTTCACCACGACGGTGCCGACCCGCAGGCTGCCGGACGGCGAGGGGAGCACCGACGGGCTCGGCGTGGTGGGTGGAGGCGTCGTCGAGGGAGCCATCGACGGGGTGGCGGACGGCGACGGCGTGGGCACCGAGGAGCTGGTGGGAGCCTGAGGGTTCTCCTCCCCGCCATCTCTCGAGCCGTTCCACAGCACGAGCGCGACCGTGGTGAGGACGCCCAGGAGGACGCCCCCAACCGGCAGAACCAGACGGCGGAGCAAGGGCACGTGCTCGGCCCGCGGACCCGTCCGCCTCGTCGTCGGGGGTGCGTGGTCATCCTCGGGGAGCTGTGGGGTCACAGCGCTGCCTGACCGCACCGTCACCGCCGGGGCCGGCCGCCTCCGGGTCGGCACCTCATCGGTCGGGCCCTGTCGTGCGAACGCGTGCGGCATCCCCCCACTCTCACCCGCGAACTGCTCGGGCAGCACCGGGAGCTGGTCGAACACCTCGACCTCGCCGGCTGCGCCCTCGTGCCACTGGAGAGCGGGGTCGTCGAGCGAGCGCAGGGCCACCGCGGCGGACGGGGGTCGCCCGTGGGGGTCGGCACACGTCAGTGCCGCCACGATCGCGGCCAGAGCCGGCGGGCAGTCCGCCGGGGGCACCCAGTCGTGCCGCTCGGCGGGCCGTTGCCCGGTGAGCATGGTCGCGGCGACTTGGCCCGCGGCATACAGGTCGGCGGCGGGGGTGGGCTCTCCGTGGGACTCGAGTTCCGGCGAGAGGTAACCGGGGGTGCCGGTGACGATCCCGGTCTCGGTGAACCTGGGCCCATTGAGGTCGACGGCGATGCCGAAGTCGCTGAGCCACACATGGGGCCGGCCGGTGCCGGTCGCGTCGAGGAGCAGGTTGGCGGGCTTGATGTCGCGGTGCACGAGGTGGCGGTCGTGGACGACGACGAGGGCCGAGAGCAGCTGGCGCAGCACCTCCGCGACCCAGATCGGTGGCAAGGCGCCGTGATCGCCGATCACGGTCGCCACCGAGCCCCCGCTGACGAGCGGCATGGTGAACAGGACCCGGTCGTCCATGCCGGCCCAGCCCCGCGGCACGAGGACGTTGGGGTGGTGGATGCGCACGCCCTGCTCGCGGACGAAGCGCAGCAGGGCTCCGGCGTCGGACTGCCGGAGCACCTTGGCGGCCAGCAACTCGGCCTCACGGTGGTCCCAGACGCGCCAGACCGTGCCCATCCCGCCCTCGCCGATCGGGTCGATGAACTCGTACCGCCCGGCGAAGAGCTCACCCACGCGACCCACCCGCATCCCCCGACGCCCTGCGCAGCACCTCGGCCAGCTGGGGCGCCCTGGTCAGTGACGCCAGCCGTGCCAGCTCCTCGGCGGGAGCGGACGAGGCCAGGAGTCGCACCGCCTCGGCGAGACTGGACTCCCCGGGTCGGTGCACCGTGATCGTGGCCTGCTCCTCCTGGATCGCCCCCAGCCGCTGCTCGAGCTCGACCGCGTCGACGGGCCGGCCCTCCCCGAGGAGGTCGTGAAGGAGCTGGATCCGGTGGACCGCCGATGGATTGCCGATCTTGACGCGGCGGCCGGACATCAGCTGCGAGAGCATCGGGGCGGAGAGGCCGAGCACCTGCGCGAGGCGCGCCTGGGTCAGCCCCAGCCCCTGCATGAGCTGCGTGCAGAGCTCCCCGAGGGGCGCCCCGTAGAGGGCGCGCTGGTGCTCGCGCGCCTCGGCGACTTCAGCGCCCACGACACCTCCCGAGTTCTCCCGGCCCGTGGCCGGCTCCCGCGGCAGGACCCACGACCGTGGAAAACTCGGCCTGCACACGACTTGACGTTTGCATTAGCAAATTCTAGGTTTGCTCCTGCAAACATCTTACGCAGACTGCTGGGGGACAGATGACCGAACACCGCGCGCGCCGCCGGGTGGGGCTGACCGCCGTTCTGGCGCTCATCATCGGCGCTCTAGTGGCCGGACCGGCAGGGTCGGCCTCCGCCCTGACCACCGCGGATGACCCGGCCGCGGGCAAGCTGCTGCTGATGCTCGACGCCTCGGGGTCCATGAACGAACCCGACCCCAGCGGCCTGACCAAGATCGAGGCCGCCAAGAAGGCCCTCACCGGCGTCGTCGACGCCCTCCCCACGACCAGCCAGGTCGGACTGCGGGTCTACGGCGCCACCGTCGTCGGAGGCACCCCCACCCCCGAGGCCTGCGCCGACACCCAACTCGCCGTCCCGATCGGACCCCTCGACAAGGCCGCCCTGACCCAAGCGATCAACGGCTTCGTCGCCAAGGGCGAAACCCCCATCGCCGGCTCACTCACCGAAGCCATCAAAGACCTCGGCCCCACCGGCAAGCGCAACATCATCCTCGTCTCCGACGGCAAGGAGTCCTGCGTCCCCGACCCCTGCCCCGTCATCCGTGACCTCATCGGCCAGGGCATCGACCTCCAGATCGACACCGTCGGCTTCGCCGTCGACGACACCGCCCGCACCCAGCTGCAGTGCATCGCCGACGCCGGCCGCGGCACCTACTACGACGCCGCCGACGCCGACCAGCTCGCCACGACGTTCAAGAAGCTGTCGGTGAGGGCGGTCCGGTCCTTCAGCGCAACAGGCACTCCCGTCAAGGGAGTGCCCGTCAGCCAAGGCCAGCCCGCGCCCACCACCGCGCCGACGATCACGGCCGGCCAGTACGTCGACAGCCTGACCACCGGCACCCGTAGCGCTTACCGCATCGAGCGCACGATCCCGAACTCCGCGATCCACGTCAGCGTGACCGCTGCCGCGCCGGGCTACCAGGACGGGCACACCGAAACGACGAGGATCTACCTCGACGACACGACCCAGCAGTGCCACTACTCCCCGGCGCTCGTGCTCAAGATGGGCACAACCCCCCGAATCGTGACCGGCACGAACGTCATCCTCAGTGACCACTCCCCGACGTGGGACAACTGCGGCCACAGCGACGTGCTCGGGATGACCCTGGCGCGCGACGAGGGCAATGACCATCCGCTGGTGGTGGAGATCGTGGTCATCGAGGAGCCCCCGGTGACGAACGCCGCCAGCCTGCCCGCACCGCTGGAGGAGGTGAGGGACGCGCCGCCGTCCGAGATGGGGGCGCCGCAGCCCGTCATCGGGGGCTCGACGTTCTCCGACGCAGCACCGATCACCGCGGGCACCTGGACCGAGTCCTTCATGCCCGGCGAGACGATCTTCTACCGCGTCCCCGTCGCCTGGGGACAGCAGCTCAAGGTGACCCTTCCGACACCCACCTTCGACAAGGACCTCGCCGTCGAGCCGCACTACGACGCCACCCTCTATGCGCCCGATCGGGACCAGGCGGTCATCGGCAGCTCCGGCTCCATGGCGGGCGGGACCCCGCCGGTGGTGCGAGCCACCCCCGAGATCCGCTGGCGCAATCGGGAGATCACGAGCAACTGGTCGCGCTCCCTCGCCGGGCAGTGGTTCGTCAAGATCTCAATGCCCACCACCTACCGCGGCACACCGAGCCCGATCCAGGTGACCTTCCGGGTCGACGTCGACGGCCAGGAGTCAGGAGTGCCTACCTACGCCGGTGCGCCGAAGGCGAGCCCGTCGCCCACCGGCTCACCCTCCGGCGCAGCACCCTCCACGCAGGCCGCCTCCGCTGCCGAGGCAAAGGCAACGGGTATGCCGTGGGGCTGGGTCGCCGGGGGCGTGGCCCTCCTCGCCGTGGCCGGCGCCGCGGCATACGGCCTGGTGCGGCGCCAGCGCCACCGGCCCCCAGCGCCTCCCGGCCCGGTCAGCTGACGGTCACCCGCGGACGATCCGCTGCCGGCTCGGAGCGCTCGGCCGCGAGGTGTCGCCGTCCGCGGTCGACGAGGAAGGCCGTGGCGACGAGCACGGCGCCGACCGAGAGGAAGAGGGCTCCGCGAGCGGTCTCCTCCCCTTGCGCCTCCGCGTCGAGGGCCGCCCGGCGCGCGTCTCGACCGCATGGCGACCACTGAAGTGTTCGGCCTCACCCACGCCGGGTGAGCACACGGCATACCGATAGAGTCCGAATCATGGCCATCAGCAAAGTCCTCATCGCCAACCGAGGCGAGATCGCGGTCCGCATCGCCCGCGCCTGCAAGGACCACGGAATCGGGTCCGTCGCCGTCTATGCCGAGCCCGACCGGGACGCCCTCCACGTCAAGGTCGCCGACGAGGCCTACGCCCTCGGCGGCACCACGCCAGGTGACTCCTACCTGCTGCAGGACAAGCTGATCGAGATCGCCAAGGAGGCCGGCGCCGACGCGGTCCACCCCGGCTACGGCTTCCTCGCCGAGAACGGTCCCTTCGCGCAGAAGGTCATCGATGCCGGCCTGGTCTGGATCGGCCCGGGCCCGGAGGCCATCGACTCCCTCGGCGACAAGGTCAAGGCCCGGCACATCGCGCTCAAGGCCAACGCCCCGCTCGTCCCCGGCACCAAGGACCCGGTGAGCGGCCCCGACGAGGTCGTCGAGTTCGCCAAGGAGCACGGCCTGCCGGTCGCGATCAAGGCGGCCTACGGCGGTGGCGGGCGCGGCCTGAAGGTCGCGCGCTCGATCGAGGAGATCCCCGAGCTCTACGAATCGGCCGTGCGGGAGGCCGTGACCGCCTTCGGTCGCGGCGAGTGCTTCGTCGAGCGCTTCCTCGACCACCCGCGCCACGTCGAGACCCAGTGCCTGGCCGACCAGCACGGCAACGTCGTCGTCGTCTCCACCCGTGACTGCTCCCTCCAGCGCCGCAACCAGAAGCTCGTCGAGGAGGCCCCGGCCCCCTTCCTCACCGAGGAGCAGCACACCGAGCTGCTGCGCGCCTCCAAGGAGATCCTCCGCGGGGCGGGCTACGTCGGCGCCGGCACCTGCGAGTTCCTCGTCGGACCGCAGGGCGACATCTCCTTCCTCGAGGTCAACACCCGCCTCCAGGTCGAGCACCCGGTCACCGAGGAGGTCACCGGCATCGACCTGGTCCGGGAGCAGTTCCGCATCGCCGACGGCGAGGCCCTGTCCTTCGGTGACCCCGAGCCGCACGCGCACTCGATCGAGTTCCGGATCAACGGCGAGGACGCCGGTCGCGGCTTCCTCCCCGCGCCGGGCACCGTGACCAAGCTCGTCGTCCCCGAGGGCGGCGGCGTCCGCTGGGATGCCGGCATGGTCGAGGGCGACACGATCGCCGGCGCCTTCGACTCGATGATCGCCAAGCTCATCGTCACCGGTCGCACCCGTCAGGAGGCCCTCGAGCGCTCCCGCCGCGTCCTCGACGAGCTCGTCATCGAGGGCATGGCCACGGTCACGCCCTTCCACCGCAAGATCGTGCGCGACCCCGACTTCGCCCCCGCCGATCCGAACGAGAAGTTCAAGGTCCACACCCGGTGGATCGAGACCGACTTCGTCAACGACATCGAGGCGTATGCCGGTGGGTCGGGTGAGGCTCCGGAGGCCGAGGAGCGCCAATCGATCGTGGTCGAGGTGGGCGGCAAGCGGCTCACGGTGTCGCTGCCCGGTGGGCTCTCGCTCGGCGGTGGCGGCACCGGCGGTGGCGCGGCCAAGAAGAAGGCTCCGCGACGCTCCGGCGGTGCCAAGGCCGGCGCGGCCGCGTCGGGTGACTCGCTCACCGCGCCCATGCAGGGCACGATCGTGAAGATCGCCGTCGAGGAGGGGCAGACCGTCGCCGAGGGCGAACTCGTCGTGGTCCTCGAGGCGATGAAGATGGAGCAGCCGATCAACGCCCACAAGGCCGGCGTCATCACCGGCCTTTCGGCCGAGCAGGGCGCGACGGTCTCCAACGGCGCCGTCCTCTGCGAGATCAAGGACGCCGAGGGCTGACCCCAGCTCGTATGCCGTGCGGCCGGGTTCCCGATGAGGGAGCCCGGCCGCACGCATGAGGTGAGCCCACGGCATACCGGGCACTCGGCCCCCACCCCGAGTCGAGATAGAGCAACACTCCCGAGAAGCGGGCGTTTCTCGGGAGTGTTGCTCTAGCTCGACGTGGCAGGGGGCTCAGTCGGTCGCGTGGAGGCGGCGGGCGGCCTCGGCGATCGAGCCGGAGAGCGAGGGATACACGGTGAAAGTGCTCGCGAGCTGGTCGACATTGAGGCGGTGCTGCACGGCAAGGGTCACCGGGAAGATGAGCTCCGAGGCGCTCGGGGCGACGACCACACCGCCGATGACGGCGCCGGAACCCTTCTGCGCGAACAGCTTCACGAAGCCCTCCGTGATGCCGTTCATCTTGGCGCGAGGGTTGGTCGCCAGCGGCAGCATGACGGCCTCGACGTCCTGGTCAGCCTCGACCTCCTTGGCGCCCACACCCACCGTGGCGATCTCGGGGTTGGTGAAGATGTTGGCGGAGACCACGTCCAGGCGCAGCGGCGCCACGGCATCGCCGAGCGCGTGCGCCATCGCGACGCGACCCTGCATCGCGGCCACCGAGGCCAGGGGCAGGACGCCGGTGCAGTCACCGGCGGCATAGATGCCACGGACCGAGGTCCGCGAGACCTTGTCGACGACGATGTGCCCGCTCGGGGACAGCTCGACGCCGATCTGCTCCAGGCCCAGGCCAGCGGTCTGCGGCACCGACCCCACGGCGAGGAGCGCATGGGTGCCGGTGACCTCGCGACCGTCCTCGAGGCGGACGACGACACCGTCGTCGGTGGCCTCCACCCCCGCCATGCGCGAGCGGCTGAGCACCTCCATGCCACGGTTGCGGAAGACCTCCTCGATGACGGTCGCGGCATCGGGGTCCTCCCCCGGCAGGACTCGGTCACGCGAGGAGACAAGGACGACCTCGGAGCCCAGCCCGAGGTAGGCCTGCGCCAGCTCGGCCCCCGTCACGCCGGAGCCCACGACGACGAGTCGCTCGGGGACCTGCTTGAGCCGATAGATCTGCTCCCAGGTGAGGATGCGCACGCCGTCGGGACGGGCCGTGTCCATGACCCGCGGCGTCGCGCCCGTGGCGACGAGGACCACGTCCGCGTCGAGGTCACGGGTGGTGCCCTGGGGGTCCTCGACGGCGATCTTGGTGGGTGTGCGGAACATGCCGCGCCCCGGGAGCACCCGCACCCCGACCTCGGCCACCCGGCGGGCGATGTCACGGCTCTGGGCCCGGGCCACCCGCATGATGCGCGCGTTGACCGCGGCCAGGTCGGCGGCCACCCCGTGGGCGAGGTCGGTCGTGCCCTCGGTGAGGTGCACCCCCAGGTCGGCGGCGACGGTGAAGTCGCGCAGGTAGTCGGCGGTCGAGACCAGCGCCTTGCTCGGCACGCAGTCGGTCAGGACGGCCGAGCCACCCAGCCCGTCGCGGTCGACGAGCGTGACCTCGGCGCCGAGGTGGGCCGCGACGAGGGCGGCCTCATAGCCTCCGGGTCCGCCGCCGAGGATGACGACATTCGTGCTGCGTGCGTTCACGGGCGCCATCCTCCCATCCTGGGCGTGTCCGGATGCGCAGTGCGCCGTTCACCCCGACGTTCACCCGGACGTGGCCTGTGAGCAAGACGGGGCTTACGCCCCGGTAACACCGAGCCCTAGGCTCCGGTCGGGCCGCACCAGGGCCTGCTTTTCGCGCTATCCCCACGCAGCGTCTCGACAACTGAAGGACCGCTCATGACTTCTCGCTTCTCCCGCCGGGCCGGGCTGGCCCTCGCGGGCATGTCTGTCGTCGCCCTCGCCGCCTGCGCGCCGCCGGCGGACAAGGCCGACTCGGGCTCCTCGAGCTCGGCCTCCGGCTCCGCCAAGGACGCCGCGACCGCCACCTCCGCGGAGGACCTGGGCGGCATGGACGCCCTCGTCGCCGCCGCCGAGAAGGAGGGTGCGCTCAACGTCATCGCCCTCCCGCCGGACTGGGCCAACTACGGCGAGATCATCAAGGGCTTCCAGGAGAAGTACCCCAAGATCAAGGTGACGAGCGACCAGCCCGACGCGAGCAGCGCCGACGAGATCTCCACGGCCGACCGCCTCAAGGGCCAGCCGACCGCACCCGACGTCTTCGACCTCGGCCCGGCCGTCGCCCTGGCCAACACGGCCAAGTTCGCTCCCTACAAGGTCGCCGACTTCGACAAGATCCCGGCCGACCTCAAGGAGGCCAATGGCCTCTGGGTCAACGACTACGGCGGCCTCATGACGGTCGGCTACGACTCCTCCAAGGTGCCGGCCCCGACCTCGCTCGCGGACCTGCTCAAGGCCGACTACCAGGGCAAGGTCGCCCTCAACGGTGACCCGACCAAGGCCGGCGCGGCCTTCGCCGGTGTCCAGATGGTCTCGATCGCCGAGGGCGGCACGCCCTCCGACCCGGCCAAGGGCATCGCCTGGTTCAAGTCGCTCAAGGACGCCGGCAACTTCCTGCCCGTCGACCCGACCCCCGCCACCATCGAGTCCGGCCAGACCCCGGTCGTCTTCGACTGGTCCTACAACCAGGTCGGCGTCACCACCAAGGTCCCGACGTGGAAGCTGTGGGCCCCGGAGAACGCCGCCCTCATGACGTACTACGTCCAGGCGATCAACAAGGACGCCCCGCACCCGGCCGCCGCGCGCCTGTGGCAGGAGTACCTCTACAGCGCCGATGGTCAGAACGCCTGGCTCAAGGGTGGCGCCAAGCCGGTCCTCTTCGACGAGATGGTCAAGGCCGGCACGGTCGACAAGGCTGCCGCGGACGCGCTGCCCAAGACCGGCACCGTCACCATTCCGTCCAGCGAGGACACCGACAAGGCCAAGGCCGCCCTCGCCGCCGCGTGGGCGAACGCCATCGGCTGACCCGGCCACACGGCATACCGTGGCTGAACTGGCCAGCCCCGCACCGAGCCCCGACCCGGGGCCCGGTGCGGGGCGACCTCGCCGCAGGGCGCTCGGCAGGCTCCGGCCGTCGGGCGCCCTCGCGGGCCTGGTCCCCTTCTTCGTCTACACGACGATCTTCCTGATCATCCCCACGCTCGTCGTCGTCGTCGGCGCCTTCCTCGGCCCCGACGGCCGGCCCTCGCTGGGGAGCCTGGCGGCATTGGGCCAGCCGGGGTTCCTCAAGGCGCTCACGCAGTCGATCCTCCTCTCGGCGGCCACGGCGATCGGCGGGGCAGTCGTCGGTGCCCTCCTCGCGTATGCCGTGAGCACGGCTCCCAAGGACGGCCTCCTCAAGCGTTTCGTCACCTCCGTCTGCGGCGTCCTTGCCCAGTTCGGTGGTGTCGCCCTGGCGTTCGCGTTCATGGCGAGCTTCGGCCTGGGCGGGCTGCTCGTCGGATGGGCCAAGGTCGTCGGACTCGACCTGGGCTCGGGCATCTGGCTCTACCAGTGGGACAAGGGCCTGATGCTGGTCTACCTCTACTTCCAGATCCCGCTCATGCTCATCGTCTTCCTGCCCGCCGTCGAGGGGTTGCGGCCGCAGTGGCGCGAGGCGAGCGAGACCCTCGGCGGCACGACCTGGACCTACTGGCGCCGGGTCGCCGGGCCGATCCTCATGCCGCCCTTCGTCGGCGCGACCCTGCTGCTCTTCACCAATGCCTTCAGTGCCTACGCCACGGCGGCGGCGCTGGTCTCGCAGGGCTCGCCGCTCGTGCCGCTCCAGATCGCGAGCACCTTCAGTTCCGAGGTCATCCTCGGTCAGGAGAACGTCGGCAAGGCGATGGCCTTCTCGATGGTCGTCGTCGTCGCGATCGTGATGGCGCTCTACACGTGGATCGACAAGCGGGCCAGCCGCTGGATGCAGCGATGAGGGGTCTGTGATGGCGCAACGCGCGGCCCTGCGCCGCAAGCAGACGACCTTCCGCTGGGTGGTCGTGGGCCTGGTCATGGCCTTCTTCGCGCTGCCGATGGTCGCGGCCTTCGAGTTCACCATCCGGGCCCGCGGCGCCGAGGGCGGCTACGACGCGAAGACCTGGCAGACCCTGCTGGACTTCGGCACGCTCGCGGAGAGCTACCCCGACCTGGCCAAGGGCATCGTCGCCTCGCTGCTGCTGGCCGTGGTCACCGTCGTCATCATGCTCGTGCTCCTCGTGCCGACGATGACGTGGGTGCGACTGCGCCTGCCGGGGATGTCCCGGCTCGTCGAGTTCATCTGCCTGCTGCCCCTGACGGTGCCGGCGATCGTTCTCGTCGTCGGCCTCACGCCGGTCTATGCCTGGGTGATCTACCTGCTCAGCGGAGCGACGGTGTGGCTGTCCTTCGCGTACGTCATCCTCGTGCTGCCCTATGCCTATCGCGCCCTCGACGCCGGCCTGCGGGCCATCGACGTCAAGACCTTGTCCGAGGCCGCGCGGTCGCTCGGGGCGAGCTGGTTCACGGTGATGTGGCGGGTCGTGTTGCCCAACCTGCGCACGGCGGTGCTGTCGGCGAGCTTCCTGTCGGTGGCCCTCGTGCTCGGCGAGTTCACCATCGCCAACCTGTTCGCCTACAAGAACCTCCAGGTCGCGATGTACCTCCTGGGCAAGTCCGACTCCAAGATCAGCGTCGCCGTCGGCCTGGCTGCCCTCGCCTTCGCCTTCATCATCCTCTTCGCGATGTCCTTCGTCGGGTCGCGGCGGGAAAGGAAGTCATGACCACCACTGCTGCGAGCAGTCCCGGCGGGGTCACCGGCCCCGGCGTCGCCGTCGAGCTCACCGAGCTCACCCGGGTGTATGCCGGGGGCGTGCGTGCTCTCGACGGCCTCACCCTGCACATGGCACCCGGTGAGTTCATCGCCCTCCTGGGTCCCTCCGGCTGTGGCAAGACGACGGCGCTGCGGTGTCTGGCCGGCCTGGAGGACCCGGACAGCGGGTCAGTCGTCGTCGGGGGTCGCGACCTGACCCATGTGCCGACCAACAAGCGCGACATGGGCATGGTCTTCCAGGCGTACAGCCTCTTCCCGCACATGACGGCGCGGCAGAACGTCGAGTTCGGCCTGGAGCTGCGCAAGCAGGACAAGGCGACGCGGGCCAAGCGGGCCGCCGACATGCTCGACCTCGTCGGGCTGTCCAAGCAGGCCGACCGCTTTGCCCACCAGATGTCCGGTGGGCAGCAGCAGCGCGTGGCGCTCGCCCGGGCGTTGGCCATCGAGCCGCAGGTGCTGCTCCTCGACGAGCCGCTCTCGGCGCTCGACGCCAAGGTGCGCACGCAGCTGCGCGACGAGATCCGACGGATCCAGCTCGAGGTCGGGACCACGACCCTGTTCGTCACGCATGACCAGGAGGAGGCGCTCGCCGTCGCCGACCGGGTCGGGGTGATGAACGCCGGTCGGCTCGAGCAGCTGGCGGCGCCCGCCGAGCTCTACTCGGCGCCGGTGTCGGAGTTCGTGGCGGACTTCGTCGGCGTGACCAACCGGGTCCGCGCCGAGGTCGGTGACGACGGCGCGCATGTCTGGGGTGGCGTCGTGCCGCTTCTCCCGGGGTCGGCTGGTCGCGGTGCCGCGGTGCTGCTCGTGCGTCCGGAGGCCGTCGTCATCGAGGGCGGTGAGGCCAACGCGACCGTGGTCTCCTCGAGCTTCCTTGGCGGCCACGGCAAGGTGGTGACCACCACCGACGACGGAGACCGAGTCGTCGTGCAGGTCTCCAATGCCGAGGTCACGGCCCACGCGCCGGGCGACAGGGTGCGGCTGCGGCCGCGCGGCGACAGGGCGCTTGCCGTCGCCCCCTGAGCTCTCACCCGTCGAGCGAGCAGGAATCGCCGGGCTTGGGGGGCGGATCCCGGGCGATTCGTGCTCGCTCGACGGGGTCCTGGTGCGGGACGCGTGAGTGCCACGGTCGCGGCATACCTGCCCTCTGGCGCCACCCCACGCCTAAGGTGGGGCCGTGACCACGCCGAACACTTTCGACCTGTCCCACCACGCGACGGACCCCTTCGCCGTCGCCGACGCCGCCGCCGCGGTGATCCGCGAGCGCACCGGCGGGGCCGACCACGACGTGGCCCTCGTGCTGGGCTCAGGCTGGGGCCAGACCGGAGACCTCATCGGCGAGACGCTGGAGACCATCGAGAACACCGACGTCCCCGGGTTCGGCGCGGCGGCTGTCGCCGGCCACTCCGGGGTCATGCGCTCGGTCGCCATCGGTGACACCGGCCGCCAGGCACTGGTCTACGGCACGCGCACCCACTTCTACGAGGGCAAGGGCGTGCGCGCCGTCGTCCACGGCGTGCGCACGGCCGCGGCGCTGGGCTGCCGGTCCATCGTCATCACCAACGGCTGTGGCGGCCTGCGGGAGGAGTGGGCTCCCGGCACCCCGGTCCTCATCAGCGACCACATCAACCTGACCGCCCACTCCCCCATCGAGGGGGCGAACTTCGTCGACCTCACCGACGTCTACTCGCCGCGGCTGCGGGCGCTCGCCAAGGAGGTGGACCCCGGGCTCGACGAGGGCGTCTACGTCCAGTTCCGCGGCCCGCACTACGAGACCCCCGCCGAGGTCCGGATGGCCAAGATCATCGGCGGTGACCTGGTCGGCATGTCCACCTCGCTCGAGGCGATCGCCGCCCGCCAGAGCGGCCTGGAGGTCCTCGGCATCTCGCTCGTCACCAACCCCGCCGCCGGCATCTCCAAGACCCCGCTCAACCACGAAGAGGTCCTCGAGGCCGGGCGCGAGGCCGCCAGTCGCTGCGGACGCCTCCTCGCCGCCGTCGTGGGACGCATCTGATGGGCGTCGGGGGCGGCCCGCTCGGCTCGGTCGCCAGTGGAGAGCCGGTGCACCCCTCGGTGCTCGAGGCCGCCAGGGCCTGGGCCGCTGACGACCCCGACCCGATGACCCGTGCCGAGATGGAGGCGGTCATCGCCTCCGCCGACGGGGGTGACCTGAACGCGGCTGCCGACCTGAACGACCGGATGGCCGGCCTCCTCGAGTTCGGCACCGCGGGCCTGCGGGGCGCCCTCGGTGCCGGCCCCAACCGGATGAACCGCTCGGTGGTGATCCGCGCGGCAGCCGGCCTCACGGCATACCTGAAGTCGTTGTCGGAGAGCCCCTTCGTGGTGGTCGGATACGACGCCCGGACCAACTCCGATTTCTTCGCCCGCGACACGTGCGCCGTCGTCGTGGCCGCCGGGGGGCGGGCGGCGCTGATGCCGCGCACGCTGCCCACGCCTGTCCTTGCGTATGCCGTCCGCGCCCTGGGTGCCGACGCGGGCGTCATGGTGACGGCCAGTCACAACCCGCCGCAGGACAATGGCTACAAGGTGTATGTCGGGGACGGCTCGCAGATCGTGCCGCCGGTCGACGGACTCATCGCGGACCAGATCGCGGCTGTGGCAGCGGTCAGCGACGTGCCGCGGGCCGAGTCCGGATGGGAGGCGGTCGAGGAGTCGGTCATCGAGGCCTACGTCCGGGACGCGGCAGCGGTCGTGGCTGCGGACGGACCGCGGGACGTGACAGTGGTGCACTCGGCAATGCACGGCGTGGGCACCGAGACCGTGCTGGCGGCCTTTGCTGCGGCCGGGTTCCCCGAGCCGATCCTCGTCGGCGCGCAGGCCGAGCCCGACCCGATGTTCCCCACGGTGTCCTTCCCCAACCCGGAGGAGCCGGGCGCGATGGACCTGGCGCTGGAGCTCGCCGAGCAGACCGGGCCGGATGTCGTCATCGCCAATGACCCCGATGCCGATCGGTGTGCGGCCGCGGTGGCCGGGCCGGGCGGGTGGCGGATGCTGCGCGGCGACGAGGTGGGCGCGCTCCTCGGGTCGCACCTGCTGGAGCGGGGCGTGCCCGAGGGGCGCGTGTTCGCGAACTCGATCGTGTCTTCGCGGCTGCTCGCGGCGATGGCGCGCGCGGCGGGTGTGGCGCACGAGGAGACGCTGACCGGGTTCAAGTGGATCGGACGGGTGCCGGGGCTGGCGTTCGGGTATGAAGAGGCGCTGGGCTACTGCGTCGACCCGGAGCAGGTCAAGGACAAGGACGGGGTGTCCGCCGCGCTGCTGCTGGCCGAGCTGACGGCGGTGCTCAAGGCCGAGGGACTCACCCTGGTCGACCGCTTGGACGACCTGGCGCGTGAGCACGGGGTCTATGCCACAGACGCCTTCTCGATCCGCGTGAGTGACTTGTCGCTGATCGGGACGATCATGGAGCGGCTCCGGGCCGAGCCGCCGAGCAGCGTTGCGGGAGTGGCGGTTTCGCGACTCGATGACCTGGCCGAGGGCGATGGCGGCCTGCCCCCGACCGAGGGCCTGCGCTGGTACCTCGAGGACGAGTCGCGCGTCATCGTGCGCCCCAGTGGGACCGAGCCGAAGCTCAAGGTCTACCTCGAGGTCATCGAGCCGGTCGCGGACGGTGATTTGCGTGGGGCCCGCGAGCGGGCGGCGAGCCGCCTAGGGAGCCTGCGGACGGCATACGAGGAACTGACTGCGGTCTGAGGCTCAGTCGGCGCGACGGGTGAGCACGACCCAGCTGCCGACCACGCCGGCGAGCGTCATGGCGACGCCGGCGGCTCGCAGCGCCCAAGGCGTCGGGCCGGTGTCCGGGCCGGCGAAAAGCATCCAGTTCTGGACCCACGGCTCGGCGAGCGCGCCCAGGGGCACGACCAACCGGGTGAGGGTGCCGGCGGCTGCTGTGCGGTGGGTCAGGACGCCGATGAGACCGAGAGGAACGCCGAAGATGAGCGCGAAGGCGAACCAGAGAACGTTGCTCCCGAAGGTGTCCGGGGGCATGAGCCCGCTGGCCTGACCCAGCGCACAGTGCGTCGTCAGCGCACAGATCCCCGAGAGGGGGCCGGCCCATGCTGCCGACAATGGGCGCGCGACCCAGCGACCGGCGACCACGGCGAGGCCCGCCCAGACCGTGCCGGAGTTCACGAGCACGGTGACGAAGGTGCGGGCACCGAGCAGGGCGTTCGCACGCCCCTCGATCTGAGCCTGAGTGGTGATGTTCGTGAGCAGCGAGAGGACACCGATGCCGGCTGAGAGGGCGATGACGCCGAGCCAAGGGCGTTCTCGCAGAGGCATGTTCAGAATCTAGCGAGGAGGGCGCGTGCACTGCGTGTGAAGCGTGTGAGGGCCTGGTGTTGAGCTACTGCTTGGCTGGATCCGCAGAGGGCGGCCAATGGCGGAGGGCACTCTCAGACCCTCCTGATTGACTGGCTTCACGGGCAAGCAGCCGGGCCGGACGGCACTGTCAGACCCTCCTGATTGACTGGCTTCACGGGCAAGCAGCCGGGCCGGACGGCACTGTCAGACCCTCCTGATTGACTGGCTTCACGGGCAAGCAGCCGGGCCGGACGGCACTGTCAGACCCTCCTGTTTGACTGGTTCCACAGGCAAGCAGCCGGGCCGGACGGCACTGTCAGACCCTCCTGATTGACTGAGCTTCACGGGCGATGCCGTGTTCGCGCCCACCCGATGCCGGGAGGGTGCGGGCAGTGGATTGCCGCGACCACGGGGAGGTGGAGATGAGCGTGACGGCACTGCCAGCGACCTCCACCGTGCCCTCGGTGGGCGCAGCGGTCGCTTCCGCGGCCGCGACGAGCGCTTCCGCACCTTCGCCTAGGCGCTTGTCGGCGAAGCTCCAGGTCCTGCACTCGGTCATCACCCGTGTGGCCACCACGGTGGAGGCGCCTGATGCCCCCGTGGTCACAGCTGCGTCCGTGGCAGAGGTGGACCGAGCGATTCGGCGGCTCGAGGCCGTGAAGCTTGCGCTCATCGCCCGCGCGGACGCTGAGCTCACGCACCGAAGCAGCGGTGCCACATCGACCTCGGCATGGGTCTCCACGATCACGCACACCGGTGGTGGACAGGCCTCCGGGCAGGTGTCGTTGGCGACGGCGCTGCAAGATGGCCTGCCCACCACCCGCCACGCCCTGTCCGAGGGCGCGATCTCCGTGACGAGCGCCGGGATCATCGCGGACACCGTCAGCAAGCTGCCGGAGACCCTGACGTCCGCGGAGAAGGAGTCCGTGGAGGCCTCTCTGGTCAAGGAGGCCACTCGGCTGCACCCGGGGCAGCTCCGCAAGTCAGCCACCTCGGCCCTGGCCGCTGCGGGGAAGGCTGCGCAGGACGCCGCGGAGCACCAGGAGCAGGTTCTGCTGGACAGGGAGCGGCGCGCCTATGCCGCAGCGGTCATCACGATGCATGACCGTCCGGATGGCACCACGGTCGGCCGGTTCACCGTGCCCACCGGCGCTGCTCACGTGCTGCGCAAGATCCTGCACTCGATGACCAGTCCGCGCCGCGATCACCTGCGTAAGGCAAGCGAGCACCTTTTGGCTGACGGCCAGACCTGCGCCGGAGATCTGGACGACGGGTCCGTTGCCGCGACCCTGGCAGAGTCGATTGCCGAGGGCGCTGAGGGCCAGAGCGTCAACGAAGGACGCAACAGTGATTGGGCCTCCTTGGACTGGTCCCAGCGGCGCGGGCGCGCCTTCGCCGAGCTGCTCGAGCACCTGCCCACGGACAAGCTGACCGGCAAGGTGGCCTCCACCGTCGTCGTCACCATGACCGTGGACCAGATCGGTGCTGCCGCCGACCTCGCGGTCGGGACCTCGCCCGAATCGGCGGCACTCTGGGGGAAGACTCCCGGCGTGGGTGCGGTGCGTTGCGACACGGGTCACCAGCACTCGACCAGCGAAGCACGTCGGCTCGCCTGCAACGCGGGGATCCTCCCCCTCGTCCTCGGCGGGCCCGGACTGCCCGTGGACCTGGGACGCCAGGAGCGCTTCTTCACTGACCCGCAGCGGACTGCCCTGGGGGCGATCTACGAGGAGTGTGCCGCCGCTGGTTGTGATCGGCCCTTCGCGTGGTGCGAGCTGCATCATGAGCAGCCGTGGAGCCGCGGCGGCCGCACCGACATCGACGACGCACTGCCGGTCTGTGGCCACCATCATCGACTGCTTCACGATCCGGCCTATCGACACACCCGCACACGAGATCCCGGCACCGGGCGCAAGGTGGTGACCTTCCACGCGCGGATGTAGAACGAGCGCCCACGGCCGCACTCACGGCGACCTCGCACGGACGGAAGCAGGACGACGTCCCACGCCCCGGGCCATGGCACAAGGCCTAGACTCTCGTGGTGCCCACCTCTGACACTGCCGTCGACGCAACCGCCCGCGCGCGTGACCTGCTCGGCGTCGCGCGGCTGACCAACCAGGCGCTGACGAGCTGGCTCCACGGGCTCCCGGGCGTCGACCAGGTCGGGTGCGAGGCACGGGCCGCCGGGCTCGGCACCCGCTCCATCAAGAACGAGTCCAAGCGCTGGGCCATCGACCTCGCCATCTCGATGATCGACCTGACCACCCTCGAGGGAGCCGACACGCACGGCCGCGTCCGCGGACTGGCCGCCAAGGCGCTCACGCCCGACCCCAGTGACCTCACCACGCCCCGCCCGGCGGCCGTCTGTGTCTATGGCGACATGGTCGCCACCGCGAAGGCAGCCCTCGGTGACTCCGGGGTCAAGGTCGCTGCCGTCGCGACCGCCTTCCCGAGCGGTCGGGCCTCCATGCCGGTCAAGCTGCTCGACACCAAGGACGCGGTCAAGGCCGGCGCCGACGAGATCGACATGGTCATCGACCGTGGCGCCTTCCTCTCCGGGGACTACCTCACCGTCTTCCACCAGATCGCGGAGGTCAAACGGGCCTGCGGTGCAGTTGATGGAAAGCATGCCCGCCTCAAGGTGATCATGGAGACCGGCGAGCTCAACACCTACGACAACGTCCGCCGCGCCTCGTGGCTCTCGATGCTCGCCGGTGGCGACTTCATCAAGACGAGCACCGGCAAGGTCTCCCCGGCCGCGACCCTCCCGGTCACCCTGATCATGCTCGAGGCCGTCCGCGACTGGCGCGAGCTGACCGGCGAGATGATCGGCGTGAAGCCCGCGGGTGGCATCAAGACCAGCAAGGACGCGATCAAGTTCCTCGTCGCGGTCAACGAGGTCGCCGGCGAGGGCTGGCTCGACAACCAGTGGTTCCGCTTCGGCGCGAGCTCGTTGCTCAACGATCTTGTCCTGCAACGGCAGAAGATGAACGACGGCGTCTACTCCAGCGCCACCTACATTGCCGACGATTCGCCTTCCACGGCCTACTGACGAGGACGCGAGACATGCCCACCTTCGAGTACGCCCCCGCTCCCGAGTCGCGCGCCGTCGTCGACATCGCCTCTTCGTACGGCCTCTTCATCGGGGGCGAGTTCGTCGAGGCCACCGGCACCAAGCCCTTCAAGACGATCTCCCCGAGCACCGAGGAGGTCCTGGCCGACATCTCGGAAGCCAGCCCCGGCGATGTCGACGCCGCCGTGAAGGCCGCGCGGACGGCATACACCCGCGTGTGGTCCCGGATGAGCGGCGCCGATCGAGGGAAGTACCTCTTCCGCATCGCCCGCATCCTGCAGGAGCGCGCCCGCGAGTTCGCCGTCCTCGAGACCCTCGACAACGGCAAGCCGATCAAGGAGACCCGCGACGTCGACGTGCCGCTCGCCGCGGCGCACTTCTTCTACCACGCGGGGTGGGCCGACAAGCTCGCGTATGCCGGGCTGCCCGGTGGCACTGACCCGCGCCCGCACGGGGTGGTCGGGCAGGTCATCCCGTGGAACTTCCCGCTGCTCATGCTCGCGTGGAAGGTGGCACCGGCGCTGGCGACCGGCAACACCCTCGTCCTCAAGCCGGCCGAGACCACACCCCTGACCGCCCTGCTCTTCGCCGAGGTGTGCCAGCAGGCCGACCTGCCCCCGGGCGTCGTCAACATCGTCACCGGTGCCGGCGCGACCGGGCAGGCCATCGTGGACCATCCGGGCATCGACAAGATCGCCTTCACCGGATCAACCGGCGTCGGCAAGATGATCGCCCGCGCGATCGCCGGCACCCGGAAGAAGGCCACCCTCGAGCTCGGCGGCAAGGGCGCGAACATCGTCTTCGACGACGCCCCCATCGACCAGACCGTCGAGGGCGTGGTGCGCGGCATCTTCTTCAACCAGGGCCATGTCTGTTGTGCCGGAAGCCGATTGCTCGTCCAGGAGTCGATCGCCGAGGAGTTCACCAAGCGGCTCCAGCGCCGCTTGGGCACGCTGCGCGTCGGTGACCCGATGGACAAGAACACCGACGTCGGCGCCATCAACAGCCGCGCCCAGCTCGACCGCATCACTGCCCTCGTCGAGACCGGTCGCGCCGAGGGAGCGTCCCACTGGGACAGCGGATGTGCGCTGCCGGACAAGGGATTCTGGTTCCGCCCGACGGTGTTCAGCGGCGTGGCCCAGACGCACCGCATCGCCCAGGAGGAGATCTTCGGTCCGGTGCTCTCGGTGCTGACGTTCCGCACGCCCGGGGAGGCTGTCGCCAAGGCGAACAACACCCCCTATGGCCTCTCCGCGGGCATCTGGACCGAGAAGGGCTCACGCATCCTCTGGATGGCCGACCAGCTCAAGGCGGGCGTGGTGTGGGCCAACACCTTCAACCAGTTCGACCCGACGAGCCCGTTCGGTGGCTACAAGGAGTCCGGCTACGGCCGGGAAGGTGGCCGCCACGGCCTCGAGGCCTACGTGAAGGGTGAGATCTGATGGCCACCACGACCGCATCCCGCAGTACGCGCCTCGACGTGCGCAAGACCTACAAGCTGTACATCGGCGGGAAGTTCCCGCGCTCGGAGTCCGGTCGTTCCTACGAGGTGTATGCCGCCCCGACCCGCGCCGGTGCCGCCCCCCGGTTCCTCGCCAACGCCTCCCAGGGCTCCCGCAAGGACGCGCGCGACGCCGTCGTCGCCGCCCGCGCAGCCCAGCCGGGCTGGGCGGGGGCCACGGCATACAACCGTGGGCAGGTGCTCTACCGCGTCGCCGAGGTGATGGAAGGCCGGCGAGCGCAGTTCGTCGAGGAGGTGCGCGCCGGCGAGGGACTCTCGCCCAGCCGCGCCGATTCCGGTGTCTCGCAGGCGATCGACCGCTGGGTTTGGTATGCCGGGTGGTCCGACAAGCTGCCGCAGGTGCTCGGCGGCCTCAACCCCGTCGCCGGCCCGTTCTTCAACATCTCGGCGCCCGAGCCGAGCGGGGTCGTGGCGGTCCTGGCGCCCCAGGCCTCCTCGCTGCTCGGCCTGGTCTCGGTCATCGCGCCCGCCATCGTCTCCGGCAACACCGTCGTCGTCATCACCTCCAAGGAGCGCCCGCTCCCGGCGGTCACCCTCGCTGAGTGCCTGGCCACCTCCGATGTCCCCGGTGGGGTGGTCAACCTGATCACCGGTGACGCGGCCGAGATCGCGCCCTGGCTGGCCAGCCACCGGGACGTCAACGGACTCGACCTCACCGGGGCGGCAGACGCCGACGGTGTCGACTGGGGCGCTCTGGAGGCAGCCGCCGCGGACACCGTCAAGCGGGTCATCCGGCCCGCGGGCACGGGTGCCGAGGCGGTCGAGCCGGACTTCTCGGACGAGCCGGGTCTGGGTCGGATGACCGCCTTCCTCGAGACCAAGACCGTCTGGCACCCCAAGGGCCGCTGAGCAGTCGCTCGGGTCGGACACCGCCGGTCGTAGGATGACCTGCCGTGACGGACGTGGGTAGCCAGCGAGCGCGGGTCGTCGTCCTCACCGGGCCCTCAGGGTCGGGCAAGAGTCGCCTCGCGGGACGCCTGAACGAGCGCCGCGGCTGGCCGATCTTCCGGCTCGACGACTTCTACCGTGAGGGCAACGACCCCGACCTGCCGCACCGGCCCGGCCTGGGCATCCCCGACTGGGACGACCCGCGCAGCTGGAACGGCGACGCGGCGCTGCGCGCCCTGACCTCGCTCGTCGACACCGGGACCGCCGAGTGCCCCCGCTACGACATCTCGACCTCGAGCACCGTGGGGACGCATGTCGTCACCTGCGGGCCCGACCACCTCATCGTGGCGGAGGGGATCTTCGCGGCCGAGCTCATCGAGCCCCTGCGCGCGGCCGGCTTGCTCCACAGCGCATGGTGCGTCGTCCACCGGCACCGTGCACTGACCTTTCTGTGGCGCCTCGGGCGGGACCTGAAGGAACGGCGCAAGCCGCCGCACATCCTGCTCCAGCGCGGCTGGGGCCTGATGCGAGCCGAGCCCGAGCTGGTCCGCCGGCAGCAGCAGCTCGGCGCCCTCCCCGCGCGCGCCACCATGGTCGAGCGCACCGTGGGTGCCGACCGCTGAGCCCGGAGGGACCGGCTCGACTAGGGTTTGGCACGGGCCGCGTCCGCGCGAGAGAGGGGCAGCGCAGTGATGAGCGAACCATGGGTGGCACCCGGATCGAGCACGCCCCCCGAGTCCGCCGACCACGGTCAAGCGGGGCCTCCGCATGTCGGCTCGGAGCCACCCCGTCCGTATGCCGCACCCCCCGGGTCCGGCTCAGCGCCGCCCCCGCCGTATGCCGCACCCCCCGGGGCCGGCTCGGCACCGCCCCCGCCGTATGCCGCACCCCCCGGGTTCGGCTCGGCACCGCCCCCGCCGTATGCCGCACCCCCCGGGTTCGGCTCGGCACCGCCCCCGCCGTATCCCGCTGCCACCCATAGCGTTCCGCCCCAGGGAGTGGCCCCCCACGGAGTTGCGCCGGCTGGCGTCCCCGGTGCCTGGCGTCCGGCCTTCGACTTCCGCCCCGGGATCATCCCGCTGCGCCCGCTCCAGCTCGGTGACCTCCTGAGCGGGGTCTTCAAGGCGGTGCGCGGCAACGTGGCCGCGACGGTCGGGCTGGCCGCGCTCACCTCGGCCCTCGTCCTCGTGCCGTTCACCGCCCTCGGGACGTGGATCGCCTCGAGAGACGACACCCCACTCCTGCCGAGCCAGGCCGATCCGCTCGGCCCGGACGACCCGTTCGGGGGGTCCGATCCGTTCACCGCCGGGATGTTCGCGACCTACCTGCCCTCGATCGCGAGCGTGGTGAGCACGATCCTCCTCGCGGGCTTCCTCGCCTACGTCATCGGTCAGGCGGTCCTGGGGCGCAAGGTGACCATGGGTGAGACCTGGGCCGGCACCAAGGGTCGCCTCCTGGCCCTCGTCGGTGGCACCGCCCTCGTCAGCCTCCTCTCCTTCGTCGTGCTCGCCATCGGCATCGGCATCCCGGTCGCCATCGGCATCGCGATCGCTTCCTCGGGCGCCGACCTCGGCACCGGAGGGGTCGTGGTGCTCGTCCTCCTCGCCATCGTGTGGCTGCTCCTGCTCGTCGTCGCCTTCATCGTCGTGGCAACCCGGCTGAGCTTCCTCACGCCCGCGCTCATCCTGGAGCGACTGGGCGTCATCGCCGCCCTCAAGCGGTCCTGGTCCCTGGTCGGAGGCCCGTTCCGGATGCCGCTGTGGCGGGTGTTCGGACTGCGGCTGCTGACCTCGATCGTCGTGGGCATCGCCTCGAGCATCATCACAACTCCGCTGACGCTGGTGATGATCGCCGCGATGGTGGCGCTCGGTGCGAGCGAGGACGCCACCTTCGGTCAGCTCTTCGGGCTGCAGACGCTCATCACCGGACTCGTCGGCATCCTCGCCGGGGCGCTGACGACTCCCTTCACGGCGGGGGTCGATGCGCTCCTCTATGTCGATGCCCGGATCCGGCAGGAGGGCCTGGACGTCACGCTCATGCAGGCGGCCCAGGGCAGCGCGCCGCCGCCGTGGCCGGCCGCGAACGCACGACCATGACCCTCGCCCCGATCGCGCAGGGACTGCGGGACATCGGCGCCCGCAGCCTGGCCGGCGCCCCCGTGGACCCGGACACCCGGCAGGCCCGCGACTGGCTGGAGGAGGAACTGGCCAAGCCGCAGTACACCGCGCGCCCAGGCCTGCTCGAGCGCCTGCAGGACTGGCTCCTGGAACTGCTCAGCCGCACTGGGGGCGCCGGCCTGCCCACCTGGGTCATCCCCGTGGTCCTTGCGGTCGTCCTGGCGACCATCGGCCTCGTCCTGTGGCGGGTGCTGCGCCGCGATCGCATCCTCCGGGCCGGCGACGCATCAGCCGGCGTCCTCGACGGCGTCACGGCGAGCGCCGCCGAGCTGCGCGCCCGCGCCACGCAGGCCCTGGCCGCCGGCGATGCCGACGCTGCCCTCGTGGACCGCTACCGCGCCATCGTCGCCGCTGCCGTCGAGCGGGTCATCCTCCCCGACGTCCCCGGGCAGACGGCCCGAGAGGCCGCGCGGGCACTCGCGCTGCCCTTCCCGTCCGAAGAGCTGGCCCTCGGCGGCATCGCGCAGGAGTTCGACGCCGTGAGATACGGCCACCGCTCCACCACCCTCGAGGCCGCCCGCGCGGCACAGGCCCTCGACGAGCGGATCGCGGCGGCCCGCCCACAGCTCCTCGCCGGCCAAGGGATGCCATGGTGAGTGCCCTGGCCACCCCCGCGAGCACGGCCCCGGCCGGCGCTCCGGCTCGGGGCACGGCGCCTCGGCGCGTCCGCAATGTCGCCCTCTGGGTCGGTGCGGTGGTCCTCCTGACGGCGCTGCTCGCCATCCTCGCCCCTCGGGGCGAGGGCGAGCGCTACCTCGACCCGGCCGGCACCGGCCAGTCCGGCATACGCGCCCTCCTCGCCGTGCTGGAGAGCCAAGGTGTCGACGTCGCCACCGTCGAGACGATCGCCGACCTCCGCGCCGCCGTCGCCACCGCATCGGAGGAGACCACGGTCGCGGTGGGACCGACCGATGTCCTCTCCCCGGACGGCGCCGACGCCGTCGTGGACGCCGCCCGCGACGCCGCCCACCTCGTCCTCCTCGACGGCGGCCGCCCGATCGTCGCCCGGGTCGAGCCCGGCCTCAGGGTGCTCGCCGTCGGCGCCCGGGGTGTCTCGGTGGGCGGCGACTGCACGGACCCCGTCACGCGCGACCGCGCCCTCATCTCGACCTGGGCAGTCCGGATCGTCACGGAGGGGGAGGTCGAGGACGCCAGCTCGTGCTACCCCCTGCCCTCGGGGGACGGCGAAGCCACGGCTCATCTCCTCGTCAGCCTGGCGGACACCTCGGCCCGACCGGCCATCGACGTCGTCGGCTTCGGTCCGGCCCTCACCAACCGCTACATCGTCCACGACGGCCACGCCGCGCTCGGGGTGCGTCTGCTCGGCCGCACGCCCCGCCTCGTCGTGCTCACCCCTTCGCTCACCGATCCGGCGGCCACGGCCGGCGAGCCGGATCCCGAGGCGGTGGAGCTCCCGGCGTGGCTGGTCCCCGGTGTCCTCCTCGTCGCCCTCGCGGTTGTCGCGTATGCCGTGGCCTCCGGTCGTCGTCTCGGTCGCCTCGTCGCCGAACCCCTCCCGGTCGTCGTCCGCGCCAGTGAGACCACCTTCAGCCGCGCGGAGCTCTACCGCGAGGCTCGCGACGTCGAGCGCGCGGCGGCCATGCTGCGCGCCGGCACCCTGGCCCGACTCCGGAAGCGCCTGGGCCTGCACCGGAGTGCCGGGGTGGACGCCGTCATCGGCGCGGTGGCGGCCCACGGCATACCGGCCGGCGAGGTCGGCCCTCTCCTCACCGGGCCCCCGCCCCGCGACGACGCCGGACTCGCCCGGCTGGCCCACGACCTGACCACCCTGGAAGAGAAGGTGACCCACCGATGAGTGAGACCACTGCCGCGCAGGCCGATGCGCTCGCACCCGAGGCACGCGAGGCCCTGGCCCGCGTGCGGGCAGAGGTGGCCAAGGCCGTCGTCGGCCAGGATGCCGCCGTGGCCGGTCTGCTCGTCGGCCTGCTCGCCCGCGGTCACGTCCTGCTCGAGGGCGTGCCGGGCGTGGCCAAGACCCTCCTCGTGCGCTCGCTGGCGGCAGCCCTGTCCGTGGAGACCAAGCGGGTGCAGTTCACGCCCGACCTGATGCCGGGCGACCTCACCGGGTCGCTCGTCTACGACGCGGGGTCCTCGGACTTCACCTTCCGGGCCGGGCCGGTCTTCACCAACCTGCTCCTCGCCGACGAGATCAACCGGACTCCCCCGAAGACGCAGTCGGCCCTGCTCGAGGCGATGGAGGAGCGCCAGGTGAGCATCGACGGGCGGGCCCACGCGCTGCCCTCACCGTTCCTGGTGGCCGCGACGCAGAACCCGGTCGAGTACGAAGGCACCTACCCGCTGCCCGAGGCCCAGCTCGACCGCTTCCTGCTCAAGGTGGTGCTCCCCGTGCCGCCACGTGAGCAGGAGGTCGAGGTGCTGGCCCGGCACGCCGAGGGGTTCGACCCACGCGACCTCGGGACGGCCGGCATCTCCGCCGTGGCGGGCGTGGCCGACCTCGAGGCCGGGGCCGCGGCGGTGCGTCGCGTCGCTGTCGCCCCGGAGGTGGTCGGCTACATCGTCGACCTCGCCCGGGCGACGCGGACCTCACCTTCGCTGGCCCTGGGTGTCAGCCCCCGCGGGGCGACGGCGCTCATGGCGACGGCACGCGCCTGGGCCTGGCTCAACGGCCGGTCCTTCGTCACCCCGGACGACGTGAAGGCGCTGGCCAAGGCCACCCTGGCGCACCGACTCACGCTCAAGCCCGAGGCCGAGCTGGAGGGCACCGGGGTCGACGCGGTGCTGGACAGCGCCCTCGCCTCGGTCCCCGTGCCGCGCTGAGGGCCACCGGAATCCGCACCGCAGCGCGCCATGGCCCTCTCCTCCCGCGTCGTCGCCCTCGTCCTCCTCGGCCTGGTCCCGGTCGGGATCTGGCCGGGTGGCTGGACCGTGCGGCTGTGGATGCTGCTGGTCCTGGTGGTGATCGGCCTCGACCTGCTGCTCGCCGCGTCACCGCGGCGGATCGCCGTGAGCCGACGCCCGCTGGGCAAGGTGCGCGTCGGCGAGGAGACGGTGAGCGAGCTGCTCGTGGCCAACCCCACCGGGCGTCGACTGCGCGGCCTGCTCCGGGATGCCTGGCAGCCCTCGGCGGGTGCCTCGCCGGACCGGATGGCCCTCGACGTCCCCGCGGGGGAACGGCGGATCGTCCGGACCCGGTTGCGACCCACCCGCCGAGGTGACCGGCTCGCCGACCGGGTGACGATCCGCGCCTTCGGTCCGCTGGGCATCGCGGCCCGCCAGGCCTCGATTCCGGTGCCGGGCACCCTGCGCGCCCTCCACCCCTTCCCCGCCCGGCGCCACATCCCCAGCCGCCTCGCGCAGCTGCGCCAGATCGACGGGCGCGCCGCCGTGCGCACCCGCGGTCAGGGCACCGAGTTCGACAGCCTGCGCGACTACGTCGACGGCGACGACGTGCGCTCGATCGACTGGCGGGCCACCGCGCGTCGGCGTGCTCTCGTCGTGCGCACCTGGCAACCCGAGCAGCACAAGCGGGTCGTCCTGGTCCTCGACACCTCCCGCACCAGCGCCGGTCGGATCGGCGACCAGCCCCGCCTCGACGCGGCGATGGATGCCGCCCTGCTGCTCACGGCGCTCGCCGGCCACGCCCGTGACCGTGTCCAGGTCGTCGCCGGCGACCAGCGCGTGCGGGCGCGCGTCATCGGGGGCGGCGACGCAGGCAGCATGCTCAGCGCGACCATCAGTGCCCTGGCGCCCGTCGACGCCGAGATCCTCGAGGCGAACTGGGACCTCCTCGCCTCCGAGGTCTCCCGACTGGGTCGCCAGCGCGGCCTCGTCGTGCTGTTCACCCCGCTGGAGTCCTCGGCCGTCGAGGAGGGCCTGGTGCCCGTCCTGCCGGCCCTGGTCGCCCGTCACCGGGTCGTCGTGGCATCGGTCAGCGATCCCGAGGTCCTCGCCCTGCGCGCGGACCGCTCGGACGCCAAGGCGGCGTATGCCGCAGCGGCCGCCGAGCGCACCCTCGCCCTGCGCGCGCGCACCGCCGCCGCGCTCGAGGCGATGGGGGTGACCGTGCTCGATGCCCCGCCCGACCGGTTGCCGCTCGTCCTGGCCGACCACTACCTCGCCCTCAAGCGGGCCGGCCTGCTCTGAGGCGTCCTTGACGCGGTTGTTCTTCGCCGCCGCGGTTGTTCAGGCGACACAACCGCGGCCAGAGAGAACAACCGCGGTAGTGCTGAGGGGGGCGCTGGAGGCGGGTGCGAGGTGACTTCGCGTTCAGGCGAGCGGTGCGGCATACCCTTGCTGGCGCTCGCCCACGTCACCGGTGAACCCGCGACGCGCGGCCCCGCGCCCGACGACGAAGACGTAGGCGAGGAAGAGTCCCTCGGCGAGCACACCGATCGCGATCCGCGCCCACGTCGGCAACTCGGAGGGCGTGACGAAGCCCTCGATGACGCCGCTGACGAGGAGGACCACGACCAGGCCGAGGACGATCGCGATCGCGGTGCGGCCCTGCGCGGCGAACGCCTGCATCCGGGTGCGCGGCCCGGGCGCCACCCACGACCAGAACAGCCGCAGCCCGGTGCCGCCGGCGACGAAGATCGCGGTCAGCTCGAGCAGCCCGTGGGGCAGGATCAACCCGAAGAAGAGCGCGCCCCGGCCGTGGGTCACCATGAGGGCACCGGCAAGGCCGACGTTGACCGAGTTCATCGCCAGCACGTAGAGCGTGGGCAACCCCAGCACGCCGTAGGCGATGGCCTGGGCCGCCACCCAGGCGTTGTTCGTCCAGACCTGGCCCGCGAACTCGGTGTGGGCGTACTCGCTGTAGTAGTTCTCGAAGTCGGTGCCAACGAAGGCGTCGATCTCCTCCTTGGACATCTGGGAGGTGAAGATCGCCGGGTTGCCGGCCGCCCACACCCCGGCGACGACCGCCAGCAGGAGGCAGGCCACCGACGTCACTGTCCACCAGCGCCAGCTGCGGTACAACGCCGCCGGAAAGGTGCGCGTGAAGAAGCCCACCAGGTCCCGCCACGAGCTCGAGCCCGCCCCGGCCGTCCGGAGGCGGGCGCGCGCGAGGAGCGAGGAGAGGTAGGCGATGACCTGCGGGTCCGGGCTCGTGGTCCGGATCGCCGAGAGGTGGGTCGAAACCCGTTGGTACAGGTCGAGCAGCTCGTCGGCCTCGGCACCGGAGAGGGCATGCCGGGACACGAGGTCGTCCAGACGCCGCCACTGCCCGTGGTGGGCGCCGACGTAGGCGTCGAGGTCCACGACCTCAACCTAGTCGGGAGCGACGGAGCGGGCCACCGCCCGTAGGCTGGCGGACGTGAGCGCTCCCCCGTCCACCGGCCCGTCGGAGGGGTACCGCGCCTACGCCGGCGAGGACATCGTCACCGGCGAGGGCGTGGCCGTCGAGCTGCCGGTGGCCAGCGTCCCGCTGCGGATGGCCTCCGGCGCGATCGACCTCGTCGTCATGGTCGTCGCGCTCATCGTCGTCAGCCTCCTCGTCGGCATCCTCACCGCGCAGGCCTCCGAGGCCGTGGCCGCGACCTTCGTCGTCATCGCCATCGTCGTCGTCACCGTGGTCCTGCCGACGACCATCGAGACGCTGAGCAAGGGGCGCAGCCTCGGCCGGCTCATCATGGGCCTGCGGGTCGTGCGCGACGACGGGGGTCCGGTGACTGCCCGGCATGCCCTCACCCGGGCCCTGGTCGGCGTCGTCGAGGTGCTCGCCCTCTCGGGCATGCCCGCCGTCGTCGCCGCCATGGTGCACCCGCGCGGCAAGCGCCTGGGGGACATGGCCGCCGGCACGTATGCCGTCTCGCAGCGGGCGAAGCTGCGGATGACCGCCCCGCCGCTCCTCCCCGCCGGATTCCACGGCTGGGCGCAGGTCGTCGACATCGGCGCGCTGCCCGCCGGTCTCACCATCGCGACCCGCCAGTTCCTCCTCCGCGCCCACGGCTTGGGCCCGTCGGCGCGCCAGGCCCTCGGGCAGGAGTTGCTCACCGAGGCGCTGAGGCACGTGTCGCCGGCGCCGCCGCCCGGGCACCACCCGGAGACGGTGCTGGCTGCCATCCTCGCCACCCGACGTCAGCGCGACGCCGACCGGCTGGCGCGCGAGCAGCGGCTGCGCGAGCGCTACCTCCGCTGAGGTGGCCGCGGCCCGGTCGCTCTGGTGGACAACTTTCCGTTCTGGGACACGGAATCATGTCCGGTCCAGGCATCACCGTGCCGGCCGCGGATCTCCCGGCTCGGTGCGGACCCCGTGCCGCGGGGACTCAGGCACCGAGCGCGGCATACCCCGGTTTGACGACGTGCTCGATGATCGCGAGGCGCTCGTCGAACGGGATGAACGCCGACTTCATCGCATTGATCGTTGCCCAGCGCAGGTCCGCCAGGGTCCAGCCCGCCTCCTCGACGAGGAGGAGCATCTCGCGGGTCATCGACGTGCCGGACATGAGGCGGTTGTCGGTGTTGATGGTCACCCGGAAGCGCAGGTCCTTCAGCGGCGTGATGGGGTGGGTCGCGATCGACTCCGCGGCCCCGGTCTGGAGGTTCGAGGTCGGGCACATCTCGAGCGGGATCCGGCAGTCGCGCACGTAGGCCGCGAGCCGGCCAAGCGTGGGCGCATCGCCGTGGGTGGCCGGTGGGGTGATGTCGTCGATGATCCGCACGCCGTGGCCGAGCCGGTCGGCGCCGCACCACTGGATCGCCTCCCAGATGCTCGGCAGCCCGAAGGCCTCGCCGGCGTGGATGGTGAAGTGGGCGTTCTCACGGCGGAGGTACTCGAAGGCGTCGAGGTGACGGGTGGGCGGGTAGCCGGCCTCGGCCCCGGCGATGTCGAAGCCGCCGACGCCCCGGTCCCGGTAGCGCACCGCGAGCTCGGCGATCTCGGTGGACTTGGCGGCGTGCCGCATGGCGGTGAGGAGGGTGACCATCCGGATCGGGGTGCCCTGGGCTGCTGCCTCGGCCTCCCCCTCGCGCAGGCCGACGAGGACCGCTTCGACGACCGCCTCGAGGGAGAGGCCGCCGTCGATGTGCAGCTCGGGGGCGAACCGGGACTCGGCGTAGACCACGCCGTCGGCGGCGAGGTCGAGGGCGCACTCCTTGGCGACCCGCGCCAGCGCCTCGGGGGTCTGCATCACGGCGACGGTGTGACCGAAGGTCTCGAGGTAGCGCACCAGGGAGCCGGAGTCGGCGGCATCCCGGAACCACTGACCGAGCGCGTCGGGGTCCGTCGTGGGCAGGCCGTCGTAGCCGGTCTGGGCCGCGAGCTCGACGATGGTCGCCGGGCGGAGGCCGCCGTCGAGGTGGTCGTGGAGCAGTGCCTTGGGGGCGCGGCGGATGAGGTCCTCGGTCAACGGCTCGGTCTGGAGCGCGGCCTCGAGCTCGGTCCGGGACTCGGCCTGCCCGTGCGGGATGGCCTGGGGGGCAACGGCGGTCATCGGGCGATCCTGTCGATGATGAGGGGCAGGAGGTCGGGGGCGGTGCCGTCGTCGCCGATCGACCATCCGCCCTCGAGGGCCTCGAGCGCGCGCTCGAAGCGCTCGGGCGTGTCCGTGTGCAGGGTCATGAGCGGCTGCCCCGCCCGCACCTGCTCCCCCGGCTTGGCGTGAAGCTCGATGCCGGCCCCGGCCTGGACCGGGTCCTCCTTGCGGGCCCGCCCGGCGCCCAGGCGCCACGCGGCCACGCCCACGGCATACGCATCGAGGGAGGTGAGGACCCCATCGGAGCCGGCCACGACCTCGTGGGTCTCCTTGGCCACCGGGAGCTCGGCGTCCGGGTCACCGCCCTGGGCGGCGATCATCCGCCGCCAGGCGTCCATGGCGCGACCGTCGGTGAGGGCCGCGCGCACGTCCTGGCCGCCGCGCCCGGCGGCCTCGAGCATCTCCTCGGCCAGGCGCACGGTGAGCTCGACGACGTCCTCGGGGCCCCCACCGGCGAGGACCTCGACCGACTCCCGCACCTCGAGGGCGTTGCCCGCGGTCAGGCCGAGCGGGACCTGCATGTTGGTGAGGAGGGCGACGGTGTTCACGCCGGCGTCGGTGCCGAGGTCGACCATCGTCTCGGCGAGCTCGCGGGCGCTGTCGACGGTCTTCATGAACGCCCCCGAGCCGACCTTGACGTCGAGGACGAGCGCGCCGGTGCCCTCGGCGATCTTCTTGCTCATGATCGAGGAGGCGATGAGCGGGATCGCCTCGACGGTGCCCGTGACATCGCGCAGGGCGTAGAGCTTCTTGTCGGCCGGGGCCAGGCCCGAGCCGGCGGCGCAGATGACCGCGCCGATCTCGTCGAGCTGGCGGAGCATCTCCTCGGTGGAGAGGGCGGCTCGCCATCCGGGGATCGACTCGAGCTTGTCCAGGGTGCCGCCGGTGTGGCCCAGGCCGCGGCCGGAGAGCTGCGGGACGGCGACGTCGAAGACCGCGACGAGGGGGGCCAGGGGAAGCGTGATCTTGTCACCGACACCCCCGGTGGAGTGCTTGTCCGCCGTCGGGTGGCGCAGCGAGCTGAAGTCCATCCGCTCCCCGCTCTTGATCATCGCGTCGGTCCAGGTCGCGATCTCCCGGCGGTTCATCCCGTTGAGCAGGATCGCCATGTTGAGCGAGCTCATCTGCTCGTCGGCGACGACACCGCGGGTGTAGGCGTCGATGATCCAGCGGATGTGCGCGTCGGAGAGTTCGTGGCGGTCCCGCTTGGCGATGATGACGTCGACGGCATCGAAGGCTTCACTCATGGCGCCCATCATCACAGACGCGTATGCCGCGGCCCATCCTCTTGCCGGGTGGGCGCGCGTCAACCCGGGGTCGACGCAGGGGTCAGCGCTGGTCAGCGTTGGGTGAGGTGCTCCGGCCCGAACGCCTGCGGCAGGATCTCGGAGAGCGGGAGGATGCCTTCGGGCGTCATGAGCAGGCACGCGGCCCCGCCGTGCTCCCACAGCAGCTGCCGGCATCGGCCGCACGGCATGAGGGCCTGGCCGCGACCGTCGACGCAGTAGACCGCCACGAGCCGGCCACCTCCCTGCGCCTGCAGCTGCGAGACCATCCCGCACTCCGCGCACAGGCCGAGTCCGTAGGAGGCGTTCTCGACGTTGCAGCCGACGACGATGTCTCCCTCGTCGGTCAGGCCGGCGACGCCGACCGGGTAGTTGGAGTAGGGGGCGTAGGCGCGCTCCGAGATCGCGACCGCGGCCGCGTGGAGGGCCTCCCAGTCGACCTGCGGCACGGGGCCGGTCGCGAGGCCGGGCACGGGGCCGGTCACGACGTGACCTTGACCTGGGTGACCAACGCGGCCAGCGCGAGCAGCCGGGCACCGGCGAGGACCGAGGACTCGTCGACGACAAGATCGCCCTGGTGGAGGTCATAGGTGGGCGCGCCGGGGCTGCGCGTGCCCAGGCGAGCCATCGCGCCGGGTGCATGGGCGAGGTACCAGGAGAAGTCCTCCCCGCCGAGCGACTGCTGGGTGGGGGCGGGGCTCAGGGCCGCGGCCCCGCACGCCAGGCGGAGGGCGTCGATCGCGTCGACCTGGTTGACGACCGGCGGCACGCCCTTGACCCGCTCGAGCTTGGCCTCGACGCCGTAGGGGGCGACGACCCCGGCGACGATCTCCTCGAGGAGCGGACCGACCGAGAGCCAGGCATTGGCGTCGAGCATGCGCAGGGTGCCGCTGCACTCCCCCGAGCTCGGGATGACGTTGGCGGCCTTCCCGGCCTGGACCGTGCCCCAGACGAGGGCTGCCCCGGCGCGCGGGTCGAGGCGACGCGAGAGCGCAGCCGGCACGTCGGTGACGACCTTGGCCAGGGCGTAGGTGAGGTCCTCGGTCAGCTGCGGTCGCGAGGTGTGACCGCCGCGTCCGTGGAGCAGCACACGGATGTGGTCGCAGGCGGCCGTGAGCGGCCCTTCGCGCAGGCCGACGCTGCCCACGTCCAGGCTGGGGTCGCAGTGCACGGCGAAGACCGCATCGACGCCCTCCATGGCGCGGTGGGCGATCGCGTCGTGGGCTCCGCCGGGGATGATCTCCTCGGCGGGCTGGAAGATCGCCCGGACCGCGGTGCCCCGCTCGCGCAGTCCCTCCTCGTTGGCCTTGAGCGCCAGGATCGCGCCGAGGAGCGCGGCGGTGTGGACGTCGTGGCCGCAGGCGTGGCAGACCCCGGGCGTGGTCGACGCGAACGGCAGCCCGGTGCGTTCGCGCACGGGCAGGGCGTCGATGTCGGCGCGGAGGGCGACGCGGTAGCTCGCCTGGGCCGGCCCGACGTCGGCGAGCAACCCGGTGCCGGGGAGGAGGCGGGCCTGAATGCCGTGCTCGGTGAGCACCCTGGCGATCGCCGCCGTGGTGCGCGTCTCCTCGCGCGAGAGCTCGGGATGGGCATGGATGTCCCGGCGGAACTCCACGAGCAGGTCGTGCAGGGAGTCGAGCGAGTCGGCGACCGCGGTGATGAGCTGGTCGTCTGTCATATCGAGCGCAGTCTACTCACGCGCTCGGTCGCTTCCCGGGTGACGCGCACACACCCGGGGGTATGCGACGGGTGCTCAACGTGGCGAGCGCCCGTCGCCGCTCCGGCCTCGTCGGCGTGACGGGTGCTGACCGTGCGAAGGGCCCCGTCGCCGCTCCGGCCTCGTCGGCATGCCGGGTGCTCACCTCGCGAGGGTTGCTCGCCGCTCCTGCCACCGGGTGGCCATCGCGGCCATCTCCTCGGCGACGAAGTCCAGGAACGCCCGCGACAGCTCGAGGCGCGCCCCGGAGGGCGAGTCGGCGCCGTTGACCCGCACGCCTTCGTCGAGGGCGCGGATGATCGGCCCATAGGTCTGGTTGCTGCGCAGCAGCATGTCGTGCCAGAGCTCGTCCATGGCGACGTAGACGTCCCGGCGCGTCCCCGGGTCGCGCTCGCGGCGGATGAAGCCGACCTGGACCAGGTAGCGCACGGCCCCGGAGACGGCGCCGGCACTGACGTCGAGGAGGCGGCCGAGGTCGGCGGCGGTGAGTCGGCCGTCATCGCTGGAGAGCAGGGCCGCCCAGACCCGCGCCGGCATCCTCGGCATGCCGGCGTCGACGAGCGCCGAGGCCAGGTGCTCGACGGCCGCCGCACGACGAGCCTCCCCGTCGGGGCGGACCTCCCGGCCGGAACCACGCGCTCGGCTGTGGGCGGCACGGGGAGGGTGGGCGGACGGCATACGGACAATTTACTACGTTCACGAAACCCTGAAAACCGGCGTACAGTCAATCCCATGGCAGCGGTGATCAGGACGCAGGGACTGACCAAGAGCTTCGGTGCGGTGCGCGCCCTCGACGGGCTCGACCTCGTCGTCGAGCAGGGCCAGGTCCACGGTTTCCTCGGTCCCAATGGCGCCGGCAAGTCGACCACGCTGCGGATCCTGCTCGGCCTCCTGCGCAGCAGTGGCGGCGTGGCCGAGCTCTTCGGAGGCGACCCATGGCGGGATGCCGTCGAGCTGCACCGGCGGCTGGCCTACGTGCCCGGCGACGTCACGCTCTGGCCGAACCTCACCGGCGGCGAGGCGATCGACCTGCTCGGCCACCTGCGCGGCGGGATCGACACACGGCGTCGCGCCGAGCTGCTCGAGCGGTTCGAGCTCGACCCGCGCAAGAAGGGGCGGTCCTACTCCAAGGGGAACCGGCAGAAGGTCGCCCTCGTCGCCGCGCTGGCCTCCGAGGCCGAGCTGCTCCTCCTCGACGAGCCGACCGCCGGCCTCGACCCGCTCATGGAGCGGGTCTTCCAGGACGAGCTGGTCCGGGTGCGGGACCAGGGCCGGACCGTGCTGCTGTCCAGCCACATCCTCAGCGAGGTGGAGAAGGCCTGCTCGGTCGTGAGCATCGTGCGCGCCGGGCGGATCGTGGAGTCCGGAAGCCTCGCGGAGCTGCGCCACCTCTCGCACACCCACGTCGTGGCCACCTTCGCCGACGGTCGGGTCGAGGAGACCAGCGTGGCCCCCGAGGAGGTCGCCGGCTGGGTGAGCGGCCTCGGGCCCGGCGTCGTCAACCTCACCGCGACGCCGCCCACGCTCGAGGAGCTCTTCCTCGCGAACTACGCGAGCGAGCCCGCGCAGGGCGACCGGTCGTGAGCGGACTCACCGGCACCGGAACGCTGCTGCGGCTGGCCGCCCGGCGCGACCGGGTCCTCATCCCGGTCTCGGCCCTGGCCCTGACGGCCCTGTCGGTCGGCTCGGCCCAGGCGACGGTCGCGCTCTACACCGACCCCGAGACGGCGATGGCCGAGCTGGGCCCGGTGCTCAACGCCCCCTCGACGATGGCGATGTACGGCCCGGCGACCACGACCAACCTCGAGGGGCTCTCGGTCTTCAAGACCCTGCTCATGGGGGCCGTCTTCGTCGGCCTGCTCGCCTTCGCCGTCGTGCGGCGACACACGCGCGTCGAGGAGGAGGACGGTCGGCTGGAGCTGCTCGGCGCCGGCGTCGTGGGCCGGCAGGCCCCGCTGGCCGCGGCCGTCGCGCTCGCCGTGCTGGCCACCCTCGTCACGGCCGGGCTCTCCGTCCTGGGGTTCGTCGCGATCGGCTTCCCGGCGCGCGGCTCGCTCGCCTTCGGAGCCGCGTGGACGATCGCCGGGCTGACGATGACCGGCATCACCGCCGTCGCGGCCCAGCTCACGAGCAGTGCCCGAGGCGCCGCCGGCTGGGCGGTCGGGGCCCTCGCCCTCCTCTACCTCGTCCGGGCCATCGGCGACTCCGCCACCACCGACGGGGGCCGGGTGCTGCGCTGGTTCTCCCCCTTCGGCTGGGCCAGCCAGGTCTTCCCCTTCGGCAAGGACCGGCTGTGGCTGGTCCTGCCCGCCCTCGCCCTGGCCGCTGTCCTCGTCGGTGTCGCCTTCGCCCTCCTCGAACGCCGTGATCTCGGCGCCGGGCTCTTCGCGAGCCGTCCCGGTCGGGCCCGTGCCCCGCGCGGGCTGCTCTCCCCCGCCGGGCTCGCGTGGCGGCTCTCGCGCGGGGGCTTCGTCGGCTGGCTGATCGGCTTCGGCCTGCTCGGGTTGGTCTTCGGCGGTCTGGTCAGCCAGGTCGACTCGATGCTCGGCGACGAGAACATCCAGACAATGCTGGCGCAGATGGCGGGCGTGCCGGTCGACGAGCTGCTCTCGAGCATGGCCGCGGTGTATGCCGCCACCATGGTGCGCTTCATGACCGTCGCCGCCGCGGCGGCGGGCGTCATCGTCGTGCTGCGGCTGGCGAGCGAGGAGCGATCGGGGCGGACCGAGGCGGTGCTCGCCACCGCGGCTGGCCGCACCCGCTGGTATGCCGCGTTCACCTCGCTCGCGCTCGTGGTCGCGGCGGTCCTCATCCTCGCCCTGTCCGCGCTCATGGGCGTCCGGGGCCACGCCGCGCTCGCGGCGGCCCCGACCGCCGGCGACCTGCTCCAAGGTGCCGCGGAGGCGATCCCCGCGGCCTGGGTCTGCGTCGGTGTGGCCGCACTGCTCACCGGCCTGTCGTCACGGCTGGCCCCCTGGTCGTGGGCCGTCCTCGGGGTGGCCTTCGTGCTCGGGGAGTTCGGGCCGACGATGAACCTGCCGTCGTGGCTCGTCGACAGCTCACCCTTCGCCCACGTCCGGGCCTACCCCTTCGGCACGTGGGACACCGCCAACGTCGTCGTGCTCACGACGATCGCCTTCGTCCTCGTGGTCGCCGGCGCGTTGGCCCATCGCCGGCGCGACCTCGGCTGAGACGCTCAGGTGAGCGCGGTGCGCTCGGCCGCCTTGAGCGCGTCGACGACCCGCTTGACGTCCTGGGCCGCCTGCGTCGTCGTCACGAGCACGGCATCGCCGGTGTCGATGACGACGACGTCCGGGATGCCGACGACGGCCACCGTTCGACCGCCCGTCGCGGCGACCAGCCCGGAGCTGTCGAGGGCGAGGACGTCCCCGGCCTCACCGAGCACCGCCATGCCGTCCCGCGCAGGCAGGAGCTCACGCAGGGTGGCGAAGTCCCCGACGTCGTTCCAGATGAAGTCACCCGGGACGACGGCCACCCTGCCGATGTCCGCCGCCGGCTCGGCGATGGCGTGGTCGATGGCGATCTTCGTCAGCTCCGGCCAGCGCTCCTCCAGACCTGCCGGATCGGCCGCGATCGCGCGCACACCCTCGGCGAGCGCGGGGTGCCACTCGGCGAGCAGGTCCAGGAGCACCCGGGCGCGCACGACGAACATGCCTGCGTTCCAACGGAACTCACCTGTCGCGAGGTAGGCCGAAGCTCTCGCCTCGTCGGGCTTCTCGACGAATTGCCGGACGCGTGCTGCTGAGGAGTGCCCCGGGAGGCGATGCCCGAGCTGGATGTACCCGAAGGCGGTCGAGGGGAAGGTGGGCTCGACCCCGATGGTGACGACATAGTCCTCGCGCGCCACCTCGACCGCCTCGGCGACGCAGGCCCGGAAGGCCTCCCCGTCGGGGATCACGTGGTCGGCGGCGAAGGATCCGATCACCGCCTCGGGGTCCCTGGCCTCGATGACGGCGGCAGCCCAGGCGATGGCCGCCATCGAGTCGCGCGGACTCGGCTCGGCGAGCACCTGGTCCGCGGCCAGCTCCGGCAGCTGGGCCCGCACCGCGGCCGCGTGCGCTCGGCCGGTGACGACGACGACGCGGTCCTCGGCGAGGGGGGCCACCCGCTCCACGGTCCCTTGGATGAGGGTGTGGCCGGCGCCGGTGAGGTCGAGCAGGAACTTCGGGTGGCCGGCACGACTCAGCGGCCACAGTCGCGTGCCGGATCCTCCGGCGGGCACCACGGCCCAGAGGTCGGGAATGCTCATGCCCGGCAGCCTAACGACGCGTGCGCCGCAGGCCCCGCCACAGGGTGACGAGGGCGGCCGCGCCGAGCGTCATGCCGGCCCCGGCGACCGCACCGGACACCGCCGAGACCCGGTCGACCGCTCGCTGTGAGGTGGTCAGCGGCGTCCCCGGCCCGGCCATCGAGCCGGGGGCGACGCCCTCACCTGCGGCGGCGCTGCGCCCGTCAGCGGTGGTGTTCTCAGTCGCCGCGGCCGCGAGCACCTGGGCATGGTCCTGCTCGGTGAGTGGGCCCTCGACGAGCTTCTCCTGCACTCCTTCGGTGAGCGGGACCGCCACCGTGGCGTCGAGGGCATTGGCGGCCCAGGCCGACGCCAGGAGCACGACCCTGGACATGAAGTTGAGCCAGACGAGGAGGCCGACGACGAGGGCGATCGAGGCGAAGAGCGGGTTGTTCATGGCGCCGAGCAGGCTGGTGCCGAGGGCCTTGAGCAGGGTCAGGCCGATGCCGCCGACGAGGGCGCCGCTGCGCAGCCCACTCCACGGCACGTCCACGCCACTGAGGACACGCAGCATGAGAAGCACGATCGCCCCGTCGAGCACCACACCGACGGCGATCGAGGCCACCTTGAGGACCCAGCCCTGGCCACCGATGCCGAGCAGGTCGGCCAGCCAGGACGCCGCGGCCCCGGCGACACCGGTGACCGTCGCCGAGACCGCGATGGCCAGCCCGAGGAGGGCCAGCACGCCGAGGTCGCGCAGCTTGTTGGTGACGACATTCCCCGGCTCACCCTTGACGCCGAAGATGGCCCGTATGCCGTCCCGCAGCGCCCCGAGCCACCCCAGGCCCGCCCAGAGCAGGCCGAGGAAGCCGACGGCACCGGTGACCGAGAGGGTGCTGCTCTGGGGCGCCTCGAGCGGGATGAGGCCGTTGTCGCCGTCCTGAATGAAGCCGGGGAGCACCTCGTTGAGGTAGCTCTTGATCTCCTCGAGGAGGCCGGGCTGGTCCTGGAGCACGAGGCCGAAGATGGTGAAGGCCAGGGCGACCGCCGGGAAGATGGAGAAGAAGGCGAAGTAGGTCACGCCCCCGGCGAGCAGGTTGCCGCGGGCGTCCCCGTAGCGCTGCCACGCCCGCCAGCCCGGAGTGCGCTGGATGCGCGCCCACAGGGCCTTGACCCGATCCACGTCAGGGCCGCCCGCGACGGGGAGCCCGGAGCGAGAAGGGTCGCTGCGGCCGCCAGACCGCGTCCTCACCCTGCTCGTAGAGGTCGAAGGCGGTGACCTCGAAGGCCGCCCGGAAGTCGGCGCACTCCGAGACCGCCTCGTCGAGGGCGTCGTCGTCGACGTGGTGCGCGATCGTCACGTGCGGGTGGTAGTTGAACTCGAGCCGGCGCTCGACGGGACCGGATCGGACGGCTCGCTCGAGCTGCTCGCAGGAGGAGATGCCCTCGGAGACCTGCACGAAGACGACCGGAGAGATCGGCCGGAAGGACGCCGTGCCGGAGAGGACCATCGAGAAGGCCGTGTGCTCCTCGGCCACCCGCTCGAGGTGGGCGCAGAAGTCGGCCACCTGCCCGTCCTCGACCTCGGTCGGCGGCAGCAGGGTCACGTGCGGGGGGATCTCCCTGGCCATCGGGTCGCCCACGGTGAGGCGCACCGCGGAGAGGCGATCGGCATACGGCTGGGGGATCGTGATCGCCACGCCGAGGGTGGGCATCTCAGTGCACCTCCCGGACGGCCGGGAGCAGGCCGACGGCCGAGCGGACGCGGGCCATCGTCGCCTGCGCCACCCCTCGCGCGCGGTCGGCTCCCAGCGCGAGGAGGCGGTCGAGCTCGGCCGGGTCCGCGAGCAGCTCGGCCAGCCGGGTCTGGAAGGGCTCGACGGCCGCGACGACGACGTCGGCGACCTCGCCCTTGAGGGCGCCATAGCCCTGCCCGGCGAAGCGGCTTTCGAGGTCGGCGATGCTCGTCCCCGAGAGCGTGGAGTGGATGACGAGCAGGTTCGACACACCGGCCTTGGTCTCGGGGTCGTAGCGGACCTCGGCCTCGGCGTCGGTGACGGCCGAGCGGATGTTCTTGGCGATGCGGGCCGGCGCGTCCATGAGGTCGATGAGGCCTTTGGGTGAGGACCCGGTCTTGCTCATCTTCGACGTGGGGTCCTGCAGGTCCATGATCTTGGCCGACTCCTTGACGATGTACGGCTCGGGCACGACCAGGGTTTCCGCGGCATACCGGGTGTTGAAGCGCTCGGCGAGGTCGCGGGTGATCTCCAGGTGCTGGCGCTGGTCCTCCCCCACGGGCACGTATGCCGCGTCGTACATGAGGATGTCGGCCGCCATGAGCATCGGGTAGGTCAGCAGGCCGACGTTGGCGTTCTGGCCCTTGGCGACCTTGTCCTTGAACTGCGTCATCCGCCGGGCCTCGCCATCGGCGGTGAGGCAGTTCATGACCCAGCCGAGCTCGGCGTGCTCGGTGACATGGCTCTGGCAGAAGACGGCCGAGCGCTCCGGGTCGACGCCACCGGCGATGAACTGGGCCGCCGTCACGCGCGTGCGCTGGCGCAGGACGGCCGGGTCGGTCGGCACCGTGAGGGCGTGGAGGTCGGCGACGAAGTAGTAGGCGTCGAACCCGTCCTGGAGGCGGACCCAGTTGACCAGGGCGCCGATGTAGTTGCCGAGGTGGAGGGAGTCGCTCGTCGGCTGCATCCCCGACAGGATCCGGGGCAGCACACGTGGGTCGGCAGCGGGCATGGAGGCCACCTTAGTCGCCGGTCGGCGACGACTAAGGTGGGCGCCATGAGCACGAGGAGCGGCCCGTTCCGGGTCGAGGTGGTGTGCACCGCGAACATCTGTCGCTCCCCCTATGTCGCGGCCAGCCTCGGCGCCGGTCTCGACGCGATCGCTCCGGGCGCCTTCGAGGTGCTCAGCTCGGGGACCCTGGCGCTGGCCGGCCGCCCTCCGGACCCGGGGACCTCTCGCGTGGCCCGCGAGCGAGGCCTGGTGCTCAGCGGGATGCGCGCGACCCAGATCACGCCCGCACGGCTGTCCGGGGCCGACCTCATCCTCGTGATGGACAAGGACCACCGGCAGAGCGTGATCGACGAGTTTCCCGGCGCGGCGCGGCGGACCTTCCTGCTCAAGGAGTTCGCCCGCCTGCTCCAGGTCCTGGACGCGGAGAACTCCTGGACCCGCCGGCTCCACGCCGTCGAGGGTGACGTCCGCGCCCGGTGGCGGCGGGTGATCGAGATCGCCATCAAGGAGCGCGAACGACTCTCCGCCTACTCGGACGTGCTCGAGGACCCGTTCCGCCAGGGCGACGAGGCCTTCGAGGTGATGGCCACCGAGGCCGACGCCGCCGTGGCCGCGATCGTCGAGCTCCAAGGCCGCCTGTTCCCCGAGGGCTAGCGCGACAACGGGCGCAGCCGTGCCTCGAACTCGACCTTCGTGCCGTGCGGCGCCACGTTGTCCCAGCGGATCCGGCCCTGGAGGTCCTGGATCAGGGAGGTGACGATCCGGGTCCCGAGGCCGGCCAGGCCGGGGCGGAATCCCTGCGGCAGGCCGCTGCCGTCGTCGGTGATGCTCACCCGCAGCGACTCGGCCCCGTCCGGCTCGCTCACCCGGCGCACGGTGAGGTCGATCGTGCCGCCCCGACTGGCCAGGCCGTGCTCGACAGCGTTCTGCACCAGCTCGGAGACGATCATGGCCAGGGCCGTCGCATCCTCGGCGCGCATCCGGCCGAAGCTGCCGGTGAGGGTGTGACGCACCGGGTGCTCGCTCGTCGCGACCTCGACGACCGCACGCAGCCCGCGCACGGCGATCTCGTCGAAGTCGACGGTCTCGTCGAAGCCCTGGCTCAGGGTCTCGTGGACCAGGGCGATGGTGCCGACCCGGCGCACCGCCTCGGCCAGGGCGTTCTGGGCCGTCGGGTCCGGCACGCGCCGGGCCTGGAGCCGCAGGAGTGCGGCGACGGTCTGCAGGTTGTTCTTGACGCGGTGGTGGATCTCGCGGATCGTCGCGTCCTTGGTCAAGAGCTCCTGCTCGCGCCGACGCAGCTCCGAGACGTCCCGCAGGAGCAGCAGCGCGCCCTGCCGCAGGCGGCCCTCGGTGAGCGGGATGGAGCGCATCGACACGCTCGCCGAACGCGTCGAGACCTCGGTGCGCCAGCTGGCCCGGCCGGTGACCACGAGGGCCAAGGACTCGTCGACCGCCTGGCCGGCCTCCTGCACCAGGTCGGTCACCAGCCGCGGGAAGCTCTCCTTGACCAGGTCGCCGTGGTAGCCGAGCCGGTGGACCGCCGAGATCGCGTTCGGGCTGGCGTAGCTGACCCGGCCCTCGCCGTCGAGGACGACGACACCGTCTCCCACGCGGGGCGCACCCCGACGCAGGCCGGTCGGCGAGCTGGGGCTCGGGAACTCCCCCCGCGCGATCATCGAGGACAGCGCCTCCGCCAGGTCCCGGTAGGTCAGCTCGAGCCGGCTCGGGGTCCGTCCGCTCACGTGGTGGCTGTGCCGGGTGATGACGGCGATGGCGCGGCCGAGGCGGACGACCGGGATCGCCTCCTCGCGCACGCCGGTCTCGTCCCCCGGGCGCGGGGAGCGGCCGGCGACGACCCGCCGCTCGCGGTAGGCCTGGTCGAGCATCCAGGCCCGACCCCGGCTCGACGTCTTGCCGACGACGTCCTCGTGGAAGACCATCGGCCCGGTGTTCGGGCGCACGTGCGCGACCGTCTGCCACCCCTCGTGACCTCCGGGCACCCAGAGCACGAGGTCCGAGAAGGACAGGTCGGCCACCAGCTGCCAGTCACCGACGACGAGGTGGATCCACTCGATCTCCGAGGCTTCCAGGGTCGTCAGTCGCTGGAGGTGCTCGGCGAGGGTGGTCACCCCGGCAGCCTAGTGCGGCCGGGGTGAGACCCTCACGAGCTCGCCGTGCCCACCCGGATCACCGACCGGAGCGTGCGAAGGGCCACCGACAGCGCAGCGATGTTCGGGTTGTCGAGGCGGACGATGCCGCTCAGGGCGCTCTTGGTGCGCGTGATCGACTCCTTGTTCGCCTCCGCCCACCGCTCGTACTGCGCGGCCGCCTCGGCACCCGGCTGCTCGGCGTTGGCGTCGATGACGCCGCGCGTGAGCGACTCCAGCACGGCATACAGGTCGTCCCGGAGGGCGCCGCGGGCCAAGGCGTCCCAGCGGTCCTCGCGGGGCAGCTTGGTGACCTTCATCAGCATCGAGTCGATGCCGAAGCGCTCGGAGACGAGGTAGTACAACGGCGCGACGGCCTGCGGATCACGACCGGTGTCGGTGGCGATGTCGATGATGTCGAGCAGGGAGTACCAGTCGAGCAGCGAGGCCGCGTGGACGGCGAGCTCGGTGGGGACGCCGGCCTTCTCGAACTCCGCGGCCCGGCGGTCGAGCCGCTTCTTCTCGTCGCCCCGGAGCAGGCCGGGCACCTGGGGGCCCATGCCCTGGACGATGTCGCGGAAGCGCTCGATCTCGGCGCCGATGTCCAGCTGGCCCGGGCGGGCCGTGAGGAACCAGCGCACCGCACGGTCCAGCAGGCGGCGGAACTCGAGGTAGAGCCGCGTCTGGGCCGCCGTCGGGACGACGTTGTCCAGGGCCTCGACCCGCTCGACGTAACCGGCGAGGTCGAAGATCTCGCGGCAGACGACGAAGGCGCGCGCCACCTGCTCGGCCCCGGCACCGGTCTCCTCGAACGCCCGGAACGGGAAGGTGATGCCGCCGCGGTTGACCACGGAGTTGGCGACCGAGTTCGTGATGATCTCCCGACGCAGCGGGTGGTCGGCGATCTGTGCGGCATACCGCTGCCTCATGGCCGAGGGGAAGTAGTCCTCCAGCGTCTGCGCGAAGTACGGGTCGTCGGGGAGCGAGGACTCGAGCAGGTCGTGCTTGAGGGCGAGCTTCGCGTAGGCCACGAGCACCGCGAACTCCGGCGACTTCAGCCCCAGCCCGTCGTGGACCCGCTTCTCCAGCTCGGCGGTGGAGGGCAGGAACTCGAGCTCGCGGTCGAGGTCACCACGGTCCTCGAGCCAGCGCATGAGGCGCTCGTGGACCGAGGCCATCTGGTGCTCCTGGGCCCGCGCGTTGCCCAGGAGGACGTTCTGCTCGTAGTTGTCGCGCAGGACGAGCTCGGCCACCTCGTCGGTCATCGAGGCGAGGAACTCGTTGCGCGCCTCGAGGTCGAGCCCGCCGTCGCGGACGACCTGGGAGAGCAGGATCTTGATGTTGACCTCGTGGTCGGAGGTGTCCACCCCGGCAGAGTTGTCGATGGCGTCGGTGTTGATGCGGATGCCCCTGAGCGCCGCCTCGATCCGGCCGAGCTGGCTGCACCCGAGGTTGCCGCCCTCCCCCACGACCTTGACGCGCAGGTCCTGGCCGTTGACGCGGATCGCGTCGTTCGCGCGGTCACCGACCGAGAGGTTGTCCTCGCTGGCGGCCTTGACGTAGGTGCCTATCCCGCCGTTCCAGAGCAGGTCCACCGGTGCGAGCAGCACCGCGCGCATCAGCTCCGCCGGGGTCATGGCGGTCGTGCCCTTGGGCAGCCCGAGGGCCTCGACCATCTCCGGGGACGTCGGGATGGACTTCAGCGAGCGGGCGAAGACCCCGCCACCGGCGGAGATGAGGCCCTTGTCGTAGTCGTCCCACGACGAGCGCGGCAGGTCGAAGAGCCGGCGGCGCTCGGCATACGAGGTCGCGGCGTCCGGCGAGGGGTCGACGAAGATGTGTCGGTGGTCGAAGGCGGCCACGAGGCGGATGTGCTCCGAGAGGAGCATGCCGTTGCCGAAGACGTCGCCGCTCATGTCGCCGATGCCGACGACGGTGAAGTCCTGGGCCTGGGTGTCCACGCCCATCTCGCGGAAGTGCCGCTTGACCGACTCCCAGGCGCCGCGGGCCGTGATGCCCATGCCCTTGTGGTCGTAGCCGGCGGATCCACCGGAGGCGAAGGCATCGTCGAGCCAGAAGCCGTAGGACTGGGCGACGCCGTTGGCGATGTCGGAGAAGCTCGCCGTGCCCTTGTCGGCGGCGACGACGAGGTAGGGGTCGTCACCGTCATGGCGCACGACCCGCTCCGGCGGGACGATGACGCCCTCGACGCGGTTGTCCGTGAGGTCGAGCAGTCCGGAGATGAAGAGGCGGTAGGCGGCCTTGCCCTCCTCCAGCCAGGCCTCGCGGTCGAGCGCCGGGTCCGGGAGCTGCTTGGCGAAGAAGCCACCCTTGGAGCCGGTCGGCACGATGACGGCGTTCTTGACCATCTGGGCCTTGACCAGGCCGAGGATCTCGGTCCGGAAGTCCTCGCGCCGGTCGCTCCACCGCAGGCCGCCCCGGGCGACGGCGCCAAAGCGCAGGTGCACGCCTTCCACCCGCGGGCTGTAGACCCAGATCTCGAAGGCCGGCCGGGGAGCCGGCAGGTCGGGGATCGCCGACGGGTCGAGCTTGAGTGAGACGTAGGAGCGGAACGGTGTGCTCGCGCCCTCCTCGGCGGGTGCAGCGCCGTGCTGGTAGAAGTTCGTGCGCAGGGTCGCCCGGATGACCGCGAGGAAGGCCCGGATGATCCGGTCGTGGTCGAGGCTGGTGACCTCGTCGAGGGCCTCGATGATCGCCTCGCCGAGGGCGCCCTGGGCAGACTTGCGCGCCGTGGCACCGGCGGCGTCTGCGGCGTGCTGGTCCGGGTCGAAGCGCGCCTCGAAGAGCCGCACGAGGTTGGCGGCGATCGCCGGGTGCGAGACGAGCGCGTCCTCGAGGTAGTCCTGGCTGAACGAGGACCGCGTCTGGCGAAGGTACTTGGCGATCGTGCGCAGGATGACGACCTGGCGCCAAGAGAGCTCGGCCCCGAGGACGAGGCGGTTGAAGCCGTCGGACTCGGCCTCGCCCTGCCAGACCGCGAGGACCGCACCCTCGAAGAGCTCCCGCAGGCGCTCGTGGGACATCGACGCCCACGTCGAGGCGTCCTTGACCCGCAGGCCGAAGTCGTAGACCGCGAGCTCTTCGCCGTCGGCCCGCGTCACCTCGAAGGGCTGCTCATCGACGACTTCGACGCCCATGTGCGTGAAGATCGGCAGGATGTCGGTGAGCGAGAGCGGGTCGACGCGGAAGAGCTTGAACCGTCGCACGTCCTCGGGCGCGCCGGCCGGCTTGTACAACGCGACGCTCGTACCGAGGTCGGGCCCGAGCTGGCTGAGGTGGGCCAGGTCGGCCACGCCCTGGCTGGTGGTGAAGTGCTCCTCGTATGCCGTGGGGAAGCCTCGTCCGAAGGCGTCGAGGAGGCGGTTGCCCTCCACCTCGCCGAGCTTCCCCCGGAGGGCGTCGCCGAGGCGGTCGCTCCATGTGCGGCTGACCTCGACGAGCCGCGCCTCCAGGGCGGCCTGCTCGGCGCTGCTCAGGTGCCGGACCCGCTCCCCCTTGGGGAGGCGGACGACGAACTGCAGCCGCGAGAGCGCGGACTCCGAGACCCGGGCCGTGAACTCGACGCTCTCACCGCCGAAGGTGTCCTTGAGGATCTCGGCCATCCGGACCCGCACCGCGGTGTTGTAGCGGTCGCGCGGGATGTAGACCAGGCAGGAGACGAAGCGACGGAAGTCGTCCTCGCGGATGAACAGCTTGGTGCGGCGGCGCTCCTGGAGCTGGGTGACGGCCATCGCGGTCTCGAAGAGCTGGTCCGCGCTGGCCTGGAAGAGCTCGTCACGGGGGTAGGTCTCGAGCACGCCGAGCAGGTCCTTGCCGGTGTGGGAGTCGGCCGCGACCCCGGAGCGCGCGAGCACCTCGTCGATCTTGTCCGCGACGAGCGGGATCCGCGTCACCGAGTCGGTGTAGGCGGTCGAGGCGTAGAGACCGAGGAAGCGCCGCTCCCCCACCACCTCACCCGCGGCGTCGAACTGGCGCACGCCGACGTAGTCGAGGTAGGCCATCCGGTGCACCGTCGAGCGCGAGTTGGCCTTGGTGAGGACGAGGATCTTCTTGGCGTGGGCGAGCTCGCTGGCCCACGGGGTGAGGACATCCGGGTCCTGCCCGAGTGGGGGGTCGCTCCGCAGCAGGCCCAGCCCGCTGCCGGTGACCGGGACCACGGCCTCCCCGCCGCCCTCGACGGGGGTGAGGACGTAGTCGCGGTAGCCGAGGAAGGTGAAGTGGTTGTCGGCCATCCAGCGCAGGAAGGTGATCGAGCGCTGCACCTCGTCGGCGGGGACGCTCGAGGGGGGCGCGCCCTCGAGCTCGGCGGCGAGGACCAGGCAACGGGTGCGCATCTTCGGCCAGTCCTCGACGGCCTCGCGGACGTCGGTGAGGACCGCCTCGACGCGCGTCGCAAGGGCCTCGAGCCGATCGGGGTCGACCTCACGGTCGACGGTGAGCAGCATCCACGACTCGTTGATCCTGCCCACGGCGTGGCCCTTGGCCTCGGGCCGTGGCTCGAGGTCCTCGACGTCCTCGAGGTGCCCGGTGGCGTCGCGCTGCACGACGAGCTGGGGGTGGACGAGCAGGTGGATGTCCAGGCCGGCGGAGACGATGGCGCCGGTCACCGAGTCGACGAGGAAGGGCATGTCGTCGGTGACGATCTGGACCACGGTGCGCGAGCTGGTCCAGCCGTCGGTCTCCAGCGTCGGGTTGAACACCCGCACCTTGGTCGTGCCCGGCTGGCGCTGGCTGGCCAGCTTGTGGTGGGCGGCCGCCACACCGGCGAGGGTGCGCGGTGAGCGAGCCGCCAGCTCGTCGGTCGCGACGTGGCGGTAGAAGCGCTCGATGAACGCCGGGCCGTCCCCACCACCCTCGAGGGCCGCATGGGCGTCGGCGATCTCGGCGAGGATCGCAGCGCGGGAGGGGGTGGTCGGCTCGGTCATGTCCGGGGTGTCCTTCGTGACGAACGTCGCCCTCGGGGGCGGGGCACATCGTCGTGCCTGATCCGAGCCTAGCCACGCCCGGACGCGCGCGGGCCCGGGCCCCCTCGACCCTGTCTCAGGGACCAGACGCCACGACCCGGATCGTCGCCAGTGAGGGGTCCGCGGCATACGCGATCCGGGTGCCCGCCGCCCGGGCGGCGAGCAGGGTCTGCACCACCTCGTCGGTGACCAGCTCCCCGGGGGCGATCACCGGGATGCCCGGTGGATAGGGGGCGATGAGCTCGGCGCTGACCTCCCCGACCGCCTGGCGCAGGTCGGTGACGGCATGCGGCGCGAAGAACGCTCGCCGCGGCGACATGCCCGCGACCGGCCGCAGGCTCCAGACGCCCGAGGCGGCCGGAGGGCGAGCCGGCCCGCGGCGTCGGGCGAAGGAGTCCACGAGCGCGTCGACGAGCCGGCCCACCGTCGCGGGGGTGTCGGCCAGGGTCACCATCGGCACGATCGTGTCCCGGTCCGCGAGTTCGACGGGCAGCCCCTGGGCGAGGAGGTCGCCCTCGACGGCGATCCCGTCGGCTCCGGTGCCCGCGAGCAGCAGGACGAGCTTGGTCGGGTCGACGCCCTCCCCCTCGAGCAGGACCAGCCCCTCCACCTCCCGAAGGCGTCGGCGAGCGTGCTCCACGGTCTCGAGCAGGTCGCCGAGCAGCCGCTCCCCGTGCAGCTGGAGCAGGGCGCGCGAGGCATCGATGCTCGCCAGGATCGCCCCCGTCGGGCTGGTCGTGGTCGTGGCCTCGACGGCCGCCTCGAGGCGGGCCGGATCCACCCGTTCGGTGCGTGCCAGGACCAGCGCGGCCTGGGACCACGCCGGCAGGGTCTTGTGCGCACTGGTCACCATGGCGTCGGCCCCGGCCGCAAGGACGTGCGGGGGCAGGGCGGGGTGGAACCCCAGGTGGGCTCCCCAGGCCTGGTCGACGACGAGCGGTATGCCGCCGGATCCCCACCCGTGGGCGACTTCGGCGAGCGCAGCCACGTCGGTGAGCGTGCCGACGTAGGTCGGTGAGCCGATGAAGACGGCGCTCGCCTCGGGGGCCCGCTCCAGCGCCTCGGTGAGGGCGGCCGCGGAGGTGCCGGACGGCATACCCGTGCTTGGGTCGACCTCCGGAGCCAGCCAGACCGGCTCGAGCCCGGCGAGCACCAGGCCCAGGAGGAGGGACCGGTGGAGGGTCCGGCCGACGACGACCCGGTCACCGGGCCGCCCGAAGGCCAGCGCGAGCGCTTGGTTGCCGTGGGTGGAGCCGCCGACCGAGAAGCGACAGAAGTCCGCGCCCCAGAGGGCTGCCGCGCGCGCCTCGGCGTCGGCGAGGACCCCGGTCGTGAGCTTCATGGTGTCGAGGCCGGCGTACAGGGGGACGTCTCCGGCGACGACGTCTCCCACGAGGTCGAGCCGGTGCTTGTGGCCGGGAATGGTGAAGGAGGTCGGTGCCTCCTCGTGGAAGCGCAGCCAGGCATCGAGCAGGGGCGCCTCGGACCGCAGGCCGAGCGGGTCAGTGGGCATGCAGGGCTCCGGGTCGACGAGGCGGGTCAGGTGCCCGTGACCCGTCGTGGGCCACGCAGCGCCTCCATTGGTGCGCAAGGCTAGTGCGGGCGTCGTCCGGCAGGGAGGGCTGCGGGAGGGCCTGCGCCCGGGCCACCGGCCCTGTGCATGGGGATCGGAGGGTCCACCTGTGCCTCGCTAGGGTGGGGCGATGCCGCAGCCCCAGGTCCCCGCAGTGGTGGGCGAGCTGACGGCAGCTCCCGAGGCGTCCCGGACCGCCCCCGACCTGACGACGTCACCCGATGGGTCACCGTCGGCCCGCGACGGGGTCGGATCCCCCGATCCGCCAGCGACCGCCCACGACCTCACGGCGGCCCTCGAGGCCCTCATCCGGGGCGCCACCGTCGGTGAGGACGCCCTGTTCGGCGTGATCCCGATCCTCGGCGAGCCGAGCGGGCAGCGGGAGCTCGACGGCTGGGTGGACACCGCGGTCGACCTGCTCCGCGCAGTGGCGGAGGCGGCACAGGAGCTCGACGCGAGGGCGCACCGGTGACGGGGCGTCGGCTCGTGCCCGGGGACCCGGCGTCGGTCGCGGCCCTCGCCACGTCCGCCCGAGCCACCGCCCGCGACCTGGAGCGGGTCCTTCCACCCCTGCTCGAGGCTGCCCTGCCCACCGAGGCTCCCCGACGTGCTGCCCGGGACCTCGCCCGTCGACGTGCTCTCCTCGGCGAGGCCACCACGACCGGTCGCGAGGAGCTGGCCCACGTCGGCGACATCCTCCAGGACCACGCCGGTCAGCTCGCCGACGACCTGCACGCCCTGCGCTCCCTCCTCGATCGGGGCGCCCGCGCCGGCCTCGTGCTCGAGGGCAGCCGCTGGCGACCCGACTGGGGCATCACCGGCACCGCGGACCCGGGTGCCGAGTCCAGGGTCGAGGAGACCCGCGCCGCCCTGCAACGCGAGACCGAGGTGATCCTGCATCGCGCCGCGCGCCGACGGGCCGAGCTGGGCCAGGCGCTGCGCCACTCGACGACGCGCCTGGCCGGTGCGGCTGCGCACCTGCGTCACGGATGAGAGGATCGGGCGCCGACAGCCGCACACCACCAGGCAGGACGAGGGCATGGAGATCAGGACGCACGCCGAGTACGACGCCACCGTCGAGGAGGTCTTCGCCGTCCTCACCGACCCGGAGTTCGTCGCCCAGACGGTGATCGAGCTCTCGGTCGCCGGGCACTCGTACCACGTCACCGAGCAGTCCGGGACGACCGTCGTCGACTCGCGTCGGACCCTGTCCACCGCCGACATGCCCGACGTCGCCCGCAAGTTCGCCGGCGAGGTCCTCACCGTCGACGAGGAGCAGCGGTGGTCCGCTCCCCGCGCCGACGGCAGCCGCAGCGCCGAGTTGTCCCTGCGCATCGAGGGCGTCCCGGTCTCGCTGACCGGCACCATCACGCTCACGCCCACGGGGTCAGGGACTCGGCAGGACGTCCTGGCCGACCTGCGCGCGAAGGTCCCCCTCATCGGCTCGACGATCGAGCGCGCGGCCGCGCCAGCCATCATCGCCGGGATCGACGCCGAGGCCGACCTGGCCCGCCAGTGGATGAACCGCTAGTCCACTCGCTGGCGCTCGCTGCGTTGCCTCCGGCGATCGTCGTCAGGCCCCCCCACCGGGCCGACTCCTCACGCCTACGGGCCTGACTCGCTGGCGCTCGCTGCGTTGCCTCCGGCGATCGTCGTCAGGCCCCCCCACCGGGCCGACTCCTCACGCCTACGGGCCTCGCTCGCTGGCGCTCGCTGCGTTGCCTCCGGCGATCGTCGTCAGCCCATGTGCGGGTAGCCGTGCTCCTTCGGCGGCACGAAGGTCTCCTTGATCGAGCGCGGCGAGGTCCAGCGCAGCAGGTTCTGCGGCGCACCGGCCTTGTCGTTCGTCCCCGAGGCCCGGCCGCCACCGAAGGGCTGCTGCCCGACGACGGCACCCGTCGGCTTGTCGTTGATGTAGAAGTTGCCGGCCGCGAACCGCAGGGCCTTCATCGCCTGGGCGATCGCACCACGGTCCTGGGCGATGATCGACCCGGTCAGGGCATAGGGCGAGACCGACTCGAGCTGGGCCATGACCTTGGCGAACTGGCCGTCGGGGTAGACGTGCACCGTCAGGATCGGCCCGAAGTACTCCTCGACGAACATCTGGTCGCCCGGGTCGGAGACCTCGACGATCGTCGGGCGCACGAACCAGCCCTCCGAGTCGTCATAGCTGCCCCCGGCGACGACCTTGGCCGTGGGCAGCGCGTGCGCCCGGTCGATGGCCGACTTGTGCTTGGCGAACGCGCGGTCGTCGATGACCGCACCCATGAAGTGCGACAGGTCGGTGACCGGACCCATGGACAGGCCGTTGGTGATCGTGACCAGGTCGTCCTTGATGACCTTCCACAGCGACCGCGGGACGTAGGCGCGGGAGGCCGCCGAGCACTTCTGGCCCTGGTACTCGAAGGCACCGCGGATCATCGCGGTCCGCAGCACGTCCGGGTCGGCGCTGGGGTGGGCGAGGATGAAGTCCTTGCCGCCGGTCTCGCCGACGATGCGCGGGTAGTGCCGGTAGCCCGGCAGCCGCTCACCGATCTCGCGCCAGAGCTCCTGGAAGACCCGCGTCGACCCGGTGAAGTGCAGGCCGGCGAACTCGGGGTGCGAGAGGACCGTCGGGCTCAGCGCCGGGCCGTGCCCGGTGACCATGTTGATGACGCCCGGGGGCATCCCCGCCTCCTCGAGCAGCTCCATGAGCAGCGAGGCGGCGAACTGCTGGGTGTGGCTCGGCTTCCAGACGACGGTGTTGCCCATGAGGGCCGGAGCGGTCGAGAGGTTGCCGGCGATGGCGGTGAAGTTGAAGGGGGTCACCGCATAGACGAAGCCCTCGAGCGAGCGGTAGTCGGTGCGGTTCCAGATGCCGCGCGAGTTGGCCGGCGGCTGCTCGGCCAGGATCTGGCGGGCGAAGTGGACATTGAAGCGCCAGAAGTCGATGAGCTCGCACGCGCTGTCGATCTCGGCCTGGTATGCCGTCTTGCTCTGTCCCAGCATCGTCGCGGCGTTGATCCGGGCTCGCCACGGCCCCGCGAGCAGGTCGGCGGCCTTGAGCAGGATCGCTGCACGGTCGTCGAAGGAGAGGTCGCGCCAGGCGGGTGCGGCGGCCATGGCCGCGTCGATCGCGGCGCCGGCCTCGGCCTTGGTGCCATCGCGCAGGGTCCCCAGGACCTTGCGGTGGGCGTGCGGCTGGACGACCTTGACCGCCTTGCCCTTCCCGCGGACGCGCTTGCCGGCGATGACGTGGTCGAGCTCCACCGGCCCGCCGGTGCCCAGCTCGGCCAGGGCAATCTCGAGGCGGGCCCGCTCAGGGCTCCCCGGTGCGTAGTCGAGGACCGGCTCGTTGATCGGGGCGGGCACGTGGGTGACGGCGTCCATGGAAGGGTTGCTCCTGCTCGTCGTTGAGATGGGGTTCCCCCATCGTGTCATGCGCCGAGGAAACGCACGACTGGCCCGCTGCGGACCACGAGCCCGTGACCGGCGCGAGCCCTGCACCTCACCCGCGCGGACGGCATACCGGTCCGTGGCCGGGCGCCGACCGCACCGCCGGTCAGGGGGAGAGCAGCGCCCGCACCTGGTCGAGCTCGGTGACGTCGTACCAGAGCAGGTCGCCCAGTCCCGAGCCCGGCGCCTCGTCCACGTGGAGGCTGACGACCCGCTTCAGCGGGACCGACGTCACCAGGGTCACGGCGGTCGGCTCGGCGGCGGGTGTCGGCGCGAGGGCCGCGGTGTCGACATCGGCGGACACGACGACGCGTCGTCGGTCACCGGCGACCTCGGCGGCGCGCTCCGCGGCTGCGACCCACGCGAGGTGCTCCACCTGCTCCGAGGCACCCGGTGCGACGGCGATCCCGGACGTCACCGGCAGCGACCGCGTGGCGGCCAGGGCGTCGAGGTCGTCGAGGGTGGCGGGGAGGTAGGCCCGCGCCAGCGGCATCAGGTGGCCCGCCGTCGTGCGCGCGGGGCCTCGAGCAGCTCCTGGAGGGCATCGGCGATCCCATGGCCCAGGACATCGAGGTCCGGGAAGGCTTCGCGGTCGGCATACAGGCCGTAGTAGACGCCCCCGTCGTAGGACGTCAGCCCGATCGAGAGGGCCTGCCCGGGACTGAGCGGCATGACCGGGTAGGTCGCCACCATCGGTGCGCCCGCGGCATACAGGGGTCGTTGGGGGCCCGGGACGTTGGTGATGGCGACGTTGTAGAGGCGACGGGAGAGGGCGCCGGCGAGGCGGGCCCCCATCGAGTGCATCGTCGGCGGGGCGAACCCACCCAGGCTGGCGAGGGCGTCGGCGCTCACGGCGCGACCCCCCTCGACCTGCTGGCGCATCGCGAAGGCGATCTGGTGCAGGCGCATGGCGGCCCGGGCCTCTCCCACGGGGAGGTCGACGAAGCAGGCGGTGAGCTCCTTGCCGGGCGCATCGTCGGCCTCGCCGTGGACCCGCACCGGGACCATGGCGCTGATCGTCGTGGCACCGTGGACGGCTTCCCCGCGCGTGAGCAGCCAGGACCGGAAGGCGCCGGTGATCGTCGCCAGGACCACGTCGTTGACCGTCACCTCATCGGCGAAGGCACCCTTGGTCAGGCGGGCCCGCACGCGCCGGTGGTCCTCGAGGTCGAGCCCGATCATGACGTACCGCCGGGCTCGGCCGACCTTGGCGTTGAGCGGGCTGTCCGGCGTGGAGCGGGACGCCCGCACGACGGTCGAGAGCACCTCGCCGGCCACGTGGGTGACCCGCTCGGCGGCCGCCTTGACGTCCGAGACGCCGCTGCGCACGGTGTCGACGATCTGGGCCGGCCCCCGCACCGAGTCGGCGATGGCGCCGACGAGGAGCTCGGTCGAGGTCGGCTCCTTCATCGGTCGCCAGAGCGACTGATGGGCCAGTTCCGCGTCCTGCGCGCTGTCGAGGATCACCTGGCCGATGTCCACCGTGTTGTAGCCGTCGACGAGGGCGTGATGGGTCTTGGTCAGGATGGCGAAGCGGTCGTGCTCCAGGCCTTCGACGAGGTAGACCTCCCAGAGCGGACGGTGCCGGTCGAGCGGGCGCGGCATGATGCGCGCGACGAGCTCCTCGAGCTGGGCGTCGGTGCCCGGACGCGGCAGGGCCGACCGGCGCACGTGGTAGCCGATGTCGAAGTGCTCGTCGTCGACCCAGACCGGGTTGGCGATGCCACCCGGGACCGAGCGGACGCGGCGCCGGTAGCGAGGGACGAAGGCCAGCCGTTGGGCGATGAGCCCGACCATGGCCTCGTAGTCGAAGCCGCCGGGCGGCGAGTCGAAGACCATGACGGAGCCGACGTGCATCGGGGTCACGGCGTCCTCGAGCGCGAGGAAGGACGCGTCGAGGGAGGTCAGGCGTTCAGGCACGGGGTCATCGTCTCAGACGCCGCGCCGCCTCCGGCTGCGCCCGGACGTGGCGCGTGACACGTGCCCGGGCGCGACCTGGGCCAGGACAGACCGGAGCTCCCGGACCAGGGCGCTCTGGGGGGCGACCTCCCGCAGCGTGCGCCCCTCCCAGAGGGCGAGGTCGCACTCGGCCGGTGACCATGGGAGGAAGAGCAGGTCGGTCAGTCCCGAGAAGCGGCCGAGCACCTCGGCGATGGCCCGCTCCGGGCCGGGCCCGTCGACGGCCTTGCGCACCTTGTTCACCACGACCGTCCGGGGAGCCGTGGAGCGGGTGGCCAGGTCCTCGGAGGCCCGGGCCAGTCGTTGCAGGCCGACCGGGTCGGCGGCACCGACGAGCAGGACATGGTCGGCCGCCTCGAGGACGGTCAGGGTGGCCGCATTGCGTCGCGGCGCGACCGTGTCATAGCTCAGCTCCTCGTCGTCCTCGACGGCGAAGCCACAGTCGACGATGACGACCTCGGCGACGAGGCGGGCGACCCTGAGCAGGTCCTCGACGGCGGCAGCACGTGCCTCGGGCCAGCGGTCGGCGCGGGGCAGGCCGGTGAGCACGCGCAGGTGGGGTGCGACCTCGGGGGCGATCCGCGCCAGGGAGAGCGCGTCCAGCGCCGCCTGCTCGGAGAGCCGGGCTGCGGCCGCGAGCCCGGGTGCCTCGTCGATCAGCCCGAGCACCTGGCCCACGCTCGCACCCCAGGTGTCCGCGTCGATGACGAGCACGTTGGTCTCGTCCGCGGCGAGCTCCGCGGCGATGGCGATGGCCAGGGTGGTGCGGCCGGGAGAGCCCAGAGGTCCCCACACCGCGACGACCCGTCCCGAGCGGTCCTCGAGGATGGCGTCCTGGTCACGGACTCCCGGTGCACCCTCACCGCTCGGACCGTGGCCTCCTTCCAGTCGGGAATCGCGAGTGGCGAGTGGTCGGGCCCCCGGCTCGACGGACCGCCCATCGCTTGGTCCGGCGACGCCCTGGGCGTCCGCGCCCGCTGGCCACGCCCCCGGCCCCGGTGCGTCGGCGCCCGGGTCGCCGACGCGACTCGCGGCTGCCACCGGGTCCAGTCCGTCCGCGACGAGTGCTCCCGCGAGGTCCTCCGGGGCGGTGTCCGGGTGGATGATCGTGCTGATCCCCCACTGCCGCAGCGTGCGCTCGCCGACCTCGTCGGCCCGCTCGCACATGCCGATGACGCGCACTCCGTGACCGGCGAGCGTGCGCAGCACCTCCCGGTCGATCCCCCGGAAGGTCGCGGAGACGACTGCCAGCTCGGCCGCCCCGGCCGCCGCCACCGAGACGAGCTCGGGGACGTCGGCGCAGCGGCGCACCACCCGCACCTGTCGCGCCACCTCCAGGGCGGCGACGAGATCGGCCTCGTGCCGTGGGTCGACGGCCGTGAGCAGGCCGGGGGTCATGATCCCTGACGAGGCGCGCCCGGAGCGGCCACGAGGGTGATGCGGGAACCCAGGTCGATGTCGGCGATGAGGGCCTGCACCTTGTCCACCGGCACGACGAGCTGGACCGGCCGCTGGCTGACGACGCCGCCCAGCACCGAGCTGGCGTCGGGCAGGGCCGCCACCGTCGCGCCCTCGAGCACCTGCTCCGGCCCGCCGTAGGCCGGGCGTCCTCCGACGGAGGCACCCCCCGTCGGACGGTTGACGAAGACATCGACGATCGAGCCGACCTCCAGCATGGACGCCGACGTGGTGTCCACCTGCAGGGCGACGACCTGGGTGCGCACCTGGTCGCGCGTGCCGGTCGCCGCCAGCGGGATCAGCTCGCCGTCCCCCACGGCGCGCAGGACGTGCAGGTCCGGCGGCAGGTCGGACGCGGCGGAGAGGTAGCGCTCGTCCGCCTCTCCCAGCAGGACGTCGACACGCCGCACGTCCTGGGCCGACACGGCCTCGCCCGGCACGAGCGCGCGCTGCGCGGCATACACCGGCACGGTGCGGTCGGCGCGGCTGACGACCCAGCCACCGAGCGCCGTGCTGAGCAGCACGAGCAGCAGTCCGACGAGGAGTCGCCGGTCCCGCCACGACGGTCGGCGCAGCCGCTGCGCCTGCGGAGTGGCCAAGTCGATCCCGCTCACGTGTCCCCCGATCCTCCCGATGCCTGGTGCGTCGCCGATTGTGCCCGAGCAGGGGCTGCGCGTCGCGGCGAGAGATGGAGCCTGTGGACAACGGCGTCCGAGCGCCGACCCTGTGGATGGTCGCCGGAGCCCATGCGGCAAGTGGCAAACTGGTCGGGTGACCCGCCGCTTCATCCCGCTGACCGAGGTGTCCGAGATCCTCGACATCTCTGCCGACCAGGCCTACGCCCTGGTGCGCAGCGGCGACCTGCCGGCCATCAAGGTCGGCGGCCGGGGCCAGTGGCGGGTGGAGACGGTCGAGCTCGAGGCCTACATCGCGCGGATGTACGCCCGCACCCGTGAGCTCGTCGCCGGGGACCGCACCCTCACGGACTGAGGCCTCGGGTCAGCGCCGCCTGACCATCGCCACCGCCGCGAAGGGCACGACGACCCGACCCGCCACGTTCCCCTGCCGGCGGGGCACGTCCAGGGCATGCTCGGCGAGCTCGAAGGCATCGGAGAGCACGACGTCGATGGTCCCGATCCGGCGGGTGCCGGCACGGTCCACCACCTCCACCGCCGAGCGATCACGCGCCAGGGCACGCAGGACCGAGCCCCAGCCAAAGCGGCGCGCAGTCGTCGCCTCGCGGGATCGGGCCACCAGCCCGTGGATCGCCAACACGCTGCTGAGGCTCACGAGCACCTCCGCGCCTGTGGCGAGCTCGATCAGCACCCAGTCGGCTCCGTGGTCCGCGACCCGTCCGGTGAGCCGCTGGCCGGCCGCCACTTCAAGACTCAGCTCGGCCTGGCCCTGCGCGGCGATCCGGTCCGTCCAGCTGACGAGGGCCCTCTCGCGCCGGGTGCGCTCGGCCACCTCGGCCTCGACGTCCCGTCTCTCCTCGGCGGCGAACTGGGCTTCCAGGTCGTCGAAGAGTCGCTCCCAACGTGAGGCAGGCATGCCCTCACCTAAGCAGATGGCCGCAGCGGTTGCGCGGACCATCGGCATCCTCTAGCGTCTTTTCCATGCAAACCACCTCAAATCGGTCCAAAGGCGGGTCAATGACGCCTCGGCCCATCGCTGAGCCGGGAACCCACGGCACCCGGGGCGCGCGCGGGCGGAACCTCGTCGCGCTCGCCGTGGCACTCGGCCTCGGGCTGGTCGCTCTGGTCCGGCTCGGTCACTGGTGCCGAGCGCTGTGGGCCGACACGCTCGCCCCCGGTCCGGCCAGCCCTTCCGAGCTCCTCATGACGCTCACCGCGTCGGCGGCGGCCGTGGTCGGCCTCTGGCTCTGGCTGGGGATGCTCGCCGCTGCCGCTGCCACGCTGCCCGGCGCGCTCGGACGCGGCGCGGCACGCGCCCTGGCCCCGGTGACCCCGCGCGTGGCGCGCGCTCTGGTCGGCATGGTCCTCGGCCTGGGGATTGCCGGCGGGACGGCCGGCACGGCGGTGGCCCAGGAGGCACCCGTCGTGTCGGCGTCGGCGGGCTGGGGACCGACCTCGGCGAGTCCGGCCACTCCCGCATCGGAGGTGGCGGAGACGGCTGGCGCCCAGACGTCATCCTCGCCGAGCGCTCCGCACTCCTCCGCGGTGCCCATGTCGACGCCATCACCGACGTCGACGCCGCCACTGGCGTCGACGCCGTCGCTCCCCACGGGGACCAACCCGGGGGGTGTCGCCTCGACCGGCGCCTCCGAGGGCAGCGAGGGCAGCGTCACGGGCGCCGCCTCCCGTCCACTGGCGCCCGAGGCAGGATGGCGCGCCACTCGGCCCGCGGTCCGCCCGAGCCCCTCCCCCGACACCAGGGCGGCACTCGGTGCCACGAGTGCGGGTCAGGCGACCGCGGTCGACCAGGAGGTGGTGGTCCGGGCCGGCGACTCGCTCTGGTCCATCGCGGCTCGCCACCTCGGCGCGGACGCCTCGGATGCCGAGATCGCCGCCGCCTGGCCGCGCTGGTACGCGTCCAACACCGACGTCATCGGCGCCGACCCGTCCCTGATCCTCCCCGGCCAGGCCCTGCGCGTGCCGACGGCGGGAGGCGCGTCATGACGACCGCTGCGCTCTCGCCGCTGCAGGTCGTGGTGGCAGCCTCCGGCCGACCGGCCGCAGTCTCGCTGGACGAGGCGATCGAGAAGTCCCGGCGGGACCGCGGCGACGACGGTCCGTTCGTCCAGGGAGCCCTGGCCCTGGAGCTGGTGCCCGACGAGCAGTTGTTCGGCTGCCAGGCCACGTCGACCTCCGACCTGCCCGACGCACGGGAGTGGGCCCATCGGCTGGGGCTGGCCATCGCGGAGATCGTCGTGGGGCTGCGTCCACCCACCCAGGTGGTGCGTTGGACCACGCCCGAGGTGTATGCCGTGCTCGCGCGTCGCGCGCTCGTGGTCACCCGACGCGCTGCCACCCCCGCGCTCGCTGCCCAGCCGGGGCGGCCGGGCGTGCCCTCGGCACGTTCCCGCCCCCGGATCCTCGTGCGCCGGGTCCACGTGTGCCTTCCCGCCGATGGCGTGGCCGAGGCCGCCGTCGTCCTCCAGGACGGCCCCCGGGTCCGCGCCATGGCGCTGCGGCTCGGCGGCTACGACGGCCGCTGGCGGGTGGAAGCACTCCAGATCGGCTGACCGGGGCGCCCGCCCGTGGTGCTCAGCTGTCCCGGAGGCCGTGGCACATCTTGAACTTCTTGCCCGACCCGCAGGGGCAGGGCGCGTTCTTCGGGGTGCCGTTGAGCTGGGCTCGGGTGAGCTGGGTCTCCCGCGCGGAGGACCCGGCGCGCTCGTCCCGCTCCTCGGTGCCACCGGTCTCGCTCGGCGCCGAGTAGTGCAGGTTGCGGGCGCGAGGCGCCTCGATGCCCACACCGGAGACCGCCACCTGGGGACGCTCCTCCTCGACGGCCCCGCCGTCGTGGGCAGCCTCGCCACCGGCTGCAGCGCCGGCAACCGCCTCGTCGGCCGGGGCGATCGCCTCGGTGCTGTCCGAGGCGGAGGCCGCGGCCGGCATACCCTTGAGCATCTGCGAGACGTGCATCGGCTGCGGAGCCGCTGCGGCCTCGGACTGGCCCGGGTTGACCTGGACGTCGACGTGGAAGAGCAGGCCGACGGCCTCCTCCTTGACCGACTCGTTCATCGCCTGCCAGAGCAGGAAGCCCTCGCGCTGGTACTCCACGAGCGGGTCGCGCTGGGCCATGGCACGCAGGCCGATGCCCTCCTTGAGGTAGTCCATCTCGTAGAGGTGCTCGCGCCACTTGCGGTCCAGGACCGAGAGCATCACGCGGCGCTCCACCTCACGCATGACCTCGGCGCCGAGAGCGGCTTCGCGTGCGTCGTAGGCGTTGTGGGCGTCGGTGAGGAACTCCTCCTTGAGCGATTCCGGCGACAGTCCCGAGCGCCCCCCGGCGGCCGCGAGGACCTGCTCCTGGGTGAGCGAGACGGGGTAGAGCGCCTTGAGCGCGGTCCAGAGCTGGTCGAGGTTCCAGTCCTCGGCGAACCCCTGACCGGTCGCACCGTCGACATAGCCCTCGACGACGTCGTTGACGAAGTACCGGAGCTGCTCGTGCAGGTCCTCCCCCTCGAGCACGCGACGCCGCTCGGCGTAGATGACGGTGCGCTGGCGGTTGAGGACGTCGTCGTACTTGAGGACGTTCTTGCGGATCTCGTAGTTCTGCGCCTCGACCTGGGTCTGGGCCGACTGGATCGACCGGGAGACCATCTTGGACTCGATCGGCTGGTCGTCGGGCAGCCCGGCGGTGTTCATGACCCGCTCGACCATGCCGGCGTTGAACAGTCGCATGAGGTGGTCGCCGAGGGAGAGGTAGAACCGCGACTCGCCCGGGTCGCCCTGACGACCGGAGCGGCCGCGGAGCTGGTTGTCGATGCGGCGGCTCTCGTGCCGCTCGGTGCCCAGGACGTAGAGGCCGCCGAGGTCCTTGACCTCGGCGTGCTCGGCCGCGACGTCCTTCTCCGCCTGCGCGAGCGCGTCGTCCCAGGCGGCTTCGTACTCCTCCGGGGTCTCCTCGGGGTCCAGGCCCTTGGCCCGCAGTGCCGCGACGGCGCGGAACTCCGGGTTGCCGCCGAGCATGATGTCGGTGCCACGACCGGCCATGTTGGTGGCGACGGTGACGGCGCCCTTGCGCCCGGCCTCGGCGACGATCGAGGCCTCGCGCTCGTGGTGCTTGGCGTTGAGCACCTCGTGGCGCACACCGCGGCGGCGCAGCTGCTCCGAGAGGTACTCCGACTTCTCCACCGACACCGTGCCGACGAGGACCGGCTGGCCCTTCTCGTGACGCGCCACGATGTCCTCGACGACCGCTTCGTACTTGGCGACCTCGGTCTTGTAGACCAGGTCCGGCTGGTCCTTGCGGATCATCGGGCGGTTGGTCGGGATCGGGACGACGTCGACCTTGTAGATGCCGTTGAGCTCGGCGGCCTCGGTCTGGGCCGTGCCCGTCATGCCGGAGAGCTTGTCGTACATGCGGAAGTAGTTCTGGAGGGTGATCGTGGCCAGGGTCTGGTTCTCGTTCTGGATCTTCACCCCCTCCTTGGCCTCGATCGCCTGGTGCATGCCGTCGTTGTAGCGGCGGCCGGCGAGCATGCGGCCGGTGTGCTCGTCGACGATGAGGACCTCGCCGTTCATCACGACGTAGTCCTTGTCGCGGTGGAAGAGCTCCTTGGCCTTGATCGCGTTGTTGAGGTACCCGATGAGCGGGGTGTTGCTCGACTCGTAGAGGTTGTCAATGCCGAGGTGGTCCTCGACCTTCTCGATGCCGTCCTCGAGGACCCCGATGGTGCGCTTCTTCTCGTCGACGGCGTAGTCGCCGCGGGGGGCGATGCCGCGCATCGGATCGCCGTCCTCGCCGCGCTCGAGCCGGGCCGCGATCCGGGCGAACTCGGTGTACCACTTCGTCGGCTGGTCGGCCGGGCCGGAGATGATCAGCGGGGTCCGGGCCTCGTCGATGAGGATCGAGTCGACCTCGTCGACGATGGCGAAATTGTGGCCGCGCTGGACCAGCTCATCGGTCGACCAGGCCATGTTGTCGCGCAGGTAGTCGAAGCCGAACTCGTTGTTGGTGCCGTAGGTGATGTCCTTGGCGTACTCCACCCGCCGCTGGTCCGGGGTCATCGACGCGAGGATGCAGCCGGTCTCCAGGCCGAGCATCCGGTGGATGCGCCCGACGAGCTCGGACTGGTACTCGGCGAGGTAGTCGTTGACGGTGACGACGTGGACGCCCTTGCCGGTGAGCGCATTGAGGTAGCTCGCGAGCGTCGCGACGAGGGTCTTGCCCTCACCGGTCTTCATCTCGGCGACCTTGCCCTGGTGCAGCGCCGCCCCACCCATGATCTGGACGTCGAAGTGCCGCTTGCCCAGCGTGCGCTTGCTCGCCTCGCGGACTGCGGCGAAGGCCTCCGGCATGATCTCGTCGAGGGTGGCCCCGTCGGCGAGCCGCTTCTTGAAGACGTCGGTCTCGGCGCGCAACTCGGCGTCGGTGAGCTTGGCGAAGTCGTCCTCGATGGCGTTGACCTGGGCCGCGACGTTCTCGAGCTTCTTGAGCGTGCGCCCTTCTCCGGCGCGCAACAGCTTCTCGACGATCTTCACCACGGGGGTTCTCTCCTGACACGGGCACCACTTCGACGGCAGCACGAGGCCACCGGGACCAACCAAGCCTACGGGGCCCAACGGCATACGCCGTTATTCGGTTCCGAGGTCCGTTGCCGTCGTGGTTGGGTGGGTCAATGACCGGTATGCCGTTCCCCGCCTGCGTGCCCGAGCTCACCGATGGCGTCGTGCGGCTGCGAGCGCACCGGGTCGAGGATGTCGACCGCATCGTCGAGCAGTGCAACGACCCGGAGTCGATCCGGTGGACCACCGTGCCCACGCCCTATGACGCGGCCATGGGACGGGAGTTCGTGGAGTCGATCGCGGCCGGCTGGACCACGCCGGCGGGCGACCGGCTCTGGGCGATCACGGCCGCGGACGACCCGGACGAGGTCTTCATGGGGACGATCGACGTCCGAGCCAAGGGTGCTGGCATCGCCTCGATCGGCTTCGGCCTGCATCCCGAGGGTCGCGGGCGCCACCTCATGGCCGGTGCCCTCCGGCTGGCGACGCAGTGGTGGTTCGACCAGGGCGGGGTCCGGATGTTCTGGCAGGCCAACCGCGGCAACTTCGCGTCGTGGCGGGTGGCGTGGGCGTGCGGGTTCACCTTCCACGGGACGGTGCCCGAGCTGCTCACGGCCCGAGACCAAGCCTTCGACGGGTGGACCGGGAGCGTGGGCCGCGGTGCCGACCTGACCCGTCCGGCAGCGCCGTGGCGGGAGTCGGTGGTCCTCGAGGCCGACGGCATCCGCCTGCGCCCTTGGCGGGACGAGGACATCGACGCGATGGAGCCGTGGGTGGGGCTGGAGCATGCCATGCCGCCGGGGGCCCAGCCGACACCCGAGACCTTCCCCGACTGGCTGCTGCGGCGCCGGGAGCGGATGTCTCAGGGTCAGTCGACGCACTGGTGCATCGCCGACGCCGAGAGCGACCGGGCGATGGGGGACGCCGTCCTCATCGACAAGGACCAGGAGGAGGGCACGGCCGAGCTCGGCTACCTCCTGCTGCCCTCGGCTCGTGGTCGGGGTGCGGCGACGATCGCCGGTCGGCTCGTCCTGGAGCACGCCTTCGCTCCGGAGGGCGAGGGCGGGCGGGGGCTGCGCAAGCTGGTGGCGCTGACCGTCGGCGACAACCAGGCGAGCGCGGGCGTGCTCGAGCGGCTGGGCTTCACGCCGTGGGGGCGCGAGCCGGCGTTCTGCGCACGGTCGGACGGCTCGCTCGACGACGCCCGCCACTGGGCTCTCCTCACCCCCGATTCGAGGTAAAACCGCCGGACATCGTCGGCGGTTTTACCTCGAATCGGCAGGAGGTGCGAGGGTGAGCCAGCGCGCCATGAGGTCGAGCTCGGCGTCGAGCTCGGCACGGTCGCCCGCTCCCCCGCGCCCGGGCTCCCACGTCAGCCGCTGCACGCGCAGCACCCCGGCCGCACGATCGGCCTTGAGGTCCACCCGCCCGACGAGCTCGTCGCCGAGGAGGAAGGGCAGGACGTAGTAGCCGTGGACCCGTTTGGCCGCCGGGGTGTAGATCTCGAGCCGGTAGTCGAACTCGAAGAGCGCCCGCACCCGATCACGCGTCCAGATCAGGGAGTCGAACGGGCTGAGCAGCGCGCGTGCCGAGACCCGTCGAGGCCGTCGTGCGTCCCGGTGCACGTATGCCGTCCGCCGCCATCCCTCCACCCGCACCTCCCGCAGCACTCCCCTGTCCACCAGGGTCGCGAGCGCCGGACGCGCCTGCTCGGGCCGCAGCCGCGCGTAGTCGCGGAAGCACTGCTCGGTGCCGATGCCGTGGGCCCGGGCGCCGAGCTCGATCAAGGTGAGGAACTGCTCGGCCTCGGGGATTCGCTCGGTGACCACCCAACGGTCCGCCGGGGAGAGCGCGCGGTGCGGCACGGCATACCGGCGCTCGAACTGGCTGGTCCGCCCGGCGGAGGTGACCTCACCGGCCCAGAAGAGGTGCTCGAGGGCGCGCTTGACGACCGACCAGTTCCACCCCCACTCGACGCGGGCGCGGTCGTGGTCGTGGGCGATGAGGGCCTCGAGGTCGCGCGCGGTGACCGGCCCGCGGGTGGCGACCTCGGCGAGCACCGCGGCGACGACGTCGGGGTGCTGGCGGGCCACGCTCTGCATCCCGCCCCACGCCTCGGTCGCGGCCCGGTCCCGCCGGAACTGGAAGCTCGGCCAGAGCGCGACCGGGACCAGGCTCGCCTCGTGGGCCCAGTACTCGAGGACCCGGCGCGGCGGACGGTCACGCAGCGCGTCGAGGAGGGCGGGGTCGTAGGGCCCCAAGCGGGAGAAGAACGGGAGGTACTGGCTGCGGGCGAGGACATTGACGCTGTCGATCTGCACGAGGCCGACGGTCTCGAGCACCCGGCGCACGTCCCTGGCCGTGACCTGACCGCTCGGCGGGCGCGGGCGCGCGAACCCCTGGGCGGCGAGGGCGATCCGGCGCGCGAGCGGCCGGCTGATCACCTCGGGTCCGGGGTCAGTCATCGACCTCGTCGAGCAGGTTCCTCCGCATGGCGTACATCGCGGCCTCGACCCGGCTGTGGAGCTGGAGCTTCTCGAGGATGTTGCGGACGTGGTTCTTCACGGTGTTCTCGGAGATGAAGAGCTCCTTGGCGATCTCCTTGTTCGCGCACCCGCGCGCGACCAGGCGGAGCACCTCGAGCTCGCGGTCGGTCAGGTGCGGCCCGGCGGTCGCCGGCTGGGCCCGCCGCGAGAGACGGCCGAACTCGGCAATGAGCTGGGCGGCCAGGCTCGGCGGGATCATCGAGTGGCCCGCGTGGACAGCACGCAGGGCCGATGCCACCTCTTCGGCCGGCTGGTCCTTGAGGAGGTAGCCACTCGCGCCCGCGCGCAACGCCTCGAAGAGGTCACCCTCGTCGTCGGACATGGTGAGCATGAGGATCTTGGTGGCGGGCACGGCCGCGGTGATCTTGCGGCAGGCGGCGATGCCGTCGAGCACGGGCATGCGGACGTCCATGAGGACGACGTCGGGTGCGAGCTCGATGGCCAGGTCCACCACCTCAGCGCCGTTGCGGGCCTCGCCGACGATCATGATGTCGTCCTCGAGGCCGATGACGACCTGCATGCCCCGGCGATAGAGGTCGTGGTCGTCGGCCACGACCACGCGCAGCACGGCACGCTCGGCCGTGGTGTCCGGGGCAGGGGTCACGCTCCGTATCGTGCCACGCGACCGGCCTGAGCGTCAGAGGCGACCGCGGGCTCGGGCGGCGACCTGCCCGAGCCCCGTCGCCCGGAGGCTCAGCCGACGGCGCTGCCCGCGGGCTCCTCGGCCTCGGCGAGGTCGAGGTGGATGACGCCATAGGACCAGCCGCGGCGGCGGTAGACCACGCTCGCCTTGCCGGTGTCGACATCCTGGAAGAGGTAGAAGTCGTGGCCGACGAGCTCCATCTCGCGCAGGGCGTCGGCCAGGCTCATCGGCCGCGACGAGTGGACCTTCTCGCGGACCTCGATGGGGCTGTCCCCGAACTCACCGCCGGCCTCGGGGTCGGACTCGTCCAGCACGGCGGCATCGGAGGCTGCGGCGGCGGCCTCCGCGGATGCCCACGTGCGGGCCGTCGCGCTGGCCACCGACTCCGGGGCGCGCCGGCCGCGCCGCTGCACCTGCTTCTTGTCGTTCTGCCGACGCAGGCGCTCGAGCAGCTTGTCGAGGGCCACGTCGAGCGCGGCGTACTTGTCGTCCTGGCAGGCCTCGGCACGCACGACCGGGCCCTTGTCGTGGCAGGTGATCTCGATGCGCTCACAGGCCTTGGCCTGGCGCCGGTTGGGCTCGTGGCTGAGCAGGACTTCGATCCGGCGGGTGCGCGGAGCAAGTTGGGTGACCTTGGCGAGCTTGTCGTTGATGTGTTGCCGGAAGCGGTCTGACACGGTGACGTGCCTGCCGGTGACGACGATGTCCACTGCGTGGTCCTCCTGTGGGATCGAGATCTGCTGCTGATCAGGCGTGCCGGGCCCGGTCTCAACGGCGGCACCACATCCTCAGGGGGGCTTCCATGACCCGACGCTAGTCGGCATTCCGGCCCCCGACAACCTCGTCCTCGTGGTGGCGGCGATGACCGCGGCGCGCACCACCAGGCCTCCCTCGGCGAGCGCTCGCGACCCCTCGACCAGCGTGGCTCCGGTCGTGACGATGTCGTCGACGAGCAGCACCCGCGCGCCAGCAGGGCACCGTGCGCCCGGGTGCAGCTGCATGGAGTCGCGCACGTTGTCGGCCCGCGCCCGGCGGTCGAGACCGGACTGGTCGCGCGTCGCGCGTCGCGGCTGGAGGGCCCGGAGGATGCGCACCCTCCCCGGCAGGGTCCGGGCTGCCAGCAGGCACAGCAGCTCGAGGGGTCGGTCGCCGCGCCGGCGCCGGCTGCGGCGGGAGGCCGGCACCGGGACGATGAGGTCCACCTCCCCCGACACGCGCATCGCCTCGGCAAGCAGTCCCGCGAGGACGGGAGCCAGGTCGCGCCGGTCCGCATCCTTGTATGCCGTGAGCAGGCCTCGCAGCGGCGCCTCCAGTCGCGCCGTGGCCACGGTCGGCGGCAGCCCGACAGGGCAGGGATCCGGGCGCACGAGGCGGGCACCCCCGGGGTGGCGGGTCGCGAGCACGGCCACCGAGCAGGGTGGGCACAGCGGGCCACCCGGGCCGCCACACGCGGCGCAGCGGCGCGGGAGAACCGTCTCGACGAGGGCTGCGACATCGCCCCATGCCGCGGTGAGCACCATGCCGCCATCCTCGACCGCCGAGGGCGATGGGTACCCATGAGTGGGTCACGCCTGTGGACGACACACCCCCACCGAACGCCCATGTGGACGGGACGGCATACGGGCCCTGGGGCCCCGAGCGCGTCCGGACGGGCTCAGCGTCCGGGGACGAGGACCTCGCTGCCCGACCCAGCGGCCAGCCAGAGCCGCCCCGAACGCACGAGGACGCGCCCGTCAGCGGTGCGGACGATGAGCCGGCGGATGTCGCCGCTGCTCGTCACGGCGATCGCTCCCGGCACGGCTGCGAGCTCGACGCTGGTGCCATCGAGGGAGAGCGCCACCGGCCGCGCCGACGCGCCGCCGGGGTCGGCGAGGGTCACCACGGTCGTCAGGTCGACCCAGACCAGCCCGCTCGCCGCGGGCACCCCTTCGCCGAGGGTGACAGCATCCGCGAGCGCCGTCGGGAGGCCCCCGGGTCCGCGGACCACACCGGCCACCTGCACGATGGGCACGCCACCGTCGGTGGAGATGATCGCCGCGCGCTCGCCGTCGGGGCTCACCCGGACCGCGAGGACGGTGCGACCGGCCAGCCAGTGCGCGACGACCGGCTGGGCGACGACCGGTCCGGCGCCCGAGGCCGTGGCCCCGGCGGCGGGCGGAACGGCGTGGAGCGAGGCGCCGGAGCTCGGTGCCGAGCCCACCCACAGGTGGCCGCGGACGTCGAACGTGGGGTCGCTGAGCGCTCCCGCACCCGGGCCGATGTCCTGACGGGTCGCTCCGACCCAGCGCACGAGGGTCGCCCGATCCGCCGACACCCCGGCGAGGTTGCGCCCGTCGACCGACACGGCCAGGCCCGTCACGCCGGCGGGGAGGGCCGGCAGGTCGGTCCGGGGTGGATCGGTGACCTGCGGGTCGAGCCCGGTGAGGGGGGCGTTGACGTCGAGCGCGCTCAGGCGCTCGCCCTGGCGCACCAACGGTTCGGCGTCGAGCGCGCTCACCGACGAGGTGAAGCCGACCTGGGCCGGATCGCGGACCGGGGCCGTGGCTCCCGGGGGGTCGATGGGTGACCCGTCGACCTGGAGGGCGACCGAGGCCACCGACGGGTCCTGGGTCAGGGTCGCGACGAACTGCGCCCACAGGTTCTGGCGGATCGTCTGGTCCGCCGTGGGACGGGCGCTGAGCTCGACGGTGGCCACGCCGTCGACCGTGGACACCGAGTCCGCCGCCAGTCGTGCCCCCGGCGGCACCGCGGTGGTCGCCACGCCGGCGAGGTCGGCGGGCACCGGGGCCAGCTGGGCCTGCGCCAGGCGCGAGGTGAGGTGGTCCAGCGGGAACCAGCGCAGGTCCCGGATGAGGGTGCGGCGGTCGGTCGCGACGTAGTGGACGGCATACGGCTGGAAGAGACGACGCAGGTCAGCGGCTGAGATCCACCTGGCGAACCCGTCGGGCAGGGAGGCGATGCGCCACTCCTCGTCCACCCGGGCGAAGTGGAGCTGGGTCGTCTCGATCGTCCCCGCGGGGGCCGCGAGGTAGCGACCCTCGGAGGTGATGCGGGCGACCACGGGGGCCGAGATCACGGCCGTCGCCTCGTCGGGCATCTGGACCTGGAGCTCGGACTCGGCCGAGAAGACGAGGACGTCGCCGTCGGGCTCCCAGCCCTTGGCGGCGTCCGGGGTGAGGAACTCACGGGCCGTGTCGTAGTCGCCGTCGCTGGCGGCCCCTGACCTGAGGAACCCCCGGACGATCTGCTCCGGGGTCGCGCTCATCACCGGTCCGGGGAAGAACACCCGTACTCGCGGCACCTCGGCGCCGCCGATCTCCAGGCCGGACTCCACCGGCGAGGTGCCCCCGAAGCCGGAGCAGCCGGCCAGGGCGGTGAGTGCTGCGACCGCGGCCAGCGCTCGCCCCCGGCGGACCGCGTGCCGCCCTCGACGGATCACGCGCCGACCCCGTCGGCGATCACCGCGACCTCGGCGCCGACCTCCAGGGGCAACGGTGATCCCTCGAGGGCCGCGCCGGCGAGGCGAGGCAGGGTCAGGCGGAACCGGGAGCCGGCGCCCGGCTTGCCCCAGGCCTGGAGCCATCCGTTGTGCAGGCGGGCGTCCTCGAGGGCGATGGCCAGGCCGAGCCCGGTGCCACCGGTGGTGCGCGCCCGGGCCGGGTCGGCCCGCCAGAACCGGTTGAAGACCAAGGAGGCCTCGCCGGGACGAAGTCCGACACCGTGATCGGCCACGACCACCGCGACGGCACCCTCGTCGGTGCGCACGGAGACCTCGACCGGGCGGCCCTCGCCGTGCTCGATCGCGTTGACCACGAGGTTGCGCAGGATGCGTTCGACCCGGCGCTCGTCGACCTCGGCCTCGCACGAGGTCTCTGGCAGGTCGAGCACCACCTCGCTGCCGCGGCGCAAGGCCAGCGGACGGGCCGCCTCCACCACGGTCGCCACCGTCGAGCGCAGGTCGACCGGCTCGAGGTCCAGGGCCGCCGCTCCGGCGTCGAAGCGGCTGATCTCCAGCAGGTCGGCCAGCAGGGACTCGAAGCGGTCGAGCTCCCCCTGGAGCAGCTCGGCGGACCGGGCCACGCTCGGGGTGAAGTCCTCACGCGACTCGTGGATCAGGTCGACAGCCATCCGAATCGTCGTCAGGGGCGTGCGCAGCTCGTGGGAGACGTCGGAGACGAAGCGCTGCTGGACCCGCGAGAGGCCCTCGAGCTGACGGATCTGGCTCTGCAGCGAGTCGGCCATGCCGTTGAACGAGGTCGCCAGCAGCGCGAGGTCGTCCTCGCCGTGCGAGGCCATGCGTTCGTTGAGCTTGCCGCTGGAGAGGCGCTCGGCCACGGCCGCAGCCCGACGGACGGGGGTGACGACCTGGCGGGTGACGACCCAGGCGACGGCGCCGACGAGCACCGAGAGGATGAGGCCGGCGATGAGGAAGGCCTTCTGGATGAAGGCCATGGTGGCCTGCTCCCGGTTCATCGGGTAGATGAAGTACAGGTCGTAGGCGCCCGCGGAGGGCACCTGCACCTGGCTGCCCACCATGACGGCCGGGACGCGTTCGCTGTCGATGATGACGTCGCTGACCTGCACCTGCTGGGTCGAGGGGTGCGCGCTGACCGCCTCCTTCAGCTCGCTGCGCACCGAGGAGAGCCCCAGGGTGCCGGACTCGACGGTGGCCAGGACGGTCGCGTTCGTGTTCTCGATGCCGCGCGCCATGATGACGTAGCGCGTCGGGTCGGGGTCCGAGGGCTTGAGTCCGGCCAGGATGTCTCCGGCAGCGATGTTGAGGTCCGCGACCGTGCGGGACGTCGTCGACTCCCACCGCGCCTGCGCCACCCGCGTCAGGGCCCGTGCGTCATACGTGCTCGTCGTGACCTTCTGCTCGGTCAGGCCCCTTGAGATCTCGTCGTAGAGATAGGCCCCGAGGAGGCCGACGGTGAGGACACCCAGGAGCACGGTGGTGCTGACCACCCGCAGCTGCAGCGACTGGCGCCACGTGCGACGGGCCCGACGCAGCAGGTCCATGGCGACCGCGGCCGGCCCGTTCGTGCTGGCGGCCTGCGCCTGCTCGGGCATGGTCAGGCCGGGCCGGCCTTGTAGCCGACGCCGCGGACCGTCACGACGATCTCCGGCCGCTCCGGGTCGATCTCGACCTTGGAGCGCAGCCGCTGGACGTGGACATTGACCAGTCGGGTGTCACCGGCGTGGCGGTAGCCCCAGACCTGCTCGAGGAGCACCTCGCGGGTGAACACCTGCCAGGGCTTGCGGGCCAGGGCGACGAGGAGGTCGAACTCCAGCGGGGTCAGGCCCAGGGTCTGGCTGCCCCTCTTCACCGAGTGCCCGGCGACGTCGATGGTCAGGTCGCCGATGGTGAGGCGCTCCTGGTCGGGCTCGTCACCGCGGCGCAGGCGCGCGCGGACCCGGGCCATGAGCTCCTGGGGCTTGAACGGCTTGACGACGTAGTCATCCGCCCCGGACTCGAGACCGACGACGACGTCGACGGTGTCGGTCTTGGCCGTGAGCATGACGATCGGCACACCGGACTCGGCACGAATCCGGCGGCACACCTCCAGGCCGTCGATCCCCGGCAGCATGACGTCCAGCAGAACCACGTCCGGGCGTGACTCGCGGAAGGCCGCGACCGCGGCGGAGCCGTCGGCGACATGGGTGACCTCGAGCCCCTCGTTGCGCAGGACGATGCCGAGCATCTCGGCCAGCGCGAGGTCGTCGTCGACGACCAGCACCCGACCCTTCACGCGATGACCCCTTCCTCGGCGGACACCTCTGCCACGCCCACGCCATCATCACACATGGCCCGCACCCCGAGACGGTGACGCGTCGTCCTGTCCCCGAGAACCACGTATGCCGTGTGCTCACCTCCGAGGTGAGCACACGGCATACGGCGTGGCAAGTGCCGGGGCAGAACCTCAGTAGCGGTAGTGCTCCGGCTTGTAGGGGCCGGCGACGTCGACGCCGAGGTACTCCGCCTGCTCCTTGGTCAGCTCGGTGAGCTCGACACCGAGGGCCTCGAGGTGAGCGCGGGCGACCTTCTCGTCGAGGTGCTTCGGGAGGGTCTTGACCTCCGGCTTGCCCTCCTCGTCGACGTAGTCCTCGGTCTTGGTGAAGAGCTCGATCTGGGCGATCGTCTGGTTGGAGAAGGAGTTCGACATCACGAAGCTCGGGTGGCCGGTCGCGTTGCCGAGGTTCATGAGTCGACCCTCGGACAGCACGATGATCGAGTGGCCATCGGCGAAGGTCCACTCGTGCACCTGCGGCTTGATCTCGGTCTTCTCGATGCCCTCGATCTTGGCCAGGCCAGCCATGTCGATCTCGTTGTCGAAGTGGCCGATGTTGGAGACGATCGCTTTGTCCTTCATCCGCGACATGTGGTCAGCGGTGATGACGTCGAAGCAGCCGGTCGTCGTGACGAAGATGTCGCCGAACTCGGCGGCCTGATCCATCGTCGTGACCTGGAAGCCCTCCATCGCGGCCTGCAGCGCACAGATCGGGTCCACCTCGGTGACGACGACGCGGGCACCCTGCCCAGCGAGCGCAGCGGCGCAGCCCTTGCCCACGTCGCCATAGCCCGCGACCACAGCCGTCTTGCCGGCGATGAGGACGTCGGTCGCGCGGTTGAGGCCGTCGATGACCGAGTGGCGGCAGCCGTACTTGTTGTCGAACTTGGACTTGGTGACCGAGTCGTTGACGTTGATCGCCGGGAAGAGCAGATCACCGGACTTGGCGAGCTCGTAGAGACGGTGGACACCCGTCGTGGTCTCCTCCGTCACACCCTTGATCTCGGCGGCGACACGGGTCCACTTGGTCGGGTCGGCCGCCATCGTGCGCCGGACGAGCGCCTTGAAGACGCCGAACTCCTCGGAGTCCTCTTCGGTGGTGGGGGGCACCTGACCGGCCTGCTCCCACTCGCGGCCCTTGTGGACCAGCATCGTGGCGTCGCCACCGTCGTCGAGGATCATGTTGGCGCCGGCGTCACCGGGCCAGGTGAGGATGGCGTCGGTGCACTCCCAGTACTCCTCAAGGGTCTCGCCCTTCCAGGCGAAGACGGGCACGCCCTGGAGGTCCTCGACGGTGCCATTCGGACCCACGACGACGGCCGCGGCCGCCTCGTCCTGGGTGCTGTAGATATTGCAGGAGGCCCAGCGGACCTCGGCACCGAGCGCGGTGAGCGTCTCGATGAGAACGGCGGTCTGCACGGTCATGTGCAGCGAGCCGGCGATGCGGGCGCCCGCCAGGGGCTTGGACTCGCCGTACTCGGCGCGCAACGCCATCAGGCCGGGCATCTCGTGCTCGGCGAGACGGATCTGGTGGCGGCCGGCTTCGGCGAGGCCAAGGTCACGAACCTTGAAGTCGAAGGACATGCGAAACTCCTGAGGAAGGTCGGGGTGACCCGGCGCCGCCCATCTGGGCCGTTGGTGGGGCATCTCCCACGCCGGCGGGATCCATTCTAGCGGCGCGCAGCCCCGGGCCGGTCCGAGCCACAACACGCCATTACCCTTCTCGTCATGAGTGGTGGCCTCTTTGCGCTCCTGGACGACATCGCGGTCCTCGCCCGCGCGGCGGCAGCCTCGGTTGACGACGTGGCGGCAGCCGCCGGGCGCGCCAGCGCCAAGGCAGCCGGCGTCATCGTCGACGACACGGCGGTGACGCCGCGCTACGTCGACGGCCTCGACCCGGCCCGCGAGCTGCCGATCATCAAGAAGATCGCCAAGGGCTCCCTCATCAACAAGCTCGTGTTCATCCTGCCGCTGGCGCTCCTGCTCAGTCAGTTCCTTCCCGGGGCCCTGACCCCGCTCCTCATGCTGGGGGGCACCTACCTCGCGTTCGAGGGCGCCGAGAAGATCTGGGAGCGGGTGAGCGGGCACGCCGAGGGCGAGGCGTCGGAAGCGCACGAGCAGGGCCGGGTCGCCGACGAGAAGACCATCGTCAGCAGCGCCGTCCGCACCGACTTCATCCTCTCGGCCGAGATCATGGTCATCAGCCTCAACGAAGTGGCCGGCGAGCCCCTGGCCCGTCGCGCCGCCATCCTCGTGATCGTCGCCATCGCCATCACCGTCCTCGTCTACGGCGTCGTCGGACTCATCGTGAAGATGGACGACATCGGGCTGTCCCTGGCCCGGCGCGACAACCCGGCCGCCTCTCGCTTCGGTCGCGGTCTGGTCGCGGCGATGCCACGCGTGCTCAGCGTGCTCTCGACGGTCGGGATCGCGGCGATGATCTGGGTCGGCGGGCACATCCTCCTCGTCGGCTTCCACGACCTCGCGCAGACCTACGGCTGGCACGTCCTGGGCCTGCCCTACGAGTGGGTCCACCATGCCGAGGTGGCGGTCAAGGAGGCCACCGGCGCCCTGGGTGGCCTCCTCGGGTGGCTCACCAACACCGTCGGCTCGGCGGTCGTCGGGCTCCTCATCGGGGCCCTCGTCGTCGCCGTGCTGCACCTTCTCCCCCGCAAGAAGTCGGCTCCCGCCGCCGCCCACTGAGGTTTTCGTATGCCGTCCGCTCGCGGCACGCTGGCCTGGTCACCGGCCGCTGCCCACCCCGACCTGCTGGCCGACCCCGTGGCGGCAGCGGTGGCTGCCGTGCCGAGCGCGCTGGTCGCGGCCATCGACGCCACGCTCGCCGACACCGCCGCCTTCTGCGCGGCCTACGACGTCGATCCGGCGGCCTCGGCGAACTGCGTGATCGTCGCCGGGCGTCGTGGCGACCGGACGACCCACGCGGCGGTGCTCGTCCTGGCCACCCATCGGGCCGACGTCAACGGGGTCGTGCGCCGACACCTCGACGTCCGCAAGATCTCCTTCGCCCCGCACGAGGAGGCCGTCGGACGCTCCGGGATGGAGTTCGGCGGCATCACGCCCATCGGCCTCCCGGCGGACTGGCCGGTGCTCGTCGACACGGCGGTCCTCGCGGCCGGTCCGGTGGTCATCGGGAGCGGACTGCGGCGCAGCAAGCTCCTCGTCGAGGCCGCGGACCTGGCCGCCCTGCCCGGTGCCGAGGTCCTCGACCTGGCGACTCCGCTCCCCGTCCGGGACTGACCCTCCATCCAGGCCTGACCCACAACCTCCGGCCTGGCCCCCAACCTCCGGCCTGACGTCCGACGCTCGGCCTCGCCTCCGGCCCTGTCGAGATAGCGCAACACTCCCGAGAAGAGGCGGGAAACCGGGAGTGTTGCGCTATCTCGACGGAGGAAGGGTGGTCAGCGCGTGCGGGCCCGCAGGTCGGCGACGTGGGCCGATCCGGTCGGGTCGAGCCCGAGGCCCAGGGCGGCATACGTGGCCGCGTAGTCGCCCAGGGCGACGAGGGAGGCCAACCGGGCCAGGGGCGAGGCCGCGTCGGCCCGGAGCTCACGCACGCGCACGCCGCTGTCCCCCGCCGAGGCGGCGATCGCGGACGCGAGGTTCTCCCGGTCCACCTCCTCGGGGGTGAGGGCGGCCGGCGCCGCGTCCCTGAGGAGGAAGAGGGCCAGGGGCAGGGTCGCGGGGCCGTCGAGGAAGGGATCGCGGAAGATCCCGGCGCCGGCGTCCGGGGAGCCGGATGACGACGTGGCCCCTGCCGCCAAGGGCCCGTCGAAGCAGGCCACGACCTGGGCGGCATCGTCGGGCAGGGTGCCCCGCGTCGCGGGGAGTCGTGCCGTGCGCGTCAGCATCGAGGCCATCCGGCCCGCTGCGACGCCGGCGAGTGGCCCGTCGCCCAGCACGAGTGGCACCGCCTCGGAGAGGGCTAGCGCGAGCTCCTTGGCGGGGTTGACGAAGGACTCGCTGCTCGGGCGACATTCCTCGGCCCGCGCATCGAGGATGGTGGCCGTCTCCTCGAAGACCTCACTGGGCACGTCGACGATGCCCAGCCGGTCGGCGACCCGCAGGGCCGGGGTGAGCAGGGACCATAGCGCCGTTCGGGACGACGGCGTGGGCGTGGCGACGTCGACGTGCACGCCGCGAGCCCGCGCGCAGACCTCCGCGAGTGGGCTGTCCGAGGCTCCGATGGTGAGCAGCCGGGCGCCCCGTCGGGCCGCCTCGGCAGCGAGGCGGAGCGGCCCGGAGGCACGACCGGACTGCGAGACCGCGATCACCAGGTCGAGGGCACCGACCCAGCCGGGCAGCGGCCCGCCCCGTCGGGTCGTCACCGGCACCGGGCTGTGCTGCTCGGCCAGGAGCTCCAGGACCTCCGGGACGGGCGCCGAGCCACCCAGGGCGGCGACCAGGACCGAGCGGGGCCTGTCCTGGGGGCCCCAGCGCTCGATGCCGGACTCGTCGGCCGAGAGCACCGCGCGCCGGACCTGGGCGCCGGCCGTCGCGAGCATGCGGAGGGACTGGCTGCGGTCGATCGACTCGAGCTCGTCGACGCGATCGAGTCGCGCCTCGTCGATCCATGCCATGGCTCACCCCTTCCGACGACGTCGGGCTCAGGCCGGAGGACGACCCTCGTCGATGAGCAGCACCGGGATGCCGTCCTCGAAGCGATAGGCCAGGCCACAGTCCTCGCCCGTGCAGACCAGCTCCGGGCCGTCGGCACCGGCCTCGTCGCGCAGCTCCGCTCGGCACTTCGGGCAGCGCAGGATCTCGCGCAGCCAGGGCTCGATGCCGGTCATCGGCATTCTCCTCTCACGATGGCGAGCACATCATCGCGCACCCGGGCCATGGTCTCGGCGTCGGCCGCCTCGACATTGAGGCGCAGCAGCGGCTCGGTGTTCGAGGCCCGCAGGTTCAGCCACCACATCGGGTCCTCCGGGCCGCCGGCGTGGGTGAGGGTCAGCCCGTCGAGCCGGTCCTCGACCACACCGCGGTCAGCGGCCCAGGCGCGCACGGCCTCCGTCGCGGCGGCGGCGTCGGCCACGGTCGAGTTGATCTCTCCGGAGGCGGCGTACCGCGAGTACTCCGCCATCAACGCGCTCAACGGCTCCGGCTGCTCCCCGAGCGCGGCCAGGACGTGCATCGCGGCCAGCATGCCGGTGTCGGCGAACCAGAAGTCCCGGAAGTAGTAGTGCGCGCTGTGCTCTCCGCCGAAGACCGCGTCATGGCCGGCCATCTCGGCCTTGATGAACGAGTGGCCGACGCGGGTGCGCACCGGCCGCGCCCCCGCCTCCGTGATCACCTCGGGCACCTGGACCGAGGAGATGACGTTGTGGACGATCGCGACCTCGTCCCGTCCGGCGGCGCGCTCCTTGGCGACCTCGCGCCGCGCGATCATCGCCGTGATCGCGCTGGGGCTGACCGCCCCACCGCGCTCGTCGACGACAAAGCAGCGGTCGGCGTCGCCGTCGAAGGCCAGCCCGAGGTCGGCCCCGTGGGCCACCACGGCCTCCTGGAGGTCGACGAGGTTGGCCGGCTCGAGCGGGTTGGCCTCATGGTTGGGGAAGGTCCCGTCGAGCTCGAAGTAGAGCGGGATGATGGTCAGTGGCAGGGACGGCAGGCCGGCGGCCTCCCCCAGCACGGCCGGCACGGTGTGACCGCCCATGCCATTGCCTGCGTCGACGACGACGCGCAGCGGCCGGATCGCGCTCAGGTCCACCAGGGAACGCAGGAAGGCGCCGTAGTCGCCCAGAACGTCCTGGACGCGTGCGGTGCCGTCGGTGGCGACGGCCCGGAGCTCCGCGGAGCCGTCGAGCAGCTCCTGGGCCAGGTCCCGGATCTCGGCGAGCCCGCTGTCCTGGCCGACGGGGCGGGCGCCGGCGCGGCAGAGCTTGATCCCGTTGTATGCCGCAGGGTTGTGGCTCGCGGTGAACATCGCGCCCGGGCGGTCGAGGGCTCCACTGGCGTAGTAAAGGCCATCGGTGCTGGCCAGGCCGATGTGGACCACGTCCACGCCCCGCGAGTTCACGCCCTGCGCGAAGGCCCGGGAGAGCTCCGGGGAGGAGGCCCGCATGTCGTGACCGATGACGACCTCGCCGGCGCCGTCCGGGACGGCCACCACCTGGGCGAAGGCGGCCCCGAGGGCCCAGGCAACCTCGGCATCGAGTTGCTCGGGGACCAGTCCCCGCACGTCGTAGGCCTTGACGAAGTCACGAAGGGGAGGGCGGCTCACGAGCGCCAAGGCTACTTCACGCCCAGCAGCACGTGGCCGGCAGCGAGGGCTGGTGAGGACGACGCCGCCGACGCCTCCGCCGACACCTCGAGACGAGGACTCAGGAGGTGGGCTGCCCCTGGCCGGGGATGACCGTCAGGTGGCCACGGGTGCGACCGAGCACCGGCCGGGCCACCGGCATCGCCGCCGGCGCAGCCGACGGTGCCGGGGCCGGACGCGCCGCGGGACGCTCGCGGACCGCGTCGACGACGGCCAGGAGGTCGTCGGTGTCGGTGACGACGACATAGCCGTCCGGGGACAGCCGGACGATGTCCCAGCCCCGCGGCGGGGTCAGCCTCGTCGCATGGTCGGCGCACAGGTCATAGGAGTGCGGCTCGGCGTGGGTGGCCAGGGGGCCGACGACGACGGCCCGGTCGGCATACGCATAGGTCAGCGTCGCGACCGCCACCTGGGAGCAGGCGGTCTTGCTGCACCGTCGCGACACACTCACGCCCGTGACTCTAGGACACAGTGCCGGGGCCACCGGTCCGGCGCGCCGTAGGATCAGCCGCGTCCGGGACCACCGTCCGAGGGTGGAACGCACGTCCGACAGGAGTCGTCGTGGAGCAGCCGCCAGCTCCCCGCAGTGGGGCACCGGAGCGGGGCATGCGCGGGCGCCGGGACCGGCACGGCCGCGGGCGCCGCGGCCCCCTGGCCTGGCCGCCGGTGCCGGCGATGCAGAGCCGACGGGACCGGTTCGACGACCTGGTGCGTGAGGTGGCCGAGCGGGCCCGCCCCTGGCTGGGCACCCGCCATGGCGACGTCGAGTTCGCCGTCGAGGACGTCCCGCCGGACGACCCGCCGGCGTGGGAGCCCCGAGCGGCAACGCTGGGTCGGGTCGTCGGTGGCGGGCGGGTGCCACGCCGCATCGTCGTCTACCGCCGCCCCGTCGAGGCGCGTGCCGGCTCCGAGGCCGAGGTCAGCGCCCTCGTGCGTGACGTGGTGACCGAGCAGGTGGCGCTGCTGCTGGGTGTCCCGCCGGACGAGATCGTCCTCTGAGCCCTCCCCGCCTCGGGGTCGCCGGCCCACTCGGGCGGGACGCCTCAGGGCAACGCGCGAGCGGTGGTGACGGCCGCCTCGAAGGCAGCATCGGCCAGTGGTGCCACGGCGAGCAGCCGGGACGGCCCGATCCCGCGCGTGGTGAGGATCGCCCCGTGCACCGGATGCTCTGCGGGGCCCTGTCGCTGCACCCAGACACCCGTGGCCCCGCCGAGGTCGAGCACGGTGACCCGGTCGGCGGCGAGGGTGACATCGCGTCGGTCGATGGCCGACCCCGTGCGCGTGACGACGGTGACGACGCTGGTCGACCCGGTGGCCACGAGGGCGAGTCGGTGCACCGTGCCGTCCCCTGCCGACGGCAGCGGCAGCCCCGCCGCCTGCGTGATCGAGGGCGTCGAGGGCGTCCAGGCGATGTCGCCCGGGCCGGCGTCCACGCGGGCCTGGGACATCGCCGCGCCCACGATCGGGACATCCGACTCGACGGCCAGCGCGTAGGTGCCGACAGGCAGCCCGGTCAGCGGCAGGTCCAAGCTGCTCCGGCCGGCGATGGTCTGCACCCCACCGGTCAGCGGGGTCACCCCGTCACTGGAGAGCAGCCGCACGCTGGCCACGGCCGGATCCGTCCCCGGCACCCCGAGCCGCAGCAGTCCGGCCTGCTCGAGGTCCACGACCGGGATGACGAGCGAGGTCCCGGCCGTCGCCGGCACCGTGGTCTCCAGACCGGCGGGGACCGAGCCGTCGAGCCAGGCGTCGCTGAGCGCCGCCGTCACCGATCCACCGCGCACGCTCACCGACACGATGGGCGACTGGGCGGCCGGGGCCACGGCGTCGACGAGGACACTGGTGCGTCCGTGCCCGGGGACCACGATTCCCCGACCGGCATCCGAGGTGACCGGGCCGGAGCTGTCGAGGACCGAGACGTCGACGGTGACCTCGTTGGCGCCCGGGTTGGCCAGGACCAGGCGCTCCTGACGTCCCGGTGCCGCGCCGCCGGCGATCAGCTCGGCCTGGGTCATCGACGAGGTGCACGGTGCCGTCGTCAGGCCGCGCAGGTCGGCGCTGTCCGCCGCGAAGGCCTGGACGGCGCTCAGGCCCGGGGCCGCTGAGCCCGTCGCGTCGACCTGGACGGGCGTGGGCACGGCAACCGTGGTGCTGGCCTGCTCGGGTCCCGACGTTGCGGCGGCCGAGCCGACGGTGAGGTCGACCTGCCCGGGGCCCTGGGCCCCGGTGACGAGCGAGGGTGCGGCCTGCGCGTCGACCGTGAGGGACTGTGCGATGTCCGGGGCGCCCTTGAGTCCGGAGAGCTCCGGCCCGACGCAGAGCATCGAGGCTGCTCGGAGAGCGCTCTGCGGGGCGGTCGTCCCTGCGGCGGCCGGTGTCCTCAGGTCGAGGACCCCGGCGGATCCCTGGGCGAGGGTGAGTCCGGCCAGCGCCGCCAGGGTGAGCCCCACGCGCCCTGCGGGAACGACCCAGGCCTTCACGGGTGCCTCCTCGAGGCGCGGGAGCCGAACGGGATCGCCAGGAAGAGGACCACGGCCGCGAGGACCAGCTGGGCCCGGCGCAGCGGGGCGTGGGGGTCGGTGACGGCGACCGACAGTTCTCCCTCGCCCGGCGCCAGGGCGTAGGCCGGTCGACCCTCGCCGGTGGCGGGAGCGACCACCTGACCCTGCCAGGTGACGACGGCGTGCTCGGTCCACGCATCGGGCTCGGCGACGACGAGCCGCTCGCCGACGGCGACGCTGACCTCCTCGTCGGTGGCCGCGTGCTGGCCGGTCGCCGGGACGGTCGTCCCACGCTCGTCGCTGCGGAGCTCGAGCCGGGCGGGAGCGACCGGACGTTCTCCCTCGACACCCGCGGCGGCGACCCGCCAGAAGTTCCAGCCGTCCCGGGCGACGAGGCGGGTCAGGCCGTCCGCGGCGTCGAGGGCCCGCTTGAGCGCGGGGTCCGCAGCGCCGTCGAGCGCCACGACGCCCACGGCATACCGCTGGAGGCCGGTCGTGGCGTCCGGGAGCCCACTGACGAGGTCGGAGACGGCTCGCTCGAGCGGGGCGTTGGCGGAGGCCGCGGACGGCAGGCCGCGCGCGACATCGCCCACCTCGCGCCCCAGCACGGTGAACGTCGCCTCGGATCCGGCCGTCGGCCCGGCCGTGATGAAGAGGGTGCGACCGGCGAGGTCCCCGGTCGCGTGGTCGACGGCGACGGCCGGGCGAGGGTCACGCCACGGGGCGAGCTGGTCGCCCACCGTCTGCAGGACGAGGGTCGCGGCCGCCACCACCCCGGCGAGGGCAAGGAGTGCCACCGTCGCCGAGCGCACCGTCGCGGCCCGCCCTGGCCACAGCGCCGAGGTCGCCGCGCAGGCTCGCAGAGCCAGGGCGATCACGACGAGAGAGAAGGCCAGCATGGGGAGACCGACCCAGGGCGTGACGCCCGCGTCGACGCCGAGCTGGATGCGGGGCGCCGCGAACACGCCGGCGAGCGCCAGCACGCCGGCGACCGCCAGGCCGCTGGACAGTGACCGCACCCGCGGACCCGTGAGCAGCCCGATCACGGCGAGCGCCGCCAGCAGCGCGACGGGGACGAGGGTCCAGCCACCCAGCGGTCCGGGGCCGGCCGGGAGGCCGGTCCACAGGTCGACCAGGGAGGGCTCGGGCTGGCCCCACGCCGCCAGTCCGGGACCACCGAGCAGCTGGCGTGGGTCATCGCGCACGGTGAGCAGCCACGGCCCGAGGAGGAGCGGGGTGACGAGGAGGGGGACGAGGGCGCGCACCCGGGCACCGGTCGTCGGCGCGGCGAGCAGGACCAGCACCGACAGGGCCACGGTGAGCGCGAGCGTGGCCGGCGCGAACGCCCCGAGCACTCCGGCCCCGAGCGCGGTGGCCCAGGCAGCAGTCGCCGTGCCATCGGCCCGCGCGAGCAGCACCAGTCCGGCACCGACCGCCGGGAGGAGGACGTGGGCGACGACGGCGCCGACCCGACCCTCGGCATACACCTGCGCCGCCGGGCCGGCGACCGCCCACACGAGCGCGGCCGCGGCGCGGGGCCAGGGTGCCCGGGTGAGGACGCGCGCGGCGACGTAGGCCGAGGCGGTGGCGAGCAGGGGACCCAGGAGGAGGAGCACGCCGACGACGAGGCCGCCGGGTGAGGCGACCGCACCCAGGCCGGGGAGGTGCTCCACCAGCCAGGTCGGTGCGGCGAGCAACCCGAGGTGCGGCCCTCCCGGCGCCTCGGTGCCCAGGCCCGCGCCCCGCCAGCCGTCGGTCCAGGAGTGCCACAACGCCGAGGCGCTGATCGGTCCCCCGATGAGCTCTCCCCCGGTCGGGCCCCCACCCAGCCCCAGAAGGAGTCCGGTGCCCAGGCGGCGGCCGGCGGCGGCATACAGGGCGGCGACGACGAGGGTCACGAGGAGGCCGGGATGACTGAGGACCCGCATCGCGGTCGAGCGTCGGCTGCCCGCGCTCTCCCCCTCCCGCCCGACCGAGGGCACGAGTGCCTCGTGGACGTCGTCGGCGATCCGGCGGCGGAACTCGGCGCCGCTGACGAAGAGGCCGGTGAGGTCGGCCCGACGCACCGTGGCGCCGCCGCGCGTGCGCCACCACGCCAGGGGCACCCGCCACGGGTCCAGGGCGAGGACGTCGCCGAGCGCGGCCGCTGCGGCCCGTGGCCGCTTGGCCAGGGCGAGGGCGATGGCGCCGACGATCGAGCTGACGAGGACCCAGAGCGCGAGGAGCGGGGCGCCCCACCAGCTCGCGCGCGCAAGCGCAACGCGTCGACCGGCGCGGCGGCGAGCCGGCGTCGTGGCCGTCGCGAGCCCGACGCCCGCGTCGACGCGCACCGCCACGCGGGGCAGCACGAGCACGCGCCGACCCCGGCGCTGGGCGCGCCAGCCGAAGTCGAGGTCTGCTCCGACATCGCCGAAGGTCGGTTCCCAGCCGCCCAGCTCACGGATGAGGGAGGACTCGACGAGGGAGCCGACGAGTGGCACGGCGAGGACGTCGTGCCGGTCGTCGAACTGGCCCTGGTCCGGAGCGCCGTCCGCGGGGTCGTCGACGATGCGTCCGGCGCGCGTGGCCCGGATGCCCACGCTGCGCAGGCGCGCGTGGTCGGTGGCGTCGACCAGCTTGGGGGCGACGACGCCGACCGACGGGGAACGGCGGTGGGCCTCGAGCAGGCCCGCGAGGGTGTCGGCACCGGCCGTGCACCCGCTCGTGAGCACCCAGACCAGCCAGTCACCCTCGAGGGCGGTGACGGCGTGGTGGACGGCCGCACGGGGCGCGGTCGGGCCACCACGCAGCACGTGCACCTCGATGTCGCCGAGGGCGGAGGTGACGGCCTCGTCGGAGAGGCCGGGATCGGCGACGACGAGGACCCGGTCGGGGGCCGCACCCTGGGCGGCCACGGTGTCCAGGACGGCGCCCATCCCGTCGGCCGTGCCCTGGCCCACGACGACGACGCACACCCGGGTCCGGACGGGACTCAGGTGCGGCACGTGGTCGTCCACGGAGGCCAAGGTCATGGAGCGGGCAGGCGGCGCCGGCGGGGGCCGGTCAGACCGCGCGCTTCTTCAGCTTGCGGCGTTCGCGCTCGGAGAGGCCGCCCCAGATGCCGAAGCGCTCGTCATTGGCCAGGGCGTACTCGAGGCACTCGGACCGGACCTCGCAGCCGATGCAGACCTTCTTGGCCTCCCGGGTCGAGCCCCCCTTCTCCGGGAAGAAGGCCTCGGGGTCGGTCTGGGCACAGAGCGAACGCTCCTGCCACGACAGAGCCACCTCGTCCGTGACCAGAGAATCGATCACCGTCAACTCGCGCATCCGTCGCCTCCTCGACCCTGGGAAATGCCCGTCCTGCGGAACCCTCGACCGATTCCGCCCACCGCCACGCCGTGCCCCGCTGCCGTCACTGCGCGTCGGCTGACGCTGACCACCGGGTGAATCACAACAATGGAATTACACGCGTGTCTGCATGATTCGTCAAGCCGTGATCTGCTATGAGCCCTCTCGAACGCCCCTTTCCTGTCCACCGGGAGGCCGCAGCGAGCACCGTTCCGGCACTGACAGACTGGGCGCCATGCGAATCACGGCCCTGGCCGGCGGCGTCGGAGGCGCGCGCTTCCTGAACGGTCTGCTCCACCACCTCGAGGCACACGGCGAGGTGCCCGAGGTCACCGTCATCGCCAACACCGGCGACGACATCACGTTGTACGGCCTGCGGGTCAGCCCCGACGTGGACACCCTCCTCTACACCCTGGGCGGGGCGGTGTCCGAGAGCCAGGGGTGGGGCCGCGCGGACGACTCCCAGCGCGTCCAGGGCGAGCTCGCGGCCTATGGCGCGGTGCCCCAGTGGTTCACCCTGGGAGACCTCGACCTCGGGACCCACATCGTCCGCTCGCAGTGGCTCGGCCAGGGGCAGAGCCTCTCGGAGGTCACCGGCCGCCTCGCCGAGCGGTGGGGCCTGCCGGGGCGCGGGGTGCGCCTCCTGCCGATGACCGACACCCCCGTCGAGACCCACGTCGTCATCAGCGACGACGACGGGCAGCGTGCCGTCCACTTCCAGGAGTGGTGGGTGCGCCTGCGCGCCTCGGTGCCGGCCGAACGCTTCGTCGTCGCCGGCCTCGACCGCGCGGCTGCAGCGCCCGGGGTGCTCGACGCGCTCCGCACCGCGGACGTGATCCTGCTGCCGCCGAGCAACCCCGTGGTCTCGATCGGCATCATCCTGGGCGTGCCGGGCGTGCGAGATGCCTTGCGGGGCAGCGCTGCTCCCGTCGTCGGCGTCAGCCCCCTCATCGCCGGAGCCCCCGTGCGCGGCCACGCCGACGCCTGCCTCGCCGCGCTGGGCCTGCCCTCGACGACGGCCGCGGTCGCCGGCCTCTACGCGGACTTCCTCGACGGCTGGCTCGTCGACCCCGCCGATGCCGGGGTGCGGCTGGAGCGAGCCCGCGTCGAGGTGCATGCCGAGCCCCTGCTCATGACCGATGTCGCCGCGGCGTCCCGGATCGCCGGTGCGGCGCTCGAGCTGGCCGCACGGCTCTCCGGTCCGCGGTCGGCCGGCTGACAGGGCGTATGCCGTGAGCGTCCCCTTGGTCCTGAGCCCCCTGCTCGGCCTCCCCGAGGTGGTCGCCGGCGACGACCTCGCCGCCCTCCTGTCCCCCCGGCTGGCCGGTGCGGACGAGCCGGTGGTGCTCGTCGTGTCGAGCAAGGTGGTCTCCAAGGCGCTCGGCCTGACCGCGCCGGCCTCGTCCCGGGCCGCGGTCGTGGACGCCGAGACCGTGCGCGTCGTCGCCGAGCGTCGAGCCGGTGAGCGGGTCACCCGGGTCGTCGAGTCGGCCGCCGGCCCGGTCATGGCCGCCGCGGGGGTCGACGCCTCGAACGTCGGGGTGGGTGAGGTGGTGCTCACGCTGCCGCGCGACGCCGACCGCGAGGCAGCGCAGCTGCGCCGGCGGCTGCTCCACCTGCTGGGGCGCCCCGACTCCGCCCCGCTCGGGATCGTCGTCAGCGACACCGCCGGCCGGCCGTGGCGGGCGGGGTTGACCGACTTCGCCCTGGGCTCGGCCGGGGTCCTGACCCAGCTCGACCATCGCGGTGAGGCCGATGCCGACGGTCGACCGATGGTGGTGTCCGTGAGGTGCCTGGTCGACGAGCTGGCCGCGGCGGCCGACCTCGTCAAGGGCAAGAACGCCTCGGTGCCGGCCGCTCTCGTCACCGGCCTGGCCTCGGCCTGCTTCGCGGCCGACGCGCCCGGTGCCCGGTCCCTGGTGCGCACGGGCCCCTCGGACTGGTTCGCCCTCGGGCACGTCGAGGCGGTGCGCGCCGCGCTCGGCGTGCTCCCCGGGTCGGCGGACTCCGCGGACGTCGGCCTCCCTCCGGTCGGGGAGCCGGACGCCGTGATGGATCGCGTGCAGCGCGCGGTGGCCCTGGCCTGCCATGGCGAGGGCGACGACGTGACGGTGGCGGCCCACGCGGTCACCGCCGGCGCGCGCGTGGTCCTGTCCGGGGCCGACGCCTACGCGCTTGGTCGACGGGTCGCCCGCCTCGAGGTCGCCCTGTGGGCCGAGGGCCTGGCCGTCGCGGCGCTCCCTGCGCCGACGACGACGTCCGGCCGGCAGGAGCTCGCGCTGGAGATCGTCGAACGCTGACGCCCGGCAGCGCCTCAGGGCACGCGCGGGAGGTGGGTCGGCAGCGTCATCCGCGCGCCCCGCCGCGGCCGGACCCCGGCCGCCGCCGTGATGTAGACCTGCGCGCGGAACCGCTGGCCGGCATACGGGGCGAGCAGGACACGGGCCTCCTCGTCCCCACCCACCCGGCCGGTGAGGGCCCAGGTGAGGTTCTTGGCCATGTGGTAGTCCCCGAAGCTCACCGAGTCGGGGTCGCCGAGTGCACGCTGGGCCACCTCGGCCGCGGTCCACTCGCCCACGCCGGGGATCGCCCGCAGCCGGCGCAGGGCGTCCGCTCGGGGGAGGTCGGCACACTGCTCCAGGCGGCCGGCGTGCTGCGAGGCGCGGATGGCGGTGTCGGCGCGGGCCCGGTCGACGCCGGCACCGATCCACTCCCAGCTCGGGATCCGCGCCCACTCCCGGGGCGCCGGCGGCACGCGCAGGCCCAGGTCGGCCCCGGGACCCGGGGCCGGCTCACCGAACCGGCGGACGAGGCGGGTGTGGCTGCCGAAGGCCTCCTTGCCGGTGACGCGCTGCTCGATGATCGCGGGGATGAGTGACTGCAGGACGAGGCGGCTGCGCGGGATCCGCCACCCGGCGAGGCTGCGGGCCCCCATGGCCGCGAGCTCGTGGTGGGCGACGAAGCCGGAAGGATCGTCCGCGATCCCGAGCAGGTCGGGGGCGGCCTCGATCGCCCACGCCGCTCCGGGCCCCCACGCCTGGGCCAGGACCACTCCCGGCCGGGCCTGGAGACCGAGCGTCGCCGGGCCGTCGGGCGTGGACTGGCCGAACCACCAACGTCCAGCCGCCACGCGGCAGGTCGGGTCGGAGCCACCGTGGCGCAGCGACCCGACGGTCACGCCCAGGGTGAAGCCGTCGGGTGTGGCGATGGCCCGCTCGAGCACCGGGCTCATCGACGGCGGAAGGTCAGTCGCAGGATGCCATAGGCCGAGGACGACCGGGACGGGTGCTTGGCTGCCTCGGCCGCGCTGGGACGAGGAGCCCGCATGCGGGCGAGCAGGTCGCCGTCGAGGTCACCCACGAGGGTCAGGCCCAGGTCGCCGGCGCGCGCGAGGACGCCGCGGATGTCTGCCGGCGTGAGCGCCCAGTCGGGGTCGTCGGTCCCCAGGGGCAGGGTGACGACGAGGAGGCCGCCGGTGCGCAGTGCCCAGGACGCCTGGGAGAGGGTGTGGTCGATGTCCTCGGCGCCACACCCGCCCGGATGGAGGCGTGCGAGCACGTCCAGGCTGGCCAGGTCCACGTCGGGCTCGGCGCCCCGCCCGTCGGAGCGGGTGAGGTCCAGCTCCACCGGCACGAACCCGAGGGAGCGGACCCACCGGGACAGCGGACTGCGCGGACCGGACTCGTCGACGATGACCGCGTCGCGCCGGCCGTCGCGGTCACCGATGCGCAGGATCGCGGCGAGCGCCCCCAGCGCCGCCCAGGCCGCCACCGCGTCGCGACACCGCGGCAGGCCGAGCGACTGGGCCAGCTCGCGGGCCACGACGGCATCGCGGTCCGCCGTCAGGACGTCGCTGGCCCGCAGCGACTCCGGCAGGTCGGCAGGCCGCAGGACGAGCACCTCGCGGCGACGCAGGTGCGCCCGCGCCGTGTCGACGCCGGTCCGCACGGAGGTGGCGACGGCGCTCGTCCCGGCCCGGGAGGGCAGGGGCCGGCGGGGCACGGTCCGGGCGACCCCGAGCTCCCCACTGGCCAAGGCCTCGATCGCCCCGACGTAGTGCGCCCACGGGCCTGATTCATCCGGTGGGCGGACCGAGGCACGCAGCTGCGCGGCATACGCGGGGTCGGCCAGCAGGGCCAGCGCGCGACGGATCGCGTCCACGTCCCCGGGAGGGACGAGGAGTCCGTCCACGCCGTCCCAGACCTCCTCGGGGAAGGACCCGACGGCGCTGGCCAGCACCGGCAGCCCGTGCCGACGCGCGAGGCGGACCAGGTGCGAGGGGCGCGCCTGCCGGTAGGTCAGGGCGAGCACGTCGTGACGGGCGAGCAGCTCCGGCAGGCGGTCGGTGGGCACGTAGCCGCCACCGACGTCCACCCGGCCGCGCAGGACCGGGTCGGTCGCGATGAGGCCCACGCGCCGGCCGGCCTCACCCCACATCTCCCCGGCCACGGTCACGGTGACCCCCGGGACCTCGCGCGCAGCGTCGAGCAGGAGGTCGATGCCCTTGTCCTCCCGCACTGCCCCGAGAGCCAGGACGCGAGTGCGTCCGTCACCGGTCACCGGGTCGAGGATCGGACCGCCCGGCTCCTGCGGCGGAGGAAGCGCGAGCCGGTGCACATGGGCCGCTCCGAGAGCAGCCGCAGTCCGGGCTGCGGACTCGTCGTGGGTGACCACGGCGTCCGCGCGGGTCAGGAGAGCGCGGGCCAGGGCGCGGCCGGGCGCCCCGGAAGGCAGGGGCGCCGCCGGATGGGCGAGCACGAGGAGGCGCGGGCCACCGGCGTCCCCGGCCCGCGCCGCCCGCACGACGGCCAGGTGGGCGGGCAGGGCGGCGGCAGAGTCGAGGACGACGAGGATGGCGTCGACGCCGCTGAGCGACCGGCCGGCCGCCACCCACTGGTCGGGGCGCGCGAGCCGGAGCCCGGGGGCCGAGGCGACCCTGTCCTCACGGCCCGGGTGGAGGTGGGTGACGTCGTGTCCGGCCTCGGCGAGCTCGTGAGCGAGGGTGTGCACGTGGGTCCTGATGGGATCGCCAGCGGACCGCGACGGCCCGAGGACGGCCAGCCGCAGGGCTGCGGACGACGCCGACGGGTCGGTCCCGCCCGGCCCGACCGGGCGCGGCAGCTCGTTCATCATCGCGAGCCTACCTGCGCCCTCGGGGAGCCCGCGGCGATCGGGACCGGATCGGCTGGCCGGGCCGGCGACAGCCCCGGTCGGTCGAGGTCCCCGGACGTGAGACCGTGGTGGCATGACTGGCCTGGACACCGACGCGGTCCTCTCCCTCGTCCAGGACGTGGCGGCCGAGTTCGTCTCGCCCCGGTTCCGCGCCCTCGCCGAGGGCCAGGTGATGGAGAAGCGCCCGGGCGACCTCGTCACCGTCGCCGACCGCGAGGCCGAGGTGGCCCTCACGGCGGCCCTGACCAGCGCCTACCCCGACGCCGTCGTCCTCGGCGAGGAGGCCTCCGCCGCCGACAGCTCGCTGCTCGCGCGCTACCTCGCCGCCGACCATGCCTTCACCGTCGACCCTGTCGACGGGACGAAGAACTTCGTCCACGGCTCCCCCGACCACGCGGTCATGGTCTGCGAGACCCGCGCCGGCGAGGCGGTGCGTTCCTGGATCTGGCAGCCGGAGCACCAGGTGGCATGGGTGGCCGAACGCGGAGCGGGCGTGTGGCGCAACGGAACCCGCATGCACCGGCGCCCCGTCGGTGAGGGGCAGGAGCCCCGGGGGGTGACCTCCATCTGGACGCTGCGCGGGCAGGCGCTCGAGGACCTGCCGACCATGCGCCTGTCGTGGGTGTGCTGCGGCGTCGACTACCCCCGCCTCATCGAGGGCGAGTGCGACTACATCCTCTACGGTCGCAGCAACGCCTGGGACCACGCGCCCGGCACCCTCATGGTCGCCGAGGCGGGCGGGCGCTTCGGCCATCCCGACGGCAGCGCCTACACTCCGCGCTCGACCGGGCCCGGACTTGTGGTCGCCGCCGACCCCAGGACGTATGCCGTGGTGCAGCGCCGCGCGCACCTCGCCCTCCCCCCACGGTCCTGAGTCCGTCGCTGCCCGGGAGGCAGCAGCTTCCCAAGGTCACGGGCGCGCGGCGCGGGGGCTCGGTGACAGCGCATACCGTGAGGGCCATGACCCTGCCCTCCGCCGTCCTGGCCGCCATGCTCCGCGCGGATGGGACCGCCCCGCGCCTGACGACCTACGACGACACCGACTCACCCACCCGCGGTGAGCGGATCGAGCTGTCCGCAAAGGTGATCGCCAACTGGGTCGCCAAGGCCGCGAACCTGCTCCAGGACGAGTTCGACGTCAGCACCGGCACGAGCATCCGGCTGGCCCTCCCCGCCCACTGGCGCACGGCCTACTGGGCCTTGGCGGCCTGGTCGGTCGGGGCCACGGTCGTGCTCGGCAGGCCGGAGGAGGTGCCCGACCCCGACGACCTCGCACTGACCGTCACCGACGACCCGGTCCTGGCCGGGGAGCCGGACGTGGACCCGGCCGTCCTGGTCACCCTGGCCGCCCTGTCCCGCAGCGCCCCCACTCCCCCGCCGACCGGGGTCCTCGACGAGGCCAGGGAGCTGGCGACCTTCGCCGACACCTTCACGGCGTGGGACGAGGTCGGCCCCGGCGACACCGGACTGATCACTGCCACCGGCACCACGGCATACGGCGACCTCGTCCGCGCCCACGACGGCGGGCGGGTCCACCTGCTCGACCCCAGCCCGGAGGCCTTCCTGCGCACCTCCCTTGACGTCTGGGCCGCCGGCGGGTCGATCGTGCTCAGCCGCGGCCGACCCGCGCCCGACACCCTCGCCGCCCGACTGGGGACCGAGCGGGCCACCCCGGCCTGAGCGGCACCGATAGAGTCACGAGCATGGACAAAGTCGTCTCCTCAGCCGCCGATGCCGTGCGTGACATCCCCGACGGGGCCACCCTCTCGGTCGGCGGATTCGGCCTCTGCGGCATCCCGTCGGTGCTCATCGCGGCCCTCCTCGAGCAGGGCACGCGCGACCTGGAGGCGGTGTCCAACAACTGCGGCGTGGACGACTGGGGCCTGGGCCGCCTCCTCGGGGCGCGGCGCATCCGCCGGATGATCTCCTCCTACGTCGGGGAGAACAAGGAGTTCGAGCGGCAGTACCTCTCCGGCGAGCTCGAGGTCGAGCTCACTCCCCAGGGCACCCTCGCCGAGCGGCTGCGGGCGGGTGGCTCGGGCATCCCGGCCTTCTACACGATCACCGGGTCGGGCACCCAGATCGCCGAGGGCGGGCTGCCCTGGCGGTATGCCGCGGACGGCACCGTCGCGAAGGCCTCGCCGCCCAAGGAGGTCAAGTCCTTCACCGTCGGCGGGGTGACCCGCGACTACGTGCTCGAGGAGGCGATCGTCGCCGACTTCGGACTGGTGCGGGCGTGGCGCGGTGACCGCCACGGCAACCTCGTCTTCCGCAAGTCCAGCCGCAACTTCAACCCGCTGGCCGCGATGGCCGGCCGGATCACCATCGCCGAGGTCGAGGAGCTCGTCGAGCCCGGCGAGCTCGATCCCGACCACGTCCACCTGCCCGGGATCTACGTCCAGCGCGTCGTGCCGCTCACGCCGGAACAGGCGCAGGACAAGCGGATCGAGCGCCGCACCGTGACCGAGCCCGCAACGACGACCGCCGAGAGCAAGGGAGCCTGAGATGGCCCTGACCCGTCAGGAGATGGCGGCCCGCGCGGCCCTGGAGCTCGAGGACGGCGCCTACGTCAACCTCGGCATCGGCCTGCCCACACTCGTCCCCAACTACGTGCCCGAGGACGTCGAGATCGTCCTGCAGTCCGAGAACGGCATCCTCGGCGTCGGCGCCTACCCCACCGAGGACGCCGTCGACCCCGACCTCATCAACGCCGGCAAGGAGACCGTCACCGTGCGGCGCGGGGCCTCCTACTTCGACTCGGCCACGAGCTTCGGCATGATCCGCGGCGGCAAGGTCGACGCGGCCATCCTCGGCGCCATGCAGGTGAGCGCCGCCGGCGACATCGCCAACTGGATGATCCCGGGCAAGATGGTCAAGGGCATGGGTGGGGCGATGGACCTGGTCCACGGCGCGCGCAAGGTCATCGTCCTCATGGAGCACGTCGCCAGGGACGGCACCCACAAGATCGTCGACGAGTGCACGCTGCCGCTGACCGGCCAGCGGGTCGTCCAGCGGATCATCACCGACCTCGCCGTCATGGACATCACCGACGACGGGCTGGTCCTGCGTGAGCTGGCGCCGGGTGTCACCGAGGAGCAGGTCCGCGAGGCGACCGGCCCGGACTTCACCGTCGACCTGGTGGACCCGCCCGTACGCTCGTGAGCATGCCCGCCCACGACCGCGCCCAGATCTCGGACGTCACGGTCGTCGTCGTCAACTGGCGCCAGGCCGAGCTCACCGCGCGTGCGCTCACCTCGCTGCGGAGCCAGACGATCTCCCATCGAGTTCTGCTGGTGGACAACGCCTCCGGCGATGGCTCGGTGGACTCGCTCGCCGCCGGCTTCCCCGAGGTCGAGGTCCTCGAGCTGCCCGAGAACGTCGGCTTCGCCGGGGGCATGGCCGCGGCCCTGGCCCGTGTGGACACGCGCTTCGTCGCCCTGCTGAACAATGACGCGGTCGCCGAGCCGGGCTGGCTCGAGCACTCCCTCGCCGCGCTCGAGGACCCCACGGTGGCTGCTGCCTCGGCCAAGCTCCTCCTCGACGACGGGGCACCCGAGCGGCGCATCAACAACGCCGGCGTCGTGCTCCTCGAGACCGGCTACGGCGCCGATCGCGGTCTCGGCGAGCCCGACGACGAGCGCTTCGCGGCGCCGGTGGAGGTCTTCGGCTTCTCCGGCGGCGCCGCCGTCCTGCGCACCCTCGCGGTCAAGGCCGTCGGCGGCTTCGACCCGTCGTTGTTCATGTACTACGAGGACACCGACCTCTCCTGGCGGCTCCGGCTCGCCGGTTGGCGGATCGTCTACGTCCCGCAGGCGGTCGTGCACCACCGCCACGCCGCCAGCTCGGACCAGCGCTCGCGGATGTTCGCCTTCCACACCGAGCGCAACCGCCTCCTCCTCCTCGCGCGCCACGCTCCCCTGCCGTATGCCGTGGGCGCCGGCGCCCGCTTCCTCCTCACCACCGCCTCCCTCGCGGCCAAGCGGGTGGCGGGAGTGGACGTGCCGGACGAGCAGGTCTTCGATCCGCGCCTTCGCCTCCAGGTGACCGCCGCGGTGGCCCGCCGCCTCCCGGGCACGCTCGCTGCGCGCCGACGGGCCGCGGACCGCGCCGAACGCGGTGGCGTGCACCGGCGCTGGCGCGGGCGCGACCACGAACCGGCGCTGGGGGCCTGACGTGCGCATCGGCATCGACGCCACCCCCCTGCTCGGCCAGCGCAGCGGGATCGGCACGTACACCCAGCACCTGCTCGAGGCCCTCGTCGCGACCCGCCCCGATGACACCTTCGTCGCCACGGCGTTCACCTTCCACGGCCGACGTGACCTCCCCGGGGCGGTGCCGCCCGGAGTCGAGGTGGCCAGCCGGCCGGTGCCGGCACGCCTGCTCCGCCAGGCCTGGCAGGTCGGCGCCCGACCGCGCATCGAGGACCTGGCCGGGACGCTCGACGTCTTCCACGCCACGAACTTCCTCATGCCACCGACGGCTCGCGCCGCCGGCGTCGTCACGATCCACGACCTGGCCTACCTCCGCTTCCCCGAGACCGTCTCGGCCGCGACGCTCGCCTACCGTGAGCTGGTGCCCCGGGGGCTGGCGCACGCCCAGGTCGTCGTCGTCCCGAGCGCCGCCGTCGGCGCCCAGGTCCTCGATGCGTATGCCGTGGCCCCCGAGCGCGTCGTCGTCACCCATGAGGGGGTCGACCCGGCCTGGTCGGCGACGGGCCCTGCGTCGGCAGAAGCTTTGCAGCAGTGGGGAATTGACCAGGACTACCTCGTGGTGGTGGGCACGCTCGAGCCCCGCAAGAACCTTCCCCGGCTGCTCAGGGCCTATGCCGCTGCGGCCCGCGCGGACTCCTCGCTCCCCCAGCTGGTGCTCGTCGGAGGCGCCGGCTGGGGCGAGGCGCTCGACACCGCGGGAGTGCCTTCGGGTCGCGTCGTGCTGCCGGGGCACCTGCCATGGGCCGACCTGCGGGCCGTCGTCGCCGGCGCACGCGCGCTGCTCTTCCCCTCCCTCGACGAGGGTTTCGGCCTGCCGCCCCTGGAGGCCCTCGCGTGCGGCGTTCCGGTCATGGCCAGTGACATCCCGGTGCTGCGCGAGGTCCTGGGCGAGCAGGCGAGCTTCGTCGACCCCTTCGACGTCGAGGCGCTCGCGGCCGGCATCAGCGCGGTCGTGACGACGCCGGTCGGCACGCCGGCCTCTCGGAGGGCATGGGCGGACCGGTACACCTGGTCCGCTTGCGCGGAGGCGACGTTCGCGGCATACGATCGGGCGGGTCACCTCCGACGGTGACTCGGCAGGCCGCTCGTCCGACGATGACGCTGCGGCATCAGCCTTGGGTGGTCCCGTCGAGCACCAGGGTGCCTGGAACGTGGCGTACCTGCCCGGAGGAGAGACGCAGGCCGTCGAGACGGGCAGCGGCGATGAGGGTCGGCCCAAGGAACACGCCAAGGGCGAGGGAGAAGTCGCCTGGCATGTCGGGCCACTCGTCGACCTGCCACGAAATGGCGTGTTCGCCGACGGGGAGTCTGTCCGCGGAGACGACATGCCAATTGGGCGAGACATGTGCGACGGCGTCGCTTTGCCCGGGAGCGTTGATGTGGAGCGAGAAGCGGGCGTCCTCGGGCAGCGGTTGGTGGATGGTGAGCGTGCAAGTGACACGTGCACTCGAACCGGCCGTGAACTCCTCCACACCCTCGTCGGTGCCGGTGTCGACGATCGCGAAGTCGGAAATCCGCGCCATCTCCCCGGCCACCATCGCGATGTTGTCCACACCAAGGATGCCGTTGAGTCGCTTGATCGTCTGCCGGGGAGGGCCGTCGAAGAGTACCTGCCCGCGCTCCAGAAGGACTGCACGGGTACACAGGGACTCGACCTGGCCCGCAGCGTGGGAAACGAAGAGGATCGTCTTGCCCTGCCGCTGGAATTCCTCAATCCTGTTGAGGCACTTGCGCTGGAACGCCGCATCCCCGACGGCGAGTACCTCATCGACGATGAGTATGTCCGGATCCACATGGACTGCAACGGCAAATCCGAGTCGGACATACATGCCACTGGAGTAGTGCTTCACGGGGTATTCGATGAACTCACCGAGCTCGCTGAAGTCCACGATCATGTCGAAGAGCGCATCGGTCTCCTCGCGCGGGACGCCGAGAAGCGCGGAGTTGAGGTAGATGTTCTCGCGCCCCGTGAGCTCGCCGTCGAAGCCGGCCCCCAGCTCGAGTAGCGATGCGACGCGGCCCCTCACATCAACTGATCCCTCATTGGGCCGCAGGATCCCGGCCAGCACCTTGAGCATCGTGCTCTTGCCCGAACCGTTGGGACCGGTGAGTGCGACCGTCTCCCCGCGGCGCACCACCAGGTCGACGTCACGGAGCGCCCAGAAGACATCCCCCTCGGACTCCTCGCGGCGGACCAACCTCTCCTTCAGGCTTGTCGCCCGACGGTGGTAGCTCGCGAAGCGCTTGCTGACCCCGCGCGCCTCGATGAGGATCTCCGCGCCGGGATCTAATCCCATCCGGTCGATCGCGTCCACCGCGTCGCTCACAGCTCCTCCGCGAAGTCAGCCGACCGGCGTCGGAAGAGCCAGAGGCCGGCGATGAGGAATACCGTGGCCGTGATCGCCGAGAGGCCGAGGGCCTGGAGGTAGAACGAGACGTCGGCGCTGGGCAGCAGCAGCTGGCCCGCCTGCCCGCTGGCCCGGGTGGCCTCGGTGTCGGGATAGTGGACGACGCCGTAGAGCGCCCGCTGGAAGCAGACGATCGGCCCCGCCATCGGGTTGAGGTAATAGGCCCAGAAGAGCGCGCCGTCACCCAGACGCTCATGAACGAAGGTCGCCGGATAGATGATCGGAGTCATCCACATCCACGCGAAGAGCGCCACTTCGACGAAGTGCTGGGTGTCACGCAGTCGCACCGTCGATGCTGCGGCGAACATGCCCAAGCCCACGGTCGCCGCTATCACGACAACGAGAGCAGGGATGATGAGAAGCAGCTCGGGACGGAGCGGCGGGAGCCCCACAACGAAGAGGGCGCCGACAAGCACGATGTACTGGAGGGCCACTTGGGCGCCAGCGAAACCGATCGCCGCCAGCGGCAGTGACTCGTGCGCGAAGGGGACCTTCTTGACCAGGCCGGCATTGGCCAGGATCGAGGTCGTGGCCCCGGAGACCCCCATCGTGAAGAAGTTCCAGAGCAGCATCCCCGACATGAGGAAGATCCCGAAGTAGGGCACCGGTGACTTGAAGACGACAGCAAAGACGAAGGTGTAGACGACCAGGATCAGGAGGGGGTTGGCGAGGGACCAGAGGAAGCCCAGGGTCGAGCCCTGGTACTTGACCTTGAGGTCCTTGCGCACCAGCTGGCGGATCAGCGCCGTCCTCAGCCGGGTCTGCGTACCCCGCGTACGCGTCAGCCCCATGCCCGTCCTCCCGGCTCGACCCTCGCGGGTAGTGTGCGGGGAACACCATACAGGCGGCAGAAGGGCCATCCGTGAAGGTCGACTTCCTCGCGGAGCAGCTGTGCGCCCGAGTGCCCGGCGGCACCGGACGGTATGCCGCGCAGCTCCTGAGGTGCCTCAGCTCCCCGAGCGCCGTGGGCGGGTCCACGAGCACCTCCGCCGGCGTCAGCCCCGGCGCCCGCCTCGACAATCACCTCGACGTCCGCGCCGTCGTCGGCCGCGCGTGCCCAGCCGTGGACGAGATCACCAGCTCGGTGCACACGCTCGGCCTGCCCGGTCCGGCGCTGGCGCGCCTGTGGGAGCGAGGACTGCCGCCGGCGCTGGGAGCCGGCCGCGACATCGTCCACGCACCGACCCTCCTCATGCCGCCGGTCCGGCGGGGCGCCGCCCTCGTCGTCACCATCCATGACGTCGTGCCGTGGACCCATCCCGAGACACTGACGCCGCGGGGCACCGCCTTCCACCGGCGCATGGGCGCGCGGGCCGCCCGCGAGGCAGACCTGATCATCACGCCGACCCAGCACGTGGCCCGGCAGGTCCGCGAGGTGCTGGCCCCCCGGGGCCGGGTCGAGGCGATCTCGCTCGGTGTCACGCCCCTGCCCGTGCCGTCCGACGCACCCGCCCGGCGGGCCCGTCTGGGCCTGACCGACCGGCCCTACGTGCTCTTCGTCGGGACCCACGAGCCCCGCAAGGGACTCGACGTGCTGGTGACCGCCCTCTCCCTGCCAGAGCTGGCGGCAACGGGGCTGGACCTCGTCGTCGTCGGGGGGTCCGGGTGGGGTGGGGTCGACGTGCCATCCCTGGCCGCGTCGGCAGGCGTCACCGATCGGGTGCACCTCCTGCGTGGCATCGACGACGTCGACCTCGCAGCCGTCTACGACGCCTCGAGCGCGCTCGTCCTGCCCAGCCGGTCCGAGGGCTTCGGGATCCCCGTCGTCGAGGCGCTCTCGCACGGGATCCCCGTCGTGACCAGTGACGACCCGGCCCTGCTCGAGACCGCGGCCGGCTTCGGCGAGGTCGCGCCGGTCGGGGATGCCGAGGGCCTGGCCCGCGCCGTGGCCGTCGCGGCGAGCGAAGCCCCGCACGTCCGGGAGCGGGCTCACGCCGGCCGCCGCCACGCTGCCACCGTGACGTGGGAGCGAGCGGCACTGCGCACGACGGAGGCCTACCGGAGCGTCACGACCGAACGCTGACGTGACCAACACCCTCGGTGAGGACAACTAGACTGCCGGGGTGAGTACGCCGAAGGGACACCGCGTCCTGATCGTGACCGGGGAGCCGCTGGGGGCGCGGATGGCTGGCCCTGCCATCCGCGCGCTGGAGATGGCCAAGCTCCTCGCACCGACCCATCAGGTCATGCTCGGGACGATGGGTGCGTGCGACCTGGCCGTCGACGGCGTCGAGACGATGCACCTGTCGCACCAGAACCTGCGGCAGATCGTCGAGGGGGCCGACGTCATCATCTTCCAGGGGGTCTTCCTGTCGGTGCACCACTGGGTGGGCACCAGCGACGCCGTGATCATCCCCGACATCTACGACCCGTTCCACCTCGAGACCCTCGAGCAGGAGAGCGACCTGCCGATGCCCGAGCGCTGGGAGGTCTCCTACATGACGGTGGAGTCGCTCAACCACCAGATCCGGCGCGGCGACTTCTTCGTGTGCGCCTCGGAGAAGCAGCGCGACTTCTGGCTCGGCCAGCTCGCCGGCCAGGGGCGGATCAACCCGACGACCTACGACGAGGACGCCTCCTTGCGCCGGCTGATCGACGTGGCGCCCTTCGGCCTGCCCGAGGAGCCCGCCACCCAGCAGCGCCACGGCATCCGCGGCGTCGTCGAGGGCGTCGGCATGGACGACAAGGTGATCCTCTGGGGCGGCGGGGTCTACAACTGGTTCGATCCGCTCACGCTGATCCGCGCGGTGGCGCAGGTCTCCGCGCACGTCCCCGATGTCCGCCTCGTCTTCATGGGCATGAAGCACCCCAATCCCGACGTGCCGGCGATGGCGATGGCCAACCGGGCCCGCGAGCTCGCCGAGGAGCTCGGCCTCACGGGCCGGCATGTCTTCTTCAACGAGACGTGGGTCCCCTACGCGGACCGAGCCGACCTGTTGCTCGATGCCGACCTCGGCGTGAGCTGCCACTTCGACCACATCGAGACGGAGTTCTCCTTCCGGACCCGGATCCTGGACTACCTGTGGGCCGGTCTGCCGATCGTCTGCACGCAGGGGGACGCCTTCGCCGAGCTGGTCGACAGCGAGGGCCTCGGGGGCACGGCCGCTCCCGAGGATGTCGACGGACTGGCCGAGGTGCTCACCGGCCTGCTCCTCGACGACGAGGCCCGCCAGCGGGCGGCCCAGCGATCCCGCGAGGTGTCGCGGCGTTTCGTGTGGCGCACCTCGCTGGCGCCGCTGCTGCGCTTCATGGAGGACCCTCGTCGGGCCCCCGACCTTCACCCGGACACGCCGAGGCCCCACACGGCCGCCTACGCGGCCCAGCGCGGCAAGCGGCCCGCGTTCGGTTTGGTAGCGGATCTGTCCCTCGTGCGCACTTACCTCGACCAGGGCGGCGCGGGCGAGCTCGCGCGTCGGATGGCCGGGCGCGTCAAGCGTGTGGCCCGCGAGTCGGTCAGCGGCCGCTGACCACACCCTGTCGATCGTGACGATCCTGCGCACTCGCGTCCTGCTGGACGCCACGGCCCTGCCGCCGGGCACGTCCCGGGGCGGGGTGTCGCGCTATGTCGACGAGCTCGTCGCGCACTGGCCGACCGCGCGGCTCCCCCTCACGGTGGTCGCCCAGTCCTATGACGTCGACCGGTATGCCGCGGTGCTGGGTCCCGAGCGCGTGGTCGCCGGGCCGTCGTGGCTGGGTCGGCAGGCGGCACGCCTGGCCTGGGAGCAGGTCGGGCTGCCCGCACTCGTGCGGGCCCACCGGGCCGACGTCATCTTCAGCCCGCACTACACGATGCCCCTGGCGGGGCGGGTGCTCCGCCACGGCGGTCGCCGTGTCGCCCAGGTGGTGACCCTCCATGACGCCACCTTCTTCAGCCACCCCCACCTCCACCACGGCCTGAAGGCCAGGTTCTTCCCGGCCTGGACCAGGGCGTCGGTGCGCCTGGCCGATGCGCTCATCGCCCCCAGCCAGGCCACCGTCGACGAGGTACGGGCGGTCACCGGGTCACCGGCGTCGAAGTTCACGGTGATCCCGCACGGGGTCGACCACGCCCGCTTCCGGCCGCCCGGCGCGGAGGAGGTGCGGGCCGCGCGCGCGTGGGCCGGGCTGGCGCCCGACCGGCCCTATGTCGCCTTCCTCGGCACGCTCGAACCCCGCAAGAACGTCCCGGCCCTCGTCGACGCCTTCACCCGCGCCTGCGCGCACCGGGAGCAGCCGCCGACGCTCGTCCTCGCGGGAGGGCGTGGGTGGGACGATGCCATCGAGCCGGCGCTGGCGCGCGTCCCTGCGCACCTGCAGGTGCTGCGGCCCGGGTTCGTCCCCGAGGACCTCGCCGCCGGTTTCCTCGGAGGGGCCGAGGTCGTGGCCTACCCCTCGCTGGGCGAGGGCTTCGGCCTGCCGGTCCTCGAGGGCATGGCCTGTGCTGCTCCGGTGCTCACGACCCGCCTGCTCTCGCTGCCCGAGGTGGGTGGCGATGCCGTCGCGTATGCCGACTCGCCGAGTGTGGCCGACCTGGCCACCGCGCTCGCCGGCCTCCTCGACGACCCAGCTCAACGGCATACCCTTGCCCAGGCCGGGCGAGCGCGCGCCGCCCGGTTCACGTGGGAGGCCACCGTGGCCGCCCACGTCGAGGTCATCGAGTCGGTCATGGGGAGGTCGCGATGAGCATCCAGGTCGTCGTCGTGACCCACAACTCCACCGGCCACCTCCAGACCTTCCTCGACTCGGTGCCCCTGGCCACCGATCGCCCGGTCACCGTGACGATCTCGGACAACGCCTCCACCGAGGGCGACCTGCGCCCGTTCGAGGAGCGGCCCGAGGTCCACGTGCTGCGCAACGGAGCCAACCTCGGCTACGGCGCGGCCGCGAACCGCGGTGCGGCACAGGGCACTTCGGAGTGGTTGGTGGTCGCGAACCCGGACGTGCGCCTGACCCCTGGCGTCCTCGACGAGCTCGTCGAGGCCGCGGCCCGCTGGCCCGAGGCGGGCGCGCTGGGCCCGGGGATCCTCACCCCCGAGGGCCTGCTCTACCCCTCGGCTCGCCTGCTGCCCTCGCTGCGTCGCGGGATCGGTCACGCCACCCTCGGGTGGGTCTGGCCCGGCAACCCGTGGAGCAGGGCCTACCGCAACGACCGTGGCGCCCCCGTGGAGGGCCCGGTGGGGTGGCTCTCCGGCTCGTTCCTGCTGCTGCGCCGCAGCGCCTTCGACGCCGTGGGGGGGTTCGACGAGCGCTACTTCATGTACTTCGAGGACGTCGACCTGTGCGACCGCCTCGGCCGCGCCGGCTACCCGAGTGTCTACGTCCCCTCGGCGAAGGTGCTCCACGTCGGCGGGCACTCCACCACGAAGGACCCTGCGGCGGCGGCGCGCATGGCCAAGGCCCACCACCGCAGTGCCTATCGCTACCTCGCCGACCGGCACCGTGGGCCGGCCTGGGCGCCGGTGCGCGGGGCGGTCGGTGCCGGCCTGACGGGGCGGTACCTCGCCTCGCGGGTCATCGCGCGGGTGTCGCACACCGAGGTCCCGGCCCGTGCACTCGATGACCTTCCCCCCGGAGACGCGCATGAGTGACGACGACGTCCGTCCCATCCCCCAGCGTCCTGACCGCCGCGGGCGCCCTGACGGCCCCCCGCGTCCTGACCGCCCCCGCCGGCCCGGGCGAGAGCCGCGCACCGAGCGCCCGGTCGGTGGCGAGCGCCCGCGCGGCCCGCGTCCCCCCGAGGACGACGAGGTCTACGTCATCGACACGAGAGGCCCTCGCACACCGGGCCGTCGCACACCGGGTGGTCGCACACCCGGGCGAGACGCCGGCCGGACGCCCGGTCGCGCACCCGCCCGTCCGCGCCCGCAGCCGGTGGCGATGCCCCCCGGCTCGAGCAGCCAGGACGCGGGGCGGGTGGTCCCGGCCACCCGCCAGATGCCGGTCGTGCCGCCACCGCGTGCGCCACGTCCGCCAGCTCCACGCCCGGGTCGCCGCCCCGGGCGTGGACGCCGACTCCTGCGCACCGCCCTCCTGCTGCTCCTCGCCTTCCTGGTGTATGCCGTCGCCGTGCCCTGGCACGCGTACTCGTCGGTGACCCGCGTGGACTCCACTCCGTCCGGGCAGCGGCCCAGTGCGGGGAAGGGTGCGAACTACCTTCTCGTCGGCTCCGATTCACGGGCGGGCCTGTCCGCCGAGCAGGAGCAGGAACTGGCCACCGGGCAGACCGATGGCAACCGGTCCGACACGATCATGCTGCTGCACAAGAGCGAGAGCGGCATGTCCTCGCTCGTCTCCATCCCCCGCGACTCCTACGTCGAGATCCCCGGGCACGGACGGAACAAGATCAACGCCGCGTTCTCACTCGGTGGGCCCCAGTTGCTCGCCGCGACCGTGGAGAACGCCACCGGCCTGCGACTGGACGGCTACCTCGAGATCGGCTTCGGCGGCTTCGCGGGCACCGTCGACGCCCTCGGCGGCGTCGACATCTGCCTCGACGCCCCGATGAAGGACGACATGGCCGGCATCGACCTGCCGGCGGGCTGCCAGACCCTCAGTGGCCCGAACGCCCTGGGCTACGTCCGCGCCCGCTACTCCGACCCTCGCGGTGACATCGGCCGAGCCGAGCGCCAGCGGACCTTCCTCTCCGCCGTCGTCGCCAAGGCCGCCCGGCCGAGCACCGTCCTCAACCCGTGGCGCTACTGGGACTTCACCCACGCCGGTGCCGCCGGCATCAAGCTCGGCGAGGACACCTCGATGAGCGAGACCGCCTCGATGCTCATGACGATGCGCTCGGTGAGCGCCGGCGAGGGGCTCTCCCTCGTGGTCCCGATCCGGACCACGGCCCTGCAGACCAAGGCCGGCGTGGCGGTGCAGTGGGACAAGGAACGTGCCCTGGCCCTCTTCGACGCGCTGAAGAAGGACGAGCCGCTGACCGGCCCGCCGGCCGGCACCGACGGTCAGCCGAGCGCCGGCTGAGCCGACCGCTCGGCCGACCCGACGGCTCGGGTGAGCCGACCGCTCGGGTGAACCAAGGCTCAGGTGCGCCGACCGCTCGGGTGAGCGGACGGCATACGGCTCAGCCCTTGAGCAGCTGGCGCGCCATGACGATCCGCTGCACCTGGTTGGTGCCCTCGTAGATCTGGGTGATCTTGGCGTCGCGCATCATCCGCTCCAGCGGGAAGTCGCGGGTGTAGCCGGCGCCGCCGAGCAGCTGGACCGCGTCGGTCGTGATCTTCATGGCGACGTCGGACGCGAAGCACTTGGCGGCCGCGCCGAAGAAGGACAGGTCGGCGTCACCCCGCTCGGACTTGGCGGCGGCGACGTACACCATGGTGCGCGCGGCCTCGAGCTCCATCGCCATGTCGGCGAGCATGAACTGGATGCCCTGGAAGTCCGCGATGTGCTTGCCGAACTGCTTGCGCTCCTTGACGTAGGCCAGCGCGTGGTCGAGAGCGCCCTGGGCGATGCCGACGGCCTGCGCGCCGATCGTCACGCGGGTGTGGTCGAGGGTGCGCAGGGCGATCTTGAGCCCGTCGCCCTCGGCGCCGACGATGCGGTCGCCTGGGATGCGGCAGTTGTCGAAGTGCAGCTCGCGGGTGGGGCTGCCCTTGATGCCGAGCTTGCGCTCCTTCTCGCCGAAGGTGAAGCCCGCGTCGGACTTCTCGACGACGAAGGCGCTGACGTTGTTGCCGCGCGGACCGTCGGGGTCCGTGACGGCGAGGACGGTGTAGTACTCGCTCACGCCGGCGTTGGTGATCCACGACTTCTGGCCATTCAGCACCCAGTCGTCGCCGTCGCGGCGGGCGCGGCACTTCATCGAGGCGGTGTCGGAGCCGGCCTCGCGCTCGGAGAGTCCGTAGGAGAAGCCGGCCTCGCCGCGGGCGAGCGGCGGCAGGTAGCGCTGCTTGACCTCCTCGGAGGCCCCGAGCATGACCGGCAGCGAGCCGAGCTTGTTGACCGCGGGGATCAGGCTGGCGCTGGCGTCCGCGCGGGCGACCTCCTCGATGACGATGCAGGTCGCGAGGGCGTCGGCGCCGACGCCGCCGTACTCCTCCGGCACGTGCGGGGCGAAGAAGTCACTGGCCACGAGAGCGTCGTGCGCCTCCTGGGGGTAGCGCGCCTCCTCGTCCACGGCCGCGGCATACGGGGCGATCTTGTCGCGCACGACGTCCTGCACGGCGGCGCGCAGCTCCTCGTGGAACTCGCTGGTGCGGAACAGGTCGAAGTCGGTGGCGCCACTCATGCGCCCAAATCTACCGACCGGTATGCCGTGTGCTCACCTCTCGCCGTGTGCCTCCCCTCACGCTTCCCGCCCCGCTCCCCCCTCCCCACCTCCCCCTGGCGTTAGGTGCGTAGAAACTCCATGCCCTGGCGAGAATCTCTACGCACCTTGCGGGAGGCTCCACGCCTCGACCGGGCAGCCCACACGCGAGCAGGTCACCACGCGCCCCGTCCAGCCTCGAGCACGAAGGAGCCCGGCCACCTCGACGGCCGTCGCGCAAGGCGTGACCGCGACGTCCGGCCAGAACACCCTCGACGTCCACTGGCCGGTCAGGCCCACGAGCTGGCGATCCCGCCGGCCGTCCCGCACCCGATCTGCCCACTGTTCATGCCCGAGCCGTCCATCGACCTCGATGACCACCGCGAAGTCCTGGTAGACGTTGTCGTGGTACGACCCACCTCCGGCCTCACTGCGTCGTTGACGGACCGCGGCCGGCAGCCCGTGCGGTCGCTCGACGGAGCGGACATACCTCAGCTCAGCGGCCGACATGGCTCCGGCGGCCACATCGCCGAGCGCCTCGCGCATGAGCATCCCGTGTCGGACCCGGCGACGACGGGCGAGCTCGGCCTGGAGGTCTGCGCTGCGGACGAAACCGTCCCGCACACCGCGCGACAACCAGTTGAAGGCGCCGTCCTCGGTGCCCAACGATCCGCAGTCGATGACCGTCGCCGCCCGGGTGGTCCGCCAGGGGAACTGATGCTCGTCGACGAGGCCTTCCCACTTGCGGACCCTGCGGATCGTCGTGCCCTCACCCGCCGCCACCACCCGCCCGACCGGGACGACCAGTGCAATCCCCGGCCGCGGGCGTCGGACCTCCTGGCCCCAAGCGCGAGCGGCCGACTCGCCCCACAGGGCCACCGGCGGAGTGCCTGTCCACGCCGGGAGTTCGCCCACGGCATACGGGGAGACGTCAGCGGCGGCAAGGAGCGCCGCGGTCGCTTCGACCGGCCAACCACTGCGCCCCGGCTCGGTCTGGTAGACCCCGCGCCGGATCAACCGCCACCGTTCGGACCGAACTCGGTGCGCGATGACCGCGTCCGTCATGCCCGCCGCCCGGCACTGGGCACGCATGAGCAGGCCCTCCTGCCGGCTCGCCACCTCGAGCAACTCGTCGTGAAGCTGTCGCATGCAAGGACCATGCCGCACTTCGACGACGCTCCCGTCGTTGTCCACAGGCACGCGTTAGGTGCGTAGAGAACTGCGCCCTGGCATGGAATTTCTACGCACTCAACGAGGAGAAGCAGCTCCTCAGCGGCCGGTGAGCAGGTGCCAGAGGTGACCGTGCTCGCGGCGGTCGACGAGCTCGGGGATCACCTCGCGCTCGAAGGCCTCGATGCCCGAGGTGTCATAGGCCGCCTCGGCGAAGTTGGCGATGCAGTAGGTCATCCCCGCCTTCTCCAGCGCGGTGAACCGCTCGACCAGCTGCTCCGGCGTGCCGCACCCGGTCGAGGAGGCATAGTGCTTCATCCGTGCCTCGACCTTGTCCTGCGGCACCCCGCCGCGCTCCAGTCGGTCGCGGATCCCCGCCAACCGGTCGTCGATCTCGCCCTGGCTGTGGCCGATGATGATGTCGTAGTTCGAGGAGCGCACGACCTGGCTCTCGTCCCGCCCGAGGTCGCGGCAGTGCTCCTTGAAGATCCCGTTCTTGGCCGTGAAGCCCTCGAGGTCCCCGAACCAGTTGGTGTAGTCGGCGTACTGCGCCGCGATGCGCAGCGTGACCTTCTCCCCGCCACCGGCGATCCACACCGGTATGCCGTTCTCCTGGCTCCCGGGGGCAGAGGTGCCCTGCAGGGGCAGCGGGAAGTTCATCGCCCCGTCGACCTGGTAGTACTTGCCGTCGAGCGCGCCATAACCGGTGGTCCACATCTGGCGCATGATCTGCACGCCCTCGCGCAGTCGACCGAGCCGTTCACCGGCCGAGGGGAAGCCGTAGCCATAGGCCAGCCACTCGTGCTCGTACCACCCGGCGCCGATGCCCATCTCGAGCCGGCCCTCGGAGACGATGTCGACCGTCGTCGCCACCTTGGCCAGGTAGGCCGGGTTGCGATAGCTCATGCACGTGCACATCTGGCCCAGCCGGATCCGCGAGGTGATCCCGGCGAACGCCGCCATGAGCGACCACGCCTCGTGGGTCGCCTCCTCGGTCGGGTGCAGCAGGGTGTGGAAGTGGTCGAACACCCACAGCGAGGTCCAGTCCTCGTTGGCGTCGGCACGCTTGGCCAGCCCGGCCATGACCCCCCAGTGCAGGGAGGGGTCGATCCCCACGAGGTCGTGGCGCCAGCCCTGCGGGATGAACAGTCCGAACTTCATGCACGTCTCCTCGAGTCAGGTCGCGCGGCCGCGCCCCGGGCGGGCACGCCACACGGCATACGGTCCACCCAACTCCGCGCACGCACGCAATGCAAGCCACCGAACCCCGTCACCACTGGGAGATGTCAAGGCCGAGCGTGGTTGCCAGCGTCCGCAACCGCACCGCTGATGAGTCGTCAACCAGGTCTGAGGGTGGGAGCGTCAGCCGTGGTGTCTGCGGGCCGGCATGGTCGAGCGAGTCATCCCAGGACATCCGCCACCAGGGTGTGGCCGCGAAGGCCGAGACGGCCGCGGGTGCACCGAAGGCATCCACGGCCAGGTAGAGCGCCGCCACGTAGGCCCGCTGGTCCAAGCGCGCCCCATGACCCTCTGTCAGGGTGTGCACGAACTCGACGGCCGCCGAAGCCAGTGCCGCCGGGTCCGCCGACGCGACGTGTGGCACGGGGATGCTCACGAGTCCGGCGTTCTCGTAGCGCCCCTTGCTCGGCGAGGCGTGGGTGCGTCGCGCCTGCAAGGTCCGGAAGTCCATGTCGACGGTGACCATGAAGGCGGCCGTGGCAACGAGCTCCCCCGTGCCGTGCCCGGGCGTGGGAGCTGCAGAGCTCAGGACAGGACCGCGTTGGGTCATCAGATAGGCAGCCATGGGGACGAACTGGTCTGGGGCCAGGTCGAGCCCCAGCTCCTCGTGGATCTCACGACGGACCCCCGCGGCCAGATCGGGGAAGCCATCGGCGTCTTCGTCCCCGGGCCAACTGCCGACCGGGAGATTGACCACACCTCCACCGGCCACCGAGAGAACTCCCGCTCCGTTGCGTGTGAGGGCCGAGCGCTGGGCCAGCACCAGCGACCGATCGAGCCCGGGGTGAGTGGTCGACGGGTACTGCAGAACGAGAGCGGCGAAGGCGGTGAGCAGACCCAGACGCGAGGTCTGCACCTCGACGCGGCGAGCGCTGAGGGTGTCCGGCCGGGAGTGGACTGAAGCGGGCCCGTCCACCTCGGGCTCCAGCGTGAGCCACCTGGGCGAGCGCACCGTGGCGCTCTCCCTGTCCAGCCCCTTGCACCGCAGGTCGGCCGTTCCGCCTGCTGGGCCGGCGGCGATGACCTCGGTTGCGGCATAGCAGGTTTCGCGGGTGCGCAGCAGGATGTCGACGCCCTCGGATCGGTCGTCCTGGACCAGGGCCACTCCCTCGAGTTCGACGACGCGACCGTCGAAGTCGCCGGCACGCGTCTTGGCCTGCGTGGCCAGGGCCATCCCCCACGGACATTCCTGTCGGTCGCCGTCCACGCGGCGGGCCCCCAGTGCGTGGGTGGCGCCGAAGGAGTTGCCACTGGGCCGGTTGGCATGCGAGTGCCACACCCGGAGACGGTGCACGGCGCCACCCCGGCACTGCACTCCGTCGGCGAGCACGAGGGCGCCCGACAGGACGGTGGCGACATCGCGGAAGAGGACGCCCGTGACGGCCTCGTCCCCCGCGCCACGGACAGGCATGACCTGCGTGCGTGCGAGCAATTCGCTCGGAACCGGCCGGTAGTGCAGGAAGTCGTCATCGGCCCGTGCGGCGGCCTCACACAACGCCGCCACCGCGCGTGAGGTGTCGGGCGAGAGCAGGCGCGGAATCAAACCATCGGTGAGTCGCTCACTGACGGCGGTGAACCAGCTGATCCGACGGGCACTCGCCCAGGGCCAGCGTCGAGGCCCCGCCGCCTCCTCGATCATCGCAAGACGCGCCAGGAGGCGCCCCGGCCGGACTGCCGACCCGGCGGCGTGAGCAACGACGGCCTCGATGGATGCCTCTCGCAGCGCTCGATCACGCGGCATCCCCTCGGCCCGCCAGGCGCGACGCATCGGTGCCCGCACCACGGCACGGGAAAGCCACCGGCCACCGGTCAGGAAGAAGGCACCCAGTGCGCCGACCGCAAGAAGGGAACTGAGCAGGGCATCGACCCGGCTCAGGTTCTCCCACCAGGGTGCCCCGCCGAATGCGGCGCTTGCCGCTGTGAGCAGCAGGATGGTGGCGACCGCGGCCACCAGCAGGAGTAGACGTGTCACAGCGGGAGCCTTCCACACCGGGTTGGCACCGTTCCGGAGGTTGCGTCCGAAGCCACCGCCATCAACGATGGCGACATGAGCGTGACTCCCTCCCTGCACCAGAACGACCCCGACGTCGTTCGCGCCCTCCTGATGGACCCCGGCGTCTGGGTCGTGGTCGGCCTGTCCACCAACGAGGAGCGGCCCGCCCACTCGGTCGCGCGCTGGCTGAAGTACGAGCAGGGCCGCACGATCATCCCGGTGCACCCCAAGGCGGAGAGGGTCTTCGGCGAGACCGCCTATGCGAGCCTGGCCGACATCCCCGACCAGTTCATCAAGGTGGTCGACTGCTTCGTCAGCAGCGAGCACGTCGGGGCGGTCGTCGACGAGGCGATCGCGCACAAGGAGCGCCTGCACATCGATGCCATCTGGATGCAGAAGGGCGTCGTCGACGAGGCCGCTGCGGCCCGCGCCGAGGAGGCCGGGCTCGAGGTCGTCATGGACACCTGCCCGAAGATCGAGTGGCGCGCGATGAGTGCCGACGGCCAGATCCGCTGAGCGACAACCCGATTCGTATGCCGTCCGCTCGCCTCAGGTGAGCAGCTCCCGCAGGTGCGGGGCCAGGGACCGGAAGGCGCGCCCGCGGTGGGAGATCGCATTCTTCTGGAGGTCGCTGAACTCGGCGAGCGTGCGCACCGCCGACCCCTCGCCCTGCTCGTCCGGCACGAAGATCGGGTCGTAGCCGAATCCGTTCTCGCCCCGGGGAACTCGCTCGAGGTGACCGGCCACGCGGCCCTCGGCCACGGCATACCGGCCGTCGGGGAGGGCGAGCACCGCGGCGCAGGCGAAGGCCGCGCCCCGGTGCTCATCGGGCACGTCGGCGACCTGCTCGAGGAGGAGGGTGAGGTTGGCGCGGTCCTTCTCCTGGCGCGTGGCACCCGCCCCGGCCCGGGACCCGGACCAGCGCGCGGAGAAGACTCCCGGCGACCCGCCGAGGACGTCCACGGTGAGTCCGGAGTCGTCGGCGATCGCGGGCAGACCGGTGGCCGTGGCGACCGCGCGGGCCTTGAGGAGGGAGTTCCCGGCGAAGGTCACCTCGGTCTCCGCGACGTCCTCGACGTCGGGATAGGCGCTCACCGGCACGATCTCGAGCTCGAGCTCGCCGACGAGGTCGCCGAGGATCTGCTCCAGCTCGTGCACCTTGTGCTCGTTGCGCGTGGCGAGCACGACGCGACGCGTCACTGGACGCGCTCCCGCGCCGGCGCCGCCAGCGCCTCGCTCTGGTGCCGGGTGAGCTCGGCGCAGGCCCCGGTCGCGAGGTCGAGGAGGGCATCGAGGAGCTGGCGGTCGAAGGCGGCACCAGCTCCCTCGGCCGTGCCCTGCACCTCGACAAAGCGGCCCGAGCCGGTCATGACGACGTTCATGTCGGTGTCGGCCGTGGAGTCCTCGGGGTAGTCCAGGTCCGCGACCGGGACGCCGCCGACGACACCGACCGAGACCGCCGCGACCGAGTCGACGAGCGGCTCGGCGCCGGCCGCGATCAGGCCCTTGGCGCGGGCGTCCTCGATCGCGTCGACGAGGGCGACGTAGGCGCCGGTGATCGAGGCGGTGCGGGTGCCCCCGTCGGCCTGGAGGACGTCACAGTCGAGGACGATGGTGTTCTCCCCCAGCGCCTTGGTGTCGATGATCGCGCGCAGCGAGCGCCCGATGAGGCGGCTGATCTCGTGGGTGCGACCGCCGACCTTGCCCTTGCGGGACTCGCGGTCCGAGCGGGTGTTCGTCGACCGCGGCAGCATCTCGTACTCCGAGGTCACCCAACCGGTGCCGCGCCCCTTGAGCCAGCGTGGCACGCCCTCGGTGAAGGAGGCAGCGCACAGGACGCGCGTGCGCCCGAACTCCACGAGCACCGAGCCCTCGGCGTGGTCGAGCCAGTTGCGCGTGATCCGGATGTCGCGGAGTTGGTCGGGGGCGCGGCCGTCGTGGCGCGCCGTGGACGTGGCAGGGGTGGCCGGGGTGGCTGAGGTCATGCGCCCAAGGCTAGTTGCCGCGGTTGGTACCTCCTGCTGCGGTTGCTTGCAGGAACAACCGCGGCAAGCCCCTCGAGACCCGAGCGCGACGTAAGAACCGCGGCGTGAGGTAACAACCGCGTCAGAGGGTGCGGCGGGCGCGCAGCGCGGCTCCCTTGGCGTGGGCCTCGCCGCGCAGGGCTCCACGGAAGTCGTCCATGGCCGCCCGGATGCGCTGGGCCTCCTCGTCACTGCCCGAGCCGAGGATCCGCGCGGCGAGCAGCCCGGCGTTGCGGGCTCCCCCGATCGAGACCGTCGCCACCGGCACCCCGGCCGGCATCTGGACGATCGACAGCAACGAGTCCATGCCGTCGAGGGTCTTCAGCGGTACCGGCACCCCGATGACCGGCAAAGAGGTGACGGACGCGAGCATCCCGGGCAGGTGCGCGGCTCCCCCGGCCCCGGCGATGATGACCCGCAGGCCGCGCTCGGCCGCCGAGCGACCGTAGGCGATCATCTCCTCCGGCATCCGGTGCGCCGAGACCACGTCCACCTCGTGCTCGATCCCGAACTCGGACAGCGCCTTTGACGCGGCCTCCATGACCGGCCAGTCGCTGTCGCTCCCCATGACGATGCCGACGACGGTCATTCCCGCACCCTTCCCTCGATGTATGCCGCGGCGTGGCCCGCGCGCTCGCGCAGGCCCCCGAGGTCCTCACCACTGACGTTGACGTGACCGATCTTCCGGCCGGGCCGGACGCCCTTGCCGTAGAGGTGCACCTTGGCTCCCGGGTCTCGGGCCATGACGTGGCGGTAGGCGGAGTAGAGCTCCTCGTCGCTGCCCCCGAGCACATTGGCCATGACCGTCCACCGGTGGTGCGGCGTCGGCTCACCCAGCGGCAGGTCGAGGACCGCCCGCAGGTGCTGCTCGAACTGGCCGGTCACGGCCCCGTCCATCGACCAGTGGCCGGAGTTGTGCGGGCGCATCGCGAGCTCGTTGACGACGAAGCCCGGCTGCCCCTGCCCGTCACGCACCTCGAACATCTCGACCGCGAGGACGCCGGTCACGCCCAGCTCCCCCGCGATCCGGAGCGCGGACTCGGTGGCGCAGGCCGCCAGGTCGGGCGAGAGGTCGGGCGCCGGGGCGAGCACCTCGGTGCAGATGCCCTCGGTCTGGACCGTCTCGACGACCGGCCACGCGGCCGCCTGCCCAGAGGGGCTGCGCGCGACGAGGACGGCGAGCTCGCGGACGAAGTCCACCTTCTCCTCCAGGAGCAGGCCGGTCTCCTCCGTGCCTTCGTGCGAGAGCCACTCGGCCATGTCATCGGCGCTGCGGGCGACGAGCACCCCCTTGCCGTCATAGCCCCCGCGCGGGGTCTTGGCGATGATCGGCCAGCCCGCCTCCTCGGCGAAGGCGGCCACGTCGGCAGCGGAGCGGGCGAGCGCCCAGCGAGGACACGGCATACCCATCTCGGTGAGGCGCGAGCGCATGGCGAGCTTGTCCTGCGCGAAGACCAACGCCTCGGGCGTGGGATGCAGGGGCACGCCCGCCGCCACGAGTGCCGACAGCACCGGGGCCGGCACGTGCTCGTGGTCGAAGGTGACGACATCGCAGTGCGCCGCGAAGGCCAGCACCGCGTCGACATCGGCGTGCGAGCCCACCGGCGCGGAGGGAATCACGAGCGCCGCAGAGGCATCGGGTGCCTCGGCGAGGACGCTCACGGTGATGCCGAGCTCGGCTGCGGGGCCGGCGCACATGCGGGCGAGCTGGCCACCGCCGATGATGCCGACGACGGGGAAGCCCCCGGGGGCGCGCATGGGTCCTGACACGAGGGCGAGCCTAGTCGTCGGCCGCAGTTAGGCTGTCCGTCGTGCCGACCCCCGAGTTGCGACCGAGCCTGCTCGACCGGCTCCGTGCCGCCATGGGCACGCTCTACCGTGAGCTGGTCAAGTTCGGGATCATCGGCGGCATCGCCTTCGTCATCGACATGGGCTCGTTCAACCTGCTGCGGCACACGCTCCTCCAGTCCAAGCCGACGACTGCCACCCTCGTCAGCGCGGCGCTCGCGACCGGCTTCGCGTGGATCGGCAACCGGATGTGGACGTTCCGGCACCGTCGCAATCGGCCACCGCACCACGAGGCGGTCCTCTTCCTCGGCACCAATGGCGTCGCGATGCTCCTCCAGATCGGCATCGTCGGCTTCAGCCACTACGTGCTCCAGTTCCAGAGCCTCGCAGCGGACAATGCCTCCAAGCTCATCGGCATCGTCCTGGGGACGATCCTGCGCTTCTGGGCCTATCGCACCTTCGTCTTCGCCGGCGAGCCCCGCGACCGCAGCGACAGCTGACGCGCCGCCGTCACTGCCCTCCGCCGGAGAGGAAGAGCGCGAACCGGGCTCCCGCCGTGGACACCAGCTCGAGGCGCCCACCGTGCGAGGCAGCCAGGTCCCGGGCGACGGCCAGGCCGAGCCCGCTGCCGGAGGAGGAGACGGAGCGCTCGAAGACGTGGGGTGCGAGTGCGGGCGAGATGCCTTCCCCCTCGTCGAAGACCTCGATGACGACCGACGGGCCCGACCGTCGGGCCGCGACCGTCGTGGTGCCCGCGCCGTGGGCGAGTGAGTTCTCGAAGAGGGTGGAGAAGATCTGGGCGAGCGTGCCCGGCTCCGAGTGCACCCGCAGGCCGCGGTCGCCACTGACCCTGATCGTCCTCCGGGCCGCCGCGAAGGCCGGCTGCCACTCGCGCTGCAACGAGGCCAGGACCGAGTCCAGCGAGATGCTCGAGGCCCCCTCGCTGCCGCTGCGGCTGCGCGCGAGGAGGTCGTCGACGACGCCACTGAGCCGCTCCACCTGCGCGATGGCGATGTGGCACTCCTCCTCCACGACGGCCAGGTCGCGGGTCGAGGCGATCTCCTCCAGGCGCATGAGGAGCGCTGTGAGGGGGGTGCGGAGCTGGTGCGAGGCGTCCGCCGCGAAGTCGCGCTCGGCCGCGAGCCGCTTGGCGGCGACCCGTGTCCCCCGCGTCATGGCCGCCGACAGGGCGTCGATCTCGGCGACTCCCGTCGTGGCGATCGGGCGGGCCTTGACGCCCTCCTCGACCCGCTCGGTCTGCGCGACGATGCCGGCGAGGGCGGGGAGCACCAGGTCGGTGACTCGATGGACGTGGACGAAGCCCGCGACGACGGCCACCGAGGAGGTCACGAGGGCCAGGGACAGGAGCAGGCCGATCGCCTGCAGCGGGGTGATCGTCCCCCCCGGGCCGTCGGACCAGGAGCCCGAGGATCCCCACCACACGAGCATCGCCAGGAGGGGCAGCACCACGACCGCCATGGTGATGGCGACGACCCGCAGCACGACGCCACGCAGGAGGGCCAGCACGGCCGGTCAGCCAGGCTGGTTGTCGAAGCGGAAGCCGACGCCCCGGACCGTGGTGATGAGGCGCTGGTTGCTCACGTCGTCGCCGAGCTTGCGCCGGAGGACGGAGATGTGCATGTCGAGCGTCTTGGTGCTGCCGTACCACGCGGTGTCCCAGACGTCGCGCATGAGTTGCTCCCGGGAGACGACCTTGCCCTCGTGCCGCACGAGCACGGTGAGCAGCTCGAACTCCTTGGCGGTCAACGGCACCTCGGTGCCGTTGACGAAGACGCGGTGGCCGCCGGGATCGATCCTGACCGGCGCGTTCTCGTGCCCGGCGACATCGGCCGTGCCGCGCCGCAGCAGCGCCCGCGCCCGGGCCAGCAGCTCGGCGAGCCGGAACGGCTTGGTGACGTAGTCGTCGGCGCCGGCGTCGAGACCGACGACGGTGTCCACCTCGTCGGCCCGGGCCGTGAGGATGAGCACCGGCACCGTCAGGCCCTCGCCCCGGAGGCGGCGGCACACGTCGAGTCCGTCGAGCCCCGGCAGGCCCAGGTCGAGCACGAGCAGGTCCGGCCCGAGGCGGCCGGCCTCCAGGGCCGCGGGTCCGTCCTCGACGACCTCGACCTCGTAGCCCTCGCGCCGCAGCGCACGCGCGAGCGGCTCGGAGATCGCCGCGTCGTCCTCGGCGAGCAGGACCTTGGTCATGAAGAGATCGTAGGGCTGAGGGTGGATCCGGCGCTCCGGCGCGCTCCCGGAGCGCGCTGGAGCTCAGAGGGTGTGACCGTGCCGATCCCGCGCAGGGTGCGTCGTCGCTGCGCGGTCGTGCGGAAGCCGCTCACCGAGCCCAGGCGGCGCGCGAGCTCGTCGTCGACGAACACCCGACCGCTCGGCGTGACCGAGGTGAGGCGGCTGGCGCGGTTGACCGTCACCCCGAAGACGTCGCCGAGGCGGGACACCACGCTTCCCCAGGCCATCCCCACGCGGACGTCCGGGAGCAGCTCGTCCTCACCCATGGCCGCCACGAGGTCGATCGCGATGGCCGCCGCGGCCGCGGGGTCGGTGTGGACGAAGAGGATCTCGTCCCCCACCGTCTTGATGACCCGCCCGCCGTGCGTCGTCACCACGTCGGTCGCCAGGTGCTCGAAGCGCTGGACCAGGCTCGCGAGCTGGCGCTCGGTCATCCGGCGGACGTGCGAGGTGAAGTTCACCAGGTCGGCGAAGCCGATGACCCGTGCGGGGGCGGACGGGTCGTCGGTCCGGTCGGCATCGGCGAGCATCCGCGCGATGGCGTTGGCCAGGTGGCGCCGCCACGCGTAGACGAGCAGCGGCTCCAGCTCGTCGGCCAGGTCGACGAGGCGCTCGGCGGCGCGGTGGGCCACGGCCGGGTCGGTGACGGCGCGGGCGTCGGCCTCGTGCGGCCCGGCCTCCTCCGAGGGGTCCATGATCGCCTCGGCGACGAGCTGGGTCTGCCAGACGGCGAGGCGATCGGCCGTGCGCGCGAAGGCGCGGGTCATTCCCAGCGCCAGGTCCTCCTCGAGCCCGACGTCGCGGGTGAGGCGCGACACCGACCGGAGCGCGACCAGGTCCGCCTCGGTGAACATCGCGGCGTCGTCGTCGACGACCTGGAAGCCGAGCGCATGCCAGAGCCGGCGCGCCCGCGCCAGCGAGACCTCGGCCTCGGCGCTGACCTCCCGGCTGACCATCGAGGCCGTGCGCCCGAGCAGGGCCGCCTCCACCGCCTCGGCCGTGAGCGGGCGGGGGTCAGCGGCGCCTGCCTCTTGCTCCTCGCCCATCACACCTCGCTCGGGTCAGTCCACCGCCGGACGCACGTGGACGACGTCCCCGGCGCTCACGGCATACGGCCCGTCCGGGGTCTGGAGGACCAGTCTGCCCTCGTCGTCGATCCTGCGGGCGACCCCGGAACGTTCGGTCGTGGGTTCGAGGACGCGCACCGGCGCGTCGAGGGTCCCGCACCTTGCGGCGTAGCGGGCCCGCACCCCCGCCAGGTCCCGTCCCGCCTCCTGCAGCAGGGCGGCCAGGCAGGCCAGGTATGCCGTGAGCAGGGCTTCCCGGCCGACCTCGCCACCCGCGGCGCGCACCGACGTGGCCGTGTCGAGGGGGAGCTCGCCCGGCGCCTGCCCCACGTTGACGCCGGTGCCGACGATGACGCCTGCCGACGTCCACTCGCAGAGGATGCCCGCGACCTTGCGCTGACCGGCCGCGGGAAGGAGCACGTCGTTGGGCCACTTGAGGGTCGTGGCCAGCCCGGAGGTCTCGGTGATCGCCTCGGCGAGCGCCAGGCCGGCGACGAGCGGGACCCAGCCCAACGGCATACCGCTGACGGGCACGAGGGTGGAGACGGCGAGCGAGGCGCCGGGCGTCGTGACCCAGGTGCGGGCGAGGCGTCCGCGGCCCTGGCGCTGGCGCTCGGCGACGACGATCCGCCAGGGCCGGGGGTCGGCCGAGAGCACCGCATTGGTCGAGTCGACCTCGTCGAGGAGCTCGACGGGGCCCCACGGGTCGCCGGGCTGCACGTCGGCGGCGACGAGCGGTCGGGGGTCCTCCTGTGCGGGCACGGTGCCAAGGCTAGGCTCAGGAACATGGCGAGCGACACCACGTCCACCGGTCCCGGCGCAGCGACCGACATCGACCTGTCCTCCACGGCGGGCAAGCTCAAGGACCTGAAGCGGCGGGTCGAGGAGGTCGCGCACGCCGGGTCGGCGCGGGCGGTCGACAAGCAGCATGCCAAGGGCAAGAAGACGGCCCGTGAGCGGATCGAGATCCTGCTCGACGAGGGCAGCTTCGTGGAGATGGACAAGTACGCCCGCCACCGCAGCAATGCCTTCGGCCAGGAGAAGTCGCGCCCCTACGGCGACGGCGTCGTCACCGGCTACGGCACGATCGACGGCCGCACGGTGGCGATCTTCGCCCAGGACTTCACCGTCTTCGGTGGCTCCCTCGGTGAGGTCTTCGGCGAGAAGATCTGCAAGGTCATGGACTTCGCCATGAAGATCGGCTGCCCGGTCATCGGCCTCAACGACTCCGGCGGTGCCCGCATCCAGGAGGGCGTGGTCTCGCTCGGGCTCTACGGCGAGATCTTCCGCCGCAATGTCCACGCCAGCGGCGTCATCCCGCAGATCTCGCTCATCATGGGCCCGTGCGCCGGCGGTGCGGTCTACTCCCCCGCCGTCACCGACTTCACCGTCATGGTCGACCAGACCTCGCACATGTTCATCACCGGCCCCGACGTCATCAAGACCGTCACCGGTGAGGACGTCGGCTTCGAGGAGCTCGGCGGCGCGCGCACCCACAACACCAAGTCCGGTGTCGCGCACTACATGGGGGCCGACGAGGACGACGCGATCGACTACGTCAAGGCGCTGCTGTCCTACCTGCCGAGCAACAACCTCGAGGACGCTCCGGTCTTCGGTGGCGAGCTCGACCTGGAGGTCACCGACGACGACCGCTTCCTCGACACGATCATCCCGGACTCCCCGAACGTCCCCTATGACATGCACCAGGTCATCGAGCGGGTGCTCGACGACGGTGAGTTCCTCGAGGTCTCCCCGCTCTTCGCCCCCAACATGATCACCGGCTTCGGTCGCGTCGAGGGCCGCTCGGTCGGTGTCGTCGCCAACAACCCGATGCAGTTCGCCGGGACCCTCGACATCGACGCCTCCGAGAAGGCCGCCCGATTCGTGCGCACCTGCGACGCCTTCAACGTCCCGATCCTCACCTTCGTCGACGTGCCCGGCTTCCTCCCGGGGACCGACCAGGAGTGGGACGGCATCATCCGCCGCGGCGCCAAGCTCATCTATGCGTATGCCGAGGCCACCGTGCCGCTGGTCACGGTCATCACCCGCAAGGCCTACGGCGGCGCCTACGACGTCATGGGGTCCAAGCACCTCGGCGCCGACATCAACCTCGCGTGGCCGACCGCGCAGATCGCCGTGATGGGCGCGCAGGGTGCCGTCAACATCCTCTACCGCAAGGAACTCGCGGCGGCGGCCGAGGAGGGCCGCTCGGTCGACGAGGCGCGCGCCGCCTTCATCAAGGAGTACGAGGACACCCTCGCCAACCCCTACATCGCGGCCGAGCGGGGCTACATCGACACCGTCATCACGCCCTCCAACACCCGGATGAACGTGTCCAAGGCGCTGCGGGCGCTGCGCACCAAGCGCGCCTCGCTGCCCCCCAAGAAGCACGGCAACATCCCGCTCTGATCGTCGCGATCCCCGAGGAGTTCGTATGCCGTCCGCTGACCCCCAGCCCACCGCCCCTGACGCGGTGGCCGAGGTTGCCGCCACGCCCGCGGGCATCACGATCCACGGGGAGGCCACCCCCGAGCAGGTCGCGGCCCTGGTGGCCGTGCTGGCCGGGGCCTCCGGCAGCGGCGGGGAGGAGACCGGTGCGACCCCGTCGCACTGGGCCGACCACGCCCGCGCCGTGCGCTCGGGCAGCAGCCACGGACCCGGTGGCTGGCGCGCCTCGGCCCATCCGCGCTGAGTCCGACGATGAGCGCCGACGCGCCCGCTCCTCAGCCTGCTGAGGGCGGGCGCGTCCTCGTGCTCTGCACGGGCAACATCTGCCGGTCCCCCTACATCGCGCACCTGCTCGCCGCCGAGCTCGTCGGCACCGGCGTCCTCGTCGAGAGCGCCGGCACGGGAGCGGTGGTGGGTGCGCCGATGCACGAGCAGTCGCTGCGGCTCGTCTCCGATGCGGGTCTTGACGGTCTGGCATTCCGGGCCCGTCAGGTCACGCCGGAGCTGATCCACGCCGCCGACCTCATCATCGGGGCCACCCGTGAGCACGCCGCCGCGGTCGGCTGGCTCGTGCCGGAGGCCTTCGACCGTGCCCATTCGCTCGGCGACCTGGCCCATGCCCTGAGGGACCATGCCGTCGACCTCGTGCCCGGCGGCGGGCTCAGCCACGTGTTCACGCTGGCGGCGGGTCATCGCCGGGCGGGGCGGCTGCACCGCTCGGCCGAGCGCACCGACGTCGTCGACCCCTACCTCAAGCCGAGGCGCGTGTGGGAGCAGATGACCGCCCAGGTGCACGAGCACCTGCCCGTGGTCGCCGCAGCCCTGCGACAGGTGACCACGCGCCCGGATGAGCGGGAGGCGTGATGGTGCGCGCACGGCATACGCGCTAAGGTTCTCTTGACGTCAAGATAAATCCTCGAGACCAAGGACGGCTCCGGATGGCCAAGATCATCTACACCTTCACCGACGAGGCGCCGATGCTGGCGACCTACTCCTTCCTCCCCGTCATCAAGGCCTACGCCAAGGCCGCCGGGGTCGAGGTCGAGACCCGCGACATCTCCCTCGCCGGCCGCATCGTCGCCGCCTTCTCCGACGTCCTCCCCGAGGACCAGCGCGAGAGCGACGCCCTCGCCGAGCTCGGCGCCCTGGCGACCACGCCCGAGGCCAACATCATCAAGCTCCCCAACATCTCGGCCTCGGTGCCGCAGCTCAAGGCTGCCATCAAGGAGCTCCAGGCGCGCGGGATCGACCTGCCCGACTACTCCGACGACCCGCAGACCGACGCCGAGCGCGACGCCAATGCCCGCTACGACAAGGTCAAGGGCAGCGCGGTCAATCCCGTTCTCCGCGAGGGCAACTCGGACCGTCGCGCCCCCGCCGCCGTGAAGAACTACGCCCGCAAGCACCCGCACTCGATGGGCGCCTGGACCGCGGACAGCAGGACCAATGTCGCCACCATGGGCGAGCACGACTTCCGCTCCAACGAGCAGTCCGTGATCATGCCCGCCGCCGACACCCTGACCATCCGGCACACCGCCACCGATGGCACGGTGACCGACCTCAAGAGCGGCCTGAAGGTCCTCGAGGGCGAGGTCGTCGACGCCACCTTCATGTCGGCGAAGGCGCTCGACGCCTTCCTCGCCGACCAAGTCGCCCGAGCCAAGGCCGAGGACGTCCTCTTCTCGGTGCACCTCAAGGCCACGATGATGAAGGTCTCCGACCCGATCATCTTCGGCCACGTGGTCCGCGCCTACTTCAAGGACGTGTATGCCGCGCACGGCCCCGCGCTGCTGGCTGCCGGTCTCGACGGCTCCAACGGCCTGGCCGCGATCCTCGACGGGCTCGCCGAGCTCGAGAACGGCGAGGAGATCCGCGCCGCCTTCGAGCAGGGCCTCGCCGACGGGCCGCGCCTGGCGATGGTGAACTCCGACAAGGGCATCACCAACCTGCACGTCCCGAGCGATGTCATCGTCGACGCCTCGATGCCCGCGATGATCCGCACCTCGGGCCACATGTGGGGCCCGGACGGCGCCGAGGCCGACACCCTTGCCGTCATCCCGGACAGCTCGTATGCCGGGGTCTACCAGTCCGTCATCGACGACTGCCGCGCGCACGGCGCCTACGACCCGACGACGATGGGCTCGGTGCCCAATGTCGGCCTCATGGCCCAGAAGGCCGAGGAGTACGGGTCGCACGACAAGACTTATCTGGTTGCGTCCGACGGCGTCGTCGAGGTCGTCAACGGGGCCGGTGAGGTGCTCATGAGCCACCGGGTCGAGGCCGGCGACATCTGGCGCGCCTGCCAGACCAAGGACGCCCCGATCCAGGACTGGGTCAAGCTCGCGGTCACCCGCGCCCGCCTCTCCGGCACGCCGGCGATCTTCTGGCTCGACGAGTCCCGCGCCCACGACCGCAACCTCATCGGCCTGGTCCAGAAGTACCTCGGGGACCACGACACGGACGGTCTCGACATCTCCATCGCCTCCCCTGTCGAGGCCGCGAAGACCTCGGTCGAGCGGATCCGCGAGGGCAAGGACACCATCTCGGTGACCGGCAACGTCCTGCGTGACTACAACACCGACCTCTTCCCGATCCTCGAGCTCGGCACGAGCGCCAAGATGCTCTCCGTGGTCCCGCTCATGAACGGCGGCGGCCTCTTCGAGACCGGCGCCGGCGGCTCGGCCCCCAAGCACGTGCAACAGCTGGTCGAGGAGAACTACCTGCGCTGGGACAGCCTCGGTGAGTTCCTCGCCCTGGCCGAGTCCTTCCGGCACGAGGCCAACAAGGGCAACGCGCGCGCCGGCATCCTCGCCGACACCCTCGACAAGGCGACCGAGAAGCTGCTCGACGAGAACAAGTCCCCGGCACGCCGCGTCGGGCAGATCGACAACCGTGGCAGCCACTTCTGGATCGCCAACTACTGGGCCCAGGAGCTGGCCGGCCAGCACGACGACGCCGAGCTCGCGGCCGCGTTCGCGGACGTCGCCGCTGCGCTCAAGGACAACGCCGAGGCCATCGACGCCGAGCTCATCTCTGTCCAGGGCAGCCCGGCCGACATCGGGGGCTACTACCGCCCCGAGGACGCCAAGGCCAGCGCCGTGATGCGCCCGTCGAGCCGCTTCAACGAGATCCTCGCGCAGCTCGGCTGACCAGACGAGCCCGTGGACCCGACTGTGAAGCGCCTGGCCGCGTACCGATTCGCCGACCCCGACGGGATCGTCGAGGACCTCGTCCTCCACTCCCTGCGCGGGCTGGCCTCGGTGGCCGACCGGGTCGTGGTCGTCGCCGACCAGCCCCTGAGCAACAGTGGCCGCGCACGACTGGCCGAGGTGGCCGACGCGGTCGTGCTCCTGCCCGAGGCGGACAGCAGCGTCATGCCGACCGTCCGTGCGCTCGACAGCGATGACGTGCGGGCCCACGACGAGGTCATCCTTGCCGACAGGCGCTTCGTCGGGCCCGTGTTCCCGTTCGTCGAGGCCTTTACGGCGATGGCCGACCAGGAGGTCGACTTCTGGGGACTGACATCGCGCCGGGCTCCGGTCGAGCCGGCGGACGAGGCGGGCGCAGACGGCGACACCGTCCTCCACCCGCACCTCCTCGTCGTCCGCCGGCGACTCCTCGCCTCCCCGGCGTGGGAGGCATACTGGTCCACGGATGCCCAGGCCGCACGCTCCGGTCTGGTCCCGGAGTCGTTCACGCGCACCTTCTCCGGCGCGGGCTTCACCTGGCGGGCGGCGTGGCCGGTCGAGGACTTCCCCACCGGGGACCCACTGCTCGAGAGCGCCCATCACCTGCTGCGCGCCCGCTGTCCGGTCCTGGCGTTCGACCTGTTCGCCGCCCCGTCTTCTCGCCTTGAGCACGGGGCGGTCCTAGGCCGCCGGGTGCTCGCCGAGCTGGAGCAGACCGACTTCCCGCTCTCCGCGCTGTGGCGAGCACTCGCGCGCGCTGCCGAGCCCCGCCACGTCTACACCAACCTCTCGCTCCTCGAGGTCATCGGTGACCAGGTCCCGGTGGGGGCGCCGAGCCCGGGGCTCAGGATCGGCGTCCTGGCCCACATCTACTACGACGACCTCGTCGACGAGATGATGGCCCGGATCGGGACCATTCCGGTTCCCTACGCCCTCCACGTCACAACCGACACCGAGGCAAAACGCACCTCGATCCTGACGCAGCTGGCCGACCATGACATCGCAGAGGTCGACGTCCGGGTCGTCGATAGCAACCAGGGCCGCGACACCAGCGCACTGCTCATCGGCCAGCGCGACCTCTTGTCCTCGAACCGCTTCGATCTCATCTGCCGGGTCCACTCCAAGAAGTCGCCCCAGGACGCCGTCAACATCGGCGGCCTGTTCCGCGACCACCTCTACGACAACCTGCTGCACTCACCGGGCCATGTCGCCGAGATCCTGCGCCTCTTCGACCAGCACCCCACCCTGGGGATGGTCTTCCCTCCGGTCATCAACATCGGCTACCCGACGATGGGACACGCGTGGTTCGCCAACCGGGCACCTGCCGAGGCGCTCGCCAAGCGACTGGGCATCGCCACCAAGTTCGACAAGAACACCCCGTTGGCGGCATACGGATCGATGTTCTGGGCGCGTCCGGAGACACTGCGCAAGCTCGTCGAGGCGGACTGGCAGTGGACCGACTTCCCCGAGGACGGGGAGTACCGCGACGGCTCACTGACCCACGTCCTCGAGCGACTCCTTGCCTATGCCGTCCTCGACGCCGGCTTCCACGTCCGCTCCGTCATCAACCAGGACTGGGCCTCCGTCAACTATCCCTTCCTCGAGTACAAGCTGGAGCAGGTGAGCGCCTACCTACCCGGACAGACCGAGGAGCAGCTGCGCTACCTCGAGTCCCTGCGCGGGACTTCCCACACGGCCCCGGCTGGCGCGCTGAGCCAGGTCTCCCGTCGCCTCGAGGCTCGGTTTCCAGCGCTCGAAGCAGGCGTCCGCCGGGGCCTGACCCGGGCCGGAGCGATCAAGCGCAGGATGCGATCCAGAACCGACTCCTGAGCGGCGTCACCACAGGCTCGACCGCACGTCTCGGAGGGCCTCCCGCCGGACCTGGCGGAGCACGGCGCTGCTAACGTCAGGAGCAGCCATGATCACCACAACCGAAGGGTCCCATTCCGTGAGCGCAAACCCTGTCAAGGTCGCCGTCACCGGCGCCGCCGGCCAGATCGGCTACAGCCTCCTCTTCCGCATCGCCAGCGGCGCCCTCCTCGGTCCGGACACCCCGGTCGAGCTGCGCCTGCTCGAGATCACGCCGGCCCTCAAGGCCCTCGAGGGGGTCGTCATGGAGCTCGACGACTGTGCCTTCCCCACGCTGGCCAATGTCGTCATCGGCGACGACCCCGAGCAGGTCTTCGACGGCGTCAACGCCGCCATGCTCGTGGGCGCCATGCCGCGCAAGGAGGGCATGGACCGCGCCGACCTGCTGGCCGCGAACGGCAAGATCTTCATCGGCCAGGGCGCTGCCCTCAACAAGGTCGTCGCCGACGACGTCAAGATCCTCGTCACGGGCAACCCGGCGAACACCAACGCCCTCATCGCGATGCACAACGCCCCCGACATCCCCAAGGAGCGCTTCAACGCGCTGACGCGTCTGGACCACAACCGGGCCAAGTCGATGCTCGCCAAGAAGCTCCAGGTCCCGGTCGAGGAGATCAAGGGCCTGGCCATCTGGGGCAACCACGACGACTCGATGTACCCCGACCTCTTCCACACCACCGTGGGCGGGAAGGTCGCGGCCGACCTCGTGGACCAGGCGTGGATCGCTGACACCTACATCCCGACCGTCGCCACGCGTGGTGGCGCGATCATCAAGGCCCGGGGCCTGTCCTCGGCGGCCTCGGCGGCCAACGCCACGATCGACCACATGCGCGACTGGATGCTCGGCACCGGCGGCGAGGTCGTCTCGATGTCGGTCCCCAGCGACGGCTCCTACGGCCTCACCGAGGGCCTGATCAGCTCCTTCCCGTGCACCGTGGAGAACGGCGAGTACTCCATCGTCCAGGGCCTGGACCTCAACGACTTCAGCCGTGAGCGCATCGAGGCCTCCGTGGCGCGCCTGGCCAGCGAGCGCGACCAGGTCAAGGAGCTCGGCCTGATCAGCTGACCTTCTCCGGGCGGTCCACCGGGGAGTGACCGCCCACCGCCCGTATGCCGTCCGCGCCCCTCGCGCGGACGGCATACGGCTGTCGTGGGCCGGCCCCACACCCCCGCACGACGGCGCCGCGTGCCGGGCGGGTCAGGGGCGGACGGTCAGGTCCAGGGTGAAGCCAAGGCCGGCGACCACGCCGGCGAGCAGCAGCAGGAGCACGACGTCGATGCGAGCGCGCCGCACCACCAGTCCGCCGGCCTGCTCCACGGGCAGCACGACGCGCAGCACGGCGGCGATGACGAGGGTTGCGCTGAGCACGCCGGTGGCCCGCCACATGTGGTCGGTGGCGACGAAGACGAGGGCGAGGGTGACGCCGAGTGCGAGCACCCACCACGCCCGCAGGTGCCGGGTGATGAGCGGCTGGCCGCCGGGGGGCAGCTTGCGCGCGGTGAGTGCGTCCCGGTCGGGCGTGGCCATCAGGCCGGCGACCCGGCTCCGAGGCCGGCCGCACGCTCGGCGGCGAGGACGACATTGGACAGCAGCATGGCCCGGGTCATCGGCCCCACCCCACCGGGGTTGGGCGAGACCCAACCGGCCACCTCGCGCACCTCGTCCGCGACATCCCCGGCGACCTTGCTGTGGCCGTCCTCGGCGATGATCCGGGACACGCCGACGTCGAGCACCGCGGCGCCCGGCTTGACCATGTCGGCCGTGATGATGCCGGGGACCCCGGCGGCGGCGACGACGATGTCGGCCTGGCGCACCTCGGCGGCGAGGTCGCGGGTGCCGGTGTGGCACAACGTGACCGTCGCGTTCTCGGACCGGCGGGTGAGGATCAGGCCGAGGGGTCGGCCGACGGTGATGCCGCGCCCGACGACGACGACCTTGGCGCCGGCGATCGGCACGTCATGCCGTCGGAGCAGCTCGATGCAGCCGACCGGGGTGCACGGCAGCGGCGCCGGCTCCCCGAGGACGAGCCAGCCGAGGTTGGTGGGGTGCAGCCCGTCGACGTCCTTGGCCGGGTCGACGGCGGAGAGGATGGCGTTCTCGTCGAGTCCGGTGGGCTGCTGGACGATGAACCCGGTGCAGGCCGGGTCGGCGTTGAGGCCGTGGACGACCTCGAGGACGTCCTCGAGCGTGGCACTGGCCGGCAGGTCGCGGCGGATGCTCTCGATGCCGATCTCGGCACAGTCGCGGTGCTTGGCCCCGACGTACCAGTGGCTGCCGGGGTCGTCCCCGACCAGCACAGTGCCGAGGCCGGGTGTCACCCCCTGCTCGCGGAGCCTGGCCACGCGCTCGCGCAGCTCCTCCTTGATCGTCTTGTGGATGGCGGAGCCGTCGAGGATGCGCGCAGTCACGAGTCCATCCTGCCGCACCCGGCGCCTGCTCCGGGCACCGATCAGCCCGCGTGCTGCGCCAGGGCGTCCAAGGCCGCCGTGAAGCACTCCATCGGCGGCGTGACCAGCCCGGCTCCGACCTGGCCGGTGCCCGCGACCCGCCCGGCCATCCCGGTGTTGATCTGCGGCAGCACTCCTGTGCGGACCACCTTGGTCACGTCGATCCCGGTCGGCGTGCCACGGAACCCGAGGATCGGCACTTGGTATGCCGTGTGCTCACCTTCGGTGATCTCGTACATCGTCTGCGTGGCCGTCAGCGCGAAGGGCACGTCTCCGCCGACGAACTTCACGATCGCCGGGGCCGCCGCCATCGCGAACCCGCCGATGCCACCGGTCTCGGTGATCGCCGAGTCCCCGATGTCGGGGTTGGCGTCCTCGGGGCCGTAGTCGCCGAGGAAGAGTCCCTCGGGCGTGTTGGCCGGCCCGGTGAACCACTCCTCCCCCGTGCCCGAGACCCGGATCCCGAAGTCGGTGCCATTGCGCGCCATCGTCGTCACGACCGAGCAGCCCGGTATGCCGTGGGCCGCCATCGTCGCGAGCTTGCAGGCCGGCATACCGAGGTTGAGGAAGAAGTGCTCGTTGGCGCCGGAGAAGCGCACCGCCTCGGCGATGTCGCTCGAGGAGCCGTCGGCGGTGATGAGGCCGGGGAGCAGCTCACGAAGCAGCATGAGCGAGCCCGCGCGGTTGCGGTTGTGGCCCTCGTCGCCCATCTGGAGCATCTGGGCCAGGATGGCGCGGATGTCGAAGGGACCGGTGGCGCGCACCGACTGCTGCAGCAGCGGGCCCAGGACGTCGGTCATCCAGTGCAGCCGGTCGATGACCTCCTGGCCGTAGGCGCCGTAGCGCAGGACCTTGCCCAGCCCCTCGTTGAGCGAGCACCACGAGGTGTTGCCGTGGACCTCGTCGCGCAGTTCGTACATCCACATCGACGGCGAGACCACCCCGGCCATCGGCCCGACCGCGTCGCGATGGTGGCACGGCTCCCACTCGAAGGCCCCGGCCGCGAGCTGGGCCTCGGCCTCCTCGGGTGTCTGCGCCAGGCCCTCGAAGAGGACCGCGCCGATGAGTGCACCGCGCAACGGGCCGGAGGCCCGTTCCCACGTGATCGGTGGGCCGGCATGGAGGAAGGTGCCTCGCTCCAGCCCGAGCGCGTCCCTGGCGAGAACGACGTCGACGAGCATCGCCTCGGCAGCGGTCATGCGGGCCAGGGCCTCGGCATTGGCTGCGACGCGGCGCTGGTCGGCCATGACCGTCGCCAGGGCCTCGCGGGAGTGCTCGCCGACCGGCTTCCAGGCCACCTCACTCACCGGCACGGCCTGGGCCCGCAGCTCGTCGGCGAACAGGGCCACTCCTGACGTGGCCACGACCGGGTCCCGGCCGAGCAGTCCGCGCAGGGGTTCGTGGTCGATGCTCATGCGGGGCTCCCGAGGAGGCTGACGGCGTGGGCCGTCGCGGCGGCATTGGAGAGGAAGACGGACGCACCAGCCTCGGCCAGGAGGCGCTGCGCGTCGGCGCGACCCTGCGGGTCGGCGTCGGTGCCGACGAGGGCGACGACGACGGGCAGGTCGCGACCGGCGTCGGCGGCGGTGGACCTGGCGGCACGGATCGCCGCCGCGAGCTCGCCGGCCGGGTCCGGGTGCGCGCCGTGCCCGAGGACGAGGTCGAGCAGGAGGACGCCGCACGAGGCGTCGGCTGCTTCGAGGGCGATCCGCTCCATCCGCAGGGTCGGGTCGATCATCGGGTGGGCACGGCCGCGGGTCAGCCCGTCGTCGCCGAAGTCGATGACGAGGTGTCCCGGAGCGCGCAGGTCCCCGCTGAGGAGCAGGTCCTCGTCGTGGGCGATGTTCGAGCGGATCGCCCCGAGGCTGGACCCGGCGACGATCATCGCCTCGTCGGCGAGGGTGCCGCCGCAGTAGAGGCCGCGCAGCGCGGCGCCCCGGTCACGTGCGCTGCCCTGTTCGGCAGCGGTGCCCAGGTCGGGCGCGGCACCCTCGGCGGGCCATGTGGGCACGGGGTGGCCGGTGCTGCGGAGGAACTGCTCCGTGCTCGACGTGAGGTCGGGGCGTCCCTCGCCGAGGATCGCGAAGTGCACCCTCAGGCCCAGGTCCGAGCCCAGGGCCTCGATCTCGGCGAGCACCCCGTCGTCCGGAGGCTTCGAGACCACGATGACCGACTCGGTGGCGGGGTCGGCGGCCAGTGCGCGCAGCGCCTGGCGGGTGGAGCGGCCGCCGACCTCGTGCTTGAGGTCCCGTCCTCCGACACCCAGGCAGTGGCTGATCCCGACACCGGCGGCGTCGAGGAGGCACATGACCTGTTGGGCGCCGGTGCCGGACGCGGCCACGATCCCGACCGACCCGCGCCGCACGACGTTGGCGAAGCCGAGCGCGACTCCGTTGACGACCGCGGTGCCACAGTCCGGGCCCATGACGAGCACGTCCGCCGCCGCAGCGGCGTCCTTGAGGGCGATCTCGTCGGCCACGCTGACGTTGTCCGAGAAGAGCATGACCGAGGCGCAGGCGTCGATGGCATCGAAGGCTTCGGTCACCGCATGCGACCCGGGCACGGACACGACGACCAGTCCGGCCCCCGCGCGACGCACGGCGGCACCCAGGGTCAGCGGGTCCGGCGCGCTCCCGAGCTCACCGGCACTCGCGGACCCGCGGCGGAGGTCGGCCAGTGCCGCCTCGACCGCCGCCAGGCCGGCCGCGAGGGCAGCGTCGTCGGTCGCGCGCAGGGCGATGACCAGGTCATTGGGCCCGGCGCCCTCCGGCACGGTGAACCCCATGCCGGTGAGCACCTCGACGTTGAGCTCGGTGGCCATCGCCACCTGGGCGGCATCGACGCCCGGGGTCCGGGCGACGGCCCGGGAGACCTGCATGAGGCTCACGGAGTCGTGGTAGGCGCCGCGGCGCAGGTCGACGGTCTCGGTCACGAGGCACTCCGATGGCTCAGGGGACGGGGGTTCATGGGGGTGGCGGCGTCCTGGCGTGCGGCCAGGATGGCCAGGGTGGCGGCCACTCCGGCGACGAGGTCGGCACCGGACCAGTGCCCGAGACGGGTCACGGCCCGGGCGGCGGTGGCCGCCCTGTCCTCGTCCCCGGCCACGGCGGCGGTGACGAGCGCGCACAGCTCGGGCACGGCATACCCCTGCGCTGCGGCGCGCAGCAGCGAGGCGGACAGCTCGGTCGTGCGATCCGCGAGCCCGGCCACGGCGGCGCCGAGCCGGGTGTCGATGTCCGCGGCACGAAGGGTGAGCAGCGCACCGGCCAGGAGGTCGTCGCCGGTCGGGGTCGACCCGGGTCCCAGGCCGACCAGCGCGGCAACGGGGCGCTCGAGGGGCCAGCGCTCGAGCGCGGTCTCGACGACCTCGGTGAGGCGGTCGACCAGAGGGGCTCGGTCCGCGTCGGGCCGGCCGACCCAGAGAGGCCTCGGGCGCGCCTGTGTGCACGGACGGGGGGGCACCCGAGCCGGGGTCCAGCGCCGCACGAAGGCGACCCGGCCGGCCGGCAGGTCCACGCCGTCGGGGTCGACGCCCACCCGCGTCCCAGGTGTGGCACCCAGGTGCAGGCGCGTGGACGGCAGGGCCAGGCGGGCCGCCGTCGGCAGCGCTGCGGCATCCCCGGCGAGCAGCGGCAGGATGCGCGCGGGACCGGTGACGCCCGGCAGACGCAGGTAGCACCCGAAGCGGCTCGCCGCGACGACCTCGGCCACGCCCCGGAGCTCCGCGGTCGGCACGAGGGCCGAGAGGGCTGCGGGATGCACGAGGGTCACACCAGCGACGCTAGCGAGGCCGGAGGGGTTGACCTGATGTCCACATCTGCCAACGATGTGGCCGTGGAGGACCAAGAATTGCCATGGGCAGCGGGTGACCCCGGCCCGACCGTCGCGGCCGTGCTCGCCGGCTCTGCGGGTCGCACCCTCCGCACCGTGCTGCCCGAGGGTGGCGGAGCCCTGCCGGTGCTGGGCGTCCGGAGCGCCGGCAGCGCCGGCCCGGACGAGGTCGGCATCCTCGACGGGGCGCCCGACAGCGCCGACGACGTGGAGCGCCTCCTCGCCCGGGTGGTCGCCGATCGGCTCGCTCTCCTCGTGGTGTGCGTCCCGGCCGACCAGGCTGCCCGCTGGACCGCATCGGCACGCCGACTCGGTGCCCCGCTCGCCCTGGCGGCCGACGAGGCGGACGTCGACCGCTTGCGCACCGCCGCCCTGGAGCTTCTCGTCGCCCACCAGCAGCTCCTCCTGCAACGCGAGGACGAGATCCACCAGCTACTCCAGCGCATCGTCCTCGCCGGCGGCTCCCTCGACGAGCTCTGCCATGCGCTGGCGGAGGTCTTCGGCGGCTCGGCCCTCGTCACCTCCACCGACGGGCGGGTGCTCGCGAACGCGGGCACGGACGGCGACCTCGAGCGGGTGCTGGCCCTCGACTGCTTCGACCGCAGCGGTCGCCTGCTCGTCGAGGACGAGCCCCTGGGCCAGCGCGCCCACGGCGACGCGCGCGACCACCGCAGCCTGGTCAAGATCGTCGCCGGCGGCTCCGAGCTCGGCCTCCTCGCCGCCTTCACCCGCGATCGGCCCTTCTCCGGCACGGATGTCCACCTGCTCGGTCGGGCCGCCACCGTCGCCGCCCTGGCTGTGACCAAGGAGCAGGCCGTCTCCGCCGTCGAGGGGAAGTACCGCGCCGAGTTCCTGCGCGACGCCCTTGCCGGCCGGTCCGGCTCCCCGACTGAGACGATCGCGCACGCCGCCGCCCTCGGCTGGGACGTCGACCGGCGGCTGGTCGTCGTCGTCGCGGAGACCGACGAGAACGACGCCGAGACCACGCGCAGCGCCCCCGAGGTCCGCGCCCTGCAGGAGCGCTTCGCCCGCGCGTGGACGTGGGCCGTGCGGACCAAGGACGCGAGCGTGCCCGTCGCCGGCTTCAGCCAGGAGGTCGTCGTCCTGCTCGCCGTCCCGGACGAGGCGGACACCCAGACGATCATGAAGACGGTGGCGGACTACGTGCGCACCGTGCGCGGTGACGGCGGCGGCGGCCGGCGCAGCTTCTCCACCGGCGTCTCTCGGCCGATCACCTCGCTCGCGGCCCTGCCGGGTGCCTACGAGGAGGCGCTCAAGGCCGTCTCGGTGGGCCGGCAGATGCACGGAGACTCCGCCCTGACCCACTTCGACGGGCTGGGCATCTACCGGCTGCTGGCCCTCGTGCCGGACACCGCGGACCTGCGCCGGTTCGTCGTGGAGTCCCTCGGGGAGCTGGCCACCGACGACACTCCCGAGAATGCCGACCTCAGGCACACCCTGGCGGTCCTGCTCGACACCAACCTCAACGTCGCCGAGACCTCACGGCAGCTCTTCTTCCACTACAACACGTTGCGCTACCGGATCATCAAGCTGGAGAAGATGCTCGGCCCGTTCACCACCGATCCACAGCTGAGGCTGACCCTGGCCCTGGCCCTGCGGGTCCACGACATGCACGGAATCTGAGCCGACGCACCGCAACGGGCAAACCAACATTGCCGAAGAAACGCCGGTGGCGATGTTGAGCAATGACGAACCCGCAGGGTGGTTCGGGCGCTACCTTCCCTGTATCCCCCACGGCGACGTGCTCGGGACCACAGCACCACGGAGGCTAGGGAGAGGACCCAGATGGCACTCGGACTCGGTTGGAAGGTGAAGGACGCGGCGTCGGTCGCGGCCGGTGGCGTCGTCGCCCCGGACGAGCGTCTGCCCTGGGGCAAGACGATCGGCCTGGGAGCGCAGCACATCGTGGCGATGTTCGGGGCGACCTTCGTCTTCCCGCTCATCATGGGCCTCAACGCCCAGCTCGCGATCATGATGAGCGGCATCGCGACCATCCTCTTCCTGCTCATCGTGCAGGGAAAGGTGCCCAGCTACCTCGGCACCTCGGCCTCCTTCGTCGGTGGCGTCGCCGCCATCCGCGCCGGGGGCGGTGACAGCCGGCAGGTCACCGGCGCCATCCTCGTCGCGGGCGTCGTCCTGACGCTGGTCGGCGTGGCGATCCACTTCGCCGGCTCCTCCTTCCTCCACAAGGCGCTGCCACCGGTCGTCACCGGCGCCGTCGTCATGCTCATCGGCTTCAACCTGGCGCCCGTCGTGGCCAACATCTACTGGCCCCAGGACCAGTGGGTGGCCATCCTCACGATGCTCTTCACGATCGTCGTGGCCGTCGCCTTCCGCGGCTTCATCGGCCGCATCTCGATCTTCCTCGCCCTCATCTTCGGCACCGCCCTGTCCTGGCTGCTCGACAAGACGGCCGGCCCGATCACCTCCGTCCTCGGCGGCGCCACCGAGGCCACCGAGCACCTGCGCTGGAGCACCGAGGGCATCGGCGCGGCCAGCTGGTTCGGCCTGCCGCCGGCCACCTCGATCGCCGCCGACGGCAAGGAGGCCGTGGGGTGGCACATGCCGACCTTCTCGATGGCCGCGATCCTGCTCGTCCTGCCCGCCGTCATCGCCCTCATCGCCGAGAACACCGGCCACGTCAAGGCCGTCGCCGAGATGACCGGTCACGACCTCGACCCGGTCATGGGCAGGGCCATCGCCGGTGACGGTGTCGGCACCGCGGTCGCCTCCTTCTTCGGCGGCTCCCCCACCACGACGTATGCCGAGAACATCGGTGTCATGGCCGCCACCCGGGTCTACTCGACGGCCGCCTACTACGTCGCCGCGCTCGTGGCCATCCTCTTCGGCCTCTCGCCGAAGTTCGGCGCCCTCGTCGCCTCCGTCCCGGGCGGCGTCCTCGGCGGCATCACCGTCGTGCTCTACGGCATGATCGGCCTGCTCGGCGCCAAGATCTGGAAGGAGAACGGCGTCGACTTCGGGAACCCGATCAACCTGGTCCCGGTCGCCGCCGGCATCGTCATCGGCATCGGCGACGTGAAGATGAAGCTTACCGACAACTTCACCCTCAGCGGCATCGCGCTCGGCACCATCGTCGCGATCCTCGCCTACCACCTCGCCAAGGCGATCGCGCCCAAGGCCGACCTCACTCCCGAGGGCGCCGAGGGCACGGCCATCGCGGTCGGCGACCACGTCTACGGCGACAGCGACGGCATCGACGACCTCTACCAGGGCGGGGAGCACCGTCGCGGCCGCCACAGCTGACGCGACCTCTCGCAGACCCCCGAGCCCAGCTCGAGGGAGCGAAGGGCGGGGTGCCTGGCACCCCGCCCTTCGTCACTTCTTGACAAGAGCGTTTCCCGGCCGTGACGGTGATTCGACGACCCGGAGGGTGGCGATGTTCGCCATGATCGACCAATGAAGCCAGCACCATTCACGCACCACGCACCGACCTCGGTCGAGGAGGCGGTCGCGGTGCTGCGGGAGGTCGGGCACGACGGCAAGGTGCTCGCCGGCGGGCAGAGCCTCATCCCCGTGCTCAACATGCGCCTGGCCCAGCCCGCGCACCTCGTCGACATCAATGGCATCAGCGGACTGGCCTCCGTGGAGGTCTCCGACACCGCCGTCCGGGTCGGCGCCCTCGTGCGGCACGCGGCGCTGGAGCGGGAGGCGAGCGCACGGCATACCCTCCCGTTGTTGTCCCAGGCCCTGGGCAATGTCGCCCACCCCGCGATCCGCAACCGGGGCACGACGGTGGGGTCGATCGCCCACGCCGACGCGGCCGGTGAGATGCCGGCCGTCGCCGTCCTCACTGCCGCCGTGATCGAGGCCGTCTCGGCGAGCGGCACCCGCGAGATCGCGGCCGCCGACTTCTTTCAAGGGCCGCTGGAGACCACCCTGGCCGAGGACGAGTTGATCGTGGCGATCCGCTTCGGCACCTTCCCCGCCGGCACGCGCACGGCCTTCCTCGAGTCGGCCCGGCGCCAGGGGGACTACGCCCTGGCCGGGGTCGCCGCCGCCCTGACCGTCGCCGACGGCGTCGTAGGCCGTGCGCTCGCCTCCTTCGTGTCCGTCACCGACGTGCCCGACATCCTCGACCTGACCGAGGCGGTGCGCGGCCAGGAGCCGGGCGGCATCGACTGGTCGGTGGTCGACGACCTCGTCCAGGGCCACGTCTCCCCCGAGGCCGACATCCACGCCACCGCCGACTACCGCCGCGCGCTCGTCGGCGAGCTCACCCGCCGCGCCTTCGCGCGGACTGCTGCTCCGGAGGTGTCCGCATGACGACGACGTCCTTCTCCTCGACGGGTGCCGAGCCCTTCGCCGCCGACGCGAGCATCGAGCCGCTGCTCTCGATCTCATTGCGCGTCAACGGTGCTCAGCACTCGGCGATGGCTCCCGCGCGACGCCTGCTGTCCGACTTCCTCCGCGGCGAGCTCGGCCTCACGGGCACGCACGTGGGGTGTGAGCACGGCGTGTGCGGGGCGTGCACGGTGCTCTTCGACGGGGAGCCGGTGCGCTCGTGCCTGATGTTCGCCGTGAGTGCCCAGGGCCACGACGTCACGACCGTGGAGGGCCTGGGCAACGACCCGTCGCACCTCTCCCCGGTCCAGCAGGCCTTCGCCGAGTGCCATGCGCTCCAATGTGGCTTCTGCACACCGGGATTCCTCACGACCATCACTGCCTTCCTCGAGCAGCACCCGGATCCGACGCCGGACGAGGCCCGGGAGTGCGTGAGCGGCAACCTGTGCCGGTGCACCGGCTACCAGAACATCGTCAAGGCGGTGCTGCGGGCCGCTGAGCTCCGGCGCGAGGCCGGAGCCGGGGAGGCCTGGGCGGCCGGAGCGTCCGAGGCGGCCAAGGCGACCAGGGCCGCTGAGGAGGGCACGCGATGACCACCCGCCAGCTCGGCGCCCCCATCCGCCGGCGAGAGGACCCGCGGCTGCTGACCGGCAACGGACGCTACCTCGACGACCTCGGTGCGGGGGCGCTGCACGCGGCCTTCGTGCGGAGCACGAGCGCGCACGCCCGCATCGTCGACATCGACATCACCGATGCCTGGGAGGTCGAGGGTGTCGAGGCGATCTACACCTACGAGGACCTCGAGGGCCCGATGGCCCAGCCGCTGCCGGTGCTCATCCCGCACCCTGCACTGACCCACGCCCGCACCGGTTATGCCCTGGTCAACGGCGAGGTCAACCACGTCGGTGAGCCGGTCGTCATGGTCGTCGCCCGCGACCGCTACCTGGCCGAGGACGCCGCCGCGCGGATCCGGGTCGACTACGAAGCCCTGCCCGTCGTCGTGGGGGTCGAGGCCGCGCGATCGGCCAGCGTCCTCGTCCACGACGACGCACCCGGCAACGTCGCGGCCCACCTGGTGCAGGAGGTCGGTGATGTCGAGGCCGCGCTGGCCGCAGCCCCGCACACGCTGACCATTCCCCTGACCATCGAGCGCAGCGCCTGCATGCCGATGGAGGGCAAGGGCGTCCTCGCCCGTTGGGACCGCGACGAGCAGTCGATGCGCATGTGGTCCTCGACGCAGACCTCGACCGGCGTGCGCGCCGCGGTCGCGGCGCGGCTGGAGCTGCCGCTGGCCCGGATCCACTGCATCGCGCCCGACGTCGGCGGCGGCTTCGGCGTGAAGATCGTCCACCCGTGGGCCGAGGAGCTGCTCGTGCCCTGGGCGGCCCGCGCTCTCGGGCGCGACGTGAAGTGGACCGAGGACCGGCGCGAGCACTTCATCTCCAGCGCCCACGAGCGGGCCCAGCTCCAAGAGGTGACCGTCGGGTTCGACGACGACGGCGTGGTCCTCGGCCTGGACGTCAAGGTCTGGCACGACAACGGCGCCTACACCCCCTACGGCATCATCGTCCCGATCATCACCTCGACCCAGCTGCTGGGGCCCTACAAGCCGGGCGCCTATCGCTGTGAGTTCTGGAGCCTCTACACCAACACGGTCATCGTCACGCCCTACCGCGGGGCGGGTCGACCGCAGGGGGTGTTCGCGATGGAGCGCACGATGGATGCGATCGCGGCGCACCTCGGCAAGGACCGCGCCGACGTGCGCGAGGCGAACTTCATCCTCCCCGAGGAGATGCCCTACGACCACGGGCTGATGTTCCAGGACGGGCGGCCCCTGAAGTACGACTCGGGCGACTTCCCGGCCAGCCTGGCCAAGCTCAAGGCACTCGTGGGCTGGGACGACTTCACGGCATACCGGAAGCAAGCTGAGGCCGCGGGACGCAAGGTGGGCCTGGGGATCGGCTGCTACGTCGAGGGCACGGGCGTCGGGCCCTATGAGGCGGGCCACGTCCAGGTCGAGACCAGCGGGCGGGTCAACGTCGCGACCGGCCTGACCACGCAGGGGCAGGGCCACGAGACGGCCTTCGCGCAGATCGTCGCCGACGAGCTCGGCGTGCGGATCGAGGACGTCCACGTCACCACCGGCGACACCCGACGGATGGGGTATGCCGTGGGGACCTTTGCGTCGCGGGCTGCGGTGATGAGCGGCAACGCCATCGCGTTCGCCGCAAAGGCGGTGCGGGAGAAGGCTCTGCGCATCGCGGCCGACGCCCTGGAAGCCAACCCCGACGACCTCGAGATCGAGGACGGCGTGATCTCGGTCAAGGGCGCGCCCGGCACGTCGATCTCGCTGTCGAGCGTCGCCGTCCTGTCGAACCCTCTGCGCTATGCCTTCGACGAGGCGGCCAAGGCCGCCACGCAGTTTGCTGGGACCTTCGACCCAGACAAGCCGCCGGTCGCCGACGGCGAGGAGCCGGGCCTGGAGGGCAAGGGGGTCTACTCCCCCACCCAGGCGACCTTCGCCAATGGCATGCATGCCGCCATCGTCGAGACCGACCCGGTGACCGCCGAGATCACGATCCTGCGCTACTGCGTCATCCACGACTGCGGGGTGATGATCAACCCGCTCATCGTCGAGGGGCAGGTGCACGGCGGCGTCGCGCAGGGCGTCGGTGGCGCGCTCTACGAGCGGATGGCCTACGACGAGTCGGGGCAGCTGCTCAACGCCTCGTTCATGGACTTCCTCATGCCCTATGCCTCCGAGGTCCCGCATGTCGAGACCGACCACCTCGAGACGCCCTCGCCCCTGAACCCGTTGGGGATCAAGGGTGCCGGCGAGGCCGGGTGCATCCCGGTGTCGGCCGTCATCGCCTCCGCGATCGAGGACGCCGAGGGCTTCCCGATCCTGTCCATGCCGATCAGCCCGAGCGAGCTATGGGAGCTGCGCCGTCAGCACGCCACGAAAGGTCAGTCATGAAGATCTCCGGCTCCAACACGCTCGTCGCCCCGGTCGACCAGGTCTGGGTGGCACTGCTCGACCCGCGGGTGCTCGCCCGCTGCATCCCCGGGTGCGAGTCCCTCACGCCGACCGGCCCGCACAGCCACATCGTGCGGGTGACCGCCGGGGTGGCCGCCATCAAGGGGACCTATGACGGCAGCGTGGCCCTCGTCGACCTCGAGGAGCCGCACGCGCTGACGATGAAGGCGCGCGGCGCGGGGGCACCGGGCACGATCGAGGCCACCGTGGCGGTGCGGCTCGCGCCGTCGGCGGACGGGGGCACCGAGCTGTCGTACGACGCGGACGCCTCGGTCGGCGGGGCCATCGGAGGCGTCGGCCAGCGGATGCTCGCCGGGGTCACCAAGAAGATGGCCGGCCAGTTCTTCTCCGCGCTCGATGCCGACATCGCAGGGGTGCGTCCGGCCGAGGTCGCGCTCGACGCTCCGGTGGGCGCCGGCCACGTCCAACCCGCCGGTGCTGGTGGCGTTGGGGCCGGGGCTCCCGCGGTGGTCGGCGAGACGTATGCCGGCCGGGTCCCTGCGCGCACGGCCAACGCCAATGCCACCTTCTCGATGGAGGGTGCGGCAGGCTTCGCGCTGGGCACGGTGGTCGGGGGTGCCCTTGTCGCCATCGGAGTGCTCCTGGGCTCGCGGTTGGGGCGGCGGCGATGAAGGCCTTCACCGCGGCCGCTGTCCAGATCGCGCCGGTCGCGGGGGCGCTCTCCCCCGAGGTCGTCGCCGCCAATGTCGCCAAGTGCGTGGAGTGGACGCGACGCTGCGTCGCCGAGACCGGGGCCGAGCTCGTCGTCCTGCCCGAGTCGGCGACGACCGGCTTCACTCCCGGCATCCCGGCCGAGGCCCTGTGGGAGCTCATGACCGCCCTGCCGGCCACCGGGTCGGCCGCGGGCACGCTCGTCGAGCCGCTGGCCGACCTGGCGCGAGAGCTCGGCGTGCTCGTGTGCGTGGGCACCTACGAGCGTGGCCCGTCACCGGAGGTGGTCTACAACTCCTCGGTCCTGCTGGGTCGCGACGGCTCGATCCTGGGTGTCTATCGCAAGACCCACCCGTTCTGCTCCGAGATCGTCACCGGCGGCGGCTGGGTCACCCCTGGGGACACGGTCACCGTGTGCGACACCGACCTGGGGCGGATCGGCATGATCATCTGCTTCGACGGCGACTACCCCGAGCTCTCGCGCATCCAGGCCGTGCAGGGTGCCGAGGTCATCCTGCGCCCGTCGGCGCTGCTGCGCTCGGCCGACATCTGGGAGCTGACCTCCCGGGCCCGGGCCTATGACAACCACGTCTTCGTCGTCGGCTCCAACGCGGTGGGGGCGGACCCCGCCGGGGTGCTCTACTTCGGCAACTCCCACATCGTGACGCCGATCGGGCACATCGTGGCCAAGGCGGCGACCCACGAAGGCTGGGTCAGCGCTCGCCTGGACCCCGAAGAAGCCTTGGCCTCGCTCACGCCGGGCTCCAACATCGGCCAGGCCTTCGACCACCTGCGCGACCGCAACCTCGACCTCATCCGCAACCACCGCGCCGACCTCGAGGCCCCCGCCAGCACCGGCTTCCCGCACAAGCACCACAGCTTCACCACCGGCTGAGGTTCTCGTCTCGGAACTGCGGGTCAGCCGTTAGGTGTGGTGGAGGTGGGGTCAGGACCCCACCTCCACCACACCTAACGAGCTTGGGAGCGCGACCCGACCCGAGTGACGCCCACAGCGGGCGAGGGTTGACGGCATATGGGTGTGCCGTTGGCAACGACTGCCAAGGCGAGGCCCGCCCGTTGGCGATTGAATCAAGCCATGAGCCAAGGATCGCAGCGGCGGATCAGGATCGGCATCGACACGGGGGGCACCTTCACCGACGTGGTGGCCTTCGACGAGGACTCGGGCGAGCTGGTCACGACCAAGACACCGAGCACGCCGAGCAACCCCGCCGACGGATTCATCAACGGCATCGACAAGATCCTCGGTGTCGTCGGCGCGACCGGCGCGGACATCACCGCCGTCTCCCACGGCACGACCGTGGCCACCAACAAGCTGCTCGAGGGCAAGGTCGAGGCGCTCGGCTTCCTCACGACCGAGGGCTACGAGTTCATGCTCGAGATCGCCCGGCAGTCGGTGCCCGACGGCTATGGCAACTCCTACTTCTGGGTCAAGCCGGACCGGATCGTCCCCGCCGACCGGGTGCGCACCGTCGGCGGCCGGATGGACTTCGAAGGCCACGAGATCCGGCCCTTCGACGAGGCGGGCGCGGTCGCCGCGGCGCGCTGGTTCAAGGAGCAGGGCATCACCACCCTCGCCGTCTGCTTCCTGCACTCCTACGCCAACGACGCCCACGAGCTGGCGATGCGCGAGATCCTGCGCCGCGAGCACCCGGATGCCATCGTCTCGATCAGCAGCGAGGTGCTGCGTGAGTACCGCGAGTACGAACGCTCGATGACCACCCTTGTCGATGCCGCGGTCAAGCCGAACGTCAGCCGCTACGTCAGCAACATCCACGAGCGCCTCGACGCCTACGTCGGCGACACCGACCGCGAGATCCCGTTCTACGTCATGAAGTCCAACGGCGGCGTGCTCTCCGCCGACGAGGTCGTGCACCAGCCGATCACCACCGTCCTCTCCGGCCCGGCCGCCGGAGCCCTCGGCGCCGCCCTCATCGCCCAGGTCGCCGGCTTCCCCAAGGTGCTCACCTGCGACGGCGGCGGGACGAGCACTGACGTCTCGGTCGTCCTCGACGGTGAGCCGACCCTGACGACCGAGGGCACCGTCGGGGCCTACCCGAGCAAGATCCCGATGATCGACGTCGTCACCGTCGGCGCCGGGGGCGGCTCGATCGCGTGGATCTCCCCCGAGGGTGCCCTCAAGGTCGGCCCGCAGAGCGCGGGAGCAGACCCCGGCCCGCTCTGCTACGCCAAGGGCGGCACCGAGCCCACGATCACCGACGCCCATGTCGTCCTCGGCCGGATCCCCCCGCACCTCTTGGGCGGCGAGATCCCCCTCGACGTGGAGGCTGCCCGGCGCGGCATCACCGAGCTGGCCGCCACCCTCGGGCTGGACGTCGAGCGCTGCGCCATCGGCATCCTGGAGATCTCCGCCTGGAACCAGGCCAACGCCCTGCGCCAGGTCAGCGTCCAGCGCGGCCTCGACGTGCGTGACTTCATGCTCACGACCTTCGGTGGCTCCGGCTCGCTGCTCGCCTGCCGCCTCGTCGACATCCTCGACCTCGCCGGCGTCGTCGTGCCGCCCAACCCCGGCAACGTCTCGGCCTTCGGCCTGCTCACCGTCGACGTCAAGAACGACTACGTCCAGACCCACGTGAGCCGCCAGGACAGCCTCGACCACGGGGCCATCCAGGGCATCCTCGACGCGCTGACCGACAAGGCCCGCGCCGCCCTCACCAAGGAAGGCTTCGCCGCCGACGAGCACCGCTTCGTGCGGACCGTCGACGTCCGCTACGTCGGGCAGGCCTTCGAGGTGCGGGTGCCCGCTCCCGGGGGCGTCGTCGACGAGGCGTATGCCGCAGCCGTCGCCGACACCTTCCACGCCGAGCACCGCCAGCTCTACGGCTACGACTTCCGGGGCGACCCCACGCAGCAGGTCGAGTGGGTGAACCTGCGTGTCACCGGCATCGGCCCGATCACCCGCCCCGAGCTCCACCCGATCGCCGCGGCCGAGGGAGAACTCGCCGACCGGGCCGTCACGGACCACCGCGACGTCTGCTTCGAGGCCGAGCACGGCTACGTCCGCACCCCCGTCATCGACCGCGCCAGGCTCGGCGCCGGTGACGCCTTCTCCGGCCCGGCCATCGTCGAGGAGTTCGGCTCGACCATCCCCGTCCATCCCGGCTTCGACGTCCGCGTCGACGACTACGGCAACCTCGTGATCCGCAAGGAGGGCTCCCGATGACCGCCACCCCTGCGGCCCAGGGTCAGGTGCTGCCCCTGCCCGGCGACCCGGCCTATGTCACGGCCCGGCCGGCCAACCCCGCGGGCCTGCCCACGGCATACGAGCACGGCGGGCGCCTGACGTCCGAGGGAAGCACCGTCGACCCGATCCTCGTCGAGATCGTCCAGGGCACCCTCGCCAGCGTCGAGATGGAGGTGGAGACGGCCATCGGGCGGACCAGCCGCTCACCGATGATCCGCGATGCCCACGACTTCCGCGCCGGCATCCACGACCGGCAGCTGCGCAAGCTCACCGGTCGGTCCTACTCGGCGCTCGTCCACCCGGTGGCGCGCGACTTCCCGCTCGCCGAGATGCAGGAAGGGGACGTCTACTTCCACAACGACGTCTACGAGTCCGAGGGCGGCATCGGCCACCTGCCCGACCTCTGCGTGACCGTCCCGGTCTTCCACGAGGGCGAGGTGGTCGCCTTCGTGCAGGCCTTCGGTCACCACGACGACATCGGCGGCGGGTGCCCGGGAAGTATGCCGAGTGGCGCCACCAGCGTCTACGAGGAAGGCCTCGCTGTCCCGCCGATCAAGCTGTGGGACAGGGGAGTTCCCAACAAGGCGGCCCTGCGCATCATGACCCGCAACTCGCGGATGCCCGACTCCCTGGCCGCCGACCTCGACGCCGAGTGCTCCGCCTGCCTCATGGGGGCGCGCCGCCTCGCCGAGCTCTTCGAGCGCTACGGGCGCGACCAGATCGAGGCCGCCTTCGACGCGATCCTGGACGCGACGACCGAGACCTATCGACGCGAGATCCTCGCCAAGATCCCGGACGGGACCTACGTGTGGGAGGACTACGCCGAGCACGACGGCGTCGACGAGCCGATGCTGCACACGCAGCGGATCACCCTGACCAAGGTCAGTGATGCCCCCGCCGACCCGGAGCAGGGCCGACCCGCCGGGCCGCGCCTGATCATCGACTTCACCGGGACGGCGCCGCAGGCCAAGGGTCCGATCAACCACTGCGGCGACTACGTCGGCGGCAACTTCCTCAAGAAGTGGCTCGCCCCGATCCTGCGCAACCTCGCCGACACCCCCGAGCGGATGTCCGAGCTCGACGTCAACGAGGGCATCGTGCCGCTCATCGAGATGCGCTTCCCCGAGAAGGGCACCCTGCTCACCCCGATCCACCCCGGCCCCACGAACGCGCGGACCTTCGTCATCCTCCGCCTCCTCGGCGTGCTCGCCGGCGTCGTCGCCAAGGCGGTCGACGGCCGGATGCCCGCCGACCAGGAGACGATCCGCTACACCGGGGTCTACGGTCACGACCGCGACGGCAAGGACTACCTCATGCGCGAGGTCCTCGGTGGCGGCTCGGGTGGCCGCTACTACGCCGACGGCGAGGACACCATCCACGTCGTCCCCGACTCCCGCAACCTGCCGACCGAGTTCACCGAGGGGCGCTTCCCGTTCATCGTCGAGCGCCTCGGCCTCGCCGTGGATTCCGGTGGCGCGGGCCGCTATCGGGGCGGACTGGGCTACGAGAAGCACATCCGAATGCTCAAGGACGCGCACTTCATGTCGATCGCCGACCGCTCGATCCTCGCCTGCTGGGGCGTCAAGGGTGGCAAGGCGGGAGCCCCCTTCCAGGTGACGATCGACCCCGGCGGCCCGGAGGAGCGCGAAATCGATGCCCTCGCCGACGCCGAGCCGATCCGGGCCGGGCAGGTCGTGCGCATCCGCACCACCGGCGGCGGCGGCTGGGGCGACCCGCTCGAGCGTCCCTATCCCGAGGTCGAGCGCGACCTGCGGTGGGGGAAGGTGTCCTTCGAGGGTGCGCGGACGGCATACGGGGTCGTGGCCTCGGGGACCAAGGACGCACCGGTGATCGACGAGGACGCCAGCGATGCCCTCCGGGCGGAGCTGCGCGCCGCCCGCGAGGGTGAGGCCCCCTTCTTCGACCGCGGCCCCGGGTATGCCCTCCTCGCCGGTGGCGCCACCGCCCCCGAATGCGACTGGCTCTGAGTGGGAGAGTGAGCCCATGACGTCACCCGCCCCCGACGACCCCACCAGCCCCTCGACGGGAGGCCCGCTCGCCGGCATCGTCGTCGTCGACCTCAGCCGCGCCCTGGCCGGCCCGCAGGCGGGGATGATGCTGGGCGACATGGGTGCTCGCGTCATCAAGGTCGAGTCCGCGACCGGGGACGACACGCGCGGCTGGGGCCCGCCCTTCGTCGGGCCGGACGAGGACATCTCGACCTACTACCTCGCGGCCAACCGCAACAAGGAGTCGATCGTCCTGGACCTGAAGTCCGACGACGGCCGGACGGTCCTCACCCGCCTCATCGAGCGGGCCGACGTGCTCATCGAGAACTTCCGCCCCGGAGTGCTCGACCGCCTCGGCTTCCCGGTCGCCCGCCTGCACGAGCTCAACCCGCGGCTGGTGCTGCTCTCGATCAGTGGCTTCGGGCACGACGGCCCTGAGGGCGGGCGCGCGGGCTACGACCAGATCGCCCAGGGCGAGGCCGGCCTGATGTCGGTGACCGGCTCGGGACCCGAGGATCCCCAACGCGTCGGCGTGCCGATCGGGGACCTGCTCTCCGGCATGAACGGCGCCTTCGGCGTGGTCAGCGCCCTCTACGACCGCGAGCGCACCGGTCGGGGTCGGGTCGTGCGCACCAGCCTGCTCGCCTCCGTCATCGGCGCCCACGCGATGCACGGCACCAACTACCTCCTGGCGGGCAAGGTCGGGCACGCCCAGGGCAACCACCACCCCTCGATCGCTCCCTATGGCCTCTTCCGGACCGCCGACGGCCAGGTGCAGGTCGCGTGCGCGGCCGAGAGCCTGTGGGTGAAGTTCGCCCAGACCTTCGGGCTCGACCCGGTCGCGGCCGGCATGGCCACCAACCGTGAGCGGGTGGCCAACCGGGCCGCCGTCATCGACGCGGTCGACGCTGCCTTCGCCGAGCTCTCGAGCGCCGAGGTCCTCGAGCGGCTGGCCGCGGCGGGGGTGCCGGCGGGCAAGGTGCGCACCATCGACGAGGTCTACGAGTGGGACCAGGTCGCAAGCCAGCACCTGCTCCTCGAGGTCGACCACCCGGTGCTCGGGGCCATCACCATCCCCGGCTCGCCCCTGCGCTTCGACGACAACGCCTTCTCCGGCGGCCGCGAGCACCACCTCCCGCCGCCGGGACTGGGCGAGCACGACGACGCCATTCGGGCCTGGCTCGACGAGCCGCGATGACTCCCGCCCGCCCGACCAGCCACGAGCTCATCGAGCTCGTCTTCGACGAGGGCAGCTTCCGCTCGTGGGACGTCGCCCCGCTCACCGTCGCCGCGCCCGAGAGCCCGTATGCCGTGGAGCTGGCTGCCGCCGCCGAGCGCGCCGGCACCGACGAGTCCATCGTCACCGGCGAGGCCCTGATCCACGGGCACCGCTGTGCTGTGATCCTCGGCGAGTTCCGCTTCCTCGCCGGCTCGATCGGTCGGGCCGCGGCCGAGCGGATCACGCTCGCCTTCGAACGCGCGACCCGCGAGCGCCTGCCGCTCTTCGCGGCGCCGGCCTCGGGCGGCACGCGGATGCAGGAGGGGACGCCGGCGTTCGTGACGATGGTGAAGATCACAGCCGCGGTCACGGCATACAAGCGACGCCACCTGCCCTATATCACCTATCTTCGTCACCCCACCACGGGCGGGGTGCTCGCCTCCTGGGGCTCGACCGGGCACGTGACGGTCGCCGAGCCGGGCGCGACGATCGGCTTCCTCGGGGCCCGGGTCTACGAAGCGCTCTACGGCCAGCCCTTCCCCGCTGGCGTGCAGACCGCCGAGAACCTCTGGGACAAGGGCCTGGTCGATGCCGTGCTGCCCGCGGAAGCGCTGCGCGACACCGCTGCTCGCTTCCTCGACCTGGTGATGGCCCCGCGCGACCTCGACCATGTCCCCGACCTGCCGCGCGTGCCCCTGCCCGACATCCCCGCGTGGGACTCGATCGAGCGCTCGCGCCGCCCCGACCGGCCAGGCCTGCGCGCCCTGCTCAAGCTCGGCGCCACCGACGTCCTGCCGCTCTTCGGCACCGGTGACGGCGAGTGGGACCGCACGATGTTCCTCGCGCTGGCCCGTTTCGACGGTACCCCCTGCGTCGTCCTCGGCAACGATCGTCGCGCCGAGCGCAGTGAGCCACCGCTCTCTCCTAGTGGCCTGCGCGTCGCCCGCCGCGGCATGCGCCTGGCGACCGAGCTCGGCCTGCCCTTCGTCTCGGTCATCGACACCGCCGGGGCGGCGCTGTCCAAGGAGGCCGAGGAGGGCGGGATGGCCGGAGAGATCGCCCGCTGCCTGGCCGACCTCGTCGCCCTCGAGGTGGCCACCCTCTGCGTGCTCCTCGGCCAGGGAACCGGTGGCGGGGCGCTCGCCCTCATGCCCGCCGACCGGGTGCTGGCGGCGCAGCACTCATGGCTCTCGCCGCTGCCACCCGAGGGTGCCTCAGCGATCCTCTTCCGCACGGCGGACCGGGCTCCCGAGCTGGCCGCCCAGCAACGGGTGCGCTCGGTGGACCTGCTCGCCGACGGCATCATCGACCGGATCGTCGCCGAGGAGCCGGACGCGGCCGACGAACCCGAGGCCTTCTGCCGACGGATGAGCCAGGCCATCCGGCACGAGCTCGCCGTCCTCTCCGGCGTCAGCACGGCCGATCGACTCCATGACCGGGCAGCCCGCTATCGCGCCTTGTGAGGTTTCCTCCGTCGGCGGCACCGCCGGCACCGTGACCGCGAGCTCCTCAAGAGTTGCCAACATGGCGCCCCATGCGGGGACAAATGCTGCCAAGGCCGCGTGCGGCACGGCTCCCTAGGCTCGTGACACCCGGCAGCGTCGCCCGGGCGGCTCCGCCGCTCGTCCGCCCTCGTCGGTGACTCGACGTCGACCCGAGGAGGACCCGTGCGCGTGGTGTTGGCCCTCGGGGGCAATGCGATGACCTCGCCCGATGGTGCTGCTCGGCCCGAGGACCAGCTGGCTGCGATCCGCGTCGCCATGCGCTCGACGGCACGCCTCGTGGCGGCCGGGCACGATCTCGTCCTCACCCACGGCAACGGCCCCCAGGTCGGCAACCTGCTCGTCAAGAACGAGCTCGCCGCCCACGTCGTCCCCCCGGTCCCGCTCGACTGGTGCGGTGCCCAGACCCAGGGGACGATCGGCTTCATGATCCTCGACGAGCTCGAGGCCGCCCTCGCCGCCGAGGGCACGGACGTCCCGGTCGCCGGCCTGGTCACCCGCACGCTCGTCGACCAGGCGGACCCGAACTTCGCCCATCCGACCAAGCCGATCGGTCGCTACCTCCCCGAGGCGCAGGCGCGCACGATGATCGACCACGGTCAGACGTGGGAGGACCGCGGCGAGCGCGGCTGGCGACGGGTCGTCGCCTCCCCGGAGCCGGTCGAGGTGCTCGACGCACCCGCCATGCAGACCCTCCTGGCCCAGGGGTATGTCGTCGTCGGCGCCGGTGGCGGTGGCATCCCCGTCGTCCGTGACGCCGACGGGCGCCTGCGCGGGGTCGAGGCGGTCATCGACAAGGACCTCACCGCCGCCCTCCTCGCCCGGCGCCTCGAGGCCGACGTGCTCGTCATCGCCACCGACGTCGAGCACGCGGCCGTCGACTGGGGCACCCCCGCGCAGCGCGACCTCACCTCCGTGCCCCTCACCGAGATGCGAGGGTATGCCGCGGCCGGCCAGTTCGCGTCCGGCTCCATGGGGCCCAAGGTCGACGCCGCCATCCGGTTCGTCGAGTCCGGCGGCCCCCGCAGCATCATCACCTCACTCGAGCGCATCACCGAGGCCATCGAAGGCGGTCACGGCACGCGCATCCTCCCCGACCCGGCACCCGACGACCACGCTGGCGACCCGACCGGTCAGGCGAGCACCCGGCATACCTCCTGATTTCTCCGCAACCGACCCCGCAACGAAAGGACAACTCCCGTGCCCGAACCCATTGAGGTGCGCAAGGTCCCCATCAAGAGCGTCGCCGACGCCTCCGGCCTCGACGAGCTGATCACCAGTGGCGTCATGGCGGCCGACCGGGTCATCGCCATCATCGGCAAGACCGAGGGCAACGGCGGCGTCAACGACTACACCCGGATCATCGCCGACACGGCCTTCCGCGACGTGCTGCGCAAGCATGGCGTCGACGAGGCGCAGGTCAAGGGTGTGCCGATCGTGTGGTCCGGCGGCACCGACGGCGTGATCAGCCCGCACGCGACGATCTTCGCCACGCTCCCCGCCGACCAGGCCGAGGCGAGCGACGAGCCGCGCCTGACGGTGGGCTTCGCGATGAGCGAGCCGCTGCTGCCCGAGGAGATCGGCTACACGCCGATGATCGAGAAGGTCGCGGCCGGGGTGAAGGTCGCGATGGAGCGGGCCGGGATCACCGACCCCAAGGACGTGCACTACGTGCAGACCAAGACCCCGCTGCTCACGATCCACACCATCCGCGACGCCAAGTCCCGCGGGAAGTCGGTGTGGACCGAGCACACCCACGAGTCGATGGACCTCTCCAATGGCGCGACCGGTCTGGGGATCGCCGTGGCGCTGGGTGAGATCGACATGCCCACCGATGCCGATGTCATGCACAACCGCGACCTCTACTCATCGGTCGCGTCGTGCTCCTCGGGCGTCGAGCTGGACCAGGCCCAGATCGTCGTCGTCGGCAACGCCCGCGGCATCGGTGGGCGCTACCGCATCGGTCACTCGGTCATGCAGGACGCCCTCGACGCCGACGGGATCTGGGCGGCCATCAAGGACGCCGGGCTGGACCTGCCAGAGCGGGCCCACTGGAGCGACATCCAGGGGCGGCTGGTCAACGTCTTCCTCAAGTGCGAGGCCAGCCTCGACGGCACCGTGCACGGCCGGCGCAACGCCATGCTCGACGACTCCGACGTGCACTGGCACCGGCAGATCAAGTCCTGCGTCGGTGGTGTCACGGCGTCGGTGACCGGTGACCCGGCAGTGTTCGTGTCGGTGTCGGCGGCCCACCAGGGGCCCGAGGGCGGCGGCCCGGTCGCGGCCATCGTCGACCTCGGCTCGGGTGAGCCCACGGGCTACCGTCCGCCGACGCGCTGACGCTTCCGCCCCCTCCACACGTCCGCCCCCTCCACCCCGTCGAGCGAGCACGAATCGCCGAGGACAGGCTCTTGTATCCGGCGATTCCTGCTCGCTCGACGGGTGATAGGGGGGCGTCAGTGGGCGAAGTGGCGCGTCCCGGTGAAGTACATCGTCACGCCCGCCGCCTCCGCAGCGGCGATGACCTCCTCGTCGCGCACCGACCCGCCGGGCGCGACGACCGCCCGCACACCGGCGTCGAGGAGGATCTGCAGACCGTCGGCGAACGGGAAGAAGGCGTCCGAGGCCGCCACCGAGCCGAGCGCACGGTCCGCACCATCGGCGTCCGCGCGGCTCACGGCCAGGCGGCAGGAGTCGACGCGGTTGACCTGCCCCATCCCGATGCCCACGCTCGCGCCGTCCTTGGCGAGCAGGATCGCGTTGGACTTCACGGCCCGCACGGCCCGCCACGCGAACTGCAGGTCGGCCATCGTTGCCTCGTCGGCAGCCGGGCCAGCGACCAGGCGCCAGTGACCTGCCTCGTCCCCGCCGACGACCTCGCCGGCCTCGTCCTGCAGCACGGCGTCCACGCGGTCCACCGACTGCACGAGCAGGCCACCGCTGATCGGCCGGAACTCGACCGGGTCGCGGTGGGCCCCCATCCCGGCCGGGAGCCGGAGCAGGCGACGGTTCTTCTTCTCGCGCAGGATCTCCAGCGCATCCTCGTCGAAGTCGGGAGCGGCCACGACCTCGGAGAAGGTGTCATTGAGCGCCCTGGCCATCGCGGCGGTCACCGGCCGGTTCGACGCAACGATGCCGCCGTAGGCCGAGACCGGGTCGCAGGCGTGCGCCGCGGCATACGCGGTCTCGATGTCGGCGCCGACGGCGATGCCGCACGGGTTGGCGTGCTTGATGATCGCCACCGTCGGCTGGTCCCCGTGGTCCAGGCTCGCGCGGACCGCGGCGTCGGTGTCGATGTAGTTGTTGTAGGACATCTCCTTGCCGTGGAGCACCTCCGCCGAGGCCAGGCCCTCGCGCCGGTGGACGTACAACGCGGCGCTCTGGTGCGGGTTCTCGCCGTAACGCAGGGTGTTGCGCTTGGTCCACGTCGCGCCCGTCCACGCTGGGAAGCCGCTGCCCTCGCTGGTGTCGACATAGGCGTTGCCCATCCAGGACGCGACCGCCGTGTCGTAGGTCGCGGTGTGCACGAACGCCTGCGCCGCCAGCAGCTTGCGCTGCTCGAACGTGAAGCCGCCGTTGACGACGGCCTCCAGGACCGTGCCGTATGCCGTGGGCTCGGTGACGACCGCGACGCTCGCGTGGTTCTTGGCCGCCGCCCGGACCATCGAGGGCCCACCGATGTCGATGTTCTCGACAATCTGGTACGCACTCGCACCCGAGGCCACCGTCTGCGCGAACGGGTAGAGGTTGACGACGACGAGGTCGAAGGGCTCGACGCCGAGTTCTCCCAGCTGGGCGAGGTGGTCGGGCTTGCGCGTGTCGGCGAGCAGGCCGGCGTGCACCATCGGGTGCAGGGTCTTGACCCGCCCCTCCAGACACTCAGGGAAGCCGGTGAGGTCTTCGACCTTGGTCACCGGCAGGCCGAGCGACTCGATGAGCGCGGCCGAGCCACCGGTGGACACGAGCACCACACCGGCATCGGCGAGGCCGCGCACCAGCTCCTCGAGGCCGGTCTTGTCGAAGACCGAGATGAGCGCGCGACGGATCGGGCGCAGGTCCTGCGTGGGACCGGGTGGGCTGACCTCGATGGCCATGGACGACTCCTGTCGGGCGGCCGCGGCGGTGGGCACACGGCATACGGGCGGGAACGCTGCGGCGCACCCAGGCGGGCGATGCGCTGCCTTCAACTCCCCGGTGGTGACCCACCCTCGCCAGTCGTCATTCTTCCTCCTGGCGGTGTGTGCCCCCACGGGGGCCCACCCGGTGGTGACCCACCCTCGCCAGTCGTCGCGGCCAGTCTACCGACGCAGACGGTGGATGTTCCGCGGGCCGTGGTGCCCACGGAACATCCACCGTGAGTCCTGCGCCGAGCGTCAGCGCGGGATGGTGAAGACCTGACCCGGGTAGATCAGGTCCGGGTTCTCGATGCCGTTCGCCCGCGCGATGTCCATGTAGTTCACGCCGTACTTGGCGGCGATCCCGCTGAGCGTGTCACCGGGCTGCACCTCGTAGGTCACGACCGCAGCGGCGGCAGCGGCCGCCTGGGCCTCGGCAGCAGCCTGGGCCTCAGCAGCAGCGGCGGCCTGCTTGTCGTCGAAGGCCTTGCGCTCGGCGCGGAAGCGCTCGATGTCCTCCTGGGTGGCCTGACCGGCGTCGTGCGCGGCCTAATCGGCCTTCGCGGCCTCCTGCTTGGCCTGCTCCGCGCGCTCGGCGTCGTCGGTGGTCAGGGCGTCCTTGATCTGGTCGAAGATTCCCATGGGGCCAGCTCCTCCTTCTTTGTTGATGTCGATGCGGCGCGGTGCACCCACGGGGTCGACGCGACGGGCTCGAACCTACCTCCCCCTCCACTGCCCTGCGGACTTCAGCTCGCGCGCGGAGCGCAAGCCCCTCAGCTTCGGCAGGATCCGCGCCATGCCTCGGACTTGGGCTGAGTGCGCCTCCCGAGGGCCCAGCAGGTCGCGTGCTAGCCTCGCGCGACGAAGGAGGGACCGTGCACAAAGGGCGACGCTGGATCGTGCTAGGGCGAGTCCTCGCCCTCGTGGCTGCCATCATCGCCGGCTTGGCCTGGGCGCTCTCTTCCCCAGTTGGCGCCTCTCCCGACGACGACTTCCACCAGGCGTCGATCTGGTGCCCCGTTCCGGTGGAGTCCTCCGGTTGCCCCGTGCGCACCGACGCCACGGGTGCCGTCCAGGCCGTCGAGGTCCCCCGGGTCGTCGCGGAGGCCGCAGCCTGCTTTGCCTTCCACAACGAGATCTCCGGCTCCTGCACGCTGCACATCCCCTCTGGAATGACCTGGACGGACCGCTTCAACCAGGGGGAGTATCCCGGCGGCTTCTACCGGACAATGCACCTGTTCGCCGGACCCGACGTGCAGCGGTCGGTCGCGCTCATGCGTGCTGCGAACGTCCTGATCGCCGTCGCGCTCTTCGGGAGCCTTGCGCTGGTGGCTGCCCCCGGACAACGGCGCATGCTGGGCCTCGGGCTGCTCGCGCCGCTGGTTCCGCTGGGCATCTTCCTGAGCGCCAGCATCAACCCCAGCGGCTGGTCCTTCGTCGGCGTCGCGACCGCGGCGGCCGGCTTGCTCGTCGGCGCCGACGCCCCGAGTCGCCGCCGCGCCATCGCGGCCGGCGCACTCGCCGTCGTCGGGGCACTGCTCGCCATCAACGCGCGAGGGGACGCCGGCCCCTACCTGTGTGTCACTGCTGGCGCCGTGGGTCTGGCCACCCTCCGATGGAACGGCCGGTGGCTGCTCACCCGGGGGCCGGCGGTCGTCCTCGTCGGCGCCATCGGCCTCTTCAGCTACCTCACCTCGCGCCAGGCGGCGCTGATCAGCGAGACACAGCAGGCGGTGGTCGACAAGCCGACGCGGCTCTTCTACCACAACGTCCTGGAGCTGCCGAACCTGTTCACCGGGATGTTCGGGTCCTGGGCCCTGGGATGGACCGACAACCCGATGCCGCAGGTCGTCTCGGTCTCCAGCCTCGCCATCGCCATCCTCGTCGTCGTCGTCGGCGTCTCCTCGCTCAACGTGGGCAAGGCCGCTGCCCTGCTGCTCGTCACCGCCGTCATGGTCGTGCTCCCGGTCCTGCTCCTCCAACGCCTCGGCGCATCCGTCGGCAGCTGGGTCCAGCCCCGCTACCTCCTCCCCCTCGCGCCGGTGTTCCTCCTGCTCCTCGCCTACGACCCGCGGCGACGGGCCAGCATCCGGCTCTCGCTCGCCCAGTGCGTGCTCGCCGGCACCCTGGCCAGCGTGGCCTACACCGTGGGCCTGTACACGACTCTCCGCCGCTATCTCACCGGTCTCGACGGGCCACTCATCATCGGCCGAGGCGTCGAGTGGTGGTGGGGATCGGTGCCGGGTCCGCGCGTGGTCTTCGTCGCCGGGACACTCTGCTTCACCATCGTCGCGTTCACCCTGCTGCTGGGCGAGGGAACCGTCATCCGGCGGGTCCTGCGCCGACCAGCGCTGGCCGACCGGTCGGGCACCCCTGCTGCAGCTGTTGCCGGCAGCTCGGCTGGAGCAGAAGCGCCGGTCAGGCAGCCGACGGCGGAGGCTGACCCGGAACCGGCCCCTGCCGAGCCGGCTCGCGGAGACTGAGCACCAGCGCGGCCACTGTCGTCACGGCGATCCCCACCGCGAACCCCGCCAGCGCACCAGCCGATCGCAGCGTCGGTGCCGCCACGACGAGCACCGCGACACCTGCGAGCACTCCGGCGAGGGCGGTCGCCGCCTGCTGCCGCTCACGCCCGGAGCCGACGAGCAGGGCCACCGGCGTCATCGCGAAGGATGCCACCGCCATGACGACGAGAAGCACGCGCAGCGTGGTCGCGGCTTCCGGGAACCGCCCGGGATACACCAGCTCCAGCAGCCAAGGTGCCAAGGCCACCATGGCACCGAAGAGCACGATCCACAGGGCCGCGCTGGCCGCCAGCACGGCGACGGCGTGCCGGCGCGGCACCCGGCCGCCGTAGGCCGCCGCGATCGTCGCGAAGTGCGGAACGAGGACGAGCAGCATGGCCTGGGCGATCATGTTGGGCGGCGTGGCCAGGGCCAGGGCCGCGCCGAAGGCACTGCTGTTCGCGCCGTCGAACCACTCGACACAGAGCATCGTCAGGGGGATCAGGGCACCAGTCGCCACCTGGGCGACCGTGTTGGTGACAAGGAAGGCCCGCACCAGGCGGGCCTGCTCGGCGGGGAGCTCCTCGCGAGGCCCGGGTTGGCGCGCGAGGACGGCGAACGCGGCATACCCGACGGCGGGCGGCAGGAGCAGCCAGCTCCACAGCTCCCCGCGGATCACTGCCGCGACAGAGGCGAAGGTCAGCACGGCGGTGCCGATGTCGAGCATCGCCGCTCGTCTGACCTGACCCGATCCGATGAGGGCGCCGCGTGTGAAGAGGTACCACGCGTAGGTGAGGACGAGGACCGCGCACAGCACGACCTCGGTCGGTCCCCCCAAGGTCAGCGCGACGACGACCGAGATCGGCACCAGGGCCACCGAGAGCCGGAGCATCCATCGGACCAGTTCCCGCCGATGGGCCGCGGCCAAAGGCGCCCCGGCCGGGGCGAACCGGCCCGCGGCGATGCCTGCGGAGGCCGGCCCGAGGAGGGTGAGGAAGACCGAGACCGACAACAGGGCCGAGAGTGTCCCCAGCCGGTCGGGGGCGGCATTCCCGACCCAGGTCGTGTGGGCGAACCGGGCAGCCCCCTGCACCGCGAGGCCGAGCGCGCCGAGGATCGTGGCCGAGGCCAGCTGGCGAGCGGCCACGCCACGCTCCTTCCGGACGCGAGCGGGCGCCCTGCCATGACAATGGACCCGGCTGGGCCCGGCGGCCATTGTAGGGTTTGGCGGTGCACGTCCTTGACTTCACGACGTTCTATCCACCCCACGTCGGTGGCGTCGAGGCCTTCGCCGCAGCCTTGCACCAGGAGATGTTGCGCCGCCCCGGCTGGCGGGTCAGTGTCGTCACGAGCGAGCAGGGCCAGCCCCTGCCGAGCGGCCCCGAGGGCCGGCTCCAGATCCGGACCTACCCGGCCTGGGCCCCGGTCTCGGGGTTCGGGGCCCCGACCCGCTCACCACTCGCACTCGCCCGAGAGCTCCCCGGTCCGCCCGTCGACGTGGTCCTCAGCCACACCCGCTTCTACCCGGCGAGCTGGCTGGCCGGGCGCTTCGCCCGTCGGCACCGGGCCCGGTGGGTCCACATCGAGCACGGTGGGTCCGCCGTGGCGAGCGGCCCCCTGCCGGTGCGAGCCGTGGCGGCCGGCTACGACCGGACGCTGGGCAGGTCCGTGCTCCGGGGCGCCGACCGGGTGGTCAGCGTCTCGACCGGCTCGGCCGAGTTCGTCCGCGAGCTGAGCGGCGTCGAGGCGGTCGTCGCCCGGCGCGGCATCACCCTGCCGGAGTCCCCGTGGTCCAACCCACCCGGTGGTCGGGCCCTCTTCGTCGGGCGCCTCGTGCGCTCGAAGGGGATCATCGAGGCGGTCAGCGCCCTCCGCGATACCGGGGTGGGGCTGGACGTCGTCGGTGAGGGTCCGGACGCGAGCAGCATGGAGAAGCAGGCTGCAGACCTCGGGGTCGAGGCCCGCTTCCACGGCGCCGTGGACGGCTCCACGGTCGCGGCGCACATGCGACGTGCCCGACTCCTCCTGCACCCCAGCCACACCGAAGGGCTGCCGACCGTGGTGCTCGAGGCGGCCGCGCTCGGGCTCCCCGTCGTCGCAACCGATGTGGGTGGCACCCGCGAGATCGTGAGTGGGACCGATGACGGCTGGCTGGTGCCCGCCCGGGACCAAGCACGCCTCGACGCCGCGGTGCGCGAGGCCCTGGCCGCACCCGAGCTCGCCTCGACCCGAGGCGCCACGGCACGTGCGGGGGTCGGTGAGCACTTCAGCTGGGATGCGGTCATCGATGCCATCACCGAGGGGGTCGTCCCCCGTGCATGACCTCGTCGTGCTCGTGTCGGGATCGGGGACACTGCTCCAGGCCCTCATCGACGATGCCCAGCACCCCGGCTCCCCCTATCGAGTGGTCGCCGTCGGCTCCGACCGCGCTGGGATCACCGGCCTCGACCGGGCGCAGCGGGCCGGGATCGAGACCTTCGTCGTCGCGCCCGGCGAGCACCCCGACCGCGGCGCGTGGGACCGGGCCCTCGCCGCGGCGATCACCGGACACTCCCCCGACCTCGTCGTCTCCGCGGGGTTCATGCGCATCCTCGGGCCCGCGGTCCTGGCGGCGCACCGGGTCATCAACACCCACCCGGCCCTGCTCCCGAGCTTCCCCGGCGCCCACGCCGTGAGGGACGCGCTGAACCACGGCGTGCGGGTCACGGGCACCACCTGCCACTGGGTCGACGCCGGCGTCGACACCGGGCCGATCATCGCCCAGCGCGCGGTCACCGTCAGGCCCGCGGACACCGAGGACTCCCTGCACGAGCGGATCAAGGTCGAGGAGCGGCAGATGCTCGTCGAGGTCGTTCGGTCACTGACCGCGTCGTCGCGACCCTGACTCCTCACCCAACACGGCCGCACGCCACGACGCGGACCAGCTGGCGAACGAGTAGTGCTCGTTGACCGCGCGCAGGCCCTGCTCACCGCGCCTGCGGCGACGCTCCTCACCCTCCGCGAGGACTGCCTCGACGGCTTCGGCCCAGTCATCCGCGGCGCCGACCGCGACGCCGTCGAAACGCGTGAGCGCAAGGTCGTTGGCTCCCACGGGGCTGGCCACAACGGGAAGGCCCGTCGCGGCATACTGCAACAGCTTGTAGGCGCACTTTCCCCGCGCGTACGGGCTGTCGTCGAGGGGGCCGAGCGCCACGTCGGCGCCGGCCAGTGCCGACGCGACCGTCGCAGGGTCCCAGGGCACGCGATCCAGCAGGTGGGCCATGGGTGCCAGCGCCGGGTTGTCCGCCGATCCGCTGATGAGCCGCAGCCGAGCCCCCGTGCGCTGGTGGAGGCGGGTCAGCGGCTCGATGAGCTCCACCACGAAGTGCTCCGTGGCCGGAGAACCCAACCAGACCAGCACAGGGAGCTCGCCGAGGGCCCACGAGTCCTTCGGCAGGTAGTCGCCGGGCTCGACACAGGACGGGATCATCCGCACGTCGCGCGCATCCCGCGATGCCCGCTCGGCGAGGTAGTCATTGCCCGCAATCACCACGTCCGCCGCGCCGAGCATCCGCTTCCACTTGCGCTCGAAGCGCATGAGCCGCCGCACCGGCGAGGGATCGTCGAAGATGGCGTCGTCGACGTCGTAGACGCCGCGGCCGGCCCTCGCCAGCAGTGCTTCCTCGACCCCGCCCAGGGACCACGGACTGGCCTCGCGGGAGAGGGTGAGGATGTCGGCACGCGGCTGGCGTCGCACCGCGAGCTCGGCCCGGCCGACGGCGAGCGGGTGACGCAGCATCGTGCCGGGACGCACGTCTGAGGTGCCGGCGTAGGTGTGCCACCGCGCCACCAGGCCCTCGTGGTCGAACCAGTCGGCCAGTCGCACCCGCGGGCTCCCCGCTCGCAGGCCATACGTCGAGACCGCGTCGATGACCGGTGTCGCCGACCTCATGCGGCGGGTCCGCTCGCCTCTCCGCTCGCGTCCCCGGGCTCCTCCCGGTTCTTCTCCCCTGACGGCAGTGCGGCATCCCGGCGCGCGCGGTGGGCCTCCGGGGTGTCCGCCTCGTCCAGGGCGATCCGCCGGGCCAGCTTGGTGTAGCGGATGTCGGCATCCCGAGAGCGCTTGAACGTCGTCGCCATGAACGAGAAGAAGGCCACGACGAGCATGTAGAGGATGAGGTCGGTGCCACGGCCGACGCCGATGAGCTGGGCGGCCATCGTCCACGTCTCGGGGAAGAGGATCGAGGCGACGGCCAGCACGCCGAAGCCCAGAAGGGCAACGCGACGAACGGCCTGGCTGCGCTGCCCGACCCCCGACAGGAAGCGGACGACGATCGCGACGGTCGCGAGGATCAGGACGATCTGCACCAGGAGGGTTCTCATCGCCACAACAGCTCCGCGAGGATGTTGACCGAGTTCCAGACCGACTGACCCTTGGCCCGGGAGTAGTCGGTGTAGAGGATGTGGACGGGCATCTCGGCGTAGCGCACCGGCCGTCCGTCGATCTGCATGCCTCCGATGAGGCCGACGATCTCGGAGGCGTGGGCCATGCGGTTCTGTCGGATGTCGAGTGCCTCGACGACCGGGCGGCTCAGCACCCGCAGACCATTGTGGGCGTCGGTCAGCTTGGTCTTGGTCGTCCAGTTCGTGAAGGCCGTGGCCAGCCGCAGGATCACCCGCTTGAGGGCACCGGCCTCGATGGTGCCCTCGAGAAAGCGCGAGCCGAGGACGAGGTCGAGATCACCGCGCCGCAAGCGATCGAGCATCGCCACCACGTCGCTCACCTGGTGCTGGCCGTCGGCGTCGTAGGTGACCGCGTAGCGCATCGAGGGGTCGGTGAGGACGTACTCGAAGCCGGTCTGGAGAGCCGCTCCCTGCCCGAGGTTGACGGGGTGGCGCACGACGACGGCCCCACCACGCTCTGCGGCGAGCGCCGACCCGTCGCTCGAGCCGTCGTCGATGCAGCACACATTGGGGAAGGTGAGGCGGGCGTTGCGGACCACGCCTTCGATGACCTGCTCCTCGTTGTAGAGGGGGATCACCAACCACACGTCGTCATTCATAGTGCGTCGAGTTTATGGGGCCACGCGCGTCACTCGCGCCCACCGCGCCGTGGACGACCGGGCCCAGCGGTCAGCGGCGCAGCCGCCAGGCGTCCCAGAGCACCATGAGCACGGCTCCAACCGCCAGCTCGATGGTGAGCACGAGCACCAGCCAGCCGGCCGGCGCCCCGATCCCGGAGAGCCGGTAGGCGCCGAGCGACGAGCCCCCGACGAGATCGAGTGCGCCGATGACCAGCGCCGTCACGGTCGCGGTGGACACCGCCAGCTGCGTCTTGGTCCAGAGGCCGGAGAGGCGGGCAATACCGGCCAGCGCCCAGCGGGCGATCACTGCACCACAGACCACCGGCACCAGGACCGCGAGGACGACGAACCACGGGAAGGACTGCGGCTGGGGCAATGCAGCGAGGACCGGCACGAGGGGCAGCAGGCCGCTGTGGGCACCGGTCCACGAGACACCGGCCCCGTCGACGACGGAGAAGCCCGGACCGGCCAGGAAGGACACCCCCCAGATCGACAGGTTCGGGAGGGCTGCGCCCTGGACGAGCCAGAGCAGGGTGGCACCGAGACCACCGCCGCCGACCGCGGCCTGGACGGCCTGGACCTCGCGCCAGGACAGGGCGATCGTGGCGATGACCATGACCGCCCCGACCGCGACGACCAGCAGCGCACCGCGCAGCGCGGGTCGCAGGCTGCGGCTGAGCCAGATCGGCAGCATCGACCCGTCGAGTCGGGGGCCCACGAGCCACTCGTCCGCTCGGGCCGCGTGGGCAAGCGCGATCCCGATGGCCACCACAGGCAGGACCACAAGAGGCATGGTGAGCGACCAGATCACCGGTCGGGCCGGCCCGGCCTGGGCCCAGAGCGCCGCTGCGAGGACGATCACGGAGTGCGCCGCCCACCAGCCACCGAGGGCCTTGAGCACCCCACGCGGCAGGAGGCCCGCGACCCACCCGTCCTCCTCCGGGTCGCGCCGGCGCAGCAGCCAGCTCACCGAGAGCACCGCGGGCACGAGCGGCACCAACGCGAGGACCAGTGGAAGGAAGGACACCTGGATGCCGCCGAGGGTGAGCCGCGCACCCCCGAGCAGGAGCCAGGCCGCGGCCCCGAAGCCCAGGGCCTGGCCCCGGTCTCCCGGGGAGCTGGCGTCGCCGGACCACGCCAGCAGGACGACGGCGAGGACCACGGCCAGGGAGCTGGCAGCGGCGGCCGCGCCCGCGGCATACGGAATCCACGGCCGTGGACCGGGGAGCGCCCGGTCGCCGTCGGTCTCGGTGCGGTCGTCGAGGAGGGTCATTGCCGTCCAGTCTCGCCCGCGCCGCGGCGCTTCGAGGTGAGCACACGCCGTCGGCCCCCCACCTCGCTGAGGTGAGGGGCCGATCGTCGTATGCCGTCCGGCTGGCTGTCGCGGTCGGGCTCAGCCCTTGGCGGCCAGGCCCTGCATGACCTCACGCATGAGCTGCGCGGTCTCGGACGGGGTCTTGCCGACCTTGACGCCGGCGGCCTCGAGGGCCTCCTTCTTGGCCTGCGCGGTGCCCGAGGAGCCGGAGACGATGGCGCCGGCGTGGCCCATGGTCTTGCCCTCGGGGGCGGTGAAGCCCGCGACATAGCCGACGACCGGCTTGGTCACGTGCTCCTTGATGTAGGCCGCGGCCCGCTCCTCGGCGTCGCCACCGATCTCACCGATCATGACGATGGCATCGGTGTCGGGGTCGGCCTCGAAGGCCTCGAGGCAGTCGATGTGCGAGGTGCCGATGATCGGGTCGCCGCCGATGCCGACGCCGGTGGAGAAGCCGAAGTCACGCAGCTCGAACATCATCTGGTAGGTCAGCGTGCCCGACTTCGAGACCAGGCCGATGCGGCCGGGGCCGGAGATGTCGGCGGGGATGATGCCGGCGTTGGACTGTCCGGGGCTGATCAGGCCCGGGCAGTTCGGGCCGATGATGCGGGTCTTCTTGCCAAGGGAGTAGTTGTAGAACTCCGCGGTGTCGCGCACGGCGACGCCCTCGGTGATGACGACGCACAGCGGGATCTCTGCGTCGATCGCCTCGATGGCGGCCGACTTGGTGAACGGTGCCGGGACGAAGATCACGGTGACGTCGGCGCCGGTGGCGTCCATCGCCTCCTTGACGGTGCCGAAGACCGGCACCTCCTGGCCCTCGGGGAAGGTGACGGACGTGCCGGCCTTCTTGGGGTTGACGCCGCCGACGACCTGCGTGCCCGAGGCGAGCATGCGCGTCGTGTGCTTCATGCCCTCGGAGCCGGTCATGCCCTGGACGATGACCTTGGAGTCCTTGGTGAGGAAGATTGCCATGGTGTCGCTCGTATTCCTTGTCTCGTCAGGGGGTCAGCTGGCCGCGGCCGCGAGCTCGGCGACGCGGCGGGCCGCGCCGTCCATGGTGTCGACGCGCTCGAGCTTGGGCAGCCCGGCCTCGTCGAGGATCTGGCGGCCGAGCTCGGCGTTGTTGCCATCGAGGCGGACGACGAGCGGCTTGGGGTCCTTGCCGTGGCCCTTGAGGATCTCGTAGGCCTGCACGATGCCGTTGGCGACCGCGTCGCAGGCGGTGATCCCACCGAAGACGTTGACGAAGACGGCCTTGACCTGGGCGTCCTCGAAGATGACGTCGAGCCCGTTGGCCATGACCTCGGCGTTGGCGCCACCACCGATGTCGAGGAAGTTGGCGGGCTTCGCAGCTCCCCCGGTGAACTCCTCGCCGGCGTAGGCGACGACGTCGAGGGTGCTCATGACCAGGCCGGCACCGTTGCCGATGATGCCGACGTTGCCGTCGAGCTTGACGTAGTTGAGGCCCTTCTCGATGGCGAGGACCTCGAGCGGGTCGGTCTTGGAGTGGTCGACGAAGGCCTCGTGCTCGGGGTGACGGAACTCGCTGTTGCCGTCGATGGAGACCTTGCCGTCGAGGGCGACGATGGCGCCGTCCTCGGTCTTGACCAGCGGGTTGACCTCGACCAGCGTCGCGTCCTCGTCGCGGTAGACGACCCACAGCTTCTTCATCACGTCGGTGAGGGCGGCGCGGTCGGCGTCGGGGAAGCCGGCGGCGTCGAAGATCTCGTCGGCCTTGGCGTCGTCGATGCCGACGTTGGGGTCCACGGCGATGCGGGCCAGGGCCTCGGGGCGCTCGACGGCGAGCTGCTCGATGTCCATGCCGCCCTCCTTGGAGCACATGGCCAGGTAGGTGCGGTTCGCCCGGTCGAGCAGGATGGAGAAGTAGTACTCCTCGGCGATGCGGGCACCCTGGGCGATCATCACGGTCTTGACCGTGTGGCCCTTGATGTCCATGCCAAGGATCTGCTCGGCATACTGCTCGGCCTCGTCGGCGGTCTTGGCGACCTTGACGCCACCGGCCTTGCCGCGACCACCGGTCTTGACCTGGGCCTTGACGACGGTGACGCCCCCGGACTTCTGGCCGATCTGCTCGGCCGCGGCGCGCGCGTCCGCGGGGGTGGTGGCGACGGCGCCGGCGAGCACGGGGACCCCGTGCTTCTCGAACACATCACGTGCTTGGTACTCGAAGAGATCCACGAGCGGTCCAGCCTCTTTTCTTCATCGGATGAGCGCAGGGACTCCACGGCGGGCCCGACCCGAGGTGAAGTACGTCGTATGCCGCAGCCTAGCGACCGCTCCGCGCGCCCCCCACCCTCGTTCCGGCCTTGGGACCAATCTCACCCCTGAGCGGCGCGGATCCGCGACGAGTGGCGCCCGCGCGAGCGACGGGAGGCCCGCAACGGCTGCCGGAGGGATACCCTGTCCGAGCCATGACAGGTCACCGTCGACGTCCGGCCGCTACGGTCGAGGCCCCGCCCGCGCCCACCGCGCCCGGCTGGGGCCAACGCGTCGCGCACGCCTGGGCTGGGGCCCGGTCGGCCGCCGGGCACCTGGTCACCCTGGCCACGACTCCGCAGGTCCTCATGGGTTCGGTCGTGGAGGCCGCGTGGCTGACCACCCACCTGGTGACCTACCCGCTGGGACTGGTGGGCGGACGCGGAGGCCACCGGCCGGCATACCGGATCGAGCACCTGCCCCCCATCCAGCGCGGGCTGCTGCTGCACCACCTCGAGGCGGCGGGGACGCCGATCCTGCTCGTCCACGGGCTGGTCGACAACCGCTCGATCTTCACCCTGCTCCGGCGGGGCCTGTCGCGGCGGGGGTTCGGGTCGATCTTCGCGATGAACTGGTCGACGCTGACCACCGACCTCCGACGCGCGGCACTCGACCTGGGCGCGGAGGTGGAGGCGATCGTGGCGGAGACCGGCTACGAGCGGATTCACATCGTCGGGCACAGCCTGGGCGGGCTGATCGCGCGCTACTACGTGACGCGCCTCGGCGGCGACGAGCGCGTGCACACCTTGGTCACCATCGGCACCCCGCACGCCGGCACGTATGCCGCGTACGCCCTGCCGCTGCCGGTGATCGCCCAGATGCGGCCCGGGAGTGCCTTCCTCACCGAGCTCGCCGAGCCGGTGCCGAGCTGCCGGACGCGCTTCATCACGTACTACTCGGACGCCGACCAGGTCGTGCTGCCGCAACGCAACGGCGCCCTGCGCCATCCGGACCTGAAATCCCGGAACGTGCGGTTGCACGGCGTGGGGCACATCTCGCTGCCGATCATGGGCGCGGTGGTGCAGGGCATCACCGAGGCGCTGGCCCAGCTCGACCACGACGGGCACACGATGACGGCGGGAGCCATCCCGCTGAGCACGTCCGGCCGCCGCTGACGCGTCGGCGCTGACGCTGGGCGTCAGAGCTTCTCGAGGGGGGCGAACCTCAGCAGCAGCCACTTCACGCCGGTGTCCCCACCGAAGTCGACCTGGGCCTGCGCCTTGTCGCCCTCACCCCTGGTGTCGATCACGGTGCCGAGGCCGAAGGAGTCGTGGGTGACCCGATCGCCCTTGGCCAGGTGGATCGGCGGCCGGTTGCCGGGCGAGCGCACTCCCGGTCGGGTCGCCAGGGTCGCCACCGCCGGGCGCTGGTCACGCCGCCCGATCGCGCCCAGGCCGGCGGCCTCGCGCTCCCAGTGGATGAGCCCGGTGGGGATCTCGTCGAGGAAGCGGCTCGGCGGGTTGTACTGCGGCGCACCCCAGGCCGACCGCACCTGGGCCCGGGACAGGTGCAGGCGCTGTCGCGCTCGCGTGATCCCGACGTAGGCGAGCCGCCGCTCCTCCTCGAGCTCCTTGGGGTCGGCCAGGGAGCGCAGGTGCGGGAAGGTGCCGTCCTCGAGCCCGGTGAGGAAGACCACGGGGAACTCCAGTCCCTTGGCCGTGTGCAGGGTCATGAGCGTGACCACGCCGAGGTCGGCCGCGACCGCCTGGCCCTCCGCGTCGTCGCCGGCCGGCTGGTCGGGGATCTCGTCGGCATCGGCGACGAGCGACACCTGCTCGAGGAAGTCCTCGAGGCTGTTCAGCTCCCCTGTCTCGGCGCGGGTCGCGTCGAACTCGCGCGCCACGGCGACGAGCTCGGCGAGGTTCTCGATGCGGGTCTCGTCCTGCGGGTCGTGGCTCGCCCGCAGCTCGGTGAGGTAGCCCGAGCGGTCGATGACGGCCTCGAGCAGGTCGCCGACCCCTGCGTTCTCGTCGTCGCGCACCCGGCCGAGCTCCGCGAGCAGGGCGGTGAAGCCCTTGATGCAGGTGATGGACCGGGTGGCGATGCCCGGCGCGTCCTCGGGTCGGCCGAGCGCCTCGACGAAGGTGATCCGCTCGCGATCGGCGAGAGCGGCGATGCAGGCCTCGGCCCGGTCCCCGATCCCGCGCTTGGGCACGTTGAGGATGCGGCGCAGGTTGACCGAGTCGGTGGGGTTGGAGAGCACCCGGAGGTAGGCGAGCGCATCCTTGACCTCGCGGCGCTCGTAGAAGCGGGTGCCGCCGACCACCTTGTACGGCAACCCGACTCGCACGAACACCTCTTCCAGCGCGCGGCTCTGGGCATTGGTGCGGTAGAACACCGCGACGTCGCCCGGCTTGAGCCCGTGCTTGTCGGTCAGCGCGTCGATGGTCCGGGCGACGAAGGAGGCCTCGTCGTGCTCGTTGTCACCGACGTAGCCGACGATCTGCTCGCCCTCGCCCGAGTCGGTCCAGAGGTTCTTGGGTCGACGTCCCTCGTTGCGCGCGATGACGGCATTGGCCGCCGACAGGATCGTCTGGGTCGAGCGGTAGTTGCGCTCGAGCAGGATCGTCCTGGCATCGGGATAGTCCTGCTCGAACTCGACGATGTTGCGGATGCTCGCGCCACGGAAGGCATAGATCGACTGGTCGGCATCACCGACGACGACGAGCTCGCTCGGGCCGACCGCATGTTGGCCCGCCTTCTCGACACCGCCGACGAGCTCGCGAATCAGTTGGTACTGGGCGTGATTGGTGTCCTGGTACTCGTCGACCATGACGTGCCGGAAGCGTCGGCGATAGTGCTCGACCGTCTCCGGGAAGGCCTGGAACATGTGCACCGTCGTCATGATGATGTCGTCGAAGTCGAGCGCATTCGCCTGCCGCAACCGACGCTGGTAGGCGGTGTAGGCCTCGGCGAGCACCTGCTCCTGGTGGGTTGAGGCCTCCCCCAGCCCCGCGGCATACGTCTCCTCGTCGATGAGCTCGTTCTTGAGGTTGCTCACCTGGTGGGAGAACGAGCGGGGGTTGTAGCGCTTGGGATCGAGGTCCATGTCGCGCAGCACCATCGACATCAGGCGCTGGCTGTCGGCGGCGTCGTAGATCGAGAAGGTCGACCTCATGCCGACCTTGGCGGCCTCGCGGCGCAGGATCCGCACGCACGCACTGTGGAAGGTCATCACCCACATCGCCTTGGCCCGCGGCCCGACGAGCTGCTCGACCCGCTCGCGCATCTCGGCGGCGGCCTTGTTGGTGAAGGTGATCGCCAGGATCTGCCCGGGCTGCACCCCACGCGCGGCGAGGAGGTGGGCGATGCGGTGGGTCAGGACGCGGGTCTTGCCCGAGCCGGCACCGGCGACGATGAGCAGCGGACTCCCCTCGTGCAGCACGGCTTCGCGTTGCTCAGGATTCAGGCCCTCGAGGAGGGTCTCGGGGTCGGCCTGAGGGGCGGCGCCCCAGCCCGCCGAGCCACCCGTATGCCGTCCGCTCGCCTCCCGCTCCCCCGGGCCCTCGCTGACGGAGTCGTCCAGGGCCCACGAGGGCACCCCCGCGGCGTTGACGATCGCGGCGTGGGCACTGGTGTGCGTCGCCGCGTCCACGGGCGGGTCGGTGGGGTCGGGGAACAGGCCGTCGAAGAGGGTGCTCATCTCGGCCCCAACCCTACGTCGCCCCGGTGACGCCACTGCTCGCTCAGTAGGCTGCCGCGGCGACGTCGGTCTGGGTGAAGTCCTCGCCCTTGAAGAGCAGGGGCGCGCCGAGAAGGTGGGCCGTGGCGTGGGACAGGCAGTCCCCGAAGTTGAGCGCTGCCGGGTGACGTCCCTTGCCGAACCGCCGCCACGCAGCGAGCGCGGCGCGGTGGTGATCGAGGTCGAAGCCGACGATCTCGTCGACCGCGCCCTCGACGAGAAGGTCGAGATCCCGTGTGGCATCAGGCCCTTGCCTCGCCTCGACCACGATGGTGGCCTCGGTCAAGGTGGCGGCTGAGATGGCGACCACCTCTGCGGACAGGGCAGCCAACAGCCGCTCTGCCTCAGGCTCCCCGAGCACGATCGCCACCAGTGCAGAGCTGTCGACCACGATCACTGCGGAAGTCCATCCGGGCCGTAGCCGAGGATTTCCTCCTCCGGCCGCGGATCGATCGTGGCGCGGGCCCGGCCGCGAAGGATGATCGCCTGGAGGTCGGGCTCGGCGGCTCGCCTGTGGCGCACGCGCTGCAGCCGCTCGCCCACCGCGCGCCGGATGGCGTCAGTGATCGACTCACCAGTGGCAGCAGCCAACTCCCGCACGAGGCGGTCCGTCTCCGGATCCTTGATGTTGAGCGCCATTGAGGAAGAATATCAGGATGCTTTCTGCCTCGATGGGGAGAAAGCAGGGTCTATGTCCCCTCGAATGATCAGGACGCGACGACCTCTTCGATGCGCTTGAGCGTGGCGTCCATGTTCCGGCGCGTCATGTCCCCGAGCCGGCGCACGAACGGACGCCCGGGCCAGGCCTCGGTGCTGATGTCCCACGTCTCACGCACGATGGTGCCGCCGTCGACGGGCTCGAGCTCGTAGCGCCAGGTGCGCCCGGTGAACAGCTTGTCGAGCGGGCTCGGGGCCAGGGTGCGCCAGGCGATCCGACGGTTCTCCTCGAACTCGACGACGACGTTCTTGGTCGAGTAGCCCACGCCCCAGTTCATGTCCATGCCGAAGGAGTCCCCGAGCTTCAGGCGGCGCGCGCCGGCGCTGCGGGCCTTGACGACGGTGCCGGAGCCGTCGATCTCCTGGTGCCGGGAGGGGTCGGCGAGCAGGTCGAAGATCGCCTCGGCGGGGGCAGGGATGAGTCGCTGGACAGTCACACGATCAGTCATGGACGCCACCCTAAGCCCCGCCCTGACCCCGCAGTTCTCCCCGCGGTTGTTACCTCCCGACGCGGTTGTTACCCGACTTCGTAACAACCGCGTCGGGAGGTAACAACCGCGGCATAGGCTGCGGTGATGGCGCGCAAGGGTGAGTTCGGTGAGCCGGTCGTCCTCGACGTCGGGGGCTTCGACGTGCGGATCTCCAATCCGGAGCGTCCCTACTTCTCGGCTCGCGGCGAGACCAAGCTCGACCTCGTGCGCTACTACGAGGCGGTCGGGCCGGGCATCGTCAACGCCCTGCGCGGTCGGCCGTGCATGCTCCACCGCTTCCCCGACGGGGTCGACGGTGCCAAGGTCCACCAGAAGCGCCTCCCCCGCGGCGCGCCCCCGTGGGTCGACACGGTGCGCCTGCACTTCCCGCGCTGGGGCCTGCACGCCGACGAGCTCTGCGTCGACAAGCTCGCCGACGTCATCTGGGCCGTCCAAATGAGCACCGTCGAGTTCCACCCGTGGAACAGCCGCGTGCCCGAGACCGAGCTCCCCGACGAGTGGCGCATCGACCTCGACCCGATGCCCCAGGCCTCGTATGCCGCGGTGCGGCGCAGTGCCCACGTCGCCGCCGAGGTGCTCGACGAGATCGGCGCCGTCGGCTGGCCGAAGACCAGCGGCGGAAAGGGGATGCACATCTACGTGCGGATCCTCCAGGAGCACGGCTTCCAGGACGTCCGCCGCGCCGCGCTGGCCTTCGCGCGCGAGGTGGAGCGGCGCCTGCCCGACGACGTGACGACGACGTGGTGGCGCAAGGACCGGCCGGTGGACGCGGTCTTCGTCGACTACAACCAGAACGCCCGCGACCACACGATCGCCGCTGCCTACTCGGTGCGCGGCACTCCCGAGGGCCGGGTCTCGGCGCCGATCACCTGGGACGAGGTCGATGCGGCCGAGCCGGAGGACTTCACGATCGCGACGATGCCAGAGCGCTTCGCCCGAATCGGCGACCTGCACGCGGGGATCGACGAGGCACCCTTCGACATCACGCCGCTGCTCGAGTGGGCGGCGCGCGACGAGGCCGAGGGCGCGGAGACACCCCCGGAACCCGAGGACGAGTAGTCAGCCCAGGAGGGCGGCAAGGGCCTTGCGGTAGGCCGTGAAGGCCGCTCTTCCTTCGTTGGTGAGTGCGGCCGTGGTCACCCGTCCGGACTTCCGGGTCGTCACGTAGCCGGCATCCTCCAGCTTGCGCAGGTGGGTGATGAGGTTGCCGGCGGTGAGCTCGAGAAGCTCCTGGAGCCGCGGAAAGCTCAGCGTGTCCCCGGGGGCAAGCTCAGCGAGCGTGACCATCATCCGCAGCCGCACCGGCACGTGGATGACGGGGTCGAGCTCGAGGTCAGCCACGGCGTCTCCGTCGGAGCGTGACCCATGCGGCGGTGGCGAGGAAGCCTCCTCCACCGAGAACAGCGCCGAGGACCAGAGCGGTCACGGGGCCGGCGAAACCGATCGAGGCAGCCAGCACGATCAGCCACCCGCCCAAGGCTGCCATCGGTCGCGCGCCGAGGATCGCCGCACCGACGAGGTACTGGAGGCCAGTGACCAACAGCGGACCCACGACGCCGAAGACGCCGAGCACCGCAGGGGACGCGCCGGCGCCCGCCAGGGCGCCCATGATGCCGAAGTAGGCAGCGAAGCCGAGCAGCCAGCCGTAGCCGTAGAGCATCCCGCGGTAGCCGGAGTCACCGCCGACCCCGCGGGTCGTCTGGACCGTCCGCCACGCGGTGAGCGAGGCCGCCGCCGCCAGCAAGGAGGCGAAGACGATCGGCGCCCAGCCCTGCGGGCCGGCGTAAGGAGACTGTCCCCGCGCCTGGAACCAGAGCGCTCCGAGGCCGAAGAGCCAGGCCACACCCCAGGCAGCGAGGACCTGGTCGAGATGGCCGTCGAACGAGGTCCGGGTGCGGCGTTCCTGTGCGGCGATCAGCTCCATCGCCGCGGCCGGATCGAAGGGGTGCTCAGCCACGGCGCACTCTCCCCTGCAACGCGACTGCGCAGGTCAGGAGGGCCGCCCCGCCGCCGAGTCCCGCCACGGTCGGGGCGGGAAGCCACCCGGACGCGCCGGCGATCACCGCGAGCCCGCTCACCGCCAGGCAGGCCCACGCGGCATAGCCGACGATCGGCAGACGAAAGGCCCGGGCGAGCGGGACGAAGTGGACGCCCACGATGGCCAGCGTGGCCGCTGGGAGGTACTCCGGCAGGCCGCCTCGATTGAGCAGGGCCGCTGCGATGACGATGGCGGCGACTTCACCGACGAGGGCGAGGTTGTAGGTGCGCCGCACGGTGGGATCGACCGACAGCGTGGGCCTTCCGGGCGTGCGGACAAGGATGAGGATCGAGACAAGGAGCAACAGGGAGCCGGCGATCGAGGCCGCGATGAGCACCCCGGCGAACCGTCCACCCAGCTGGCCCCAGCCGAACCAGGCGATGCCGGCGCCCGCGAAGATGGCGGCGCAGATGGCGGCGTCCTTGGCGCGGGAGGCGACCGCCGGGGCAGGCGTGGTGTCGGCGGTTGCCGGTCCGGAGTCGGGGCCAGGGCCTGCGATGGTGCGGGTCCGGGCGACCGTGGTCCTGTGCTGGCTGGTGCTCATTCCGCGCTCCCCTCCTGGACGCCTGCGACTTTGTGTCGCAAACTTTGTGTCACAAACTCTGTCGTACTTTGCGCGGCAAAGTCAAGAGGGAGAGACCGTCGAGCGAGGAGAACGTGGCGTGGGCGGTGCATCGCGCTCAGCGCGTTCTCCTCGCTCGACTGTCTGTGGGCGGTGACTCAGCCGATCAGCGGGGCCAGGGTCTCGCCGAGGAGTGTCACCCGGCCCGGGATGTGCCCATTGGCGGGCAGGTTGATGGTGAAGCCGTCGACCCCGGCGGCCAGGATCCGCTCGTAGACCGCCCGGACCTCGTCGGGGCTGCCGAGGATCACCGAGCCCGCGCGCGCCCCGAGCTCGGGGATGGCCGCCACCGCCGCCTCGAGCTCGCACTGGGCCTGCTCACGGGTCGGGGCGATGACCGCACTGGTCTGGTAGGTCACGGTGATCTCGGAGCGGTCCCGACCCAGCGCCGCGCAGTACCGGTCGAGGGCCTCGAGCTTGCGGGGGATCTCGTCGGGCGGGCAGATGATGTTGGCTCGTCGGCATACTGCGCGACCATCCGCAGGCGGTGTCGAAGCCGCTCTCCTCGGCCTCGACCGCCTGGGCGGCCACGACCTCGAAGAGGGAGTCGCTGCCGACCCCGGGGTAGGTGAAGTTCGGGATCTGGTGGCCGAGGCGGGTCATGACGAAACTCCTGTCGCGTAGTGGAGCACCACGTCGTGGACGTGGCGAGCCTTGTCGTGGCCTCGCAGCTCGACCTCGTAGGTGTGGCCGGAGATGGTGATCGACACCGTCGAGGCCTCGATGAAGCCGCCGAGGAAGGACTTGTTCGACACCAGCGAGATGGCGTGGACCCCCCGGTAGGGGATCGAGGTCAGGGCGATGCGACCGCCGACATAGGACTCGTCCTGGAGGACCACCCGCCGATCGGTGAGCCCGATGAATCCGGTCCCCGAGTCCTTGGCGTCGTAGACCGCGATGAGCTGCTCGCCGGGGAGCAATCCCGATTCCACGGCCTGTCGTTGGTCTTCGAGGTCAAACTCCACATCCGCCATGGAGTCGACCCTGCCACAGGGAGCGCACGGGCGCGCGAGGATGTCCGGCATGGATCTCGACGTCCCCGCCGGGCCGGGCCTGCCCCTGGGGCTGCACGTCCCCGCGGGGCTGCTCGTCGAGCGCTTCTCCCGCTCGCCCGGGCCGGGTGGGCAGTCGGTCAACACCACCGACAGCCGCGTCGAGGTCGAGCTGGCGCTGGCCGACCTCGAGAGCCTGCTGACCGAGGCACAGTCCCGCCGGCTGCGTCGCGCCCTGCCCGACGCCGTGGCCACGGGGCGATTGACCGCTCTTGCGCGCGACGAGCGCTCGCAGCACCGCAACCGGGTCATCGCCCGAGCACGCTTGGCCGAGGTCGTGCGATCCGCGCTCGCACCGCCTCCTCCGGCCCGCCGGGCCACCCGCCCGACGAAGGGGTCGCAAGAGCGGAGACTCCGGGCCAAGCGTCAGCGGGCCGAGACCAAGGCGTCGCGGTCGCGACCGGCCACCGACGGTTGAGCGTCAGCCGGCCGCCGGGCACTCGGGCGGGGGGCATGCGCCAGCGCGAGCCCGCGCAGCATGAGCCCTCCCCAGAACGCGAAGAGCGGGTCCCAGAGCAGGGCATGACCGAGCAGTGAGGTGCGGTCGGTCGGCTCCCCGAGGGCCCCGGTGAGGGCGACCAGCCCGACCGCGGTCAGCACGACGCCGTAGATCGCGAGCACCAGTCCCGCGAAGAACCACAGCCGACGGGCGAGCCCGGCAGCAAAGCCGATCCAGCGCCTCGTGAGCAGTGGCCCCCAGGCGACGAACGCCTTGACCAGCCCGACAGCGGCGAGCGCCACCGTGCCGGCGACCCCGGCCGAGCCGAGGCGGTCGCCGGTGGCCCCGACCGTGTCGAGCAGCCAGGTGCCGCCCATCGCCCAGTGGATGCTGAAGGCCGCATGGGCCGTCCCGACCAGGCCGGCGGCGCACAACCACGCGGCGGGCCTCTCCCCCGATGTCCCCATGGCTCAACGGTAGGGCGAGGAGCGCACCCCGGCGATCAGGGACACCCCTGAGCCACACCCCACGACCGCCTCACGAGGACGCGGCACGCCTAGGCTTCACTCGTGTCCAGCACCGACCCACACCCGGTGACGGGGCAGGCCTTCGCCTCGCCCGTGCCACCGGGCACCGGCTGGCCCGACGACCCTGCCGCTCCCGGGACCCCGGTCGCCCGCACCCCGGCCCAGGTGCGACGACTGGCCAGGGCCGCGGACGGCATACCGGAGCTCCAGGCCTGCATCTCGGTGTGCCGCGCCTGCCCCCGGCTCGTCGCCTGGCGCGAGAGCGTGGCCCGGGAGGGCCGGCGGGCCTCCTTCGCGCACGAGCCGTACTGGGGACGGCCAGGCCCGTCGTTCGGTGACCCCGATGCCCCGATCCTCATCGTCGGCCTCGCGCCAGCGGCCAATGGCACCAACCGCACCGGTCGGATGTTCACCGGCGACTCCTCCGGTGACTTCCTGTATGCCGCGTTGCACCGCACCGGTTTTGCCAACCAACCGAGCTCGATCGGGGCCGGCGACGGCCTGGCGCTGACCGGGCTGCGCATCGTGGCCACCGTGCGCTGCGCCCCTCCGGCCAACGCCCCAACGGCCGAGGAGAAGGCGAACTGCCTGCCCTGGCTGCGACGCGACCTCGAGCTCTCGCCCCAGGTGCACACGATCATGACCCTCGGCGGCATCGGCTGGGACGGGGTGCTGGCGGCCGCACGCGCCATGGACTGGGTGGTGCCCCAGCCCAAGCCGAAGTTCGCCCACGGCGCCGAGGTCCTCCTCGTCCGACCGGACCGCGTGGAGGTGCGCCTCGTGGGCTGCTACCACGTGAGCCCGCACAACACGTTCACCAAGCGCCTGACGCCGGACATGCTCGACGCGGTGCTCCGCTCCCTGCATCCCGCCGCGAAGGTTTCGCCATCAACTGATCGCCCTGCAACCGATCAGGGTGGCTGACCGGGGCGCGGCTGACCCGGCACGTCATCGTCCGCGAAGGTTTCGCCGTCTACTGAATCCCCGAACCCGTAGATGGCGAAACCTTCTGGAAGCGAACTACGTCGAGTCGGCCGACGCCGAGCGGGCCGAGGTCGAGTCGGCCGACGCCGAGCCGGCCGACGCCGAGCCGGCCGAGGTCGAGCCGGCCCCCGAAGGCTCAGCGGCCGCAAGTACTCCTTCGGGGTCGGGTCGCAGGCCCTCCTCCTCGTTCCACAGCTCCTGGGTCTGGAACACCCAGAAGAGGGCGAAGGCAGCGATGACCACGACCTCGATCCAGAAGGTGCCGTGCCGCCACGGCAGCCGCCAAGCGACCAGGCCCATCACCACCACGAGACCGACAGTGGCGAGCGCGAGGACGAGATAACGGTTGGCGAGGTCGGCGCGCCGGACCTGACGGCGACCCTCGTCGGCAGCCGTCGTGCGGCCGTAGGACACCGCGTTGACGACCATGACCGCCACGAGCAGGGCGAAGAGCGGGATCGCGGCGAGGTAGTGCGCCCAGCGATCGAAGAAGTCGCGCGCCCAGAGGAAGAGCCCGATCCCCGCCGCGACCAGGCCGACCGTGACGACGATGCCCACGAGGTCCGCCCGCGTGAGCCGGCCCTTGCCCTCCCGACGGGCGACCCACCAGGCCACGGCCGTGGCGATGAGCCCTGCGATGAGGAGGGCGCCGACGTTGTTGAAGATGTTGGCGCGGGCGTCGGCATCGGCGGCCCACGGCGTCGACTGGCACTCCTTGGGGTCGAGGATCGGCACGAAGGCGACGACCGGCGCGAGCGCCCCGGCGACGTTGAGCAGCAGGTCCTCGATGGCGGTGTTGCCCTTGAGGACGATCAGGCAGACCCCGATCGAGACGAGCGCGCCGATGAAGACCCCTCGCACCGGCGTCCAGTAGTACGACGAGATCGACGTCCGCCAGCAGCCGGGGCCGGACTGCTGCACCTCGATGAGCACCGAGATCGCGAGCAGGATGACCAGCCCGACCATGACCAGGCGCAGGTAGCGGTAGCTCTTGAGCACGTACGGGTTGTCCGTCGTCATCGCCGATTCACCTCTCACCCTTGCCGAGTATGCCGTGGGCCGGACTCGTGCGCGCCGTGAGAGTCCCGCTCCGTAGGCTGAGGAGGTGGCCGAACCCCGCCCTGATACCGACATCGAACGCATCCTCGTCGTCGCCGCCCACCCCGACGACGCCGACTTCGGCCTCGCCGGGACGATGGCGACCTGGGTCGACGCCGGGCTGGAGGTGACCCTGCTCTGCCTCACCCATGGCGAGCAGGGCGCGCGCCCGGATGCCGACATCGCCACCATCCCCGCGCTCAGGGAGGCCGAGCAGCAGGCGGCGTGCGCGGCATACGGGGTGACCGACGTGCGCTGGGTGGAGGGCCACCGCGACGGCTGGCTGGAGCCCACCTTCGAGCTCCAGCGCGAGATCGTCCGCGCGATCCGCGACGTGCGGCCGCAGCGCGTCGTCTGCCAGAGCCCGGAGCGCAACTACGACCGGCTCCAGGCCAGCCATCCGGACCACCTGGCGGCCGGGGAGGCGACGGTGCGCGCCTGCTACCCCGCGGCCGAGAACCCCTTCGCGTGGCCCGAGCTGCACGAGGAGGAAGGGCTGCCCTTCTGGCACGTCGGCGAGATCTGGCTGATGGCGCACCCGACGCCCGACCACGTCGTCGACGTCACCGACGTCTTCGACCGCAAGATCGCCGCCCTCAAGGCGCACGCCTCCCAGACGGCCCACCGCGGCGATGAGCTGGAGGTCTTCCTGCGGCGGATGAGCGGGTTCATGGGCCAGCGGATGGGCCTGCCCGACGGACGCCTCGGCGAGGCCTTCAAGGTCATCCCGCTCAACTGACGCCCCGATCGGGCAGGATCGAGGCATGTCCCACGCCTTGGTCGTCACCGCCCACGGAGGACCCGAGGTCCTCGCCGTCCAGCCGCAGGAGCGCCCCGAGCCCGGGCCGGGCGAGGTCCTCATCGAGGTCGCCGCCAGCGGCGTCAACTTCATCGACGTCTACCAGCGCGAGGGGATCTATCCCCTCCCGACGCCCTTCACCCTGGGCATGGAGGGTGCCGGGCGCGTCCTCGCCGTGGGGGCCGACGTCGAGCAGGTCACCCCGGGGCAGGTCGTGGCCTGGGCCATGACGAACGGCTCCGCCGCCACGTATGCCGTGGTGCCGGCCCGCACCTGCGTGCCGGTCCCAGATGGTGTCGACCCGGTCGTGGCAGCCGCCGTCCTCCTCCAGGGCATGACGGCGCAGTTCCTCACAACCGACACCCACCCGGTGCGCGAGGGCACGGTGGCCCTGGTCCATGCGGCGGCCGGGGGCGTCGGCCAACTGCTCGTCCAGCTGCTCAAGGCCAAGGGCGCCACCGTCATCGCCACCGCCGGTTCAGCGGAGAAGTGCGCGACGGCTGCGGCCCGCGGCGCCGACCACACCATCGACTACAGCGAGGTCGACGACCTGGCGGCGGCGATCCGCGCCGTCACGCCCGACGGCCGTGGCGTCGAGGTGGCCTATGACGGTGTCGGTGCCGCCACCTTCGACGCCTCACTCGCGTCGCTGCGCCCTCGCGGCACGCTCGCGATCTTCGGCGCGGCCTCGGGGCCGGTGCCTCCCGTCGACGTCCAGCGGCTCAATGCCGGCGGCTCGCTCTTCCTCACCCGCCCGTCCCTGGCGCACCACATCAGCGATCGCAGGGACCTCGAGGCGCGCGCCGCCGAGGTGTTCGCCGCCGTCGCGGACGGCTCCCTGGCGGTGACCATCGGCGGACGGCACCCGCTCGCGGAGGCGGCCACGGCATACGCGGCCCTGGAGTCCCGGAGCACCCAGGGCAAGCTCGTCCTCATCCCCTGACGCGGGGAAATCCTCACCAGAGGGTGGCGACCAGCACGTTGAGGACGGTCAGGCCGGCCGCAGCGTCGACGAGCGCCGGGCGGGGCTGACCCTTCCTGGCCCTGGCGTTGGCGATCTCCGCCGCCGCGAGCACGCCGAGCATGACGAGCAGCTTGACGCCGACCTTCATGTGGTTGAGGGCTTCGCCGTTCATCTCGTTGAGGCCGACGAGGAGCAGCCCGATGAGCAGCTGCGCGCGAGCGCCCCAGACCATCGACGAGAGGGCGTGCCCGCCGGTGCGCTGGGCGATCCAGCCGCCGAGGATGGCGGCGAGGGCGAGGAAGTGCAGGACGAGGACGAGGTGAATGACGAACTCCATGCCCGCCACCCTAGGCAACGTTCGCCGCGCCTCCCCAATCCGGTCAGATGAGCTTGCGCCCCATCGCCCACGTCGTGAGCTCGTGCCGGGAGGAGAGCTGGAGCTTGCGCAGGACCGAGGAGACATGGGTCTCGACCGTCTTGATCGAGATGAAGAGCTCCTTGGCGACCTCCTTGTACTGGTAGCCCCGCGCGATCAGCCGCATCACCTCGCGCTCACGCGCCGAGAGCCGGTCGAGCTCCTCGTCCACCTCGGCGAGCTCCCCCGCCGCCGCGCCGAAGGCGTCGAGGACGAAGCCGGCCAGCCGCGGCGAGAACACCGCATCCCCCTCGGCCACCCGGCGCACGGCGGTCGTGAGGTCGGTGGCGGTGATCGTCTTGGTCACGTACCCCCGCGCCCCGGCCCGGATGACTGCGATGACGTCCTCGGCCGCATCCGACACCGACAGGGCCAGGAACCGGATCGGCTGCCCGCGCCGAGACTCCTGGGCCACGCACCCGCGGAGCACGTCGACCCCGCCCTGCCCCGTCCCCCCGGGCAGGTGGACGTCGAGCAGCACCACGTCGGGCTGCTCGGCCTTGATGACGGCGATGGCGCTCTCCACATCCGGCGCCTCGCCGACGATCTCGATCCGCTCCGCCGCCTCCGCGGCCAGCTCGCTGCGCACGCCGGTGCGGAACATCCGGTGGTCGTCGACGAGGACGACGCGGATCGGCGTATGCCGTCCGCTCCCCTCCCCGGGTCGCGCGGACTGGGCACGGGGCTGGGTCATGACGGGATTCCTTCCAGTGCGGGCAGCGTGAGCTCGACCTCGGTGCCGTCCTCGCGGCGACGGACGCGAGCGGTGCCGCCGTGCCGCTCCATCCGCCCGAGGATCGACTGGCGGACGCCGAGGCGGTCCTCCGGCACGGCCGCCAGCTCGAAGCCGGCACCACGATCCCGGACGAAGGCCTCGACACCGGCGGGTCCGATCTCCACATAGGCACTGACCGGCGGCCGGCCGTGACGGGCGGCATTGAAGAGGGCTTCGCGCAGTGCCCGGGTGAGGGCGGTGCCGTGCTCCTCCATCGGGCGGTCGCCGGTCACCACGAGGTCGACCGGCACGCTCGTGAGGTCCTCGACCTCGTGGGCGACGGCCGCGATCGCGGCCGCGAGGGTCAGGTCCGGACCGGCCGGGCCGGCATACAGCCAGGACCGCAGCTCGCGCTCCTGGGCCCGGGCAAGGGTGGCCACAGCGGCGGGGTCGGCGGCGCGGCGCTGGATGAGCGCCAGGGTCTGGAGGACGGAGTCGTGCAGGTGCGCAGCGATGTCGGCGCGCTCGGTGGCGCGCGCGGCGGCCTCCTGCTCGCGGCGCGCCTGCGCCCACAGGCGCAGCGCCCAGGGCGCACCGATGATCGCGACCCCGAAGAGCACGGCGGCGGCCGCCAGGAGGGAGTCGAGGAGCACCGCCACGCCGGCCCCACGGGACGCCAGGACGGTGATGCCGACGACGGCCAGGGTCAGTCCGAGCCCGACCCGCAGCCAGAGGTAGCCCCGCTGGCCGTCACCACCGGCGTCGAGCGCCTTGGCCCGCCCGGCTTCGTCGAGGTCGGACCACACGACGACCGCGCCGGCCGCGACGAGGATGAGAGGCACGAGCACGCCCGCGCGCACGTCGAGCCCGAGCCCCTGGAGCGCAGCCAGCCCACCGACCGCGACGACGAGCCCGCCGACCGCGAGCAGGGCGCCGTAGCGGGACCGCTCCAGTCCGGCCACGGCCCGCTCGACGACCGGTGCCGGCCGCCCACTCGCCGGGTCGACGGCAGGCTGGGCCTGCGCCTCGGGCGTGAGGGCCCAGAGGAAGAGGTAGGCAGGCAGGCCCACCCCGAAGAAGGTCAAGGCAGCCACGACCCAGCGCACCGCCCGGGGGTCGACGCCCAAGTGCGCGCCGATGCCCGCGCACACGCCCCCGAGCCAGCGACCGGCGAGCGGCCGCTCGAGGCGGGGGCGGGCCGGCGCCGGGGCGGGCGCGTAGCGGTCATAGGGCGTGGGCACGCTCCCATCCTGACGCACGATCCACCGCGGATCAGCCCACCCCGGGGTCAGGTCAGGGCCGCGTCAGGGTCGCACCCCATCGCGCCGGCGAGTGCTGCCGAGCAGGATCTCAACCATGACCACTCCGGCGACCGACCCGACCCAGCCCCTCGGCACGACCGATGCGACGACCGCGATCCCCGCGGCGGACACCGCAGCGGCGACCGGTGCGACGCCGCCACCTGGGGCGGCGTCGGTCCCGCCGGTCCCGCCGTCCGGTGGGGCACGCCGCACCGCCGAGTTCTGGGACGACGTCGCCGGCCTCGGTGTCGTCCGGGACCGCAGCACCGGCTGGATCGGCGGCGTCTGCGCGGGCGTGGCCCACCGCCTCGGCGTCGACCCACTGCTCATCCGGGCCGGTGTCATCGCGCTCACCTTCGCCGGCGGCTTCGGGCTCGTCGCCTATCTCGTCGCCTGGCTGCTGCTGCCCGACCACCACGGCCAGATCCTGCTGCGCGAGGTCGGCCGGGGCAGCGTCACCGGCATCGTCCTCCTCGCCACCCTGGCGTTGCTCGTCGTCACCGGGCTGTCGGTGGGCGATGGCCCCTGGCTCGGTGGCTGGTTGGTCCCGACGGCCGTCATCGCCGTCGTCGCCCTGGTCACGCTCACCTCCCGCAACCGTCCCGGCGCCCCCATCGGCGCCGGCCCGCCACCGATGTCCACGCCGTCCGACGGAGGTCTTGCCATGCCGCCCACTCCCCCCTCGACCACCCCCACCGCACCCGCCTGGACCGGGGCCACCGCAGCCCCGCATGCCGCGGCGCCGGCTGCCGCCGATCCCTCGGCTCCCGCTGGGTTGGGAGGCGAGGCCTACTACCGGTCCCTGGTCCCGCCCGTGCCCCCGGTGCCCCCCGTGCCGGCCGCACGACCCATGCCGGCGATCCCCCCACAGCCCCGGCGACGCAGCGCCCCCCGAGGCACCGGAGCCGTCGTCCTCGGCCTGGTGATCCTCGGCTACGGCCTGGGCCTGCTCATCGCCGATCCCCTGGGCTTCGCCGGGTCCGCCACCTTCCTCGGCCTGCTCATCGCCCTCGGCGTCACCTCGGTGGCGGCACTGGTCCTCGGCCTCTCCGGTCGACGGGGCGGGATCGCCTCGGTGCTCACCGTGCTGCTGCTCTTCCCGGTCGCGGCCGGGGCCGCCATCGAGAAGGCCCCCCTGGGCCCGGGCGAGGGCCAGAGCGTGACCTGGGCGCCCACCGAGAGCGGCGGCTACAACCTCGGGGTGGGCGAGGCCACGCTCGACCTCAGCCCGTTCGGCAGCGCGGCGATGCCGGCGCCCTCGATGAGCGCCAGTCCCAGTGCGCTGCCCGGCGACCCTGCGAGTGCCAGCCCTTCCGCGGCGGCCACGACCGGCGAGAGCGCGGCGGCGACCACGACCGCCCCGGCCACCCGCACGATCACCGCCTCGGTCGGCACCGGCCAGCTCACCGTCCTCGTCCCCAAGGGTGTCGAGGTCAACGTCCACGCCAGCGTCGGGCTGGGCTCGACCGACCTGGGCCCCTTCGGCACCACGGGCACACCCGGCAACTCGGTGGGCGCCAGCTCCTGGGACCGGACGATCTCGACCGCCGACAACACCACACCCACCACCGTCATCGACCTGCAGCTCAACGTCGGACTCGGCGACCTCGTCTTCAAGGAGATCTGAGATGAACCAGCACACCAGCACCCCCCACGCAGAGCCGGCGTCGGACCAGACCACGCCCCAGCCCGCGACCCACCCGGCACCGACGCCCATGGTCACGACGAGCACGCCCTACGGAGGTGAGCCGGAGTACCTCACCGGCCCGGCCCCCACGCCCGTCATCATCGGCCTCGTCGGCCTGCTCGCCCTCATCAGCTTCCTCGTCTGGGCGCTGAGCGACTGGGTGGTCAACTGGGCCGTGGCCGTCCCGGCGGGCATCGTGGGCCTGGGGGCCGTCATCGTCGCGCTCGGGTTGGCCGGCCTGCGCCGACCCCGCGCCTGAGTTTCACGTCCGCACGTGCCCAGCTCAGGACAGCAGGTCCGGCTCCTCGTCGAGCAGCTGCACCAGCCACGGCACCAGCGGCAGGTGACGAACCCGGTCGAGTCCGACCCAGCGGGCGCTCGCCGTCGAACCCCCGACGTCATGGACGACGGGGGATCGCGGCGTCGTGCACCGCGCGGTGTGCACCAACCGGATCGGGTGGAAGCTGACGGCCGGCTCGGTCCGGCTCGCCGGCTCGAACCGGTGGCTGGTGTGCACGCGCCGCAGCACGGCCTCGTCGACGTCCTGCCCGGTCTCCTCCCACACCTCGCGGACGAGGGCGGCGGCCGGGTGCTCCCCCGCTTCCAGGCCACCTCCCGGCGGCAACCACAGCCCGGCCCCGCCACGGACGCGGCCACTGAGCTCGGTGAGCAGCAGCGCGCCATCGGCGACGACGAGGGCATAGGCCGCCGGGCGTTGCCGCCGTATGCCGTCCCAAGCCACCGCGGGAGGCGCGGGCACCGACGGACCGGGCTCCACGGCATACGTGAGGGTGAGGTCGGGGGCTCGGCCCTCAGCCACGACGCGCACCGGCCACCAGCCGCGGGCCACGAGTTCGCGCTCGGGGTCGGCGCCATGGGCCAACGCGATCCGGACGACCTCGCGACCGCGCTGCTCGCCGCGGACGGTGATCACGGCGCGCGGCGCTGGGCGATGGCGCGGCGGTACTCGGCGAGCGTGGCCTGGACCACCGCGGGCCACGCCTGCGCCGGGGCCACGGTGTGGTTGTGGTGCTGGATCTTGCGGAGCAGGGTCGGCGCGGTCGCGAGCCGGGCCAGCTCGACCGCGAGGCCCTCGTCGCTGTCCGCGATGAGGCCGCTCACCCCGGAGGCCACGAAGTCGCGGGCCCCGGTGTGCTCGCGGACGACGACCGCCACCCCGGCGGTGCGGGCCTCGAGCGTGGCGATCCCGAAGGACTCCAGCTCGGCGGCGGAGACGAAGGCATGACTGCGCCAGTGCAGGTCGCGCAGCTCGGTGCGGGTGAGCCGACCCGGCAGGTGGATCCAGTCCACGCCGTCGGAGGCGAGTCGGCGCTGCAGCCGGTCGCGCAGCGGTCCGTCGCCGACCACGTCGGCGTGGAGCTCGGTCGTCGCCGGCACCAGGGCCCGTGTCCGGCGGAGGACCTCGAGGAGGGCCTCCGGCCGCTTGCGCGCGGTCAGTCGCTGCGCCGCCACGATGCGGAACGGACCGTCGGCGACATCGGCCATCGCCGCCGGCCGACGCCACCGGTCGACGTCGATGCCGTTGTGCAGCACCGCCACCCGGTGCTGCGGGGACACCAGCGCGTTGACCCGGGCGGCGGCCATCGTGGAGACCGCGGAGAGGGCGGCGCCCCGCTCGGCCCAGCGGCCGACGTAGCCGAGGGCGCGGTGCACGGGAGCCGAGCCGTCGATCACGCAGTGCCAGGTCACCGCCGTTGGGAGCCCGATGCCCAGGGCGACCCGGGCCATGTCCATCGCGAACGGGGAGACCACCCCCATGTGGACGTGCGCCACGTCGAAGCCGCCCGACCGCAGGCGGCGGCGGATCTCGGGCACGGCGAACGGGTTGATCGGCACCCCACCGGGCAGGCCCAGGTCGAACCGGTGGACGCGCACGCCGTCCTCGATCGTCGGCACGCTCGAGCGGGCCGGGTCACCGTTCCCGGTCGCGGTGAACACCTCGACGGCGTGCCCGGCCCCTGCGAGGTGCCGCGCCAGGTCGTGCACCTGCACCTCGATGCCCCCGAGTCGGGGCAGGTAGCAGTCCGACAGGAGGGCGACCTTCACGAGCCGACAGCCTGCCATGGGCGAGGATGGGGGGTGATGACATCCCAGCAGCCACGGACGATCGTGGCCTTCCACGCGCATCCCGACGACGAGGCCCTCCTCACCGCCGGGACCATGGCCGCGCTGGCCGCCGCGGGCCACCGCGTCGTGCTCGTGCTCGCCACCGACGGCGGCCTCGGCCTGGCCTCGGCGACCTTCACCGCGGACTCCGGGGGCCTGGGCGAGGTGCGCCTGCGCGAGGCGCGCGCGGCCGCGGAAGCCCTCGGGGTCGCCCGCGTGGAGTGGCTGGGTTATGCCGACAGCGGCAGCGGGCCGGTGCTCGAGCCCAACCCGGTCGGTCAGGTCCGCTTTGCCCGGGCCCGCCTCGAGGAGGCCGCCGAGCGGCTCGCCGGCATCCTGCGCACCGAGCGCGCCGACGTCCTGCTCAGCTACGACCGCAATGGTGGCTACGGCCACCGCGACCACGTGCGGGTCCACGAGGTCGGCCGCCGTGCGGTCGAGATCGCCCGCACCCCGCGGCTGCTGGAGGCGACCATCCCCAGGGACACCCTGGTCTGGGCCATCCGGGTGCTCACCAAGGTCTACCCGTTCCCGCCGGAGTTCGACGCGCGCGCCTTCGAGCGGTCCTACAGCCCCCGCGCCGAGATCACGCACCGGGTCGACGTGCGCGCCCACCTGCGCGCCAAGCGCGCCGCCATGCGTGCCCACGCCTCCCAGGCCTCGGGCGGGACCGGCGACCGCACCCTGGCCGCCTTCCTCAAGATCCCGCGCCCGCTCTTCACGCTCGTCTTCGGGCGGGAGTGGTTCCACGACCCGTTCGCGCCGGCGGACGCACCGGTGCAGGGCGACATCCTCGACGGACTGCCATGATGAGCGCGGGGGGGAGCATGGGCGAGCACCGGCATCGGCGGGATCGGCAGGCGCGGCGAGCCGAGCTCGTCGCGACCGCGGGCGAGGCCGGCACGGCGAGCTCCCACGACCTCGCGCCCGACGAGGCCCCGCCCCCGACGACCGGCTGGTCCGGGCGCCGGATTGCCCAGGCGGTCCTCGGCATCGCGGTGGCTGCCGCACTGCTCATCTGGGGGCTGCCCTTCTTCGCCAAGACCTCGTGGGCGCAGATCTGGGAGAGCATGCGGATCGTTCCGCTCTCGCACCTCGTCGGCTTCCAGGCGCTCATGCTGCTCGGGCTCTACTGCTACACCTTCGCCCTGACCGGGGCCATGCCCGGGCTCTCCCACTGGCGGGCGCTCATCCTCAACCTCTGCGGCTCCTCGGTGTCGAACCTGCTCCCCGGCGGGGGCGCCGTCGGCCTGGCGGCCACCTATGCGATGTGCCGCTCGTGGGGCTTCACCAACCGGGCGACCTCCACGATGGCCATCGTCACCGGCGTCTGGAACGTCCTCACCCGGATCGCCCTGCCGATCATCGCCATCGTCGCCCTCTGGTGGGGCAACGACAGCCTGCCCACCGCCCTGCGCGATGCCGCGGTCGGCGGGATGGTCACGGGCGCGATCGTCATCGGCGTCCTCGTCGCCGTCATCGCCAGCGAGCGCCAGGCCCAGCGCGTGGGGCGGTTCTTCGACCGCCTCCTCCGCCCGCTCTTCCGCCGCTCCCGCCGGACGGCCACGATGAGCGTGGACCAGCTCGTGCGCGAGCTGCGGGCCCGGATCACCGACACCGTCCGCACCGGCTGGGCCTCGATGACCTTCGGCATGGTCGGCTTCTTCGGGATGTACTACGCCCTCTTCGTCCTCATCATGCGCGACGTGGGCGTGGGCCTGCCCCTCGGCATCCTCTTCGCCGCGTTCGCGATCGGGCGGCTGCTCACCGCAGTCGGCATCACCCCCGGCGGTCTCGGCGTCACCGAGATCGCCACGTCCGCGGCCCTCGTCGGCTGGGGCGCGCCGCCGGCCGCGGCCACCGCGGGCGTGGCGCTCTTCTCGGTCATCACCCACCTCATGGAGGTCCCCCTCGGGGGGCTGGGCTGGCTCGCGTGGTCGACCTCGACGAAGGCGACCACCACCGCCGCCCCCCGCTGAGTCTTACCCCGCGGTTGTTACTTTCTGCCGCGGTTCTTACCTCTCGTCGCGGTTGTTATTTCCTGACGCGGTTGTTATCGGAGAGCCGCCGCCAAAGGTAAGAACCGCGTCGAAAAGTGACAACCGCGGCAAGAGAGCCGGAGGGAAACAACCGCGGCAGGAGGTAACAACCGCGGGGGTCAGTCCTGGACGAAGACGATCGCCATGGGGGTCTGCTGGGAGCCCTGGCCGAGCGGGTTGTCAGCGAACATCGCCGCGAACCGCTCGTGGTCACGCGGGCTGACGTCGCTGCCGAGGACGTCGCGGCCGATGTCGTTGGCGTCCATGACGATCGTCCCGCCGAAGGTGTCGCGATAGGCCTCGGGCACCCGTGCGCGGATCGCCGCCGAGAGCCGCGCCGCGACGCCGTCGGAGTCCTTCGGGGCGAGCTTGGCGCTGACGTTCGAGGGGTAGACGGAGTACTCCGTCGGGCCGTCGATGGCGCCGATCTGGTTGCCGACGAGCTCGTAGAACAGGCCCTTGCGGCCGATCACCTTGCCCACGGCGCCGCCGGCCGCGGCATACACGATGCGCGGCAGGCCCACCTCCTCGATGGCCAGCTGCATGGTGAACGGTGAGCCCAGGCCGATGCCGGCGGGCGTGCGGGTGACGTACTTCGACAGGACGCGCGCGGGGCGGCCGACCTTGATGTCCCAGATGAACTGGCTGCGGCCCTGCGTGATCGCGACGATCTTCTCCGAGATGACGTAGTACCAGCGGCCGCTCGTCGCCTGCGCGTGGTCACCGCCGGCGCTCGGGAGCGCGGCGAAGAAGGCGTCGATGTGCGCCATGACCCGCGAGTCGAGGTCGTCGTCGCGGGTGAACAGGTCGGTGCGCAGGGGGTAGCGGCGGACGGTCTCACCCCGCTCCGTCGTCAGGTCGAGGGCCTTGCCCTCGTTGGCCTCGAAGTCGGTCTTGACGTAGGTCTTGCGGGCTTCTGCCTCGGGGTCCTTGTCGTCGAAGTACTCGCGCAGCCACAGCTCGAGGTTGAGGAAGCGCCAGAAGACCATCGAGTCGACGTCGTTCGCGCCCTTGATCCACCCCTCGAAGGCCTCGAGCACGGCGCGCTGGTCGACATAGGGACGGGTCGCGAAGGACTCGCTGAGGAAGATCGAGTAGAAGTGGTTCTTCAGCCGCATGAACCACTCGTTCTGCGGGGTGGTGAAGCCGATCTTGTTGCGGCGGCGGTTGATCTCCTCGGGGAGCAGGCCGCGGGTCGCATCGCGCAGGATCCGCTTGTTCCAGCCGTCCTTGATGATCGCCTCGTCGGTGAGGCTGAAGACGAACTTCATCACCTCCTTGTCGAGGAAGGGCACCCGTCCCTCGAGGCTGAAGCGCATCGTGTTCTTGTCCTCGTAGCGCAACAGGCTTGGCAGGCTGTTGTGGAAGAGGTCCTGGACGAGGCGCTTCTTGAGGTGGTCGTTCTCGATCGGGAAGCGCTCGCCCTGGTGCTGGGCGACGAACGCGCGGCCCATGAGGTCGGTGACCGGGATGTCCTTCTTGCCCTTGAGCTTGGCCTGCAGGCGGAAGCGGCCGAGGCGGTAGAGCACGTCGAGGCTCTTGGAGAGCTCCTCGGCCATCGCCTTGTTGCCCCGCTTGCGGAGCTGGCGCAGGTAGACCATGTAGTAGGGGATGTAGCCGGCCATCATCTCGTCGGCGCCCTGGCCGTCGAGCAGGACGGTCACGTGCTTGGTCGCCTCGCGCATCACCTGGAACTGCGCATAGGGGCCGCTGGAGATCAGCGGCTCCTCCTGGGTGCGGATGAAGTCCTCGAGGTCGGCCTTGAACTCATCGGCCGTCGGCAGGATCTTGTGCGCCGCGACGTGGCCCTCGCAGATGTCGAGGACGGCGTCGACGTACTTCTCCTCGTCGTTGATCGAGTTGGGGAAGACGGCGCTGAAGGTGTTCTGGGCGACGCCGACGGACTCGGTCGTCTTGTCGCCGTCGTTGATGAGCTGGTTGATGATGACCGCGACGGCGCTGGAGTCCAGGCCACCGGAGAGGGAGGTGCCCACCGGCACCTCGGACTGCAGGCGAAGCCGGATCGACTCGATGAGCCGCGTCTTGTACTCGGCGGCAGCCGCCTCGTCATAGGGCCGCTGCAGCTGGGCGAGCTCGAGCAGCTCCTGCTTGAGGCGGGTGAACGGACGACGCCGTATGCCGTCCGCGTCGGCTTCCAGCATCTCCCCCGGCTCGAGCCGCTCGATGCCCTCGAAGAAGGTCTCCGTGCCGTCCTCGTGGGCCCGGAACTTCAGGTAGCGGTAGACCGAGCGCTCGTTGACCCTCTTCTCGTAGAGCCCCGAGCCGAGGATCGGCTTGATCTCGGAGGCGAAGAGGAGGGCCTCGGGAGCCGTGCTGCCCTCGGGAGCCGGCACACGGCATACGTAGACCGGCTTGATGCCGAAGTGGTCGCGGGCGAGGGTGAGCCGCTGCTCCTGGGTGTCCCAGATGGCCAGGCCGAACATGCCGTTGAAGCGGTCGAAGGCCTCGGCGCCCCACTGCGCGAAGGCCTGGAGGACGACCTCGGTGTCGGAGTCGGTCGTGAAGGTGTGACCCAGGGCCTCGAGCTCGGTGCGGAGGTCGAGGTAGTTGTAGACCTCGCCGTTGTAGGCGATGGTGTAGCGCCCGTCGGCGGTGGCCATCGGCTGCTGGCCGTGCGCGACGTCGATGATCGACAGGCGCCGGTGCGCGAGCCCGCAGAGGCCATCGGTGTGGAGGCCGTCGCCGTCGGGGCCGCGGTGGACCTGGCAGTCGTTCATCCGCTGCAGGAGGTCCCGGTCAGCGTTCAGGCCGTAGTAGCCGGCAATGCCGCACATGCGTGAGTCGTCCTCGCTGGGTCAGGGCGGCCCGGGGGCGACCGCCACGTCCAAGCCTGCCACGGTTGGGGCCGCGTGCCGATTCAGCGCGCTAGCGTCGGCGACATGAGCCAGCCTCCGAGCCTGTATCCCGAGCCGCCTCCGGCGCCCGCCGCGACCGGGATCGTGCGCCTGACCATCCAGGGCAGCGAGCTCACCTCGAACATGGTCGTGCCCTCCTGCCGGATCAACGGGCACCCGGTGCCGACGCGCTACGGGGTCCAGGACCTCGTCGTGTGGCCGGGGCGCAACCACGTCGCCCTGGAGGCGCAGTGGATGCGCACCTACGGGCGGGCGGCGCTGGACGTCGACGTGGCGCCGGGCCAGGTGGTGGAGGTGTTCTATGCCGCGCCGCTGCACCAGTTCATGGACGGCTCGATCGGCCTGGTCAAGCAGAAGCGCAAGGGGGCCGGGCTCATGCTCGGCTGCCTGGGTGTGGTCCTGCTCGCGGTGCTCGTCCTCGTCCTGCTCGCCCTCCTCGCCTCCTGACCCCCATCAATCCCTGCTCCCGCAGTGGTGCCTTCCCAAGCCAGCAAGCGCAGCCACCAGCGCAGCCAGCCATTCGAGTGGGCACCTGTTGTCGCCTCCGACCCGGCCGAGCCGACAACAGGTGCCCACTCGACAGGGTGCGTCCAGGCCTGGCTCCCAAGTCATTCGTTCGCCGCCGTCAGCTGAGCAGGTGGAGCAGCCGCGACAGCAGCGCCTGCCGACGAGTCGGATGGAAGACGTCTTCGGCCCAGATGGGAATGACCGTCCAACCGTCGGTCTCCAAGAGCGAGCGCTTGGCTTCGTCGTGACTCGCCTGCCGGCGGTCCGCGTGGTGCTCGCCCTGGTATTCGCCAACGACGCGCTTGGACCTCCAGACGAAGTCGCACTCGCCGAGGAATCCCGAGCCGTCCTGCGCGTGAATCACGAGGTTGAGTTCCGGCTCGGGCAGTCCCTCGGTCACGAAGGTGATTCGGGCCCGTGATTCCATGGGCGATTTCGACCGGTGGCGAAGTAGGGGATTCGCCGCGACCAACAGACGCTTGCCCCGGGGCCGCACGCGCGCATCGAGTCGAGCCCGAAGCAGTGCACGGCACTCGCTCGCCGCTCGGGCGGCGATCTCGTCCTCACGACGTGATCGCTCAGGACCCGGGAGCCAGCGACACTCCTGTCTCCGCAGCGCCAACTGGTCGCGGGCGTAGCGCGCCACGATCTCGTCGCCGGTGACGACCAGATCACTCACGGTCCACCGATGTAGTGCGGCCAACTCCCCCAGATCACACCAGGAGTCCGCTGGATCGACGATCTGGAGACCGTTGAGCTCGATCGCCTCTCTGGACTCGAGACCGCGATGGCCCACGATGAAGCGACGACGCGACCGCCCTGCATCGGTGTCGTACATCACGTGCAGCGGATCGTCCGGACCACGGGCGGCCGGGAGCGAGTACCCAGCGAGACCGAGGGAAGTGGTGTGCGAGAAGGCCGAGCGCGCCGGCAGCGTCAGTGCGAACGCCCGAGCCCGCTCCGGAAGCGTGGACGGGACCGGACCGTTCGTGGCCACGCCGCGCGTGATCCGGCGGAGGTCGGAACGACGAAGCCGCTCAGGCGACACGCCCAACTCACGGGCCCGCCGGAAGAGGAACGGACCGTCAGGAACCTGCGGGGGCAACGGCGCGGGGTGCATGGCCCAAGACAAGCCCACGTCGGCTGATGCGCGCCCTCGTCATCCACAGGCTCTCGTCACCGGACCGCGAGTGCCGGCACAAGCACTCATCGAGTGGGCACTTGTTGTTGCCTGAGGGCCGGTCCAGGCGACAACAAGTGCCCACTCGACAGGCGGAGGGTGTGTTCAGGTCGGGGAGCGTCAGGCGGAGAGTGAGTGCGCGCGGGCGTGCGCGCGGGCGTGCGCACGGGCATTCTCCTCGGCGGCGACCACGGCGGACTCGAAGGCGGCGACGGCGCGGCCATACTCCGAGCCGAGCACGTCCCGCGTCCCCAGCGGCGGCTCGGGCGTGCGCACCCGGTCGCACTCGACCAGGGCCTCCATGGCCCGGCGCGTCATCGGGTCCGACCAGTCCCCCAGCGTCGCCGCCACCTGCGGGTGGGCCCCATCGTCGAAGTGGTTCGACTGGCCCAGGAGCCGGTGCGCCAGCGCGCGGTCATGCTCGATGAGCGCGGCCCACTCGCGCGGGAAGTCTCCATAACCGGCCCGCCGACGCAGGCGAGCGTGCTCGAAGTCAACACGCCGAGGCACCGCAGCCACCATCCGCACGACGCCCGCATGCGCCGGCCGCACCACGCGAGCACTCGTCAGCCCCAGCGCCACCGCCCCCAGACCCCAGCCGAGCACGACGGCCGCCCGCCAGACCAGCCACGCCAGCGTGGCCAGCACGGCGCCGGCCTCGCTTCCCGCAGCGCCGGCACTCACCACAGCCCCGGCGAGGACATCGGGGAGCAGCAGGAGGAGCCCGCCCACGGCATACAGGGCAAGGCCGGAGCGACGTGCCCGAGGCGACCACGGGCGACCCACCCGGAAGCGGTGGCGCAGCGCGCGACCGAAGCCCCAGACGGTGAGCCCCACCCCGGTCAGGGCGAGCACAGTGGTGAGCAGAGCGTGCACGTTTCCTCCTTGCCGATCACCCTCCCCAACGCACGGGAGGCGGTCAAGGTGCCAGCCGACCTTTCAGGGGCCGATCAGGGTCGTATGCCGTGTGCTCGCCGTCCGCTCACTCCCACTCGATCGTGCCCGGCGGCTTGCTCGTGACGTCGAGCACGACCCGGTTGACCTCGCGCACCTCGTTGGTGATGCGGGTCGAGATCTTGGCGAGCACCTCGAAGGGGACGCGGGCCCAGTCGGCGGTCATCGCGTCCTCGGAGGAGACCGGGCGCAGCACGATCGGGTGGCCATAGGTGCGGCCGTCACCCTGGACGCCGACCGAGCGGACGTCGGCCAGGAGCACGACCGGGCACTGCCAGATGTCGCGGTCGAGGCCGGCGCCGGTGAGCTCCTCGCGGGCGATCGCGTCGGCGGCGCGGAGGATGTCGAGCCGCTCGGCCGTGACCTCGCCGACGATGCGGATGCCCAGGCCCGGCCCGGGGAAGGGCTGGCGCCAGACGATCGCCTCGGGGACCCCGAGCTCGAGCCCGACCTGGCGCACCTCGTCCTTGAAGAGCAGGCGCAGCGGCTCGACGAGCTTGAACTGCAGGTCGTCGGGCAGGCCGCCGACGTTGTGGTGGGACTTGATGTTCGCGGTGCCCGTGCCGCCGCCGGACTCCACCACGTCGGGATAGAGCGTGCCCTGGACGAGGAACTCGACCGGGTGGTCATCGGGCCCAGCGCCCTGACCACTGTGCGCCTCGACGATGTCGCGGGCCGCCTGCTCGAACACGCGGATGAACTCGCGCCCGATGATCTTGCGCTTCTCCTCGGGGTCACTCACCCCGGCGAGCGCCCCGAGGAAGCGCTCACGCGCGTCGACGACCACGAGGTCCACGCCGGTCGCCTCGACGAAGTCCTGCTCCACCTGCTCGGCCTCGCCCGAACGCAGCAGCCCATGGTCGACGAACACGCACGTCAGCTGGTCGCCAACAGCTTTTTGCACCAACGCTGCTGCGACCGAGGAGTCGACACCGCCGGAGAGCCCACAGATCACGCGGGCCTCGCCGATCGTCTCGCGCGCCTGGGCGACCAGCTCGTCGACGACGTTGGCGGCGGTCCAGTCCCCCGCGAGCCCGGCGCCGCGGAGCAGGAAGTTCTCGAGCACCTGCTGGCCGAAGGTCGAGTGCAGCACCTCGGGATGCCACTGCACGCCGTACAACTTGCGCTCGTCGTCCTCGAAGGCCGCGACCGGCGCCCCGGACGTCGTCGCCGTCACGCGCAGCCCCTCCGGGGCGACCGAGACCGAGTCGCCGTGGCTCATCCACACCGACTGCTCACCGGGCTGGCCGTTGAAGAGCGTCGAGGTCGTGTCGGTGATGTTCGCGTGGGTCGAGCCGAACTCCGAGAGCCCGGTCTTCTCCACCGTCCCGCCCAGGGCCTGCGCCATCGACTGGAAGCCGTAGCACATCCCGAACACCGGCACCCCGGCCTCGAGCAGCGCCGGGTCCAGCCGCGGCGCGCCCTCCTCGTAGACCGACGACGGCCCGCCGGAGAGGATGATCGCGGCCGGGCTCTTGGCGAGCATCTCCGCCGCAGGCATCGTGCTCGGCACGACCTCGCTGAAGCAGTTGGCCTCGCGGACGCGGCGGGCGATGAGCTGGGCGTACTGGGCGCCGAAGTCGACGACGAGGACGGGGGCGTCCTGGAGGTGGGTCGAGGTCACGGCGTCACGCTACCGGCGCCGCAGCAGCATCAAGCCGCACCTCGACCTCACGCGCGACCTTGCGCTCGACCCAGAACGACAGGAACGGCACGCACCCGGCGAGCATCACCCCCACCATCTTCGGCAGGCTCCACCCGACCTTGAAGCCCAGCAGCGCGGTCGCCACGAGGTAGACCATGTAGATGAAGCCGTGCGGCTGCGGCCACCAGTGCAGCGGGTTGTCGTCGCCCTTGAGCCCGACGCCGTAGGACAGGACCATCTCGACGACGAGCACGAGCAGCCCGATGCCGACGACGAAGGCCATCACCTTGAAGAACGTCAGGCGCGAGCGCGCGCCGGGGACGTCGGTGATGGCGGGTTGGCGGGGCGATGGCGCGGCAGTCACCTCCCCATTGTCCCTTTTCAGTCCGTATGCCGTGCCGCTGGGTCCGCGCGCACGTCGCCGTCGCCCTCGTCGCCAACGCCCACGCCCACGCCCTCGCCGTCGTCGGTGGTCCGGGCGCGGTGGTCGTCGCGGACCATCCGCCACCACAGCCAGACGGCGAACAGGGCGAACACCCACCACTGGGCGGCATACGAGGCATTGCGCCAGTTGAGCGCGACCTCGCCGCTGGGGGTCGGCACCCGGGCGAGCGCGGCACCGGGCGGGAGGACCGTCGCGGACTCGGTGGACTCGGTGGCGAGGAAGAGGAAGGCGTTGTAGAACTCACCGGGCCACCGGTTGACGAGCACCCCCAGGTCGACCGAGCCGAGCTGGCCCTCGGGGAGCGGCCGCGCGTCATGGGCCGGCGACTCCCCCGGCGCGAGTCCGCCGACGAGGACCAACGGCTCGCTCGGCGCGGCCGGCAACCCGGTCGGATCGGTGGTGAACCCACGCAGCACCGGGAGCACGGCGCCGTCGTCGGTCTCGAAGGCGGTCACCACCCACCAGCCCGTGCGGTCGTCCAGCCGGCGGTCGGGCACGAGGACCTGGCGGTCGACGGCATACCGGCCGGTGACCCGCACGGGGACGCCGGAGAGCTCGCCGGGGAAGGGCACGTGCGGTCGCAGGACGGTCGCGAGCTCGACGACCGGGCGGGCCTTGGCCTGCGCCAGCTGCTCGGCGAGGGCCTTGTCGTGGGCGACGCCGAGCTGCCAGCGGCCGAGCTGGACGAAGGCGATGACGACGAGCACGACGACCCCGAGCAGTCCGAGCCACTTGGGCTTGAGGGCAGTCCGGAGCACCAGATCAGGCTACGTGAGCGCCTTGGGCGGGGAGCGAGGGGCCGAAATCGAGGTGCTCACACCCGGGCGATGCGCCTACCGTCGGGGGGTCATGCCGATCCCATCCTTCCGATACGACGCCACGGCAGCCGAGCTCGACACCGCCCCCGCCCGGGGTGACGCCCTCATGCTCTGGCTCGCGCGGCGGCAGTGGGCGACCCTCCTCGGCGGGGTCCTCCTCGGCGTGCCGTGGATGGTCGCGATCGCCCTGCAGCCGGCGGCCATCGGTCAGGCGATCGACCGCGGGATCGTCGCCGGGGACCCTGCGGCCCTGCTGCGGTGGTCACTCGTGATCGCGGGCCTGGGCGCGCTCATCGGCGTGCTCGCGGCAGCCCGGCACTACTTCGCCGTGCGCAACTGGCTCCACGCGGCCTTCCGCGCCAACCTCGTCGCCGATCACGGCGTGCGCCGCGCCGGCCCGGCGCTCACCCGGCAGGTGCCCGCTGGTGAGGTGCTGACCCTCTTCACGACCGACTTCGGCCGGATGGGCAGCACCTTCGACGTCTCGGCGCGCTTCTCCGGGGCGCTCGTGTCCTTCGTCGTCGTCGCGGTCATCCTGCTCTCGAGCTCTACGACGCTGGGGCTCGTCCTGCTTCTCGGCGGCCCGCTCCTCATCTCCAGTTTGACGCTCGTCATGCGCACCCTCGGCCGCCGCCAGGAGGAGCAGCGGGCGGAGTTCGGGGCGCTCGCCACGCTCGGGGCGGACACCGTGGCGGGGTTGCGCGTCCTGCGCGGCATCGGCGGGGAGGAGGAGTTCCTGCGCCGGTATGCCGTGCAGTCCGGTCGCGTCCGCGCCGCCGGTGTGCGCCTGGCCGGGGTGCAGGCCCTGCTCGAGTCGGCGCAGGTGTTCCTGCCCGGAGTCTTCGTGCTCGCGGTCGTCGGGGTGGGCGCCCACCTGGCTGTGCGTGGCGAGATCACGCCGGGTCAGCTGGTGGCCTTCTTCGGCTACACCGCCTTCCTCACGGTGCCCCTGCGCACGGCGGTCGAGTTCGTCGAGAAGCTGACGTCGACGCGGGTCGCTGCCCGCCGGATCGCACGCGTCCTGGCCGTCGCGCCCGACCACCCCGCCGCCCCCGCTCCCGCGACCACCCCCACCTCCACTCCGTCGAGCGAGCACGAATCGCCCGAGATCGCGGACGGACCCCGGCGATTCGTGCTCGCTCGACGGGTGAGTGGGGAGCTCTGGGACCCGGTGTCCGGGGTGCGGATCACACCCGGACGCCTGACCGCCCTCGTCAGTGCCCGTCCCGAGGACGCCGCCGACGTCCTCGCCCGGTTGGGTCGCACCGCCCCCGGGCGGCACGGCGTCACCTGGGGTGGCGTCGCGATCGACGACCTCCCGATCGCCGAGGTCCGCCGCCACGCGCTGGTCGCCGAAGCCCACCCCGAGCTCTTCTCCGGCCCGCTCGCGCACGAGCTGTCCCCGAGTCGTGGGACCCACGACGGGCCAGGGCGCGTCGAGGGTCCCACGACCGAGGAAGAACTCCTGGCCGCCCTCCACGTCGCCTCCGCCGAGGACGTGCTCGAGGCGCTCCCCGATGGCCTCGACACCGAGGTCGAGGAGCGCGGACGCTCCTTCAGCGGCGGCCAGCGCCAGCGGCTCGTGCTCGCCCGTGCCCTCCTCGCCGACCCCGACGTGCTCCTCCTCACCGAGCCCACGAGTGCCGTCGACGCGCACAGCGAGGCCCGCATCATCACCCGCTTGGCCGCAGCCCGCGCAGGCCGGACCACCGTCATCACCACCGCCAGCCCGCTCGTGCTTGCCGCCTGCGACGAGGTGCACCTGCTCGAGGGCGCGGTGGCGACCGACCGCGGGACGCACGCCGAGCTGCTCAGCCGCTCCACGGCATACCGCGACGTCGTGACCCGAGGGGAGGAGGAGTGAAGGAACCCGCCGAGCTGCGCCAGGACTTCACGTCCCGACGCCTCCCTGTCGCGTCCCTGGCCACGGTGCGCGCCCACGCCGCCGCGTTGATCCGCGCGCACCGGTCGGCCCTGACCCGTGTCGTGCTCTGGCACGCCGCCGCAGCGCTCGCGGCCCTCACGGCGCCCTGGGTCATCGGCCAGCTCGTCGAGGAGATCACGCACGCGCGGCGGGTCGAGCGGGTCAACACCCTCGTCCTCGTGCTGGCCACGGGCCTGGTCGCGCAGACGGCGCTCACGTGGTTCGCGCGGCGGGCAGCCTTCGTGCTGGCCGAGGAGGTGTTCGCGCGGATCCGCGAGGACTTCGTGGCGAGCACGGTGCGGCTGCCCCTGTCGGTGGTGGAGCGCGCCGGCACCGGAGACCTCGTGGCGCGCACGACCGGCGATGTCGACGCGCTGGCCTTCGTTGTGCGACAGGGCATCCCGAACCTCATCGTCGCCGCCACCACGATCCTCGTCACCGTCGTCGCCGCGCTGGTCACCGCTCCGCTGGCCGTGCTCGCCTACCTCGTCGCGCCGGTGGTGCTGTGGAACCCGGTGCGCGTCTACCTGCGGCGCGCGCTGCCCGGCTATCGCTGGGAGCGAGCCACCTATGCCCGGGTCGCCGGCGTCGCCGCAGAGACGGTGCACGGACTCGTGACCATCGACGCCCTCGGCCGGTCGGGTCGACGCGAGGCCGCCCACCGCGACGCCCTCGGCGAGGCCGAGCGAGCCGAGCACTGGACCCTGCGCTTCCGGCTGCGCTTCTTCCCGTGGGTCGACATCGCCTTCGGGTCCCTCATCGCGGTGACGGCCCTGTGGGCCGGTTGGCTCTCGATCCAGGGCACGGTCACCCTGGGTGCGGCCGTCGCCGTGACCCTGTATGCCGAGCGCCTCACCGACCCGATCGGCGAGGTCGTCGGGTGGCTGGACGAGATCCAGGTGGCCGCCACCGGCTACGCGCGGCTCCTCGGGGTGGCCGAGGTCCCGCCGGACCGCGTCCCCACCGGCGCTCGCCCGGAGGGCACCGACCTGACCGTCGACAAGGTCAGCTACGCCTATCGCACCGGGCACGACGTGCTCCACGGCGTGAGCCTGACCCTCCGCCCCGGCGAGCGCCTGGCCATCGTCGGACCGTCGGGTGCCGGCAAGTCCACCCTCGGCCGGCTCATGGCCGGGATCGACGGGCCACGCACCGGCGAGATCCGTTGCGGCTCAGTGCCTTTGGTCGACCTTGATCTGCCGACCCTGCGCGGCGAGGTCGCCCTGGTCACTCAGGAGCACTACGTCTTCGTCGGGACCGTCGCGGACAACCTGCGCCTGCCGCGCCCGGAGGCGAGCGACGCCGAGCTGCTCACGGCGCTCGCCGCCGTCGACGCCGACGCCTGGGTCCTCGCCCTGCCCCTGGGACTGGACACCCCGATCGGCTCGGGGGCGCACACCCTGTCCGAACCCCAGGCCCAGCAGCTCGCCCTCGCCCGGCTCGTGCTCGCCGATCCGCACACCCTCGTCCTCGACGAGGCCACCTCGCTGCTGGATCCGCGCGCGGCGCGGCACCTCGAGCGTTCGCTGGCCGCCGTCGTCGAGGGCCGCACCGTCGTCGCCATCGCGCACCGACTCCACACCGCCCACGATGCTGACCGGGTGTGCGTCATGGAGGACGGGCGGATCACCGAGCTCGGTTCGCACGAGGAGCTGATCGCCGCCGACGGCCCGTATGCCGCGCTGTGGCACTCCTGGCACGGTCGAGCCGCGTCAGACTCCTGACGCGGGCACCGGACGGCGGTCCGGCTCGCCCTTGCGCGGCCAGAAGGACATCGCCCGCTCGGCCTGCGCCGTGATCGTGAGGCTGGGGTTGACCCCGAGGTTCGCCGAGATCGTCGAGCCGTCGGTGATGCTGATGCCCGGGTGCCCGAAGACGCGATGCCACTGGTCGACCACACCGGTCGAGGCATCGGCCCCGATCACGGCACCGCCGAGGAAGTGCGCCGTCATCGGCACGTCGAAGACCTCACCCCAGGAGCCGCCGGCCACGGTGTACTCCCCTGTCGCCTTCGCCAGCCGGTCCGCGATGACCTTCATCGCGCGGTGCCCGGACTCGATGTAGCTCGGGTTCGGCTCGCCATGCCCCTGCACCGAGGTCAGGCGCCCCCGCTTGCGGAAAACCCGCAGCGAGTTGTCGTGCGGCTGCATGACCAGCCCGATGACGATCCGCTCGCTCCAGCGTCGCACCATCGGGAAGCTGCGCCGAGCGGCCTCGGGGTTCTTCACGATCTGGCGCAGGAACTCCAGCGGCCGCGGCCGCCCCGTGTCCCCGGGCACGAGCAGGGTCGAGAGCAGCCCCATCGCATCCGATCCCCGCCCGTAGCGCACGTTCTCGATGTGCGTGTGCTCGTCGGGATGGAACGAGGAGGTGATCGCCAGCCCCTCGGTGAGGTCGACATCGCGGGGCGGGCGCTCGGTCTGGGCCCCGAGCAGGGCCTCGGAGTTGGTCCGCGTGAGGTGCCCCAGCCGGTCCGACAGGTGCGGCAGGTCACCGGTCTCCTTCATCGCGTGGAGGAGGGACTGCGTGCCCCAGGTGCCCGCTGCGACGACGACATGCCGCGCCCGGGTCACCCTGGCGCCGGCCGCCCCGCGGGCGTCGGTCGCCTCGTGACGGACTCGGTATGCCGCGCGCCCGTCACTCCCGCGGGTGCCGGGGATCTCGGCGAGGTGGGTGACCGTGCGCAGCGGCTCGATGTGGACGCCGAGCCGCTCGGCGAGGGCGAGGTAGTTCTTGACGAGGGTGTTCTTGGCGCCGACGCGGCAGCCGACCATGCAGTTGCCGCACATGGTGCAGCCGGTGCGGTCCGGGCCTTCACCCCCGAAGTAGGGATCGGGCACCGTCACACCGGGCTGACCCAGGAAGACACCGACGGGCGTCTTGCGGAAGGTGTGGCCGACGCCCATCTCCTCGGCCGCCTCGCGCATGACCTGCTCGACGACGCCCTCGCAGGGGTTCTCCTGCACCACCCCGAGCATGCGCGTCGCCGTGTCGTAGTGCGGGGCGAGCTCGGCCTCCCAGTCGGCGAGGTCGCGCCACTGGGGGTCACGGTAGAACGGAGCCAGCGGCCGATAGAGGGTGTTGGCGTAGTTGAGGCTGCCCCCGCCCACACCGGCTCCGGCGAGGATCATCACGTCCGGGAGTCGGTGGATCCGCTGGACGCCGTAGCAGCCGAGCTGCGGCGCCCACAGGTAGTTCTTCACGTCCCAGGAGGTCTTGGCGAAGTCCGCGTCGGCGAAGCGGCGCCCCGCCTCGAGGACGAGCACGGCATACCCCTTCTCGGCGAGGCGAAGCGCGGTGACGGCGCCACCGAAACCCGACCCGATGACGAGGACGTCGACGTCGACCTCGGCGGCATCGGCCGGGTGGACGTCGTCGCGGACGGCGGACGGTGACTCGGCGGTGCTCATCGCAGGCCCATCCCCTTGAGGGCGCGCAGTCCGAGGGTCATGCCCTGGGCGAAGCGCTCGTCGCTGACCCCGGGCACCCCGCCCAGGCCCATGACGTGCTGGACCGCCACGGTCTGCGGCTCGGTGAACTTCAGGATGCCGTCGCGTCCGTGGCGCCGGCCGAGGCCGGACTGCTTCATCCCGCCCATCGGTGCGCCGATCGAGGCGTAGGCCGGGCCGTAGCCCTCGTTGACGTTGACCGTGCCGGTGTGGATGCGTCGGGCGATGTCGCGGCCACGGCGGGTGTCGCGGGTCCAGACCGAGGCGTTGAGGCCGTACTCGGTGTCATTGGCCAGGGCGATCGCGGCCTCGTCGGAGTCGACGACGTAGACCGCGACGACCGGTCCGAAGGTCTCCTCGTCCCGGCAGGCCATCTCGCTGGTGACATCGGCGAGGACGGTCGGCTCGAAGACGTAGGGGCCGATGTCGGGTCGCGCCCGGCCACCGGTGAGCACGCGCGCGCCCTTGGCGACGGCGTCCTCGACGTGGCGGGTGACGGTCTCGAGCTGGCGCGGGCCGACGAGCGAGCCCATGTCGATGCCGTAGTGCAGGCCGGTGCCGAGTGTCATGGCCTTGACCGCCTCGACGAAGCGCGGGAGGAAGGCGTCGGCGATGTCGCGGTGGACGATGACGCGTTCGGTGGAGATGCAGAGCTGGCCGGCCGAGGAGAAGCAGGAGCGGACGGCACCCTCGACGGCACGGCGGAGGTTGGCGTCGGCCGCGACATACAGCGCGTTCTTGCCCCCGAGCTCGAGGCTGGCACCGACGAGCCGCTCGGCCGCGGCGACCGCCACCCGCCGGCCGGTCGCGGTCGAGCCGGTGTAGCTGATGTAGTCCGCCCGATCGACGACCGCCTGACCCGTCGTCGGACCCGGCCCCACGACGACCTGCAGGACCCCCTCGGGCAACCCCGCGGCACACAGGAGCTCGGCGCCGCGCAGCGCGGTGAGGGTCGCCTGGACGTCGGGACGGAGCACGACCGCGTTGCCGGCCATGAGGGCGGGGATGGCGTCGGAGATGGAGAGCGAGAGCGGGTAGTTCCACGGCGAGACAAGGCCGACGACGCCCTTGGGGTGGCGGATCTCGACCGGCTGGGTGAGCAGCGGGAGCACGCCGAGATGGCGTCGGGGGCGGAGGTAGCCGGCGCTGGCGCGGGCATAGTGGCGGGCGCAGGCGGCCGTCTCCGCGATCTCCTCGAAGGCGTGCCGCCGGGCCTTGCCGGACTCGAGCTGGATCGCATCGAGGAGCCAGCCCTGCTGGGCGAGCAGCAGGTCGTGGAAGCGCAGCATGATCCGCGCGCGGGCCGCCACCGGGGCACGCCCCCAGGCCCGCTGGGCCGCGCGGGCGCGAGTGATCGCGGTCTCGACGTCCTCCGCAGTGGAGATCGGCCAGCGCGCGATCGGCGCACCGGTGAGGGGGGTGTGGACGACCAGTTCCTCGGCCGAGGGGCGGGCCATCACCAGCCGGGCGAGGCGCCGGACCTCGCTGACGTCGACCGCGTAGGTCGCGGTGGGGTCGAGCTCGGGGTCAGCCACGGTGTCGGTCACTACTCCAGAGTAGGGACCGAGGGGCGAGACCGACAGGGGCCAGATCACACCCGGCCGTGCTTGACTGGCTCCATGGCGACCACTGCATTCAAGGGAACCCCCGTCCAGACCTCTGGTGAGCTGCCCGCCGTCGGCGCGGCCGCCCCGGACTACGCCCTCACCGGCGCCGACCTCGGCGAGGTCGTGCGGCCCGACGGCCGCCGGGTGGTGCTCAACATCTTCCCGAGCATCGACACCGGCGTGTGCGCGGCGAGCGTGCGCAAGTTCAACGAGCTCGCGGCCGGCCTCGACGACACCAGCGTCGTGTGCGTGAGCGCCGACCTGCCGTTCGCGCTGGGCCGCTTCTGTGGCGCCGAGGGCATCGAGAACGTCACGGCCGCCTCGACCTTCCGGTCGGACTTCGGTGACGACTACGGCGTGACGATGACCGACGGCCCGCTGCACGGCCTGCTCGCGCGCTCGGTCGTCGTGCTCGACCGCGACGGGTCGGTGCTGCACACTGAGCTCGTGCCGGACATCGTCCAGGAGCCCGACTACGACGCGGCCGTCTCCGCCCTCTCCTGAGGCTCCCACCCCCGGCCCACCCCGCCGCTCCCGGACAGTCGAAAGTAGACGAGGAGCCGCCCCCGATGTTCTGGGGCGGCTCCTCGTCTACTTTCGACTGTGTCTCCGGCTCAGGAGCGCTGGTGCGGGGCAACGATGACCTCGACCCGCTGGAACTCCTTGACGTCGAGGTAGCCGGTCGTGGCCATGGCCCGCTTGAGGGCGCCGACCAGGTTGGTCGTGCCATCGGCGGTCCGGCTCGGGCCGAAAAGGATCTCCTCCAGGCTCCCGACCGTCCCCACCTCGACCCGTTCACCGCGCGGCAGCGTGGAGTGGTGGGCTTCCGGGCCCCAGTGGAACCCGCGTCCCGGCGCCTCGGCTGCCCGGGCCAGCGCAGCCCCGAGCATCACCGCGTCGGCGCCGCAGGCGACCGCCTTGACGATGTCGCCGCTCGTGCCGACCCCGCCGTCGGCAATGACGTGGACATAACGCCCGCCGGACTCGTCGAGGTAGTCACGCCGAGCCGCCGCCACGTCGGCGATCGCCGAGGCGATCGGGGCGTGGATGCCCAGGGTGCGCCGCGTCGTGTGCGCCGCGCCCCCGCCGAAACCGACGAGCACGCCCGCGGCCCCCGTGCGCATGAGGTGAAGCGCGGGGGTGTAGCTCGCGACGCCGCCGACGATGACCGGCACGTCGAGCTCGTAGATGAAGCGCTTGAGGTTCAGCGGCTCGGTCTGGCCGGAGACGTGCTCGGCCGAGACGGTCGTGCCACGGATGACGAACAGGTCGACGCCGGCGTCCACCACCGTCTTCCAGAACTGCTGCGTGCGCTGCGGTGAGAGGGCCCCGGCGACGGTGATGCCTGCGGCTCGGATCTCACGCAGCCGCTCCACGACCAGCTCGGGCTGGATGTCGGCGCGATAGATCTCCTGCATTCGCGCGGTGGCCCTCTCGGGGGGGAGCTCGGCGATCTCACGCAGCAGCGCCTCGGGGTCGGCATACCGCGTCCACAATCCCTCGAGGTCGAGCACGGGCAGCCCGCCGAGCCGACCGAACGCGATGGCCGTCGCCGGCGACATGACCGAGTCCATCGGGGCGGCGATGACCGGCAGGTCGAAGTGGTAGGCATCGATCTGCCAGCTCGCCGACACCTCCTCGGGGTCGCGCGTGCGCCGCGAGGGCACGATCGCGATGTCGTCGAAGGAGTAGGCGCGGCGGCCGCGCTTTCCGCGTCCGATCTCGATTTCCGTCACCGCGCAAGGCTATCGGTATGCCGTGGCACCCTCCCCGCCCCTGCCCCGGTGAGCTCCCGGGCCCCGAGCCCCCTCCCAAGCGTCGATTTGTTGCAGAGCGCAACCAACCGGCATACTTGGTCGTTGGTGAGGTCGGCCTCACCCACGGAGCCCGCCGCGACGACGCGACCTGCTGCCCGGCGCACACCGCACCACCCCAGCACCGGCCCCGTCCCCCTCCTCACCGCTAGGACCCCCGCATGTCCGCTGCCGCGCCCACCGACGCGCCCGCCACTCTCCCCGAATACCCCGACAGAATCGACGGCGCCGTCCTCAAGGTCGCCGGCGTCGTCGTCCTCGGCGCGATCATGTCGATCCTCGACATCACCGTCGTCAACGTCGCCCTGCCGACCTTCCAGCAGGTCTTCGCCAGCAACCCGAACGAGCCGCTCGCCTACTCCACCGTGGCGTGGACGGTCACGGCCTACACCCTGTCCCTGGCCACGGTCATCCCGCTCACCGGCTGGGCCGCCGACCGCTTCGGCACCAAGCGGCTCTACATGCTCGCCCTCACGCTCTTCGTCGCCGGCTCGGTGCTCTGCGCGGTGGCCGGCTCGGTCGGCCAGCTGATCGGCTTCCGCGCGCTCCAGGGCCTCGGTGGCGGCATGCTCATGCCGCTCGGCATGACGATCATGACCAAGGCCGCCGGCCCGAAGCGGATGGGCCGCCTCATGGCCATCCTCGGCATCCCGATGCTGCTCGGCCCGATCGGCGGCCCGATCCTGGGCGGCTGGCTCATCGAGCACCACAGCTGGCACTGGATCTTCCTCATCAACCTGCCGATCGGCGTGATCGCCCTCGCGTATGCCGCGTGGGCCCTGCCCAAGGACCGGCCGCACCCGTCGGAGACCTTCGACTGGGTCGGCATGCTCCTGCTCTCCCCCGGTCTGGCGGCCTTCCTCTACGGCGTCTCCTCGATCCCCGGCGAGGGCACCTTCTTCGCGACCAAGGTTGCCGTGCCGGCCACGATCGGCCTGCTCATGATCATCGCCTTCGTGGTCTACAGCTTCCGGCCGGCGCACCCCCTGCTCGACCTGCGCCTGTTCCGTCACCGCAACCTGACCGTCGCGGCGATCACGATGTTCCTCTTCGCGCTCGCCTTCTTCGGTGGCCTGCTCATCGTCCCGACCTACTTCCAGGAGGTCCGCGGCGAGTCGACGACCGACGCCGGACTGCTCATGGCGGCGCAGGGCCTCGGCGCGATGGTCACCATGCCGATCGCCGGCGCCCTGGCCGACAAGTTCCCCGTGGGACGCATCGTGCCCTTCGGCCTGGTCCTCATCATCGGCGGCATGTTCGCGCTGACCCAGATCGACGCGCACACCTCCTACTGGGGCTACATCCTCCCGGTCCTCTTCGTCATGGGCCTGGGCATGGGCGGGACCATGATGCCGACGATGACCTCCGCACTGCGGGCGCTCACCGGTCACGAGGTCGCCCGTGGATCGACCCTGCTCAACATCACCCAGCAGATCGGTTCCTCGATCGGCGTGGCGATCATCTCGGTCGTGCTCACCACGGGCATCAAGAACCAGGAGATCGTCACCCAGGCCCGGGGCTTCGGCGAGGCGGCCGGCAAGGTCACCGACCCGACGCAGATGCCGGCGCTGCTCCAGAAGTTCCCGAAGGTGGCCGAGGTGCTGGCTCCGTTCGCGGGCGACATGGCCGCCGGCCAGGCGGCGCTGCTCAACGCGGTCCGCGAGGCGATGGCAACGGCCTTCAGCGCCACCTTCTGGGTCGCGGCCTTCCTGCTCGTCCTCACGCTCATCCCGGCGCTGTTCATGCCGCGGAAGATCGAGGTCAGCCACCTGGCCGAGGACAACGACGACGCCGACGTGACCCCGGTGCTCGTGCACTGATCCGGACCATCCCTACCGGCAGTCGAAAGTAGACGACGCGCCGCTGGCCCCCCGGGCCGGCGGCGCGTCGTCTACTTTCGACTGTATGAGGCCGGGCACGCACAACGCGATCACCGACGTGCCGGGCCTGCGGGTCGGGCACGCGACGCGGGACGAGCCGGGCTGGCTCACGGGCTGCACGGTCGTCGTGCCTCCGCCGGGCACCGTCGGCGGCGTGGACGTCCGCGGCGGCGGACCCGGCACCCGGGAGACCGACCTGCTCGACCCGATGAACCTCGTCGACGCCGTCGATGCCGTCGTCCTCTCGGGCGGCTCCGCCTTCGGCCTCGGCGTCGCCGACGGGGTGATGCAGGCCGTGTATGCCGCAGGGCTGGGTTGGCCGGTCTCCCCCACCGAGGCCGGGGCCAGGGTCCCTATCGTGCCGGCGGCGATCCTCTTCGACCTCGGACGCGGTGGTCACTGGTTGCACCACCCCGGACCGGAGGAGGGCCGCCGCGCCTACGAGGTGGCGACGGGAGGACCCGTGAAGCAGGGCAGTGTCGGGGCCGGCACCGGCGCAATCGCCGGCGGCCTGCGGGGCGGAATGGGTTCTGCCAGCGCCGTTCTCGACTCCGGCACGACCGTCGGGGCGATCGTCGCGGTCAACGCCTTGGGGTCTCCGCTGGACTGGCGGACCGGAGACCTGCTCGGCCGGAACCGCGGCCTCGGGGACGAGTTCGACGACGTGCCCCGACCCGACCCGGCTGCGGCACAGACCTACTGGACAGCCCGAGCCGAGGAGGCCGCGCAGGCCCGCGCGGGGATGGCCACGACGATCGCCGTCGTCGCCACGGATGCCACCCTCACCAAGGCCCAGTGCCGCAAGCTCGCGGGAGTGGCCCACGACGGAATGGCCCGGGCCATCGCACCGGTGCACACGGCATACGACGGCGACACCGTCTTCACCCTCGCCACCGGCGGCCGAAGCGCTCCCGGACCCCTCGACCTCGTCGACCTCCAGGTCGCCAGCGCCGACTGCGTGAGCCGGGCGATCGTGCGCGCCATGCTCGCGGCGGAACCCGTCGACCGCACGGCCGACGGCGGCATCGCCGCGCCCACCTGGCGCTCGGCGCTGACGAGGGTAGAAGGGTAGACAGGCATGGGTAGACTTCTACCCATGGGGCTGAACATCAAGAACGAGCGAGTCTGCGCCCTCGCGCGCGATGTCGCCCGACGCACCGGCCAGAACCAGACCGCGGCGATCGAGTCGGCCCTGGAGCGCTACCTTGCGGAGCTGCTCGCCGACACCGAGGTGGCCCGCCGCGCAGAGGAAGCCGCGGCACGAGCCCACCGGGTGAGCGCGATCCTGCGCGACGTCGATGCACTCATGTCCGAGGAGGACCGCGCCGCCCTGCGCACCGCTGACGAGGGCCTCTACGACGACGCCGGACTCCCGGCATGATCATCGACACGTCTGCCCTGATCGCCGTGATCACCGGCGAGGAGGAACGCCAGCAGTTCCTTACGGCCATGGGTGAGGCCGACTGCTGCCGCATGGCCGCGCCGACCTACCTCGAGCTGGGCATCGTCGTCGATGGTCGGGGCCTCCCGCGGCTGAGTCGGCGGGTCGACGCCCTGCTCGAGGCGCACCAGGTGTCGATCGTGGACTTCACCGCCGAGCACGCGGAGGCAGCGAGAGAGGCCTACCGGAGATTCGGCAAGGGCAGCGGTCATCGGGCACGCCTCAACTTCGGCGACTGCATGGCGTATGCCGTGGCCACCGTCGAGGGCGAGCCGCTGCTCTTCAAGGGCCAGGACTTCACGCACACCGACGTGCGCAACGCCCTGACCGAGGGCGAGTAGCCGTCAGCCCTTGACGGTGTAGTTGGGCGCCTCGACGATGCCGGAGATGTCGTGCGGATGCGACTCGCGCAGCCCCGCCGACGTGATCCGCACGAACTGGCCGCGCTCCTTGAGCTCGGGCACGGTGCGCGACCCGACGTAGAACATCGACTGGTGCAGCCCGCCGATGAGCTGGTGGAGCACCGCACCGACCGGGCCCCGGTAGGCGACCTGGCCCTCGATGCCCTCGGGCACGATCTTGTCGTCGCTGGCGACGTCGGCCTGGAAGTAGCGGTCCTTCGAGTACGACTTCTTCCCGCGGGAGGCCATCGCCCCGAGCGAACCCATGCCGCGATAGGCCTTGAACTGCTTGCCGTTGATGAAGACCAACTCGCCGGGGCTCTCCTCGCAGCCGGCGAGCAGCGAGCCCACCATGACGGTGTCGGCGCCGGCGACGAGGGCCTTGGCGATGTCACCGGAGTACTGCAGGCCACCGTCGCCGATGACCGGCACCCCGGCCGGGCGGCAGGCGAGCGCGGCGTTGTGGATGGCCGTGACCTGCGGGACGCCGACCCCGGCGACGACGCGGGTGGTGCAGATCGAGCCCGGCCCGACCCCGACCTTGACGGCGTCGACGCCGGCGTCGACGAGGGCCTGCGCGCCGGCGCGGGTGGCGATGTTGCCACCGATGACCTGGGTGTGCCGGGTGGCCGGGTCCGACTTCAGCCGTCGGACCATCTCGAGCATCGCCCGGGCGTGGCCGTTCGCGGTGTCGGCGACGAGCACGTCGACGCCGGCCTCGACGAGCGTCGTGGCCCGCTCCCAGGCGTCACCGAAGAAGCCGATGGCGGCCCCGACGAGCAGCCGCCCGTGGGAGTCCTTGCTCGCCTGGGGGAACTGCTCGGACTTCACGAAGTCCTTGACGGTGATCAGGCCGCGGAGCCGGCCCTCGTCGTCGACGAGCGGGAGCCGCTCGCGCTTGTGCTGGCGCAGCAGGAGCGTGGCGTCCTCGTGGCTGATGCCGACCTTGCCGGTGATGAGCGGCATGGGGGTCATGACGTCGCGGACGAGGGTCGTGGCCCACTCGGCGACCGGGGTGAAGCGCAGGTCGCGGTTGGTGACGATGCCGAGCAGGTGCTCGGTCGGGTCGACCACCGGCAGGCCGGAGACGCGGTAGCGACCGCAGAGCTCGTCGAGGTCCTCGAGGGTGGCGTCCGGGCCGATCGTCACGGGGTTGGAGATCATCCCGGTCTGGGTCCGCTTGACGAGGTCCACCTGGTAGGCCTGGTCCTCGATCGAGAGGTTGCGGTGCAGGATCCCCAGGCCACCGTTGCGCGCCATCGCGATCGCCATCCGGGACTCGGTGACCGTGTCCATGGCGGCAGAGATGATCGGCACCCGGAGCGAGAGCTCACGCGTCAGGCGCGACGTGGTGTCGACCTCGCTGGGGATGACATCGGTCTCGCCGGGCTGGAGCAGCACGTCGTCGTAGGTGAGGCCGAGCTCGGGCGCGAGCGCGGCGGCCGCAGGCGCCGCGGCCGCGGAGGCCGGATCCGGGCGCTGCGATGATGCGGAGTGGACGTCGAGTTCCAGGGCCGAGCTCATCTGCCAAGTCTACGGGCCCGGTCCGGCACCCCTCCCCACGGGACCAGGACCACGGGACCAGAATCAGGAGCGGACCAGGTCGTCGTCGATCATGTGTGGCCGGGCGGCGACGACGCCGGTCCAGGCCAGGAGCGGACCACACAGCGCGAGGCCGACCAGCGGCACGGTCCAGCCACCGGTGAGGCCGAGCAGGGCCCCGACGGCGAACGGGCCGACGGCCGCCAGGAGGTAGCCGAAGGTCTGGGTGAACCCCGACACGCTCGCGGTGACCACCGGGCGCCGGGTCCGCGCGGTCATCAGCGCGAGCGCCGTCGGGAAGGCGAAGGCCGAGAGCCCGAGGCAGCACGCCCACAGCCACGGCAGTGAGGTCGGCGCCCACAGGATGCCGAGGTAGCCGGCGGACAACAGGACCCCGAGGGCGATCATGATCGGCCGCAGGTCGCGCACGCGCGCGACGACGAGCGGCATGAGGATCCCCGACGGGAGGCCGAAGAAGGCGATGAGCGCGCCGAGGGAACCCGCCGTCGTCGCGGAGAGGCCGGCGTCGCGGAACATCTGCGGCGCCCACCCGAACTGGACATAGGCCTGCATCGACTGCACGCCGAAGAAGGCCGCGAGCGCGAGGGCCTGCCGCGAGCGCCACACGCGGAGCCCGCTGGCCGCGGCCCGGGCGGGCGGACCGCCCAGCCGGCGCCGCTCGTGCACGAGGATCGCCAGCCACGGGACGATCGCGACCAGGGCCAGCAACCCCCACAGGCCCAGGGCGGCCCGCCATCCCCCGGGCGCGCGGTGCGCCAGCGGCGCCGACACGAGGACCGCCGCCATGGCGCCGACCCCCAGCGCCGCGGCATACCCGCTCATCACCCCGGCCTCGCGACCCGGGAAGTGGCTCTTGATGAAGGCCGGCACGAGGACGTTGCCGATCGCGGCCCCGGAGAGCGCCAGCGCCGAGAGGGTGAGCAGCCCGAGCGAACCGGTCGCGATGGTGCGCAGGAGGAGGCCGCCGGCCAGCACGACGATGGCGAGCACGAGCGCCCGGGTGACACCGAGCCGGCGCGCCAGGGCGACGGCGACACCGGCGACGAGGCCGAAGACCAGTCCCGGCATGGCGGTGAGCAGCCCGGCCACCCCCGGCCCGAGCCCCAGGTCGGCGCGGATCTCCTCGAGGACCGGTCCGACGGCGGTCGCGACCGGGCGCAGGTTGGCCGAGAGGGCCAGGACGGCCACGACGGCGACCAGTCGCCACCGTGGCCCTCGGCGCTCGTCCTGCGCCCCCTGGGCCTCCCGGGACGCCCCCTCGCTGGGATCAGGCATGGGGTGATGCTGTCACGGCAGCGGACCGTCGCGGCCCGGTCGCCATCAGGCGATACCCGCCGTGCCCGTCCCCGATGCCCCAGGTGGCCCGGTCGGGGCCTTTGCCAACTTCTTACTCTCGCCTTGCCCTACCTGTACTCCTCGCTGCCTACCTTGGACGACGAGGCCGCGGGGTGCGCCCCGCGGCCTGGCAGGGGACACAGACCGGGGTCGCTGGTGCGACCCGGGAGGAGGAGTCATGGCCGAGGTGATGAGGCTTCCCGGCCCGGTCGCCGACCGATGGGACTGGCAGCTGAGCGGGGCCTGTCGAGCGTTCAGCCCGGAGACCTTCTTCCACCCCGAGGGTGAACGCGGCTCCAAGCGACGCAACCGCGAGGACCACGCCAAGGCCATCTGCGCCGCCTGCCCGGTCCTCACCCAGTGCCGCTCGCACGCGCTCGCGGTGCGCGAGCCGTACGGCGTGTGGGGCGGGCTCTCCGAGGAGGAGCGCGACCGGATCCACACCGGGCCCGCGGCGGCACACGGCATCGCCGTCTGAGAACCGCCAGCGCCGCAGCCTCAGCCTCAGCCGCCGAGCAACCAGTCGACCCCGGCCGCCGCGTGGATCGCGGTGGTGTCGAAGACGGGAACGGGCACGTCCTCGGCGCCGATGAGCATCCCGATCTCGGTGCACCCAAGGATGATGGCCTCCGCCCCGGCGTCCGCGAGTCGCTGGACCACCTCGACATACCGCGCTCGTGAGGCCGGCTCCACCACGTCGTGGCAGAGCTCGTCGTAGATGATCCGGTGCACCTCGGCCCGGTCGGCGGCCTCCGGGACGAGCACCTCGAGCCCGTGCTCGCGCAGCCGACCGGTGTAGAAGTCCTCCTCCATCGTGAACGCGGTCGCGAGCAGGCCCACGCGGGTGTGCCCGGCTCCCCGGACGGCGGTGGCCGTCGCGTCGGCGATGTGGAGGAGCGGTATGCCGCTCGCGGCCTCGAGCTCGTCGGCCACCTTGTGCATGGTGTTGGTCGCGAGGAGCAGGGCCCCCGCTCCTGCCCTGGCCAACCCGGCTCCGGCCTCGCCCAGGGCCGCGGCCGTCGCCGCCCAGTCCCCCGCGTGCTGGGCCCGCGCGATCGGGGCGAAGTCGACGCTGTGCAGGAGCAGCCGCGCCGAGTGCAGGCCGCCGAGACGGGCGGCCACGCCCTCGTTGAGTGCGCGGTAGTAGTGCTGGGTGCTCGCCCAGCTCATCCCGCCGAGGACGCCGAGAAGTCGCATGACGTGCACGTTATCCCGCTGCGAGGATGGGTCCATGGACGTGGAGATCAGGGACGAGATGATCCGCCTGGGCCAGCTGCTCAAGCTCGCCGGAGTGGTCGAGGACGGCGCCCAGGCCCGGGAGGCCATCGAGGCCGGCGAGGTGAGCGTCAACGGCGAGGTGGAGAGGCGTCGCGGTCGCCAGCTGCACCCCGGTGACGAGGTCGCCCTCGGCGGCGAGCGACTCACGGTCGTCCGGGCGTGAGCGCCGACCACGAGGCCGCACCGGCCGCAGACGCGGCGAAGGCCACTCTCGTCCGCTACCTCAACGCGGCCCGGGACAGCTTCCTCTGGAAGCTCGAGGGCCTGAGCGAGCACGACCTGCGTCGGCCGATGACGCCGACCGGCACCAACCTGCTCGGGATGCTCAAGCACTGTGCTGTCGTCGAGAGCGGCTACCTCGGGCTGGTCTTCGGCCGCCCCTTCCCCGAGCACATCCCCGGCTACGCCCCGGACGACCCGGTCAACATCGACATGTACGCCACCGCCGAGGAGTCCGAGTCCGACATCCGGGACCTGTGGGCGCGCGTTCGCGCCCACGGCGACGCGACGATCGCCGCGCTCGACGCGGACAGCCCGGGTCGGGTGCCCTGGTGGGCGGCCGAGCGCGCCGACACCGACCTGCGGACGATCCTCGTCCACCTCGTCGCCGAGTGGAACCGCCACGGAGGCCACGCCGACATCGTCAGCGAGCTGCTCGGCGGCCCGGTCGGGTATCGACCCGGCAACGCCAACCTCCCCCCGGAGGACGAGATCGACTGGCCGGCCTACGTCGCGATGCTCCAGCAGATCGCCGACGATCGCCAGTGAGCCACTCGCTGGCCGAGCTCGCCGAGGCCGCGACCGCACTCGTGCCGACCGAGGGCCGGGCGGTGCTGGGCATCGCCGGCGCTCCCGGCGCCGGCAAGACCACCCTGGCCACCGCCCTGGTCGCGGCGATCGCGGAACGCCACGGGACGGCATACGTGGCCCACCTGCCGATGGACGGCTTCCACCTCGCCGACGCCCAGCTCGACCGGCTCGGCCTGCGTGATCGCAAGGGCGCCCCGGAGACCTTCGATGTCGACGGGTATGCCGCACTGCTGCACCGCGTCCGCGTGGAGACCGGCCGCCCCGTGTATGCGCCCGGCTTCGAGCGCACGCTGGAGCAACCCTTGGCCGGCGCGGTCGTCGTGCCGGTCGGCGCCCGGCTGGTCATCACCGAGGGGAACTACCTCCTGCTCGCGCGGGACGAGTGGCGGCAATGCCGCGCCGGACTCGACGCCACGTGGTGGCTGGAGGTCGACGACGAGGAACGCCGTCGACGGCTCGTCGTGCGGCACATCGCGTTCGGCAAGGACCCCGAGGCGGCCGAGCGATGGGTCCTCGAGGTCGACGAGGCCAACGCCGCGCTGTTGCGCGCCTCCGGCGGTCCGGAGACGGCGGACCTCGTCATCCGGGGAGCGTGGGACTGACCGGGTCCAGACCGTCGCGAACGACCGGCAGGGCGACCAGGCCGGCGACGATGGTGAAGGCCGCGAGGGCGACGAGCAGCCGCCCGGCGCCGAGGAGCCCCAGCGCGATCGGTCCGACGAACGAGCCGATCATGGCCGCGGCCACCATCAGGGCGTCGGTGGTGCCGAGTACGCCGGCGCGCACGTGCTCCGGGACGGCGTCCTGGAGCACCTCGGTCGCCGCGGCCTCGACGTGCACGGCGACCGCGCCCGCGATGACGAGCACCACGATGGTCGGCGCCAGCCCGGTCGGGCCGACGAGCGCGACGAGGGTGGTGGCGAAGGCGACCATGCCGAGGTGCACCCGCCGCACCGGCGTGCGACCGAGCCACCACAGGGCCGGCCCGGCGAGGGCGCCGAAGCCGAACCCTGCCGTGGCCAGTCCGTAGCCGTCTGTCGCGGTCCCCCACCGGCCCTGGGCCAGGGGGACGAGGGCGACGAGCAGGCCCGAGGCGACGAGGTTGACGACGCAGATCGCGGCGATCGCGCCACGCACGCGCATGGTGCGCAGGACGAGCCGAGGAATGGAGGCCACCTCGGGCAAGGGCTTGCTCGCCGCAGCGGAGGACAGGAGGGCAGGGTCCGCGAGCGCGGATGACGCGCCGGCACCCGGGCCGCCAAGGCGGACGGGGGTGAGGAGCCACCGCGCGAGCCCGGTGAGCGCGGCCCCGAGCAGCGGGACCGTCCACCCGGCCACGTGACCGAGGAGGAGTCCACCCAGCGCGGGTCCGACGACGAAGCTCGCGACCTCCACCGTGACGAGAAGAGAGGTCGCGCGCTGCCGCGGGGCAAGGTCCGCGGACGAGGCCACCGACGGCAGGGCCGCGACGAGCGCGGGATAGGCCGGAGTCCCGGCGGCAACGGCGAGGGCACACAGTCCGACGGCGACGGTGAGCATCGTCGCCGGCGCACCCGAGCCGGCGAGGGCGGCGGCGGCGCCGATGAGGAGGGCCAGCCGGAACCACAGGCTCAGGACGACGACGCGACCGCGGCCGTGCCGGTCGGCCAAGCGGGCCACCCACCACGAGAAGAGCACATAGGGCACCATCCGGGCGGCGCCGGCTGCACCCAGCAGGGCCTCGTCGCCGCTGACCGTCCACGTCTGGGCGAGCAGGAAGGGCCAGGGCAGGGACATGCCCGTGGCGGCGAGGGCATGGCTGGTGACGATCCGTGCGAGCGCAGCACGAACCGATGCGGTCTCGCCCGCGGTGGCGACCGCGGGACGGACATCCACGGTGCTCACCGGACGAGCACGGTCGGCAGGGGCTCGAAGCCGTTGAAGCCCACGGTCGAGTAGCAGGTCGTGTAGGCCCCGGCCGAGCGGAACCGGATCTCGTCGCCCTCGCGGAGGTCGATCGGCAGGTCCACCGGCACGTGCTCGTAGAGCACGTCGGCGCTGTCGCAGGTCGGGCCGGCGAGGACGCACGGGACGCTCGGGCCGTGCCGGTCGCTCTCCAGGCGGTACCTGATCGCCTCCTCGAGGGTCTCGACGAGGCCGGTGAAGACGCCGGCGTCGAGGTGCACCCACCGGCGCTCGCCCCGGTCGATGACGGCTATGACGCGCGCGACGAGGGTCCCGGCGTCACCGACGATGCCGCGCCCGGGCTCCAGGACCAGCTGTGGCCGACGATCGCCGAAGGCCGCGTCCACGTGGCCCTCGATGACTCGTCCGTAGGTCTGCAGGTCGGCGGTCAGGCCCTCGTGGTCGGCGGGGAAGCCACCGCCGAGGTCGAGCAGGTCGAGGGGGTGGCCCGCGGAGGCCATCGCCGCGAAGACCCCGGCCGCCGCGTGGATCGGCGGTCCCCACGCCTGCGGATCGCGCTGCTGGCTGCCGACGTGGAAGGCGACGCCCACCGGGCGCAGCCCGCGCGCCGCCACCCGGCCCAGCAGCTCGACCGCGTGCTCGGGCGTGCAGCCGAACTTGCGCGACAACGGCCAGTCCGAGCCGGCCCCGGAGGTGAGCAGGCGGGCGAGCACCAGGGCACCGGGCACCTCGTCGGCGAGCTTGTCGACCTCCTGGAGCGAGTCGACGACGAAGTGCCGCACGCCGAGCAGCCCGCAGACGCGCAGGTGGTCCCGGCGCGCGATCGGGTTGGAGTGCACCAGGTCCTCGGGACGTGCCCCCGCGGCGAGGGCGGCACCCACCTCGGCCGGGCTCGCCACGTCGAAGCCACAACCGGCGCGCACGAGCGCCCGGAGCAGGGCCGGGTGCGGGTTGGCCTTGACGGCATACCGGATGGCAGCGCCGGGCAGCATGCCGGCCAGTCCACGGAACCGCTCGACGGCCACCTCGACATCGAGGTCGAGGCGGGGGGTGGTGCCGACGTCGGGGGTGTCGCGCAGCGAAGCACAGACGAGTGTGGTCATGCCGGGAAGGAGCGCCGCAAGCGCCCGGAGATACGACGGACGGGCCATCGGCCGGAGGACTACCGTCAGGAGCATGGGTGAGATCAACGTCCACGCCTCGACCACCATCGCCCGCCCCGCTGCCGAGGTCCTGGCGGTGCTGCACGACATTGCGGGCCAGTCGTCGTGGTGGCCGGGGCAGTACCTCTCCGAGCCGCTGGAGGTCGACGACGAGGGACTGGTCCTGCGCGCGCGCATCGGCAACGACATCAAGGTCGCCAAGGAGGAGTTCGAGGTCGTCTACGACCACGGCGGCGGTGGCGGTTACTCCTGGCAGCTCGCCTCGCCGACCCTCTCGCAGCGGTCGCAGCGCGGACGCTGGTCGGTGACACCGGCGGATGCGGGCTGCGAGGTGGGGATCGACTTCGCCCTGGAGCCGCTGCTGCCGCTGCCGGCCTTCCTCCTGCGCAAGGCCGTGACGGACACGATCAAGGGTGCGTTGGCGGCGCTGAAGCGTCGCTGCGAGCAGGCCTGAGACCCCGCCACAAACGCGTGTGCCGCGTGCCCACGAAAGGTGAGCACGCGGCATACGCGTGGTATCGCCCCCCTCCCCCCGATTCGAGGTATTGACGCGCGGTTTCCCGGGCGCGTTTACCTCGAATCGGGAGGGGCCGGAGGGGCCGGAGGGGGGGTCAGTGGCCGTGGCCGTGACCGTGCCCACCGGCGGCCGGGGGCTCCTCTTCCTTCTTCTCCACGACGAGGGTGTCGGTGGTCAGGACCATCGACGCGATCGACTCGGCGTTGCGCAGGGCGGAGCGGGTGACCTTGACCGGGTCGATGACACCGGCCTTGACCAGGTCCTCGTACTCGCCGGTCGCGGCGTTGAGGCCCATGCCCGGCTCGAGCTCGGAGACCTTGGCGACGGCGACGTAGCCCTGGAGACCGGCATTCTCGGCGATCCACCGCAGCGGCTCGGCGGCGGCCTTCTTCACGATGGCGGCGCCGACCTTCTCGTCGCCCTCGAGCTCGAGGCCGTCGATGACCTTGACGGCCTGGATGAGGGCCGAGCCGCCACCGGCGACGATGCCCTCCTCGATGGCCGCGCGGGTCGCCGAGATGGCGTCCTCGATGCGGTGCTTCTTCTCCTTGAGCTCGACCTCGGTGTGCGCGCCGACCTTGATCACGCAGACACCACCGGCGAGCTTGGCGAGGCGCTCCTGGAGCTTCTCGCGGTCCCAGTCGGAGTCGGTCTTCTCGATCTCGGCCTTGATCTGGTTGACCCGGCCCTCGACGTCGGAGTGGTCACCGGCGCCGTCGATGATCGTCGTGTTGTCCTTGGTGACGACGACGCGACGGGCCTGGCCGAGCAGGTCCAGACCGGCCTGGTCGAGCTTGAGGCCGACCTCCTCGGAGATGACCTGGCCACCGGTGAGGGTGGCCATGTCCTGGAGCATCGCCTTGCGGCGGTCACCGAAGCCGGGGGCCTTGACCGCGACGACGTTGAAGGTGCCACGGATCTTGTTGACCACGAGCGTGGACAGCGCCTCGCCGTCGACATCCTCGGCAATGATGAGCAGCGGCTTGCCGGACTGGACGACCTTCTCCAGCACCGGGAGGACATCGGCGATCGCCGAGATCTTGCCCTGGTTGATGAGGATGTAGGGGTCCTCGAGGACGGCCTCCATGCGCTCGGCGTCGGAGATGAAGTAGGCCGAGATGTAGCCCTTGTCGAACTGCATGCCCTCGGTGAACTCGAGCTCGGTCGCCGTCGTCGAGGACTCCTCGACGGTGATGACGCCGTCCTTGCCGACCTTGTCGAAGGCGTCGGCGATGATCTCGCCGATCCCCTTGTCCTGCGCGGAGAGCGCGGCGACCGAGGAGATCTCGTCCTTGCCGTCGACCTCGCGGGCCATGGCGAGCAGCTCGTCGTTGACGGCCTGCACGGCCTTGTCCATGCCGCGCTTGAGGCCGGACGGGGCGGCACCCGCGGCAACATTGCGCAGGCCCTCCTTGACCATGGCCTGGGCGAGCACGGTCGCGGTGGTCGTGCCGTCACCGGCGATGTCGTTGGTCTTGGTCGCGACCTCCTTGGCGAGCTGCGCGCCGAGGTTCTCGTAGGGGTCCTCGAGCTCGATCTCCTTGGCGATGGTCACGCCGTCGTTGGTGATCGTCGGGGCGCCCCACTTCTTGTCGATGACGACATTGCGGCCCTTGGGGCCGAGCGTCACCTTGACCGCGTTGGCGAGGGCGTCGACGCCCCGCTCGAGCGACTTGCGGGCGGAGTCGTTGAACTCCAGTTCCTTGGCCATGAAAGTCCTTTGTCAGGTATGCCGTGTGCGCAGCAGCGCTGTCAGCGGCGGGTTGGTCTGGGGGTGACACCGGAACGCGCCCCGATCGCCCCGGGAGGGAACGACCGAGGCGCGCTCACGGCATACGAATCAGTGCGTCAGCCGACGATGGCGAGCACGTCGCGGGCCGAGAGGATGAGGTACTCCTGGCCGCCGTGCTTGATCTCGGTGCCGCCGTACTTGCTGTAGATGACCCGGTCGCCGACCTTGACGTCGAGCGGGATGCGCTCGTCGCCGTCCTCGTTCCAGCGGCCCGGACCGACGGCGAGGACCTCGCCCTCCTGGGGCTTCTCCTTGGCGGTGTCAGGGATGACCAGACCGGACGCGGTCGTCTGCTCGGCCTCGAGGCTCTTGATGACGATGCGGTCCTCGAGCGGCTTGATGGAAACCGACATGAGTGTCCTTTTCGGATGAGTCGATGGTGCACGGGATGACTGGTGCGCGGTGGTCCGGGAGCGCCGTCGCGGGGGTCGCTCTCGAGCCGGTGCGCTGGCACTCACACGAGGAGAGTGCCAATGAGCCAAATCTAGGTCGGGGATTAGCACTCGGTCAACTCGAGTGCCAGCGGTCGGGCCGTGTCGCGCGGGAGGGATGGGATCATGGCGCCGTGGACGTCTCGACGGTGCGGTGGCTGGCCTCCCCCGACGGTCAGGCGCTGCTCCGAACCCTGCCGACCTACGACGAGCGCCAGGTGCTGGCCGAGACCACGCGCCTGCGATCGCAGGGCTTCTCGGCGGACCAGGTGGCCGCCGCGCTGACCCAGCAGCGGCTGCGTGCGCGGGCCGTCGCCAAGTTCGGGGAGTTCGCCGGCGACCTGCTCCTCACCGCCGATGGTCTCGAGCAGGCGACCCGGCTCGAAGTGGCCACGACGCATGCGCACCGGTTCGCCGCCAACTCGCTGGCCACGGTGCACGACCTGGGCTGTGGCATCGGGGCCGACGCGATCACCATGTCGGTCCTGGGCGTCACCGTGCACGCCATCGACGCCGACCCGGTGACGGCCGCGGTCGCCGACGCGAACCTGCGCCCGTGGCCGGACTCGCGGGCCAGGGTGGGACGGGCCGAGGAGTTCCGCGCGCCGCTGGAACCGGCCCGGGCCCGCACCGGTGCCTGGCTCGACCCGGCCCGGCGCACGACCGGGGTGGCCGACATCCACGGCCGCGCGCGCCGCCTCTACCGGCTCGACGACCTCTCGCCGTCGTGGGCGACGGTGCTGGACATCGCTGCCGCCGTTCCGGCGACCGGGGCCAAGCTCGGTCCCTCCTTCCCCCACGACCGGGTGCCGCGGGACGCCGAGGCCCAGTGGACCTCCTGGGACGGCGCCGTCCTCGAGTGCGCCATCTGGTGGGGGCCGCTGGCCCGTCGCCGTGGACGCAGCGCCTGCGTGCTCGGCTCACGCACCGACCCGCTTGAGGTCGACGAGTCGATGTGCGAGCCGGAGCCACGCGCGGCCCGGACGCTGGCGGACATCGGTCCGTGGGTGCATGAACCCGATCGCGCCGTCACCCAGGCCGGCCTCATCGGCGCCGTCACCGGCCCCCTCGACGGACTCGAGGTGGAGCCGGGCCTGGGCTACGTCCTGACCTCCAGCGACACGGTCCTGCCCTATGCACGGCGCCACCAGGTGCTCGAGGCGATGCCGTTCACGGTGAAGTCGCTCAAGGCGTGGCTGCGGACGCGCGGCATCACCGGCCTGACCGTGAAGAAGCGCGGGGTGCGCCTCGACGAGGACTCGCTGCGCCGTCAGCTGGGACTGGGTCGCGGCGCCGGCACGGGTGCGTCGGCGACGATCGTGCTCACCCGCGTGGCCGGCCAGCAGGTGGTCCTCGTCGTCGAGCCCGCCTGACCGGGCCTTCTCCCCTTAGGTGCGTGGACATTCCATGCCAGGGCAGAAGTTTCCACGCACCTAACCAGAGGACCCCCCGGCAGGTGGGTCAGAGGTCGGGGTCGGGTTGGGCGCCCGTATGCCGCACGGCCGCGGCCCCCGCGGCGAGGGCCTTCCGCATCGCGGTGTCCTCGTCGGCACCGGTCGCCAGCGCGGCCGCGAGTGCCCCGCAGAAGGCGTCACCGGCACCTGTCGTGTCGACCACCTGGTGGCGCGGCACGACCTGCGCCGACCAGGTGCGACCGTTCCACGCGGTGCCATTGGCTCCATAGGTCACGAGCAGCGAGCCGGGCACCAGCCCTGATTCCGCGAGTGCCACGGACTCGTGCTCGTTGGCGACCAGCGGGTCCGCGAGAGCCACGACGTCGGCAGGCACTGCGGCATACGGGGCGGTGTTGAGGACCACGCGGGCACCCCGGCCGGCGGCGCGACGTGCCGCTGCGCAGACGACGCGCAGGGGGACCTCGAGCTGCAGCAGGAGGACGTCCCCCGGTCCGAGGTCGTCGACGGCGGCGACCTCGCGGTCATCGAGGGCTGCATTGGCGCCCGGGACGACGATGATCGTGTTCTCGCCGTCGTCACTGACCGCGATGAGGGCGGTGCCCGTGGGTTGCCCGGCCACCGTCCGCACCCCGGACACGTCGATGCCTCGCCCGGCCAGGCGAGAGACGTATGCCGTGCCCCCCTCGTCGTCACCGACGCACCCCACCATCGCCACCGTGGCCCCGGCGGCTGCGGCGGCGACGGCCTGGTTGGCGCCCTTGCCGCCCGCGAGCCGGGAAAGTCCCTCTCCGAGAAGGGTTTCGCCAGGGCGCGGGTGCCGCTCGACACTCGTGACGAGGTCGACGTTGAGCGATCCGAGGACGAGCACGCGACCCATCAGAGCTCACCCCGCACTGTCCGGAGCCAGAGGTCGGCGATGGCCGCCCCGTCGATCTCGAGGGCGACGTCGACGACGCCGGGCGCCAGGCCGTGGGGGTCATGGGCCATGTCACCGGCCCAGTCACGCAGGTCCACGATCGTGCGGCCGCGGGTCCACGTGCCGCTGAGCTCGACGCGGACGGGCAGTCGCTGCGTGCGCACGACATCGGGGCGGAGCAGGGTCGCCACCGCCCCGGCATCGCCGATCGTCGCGGTGTCGCTGTCGAAGCGGCGACAGGCGAAGTCGATGAGGCCTCCGGCCAGGGTGCCGACCGGGGTCCCGAGGTCCCGCAGCGCCTGACCGTCGGCGACGGTGACGACCGGGTCGTAGAAGACGTCGAGCCCGTACATGGTCACAGGCACCCCGTGCTCGGCGCAGGCGTCGAGCACGATCGCGGTCGCCTCGGGGTCGTGGAAGACGTTGAACTCGGCGGCCGCCGTCGCATTGCTCACGTGCGCCCCTCCGCCCATGAACACGACCCGACCGAGCCGCCCGAAGGCATCCGGGTGCAGGCGCGCGAAGAGCGCGATGTTCGTCATCGGCGCCAGCGGGACCAGGGTGACCGGCGAGCCCGATCCGGCCCCGGAGTCGGCGAGCTCCCGGAGCAGCTCGACGGCCGGCCGGTCCTGGGGTGAGCGGGTCGAGGCAGCCAGCCCCAGGTCTGCCATGCCGTCCGAGCCGTGCACGTGGCGCGCGTCCACGGATTCCTCGAGGAGGGGGCGCCGGGCCCCGGCGGCTACGGGCACCTCGGCGCGACCCGCGGCATCGAGCACGGTCAGGGTGTTGCGCACGACATCGGCCAGGGGGGCATTGCCGCCGACGCAGGTGACACCGCGCAGGTCGAGCCCGGGGTGGAGGGCGGCGAGCAGCAGCGCGCAGGCGTCGTCGATGCCAGTGTCGACGTCGAGCACGACGGGGATCGGTGTCACGCGGTCATTGTGCCGCCCCGGGTGCTGCCACCTCCTCGGTGCCGGACTTGGATCGCCGTGTCCCTGCCACGTACCGTCGGGCGGGTGATCCTGCGCCGTCTGCGTCCCCCAGCCGTGGCCCTGGTGACGGCGGTGACGATGACCGCCTGCACGACCGGTGCCGTGAACCCCGGCACATCGGACTCGGCGGCCGGATCGGCCACCGCCCCTGCCACCACGAGCGCGGCGCCCACCCCGTCCCCCACGGCCTCCTGCGTCGACACCGCGTATGCCGCCCTGTCGCCCGAGCAGCGCGTGGGCCAGCTCGTCATGGTCGCCCTCCAGGCCGGCTCACCGTCGGCGAGCCTGAAGCCGACGATCACCCAGTCCCACGTCGGCAACATGCTCTACCTCGGCGGGTGGAAGACCGGCCGCGCGGACATCACGGCGACCTCGCGCCTCCTCCAGGAGATGGCGACCCCGGAGGCCACGGGTGGGATCGGCCTGCTCGTCGCCGCCGACCAGGAGGGCGGCGTCGTCCAGCAGCTGCGTGGTGACTTCACCACCATCCCCTCGGCCCTCACGCAGGGCGGCTGGACGGCGGACAGACTCCGCAGCGAGGCCAAGGCCTGGGGCGAGGAGCTCAAGGCCGCTGGCGTCAACCTCGACCTGGCTCCGGTGTCCGACACGGTGCCCGCCGAGCTCGGCAAGGGGAACGGACCGGTCGGGCGCTGGGACCGGCAGTTCGGCTCCACGCCCGAGGCCGTCTCGCAGGGCACGGTCGCCTTCGTCCAGGGGATGGCCGATGCCGGCGTGCAGACCTCGGTCAAGCACTTCCCGGGCATCGGGCGGATCCAGGGCAACACCGACCACACGACGGCCGGGCTCATCGATGACCGGATGACGGCGGACGACCCGTACCTCCAGCCGTTCGTCGACGGGTGGCAGGCCGGCGCGGGCCTGGTGATGGTCAGCTCGGCGACCTACCCGCAGCTCGACCCGGAGAACCCGTCAATGTTCTCTCCGGCGATCCTCGACGGGCTCCTGCGGGGCAAGCTCGGCTTCACCGGCGTCGTCATCACCGACGACATCAACGCCGCCTCGGTGAAGTCCGTGCCGGTGGCCGACCGTGCGACCCGCTTCCTCAGCGCCGGTGGCGACATCCTGCTCACCGGCGACACGCCCTCGGCGCCGACGCTCGTCGCGGCGATCTCCACGACCGCCGCCGGCGACCCTGGCTTCGCGACCAAGGTCGAGGCCTCGGTCAAGCGGGTCCTCACCCTGAAGGCGTCGATGGGCCTGGTCCCTGGCTGCTCCGACTGATCGGCCGACGCAGCTGAGTGGCGGGCAGTGATCGGCTCCTCGGGGGCGCGCACGCCGTCACGGGCGGGCTCCGCTCACACTCATGCAGCGTGTTCGACGACGATGAGGATCGGCTCCATGGTGCGGCAGAAGTCAACTGAGGTCACGGGATGCCTCTCGGAGGATTCGGGTGTCGGCCGCCAACCCCAGCCCAGGACCGGCGGTGCCAGCGCATCATGGGTCTGCCCGGTGGGCGTCGACACGATGAGCTGCCTGGGTGAGTGACCGACGACGGTATGCCGCCAGCCGGGAGCTTCCTTGGTGAGGTTGCAGCGCGCGCACAGGCCCGATCCGTTGGTGAAGTCCGTTGCTCCGACCGCGCGCGCGGGATCGGCGTGGTCGGCGTGGACGATCGGCGCATCGCACCACGGCGTCAGGCACACGTCGTCGCGCAGGACGAGCAGGCGACGGAGGAGCCCGCGGAAGGTCCGCCGCCGCGAGTCCATCGCCACGAGGTCGCGCCCGTCGGGACTCGTGTAGAGCCGGCGCAGCCACGCAGCGGCCGGTTCGGCGCTGGCGCCTGTCGCACGTTCGGCGCTGCCACTGGTCGGAGGGCCTGCGCTGACGGCAACGGGCTCCGCGCCATCGTTGGCCGCGTCGTCTGTGGGGTGCTCCTTGGACGAGGGCTGCGCACCGCGCAGCCAGGCTCGGGCCACCGGGGCCGGGAGGGCACCATGCCCGGGCACGCGAGCGGGCTCGTGGACAGAGCGCGCAGGATCACCCGTGCCGAACAACGCCCGGTCCGTCATGACGAGGTGGACCTCGACCGGTTGGGATTGGCCGGGAGCCCGCCCGGACAACCGCTCGAGGGCGGTGTCGGCACCCACCTGCCCGGCCGATCGGCCACGAGGGTCGACGTCGGGCACCTGACCGGACGTCACTGCCCTGCTGTGGGCCAGCAGCGCAGCGTGAGCACCGACGACCTCCGGCATCGGACCCAGGACCGTGAGGTACGCCATCCCGTCCGGCGCCGGCCGGACGCTCACCCGCCGCGACGACACGGCACGCTCCATGCGCGCCACCACGCTGGCCGCGTCCAGCTCGGCTGCGACCCGCCGCGCGGCCCGACCGAGGGCACGCGGGGACAAACGAGCAGCCACCTCCGCCAGCCGGGAATCGGCCTCGGCGCGGTCCTCCACGGTGAGCGTGGACGTCTGGGCCACCACCTCGAACACATGCCGCTCGGAGACCACACCAGCTTCGAGCAGGCCGCGCATCGCGGGGAGCTCCTGGGCCAGGGCCCTCGACATCCCCACGAACCGGTCACCCGCCGTCGGGGACTCCCGCCGCGCCAGCGCCACCTGCGACCCGAGCGAGCGGGTGAGCTCCTCCCGCGAGGCCGCGCGCCCGCCGTCGGCCCTTTCCTGCGGCACAGTCCCATCCTGAGCCGCAGTCGTGGCATGCACTCGCACTGCCTCGACGGCACGCGCCTGGAGGCCGGACGCAGCCCCCTTGAGGCGCTCGAGCTCTCCCACGAGATCGAGCCGCTGCCGGTCGGTGAGGCTCGAGACGTCGATGGCGGCCAAGGCCTCTCGCGCACGAGCCACCCGCACCGGCGTGGAAACCGGGTTGGGTCGCGCCATGCGGGCGGGAGTGGATGAGGCCATGCTCAATGATACTCGAACAAATGTTCGTATACAACCCGAAATCCGCTGTGGCGCAACATATCTCGCCACATTCCAAGGGCCTGACGAAGCTCAGTCGCCACTCTAGGCGACCCCACCGACAACGCCGGCCACGGCATACGGTCAGGTCAGGCCTGCACCACGGTGACCGGCATCGTGGAGTCCGCGGGCAGGTCGAGGCGGGATGCCTCACGGCCCTTGAGCATCATCTGCGCCCCGAGGGCGGCGACCATCGCGCCGTTGTCGGTGCACAGCTTCGGCCGCGGGACGCGCAGCTCGATGCCAGCGGCATCGCACCGCTCCTGCGCCATCGCCCGCAGTCGCGAGTTGGCGGCGACGCCGCCACCGATCTGGAGGTGGTCGGCGCCGTGCTGTCGGCAGGCGTCGATCGCCTTGCGCGTGAGGACGTCGGTCACCGCCTCCTGGAAGCTCGCCGCCACGTCGTTGACCGGTATGCCGCGCCCGGCCTCCTGCTCGGCCCGCACCCACCGCGTGACGGCGGTCTTCAGGCCGGAGAACGAGAAGTCGAAGCGGTGCCGCTCCAGGTCGCGGCCGGACGTCAGGCCGCGCGGGAAGTCGATGGTGATCTGGCCGTCGCGGGCGGCCCGGTCGATGTGCGGTCCGCCGGGGAAGGGCAGGCCGAGGACGCGGGCGACCTTGTCGAAGGCCTCCCCCGCGGCATCGTCGAGGGTGGAGCCCAACGGCCGGACGTCGGAGGTCACGTCCGGGACGAGCAGCAGCGAGGAGTGGCCGCCGGAGACGAGCAGGGCCATCGTCGGCTCGGGCAGCGGGCCGTGCTCGACGATGTCCACGGCGACGTGGGAGGCGAGGTGGTTGACGCCGTAGAGCGGCAGCCCGAGCGAGAGCGCCAGCGCCTTGGCCGAGGCGACCCCGACCATGAGCGCACCGGCGAGCCCCGGCCCGGACGTGACGGCGATGCCGTCGAGGTCGGAGAGTGCCACCCCCGCGTCGCTGCAGGCGCGCTGGAGGGTCGGCACCATGGCCTCGAGGTGTGCGCGACTGGCGACCTCGGGCACGACGCCGCCGAAGCGGGCGTGCTCCTCCACGCTGCTCGCGATCGTGTCGACGAGCAGCGTGGTCCCCCGGACGATGCCCACCCCGGTCTCGTCACACGAGGTCTCGATGCCCAGGACGAGGGGCTCGTGACTGGTCATGACGAATGCTCCTCTGCCGCAAGGGTCTTGGCCATGATCAGGGCGTCGACATCGCCCGGCTGGTAGTAGCGGCGGCGCACATGCACCTGTCGCCACCCGGACTTCTCGTAGAGCGCGAGGGCGGCGGCGTTGTCCGCGCGCACCTCCAGCAGCGCCCCGGAGGCTCCGCCCGCAGACGCCCGGCGCTCCAGCTCGGCGAGGACGGTGCGGCCCAGGCCTCGACCCCGGGCGGTCGGCGCCACGGCGATGGTCATGACGTCGGCGGTCTCACCGCCGTGGTCGAGGCCGCCGTAGGCGAGGATGCCGCCCTCGTCCTCGACGACGACGTACTCCCGCCGCGGTCGCTCCGCGAGCTCGGCCCACCACGTCGCCACCGGCCAGGCGTCCGCCCCGAAGAGCTCGGCATCGAGGGTCTCGAGCGCGGGCAGGTCCCGCGAGTGCATCTCGCGCACGGTCATCGGGCGGCCCGCTCGGCGGTCGTCAGGGCATCCGGGCGGCGGAGGTAGAGCGGCTCGACGGGCATCTCGACACCATCGGCGATGCGTTGCGCGGCCACGGTGACCAGGACACCCGCATCGACGTCGAGCACCCCGGGAGTGCCAAGGGGCAGCAGGTCGGGGTAGAGAACCGGCCCGCGGCCCACGGTCGGCAGGCCCCGCACCTCCGCAGGCAGGTCGGCGGGAGCGTCCACGGCCGGCTCGGTGAGGCGACGCAGCCGACCGGACGACACGGCATACCGCGCCCAGTAGACCTCCTTGCGGCGCGCGTCGGTGGCGACGAGCAGCTCGCCCTCGGACCGCGCCGCCTGCGCCGCCAGGACATCCAGCGAGCAGACGCCGTGGACGGGTATGCAGAGGGCGTGGCCCATCGTGAGGGCGGTGACCATGCCGACCCGCAGGCCGGTGAACGGTCCCGGGCCGGTGCCCACGGCGATCGCCGTCACGTCGGCAGGCGCGATCCCGTTGCGCTGCAACAGGTCTGCGATCAGCGGCGCCAGGTGCTCGGAGTGGCCACGGGCGTCGATGCGCGCCGCGCGGTCGAGGACCCGACCGTCGTCGCCGAGGGCGACGGCGATGGCCGAGGTGGCGGTGTCGATGCCGAGGATCACCAGGACTCACCCTCCCAGCGGGCCCCGCGACCCTGCACCCGGGCCGTCCGGACCTCGGTGTCGGGGTCCGCGAGGAGGACGACCTCCAGGCTGTCCTGGCTCAGCGTCTCCGCCATGCCGTGCCCCCACTCCACGACCGTGACGGCGTCCTCGAGCGAGGCCTCGAGATCGAGGTCCTCGAGCTCGTCGAGCCCCCCGAGGCGGTAGGCGTCCACGTGCACCAGGGCCGGCCCGCCGACCAGGCTCGGGTGCACCCGCGCGATGACGAAGGTGGGCGAGGTGATCGGGCCGCGGACCCCCAGCCCCTCTCCCAGGCCCTGGGTGAAGGTCGTCTTCCCTGCCCCGAGGTCACCGGTGAGGATGACGACGTCGCCGGGCCGCAACCGGCCGGCCAGGGCGCGCCCGAAGGCCTGGGTCGCCTCGACGGTGGGCAGGGTGGCGCCCGTCATCGGACGCCCGCTCCGGACTTCGCCCGTGCCACCTGGCGCCGACGGGCGATGTCGGTGATCACCCGCCGAACCCGTGGCTTGCGCGCCACCCCCACGGCCCCGGCGCGCGCCGCAAGGGCGCGGTCGATGAGCATGAGCAGCTGCTGGTTGACCAGGTCGGGGTGCTCGAGCTGGATGAGGTGACCGGCCTCCTCGACCACGACGTGCTCGGCCCCGGGGAGGTGCTCGACGAGGGCATCGCTGTGCTCGGGCGGGGTGAGGAGGTCGCCGCGACCGTTGATGACCAGGGTCTCGATGCCCGAGAAGACCGACAGCGACCCGGTCTCGTCGTGCTTCTGGATCGCGACGAGGAACTGGGCCATCGTCGAGAACGAGGTCGCGAAGATCATGTCGGCGCAGAACCGCACCAGCTGCTGGCTGACCGGTGAGTCGAAGGAATAGCGCTCCACGAGGGCGTCCTCGACATTGCGCCCGAACCGCCGCAGCCGATGGAGGGGCTCCGCGTAGCGGTTGAGCCGGCCGAGGATCGCCGGCCCGAAGCGACCGAGGACCTGGCCCACGAACGGGCCGAAGTCGAGGTCGGTCAGCCCGGCACCTCCCGCGCTCGTCGCGACGAAGGAGGTGGCGAGCACCCGGTCGAGGATGACCGTGGGGTGGTGGTGGGCCAGGGCCATGAGGGTCATGCCACCCATCGAGTGGCCGATGAGCACGAGGTCACCCTCGGGGCAGACCGTCTCGATGACCGCGTGCAGGTCGTGGGCGAGCTGCTCGATCGAGGCGTGGGCGTCGTCGCCGGCGTCGGAGCGACCGTGTCCGCGCTGGTCCCAGCTGACGACCCGGTGCCCCGCCGCCACGAGGGCGCGGCGCTGGAAGACCCAGGAGTCGCAGCTCAGGGTGAACCCGTGGGCGAGCACGACCGTGGGACGGACCGGTCCCCCGGCGTCCGGCTCGTCGATCTCGACGTGCAGGTGCACCCCGTCGCTGGCCACCACGGTGAGCACCGCGTCGGGACGCTGGACGTAACCACGGCGGGGATCCAGGCTCGGCAGCGATCGACGTTCACGAGCGCTGCGCTCGACGGCGGCGGCACCCGCAGCCGCGCCGGCAGCCGCGGCGGTGGCCGCCGCCAGGCCGATCACGCGTCCGGTCCGGGACGCCATCAGTGGCCGATGTGGACGCGCGGCAGTCGGGGACCCATCCGCGTGACGATCTCGTAGTTGATGGTCCCGGCCGCCTCGGCCCAGTCCTGCGCCGTCGGTTCGCCCGCGGACCCGCGCCCGAGCAGGACCACCTCGTCACCGGCGGCACCGGTGAAGTCGGGGCCCAGGTCGAGCACGAACTGGTCCATGCAGACCCGCCCGGCGATGGTGAGCCGACGCTCCCCCGCGAGCACCTGCGCGCGGCCGCCGGCCGCGCGAGGCACCCCGTCGGCATACCCCATCGGGACCAGCCCGAGGAGGGTGTCCGCGGTCGTGGTGTAGGCGTGCGCATAGCTCACGCCCTGCCCCGCAGGACTGGCCTTCACCGCGAGCAGGCGGGCCACGACGCGCATCGCCTCCCGCAGGCCGAAGTCGGTCGGCGACCCCAGGTCGGGCACGGGAGACAGGCCGTAGACGGCCAGGCCGGGGCGGACCAGGTCGTAGTGCGCGCTCGGGTTGGTCAGCGTCGCCGCGGAGTTGGCCAGGTGCCGCAACGCCGGTCGTATGCCGTGCCGCTGCGCCTCCGCGATCGCCGCCTCGAACACCTCCTGCTGGTGCCGCACGGTGGGGTGGTCGGGCGCATCGGCATACGCGAAGTGCGACCAGATGCCGACGACCTCGATGGCCCCCTCGGCCTGCGCGGTCGCGGCCAGCGGCAGCAGCTCGGTCCACCCGGCCCCGAGGGCGCCCCCTCGACCGAGGCCGGTGTCGACCTTGAGGTGGACGCGGGCGGTGCGACCGGTGGCCCTGGCGGCGGCGACGACCTCAGTCAGCGACCAGGGCGCCATGACGGACAGGTCGATGTCGTCCTCGAGCGCACCGGCGAGGTCGGCCCCCGGAGGGTAGAGCCAGGTGAGCAGGCGCGCCTCGACGCCGGCGGCCCGCAGGTGGCGGGCCTCGGCGAGCTGGGCCACACCGAGCCACGTGGCTCCGCCGCGAAGCGCCGCCTGCGCGCTGGGCACGAGGCCGTGACCGTAGGCGTCGGCCTTGACGACCGCCATGACCTCCGCGGAGCCGGCCCGGCGGCACAGCTCCCGGGTGTTGTCAGCGATCGCGCCCAGGTCGATCTCGACCCAGGCCGACGCACCGCGTGGCGGGGCGGCCGGCACGGCTGCAGCGTCGTGGTCGGAGGGGGTGGTCTGGCTCGTCATGGCCGGTCCAGTCTAGGTTCCCGCCGCAGCAGCGCTGCGATCGCGAGGGGCAGGGCACGTGCCACCGTGAGGGCCCGCACCGGTCCGCCCGGGTTGGCGCGCTCGGCGGCCACGCCGTGCACGAGGGCGCCCAGCGCCCCGGCGCTCGCGGGCGGCAGGCCCCCGGCGAGGAGGACACCGAGCAGCCCGGCCAGGACGTCCCCCGCCCCAGCCGTGGCCAGCCAGGCCGGGGCGTCGTGCTGGCTGAACACCGTGCCCGATGGGTCGGCGACGACGCTCGTCGACCCCTTGAGGAGCACCGTCGCACCGGCGCCGGCGGCCAGGCGTCGGGCGGCGGCCACGGGGTCGCCCTCCACCTCGGACCGGGTCACGTCCACCCCCTCGAGGCGGGCCAGGAGGCGGGCGCACTCCCCCGCGTGCGGCGTGAGGAGGACCGGACCTGCTGGGGCCCAGTCGGTCGCGACCAGGTCCAGTCCCCCGGCATCGAGGACCACCGGCACGCCCTCCGCGAGGGCCGCCGACGCGATGGTTCGCTGCTCGGCGGAGGCGCCGTCGTCGAGCTCCAGCCCGGGCCCGATGACCCACGCCTGGACGGCTCCGGGACCGTGGACGGCCTCGGGTGCCGCCGCCCGCACGAGCGCGGTCGGGGTCGGCGGGCCGAGATAGCGCACCATCCCGGCGCCGGACTCGAGTGCCGCCGTGACGGCGAGCACGGCGGCACCGGTGTACTGCTGCCCGCCGGCGACGATGCCGACCACACCGCGTGAGTACTTGTCGTCCTCGGCGCCCGGGACCGGCCACAGGTGACGCACGTCGTCCCGCAGCACGCGGCACACGGCCGGCGGCGTGTCGAGGACCAGGCCGATGTCGACCACGGTGAGCTGCCCGCAGGCGGCCTCGGTGGGCGGCAGGAGGTGCACCGGCTTGGCCACCGAGAAGGTCACCGTCTCGTCGGCGAAGACACCCTCGGCACAGAGGAGTCCGCCGTTCGGGTCCTGCCCCGAGGGCACGTCGACCGCCAGGACGTATGCCGTGTCGGGCACGTGCTCGACCCAGGTCGCCCCCCAGCGGGGCAGCCCCCGGCGGCCACCGATGCCCAGGATCCCGTCGAGGACCAGGTCGGCCTCGGCAAGCAGGCTCGCGGCCGACTCCGTCAGGGTCCCCGCCTCGATGCCCTTGGCCTCGTCGGCACACAGGACCACCCCGGCGGCGAGCGCCGCGTCGAGTGCCCCGGCGTGCACGGCTCCCGCCCGGTGGACGGCCGCGCAGCTGACGCCGGCCGCGGCCAGGCCGGCCGCGGCATACAGGGCGTCGGCCCCGTTGTTGCCGGTGCCGACCAGGGCGACGACGCGTCGGGCACCCAGCTGCTTCACGCGGGCCAGGGCGACCTCGACCAGGCCTTCGACGGCGCGAGCCATGAGCTCCCCCGGGCCGAGCCGCTCCATGAGGGAGGACTCGGCGGCATACACCGCATCGGTGGGCCAGGCCTCGATCACGTCAGGACTCCTTCGGCGACAACGACGGCCGAGGCGATCCCCGCGTCGTGGGAGAGCGAGAGGTGGAGCCGCGTCACGCCGAGTCGCGCGGCGGCAGCCGCGACCGTTCCCGAGATCACCATGACCGGTCGCTCGCCCTGCGAGGCGTCGACGGTCGCGTCCTGCCACTCCATGCCACCGGGCGCCCCCAGCGCCTTGGCCGCGGCCTCCTTGGCGGCGAACCGGGCTGCGAGCGACTGCAGGGGCAGGTCGCGCTCGGCCGGGGTGAAGAGCCGCTCACGCAGGCGCGGTGTGCGCTCGAGGGTCTGACCGAAGCGGTCGATGTCGACCACGTCGATCCCGACCCCGATGATGCTCACTCGACGGTGACGGACTTGGCGAGGTTGCGGGGCTGGTCTGCGTCCAGGCCCTTGGCCATCGCCAGGTGCAGCGCGAACACCTGCAGCGGCACCACGGTGAGCAGCGGCGCGAGCATCGGCGAGCACTGCGGCACCCGGATGATCTCGTTGGCGAAGGGCACCACGTCCTCGTCGCCGTCGTGGGCGATGACGAGAGTGCGCGCGCCCCGGGCCCGGATCTCCTGGATGTTGGAGACGACCTTCTTGTGCAGCTCGTGCGGGCTGTCCGGGGAGGGCACGACGATGAACACCGGCTGGCCCGGCTCGATGAGCGCGATCGGGCCGTGCTTGAGCTCGCCGGCGGCGAAGCCCTCGGCGTGGATGTAGGCGATCTCCTTGAGCTTGAGCGCACCCTCGAGGGCGATCGGGAAGCCGACGTGCCGGCCGAGGAAGAGCACCGAGCGGGTGTCGGCCATGAAGTTGGCCATCTCGACGACGCGGTCCATGCGGTCGAGGACGTCCTGGATCTTCGCCGGCATCTCGCGCAGCTCGGTCATGAGGACCTTGGCGCTGTCGGCGTAGTTCTCGCCGCGGAGCTGGGCCAGGTAGAGACCGAGGATGTAGGCGGCGGTGATCTGGGCGAGGAAGGCTTTCGTCGAGGCGACGGCGACCTCGGGCCCGGCGTGGGTGTAGAGGACCGCGTCGGACTCACGCGGGATCGTCGAGCCCTGGGTGTTGCAGATCGACAGGGTGAGGGCGCCCAGCTCCTTGGCGTGCTTGACCGCCATGAGGGTGTCCATCGTCTCCCCCGACTGGCTCACCGACACCACGAGCGTGCGGTCGTCGACGATCGGGTCGCTGTAGCGGAACTCGTGGGCCAGCGTGACCTCGACGGGGATGCGGGTCCAGTGCTCGATCGCGTACTTGGCGACGAGCGAGCTGTAGGCCGCGGTGCCGCAGGCGACGAAGGTGATCCGGTCGACATTGCGGAGCTGGTCCTCGCTGATCCGCAGCTCGTCGAGCACCAGCTCGCCGTCGTCCTTGGTGCGCCCGAGGAGGGTGTTGGCGACGGCGTCGGGCTGCTCGGCGATCTCCTTGGCCATGAACGAGTCGTAGCCCCCCTTCTCGGCCGCCGAGGCGTCCCAGGTGACCTCGTAGGCCTTGCCCTCGGCGGGCGAGCCGTCGAAGTTGATGACCGAGTGGCTGTCGGGGGTGATCGTGACGATCTGGTCCTGGCCCAGCTCGAGGGCGTGGCGGGTGTAGCCGATGAAGGCGGCGACGTCGCTGCCCATGAAGTTCTCGCCCTCGCCGAGGCCGACGACGAGCGGGGAGTTGCGCCGCGCCCCGACGACGACGCCGGGAACGTCGGCGTGGACGGCGAGGAGGGTGAAGGCGCCCTCCAGCCGGTTGACGACGTTGCGCATCGCCGTGGTGAGGTCCCCCACTGCGTCGAACTCCGCGCCGACGAGCTTGGCCGCGACCTCGGTGTCGGTCTCGGACCGGAACTCGACGCCCTCGGCGAGGAGCTCCTTCTTCAGCGAGTGGAAGTTCTCGATGATCCCGTTGTGGATGAGGGCGAGCTTGTCGCCCTTCCCTCCGCGATGCGGGTGGGCGTTGCCATCGGTCGGCCCGCCGTGCGTGGCCCACCGGGTGTGACCGATGCCGGTCCGGGAGTCGTGGAGGGGGTGTGCCTCGAGGGCGCTGCGGAGGTTCTCCAGCTTCCCCGCGCGCTTCTCGGTCTCGACCCCGCTCTCGGTGACGAGCGCGATGCCCGCGCTGTCGTAGCCGCGGTACTCGAGGCGGGCCAGGCCCTCCATGACGACGTTCTGGGCCTTGCCGTCGAGGGTCTTCCCGACGTAGCCGACGATTCCGCACATAGGAGGGATCCTAGTGCTCCGGGCGCTCCCACTCCCGGTCCCGGGCCGGAGCGTGAGGTGGGTGACGGCATACCGACCCCCGATGGGGAACAATGGCGCGCGTGCCGCTGACGCCGCTGGGTGAGGAGCTCCCGAGCCCGTATGCCGTGTTCGGCCGGGCCGCGTGGGCGCGGCTTCGCGAGAACCACCCGATGAGCCTGACCCATGACGACCTGCTGCGGCTGCGTGGGCTCGGCGACCGGATCAACCTGCGCGAGGTCGAGGAGGTCTACCTCCCGCTCTCCCGGCTGCTCCACTTCTACGTCGAGGCCACGCACGGGCTGCGGCTGGCCACCAGCGAGTTCCTCGGGGAGCGTCCCCACCGGGTGCCCTTCGTCGTCGGGGTGGCCGGCTCGGTGGCCGTGGGCAAGTCGACGACGGCGCGCATCCTCAAGGAGCTGATGTCCCGTTGGCCGCACACGCCCCGCGTCGAGCTGGTGACCACCGACGGCTACCTCTATCCCAATGCCGAGCTGGAGCGGCGAGGGCTGCTGCAGCGCAAGGGTTTTCCCGAGTCCTATGACCGACGGGCGCTGCTGCGCTTCGTCGCGGACGTCAAGTCGGGGGTGCCGGTCGTGCAGGCTCGGCAGTACGACCACCTCACCTACGACGTGCTGCCCGAGACCCTGCCGATCCCCAAGCCCGATGTCCTCATCGTCGAGGGCCTGAACGTCCTGCAGCCGCCGATGCTGCGTGCCGACGGCTCGACGACCGGCGCGATCAGCGACTGGTTCGACTTCTCGGTCTACGTCGATGCCGATGTCACCGACATCCGGCAGTGGTACATCGAGCGCTTCCTGCGGCTGCGGGAGACCGCGTTCGCCGACCCGGACTCGTACTTCCACCGCTATGCCGCCCTCTCGGACGCCCAGGCGCGTGAGACCGCGGCCGGGATCTGGGGGGCGATCAACGAGCCGAACCTGGTCCAGAACGTCGAGCCGACACGGAGCCGGGCCACGCTCGTGCTCAGCAAGGGCGCCGACCACGCGGTGACCGAGATCCAGCTCCGCCGCGTCTGACGCGGGCGACCGGCGCGGCAGACGCCGGCTGGGTTGCCCGCGAGGCGGGGATCAGTACCAGTGGGGGTAGCGGCTGTTCCAGGCCGACCAGGCACCGCACGGGGTGCCGTAGGAGTCCTTGATGTACTGCAGGCCCCAGCGGATCTGGGTCACCGGGTTGGTCGCCCAGTCGTCCGCGACGCTGCTCATCTTGCTGGCCGGGAGGGACTGGAACAGGCCATAGGCACCCGAGCTGGGGTTCTTGGCCTTGTAGTTCCAGGTCGACTCGCCGGTCACCAGCTTGTCGAGGCAGCTCCACTGGCCGGCACCGAAGCCGAACTCGCCCATGAGGGCCTGGGTGGCGGCACGGGGGTCGGCCTGGGCGTTGGCGATGAGGGACTGGCGCTCCGCCTCGCGGGCGGCACGCTCGGCCTCCTCGTTGCGCAGGCGCGCCTCCTCGGCGGCCTGGGCGCGAGCGGCCTCCTCGGCCTGCCCGAGCGCGAGCGCACGCTGGGCGTTGGCGCTCGCGCGGTCGGTGACGAGGCGGGCCTGGTCGTCGGCCGCCGCGACCGCGCTCGTCCCCACCTCGGACTGGGCGGTGGCGGTGAGCGTGAAGGCGGCCGGGTCGAGGGTGAGTCGCTCCTTGGCGCTCACGCCCGCGGCTCCGGTCGCGACCACGGCCAGCGCCATCGACGCCGACACGGCGGGACGACGCAGTGCCGAGCCGATCGCGACGCGGCGGGGGCTGCGGGGCGTGGCGTGGCGCGCGGCGTGGCGTCCGCGGTACGAGCTCATTCGGAGACGGTCCTTCCGGGGCAGCAGGGAGCCACCGTTGGGGGTAAACAGGGTGCACGCCGGCGGCAGGGGGGCGATACCTGGCGGGCACCGCGGCCAGCGTTACCAATTGGAGACCAACGGTACCCCCGCCGCCGAGGGCCCGGCAAACTCGCGGTCGACCCGGCTCTCAGGTGTGAGCGCCCGCGTTCTTCAGGCCTCCAGGCCCTCGAGCAGGTCGGTCACGAGGGCCGCGATCGGGCTGCGCTCGCTGCGGGAGAGGGTGACGTGCGCGAAGAGCGGATGCCCCTTGAGCGCCTCGACGACGGCCACGACGCCGTCATGGCGACCCACGCGCAGGTTGTCCCGCTGCGCCACGTCATGGGTGAGCACGACCTTGGAGTTCTGGCCGATCCGCGAGAGCACGGTGAGGAGGACATTGCGCTCCAGGCTCTGGGCCTCGTCGACGATGACGAAGGCGTCGTGGAGCGAGCGCCCGCGGATGTGGGTGAGTGGCAGCACCTCGAGCATGCCGCGGTCGAGCACCTCCTCGACCACCTCACGGGAGACCAGCGCCGACAGGGTGTCGAAGACGGCCTGGCCCCACGGGTTCATCTTCTCCGCCTCGGACCCCGGGAGGTAGCCGAGCTCCTGGCCGCCCACGGCATACAAGGGGCGGAAGACGACCACCTTGCGGTGCTGGCGCCGCTCCATCACGGCCTCGAGGCCGGCGCAGAGCGCGAGCGCCGACTTGCCGGTCCCGGCACGGCCACCGAGCGAGACGATGCCGACGTCGGGGTCGAGGAGGAGGTCGAGGGCGATCCGCTGCTCGGCGCTGCGGCCGTGCAGGCCGAAGGCATCGCGGTCGCCGCGGACGAGGCGCACGTGCTTGTCCGGGCCGACGCGGCCCAGGCCGGAGCCGCGCGGGGAGAGCAGCTTCAGGCCGGTGTGGCAGGGCAGCTCGGCCGCCTGGAGGTGCTCGAGCCGGCCGTACTCGTAGAGGTGGTCCATCTCCTCGACGGTGACGTCGAGGTCGCGCATGCCGGTCCAGCCGGACTCGACGGCGAGCTCGTTGCGGTACTCCTGGGCGTCGAGCCCACAGGCCGAGGCCTTGACGCGCATCGGGAGGTCCTTGCTCACGAGGGTCACCTGGCGCCCCTCGTTAGCCAGGTTGCGGGCGACGGCGAGGATGCGGGTGTCGTTGTCGCCGAGGCGGAAGCCCGCCGGCAGCGACGAGGCGTCGGTGTGGTTGAGCTCGACCTTGAGCGTGCCCCCCTCGTCGCCGACCGGGATCGGGGCGTCGAGGCGGCCGTGCTCGATGCGCAGGTCATCGAGAATGCGCAGGGCCGCGCGCGCGAAGTAGCCGAGCTCGGGGTGGTGCCGCTTGCCCTCGAGCTCGGTGATGACGACGACGGGGAGGACGACCTCCTGCTCCTTGAAGCGGAGCATGGCGCGCGGGTCGGAGAGCAGCACCGAGGTGTCTAGGACGTAGGTCTGCTGGCTCGGGTCGGTCGTCGAGGGCACGGCTTGCTCCTTGGCGCGTCAGGTCACACGCGGTTGCTCGCGGATGGGTTGCCGGGCCTGGCCCCTGACGGGGCCGGACCGGCCCCTCCGCGGCGAGCGAGTCGCAGCTTCACACGGGCCTCCCGGACGCCTCCCGATCGGGCGACGTTGTGGGGACGCTACGACGCGCCCGTGCGCGGGGCGCGGACGGCCTTCCGGCGTGTCGGTGACATCGCGGTGAACGGTCGGCGCCCACGTCACACCTGCCCCATGCGCCCCATCCGTGTCCGTATGCGGCAGGGCAGGTCAGGTGCCGAAGCGACGGTGCCGGTCGCCGTAGGCCCGCAGGGCCCGCAGGAAGTCGACCTTGCGGAAGGCCGGCCAGTAGGCCTCGCAGAAGTAGAACTCGCTGTGCGCGCTCTGCCACAGCAGGAACCCGCCGAGCCGCTGCTCTCCCGAGGTGCGGATCACCAGGTCCGGGTCCGGCTGACCCTTGGTGTAGAGGTGCTCGGCGATGTGCTCGGCGTCGAGGGTCTCGGCGAGCTCCTCGATCGAGGTGCCCGCACGCGCGTGCTCGAGCAGGAGGCTGCGGACGGCATCGGCGATCTCCCGCCGACCGCCGTACCCGACCGCAACGTTGACGAGCATCCCCGGAGCGCCCGAGGTCCGGTCCGCCGCCTCGTTGAGCACGGCCGCCGTCGACGTCGGGAGCAGGTCGAGCGCCCCGACCGGGTGGACCCGCCAACGCCCGGTCTCCGCGAGGTCGGTGACGGCTCTCTCGATGATGCCGAGCAGCGGGGCGAGCTCGGCCTCGGGCCGAGCGAGGTTGTCGGTCGAGAGCAGCCACAGGGTGACGACCTCGACGCCCACCTCTTCGCACCACCCGAGCAGGTTGGCGATGTTGTCGGCCCCGGCCTGATGGCCCTGCGCAGTCGAGGTCCCGCGCTCCTTGGCCCAGCGCCGGTTGCCGTCGAGCATGACGCCCACGTGGCGCGGGATGTCCCGCGGGGTGAGCTGCGCGGCCAGGCGGCGAGCGTACGCGGCATACAGCACGTCGGAGACCGCCATGCCCGCTCCCTCCCGATCACCGACGCCGGCCACGCGGGCCGTTCGGGGTCACGCTACTCCGCTCCCGACACCCCCCGCCGGGAGCACACCGAAGCTTCACCCCACCTGCCCAACCTACGCATCCGTAGGTACGCTGAGCGGCATGCCTCCCGAGGACCAGGTCGGCCCGCTCGAGGCGCTCGAGGAGCGCGTCGACGCAGTCGTGGCCGCCGTCAAGCCGCACCTGCGCGGCTGGCTCCACCTGGCCATGGCGCCCCTGGCGCTCGTCGCCGGAATGGTGCTCGTCGTCCTGTCCGACTCACAAGCGGCGCGCATCAGTGCGGCCGTGTTCACCATGACGGCGGTCCTGCTCTTCGGCGTCTCGGCGATCTACCACCGCGGCACCTGGGGACCACGGATGGGCGCCTTCCTCAAGCGCTTCGACCACTCGAACATCTTCCTCATCATCGCGGGCAGCTACACCCCGTTCGCACTGTTGCTCCCCCGCGACGAGGGCCGCACGATGCTGCTCATCGTCTGGATCGGCGCGGTCGCCGGTGTGCTGTTCCGCGTGTTCTGGGTCGGGGCCCCGCGCTGGCTCTACGTGCCGATCTACGTCGCCCTGGGCTGGGTCGCCGTGTTCTACCTCAAGCCACTGCTCGACCACGGCGGCTGGCTCATCGTCAGCCTCGTCTGCCTCGGTGGGCTGCTCTACACCCTCGGCGCCGTCGTCTACGGGATCAAGCGCCCAAACCCCTCACCGAGATGGTTCGGCTTCCACGAGGTCTTCCACGCGTTGACGATCCTGGCGTTCGTCACCCACTACGCCGCGGCGTCACTGGCCCTGAGCCGCCTCGCCTGAGCCGGCGGCGCCTGCGTCCGGTCCCTCGACTGCGGACTCCTCGCGCTCCTGCTCGGCCTGCTTCTGCGCGTAGGACATGCGCCGGAGCCGGGCGTTCATGTTGCGCATGAGCAGCCACAGGACGATGGCGAGGATGAAGAAGACGGCGAAGGCCCCCATCCCGGGGCCGACGTTCGTGCCCTGGTCGCCCTCGACCGCAAGTGCGAGGGGGTCGGCGATGACGGTGAGGATCATGGGATCCGCTCCTTGACGGTGTCGTGGACAAGCGTGAGTGCGCCGGAGGTGGCCATCGCGTCGGCCCGTGCCACGTCGTCCGGCAGGCCGGCGAAGAGGTCGGCCTCGCCCTCGGCGATGGGGACGTAGCTGCGGGCCGCCTCGAACTCGTCGTGCGGCCAGACCCGGCGCTGCACCTCGAGCGGCACCTTGAAGAACCAGCCTTCCGGGTCGATCTGCGTCGCGTGCGCGAGCAGGGCCTGGTCGCGCCGCTCGAACCAGTCCGCGACATGGATGCGCGTCGTCGCCACCCGCGACCGGGAGTCGTCCCAGTTGGCCAGCCACTCGGCATACGGGCTCTCGACGCCCTCGGCGAGCAGGGCCTCGTGCAGGGCGGTGATGCGGGCCTTGGACCACCCGCCGTTGTAGTACAGCTTGAGCGGCTGCCAGGGCGCCCCCGCGGACCCGTATGCCGTGGGGTCGCCCGCCGCGGCGAAGGCGGCGACCGTGACGCGGTGGCACATGATGTGGTCCGGGTGGGGGTAGCCGCCGTTCTCGTCGTAGGTCGTCACGACGTGCGGGCGGAAGCGGCGGATCTCCCGGACGAGTGCCTCGGCCGGCACCTCCACCGGCTCGAGCGCGAAGCACCCCTCCGGCAGCGGAGGCAGCGGATCGCCCTCGGGCAGACCGGAGTCCACGAAGCCCAACCAGTGGTGGTCGACCCCGAGGATCGCCTGGGCCCGCGCCATCTCGTCCCGCCTCACCTGGGCCAGGTCGCGCAGGATGTGCGGGTCGTCCTTGAGGTTGGGGTTGAGGATGTCGCCGCGCTCGCCGCCGGTGCAGGAGACGACGAGGACCTCGTGGCCCTCGTCGACGTACTTGGCCATCGTCGCCGCGCCCTTGCTCGACTCGTCGTCGGGATGGGCGTGGACACACATGAGCCGCAGGCGCTCGGCCACGGGCGGCCCTCCTTCTCGCGCGCTGGGCGCGGTGGTCACAATGGTTCTGTCTGCGCCGGTTCTCGGTGCGGCGCACCATCCTCTCACTGAGTCCACCTCGTCCCGAAGGTTCCCCATGGCAGGCCAGCTTCCCGACCAGAACCGCCGGTGGTGGCTCATCGGCATCCTCGGCGTGCTGGCGATGACCGGCATCGTCATCTGGTACGGCCTGGCCTCCTCGATCGGCGCCGTCGTGCCCGAGGTGACCGGCTACAAGGTGCTCTCCGATGCCGAGATCCGCGTCGACTACCGCCTCGCCCGCCCCGGCGACCGGGCCGTCACGTGCACCATCACGGGCCTGGACGAACGCAAGGGCCGGGTCGGCGCCGCCACCGACGAGATCCCGGCCGGCGCCGACCGGGTGCAGCGCAGCGTGACCGTCCGCACCACGGCCCGCGCCGTCACCGGGGTCGTCGACTCCTGCGTCCGCCGCTGAGGCGCCGCTGACGCCCCCACTTGCTATCCTTGTCGGATACGCACTTCGGGTCTGGGCCCGTCCGGTGATCACGCGAGCGCCATGAAGCACTCCACACCGCCGGGCCCGGACCTTTTGACTTGGAGGAACCCATCGTGACCGAGACCGCTGCCCCGGCGACCTACCTGACCCAGGACGCCTACGACCGGCTCAAGGCCGAGCTCGAGGACCTGACCGGTCCCGCCCGCACCGAGATCGCCAAGAAGATCGACGCGGCCCGCCAGGAGGGTGACCTGCGCGAGAACGGCGGCTACCACGCGGCCCGCGAGGAGCAGGGCAAGATGGAGGCCCGGATCCGCCAGCTCCAGCAGCTGCTCGCCACCGCGATCATCGGTGAGACCCCGCCCGACGACGGCGTCGTCGAGCCCGGCATGGTCGTCACCGTCGAGATGTTCGGCGAGGAGGAGACCTTCCTCCTCGGCTCCCGTGAGATCAGCGACAGCTCGATGCAGGTCTTCAGCGAGAAGTCCCCGATCGGCATGGCGGTCAACGGTCACTCCGTGGGCGAGACCGTCTCCTACACCACGCCGGCCGGCAAGGCCGTCGAGGTCAAGATCCTGCACACCACGCCGCACGCCGGCTGATCCGGCTCACGTCCTGAGGCGGCCCGCGAGAGCGCGGGCCGCCTCTGTGTGTGTCGGGGCGAGCAGCCCCACCGCACAGAGCAGGTATGCCGTGTCGACCGTGGTCCTTGCAGCCGCCGGCACGCGCCACCCACCCCCGTGGTCCGTGGTCACCTCGGCCAGGACGCGGCGGGCCAGGTCGTCGGGGGCGTGGCGCAGCACTCCCCCCGAGCCCACGACGAGGGCGACCTCCGTCAGGGCCCTCGGGTGCTCGCTCGGGTGCGCGGGCCGGCCGTGCCGTCGCACCGCAATGCGCGCCGCGGCACCGGCCAGCTCGGCCTCGCACTCCCACTCCCCCGGCCCGTGGGCGAGGTGGGCTGTGTCGGTGGCGACGCGCGCGGCATACGCGCGGGCCCGGTCCGAGAGGTCGAGCCGCTCCCGGCCGGCCGCCTCGACGATGCCCTCGGCGTTCCAGCGCATGCCGAGGTCGGCCTCGACGGTGCGGGCGTGCCAGAGCTGGCCGACGACGTCACGGTGGATCGTGGCGTCCTCGCCCTGGGGGGTGATGACGGAGTACACGTCGGTCGTCGCGCCGCCGATGTCGACGACGAGCACGTCCCCCCCGACGGTGTCGGCGAGGACCTCGACGCCGCGGAGGACGGCGTCCGGGGTCGGCGCCCGGACCAGGTCGGCGAACGCGCGGCCGCGCGAGAGGCCCTTGCCGCCGATGACGTGCTCGAGGAAGGCCGCGCGGATGGCGGAGCGGGCTCCGTCCGGGGCGATCTCGCCGATCCGCGGGACGACATTGCCGGTGACGAGGTGGCGGCGGCCGGTCGCATTGAGTGCGGCAGCGGCCTCGTCGGCGGCCTCGGCGTTGCCGGCGAGCACGACGGGCGCGCGGAGGCGGGCGCGCGCGAGTCGGCGCGCGTTGTGGAGGAGCACGTCGGCATTGCCGCCGTCGGTGCCACCGACGAGCAGGACGAGGTCGGGCGCGATCGCGCGCAGGGCACGGACGCCGTCCGTGGTCAGCTCGCCGGCGCTGACGTGGACCACGCGCCCGCCGGCGGAGAGCGCCACCCGCCGACCGGCCTCCGCCGAGACCTCGAGCTCCTGCCCGACGACGGCGATCCGCAGGCCTCCCCCCGCGCTGCTGCACACGAGCGTCTCGGCGGGCCGGCCGTGGGAGGCGAGCGCACGGCATACGGCATCCAGGCCCTCCATCACGTCGGTGGCGACGGTCGTGGGATGGGCAGCGGCGGCCACGACCCGCCCCGGGTCACCGGTGCCGACGTCGACGAGGAGCCCCTTGGTGAAGGTCGAGCCGACGTCGACGCAGGTCACCAAGGTCACGTCGTCAGTATGCCGCGGGCCACAGACAGGCCTTGCTACTCACGCGTAGGCTTGGTGCATGCAGCGAAAGATCTTTGACGAGGACCACGAGTCGTTCCGCAAGACCTTCCGAGACTTCCTGGAGTCCGAGGTCGTGCCCCACTACGAGGAGTGGTACGCCGCGGGCCTGGTGCCGCGTGACTTCTACCGCAAGCTCGCCGAGCTGGGCGTCTTCGGGATCGAGGTGCCGGAGGAGTTCGGTGGCGCGGGCCTGGAGACGTTCAAGTACGAAGCCGTGATGAGCGAGGAGACCACCCGCGCGGGTGTCACCCTCGGCGGCTCCGGCGTGCACGTCCTCCTCTGCCTGCCTTACATCAAGATGCTCGCCACGCAGGAGCAGAAGGAGCGGTGGCTGCCGCCCTTCGTCGCCGGCGAGGAGATGTGGGCGATCGCGATGACCGAGCCGGGCACCGGCTCCGACCTCGCGGGCATGAAGACGACGGCCAAGCTCTCCGAGGACGGCACTCACTACATCCTCAACGGCGCCAAGACCTTCATCACCGGCGGCGTCCACGCCGACCGCGTCATCGTGTGTGCCCGCACCGCCGCCCCGTCCGCGGAGAACCGCCGCAAGGGCATCTCGCTCCTCGTCGTCGACACCAAGGCCCCCGGGTATGCCGTGGGTCGCAAGCTCGACAAGCTCGGGCTCAAGGTCTCCGACACAGCCGAGCTGTCCTTCACCGACGTGCGGGTGCCGGTCGAGGACCTGCTCGGCGAGGAGGGCGAGGGCTTCAGCTACCTCGGCGCCAACCTGCCTCAGGAGCGGCTCGGCATCGCCCTCGGCGCCTACTGCCAGGCGGCGGCGGCGATCCGCTTCACCCAGGACTACGTCACGCAGCGCGTCGTCTTCGGCCAGCCGGTCGCGGCGTTCCAGAACACCAAGTTCGAGCTCGCCGCCTGCAAGGCCAAGGTCGACGCGGCCCAGGCCGTGGTCGACCGCGGCATCGAGGCACTCGACGCCGGTGAGCTGACGGCCGCCGAGGCGGCCTCGGCCAAGCTGTTCTGCACCGAGGTCGCGGCCGACGTCATCGACCGCTGCCTGCAGCTGCACGGTGGCTATGGCTTCATGAACGAGTACCCCATCGCCCGCCTCTACGCCGACAACCGGGTCAACCGGATCTACGGCGGCACCTCCGAGGTCATGAAGTCGATCATCAGCAAGGACATGGGTCTCTGACCTGCTGGGCTGGGCCGCCGCCACACGGCCCAGTCCTGCGGGTCAACCGCCTGCCCATCGCAGCGGTTGGCGTAGGGGGGTCGGCGCTCGAGGCCCATGCTCGCCCCACCCCCCGCCACCACCAACACGTGCTCAGACATCGTTCGACCATGGAATGAGTTCATTCCATGGTCGAACGATGTTTGCGGGCATGTATGCCGGTCGGCGGGCTGGGTGGCGAGCGGCGGCGCGAGCGTGGACGCCGCCACCGGGCGTGGACGCCGCCACCGGGCGTGCCGGCCGGGACGGCTCAGCTCACCTGTGCCATGCGGGCGAGGATCCGACAGAAGTGCTCGACGACCCCGCCCATCTCCTCGATGTCCTCGACCCAGACCGTCGTCAGCTCCTCGATGACAGCGTTGACCTCGGCCACGACCTCCTCCCCGCGCGCGGTGAGACCGAGCGTCACCATGCGCGCGTCCCGCCCGTGCCCGGCGCGACGGACCAAGCCCTGCTCGCAGAGTCGGTCGAGCCGAGCGCACACCCGTCTGCGGTGACCTCCCCAGGAACTCGGCCAGCGCGGCCGGCGTCGCGTGGTGGTCGGCGATCCAGCGCAGCACGTGGACGTCGTCGAGCGTTCGGGCGCGCGTCATACCGGGTCGTTCGGGCACGACGCCCTCGAGCAGGTCGACGAGCATCCACTCCATCGAGTCGGTGGCCTGACGCAGCATCAGCACGAGCTGCGCCGGGTCCCGCGCATCCGGCACGGCGAACCGCGGACGCTCGAACGGGAACATCCGCTCCGGGTCACGCAGGCGCGGCAGACTCCGCCGCCAGGGGTTCACCCGACGGCCGGACCGTGCTCCGGGGCCGCGCTGCATCCACCCACTGTGCCCGACCGGCCGGCGCCGCGCGCCGGTTGTGCACAGGCCTCAGGCGAGGGGGTCCAGGGCCTCAGGCGAGCCGGTCAAGGACCTCAGGCGAGCCGGTCCAGGGCCTCAGGCGAGCCGGTCGAGGGCCTGCTTGAGGTCGGCGATGAGGTCGGCGACATCCTCGATGCCCACGGACAGGCGCACGAGGTCGGCCGGCACCTCGAGCTCGGTCCCCGCGACGGAGGCGTGCGTCATCCGCCCCGGGTGCTCGATGAGCGACTCCACGCCACCGAGGGACTCACCGAGGGTCCACAGCTGGGTCTCGCCGACCACCTTGACCGCGACGTCCTCGCCACCTCGGACGCGGAAGGAGACCATCCCGCCATACCGCTTCATCTGGCGTGCGGCGACCTCGTGGTTCGGGTGGCCGGCCAGCCCCGGGTAGAAGATCTCGGTCACGCCGTCGTGGCCGGAGAGGAACTCCACGATCGCCTCGGCGTTGTCGCAGTGCCGCTCCATGCGCACGGCGAGGGTCTTGAGCCCGCGCAGCACGAGCCAGGCGTCGAAGGGCCCGGCGACGGCGCCCATGGCGTTCTGGTGGAACCCGATGCGCTCCGTCACCGGCTCCCCCGCCGCGGTGTGGGCGCCGGACGCCGTGACGACGATGCCGCCGACGACGTCGCTGTGCCCACCCGAGTACTTCGTCGTCGAGTGCACGACCACGTCGGCGCCGAGCACGAGCGGGTTCTGCAGGTAGGCGGTCGCGAACGTGTTGTCGACGACGAGCAGGGCCCCGGCCTCGTGGGCGACCTCGGCCATCGCGGCGATGTCGGCGATGCCGAGCAGGGGGTTGGTCGGGGTCTCCAGCCAGATCATCCGGGTCTCGGGCCGGATCGCCGCCCGCACGGCCTCGACATCGGCGATGCGGGCGATCGAGTGCTCGACGCCCCACGGCCGCGCGACCCGGTTGAACAGCCGGTAGGTGCCGCCGTAGGCGTCGGTCGGGACGACGACGTGGTCACCGGGCGCGAGCAGGGAGCGCAGCACGCAGTCCTCGGCGGCCAGGCCGCTGGCGAAGGCGAAGGCCCGCTCACCCCCCTCGAGCGCCGCGAAGCACTCCTCGAGGGCCGTCCGCGTCGGGTTCGCCGAGCGAGAGTACTCATAGCCTCCGCGCAGCCCCCCGACCCCGTCCTGCTTGTAGGTCGACGTCGCATAGATCGGCGGCACGACGGCGCCGGTCGTCGGGTCGGGCTCGCTTCCGACGTGGATTGCGCGGGAGGAGAAACCGAGGCCATCGTCGTGGGTCGCCATGGCCAGAGCGTATGCCGTGCGCTCACCTCAGGCCCTATGCCGCCCGCTCAGCTCATCCACCTCGCCGGGAAGCGAGGGACCTGCGGCAGCTCCAGGCTGGTCAGGAACCGCAGCGCGGCGGGTAGAGGGTCGCCATCCAGGTGCGGACGACCTCGTCGAGGTCACGGCTCGCGCACGCGCCGATCTCGGTCAGGGCCGGCCGGAGCACCAGGGCCTGGGCGGGATCGAGCTCGGCGCGCCCTGCGGCGACGGCGGCGGTCATGTCTCTCGCCCAGCTATGGAGGTCGTCGTCGCTCGCCAGGCCGACGAGCCGCCGGTCGCACAGGCGGGTCAGCTCGTGGGCGGTGACGACGACGCGGTCGGGTGTCTCGGTCACGCCTTCATGCTCACCCCGGCTCCCACGCTTCACCGCTGGGTTCGCCGCCGCGGAACGCTCGGCCCCGTCGGCTCAGCCTCGTGGAGTGAGCCGCAGGGTGATCGTGCCGGTGAGGACGAGGTCGTCACCGGCTCCGGCGACCCGGCGCAGGTCTGCCTCGAGGTGCGCCGCGGCATACGTCCGGCCGTCGATGGCGACGGTGAGGTTGGGCGCGGTGGCAGGCGCGGGCAGCACCGTCGGCAGGGCGGTGTCGAGGCGTCCGGCATCGATCGTCACGACCTCGTCGAGGCGCGGGGCGACGGCGTCGACGCGCAGCTCCTTCTCGAGGCGCGCGGCAAGGGCCTCGGCGGAGGAGCGTTCGCCGTGGGTGCAGAAGACGAGTCGGGGCCGGGGGCGCAGGTCCCCGACCCACGAGACGAGGTCACTGGCGTCGGCGTGGACGGAGAACTCGTCGTCCATGACGACCTCGGCACGCACCCCGACGTACTGCCCGTGGATCTTCAGCCGGGTTGCGCCCTCGGCGAGCTGGCGACCGCGGGTCCCCACGGCCTGGTAGCCGGTGAGGACGACCGCGTTGCGCGGGTCGGGGAGCATCCGCTCGAGGTGGTGCAGCACCCGGCCGCCGGTCGCCATCCCGGAGGAGCTGATGATGATCGCCGGCCCGTGCCGGCCCTGGGTGAGGGCTCGCGACTCGTCGGCGGTGCGGACCTCGCGCAGGTCGCCGACGTCGAAGGCCGAGCGCGGGTCGACGTCGGCACGCAGCTCGGTCGCCGCCGCGCGGTAGACGTCGAGAGCCGCTGTCGCCATCGGGCTGTTGACGTAGACGGGCAGCCGCGGGATGCGCTCGTGCCGCATCATCTCGCCGAGCGCCTGGAGCACCACCTCGGTGCGGTCGACGGCGAAGGCGGGGATGAGCACCGACCCGCCGCGCTGCTCGGTGCGCCGGATCGCGTCGGCGAGCCGCTCGTGCGGCAGGTTGCGTGGCTGCGGGTGCTCGCGGTCGCCATAGGTCGACTCGACGACGACGTAGTCGGCGCCCGGGGGGACCTCCCGGGCGCGGAGCACGGGGTGGTCGACGCGGCCGACGTCCCCGGAGAAGAGCACCGACCCGCCCGGGGTCTGCACGCGGATCGAGGCCGAACCGAGGATGTGCCCGGCCCGGGTCCATCGCGCCACGATCCCGTCACCGAGCGCGAGATCGGTGTCGAAGTCGACGGCGCTGAGCAGCGGCAGGGTCGCCTCGACGTCCTGGGTGTCATAGAGCGGACGCGGCGGCGAGTGCTTGGACCAGCCACCGGCCGCGGCGTCCTCGGCATCGCGCTCCTGGAGGTGCCCGGCGTCGCGCAGCACGATCGTCGCGAGCTCGAGGGTGTGTGGGGTGCAGTGGATCCGCCCGGCGAAGCCGGCCTTGACGAGCGCGGGCAGGTAGCCGCAGTGGTCGAGGTGAGCGTGCGTGAGGAGCACGTCGGTGATGGTGGCCGGCACGACCGGGAACGCGGCCCAGTTGCGCAGCCGGAGCGCCTTCTCCCCCTGGAACTGGCCGCAGTCGACGAGCACCCGTCGCTCGCCGACGGTGAGGAGGTACTTCGACCCGGTCACCGTCTCCGTCGCGCCGAGGAAGGAGAGCGAGACCGGTGGCGCGACCGGCGAGGACGCGGTGCTGGACGTCGGCTGGCGTGCTGAGCTGCCCATGGCTCCACCCTCGCCCCTGTCACACTCGTTGTCCATGCGCGCCTTTGTGGGGATCGTCCCACCCGACGAGGTCATCGAGAGCCTCGACGCCTTCCTCGAGCCGCGTCGCGAGCACGGCGACCTGCGGTGGAGCGACCCCGAGTCCTTCCACCTCACCCTCGCCTTCTGCGCGGACGTGCCCGACCACGCCCTCGACGCCTTCGGGGAGCGGCTCGCGGAGGCGAGCGCGCGGCATACGCCCTTTGCGTTGCGGCTCACCGGCGGTGGCGCCTTCCCCGACCCGGACCGGGCCAAGCTGTTGTATGCCGCGGTGCCGGCTGACGGGGCCGGTCTCGACCCGCTGCACTCGCTGTCCCGGGCGGCCCGGGCCGCGGCGACGACGAGTGGCATCGAGGTCGCGGGTGGGACCTTCCGGCCGCACCTGACGGTGGCGCGCTCAAACCGCTCGTTCAGCGCGATGCGCTGGCTGCGGGTGCTCGACGCCTACGGCGGACCCACCTGGACGGTGGACGCGATCCACCTCGTCCAGTCCCACCTTGGGGAAGGATGCGAGCGGCGGCCGCGTTACGAGACCATCGAGAGCTACCCGCTGGGCGAAGGAGAGACCCGATGATGTTCGGATCGCGCGCGAAGACGGTCCTGCCGACCCGCGAGGAGGCGCTGCCGGGACGCGAGCACCGGGTCTTCACCGTGCCGGCGACGCACACGGTGCTCGGCACCCCGCTCGAGGGGCCGTGGCCGGGCGGCACCGAGGTGCTCCACGTCGCGATGGGCTGTTTCTGGGGGGCCGAGCGGATCATGTGGCGGCTGCCCGGGGTGGTGACGACCGCGGTCGGCTACATGGGCGGCTTCACCCCGAACCCCACCTACGAGGAGTGCTGCACCGGACGCACCGGTCACGCGGAGACGGTCCTCGTCGCCTACGACCCGCGGGCGGTCACGCCCGAGGCGGTCCTCAAGGCGTTCTGGGAGAACCACGACGCGACGCAGGGGATGCGCCAGGGCAACGACATCGGCACCGCCTACCGCTCGGCCATCTACTGGACGACGCCGGGGCAGGAAGCGGCGGCGCGCGCGACGGCGACCGCCTTCCAGGGCGAGCTCACGGCGGCCGGGTTCGGTGCCATCACGACCGAGCTGCGGCCCGCATCGGAGGCGGGGACCTTCTGGTATGCCGAGGACTACCACCAGCAGTACCTCGACAAGAACCCCGGCGGCTACTGCAACCACGGTCCGAACGGCCTGACGTGCCCGGTCGGCGTCGCGAACCTCCCCGCCCAGCAGGACATCGCCCCGCCGGGCTGACGGTCAGTCGGCGAGGAAGCCGAGCAGGTCGGCGCGGGTGAGCACCCCGATCGGCTTGCCGTCCTCGACCACCAGCACCGCGTCCGAGGCCTCGAGCTCGTGACGCGCGGTCGCGACCGGCTCGCCCGCGCCGACGAGCGGCAGTCCCGGGCCCATGTGCTTGTCCACGGCGTCGGACAGGTGCGCCCGGCCGTGGAAGAGCGCGTCGAGCAGGGCACGCTCGGACACCGACCCGGCCACCTCGCCGGACATCACCGGCGGCTCGGCCTTGACCACCGGCATCTGCGAGACGCCGTACTCGCGGAGGATCTCGACCGCATCGCGGATGGTCTCCTGGGGGTGGGTGTGGACCAGCGCCGGCAGGCGATCGGACTTGCCGCGCAGCACGTCCCCGACGGTCGTGCCCTCGGTCGCCCTGGAGAAACCGTAGGAGCGCATCCACTCGTCGTTGAAGATCTTGGAGAGGTAGCCACGGCCGGAGTCCGGCAGCAGCACGACGACCACTGCGTCCTCGGGGAGGTCCTTGGCCACCTCGAGGGCGGCGACGACGGCCATGCCGCACGAGCCGCCGACGAGCAGGCCCTCCTCGCGGGCCAGCCGCCGGGTCATGGCGAAGGAGTCGGCATCCGATACGGCGACGACCCGGTCGACCTGCGCCGGGTCGTAGGCGCCGGGCCAGAAGTCCTCGCCGACGCCCTCGACGAGGTAGGGGCGACCGGTCCCGCCGGAGTACACCGAGCCCTCGGGGTCGGCGGCGATGACCTGCACCCGGCCGCCGTCGGCGTCGGGGCGATCAGCGGAGGCCTCGCGCAGGTAGCGACCGGCACCGGAGATGGTGCCGCCGGTGCCGGCGCCGGTGACGAAGTGGGTGACCCGCCCGTCGGTGTCGGCCCAGATCTCCGGTCCGGTCGACTCGTAGTGCGAGAGCGGGCCCATCGGGTTCTCGTACTGGTTCGGCTTCCAGGCGCCCGGGGTCTCCCGGACGAGCCGGTCGGAGGTCTGGTAGTAGGAGTCCGGGTGCTCCGGCGCGACCGAGGTCGGGCACACGACGACCTCGGCGCCGTAGGCCTTGAGGACATTGCGCTTGTCCTCGCTGACCTTGTCCGGGCAGACGAAGATGCACTTGTATCCCTTGCGCTGGGCGATGAGCGCCAGCCCGACACCGGTGTTGCCGGAGGTCGGCTCGACGATGGTGCCGCCGGGCCGGAGGGCACCGGAGGCCTCGGCGTCCTCGATCATCTTGCGGGCGATGCGGTCCTTGACCGAGCCGCCGGGATTGACGTACTCCACCTTGGCCAGGACGGTGGCCTTCGTGACTCCCCGGGTCACGGAGTTGAGCTTGACGAGCGGGGTGTTCCCCACGAGGTCGGCGATGTGCTCGGCATACTTCATGCCGCCCATCCTGCCCGAGGACCGGTGAAAGTCAGCCTCCGAGCAGCGGCGCGAGAAGGTTCATGAGGGTGAATGCCGTGCACACGGCGAGTGCGATGCCGGCCGGGAAGAGGCCGCGGCGGTCGCCCCGGGCGCGGGCGGCACGCGCGAAGTGCGTGGCGAGCACACCCGGCACCCAGAAGACGAGGAGCGCCGGGACGGTGGCGACGACCGCCACCCACCAGGGCGCTCCCCCGGCCCCGACCTCGTAGCCGAGCAGCGACACCAGCCCCTCACCGATGAGGAAGGCCAGGGCGAGGGCCACGGGCAGCAGGAGCAGGCTCAGCCACGCCTTGGTGACGAGGGCCGACGAAGGAGGGGCCGTGTCGCTTTGTCCGGGTCGCTGCTCAAGGGTGTTCATGATCATCACCTTCCGATCCCAGTGTCCTCCGGCCGATAGCGTTCGTCCATGGCCGACGAGCAGTCCCCGAGCAGCGAACCGTCAGCGATCTCCGGGCACGGCGGAGTCCACGCCCTCCACGTGGCTCGCGCCCATGGGGTGGAGACGGTCTTCACCCTCTCCGGTGCGCACGTCTTCCCCATGTATGACGCCGCGGTGACGACCGACCCGCCCGTGCGCCTCCTCGACGTGCGCCACGAGCAGACCGCGACCTTCGCCGCGGAGGCGACGGGCAAGCTCACCCGCCGCCCCGGGCTGGCGGTCCTCACGGCCGGGCCCGGTGTGACCAACGGGGTGAGCGCCCTGGCCCAGGCGTCCTTCTCCGGAGCGCCCCTGGTCGTCATCGGCGGCCGCTCACCGGACAACCGGTGGGGGCAGGGCGCGTTGCAGGAGTTCGACCACGTCGCCGTCGTCGACTCCATCACCCGGTATGCCGCGACCGCCCACTCCGCGTCGGAGATCGGCGCGCTCACCGAGGCGGCGTTCTCGGCCGCCGCGACCCCTCATCGCGGACCGGCCTTCCTCGACGTGCCCCTGGACCACTTCTTCGACTCCGCCACGACGCCTGACCCCGTGGGATCCGCCGTGCCGGTGGTGCTCGAACCGGACCCCGACGACCTGGCGCGGGTGGCGGGCGAGCTGTACGCCGCCATCCATCCGGTGCTCGTCCTCGGCAGCGACGTCTGGGCCGATGGCGCGGAGGAGGCCGCGCTCCGTCTCGTCGAGGAGCTCAGCGTGCCCACGCTCACCAATGGGATGGGTCGGGGCCTGCTCCCCGGTGGGCATCCCCTGCTCGTGACCAAGGCCCGCGGCGCCGCCCTGAACCAGGCCGACGTCGTCGTGGTCGTGGGCACTCCGCTCGACTTCCGCCTCGGCTATGGGCTGTTCGGGGGCAAGGAGGGGCGTCCGCTGGCCAAGGTCATCCACCTGGCCGACTCGCCCGGGCAGGTCGCGACCCACCTCACCCTCGCCGCGAGCGCGGCGGGCGACCTCACGAAGGTGCTGGACGGCATACGAACTGCCCTGCAGGAGAGCCATTCCCAACCGGACTGGTCCGACTGGGCGGCCACCCTGGGCGACCAGGTGAAGGCAGCCGAGGCGCGGGATCGCGGCCTGCTCACCGCGGAGGCCGACCCGATCCATCCGGCCCGGATCTATGGCGAGCTGCTCCCCCGCCTGGCCGAGGACGCGGTGGTCATCGGCGACGGCGGTGACTTCGTGTCGTTCGCGGGCAAGTTCGTCGAGCCGGCGCGACCGGGATGCTGGCTCGACCCCGGCCCGTTCGGCTGCCTGGGCGCCGGCATCGGCGCGGCGATCGCCGCCCGGCTGGCGCGGCCGAGAAGCCAGGTGGTGCTGCTGCTCGGTGACGGGGCAGCCGGCTTTGCTCTATCGGACGTGGACACGCTTGTGCGACACCGTATTCCGGTCGTCATGGTGATGGGCAACAACAGCGCATGGGCCCTGGAGAAGGGGCCGATGCAGATGATCTACGGCTACGACGTCGTGGCCGACCTCGCGCCGCAGACGCGCTACGACCAGGTCGTGACCGCCCTCGGTGGTGGCGGCGAGATGGTGACCAACCCCCGCGAGATCGGGCCTGCGCTCGACCGCGCCTTCGCGTCCGGTGTGCCCTACCTCGTCAACGTGATCACCGACGTGACCGCGACCTACCCGCGGAACACCTTGGGCATCTGAGGGCGACTGGCCCGTGACCACCACCCACCTGATGACATGGGCCGACGTGCTCGAGGCGGTGGATGACCGTGCGTGACCTGATCGACCGCGCGCTCCGCCACGCCGCGCTGGCACTGGGCGGCAAGGCCGACGTGGTGGCCCGCGGCCCGGGGCGGGTCAACCTCATCGGTGAGCACACCGACTACAACTCAGGATTGGCCTTGCCGTTCGCCATCGGCCAGGCCACCGTCGTTGCCGTCCGCGAACGCACCGACGACCTCGTCATCGTCTCCTCCGACCAGTTCAACGAGCCCGTCCGCCTGCGCCTGGACCAGATCCGCCCGGGCCAGGTGCCCGGCTGGGCCGCCTATCCCTTGGGCGCCCTGTGGGGCCTGTTGGGCGCTGGAGTCCCCCGCGACCGGTGGCGCGGCTTCGAGGCCTCCTTCGTCTCCGACGTCCCGTCGGGAGCGGGCCTGTCCTCGTCGGCCGCCATCGAGTGCGCCCTGCTCGTCGCTCTCGACCACCTCTGGGGCCTGGGCCTGGACTCCGCGGCGCTGGCCGCGGCCGGCCAGCGCGGGGAGAACGACGTCGCCGGAGCGCCGACCGGTGTCCTCGACCAGACCGCCGTCCTCAACGGCCGCCGCGAGCACGCGGTGCTCGTCGACGCCCGCTCGGGCGACGTCGAGCTGGTGCCGCTGCGACTGGCCTGCGCCGGGCTCGTCCTGGCCGTCGTCGACACCGGCGTCTCGCACGCCCACAGCACCGGTGGGTATGCCGCGCGCCGGGCTTCCTGCGAGCGCGCCGCGGCCCAGCTCGGCATGGAGTCGCTGCGGGAGCTGGGCGTCGAGGACCTCGCGGCCGCGAGCGCGCAACTCGGGGCCGAGGACGCGCGCCGGGTGCGCCACGTGGTCGGCGAGAACGCCCGGGTCCTCGAGACCGTCAACGCGCTCGGCGTGGGTGACCTCGACCGGATGGGTGGCCTGATGACTGCCTCGCACGTGTCCCTGCGGGACGACTTCGAGGTCTCGTGCTCCGAGCTCGACCTCGCCGTCGAGGCCTCGCTCGCGGCCGGTGCTCTCGGCGCCCGGATGACCGGGGGTGGCTTCGGCGGCTCGGCCATCGCCCTCGTCCGCGAGGCGGACCTGGAGGCGGTGGAGACCGCCGTGCGCTCGGCCTTCGATCGACGGGGATTCGGCCCCCCTCGGGTGTTCTCGGTCCAGCCGGAGGACGGGGCTGCCGTGGTGATTCCCGCCGATTCGAGGTAATAGCGCCGCTGCTTGTGCGGCGGTAATACCTCGAATCGGGGTGGGATCAGAGGCGGGCGAGGAAGCGCACGCTGTCGACGACGACGCGGGTGATCGTGCCGCGCGCCAGCTCGCGACCGTCGCCGTCGACGGCGGTCACGGCGAAGGTCACGGCCCGCGACGCCTGCCCGGTGATGACCGCGCGACAGCGCACGCGGCCACCGACCGGCGTCGCCGCGAGGTGCTCGAGGTCCACCCGCGTGCCGACCGTCGTCGATCCGGGCGCCAGGGCCTCGTCGACGGCGGCGCAGGTCGTCGCCTCGAGCATCGCGAGCACCCGCGGAGTGCCCAGGACGGGCAGGGCGCCCGAGCCGACCGCCAGTGCCGTGTCGGCGTCGGTGACGTCGAAGTCGAGTTCGGCAGAACGCCCGACCAGATCCATGTCGGCAAGGCTAGCGAGGGAACGCCCGGCCTTGACCGGTACGTTGCCCACTCAGCAGACTCGTGGATTCACCCCGGGAGGACATGGCATGGGACGCGCACGACGGGCCCGCAAGATCGCGGCGACGGCCGCCTACGGCGGAGGCGGTGTCGCCGCCGCGAGCGCCGCGCTCGGCCTGATCGGGTATGCCGTGGTGCGGGCCGAGGGGGCCATCGCGCGCCGCATCGTGGGGCAACCGTTCGAGGGCGCACCCCAGCACGAGGGCGGATACGGCGCAGGCCCCGGTGAGCCGGTGCGCATGGTGATGCTCGGCGACTCACTCGCCGCCGGCCTGGGCGCGGACCACCCCAGCCAGACCATCGGGGCGATCGTCGCCAACGGAGTGGCCGCCCTCAAGGGCCGCCGCGTCGAGCTGACGAACGTGGCAGTCGTCGGTGCGGAGTCCGCCGACCTCGAGCGCCAGCTCGCCAGTGCCCTCGACATCGTCGAGGCACCCGACCTCGTCCTTGTCATGGTCGGCGCGAACGATGTCACCCACCGGGTCGACCGGGCGGTGGCCGTGCGGCACCTGGAGGCCACGGTCCGGCGGGCCCGTTCCGCCGGTGCCGAGGTGGTCGTCGGCACCTGCCCCGACCTGGGCACCGTCGAGCCCGTGCCTCAACCCCTGAAGCTGCTCATCCGGCGGTGGAGCCGCGACCTCGCCGCCGCCCAGACGGTCGCGGTCGTGGAGGCCGGCGGGCGCACCGTCTCCCTCGGCGACCTGCTCGGGCACGAGTTCGCCGCGGCCCCTCGGGAGATGTTCGGGCGCGACCGCTTCCACCCCTCCCCCGCCGGCTACGCCCGCGCGGCCGCCGCGCTGCTGCCGACCGTCTGCAATGCCTTGGGCATCTGGGGCGAGGACGCCCCCGGGGCGGTCGGGGCCAGCCGTCCCGTCGACGCCGAGGACCGAGCCCCCGAGCGTCGCCGTGGCGAGGGGGTCGGCCCGGTGGCCGTCGCCGCCGGGCAGGCCGTCCTCGAGCCGGGCACCGAGGTCAGTCCGGCCGAGGTCGCCGGCCAGACGCGAGGACCCCGTGGTCGGTGGGCGATCCTGCGCCACCGCCGTCCAGCACCCTTGGTGCACGCCGACCAGGCCTCACCGGCGCCGACCGAGGCCCGTGAGGAGTCGGTTGCGGACACCCGCGAGGCTGACGCCACTTCTCCCGCCACCCCGGAATGAGAAGGGGCCCGGCCGGCATGCACCGGCCGGGCCCGCACCCGGAGTCGTGAAGGGAGGGTCAGTCCTCGACGAAGGCGTCGAGCTCGACCTCGACCTTCCAGCGCGGGTCGACCAGGCCGGCGACCACGACGATGGTGCTCGCCGGACGGATCTCGCCGAAGTACTCACCGTGGACCGCCGCGACATCCTCGACGTCGTCGACATTCGTCAGGTAGTGGCGCGTCCGCACGACGTCCTCGGGCTTGCCCCCGAGCTCGGCGAGCGCGGCCAGCGCGATCTCCCAGCACCGACGGGCCTGGGACGAGGCCTCGGGCATGACGTGCCCGTCCGGCCAGATCGGCGCGGTCCCCGAGACGGCGACATGGCGACCATGCCGCAGCGCCCGGGAGAACCCGACCGTGCTCTCGTAGGGAGATCCTGACGATGCGCGACTGCGTTCGTGTTTCATGCCTCCATCCAACACCCGTGCCGACGATTCGTCACGGGGTGGGGCGGGTTGTCACGGCGACCAGGGGGTGAGGCAACGCACAGTGCCCGGCGTGAGCACCCGGCATACGATCGAACGACCTCCGTCCACCTCTCCCGAGGAGCCTGTCGTGCCCGAAGCCGTCATCGTCGCCACCGCCCGGACCCCGATCGGCCGGGCCATGAAGGGCTCGATGAAGGACATCCGGCCCGACGACCTCTCCCTCCAAGTGGTGCAGGCGCTGCTGGCCAAGGTGCCGGTGCTGGACCCGGCCGAGGTCGAGGACCTCTACTGGGGCACGGCCTACCCCGAGGGGCGCGCCGGCAACAACCTCGCCCGCATCATCGCCGTCCTGGCCGGTCTCGACGGGCTGCCCGGCACAACGGTCAACCGGTTCTGCGCGAGCTCGACCCAGACGATGCGGATGGCCTTCCACGCGATCAAGGCCGGCGAGGGCGATGTCTTCATCTCCGGTGGTGTCGAGTGCGTCTCGCAGATGATGGCCTTCGCCGGCGCCGGGGAGTCCGACCCGCACGTGCTCAACCCGGTCTTCGCCGACGCCCAGGCCCGCACGGCGCAGACGGCGGCGACCAATGCGACCTGGCACGACCCGCGCGAGGACGGGCTGCTGCCCGATGCCTACATCGCGATGGGGCAGACCGCCGAGAACGTCGCGACCTCGCGCGGCATGTCGCGCCGGCGGATGGACGAGTGGGGCGTGACCTCGCAGAACCGTGCCGAGGCCGCGATCAAGGCGGGCTTCTTCGAGCGCGAGATCCTGCCGGTGACGCTCCCCGACGGCTCGGTCGTCTCCACCGACGACGGTCCGCGTGCGGGCGTGACGCTCGAGGCGGTCCAGGGCCTCAAGCCGGTCTTCCGCGAGGACGGCACGATCACGGCCGGCAACTGCTGCCCGCTCAACGACGGCGCCTCCGGTGTGGTCATCATGAGCGACACGCGGGCGCGTGAACTCGGCATCACCCCGCTGGCCCGCATCCTCTCCACCGGGGTGTCCGGCCTGTCGCCCGAGATCATGGGCATGGGCCCGGTCGAGGCGTCGCGACGGGCGCTGGCGCGTGCTGGGATGACGATCGACGACGTGGACCTCTACGAGATCAACGAGGCGTTCGCGGTGCAGGTGCTCGGCTCGGCCGATGACCTCGGCATGGACTTCGACAAGCTCAACGTCCACGGCGGCGCGATCGCCCTCGGGCACCCGTTCGGCTCGACCGGCACTCGGATCATGACCACGCTCCTCAACGGCCTGCAGGCGCGCGACGGCTCGATCGGCCTGGAGACGATGTGCGTCGGCGGCGGCCAGGGCATGGCGATCGTCGTCGAGCGCCTCTCCTGAGTCCTGCTTCTCCCTGCTCCCCCGCGGTTGTTACCTTTTGACGCGGTTGTTGCCGGGTAACAACCGCGGCAAAAGGTAACAACCGCGTCAGGGGAGGCCGCGGCGTAGCACCGTGAGCAATTCCGGTATGCCGTCCGCTCGCCCTTCGCGGCAGGCCTCCCACACGAGGACCTTGAGCTGGTGCAGCGCCACGCCCGGGCCGAGGTCGGTCACGGGCGGCTGACCGGCCGCAGAGGTGAGGCTGTCGAGCGCTCGCCGCAGGGACGGCATACCGGCTTCTGCGGAGGCCAGCGGGAGGGTCGCCCAGCGGCGTTCGATGCGCTCGAGCTCGGCCCGCACCTGGTCCGGACGCGGGTCGGCCCCGCCCGAGGGCGGGGCCGATCGCAGTGCCGAGTCCGTCATTCTCAGTTCTCGCGCAGGCGAGCGAAGAGCCGGAGGAACTCGATGTAGAGCCAGACCAGGCTGACGATGATGCCGTGGGCGAGCAGCCAGCTGTACTTCTGCGGAGCACCGGTGCGGATCGCCGTGTCGACCGCGTCGAAGTCGAGGGCGAGAGTGACGGAGGCGAGGCCGACCGCGAAGAGGGAGATCGCAATGCCCAGCCATCCTGCGCCGCCGAAGCCGAACATGTTGTCGGTGACCATGGCGAAGATGAAGTTGACGACGGCGAAGATCGCGTAGCCGAAGACCATCATCGTCACGATGCGGCGGAACTTGTCGGTGACCTTGATCAGGCCGGTCTTGTAGGCCATGAACATGCCGACAAAGGTCGCCAGTGTCGCGAGCACCGCCTGGGCGACGATGCCGCCCCACCGCTGCTCGAAGAAGAAGCTGACCGCGCCGACGAAGAAGCCCTCGAGCACGGCATACCCGACGATGAGCGGGACCGAGAGGGTCTTCTTGAAGGCAATGACCAGACCCAGGATCAGGGTGCCGATCATGCCGCCCATCCAGATCATCGAGCCCATGGCGGGGTTGGCGGCCGAGATGATCCAGCCGGCCGCGCCGGTGACCAGGACGATCGCGAACAGACCGAGCGTCTTCATGATGACGTCGTCCATGGTGACGCGGCCGGCCTGGACCGGGGTCGCCGAGGGCGCGTTGTACATGTGCTCGAGCTGGTCGTGCCCCATCTGCCCCGGCTGGGAGTAGCCCTGCTGCGGGTACGCCTGGGGTGAGGCGGGGGCGCCTTGGTCGCGGAAGGCGGCATACCCGGTGCGGGCATCCTGCTCGAGCCGGTTGAAGGCGGGGTTGCTGGCCATCGGTCCTCCGTGATGGTCGGGGCGGATGGTGGTCATCCGTCGTCGTCACAGCCTAAACAACGGAACCGGCCCGAAGAGTTCCCCGTCCCCAGCCATCGCCTTTCGATGATCGCGCCAGCGAGCGCCCCCGACGGTGGGTCCTGGCGGGGGGGCTCGCGCCAGCGAGCGCCCCCGACGGTGGGTCCTGGCGGGGGGGCTCGCGCCAGCGAGCGCCCCCGACGGGAATCGAACCCGCACCTGGAGCGATTTTAAGTCGCCGGCCTCTGCCAGTTGGGCTACGGGGGCGTGCCCAATCTAGGCCACCGCCCCTGCTGCCCACCCCCTGCCGTCCCGGCCCCGACCTCAGTCGAGATAGAGCAACACTCCGGGGAAACGCCCATTTCCCGGGAGTGTTGCTCTATCTCGACGAAGAAGGCCTGCGCAGGCCCGGACCGGAGCTCGGGCCGGGCGGGCCATGAACGGGGAGGTCATCGGCCCGGGTGGTGGCGCGGCCCCTGTTCCGCGCCGACCACCCGGGCCGGCTTCTCACGGCGTCGCGCTCGGCGACGGTGAGGCTTGCGCCGGGTCGGCAGACCCCGGCAAGGGTGAGGGGTCGGAGGAGGCCTGCGCATCCGGCATGGGCGGAGGGCCCGAAGTCGATGCGCCCGGAGTCGATGCGCCGGACGTGGCGGGCCCGGCCGTCGGCGGCAGGGTCGAGATCTTCACCGGCGGCTCCCACTGACCGCCCGCCGAGGCCTCCCAGCCGGTCCGGCTCCCCCAGCGCACCGGGAAGACCGCGCCGTTGACCTCGAACGTCCCGTTCTGGGTCATCGGTGGCTGCTGGTCCGGCGGGAGGTTGAACCACGCCTCACTCGGCACCGACACGGCCTGGCCGTACTGGTTGAACAGGCGGACGTTGTCGATGCGGTTGCCCTCGGCGTCATAGGCATAGAGGTTCAGGGCGGCCTCGCCGTTGACCCACACCCCGGAGTCGCCGCTGACCGGACCGGGAGAGGACTCGTAGATCACCTCGGGTCCCTGGCTCACCCGGGCGGGGAGCAACGCGAGGAAGGGCAGGACGAGCAGCACAGCAGCCACGTTGCCCAGGACGAGCAACCGGTTGGACCACGACGAGGGCGCGGGGTCGCGGCGTGACCAGGCGAAGGACACGGCCGCACCGCCGAGCACGAAGAGCCAAGCCACTGGGTTGCGCAGGCCGACTCCCACCCACCAGATCGGGAACAGTCCGGCCATCGCGCCGCGCGCCAGCCACCACGCCGGACGCAGGTCCTTCAGCCACGGCCAGCGCACCAGCCAGCGGTCACGGTCTGCGCGCACACTCGCCTCGACCTCACGAAGACCGTTGCGGCGAGGGGCGATCGGCGCCCCGGTCACACGGGGAGGCAGGCCGGCAGCGGAACGTAGCTCTGCGGCATACACCTCCGGTGCGCCGAACGACGAGGTGAGGTCACTGCCCGCGGGCAGCTCGGCGGCCCGCTCGGCGAGATCGGCCTCGAGGCCGCCGACGAGCTCGTCGAGCTCCTCGGCGGGGAGGTCGGACAGGTGCAGCCGCACGTGCGCGACATAGGAGTGGATCGCCTCGCGCGCGGGGAGGACGACGGACTCGTTCATGATGCAACCCCTGCCCCAGCGAGCAACTTCTCCATGGTGCGGGCGAAATCGCCCCACGTGCGGCCCTGCGACTCGAGCATCGAGCGGCCCTGGGCGTTGATCCCGTAGTACTTGCGGTGCGGCCCCTCGTCGGAGGGCACGACGTAGGACGAGAGCGCCCCCGCGGCGTAGAGCCGGCGCAGCGTGCCGTAGACCGAGGCGTCACCGACGTCCTCGAGGCCCGCGGTGCGCAGTCGCCGCACGACGTCGTAGCCGTAGCCGTCGGCATCGGCGACGACGGCGAGCACGGCCAGGTCCAGCACCCCCTTCACGAGTTGCGTGTTGTCCATGGCCCGTCCTTCATCTCGCGCGGTACTGCGTACTGCGCATTAGTGTGCAGACAAGAACACCAGTTGTCCAGAGGTGGGGTCCGGCGTGTCGAGGGCGATGGAGACCGGTCAGGGGGCGATCGAGAGCGCGATGCCGTCGAGGATGTCGTGCTCGGAGACGACGACACCGGCCCCGGGCGAACGCAGCTCGACCCGGCGCAGGATCTGGCGCCAGATGAGCGCACCGGCGCCGATGACGTCGACCCGCCCGGGGTGCATGAATCCCAGGCCCGCCCGCGCAGCCCGCGAGCGTTCGAGCAGGTCGGTCGCGGCCGCGATGTGGGTCGCCCGGTCAGCGCGGGCAAGGTGGATGGCGGCCGATTCGTATGCCGTGAGCCCCAGGGCGTGGGCCGTCACCGTCGTGATCGAGCCGGCCAGGCCGACCACCGTGCCGATGTCGGTCAGCGGAACGCTGGCCTCCGCCGCGTCGATGGCCGCCTCGATGTCCGCCGTCGCGGCGGCCACCTCGGCCGGCGTGGGCGGGTCGGAGTGCAGGTGGCGCTCGGTCATCCGCACCGACCCGATGTCGAGCGAGAGACCGGCCTCGACCTGCTCGGTGCCGCGAACGAACTCGGTCGACCCCCCGCCGAGGTCGATGACGAGATAGGGGCCCGGGATCCCGGCCGCCAGCAGGTCGCCGGTGGCCCCCGAGAAGGAGAGCTGCGCCTCCTCCTCCCCGCTCACCACCTCGGGAGTGACGTCGAAGTCGCCGAAGGCCTGGTGGACGCCGGCCACGAAGTCCGCGGCGTTCTGGGCATCCCGCGACGCGCTCGTCGCGACGAACCTCACCTGCTCGGCGCCGAGCTCTCGGCAGATGCGGGCATGGCGCTCGACCGCGACGAGGGTGCGTTCCATCGCCGCCGGGTCGATCACGCCGGTGCGGTCCACGCCGTAGCCGAGCCGGACCACCTCCATCTCGCGGTGCAGGTCCGTCAGCCGTCGGCCCTCGGCCGAGGTGACGACGTCGGCGACGAGCAGGCGGATCGAGTTGGTGCCGCAGTCGATCGCGGCGACGCGCGTCACGGCGATCCCTCCGGCTGCTGTGTGCCGGCCGACTCGCGCTCGTCGGACCCAACCGCCTCGAGGCAGCAGGAGCCGGCCGACCACCAGGGCGGCAGGAGGGCCAGCGCCTCGTCACCGAGGGGGTTGACCCCGGGGCCGGCACCGAGGGCGTGCCCGACGAGGACGTGCAGGCACTTGACCCGCGTGGGCATCCCACCGGCGGAGATGCCGTCGATCTCGGGCACCTGGCCGAGCTGGGAGCGGCGCGCCAGGTAGTCCTCGTGCGCCGCGGCATACGCACTGGCCAGGTCGGGGTCGGAGGCGAGCCGGGCGCTCATCTCCTTCATCACGCCGTCGCCCTCGAGGGTGCTGATGGCACCGGTGAGGCGCGGGCAGGTGGCATAGAAGGAGGTGGGGAAGGGGGTCCCGTCGGGAAGGCGCGGAAGGGTGCGCACGACGTCCGGGGCGCCGCACGGACAGCGGTGGGCCACCTCGACGACGCCACGGGGCTCGCGCCCCAGCTGCACCCCGACCGCGGCGAGGTCGGCGGGAGAGGGAGGCGTGGGAGCCGGGTGGGCGGTCACGGCGCCGCGGCCGGCGCGTCGGCGGCTTTGAGCGAGGACCAGACGGTGACGTACCACGCGCTGTCCCGGGGAGCGCTGGCCATCCCGTCGACCTCGGCGCGCGTGTCCTCGGGATCGATGACGGTGTAGGCCTTCTCCCCCACCTTGACGAACTTCAGTCGCTCGCGCGCCTGCTGCTCGATGTAGGCCGGGTCCTGCCATCGCGCCTGCTCGGCCTTGAGCTCGTCGACGGCCTTGGTCTGGGTCGCGACCTGCTCGCGCAGCGCCGAGATCTCCTGGCGCTGGCCGATGTAGGCCTTGAGGGTGGGACCGACGAGGATCCCCAGGAACAGCAGGGCGGCGCCGAGCAGGAGGTAGCGCCGCAGCCGGGCATCCCGTCGCGCCCGGTCGACGCGGGCCCGCCAGCCGGCCACTGCGGGGACGCCGACGGCCGCTCGTTGGGCCGCACTCGACGCGGCCGACATCGCCGCCGTGGTCGCCGAGGCGGCAGCACCGAGGCGGCGACTGCCTTCCCCGCGGGTGCGGGCGGGGCGCGCCGAGGCCGGGCGCGTCGTGCGTGCCCCCGGCTTCGTGCGTCCCCGCCCGGTCACCACGACAGGATCAGCCCTTGGCGCCCGAGAAGCGAGGGAACGCGCCGGCGCCGGCGTAGACAGCAGCGTCGTCGAGCTCCTCCTCGATGCGCAGCAGCTGGTTGTACTTCGCGACGCGCTCGGACCGCGCCGGGGCGCCGGTCTTGATCTGGCCGCAGTTGGTCGCGACGGCGAGGTCGGCGATCGTGGTGTCCTCGGTCTCCCCCGAGCGGTGGCTCATCATGCACTTGTAGCCGGCACGGTGCGCCATCTCGACGGCGTCCATCGTCTCGGTGAGCGAGCCGATCTGGTTGACCTTGACGAGCAGGGCGTTCGCGGTGTTCTCGGCGATGCCGCGGGCGAGGCGCTCGGGGTTGGTGACGAAGAGGTCGTCACCCACGAGCTGGACCTTGTCCCCGAGGCGCTCGGTGATGGCGTGCCAGCCCTCCCAGTCGTCCTCGTTGAGCGGGTCCTCGATGGAGACCAGCGGGTAGGAGTCGACGAGGTCGGCGTAGTAGTCGATCATCTCGGCCGCCGACTTCTTGCCACCCTCGAAGGAGTAGGAACCCTCGTCGTGGAACTCCGAGGCCGCGACGTCGAGCGCGAGCGCGATGTCCTTGCCGGGCTCGTAGCCGGCGCCCTTGATCGCCTCGAGGATGAGGTCGAGGGCGGCGCGGTTGGACTCGAGGTTGGGGGCGAAGCCGCCCTCGTCGCCCAGGCCGGTGGCCAGGCCCTTCTTCTTCAGGACCGACTTGAGCTCGTGGTAGACCTCGGCGCCCCAGCGCAGGGCCTCACGGAAGGAGCCGGCGCCGATCGGGGCGATCATGAACTCCTGGATGTCGACATTGGAGTCGGCGTGGCTGCCACCGTTGAGGATGTTCATCATCGGGACGGGGAGGACGTGCGCGTTCGGGCCACCGACGTAGCGGAAGAGCGGCAGGTCGGCGCTGTCGGCGGCGGCGCGCGCCACGGCGAGGGAGACGCCGAGGATGGCGTTGGCGCCGATCTTGCCCTTGTTGGCGCTGCCGTCGATGGCGAGCATCTCGCCGTCGATGAGGCGCTGGTCGCTGGCCTCGAAGCCGAGCAGCTTGGGACCGAGCTCGTCGATGACGGCGTCGACGGCCTGCTCGACACCCTTGCCGAGGTAGCGCTTCTTGTCGCCGTCCCGGCGCTCGACGGCCTCGAAGGCACCGGTCGAGGCACCCGAGGGGACGGCGGCGCGGGCGATGGTGCCGTCGTCGAGGGCAACCTCGACCTCGACCGTCGGGTTGCCCCGGGAGTCGAGGATCTCGCGTGCGCCGACGGCTTCGATGGTGGCCATGCTGGGCTCCTTCAGACGAATGGGCTGGTTCGCGGCCGTGGCCATGGAGTGCTCCCCCGGCCACTGTCGGATCCGAGCCTATCGGGCGGGCTGCGGCATCGCTTTCACCAACCCGCCCGTGGACCGAAGGCAGCCAACCGCGCGGAGTCGACGCTCTCAGCGCGGGGCGGCCCCGGCATACGCGACGGCCAGGGCCGCACCGAGGCGGGCGTTGTTGCGCACCAGGGCGATATTGGTCTCCAGCGACCGCCCGCCCGAGAGCTCGACGATCCGGCCGAGGAGGAAGGGGGTGATGTCCTTGCCGGTGATCCCGCGCTGCCCGCACTCGGCCAGGGCCGTCGCGATGAGGCCGTCGATGTCGGCGCGCGACATCTCCTCGGCCTCGGGCACGGGGTTGGCCACGACGATGCCGCCCTCGAGCCCGAGGTCCCACTTGGCGCGCATCATCGCCGCGAGGGTCGCCGGGTCGTCGGCGCGCAGCGGCGCCGAGAAGTCACTCGTGCGGGAGTAGAAGGACGGGAAGTCGCTGGTGCCGTAGCCGACGACCGGCACCCCGAGGGTCTCGAGCCGCTCGAGGGTCAGGCCGATGTCGAGGATCGACTTCACCCCGGCGCAGACGACCGCGACGTCGGTGCGCCCGAGCTCGGTGAGGTCCGCGGACTCGTCCATCGAGTCGGTCGCGCCCTGGTGCACGCCGCCGAGCCCGCCGGTGACGAAGACCCGGATGCCGGCGAGCGCCGCCAGCCGCATCGTGCTCGCGACGGTGGTCGCGCCGTGCGCCCTGGTCGCCACGACGTGCGGCAGGTCGCGAATGCTCACCTTGGCGACGTCGGGGGCCGAGCCGAGCAGCTCGAGCTCGTCGGCCGACAGGCCGATGCGCGGTATGCCGTCGAGCACCGCGATCGTCGCCGGCACCGCTCCGCCCTCCCGGACGATGTCCTCGACCTCGCGGGCCATGGCCACATTGCGGGGATAGGGCATGCCGTGGCTGATGATCGTCGACTCGAGGGCGACGACGGCGCGCGCCTCGGCGAGCGCCGAGCGCACCTCGTCGGTCAGGGCGAGCATCGGGTGGATCGTCATCGGGCTCCTCGGAGTCGGGCGGGGTCGGTGCGGGCGAGGCGGGCCTCGACGAGGTCCTCGCTGAGGTCGGGTCGGACGGTGTGGATGGACTCGACGGTGAGCGAGGCCAGGGCCTGGCCGAAGCGCGCGGCCTCGACGACGTCGCCCGTGGCCAGCCAGGCGTGGACGAAGCCGGCGGTCATCGAGTCCCCGGCGCCGGTGACGTCGATGACGGTGGCGGCGGGTGCGGCCAGCTCGACCACGGACTGGGCGCTGCCCTCCTCCCGGGACGAGAGCAGGCTGCCGAGGGGGCCACGGCGGACCCAGACGTGCGCCACGCCCAGGTCGTGGGCCTGGGCAGCGGCCGCCACGATCGCCTCGGTCTCGTTCGGCACCGGCAGGCCGACGATGGCTGCCAGCTCGTCGAGGTTGGGCGTGATGGTGTGCACGGGGCGGCGCGGGGCGAGGGTCGTCGCCAGGGGCGCGGCCTTGGCGACGCTGACCGGGTCGATGACGACCGGGACGCGGGAGGCGGCGACGAAGTCCAGCACCCAGCCGGTCACGGGTGCGGGGAGGTTGCCGTCGAGGATGACGAGCTCGGCGCGTGAGACGAGGTCCTGGTGCGGGGCGAGCATGCGCACCGTCATCTGGTCTGTGCCCTCCATGTCGGAGACGCCGATGACGAGCTCGCCCGAGCTGTCCACCACGGCGCAGTAGATGCCGGTGGCGTGGGTCGTGCGGATCAGCCGGTCCACGCCCACGCCGGCCTGTCGGGTGCGGTCGGCCAGCTCGATGCCCGGCGGGTCCGCCCCGATGGGCGCGACGAGCTCGACCAGCGCCCCCAGCCGCGCGAGGTTCTCGGCGATGTTGCGACCCACCCCACCCGGCGTCCACGAGGCCCGACCCGGGTTGCTCGTGCGGATCAGGGCCGGCGCGGCCGTCTGCATCTTGACGTCCATGACGGCTCCCCCGATGACGACGATCGGGCGCCGGGCGCCGACGAGGAAGCCGCGACCGCTGACGAAGCCGGCGGTCTCGAGGACGTCGAGGGACTCCCTGACGGCGGCCGAGGGCACATCGAGCGCGAGCGAGAGATCGGTGACCGAGATCCGGGGGTTCCGGCGCACCGCGGCGAGCACCGCGCGGTCGCGGGAGGAGAGGGGCACGGCCCCAGAATAGGTCAGCGCTCGCGACCCACGGGCCCGATCGCGCAGCACTGGCTCATTCCGAGGACAAGCCTGCTCGCGCGGCCTTCTCCTCCGCCTTGATCCGCTGCCAGTTCGCGGCCACCTCCTCGGCCGTGTGGGCCTCGACGTCGGCGAACACGTGCGGGTGGCGTCGGACCAGCTTCTCGATCAGGCCGCCCGCGACATCGTCGATGTCGAATGGCATCTCCGGGTGCTCCTCGGCCACCCGCGCATGGAAGACCACCTGGAGCAGGACGTCCCCGAGCTCCTCGGCCATGTGGCGACGGTCTCCGGAGGTGACTGCCTCGGCATACTCCTGCGACTCCTCGGCCAGGTAGGGCAGGAGCGACTCATGGGTCTGCTCGGCATCCCAAGGGCAACCGCCGGGCGAGCGCAACCGGTCCATGACGGCGACGAGGTCGAGCAGCCGCGACCCGGGCACGTCCCACGACCCGACGACGAGCTCCACCAGGGGCGGCGACTCAAGGCGAGAGACCTCGCTCGCGATGGCGTCCGAGAGTCCCGGGTCACCGTCGGCCGAACCCAACCAGACCACCGGGCCCGTGCCCGCCCTCTCGACGAGGTGACGGGCCAGCGCGGGCGAGCCCTCGGCATACGACTCAGGGATGGTGACGCTCAGGCCCGCCTCGACCACGGCGTGGACCAAGGGCTCGTCCGGGGAGGCGCCCAGCACCTGGTCTGCCTCCTCGATGAGCTGCCACGCCGCCAGCGTGAGCAGGCCGGGCGCGACCCGAGGGCTGGTGACGACGAGGGCGAGGCCGCCGGCCGGCGGCTCGGCGGTCGCTCGCTCGGCTGTCACCGGATCAGGTGTTGTCCGCTGCCGGCTTCAGCCAGTCCGGGGTCACGTTGCCGATCCCGGCCTGGGTCGGGTCGTAGGCGCCGTACTTGGGGTTCACGTCGACCTCGAGGTCGCCGAAGACCTTGGTGAGCGCGATCTGGTCGGCCTGCGTGAGGTGGTCGATCGCGGCCGTGGACTGGAGCACGCGCACGGTGGCGTCCGAGGGGTCCATGAGGGGGATCTGGGTGCGTGCCATCGACGCGGTCTGCGGGAAGCCGTGCTCGGCCGCGTAGTCGATGAGGTAGGGGGCACGCACGAGGGCCCCGAGCGCCTGCTGCGGGGTGTAGGGCTTGGCGGGCTGGAAGGCCTCGTTGATGTCGGAGACGACCGAGGCGACCTCCTGCTCGGTGACGACGTGACCGTCGAACTTCGCCGCCACGTTGGTGTCCCCGCACGCGGAGAGGGTCAACGCCCCCAGGAGCGCCACGGAGGCCACGGCGGCGCGGCGGAGGTCACGGGCACGAAGGTCACGGGCACGAAGGTCACGAGCACGGAGCGACAACGTCAGGTCCTTTCCTCATCGAGTGCGCGCCGGGGCGGCGCCACCCTGGGTGGCCACGCGGGCACCCTCCCCCACATTGTCCATGACCACGGCCCGGATCAGTGACGCGGCCCATTCCAGCACGGCCTTGTCGCGCACCGGCTGGCCACCGATGGGGGCGGTCATCGGGCGCGGCACGAGGATGTGGTGCAGGGCCGGCTTGACGATCGAGCCCTTGTAGAGCCGCTGCAGGCGCAGTGTCTGGCTCTCGCGCAGGTCGACCGGGCCGAAGCGGACGAAGGTGCCCTGGACGGCGATGTCGCCGATGCCCGCGGCGCGGGCGACGGTGCGCAGGCGCGCGACCTCGAGCAGGTTGCGCACCGGCTCGGGCGTCGGGCCGTAGCGGTCGACGAGCTCGGCCTCGATCTCGGCCAGGGCTGCCTCGTTGGCCACCGACGCGAGCTTCTTGTACGCCTCCAGGCGCAGCCGCTCCCCCGGGACGTAGTCGTGCGGCAGGTGCGCGTCGACGGGCAGCTCGATCTTGATCTCGCCGAGCGCCTCGGCGTCGGGGTCGCCCTTGAAGGAGGCGACCGCCTCGCCGACGAGCCGGACGTAGAGGTCGAAGCCGACCCCGGCGATGTGACCGGACTGCTCGCCGCCGAGGAGGTTGCCGGCGCCGCGGATCTCGAGGTCCTTCATCGCGATCTGCATGCCGGCGCCGAGGTCGGTGTGGCTGGCCATCGTCTGGAGCCGGTCGTGGGCGGTCTCGGTGAGCGGGCTCTCCGGCGGGTAGAGGAAGTAGGAGTAGGCGCGCTCGCGACCCCGGCCGACACGTCCCCGCAGCTGGTGCAGCTGGGAGAGACCGAGGCGGTCGGCGCGCTCGACGATGAGGGTGTTGGCGTTGGAGATGTCCAGGCCGGTCTCGACGATCGTGGTGCAGACAAGGACGTCGAACTTCTTGTCCCAGAAGTCGAGGACGACCTGCTCAAGCCGCCCCTCGCTCATCTTGCCGTGGGCCGTGGCGACGCGCGCCTCCGGCACGAGCTCGCGGATGCGCGAGGCGGCCTTCTCGATCGTCTGCACCTTGTTGTGGACCAGGAAGACCTGGCCCTCGCGGAGCAGCTCACGACGGATCGCGGCGACGACCTGCTTCTCGTCGTAGGGGCCGACATAGGTGAGGACCGGGTGCCGCTCCTCGGGAGGCGTTGCGAGAGTGGACATCTCACGTATGCCGGTGACGGCCATCTCGAGCGTGCGCGGGATCGGGGTGGCGGACATCGCCAGCACGTCGACCGCGGTGCGGAGCGACTTGAGCTGTTCCTTGTGCTCGACGCCGAAGCGCTGCTCCTCGTCGATGACGACCAGGCCGAGGTCCTTGAAGCGGATCTCCTTGGAGAGGAGCCGGTGGGTGCCGATGACGAGGTCGACCGAGCCGTCGGCGAGGCCCTCGATCGTCTCCTTGGACTCCTTGTCGGACTGGAAGCGCGACAGGGCCTTCACGCGCACCGGGAACTGCGCATAGCGCTCACTGAAGGTCTGCAGGTGCTGCTGGACGAGGAGCGTCGTCGGGACGAGGACGGCGACCTGCTTGCCGTCCTGGATCGCCTTGAAGGCCGCCCGGACCGCGATCTCGGTCTTGCCGTAGCCGACGTCGCCGCAGACGAGCCGGTCCATCGGGATCGGCCGCTCCATGTCGACCTTGACCTCGTCGATGGTGCTCAGCTGGTCGGGGGTCTCGATGTAGGCGAAGGCGTCCTCGAGCTCGCGCTGCCACGGGGTGTCGACGCCGAAGGCGTGGCCGGTCGTCGCCATCCGCGCGCTGTAGAGCTGGATCAGCTCGGCCGCGATCTGCTTGACGTGCCGCTTGGCCCGGCTCTTGGTGGCCTGCCAGTCCGAGCCGCCCAGCTTGTTGAGCGTGGGCTGCTCGCCGCCGACATAGCGCGTCACCTGGTCGAGCTGGTCGGTGGGCACGAAGAGCCGGTCGCCGGGTTGTCCCCGCTTGGACGGGGCGTACTCGATGACGAGGTACTCGCGCGTGGCCCCCTGCACGGTGCGCTGCATCATCTCGACGAACTTGCCGACGCCGTGCTGCTCGTGGACGACGTGGTCGCCGGGGCGGAGCTGGAGGGGGTCGACCTGGTTGCGGCGCCGGGACGGCATCCGACGCATGTCGCGGGTGGAACCACCGCCGGTGGCGGCGGTGCCGGTGAGGTCGGTCTCGGTGAGGACGACCAACCCACTGGCGGGGAGGAGGAAGCCATGGCCGAGGCGGGCCGTCGTCACGTGGACGATGCCGGGCTCGAGGACGCCGAGCGGGGAGGTCAGGCGCACGGGCAGGTCGCTGGCCCCGAGCACCTCGGTGAGTCGCTTGGCCGAGCCGGGACCGTCGGCGACGACGACGATCCGCCGGCCTTCGTGGACCCATGCGGTGAGGTCGCGCGTCGCGGCGTCGACATCGCCCCGATAGGTCGGGGCCGGCGCCGTGCCGCTGTCGAGGACGTCCTCGCCGAGTGCATCGGCGAGCTCGGTGTCCACGGCGAAGGGCGTGAGGTCCCACCAGGGCAGGCGCAATCCCGCGGCGTGCTCGCGCAGGTCGGCGATCGACCAGTAGGAGCTGGAGCCCAGCACCTCCTGGAGGTCGATCGGCACGGCGTTGCCCGAGGCGGCATTGGCCCAGCCGGCCTCGAGGAACTCCTGGCTGGTGGCGACGAGGTCGTGGGCGCGGGTGCGGACGCGCTCGGGGTCGAGCAGGACGATGGCGGCGTCGCCGGGGAGGACGTCGAGGAGGGTCTCCATGCCGTCGAGGAGGGCAGGCGCGAGGGACTCCATGCCCTCGACGGCGATGCCCTCGGCGATCTTCAGGAGCAGGTCACGGGCGCCGGGGAGCTGGTTCGCCAGGGCGGCAGCGCGGGTGCGGACCTGGCCGGTGAGGAGCAGCTCCCGACAGGGCGGTGCCCAGAGGCCGTGCTCGGCGACCTCGAGGCTGCGCTGGTCGGCGACCTTGAACCAGCGGATCTCCTCGACCTCGTCCCCCCAGAACTCCACCCGCACCGGGTGGTCCTCGGTCGGCGGGAAGACGTCGAGGATGCCGCCGCGGACGGCGAACTCGCCGCGCTTCTCGACCAGGTCGGTGCGATGGTAGGCCGCGGCGGCAAGGGCTTCGACGACGTCCTCGAGCGGTGCGGTGTCCCCGGCGCGCAGGGCGACCGGGCGCAGGTCACCGAGCCCCTTGGCGATCGGCTGGAGGACGGCGCGGATCGGCGCGACGACGATCGACAAGGGCCCGTATGCCGTGTCGTCCGGATCCGGGTGCGCGAGCCTCCGCAGCACGGCCAGGCGGGTGCCGACGGTGTCGGATCGGGGCGAAAGGCGTTCGTGGGGAAGGGTTTCCCAGCTCGGGAAGAGCGCGACGGTCTCGGCCGGGACGAGGCAGGACAGGGCGGCGACCAGGTCCTCGGCCTCGCGGCTGGTGGCGGTGCCGACGAGGAGAGCACGCGGCATACGGGACAGCGCGGCGGTGACCGCGGCCCGGGCACCCGGGGCGACCGAGACGTCGGCGGCGTCGGCGCCGCGGAGGCGGTCGACGACGGAGGCGACCGTGGGGTCGGCGAGGACGGCGTCGAGGATGGGCGTGAGGGCAGGGGCGTCGTGGGTCGAGGTCATGACGGTGAGTGGAACCGCTGCTGGGCGGCCAGTAGTCCTTCGGTGACGAGGAGCTCGACGGCATCGGCGGCATCGTCGAGGAGGAAGGGCAGTTCCTTGCGCTCGGCGGGGCCGAAGTCGCGCAGGACGTAGTCGGCGGCCTCCATCCGGCCCGGGGGCCGGCCGATGCCGACGCGGACGCGGTGGTAGTCCTTGGTGCCGAGCGAGGAGGAGATCGAGCGCAGGCCGTTGTGGCCGCCCTCGCCGCCGCCGAGCTTGAGGCGGACGTCGGCGGCAGGGATGTCGAGCTCGTCGTGGATGACGACGAGGCGCTCGGGGCCGGCCTTGAAGAAGGTGAGCAGCGACTTGGTCGGACCGCCGGACTCGTTCATGTAGCAGCTCGGCACCGCGATGACCGCGCTCGGGCCGGGGACGCCCCCGGGGCCGGCGCCGAGGCGGACCTGGGCAGCGACGGCGCGGGCCTTGTGGGTGCGGAGGGTGGTGCCGGCGCGACGGGCGAGCTCGTCGATGACCATGGCGCCGACGTTGTGGCGGTTGCCGGCATACGAGGGACCGGGATTGCCCAGTCCCACGATCACCCACGGCCCGTCAGTCACAACGGACCAGTATGCCGTCCGCCACCGTCAGCGCCGAAACTCCCGGGAGGGGCCGGGCCGTCACGCCAACGCCGCCCGGTATGCCGTGTGGCCCGGCCCCGCGAAGGAGACCGGGCCACACGGGCGCGCGTTGTGGAGCGGAGGGATCAGGCCTCGCCGGCCGGGGCCTCGTCGGCCGCCGGGGCGGCGTCGGCGTCGGCCGGGGCCTCGTGCTCGATTCCGTCCTCGGCCTCGGCGAGCTCGGCGTCGAGCGCCTCCTGCGAGATCATCGCGGTGATGTTGACGACGAGCGCCTCGGCGTCGGTGACCAGGGTCGCGCCCTTGGGCAGCTCGACGGCGCCGGCGAGGATTTGGGTGCCGGCCTCGAGGCCCTCGACCGAGACGACGATCGACTCGGGGATGTGGGTCGCCTCGACCTCGAGCTGGAGGGTGTTGTGGTCGGTGGTGACGACGGTCTCGGGACCGGCCTCGCCCTCGAGGTGGACGGGGACGTCGACGACGACCTTCTCGCCCTTCTTCACGATGACCAGGTCGACGTGCTCGATGACCGGCTTGATCGGGTCACGCTGGACGTCCTTGGCGAGGGCGAGGTGCTCCTCGTCGCCGAGGGTGATCGTGAGCAGCGCGTTGGCGTGCTTGAGCGCCATCATCGCGTCGTGACCCGGGAGGGTGATGTGGATGGGGGCGGCGCCGTGGCCATACATGACGGCGGGGACCTTGTGGTCGCGGCGGATCTTGCGGGCGGCACCCTTGCCGAACTGGGTGCGCGCCTCGGCGACGAGCTTGTTCTCGGACACGAGACTCCTTGAGCAGGTGGCGACCGGCAGGGGACCGATCGCGCGGGGACGATGCTGGACAGGTGCGGGGCGAGTGCCTCGCGGTGGGCCTCGACGCGGGACGCGGCACGGTCATCGAGGGTGAGCGCCGGGCGACCCGCGGACCGGTCAGGGTCTGCGGCGCACCGCGTCGATCACGGACGGACCAGCCAACTGCTGGGGGGCCGACACAGGCTTCCCTGTGCGGACTCCCGGACACCGATGGCCGTGCGTCGTCCCTCGCCGAGGCAACTGCTCGAGTCTAGGCGATGGGGTCCGGGCCCACGAAATCGGTGGCCTCCCAAGGGTCAGGGGGTGTGGACGGCGGTCGCGGCCGGGTCGGCGAGCACGTCGTCCGCGGCGAGCTCCGGATGCTCCTCGACCTCCCGCAGCTCGCCCAGGCGCACCGCGACGGTGCCCCCGAGGATGAGCACCCCGCCGATGATCTGCATCCAGCCGGGCGCCTCACCGAGCAGGAACCACGCGATGAGGACCGCGAAGAGGACCTCGGACAGGCCGACGAAGGAGGCCATCGTCGACCCGAGCAGGCGGGCTCCGATGATGGCGATGAGGTATGCCGCGGCGGCCGCGATGATCACCAGCTCGGCGAAGGCGACCCAGGCCGGAACCTCAGCCCCGCCGAGGGTGACCGTGGAGCCCCCGATCTCGAAGGGGACCAGGCCGATGAGTCCGGCGAGCCCCAGGAGGATGCCACCGGCGAAGAGCCCCAGCCCGGCGAACGCGACGGCCGGCACCGGAGTCGGGCGGGCGGCGAGGAGGTAGTGGCCGGCCATGCCCATGGCGGCGAACAGGCCCCAGAGCACGCCGACCAGGTCCGGGGCGACCGCGCCGGTCAGGTCGAGGACGAGGACGAGTCCCGCCACGGCGAGGAGCACGCCGACGAGGGTGAACGGGTGCGGCGTGCGACGCGTCCGCGCCCAGATGACGAGGACGACGAGGACGATCCCGAGGTACTCGATGAGCAGGGCCACCCCGACGTCGAGCCGCTGCACGGCGCCGAAGTAGCCGAGCTGCGCGGCCGCGATGCCGAAGAAGCCGTAGGCCGCGACGAGGGGCAGGTGACCCCGCACCGCACTCCAGCGGCCCCGCAGAGCCCAGAGCGTCCAGGGCAGGAGCACCAGCGCGGCGCCGACCACGCGGACGGTGACGACGGCGAGCGGGGACCAGCCGGTGACGATGAGGGACTTGGCGAAGGTGCCCGAGGTGGCGAAGAAGAGCGAGGAGACGATGACGGCGAGGAAGCCGCTCCCGACCTGGCGGCGCACTGCCTCGACCATCACTGCCACGCTCTCTCGCTCGCCGGACCGAACGGTCAGGACCAAAGTATGCTGTTGGTCATGACGGTAGGGACCGAGCCAGTCAGGAGTCAAGTTGATCTTTGCTCCTGATACCGAGGTGACCCTCCAGTGGACGGCCGCCCTGGTGAATACCCATCCCTCACCGATGGCACCCGACGCGCTGGCCACCGTCGACGACCTGCTCGCGCACATGGCCGGCTGGTCGTGGACCGGCAGCATGCCCGAGGACGACCATGACCTGGCCCAGGTCCGTCGGGTCCGTGACCGCCTCCGCCGGCTCTGGGACGTCGAGGTGCTCGAGGCGGTCGACCTCGTCAACGCCCTGCTGCGCGACGGCCGCGCCCTCCCCCAGCTCGTCATCCACGAGCCCTTCGGCTGGCACATCCACGGCACTGACAACGACGCCCCGATCGCCGTCCGGATGGCCGTCGATGCCGCCATGGCGATGATCGACGTCATCCGGACCGACTCCTTGAGCCGGCTCCGCCTGTGCGAGGGGGAAGACTGCGAGAACGTCCTCATCGACCTGTCCAAGAACCAGTCCCGCAAGTTCTGCGACACCGCCTGCGCCAACCGGGCCCATGCGGCCGCCTACCGTGCCCGCCTCAAGGAGTCGACGCCATGACCCTGCCCACCTCCCTCGTCCTCGACGGCGGCCTGGCCACCCAGCTCGAGGCCCAGGGCGAGGACCTCTCGTCCTCGCTGTGGTCCGCTGCCGTCCTCCGCTCCGACCCCGAGGCGATCACGCGTGCGCACGCCGCCTTCTTCGCTGCCGGTGCCCAGGTCGCGACGACAGCGACCTACCAGCTGACGCCGATGTCCCTGTCCCGCAGCGGTTTTGACGAGGCAGAGCTGGCTCCCCTCACCCGCGACGCCGTGGCGGCGGCACGGTCAGCACGCGACGCCCACGGCTCGGGGTGGATCGTCGGGTCCGTCGGCCCCTATGGCGCGAGCCTGGCCAACGGCTCGGAGTACACGGGTGACTACGGCCTCCCGACCGACCCGGCCGAGGCCACCTCGATCCTGCGCAATCACCACCGCCCGCGACTGCTCGCGCTCCTGGGCGAGGGAGTCGACGCGCTCGCCCTTGAGACGATCCCCAGCCTGCTCGAGGTCCGCGCCCTCGCTGCCGAGCTGACCGACCTCGGCGCCACCGTCCCGGCCTGGTTCTCCGTCACTCCCGCCGCCGGCGGCACCGACACCCGCACGGGAGAGGCACTGTCGGACGTCACCGAGGCAGCCAAGGCGTATGCCGGCACCGTCGCCGTCGGTGTGAACTGCTGCCCTCCCGACGATGTCGAGCCAGCCCTGCGCGCCCTCGCCCCGACCGAGCACGGCCTCGTGGGTGTCGCCTATCCCAACAGTGGCGAGACCTGGGATGCCGTCGGGCGCCGCTGGCTGGGGACCGCGGCGTGGGAGCCGGGCGCCGTGGCCTCGTGGCGCGACGCCGGTGCCGGGTTCATCGGTGGGTGCTGCCGCGTCTTTCCCGACCAGATCGCGGCCATCGTCAGAAGGTGATGACCTGCCGGATGGCCGCTCCCGAGGCGAGGCGGTCGAGCCCGGCATTGAGGTCGTCCAGTCCGATGTGGTGGGACACCAGTCGCTCGACGGGCAGCCTCCCGGCCCGCCACATCTCGACGAAGACGGGGATGTCCCGACGGGGCACGGCCGAGCCCAGGTAGCTCCCGATGATGCTCCGCCCCCCGGCCACGAGGTCGAGCGGCGCGATCGTGGCCATCGCCCTGGGCGCGGGCAGCCCGACCGTCACCAGCCGCCCTCCCGGACCCAACATTCTGTATGCCGTCTCGAAGGCCCTCGCCGACCCGGCGGCCTCGATCACCACGTCGAAGGCGCCGACCTCCGCCGCCTCCGGCTCACAGGCGCCCGCCGCGCCGAGGGCCAGCGCGGCGTCACGCTTCGCCTCGACCGGGTCCACGGCCACGACCTCGACGTCGTCGAGACCCAGCGCCACGAGGAGCGCGGCCATCCCGACCCCACCGAGCCCGACGACCGCGATGCGCTCACCGGCCCTGACCCGACTGGCATTGCGGACCGCTCCCCCACCGGTGAGGACGGCACACCCCAGGAGGGCGGCAACGTCCGGGGGCACATCGTCGGGGACGACCACCAGCGAGCGCTCGTCGACGACGGCATGGGTCGCGAACGCCGACACCCCCAGGTGGTGGTGCACCGGCATCCCCGACGACGACAGCCGCCGACCCCCACCGAGCAACTCACCCGCCCCGTTGCTGGCCGAGCCGGGCACGCACGGACGCACCCCGTCGGTGGCGCATCCCGCGCACTCACCACAGCGCGGCAGGAAGGTGAGGACCACCCGGTCCCCCACGGCCACGTCCCTCACCCCGGACCCCACCTCGAGGACCCGCCCGGCCCCCTCGTGGCCCAGCAGCATCGGCACCGGCCGCACCCGCGAGCCGTCGACGACGGACAGGTCGGAGTGACAGAGCCCGGCCGCCTCGAGCTGCACGAGCACCTCCCCCGGCCCCGGCGGGGCGAGGTCGAGCTCCACCACGCGCAGTGGCGCCGACGCGGCATACGGGCTCGGCTGGCCCACCTCGCGCAGGACCGCCCCGCGGATCCTCACAGCGCGGCTTCGTAGACGGCGCGCACCTCAGCCGGCATCGGCGTGGGGCGACGCGTGTCCCGTTCGACGTAGACGTGGACCCAACGCCCCACTGCCGCAACGCGATCCGTGGGAGGCAAGCCCGCGGCATACAGGGCGAGGCGGAAGGTGACCGAGGACGATCCGAGCCGGTCGACGCCGATCCCGACGACGAGGTCATCGGGGTAGGCAAGCTCGCTGAGGTAGCGGCATGAGGACTCGGCGACGACGGGGAAAGCGGCATCCGTCATCGGGTCGGCACCCGCGTCGCGGGCCAGCCAGGCGTTGATCGCGCTGTCCCAGAGGGCGTAGTAGACCGCGTTGTTGAGGTGCCCGAACATGTCGTTGTCGGTCCACCGGGTCTGCACGGGCCAGGCGACCGGGAAGTCACCGACCCGGTCGCGCACGCTGTCCGCGCCGGTCATGGCCTCAGGCGCGTCCGCCGAAGAGCGAGGTGACCGACCCGTCGAGGAAGACCTCCTTGACCGCGGCCGAGATCAGTGGCGCGATCGACAGGACCGTCAGCCCCTCGAACTCGTGGTCGGGCTCGATCGGCAGGGTGTTGGTGACGATGACCTCACGCGCGCTGCAGGCCGCGAGCCGCTCGGCGGCCGGGCCGGACAGGATCGGGTGGGTCGCGGCGATGACGACGTCCTTGGCGCCGGCCGCCATGATCGCGTCCGCGGCCTTCACGATCGTGCCGCCGGTGTCGATCATGTCGTCGACGAGGACGCAGACCCGACCCTCGACCTCACCGACGACGCGGTTGGCGACCGTCTCGTTGGGGCGGTTGATGTCCCGCGTCTTGTGGACGAACGCCAAGGGAGCGCCGCCGAGCCGCTTCGACCACTGCTCGGCGACCTTGATACGACCGGCGTCGGGTGAGACGACGGCCAGGTCCTCGTGGCCGTACTTCCTCGCGACGTACTCCGAGAGCACCGGGATCGCCATGAGGTGGTCCACCGGCCCGTCGAAGAAGCCCTGGATCTGGTCGGTGTGGAGGTCCACGCAGATGAGCCGATCGGCACCGGCCACCTTGAACATGTCGGCGATCATCCGCGCCGAGATGGGCTCGCGGCCGCGGTGCTTCTTGTCCTGCCGGGCATAGCCGTAGAACGGCATGACGACGGTGATTCGCTTGGCACTGGCCCGCTTTGCCGCGTCGATCATGAGCAGGTGCTCCATGATCGCCTCGTTGATCGGCGCCGTGTGGCTCTGGATGATGAAGGCATCGGCGCCGCGCACCGACTCCTCGAAGCGGACGTAGATCTCGCCGTTGGCGAAGTTGTAGGCGCTCGTCGGGACCAGCTCGGTGCCCAGCTCGGCGGCGATCTCGGTGGCGAGCCCGGGGTGCGCCCGCCCGGTGAACACCATGAGCCGCTTCTTGGGCCGCTTGCGGATGCTCGTCGCGGACGGGTGCCGCTCCTTCTCCTTCATTGAGCGCTCGCCTCCCCGCCGGTCGCCGAGGAGTCCGTATGCCGTGCCCCGGCTTCTCGTGCCGCCCTGGCCGCCGCGTCGGTCTTGGTGCCGGCGCGGGCCCGGGCCACCCAGCCGTCGACATTGCGCTGCTGGCCACGGGCCACGGCGATCTCGCCCGGCTCGACGTCCTTGGTCAACGCCGAACCGGCGGCGACGTAGGCGCCGTCGCCCACGTCGACCGGGGCCACGATGACGGTGTCGGAGCCGATGAAGCTGTGCTTGCCGATCGTCGTGTGGTGCTTGGCGATGCCGTCGTAGTTGGCGAAGATCGTGCCGGCCCCGATGTTGGCGCCCTCCCCGATGGTGACGTCACCGGCATACGTCAGGTGCGGCACCTTGGCGCCGGGCCCGATGTCGGCGTTCTTGGTCTCGACGAAGCCACCGATCTTGCCCTTGGCCCCGAGCACGGTGCCCGGCCGCAGGTAGGAGAAGGGGCCCACGCTCGCCTCCGCGCCGATCTCGGCGAGGACGCACTCGGCGCGGACCACCTTCGCGCCGTCACCGACCTCGGTGTCGACGAGCGAGACGAGCGGACCGATGCTGGCTCCGGCCCCGATCGAGGTGGCCCCGAGGAGCTCGGTGAAGGGCAGGATCGTGGTGTCCTGGCCGATGCTGACGTCGGTGTCGATCCAGGTCGTCGCCGGGTCGACGATCGTGACGCCGTTGCGCATGTGCCGCTCGCAGATGCGTTGGTTGAGGACCTTGCCGAGGGCCGCCAGCTGAACCCGGTCGTTGACGCCCTCGGTCTGCCAGAGGTCGTCGATGACGTGCGCGCTCACCCGGTGGCCGGCCCGGCTGGCGATCTCGACGACGTCGGTGAGGTACTTCTCGCCCTGGGCGTTCGCGGTGCCGACCTGGCCGAGGGCCTCGCGCAGGACGGCCGCGTCGAAGGCGTAGATGCCGCTGTTGATCTCGGTGATCGCCAACTCGTGCTCGGCGGCGTCCTTCTGCTCGACGATCCGCTCGACGCCTCCGTCGCTCGCCCGCACGATGCGGCCGTAGCCGGTCGGGTTGGGCACGTGGGCGGTGACGACCGAGGCGACGCTGCCGGAGGCGGCATGCGCGGCGACGAGGTCGCGGAGGGTCTCCCCGCTGAGCAGGGGCACGTCACCGTAGGTGACGAGGACGGTGCCCTCGAGGTCGGCCGGGAGCGCGTCGAGGCCGCACTCCACGGCCCGGCCCGTGCCCCTGACCTCGTCCTGGTCGGCCACGACGAGGTCGGGGTCGAAGCCGGTGCAGAACTCCACGACCTGTTCCCGCTCGTGGCGGACGACCACCTCGACGAACTGGGCTTGCGTCTCGCGCGCCGCCCGGATCGCGTGGCCCACGAGCGAGAGCCCGCCGATGCGGTGGAGAACCTTGGGGGTGGAGGACTTCATGCGGGTCCCCTCGCCGGCGGCGAGGATGATGACGGCAGCCGGGACGGCGTTCACGCAGGCGCTCCTGGGTGGGGGTCATTCGACCCGGCAACTCTACCGACTCCTCTGCGATGGGTCGGCCCGGCGGCATCCCCGGCTCTGCATGAGAGGCGCCACGCCGCGCACTGCGGCGGCTTTGCGCGACCTGCACCGTGATGGCGGTCGCGTCGCGCACAATGGGCGGGCAGCGGACGGAGGCCGAGGTGCGGGCACGTGGGGATGACGGACGGGACCAGGTCCCGGCCGCGCAGGATGACGCCGTCTGGGCGTCGGCCGCGCTGACCGGCGCGGACACCGGGCGAGGCGCGGAGGGGGTGGCCGAGGCCGCAGATTCACTCCAGGACGGACCGGTCAGGATCATCGCCGTCGCCCGATCGCGGCGCCATCGCGGCGGCGACGAGCTCGCCGATCTCGAGGCGAGGCGGGCTGTGGCGATCGCCCTGGAAGCGGCGCAGCGGATGCTCGGCGCGACCGGTCGCGACCTCGACGCCGCCGCTTCGGCGCTGCCGCGGGGGGTGATGAACCGCTGGCGTGCCGGGGCCGTGGGCGAGAGCACTCCCGGCCCTGGCGAGGGAACCTCGCTCGTCGTGGCACTGGCCGGACGCGCCGGGGTGCGCGTGGTCCGCTTCGGCCTGGGCGCGGCGGCCGTGGTGGCCGCCGACGGGACCAGCTTCCTGCCCTACGTCCCACCGATCCTGCCGCCCTCGCCGACCGAGGCCGGGCCCGACGAGGACGGCTGGGACGACGAGGGGCAGAAGTGGCCCGAGCCCCTCATCGGCCTGGACCACCCCGATGCCTCCCGCACCTACGACACGCTGCGCGTGTCCGGCCAGCACCGACCCACCCTGGTCGTCCTCAGCGGCAGCCCCGAGGACGGGGTGGCCGAGTCGGCGCGGTCCGCCTGGGTCAGCGCCCTGGCCGACCTCGACAGCCGCCTCGCCGCCGAGGCGGATGCCTCGACCGCGGACACCCACGGAGCCATCGCGTCGACGCACGCGGAGGACCACGACCTCCCCACACCGGACCACGACCTCCCGGTCGCGGACCAGCCCCCGCCGGCGTGGATCGCGGCCGGCCTGCCGGTGTCGGCCAGCGGCTCGGCCCTGGCCTGGCTGCCCGGCCCGAGGGCGGCCGTGGCGCCGGCCGCGGTGGCGGACGTGCGCCCCGCCCGGACCCCGCGACCTCCTCGGGCCCCGGCATCGCCGCGTCCGGCGCGCGCGCCGGGCCGTCCGGGTCAGGGTCGGCTCCTCGTCCTCGCGCTGTCGGCCCTGCTCGTCCTCGGGCTGGCGGCCTGGGCCTGGGCGCTGCTCGCACCCCGCGCGGAGACCCCCTCACCACGTGACGGCCAGGTGCTGCCCACCGCGTCCCCGCTCCAGAGCCCGACCTCCACCCCGACTCCATCCGTGCCGAGCCCGAGCGCGACGCCGTCCTCCACCGCTGCGACCCCGATACCCTCGGCGACGCCCACCCCGTCGACCCGGGCGACGCCGACGAGGACCCCGACCCGCGCCGTCACGAGGGCGCCGAGCACCACTGCCTCCACGTCGGCAGCGCCGACGCCGACCGCCACGCCCACGACCGAGAGCCCAACCCCCTCGGCGACGGCCACCCCTTCGAGCAGCGCGCCGACCCCGACCCCGACCGACCCCACGCCGACGCCCGGTCCCGGACGGTGAGCTCCCCGACCCGGGACAGCGAGCTCCCCGGGTAGGAATCGAACCTACGTCGCTTGTCCTGATTCAAAGTCAGGCGGGCCCTGCCAGCAGACCAACCGGGGAACGGCCCCGACCACGGTCAAAGGGCAAAGGCAAGGCTACGCGAGCGGACGGCATACGCCGTAGTCGACGGCGCGCGACCAGCCGCCGGCGCCGCGGGGGCAGAATGGTCAGGTGAGCCCGGACCCGAAACCAGCCAAGGCACCCAAGTCCCGGGCGCGGATGACCGGTCGAGAGCGGCGCGAGCAGCTCGTCGGGATCGGGCGAAGCCTGTTCGCCACCAAGGGTTTCGAGGCCACGACGGTCGAGGAGATCGCGGCGAGGGCGGGGGTGTCGAAGCCGGTCGTCTACGAGCACTTCGGCGGCAAGGAAGGCCTGTATGCCGTCGTCGTCGACCGCGAGATCGAGCGCCTCCTCGGCACCATCACCTCGGCCCTGACCTCCTCGCAGTCCAGCCACGAGATCCTCGAGGCGGCTGCCCTCGCGCTGCTCGATTACATCGAGGGCTCCACCGACGGCTTCCGGATCCTCGTGCGCGACAGCCCCCCCGGGCAGTCGACCGGCTCCTTCGCCAGCCTCATCTCCGATGTCGCCAGCCAGGTCGAGCACATCATGGTCGCGCAGTTCAAGAGCCGACGGCTCGACCCCAAGGCGGCTCCGATGTATGCCCAGATGCTCGTCGGCATGGTCGCCCTGACCGGCCAGTGGTGGCTGGAGAACAGCAAGGTCAAGAAGCAGGAGGTGGCCGCCCACCTGGTCAACCTCGCGTGGAACGGACTCACCGGGCTCGAGCGGACGCCACGCCTGGGCCGCTCCGACTGACCGGTCACGCCGCTCCGGCCTCGCGGACCGCCCGGTGCCGCTGGGGTGGACGTGTGGAGGGTTCTGACCCCACCACGTCCACGCGACTGCCGGTCCGGAGGCGCCAACCCCCGAAGCCGCAACCAACGCCGGCGGGCCCGGACGCTGTGCGCGTCCGGGCCCGCTGTTGGTGAAGGTCAGATCACTCGGCGTCGAGGTCGCGCGAAAGGAGCTCGACCAGGCCGTCGAGCACCTCCTCGGCCCCCTCGCCCTCCGCGGTGAGCACGACCTCCTCGCCGTGCTTGGCCCCCAGGGCCATCACGCCCAGGATCGAGGTCGCATCGACCGCGTCCTCCCCCGGACGACCGATCTCGACGTCCAGGCCACTCTGCGATGCCTGCTCGACGAAGATCGCCGCCGGACGGGCGTGCAACCCGACCGAGGACGCGATGCTGACGGTGCGCTGTGCCATGTGCTTCTCCTTGAGTGGAAGGGGTGCCGATCAGGCGACGACGTCCTCGAGGGCCGCGACGTTCGAGCGCGACTTGAGGGCCACGACGATACCGGCCATCACGACGACACCGACGACGAGCGCGACGAGGAACATGAGGAAGTTGCCGATGAGCGGGAGCACCCAGATGCCGCCGTGGGGGGCGCGCAGCGTGGTGCCGAAGGCCATCGCCAGGGCGCCCGTGATCGAGGAGCCGATGACCGAGGAGGCGATGATGCGGGCCGGGTCGGCGGCAGCGAACGGGATGGCGCCCTCGGAGATGAACGAGGCACCGAGCAGCCAGGCCGCCTTGCCGTTCTCCCGCTCCGGCTCGGTGAAGAGCTTCGGACGGACGGTGGTGGCCAGTGCCATCGCGAGCGGTGCGACCATGCCGGCAGCCATGACGGCGGCCATGATCTTCAGCTGCGGGGCGTTGGAGGCGGTGCCCGCCGCGGCCAGGCCGGCCGTCGCGAACGAGTAGGCGACCTTGTTGACCGGGCCACCGAGGTCGAAGCCCATCATCGCGCCGAGGATCAGGCCGAGGACGATCGTGCTGGCACCGGTCATGCCGTTGAGCCAGGAGTTGAGGCCATCGGCCAGGCCCTTGACCGGACGACCGAGGACGGCAATGAACAGGCCGACGCTGATCAGGGTCGAGAGCAGGGGGATGACGACGACCGGCATGACGCCGCGCACGCCCTTGGGGACGTTCCACGAGGCGACCCAGCGCGCGACCAGGCCGCCGACGATGCCGGTGACCAGACCACCGAGGAAGCCGGTGCCCATGGTCGCGGCGACCGAGCCGCCGACGATGCCCGGGGCCAGGCCGGGGCGGTCGGCGATCGCGAAGGCGATGAAGCCGGAGAGGATCGGGACGAGGAAGCCGAAGGCTGCTGCGCCGATGACGAACAGCAGCGCCGCCCACGAGGTGATGCTGAGCGGGTTGAAGTTGTTGACGATGTTGTAGTCACCCTCGGCGGTCAGGCCGTACTTGACGATCTCGACCGGGCCGTCCTGGCCGAACGCTGCGTTGGACAGCATGAAGCCGAGCGCGATGAGGATGCCGCCCGCGGCGACGAACGGGATCATGTAGGACACACCGGTCATCAGCCACTGGCGGATGCGGGTGCCCAGCGGGGCATCGGCGTCGACCTTGCTGGCCAGGCCACCGGCTGCGGCAGCGCCGCCGGCACCGACCGTGGCGACCGAGCCCGGGTTGGCGCGGTGGGCAGCGGCAGCGTCGGCGGCCTGCGCGATGAGCTGGGGGCCGTCACTGATGGCCTTCTTCACGCCCACGTCGACGACCGGCTTGCCGGCGAACCGGCCGATGTCCTTGACCGGGAGGTCGTGGGCGAAGACGACGGCGTCGGCGGCCTCGATCTCGGCGCGCGAGAGGGGCGTGGAGCCGGCGGAGCCCTGGGTCTCGACCTTCATCGTGTGGCCGGCGGCCTTGGCGGCGTTCTCGAGGGCCTCGGCGGCCATGTAGGTGTGCGCGATGCCGGTCGGGCAGGAGGTGACGCCGACGAGGTTGAGGCCGGCGGCCGCCGCGGGGGCGGCGGCAGCGGCGGCAGCGGCCGGAGCGGCCGCAGCGGCAGCCGGAGCAGCAGCGGCGGCGGGAGCAGCGCCCGCGTCGCCGTCGAGGGCGACCTCGGCGTTGACGATGTCGACGACCTCACCCGGGGTCTGGGCTGCGAGGAGGGCAGCCTTGAAGTCCTTCTTCATCAGGGCCCGGGCCAGCTTGGGCAGCATCTGCATGTGGGCCTCGCCACCACCCTCGGGGGCGGCGATGAGGAAGACGAGGTTGGCCGGGCCGTCCTTGGCGCCCCAGTCGATGCCGTCGGCGGCACGACCGAAGACGAGCGAGGGCTCGGTGATCGCGGCACTGCGGGCGTGGGGGATGCCGATCCCGCCGGGGAGGCCGGTGGCCATCTTCTCCTCACGCGCTCGCACGTCGGCGAGGAAGGTCTCGATGTCCGTGCAGCGGCCCGAGGCGACGAGGCGCTCGGCGAGTTGTCGGGTGGCATCGTGTCGATCGGGCGCGGCGAGGTCGAGGGCGACCTGGCCTTCGGTGATGAGCGCCATGGGTGGGAGATCCTTTCCGTCAGAGGCAGGGCCTCGGGCAAGCCTGGGAGAACCACGAGCATGCGGCGGGCTCACACCCACCTCAACGAGCCACGACGACGAGGACAGCACCTGGTCGCGCCGTCGCGACCCACGATCGTCATCAAAGCATGTCGGCAGACCCCACGGAAAGCGTTTCGGGCATTTGGATTGGTTTGTTTCACACTTCGGACCGCACGATTTGCCCGAAACGGCCCGTTCGATCCCCGCACTTTCGGTCCGAATCTGTTGGATTGCGGGCTGTTGGACCGCTTCCCCACAGGATCATCGGCCCAGCGCTGCCGCGGCCCCCCGAATCTGCACCCTCCAGCGCACCTGGCCACGGCCGCTCGTCCAGCGTGGGGCGGGGAGCCCTGGAGGCCCCGGCGATCAGGCCTGCGCGCGTTGCCCCACGGCGAACAGCCGCCGGAACGGAAGGACCACGCCCCGCGGACCGCGCGGGTAGGCCGCGGCCAGCCGCTCGGCATACGCCCTTTCGTATGCCGTCCGCTCACCGTCGTCGTCGATGGCGGCCAGCGCCGGGCGCAGGCCGGTGGCGCGCACCCACTCCAGGACGGGATGGGCGCGGTCCGCACCGGGATCGAGGAGGTGGAGGTAGGTGCTCTCCCACGCGTCGACCCGCAGCCCGAGGTCGAGGAGCGCCTCGAGGTAGGTCGTGAGCTCCTCGCTCCGGGGCCGCTGCAACGCGCACATGACCTCAACGGTAGGACCATTTATCTTGATGTCAAGATACTTGACAGGAGTATTCTTGACGCATGCCCCGCCCGAGGACACCCGACGACGTCGACGGCATCATCGCTGCGTGGGAGCAAGCCCGCCCCGACCTCGACGTCACTCCCCTGGCCGTGCTCTCGCGGGTCTCGCGCCTGGCCCGTCGCCTCGACCTCGCCCGCGGTGCGGCCTTCGCCGAGCAGGCCCTCGACGGCTGGGAGTTCGACGTGCTGTCGGCGCTCCGGCGCGCCGGTGACCCCTACGAGCTCTCACCCGGGCAGCTGGTCGCCGAGACCCTCGTGACGAGCGGGACCATGACGAACCGGGTGGACCGCCTCGCGGCCCGGGGTTTCGTCGAGCGTCGCCCCTCCGCGACCGACCGGCGCGGCGTCATCGTCCGCCTCACCAGCCTCGGGCTGACGACCGTCGATGCCGCCATGGCCGAGCTGCTCGACCACGAGCACGGGATCCTCGAGGCGCTCACGGTGGGCGAGCGCCAGCAGCTGGCCGACCTGCTCCGGCGCGTCCTCGGCCCGCTCGAGAGCTGACCCGGCACCGGGCTGCGGAGACGACCTCGGGGCTCAGGAGACGACCTCGGCCGCCTCCAGCCACTCGAGTTCGAGGGCCTCGCGCTCGTCGACGACCTCACGCAGCTCCCGATTGAGCTCCAGGACCCGCTGGTGGTCCGTGGCAGCGGCGGCCATGCCGTCGTGGAGGCGCTGCTCGCGCTCGGCGAGCCGACTCAGCTGCTTCTCGACCCGGGCCATCACCTTGCGGGCCTCGCGTTGGTCGGCGGCGGAGGCGGCCGGCCCGGTCGCGGTGGTCGACGCCGAGCCCCCGGCCACGGCGCCGAGTGTCGCACCGGACGCCGCCGCGGGGACCGGCGGACGCTGCCCGAGCGCCGGGGAGGCGGCGCGGAGCTGGAGGTACTGGTCGACACCTCCGGGCAGGTCCCGGATCCGGCCGTCACCGAGCAGCGCGACCTGGCGGTCACAGACCCGCTCGAGGAGGTAGCGGTCGTGCGAGACGACGAGCAGGGTGCCCGCCCACCCGTCGAGGACATCCTCGAGCGAGGTCAGGGTCTCGATGTCGAGGTCATTGGTCGGCTCGTCGAGGAGCAGGACGTTCGGCTCGTCCATGAGCAGCCGGGTCAGCTGGAGCCGACGACGTTCGCCACCGGAGAGGTCGCCGACCCTCGTCTGCTGACGCGCACCGGTGAACCCCAGCCGCTGCGCCAACTGTGACGCGCTGATCTCCTTGCGCCCCAGCCGAATCGACGAGCGCACCGCCTCGACCGCCTCGATGACCCGCCGGTCGGCCCAGGCGTCGAGCTCGCGCACCTCCTGGGTGAGGAAGGCGATCCGGACGGTCACGCCGACCTTGCGCTTGCCACCGGCGAGCGGCACCTCACCGGCCAGGGCGCGCAGGAGGGTCGACTTGCCGGCGCCGTTGACGCCGACGATGCCGATCCGCTCCCCCGGCGCGAGCTGCCAGGTGACGCGGTCGAGGAGGACCCGGTCGCCCAGGGCGATCGAGGCGTCGTGGAGGTCGATGACGTCCTTGCCGAGCCGGCTCGTCGCGAAGCCGACGAGCTCGACGTCGTCCCGCGGTGGCGGCTCGTCGGCGATGAGGGCATTGGCCGCGTCGATCCGGAACTTCGGTTTGCTCGTGCGGGCGGGGGCTCCACGGCGCAGCCAGGCGAGCTCCTTGCGGAGCAGGTTGTCGCGCCGCTCCGCCGTGACCGCCGCCATCCGCGTGCGCTCGGCCTTGGCGAGGACGTATGCCGCGTAGCCGCCGTCGAAGGCGTTGACCGCGCCGGACTCGACCTCCCAGGTCGCCGTCGCGATCGCGTCGAGGAACCACCGGTCGTGGGTGATCGCCAGGACGGCATTGCTCGGGGACGAGTAGCGCGTGACGAGGTGCTCGGCCAGCCACGCGACCCCCTCGACGTCGAGGTGGTTCGTCGGCTCGTCGAGGAGGAGCACGTCCGGTCGCTCGACGAGCAGCGCGGCGAGGGCGGCCCGTCGCCGCTCGCCACCGGAGAGCGGCCCGATGCGGGCGTCCAGCCCGCCGACCCCCCGGGCGTCGACGCCGCCGAGCAGGCCGTCGAGGACGTCGCGGATCCGCGGGTCGGAGGCCCACACGTGCTCCGGCCGGTCGCCGAGCACCGCCTCGCGCACCGTGGCGTCGGGGTCGAGGGCGTCGTCCTGGGCGAGCACCCCGGTGGTCAGGCCACTGGCGCGGGCGACCCGGCCCGAGTCGGGCGCGCGGACGCCGGCGAGCACGCGCAGCAACGTGGTCTTGCCCCCGCCGTTGCGACCGACGACGCCGATCCGGTCGCCGCCGGCGAGGCCCAGCGAGACGGCGTCGAGGACCTGGGCGGTGCCGAGGGCCAGTGAGGCCCGCTCGACCGAGACGAGATTGGCCATCGAGGTCAGTCGATCGGCGCCGGGATGACGTGGGCGCCGTGCACCGGTCCCTGCGCGCGCCGGACGTCGCGCACGGTGCCGCTCGCGGTGAGGGCGACGGCCAGGTCGAGGCCGGCCTCGAGGTCCTCGACGAGGAAGGCCACCGTCGGACCGGACCCCGAGACGATGCCTGCGAGCGCGCCGAAGCCCAGGCCCTCGTCGAGCACCTCACGCAGCGCCGGACGCAACGAGAGCGCGGCCTCCTGGAGGTCGTTGCGCAGGTGCTCGGCCAGCTCGAACGGGTCACCGGTGCGCAGCGCGCCCATCAGGCCCATCCCCGGCCGCGGCTCGGGGACGATCCGGTTGCGACGCAACCGGTCGCACTCGGCATAGACCGTGGGCGTGGACAGGCCTCCCTCGGCGAGGGCGAAGACCCAGTGGTAGGTGCCCCGGGCCAGGGCCGGCGCCAGGGACTCCCCTCGCCCGCTGCCGACGGCGGTCCCCCCGGCGATGAGGAAGGGGACATCGGAGCCCAGCTGGGCGGCATACCGCTCGAGCTCCTCCTTGCCCAACCCCAGGCCCCAGAGCCGGTCGCACGCCACGAGCGTCGCGGCGGCGTCGGCACTGCCGCCGGCCATGCCGCCGGCGACCGGGATGCCCTTGCGGATGGTGATGTGCACCGGGGAGCCGAGGCCGGTCGCCGCCTCGAGCAGCCGGGCGGCGCGCACCGCCAGGTTGTCCCCGTCGGTGGGCACCCCGTCGGCCAGGGGTCCGGTCACCGTGCAGCCCCACTCGTCGTCGTCGACGACCGTGACGTCGTCGTGGAGGCTGACGGCCTGGTAGACCGTGGAGAGGGTGTGGAAGCCGTCGGGACGCAGCGGTCCGACGAGGAGCTCGAGGTTGACCTTGGCCGGGACCCGCACCGTCACCGGGGGCCGCTCCGAGTGGGCTGAGGTCATGCCGCCACCCTAGTCATGACGTCGGGTGCCTGCGCCACCCCGGTCAGCGCACGGAGCGCGCGGCCGCGATCGCGGCGAACTGCTCGACCGTCAGCCTCTCGCCCCGGAGCGTGGGGTCCACACCGGCGGCCTCCAGAGCCGCGCCGGCGGCCGCGGCCGAGCCCGCCCACCCGGCGAGCGCGGCGCGCAGGGTCTTGCGGCGCTGGGCGAAGGCGGCGTCGATGCAGGCGAAGACCTCCTCCCGCGACGCCGCCGTCGCCGGCTGCGGGCGGCGCACGAGCGAGACCAGGCCGCTGTCGACATTGGGCACCGGCCAGAAGATCGAGCGAGGCACCTGCCCGGCGAGGCGGACGTCGGCATACCAGGCCGCCTTGACGCTGGGGACACCGTAGGTCTTGCTGCCGGGGGGAGCAGCGAGCCGCTCGGCGACCTCGAGCTGGACCATGACGAGGATGCGCTCGAGGGTGGGGAAGAGCTCGAGGAAGCGCAGCACGACCGGGACCGAGACGTTGTAGGGCAGGTTCGCGACGAGCGCCGTCGGCGGGGCAGGCAGGTCGGTGACCTGGAGGGCATCAGCGTGGAGGACCTGGAGACGGTCGGTCAGGGCGGGAGCGTTGGCGGCCACCGTGCCGGGGAGGGCGCCGGCGAGCACGGGGTCGACCTCGACCGCGATGACCCGGGAGACGGCCGGCAGCAGGGCCAGCGTGAGCGAGCCCAGGCCGGGGCCGACCTCGACGACGACGTCCTCGGGTCCGACACCGGCGACCCGCACGATCCGCTCGACGGTGTTGCCGTCGACGACGAAGTTCTGGCCCCACTGCTTCGTCGGCCGCAGGCCGAGGCGGTCGGCGAGCGCCCGGACCTGGACACCGCCGAGCAGGCGGACCTCGGGGGCGGGCATGGCGGTCACTCTAGACCGCCGGGCGCGGCCGGCGTCGCGGGCCCTGGGCCCCCGCGAGGCCGGGGAGAACGAGCGAGGTGCCCCGACACGAACTCGTGTCGGGGCACCTCGCTGCGTGTGCTCGGCGGGTCAGCCCTTGCAGCCCCAGGGGGCCAGGCCGGCCACGGCGTAGTAGCGGTTGGCGACGGTGATCTGCTCGGCGCGGCTGGCCAGGTCGGCGCGCGGCGCGAAGTCCGCTCCGCCCCAGGCGAGCCACGAGCTGTAGGCGAACTGGAGCCCGCCGTAGTAGCCGTTGCCGGTGTTGATCGCCCAGTTGCCACCGGACTCGCACTGGGCGATGCGGTCCCACATCGCCTCGTTGGCGAGGTTGATGCCCGCGCCCGAGGTGTTGCCGGCATCGCGGGTCACCGCAGCCGCCGGAGCTGGTGCCGGACGCGCCATCGTGCCCTTGGCGACGACCTGGGTGACCGGCTGCTTGGTGACCGTCTCACCGGTGACGGTCTCGCTCTCGACGGCGCCGTCGACGATCGTCTGCTGCAGGGAGATGGTCTTCTCGCCGGCGACGCCCTTGGTCGTGACCTTCTTCTGGTCGGTGTAGAGGCTGTCGTCCGTCGTCTCGGTGGTGGAGAAGGCGATCGCCTCGGTGCGGGTGGTGTCCTTGACCTCGACCCGGTTGACGACGACCGTCAGGCCGGCGGCGAGCGGGGTCTCCAGGCTCGGGTTCACACGGTCCTTCTCGCCGAGGGTGACCTGCTGGTCGGCGAGGAGGTCGGAGACCTTGGCGGCCGTCGAGGTCAGGGTGATGCCCTGCCCACCGACGACGAGGTTGACCGCCTTCGGGGTGGTCATGCTGAAGGTCAGGCCCTGCCGTCCGAGCGCCTGGCTCCGGGACGCGGAGAGGACGGCGCCCTCCGCGCGCAGGCCGAGGTCGTTGAGTGCGGCGTCGAGCGTGGTCGCAGTCGTCCAGTACTCCTGCGTGACCCCGTCGATCGTCGCCACGAGCTTGCGGGCGTAGCGCACCGTGATGGTGTCGCCGTCGCGGACCTGCGACCCGAGGGAGGGCACGACGCTGTCACGGCTGCCGACCGAGATGTCCTCGCTGTCGAGGATGTCGGCCACGGTCGACCCGAAGGCGTGGACCTCGGTGGCCTTGCCGTCGACGGAGAGGTTCACGGACTTCCCGAGGGCGGTCACTCCGAGAGCGCCGGCGGCGACGGTCAGGACGGCAGCGGCCTGCGCGAGCAGGGGCAGGGGGCGAAATTTCACAGTGCTCCGATGTTTCGGCTTCCCGGGCACCGAGGCGGACGGCCACCGGGGAGTGCCCGGCGAGGAGCCCCAGGGAGGGCCCCACCGACCCAGCGCGATGTCCGGCAGGGGTCGGTCGTCCGGGTGCTCGGACCCGGCCAACCCATCCAGCGTGACGGCCCGACCCGCCGAAGGTCAAGTTTTGGTAACGGCCGCACCGCTCGGAGGTGGCCCGCGCGCTGCCTCCGCCGGCGTCGGCTCACGCCGCCCCGGTGCCCCGTCGGGTCACCACGCTCCGTAGAGCCGCTCCCCCGTCCCATTGACCTGCTGGCACAGCTCGGGGACCGAGACACCGAGCACCGCAGCGGCCGCCCGCACGGTGTACGGGAGCATCGCGGGCGCATTGCTCGCCCCTCGGAACGGGTGCGGAGTCAGGTAGGGCGCGTCGGTCTCGACGAGCACTCGGTCGAGCGGCGTCACGGCGAGCGCATCGCGCAGGTCGCGGTTGTTCTTGAAGGTGATCGGCCCGGCGAAGGAGAGGTGGTAGCCGCGGTCCACGCACTCGCGTGCCATGGCAGCATCCCCCGAAAAGCAGTGCAGCACAACGTGATCGGGAGCGCCTTCGTCCTCGAGGACGCGGAGCACGTCGTCGTGCGCGTCGCGGTCGTGCACCTGGAGGACCTTGCCCAGCCGCTTGGCCAGGTCGATGTGCCAGCGGAAGGACTCCTCCTGGGCACCCCTGCCCTCGGGCCCGGTCCGGAAGAAGTCCAGGCCGGTCTCCCCCACCACGCGGACGCGCGGGTGCACGGCATACGCCTCGATGGTCTCGTATGCCGTGGGCAGGCGACCGCTGTCGGCCAGCCGAGGTGCCTCGTTGGGGTGGAGGGCCACGCCGCCGAGGACCTCCGGGTGCCGATCGACGAGGTCGACGGTGAGGGCGGCGGCCTCGAGGTCGCACCCGATCTGCATGACGCGTGTCACACCGACCGCGGCCGCTGCCGCGAGGGCGGCGGGCACGTCGAGGGGCTCCCCGTCCCGGCTGATGTCGAGGTGGGTGTGGTTGTCGAAGACCGGAATGGGGAGCGGCTCCGGCGGCTCGGTGACGCGCGGCACGGCGTGGGCTCAGGCTCCGGGGCCGCCGAGCTCGGTGGCGATGACCGACTCGTCGAGCTTGGTGAAGACCGGTGCCGGCTTGGCGATCGGGGTGCCGACGACGATCGGGGTCGACTCCCAACGGCCGGTGGTGGAGTAGTCGCCGGTGACGATCGGGTAGCTCCGGTCGGCGTCGCCGGCGTCGAGCCCCTGCACGGTGTCGACCCGGGGCATCGGCATGAGGGTGCCGCCGCCGCCGAGGACGAGGTCGACGCGGTTCGCCGCGTGCGGGAGGAAGGGGGCGAGGATGGTGTTGAGGTCACTCACGCACTGCAGCAGGGTGTGCAGGACCGTGGCGAGGCGCTCCCGCTGGTCCTCGCCCTTGAGCTTGAAGGGCTCGGTCGCCGAGACATAGGCGTTGACCTCGCCGACGGCTCGCATGGCCTCGGCGAGGGCGGCCTTGACGCGATTGCGGCGGAGCAGGGCCCCGACGGTGTCGAAGGCGGCGAGCGTGGTGGCGCGCACCTGCTCGTCGACCGGCTCCAGCGCGCCGGGCTGCGGGACCTCCCCGAAGCTCTTGGCGACCATGGCCGCGGCGCGGGAGACGAGGTTGCCCCAGCCGGCGACGAGCTCGGAGTTGTTGCGCTGGACGAAGTCGGCCCAGGTGAAGGCCGAGTCCTGGCTCTCCGGGCCGGCCGCGCAGATGAAGTAGCGGATGCCGTCCGGGCCATAGGTGTCGAGGACGTGGCGGACGTAGATGACGTCACCGCGCGAGGTGGAGAACTGCTTGTCGCCGAACGTGAGGTACTCGCTCGAGACGACCTCGGTCGGGAGGTTGAGCACCCCGAAGGTGCCCGGCTCGCCCCCGCGGTCGCCGCGACCGGCATACGCCAACAGCTCGGCCGGCCAGATCTGGGAGTGGAAGGTGATGTTGTCCTTGCCCATGAAGTAGTAGGACAGCTGCTCCTCGCCGGTGGCGTCGGCGTCGGCGCTCTGGGCCGCGTCGGCGTTCCACCACTGCCGCCACAGGTCGGGATCACCCTGGCGTCGGGCCCACTCGATGCTCGCCGAGAGGTAGCCGATGACGGCGTCGAACCAGACGTAGAGCCGCTTGGTGGGGTTGTCGCGCCAGCCGTCGAGCGGCACCGGGATGCCCCAGTCGATGTCACGCGTCATGGCGCGCGGCTTGATGTCGTCGAGGATGTTGAGGGAGAACTTGATGACATTGGGGCGCCAGGTGCCGGTCGCCTCGCGGCCCTCGAGGTAGGTGCGCAGGGCGTCGGCGAGCGCGGGCAGGTCGAGGAAGAAGTGCTGGGTCTCGACGAACTCGGGCGTCTCCCCGTTGACCTTGGATCGCGGGTTGATCAGCTCCTCGGGCTCGAGCTGGTTGCCGCAGTTGTCGCACTGGTCGCCGCGGGCCTCGCCGTAGTGGCAGATCGGGCACTCGCCCTCAATGTAGCGGTCCGGCAGGGTACGTCCCGTCGTCGGGGAGATGGCGCCCTTCTGGGTGCGCTCGACCATGTAGCCATTGGCCCAGCACCGCTCGAAGAGCTCCTGGGCGACGGCGTAGTGGTTGGCCGTCGTCGTGCGCGTGTAGAGGTCGTAGGAGCAGCCGAGGTCGGCGAGCTCGTGCGCGATGAGCGCGTGGTTGGTGTCGACGAACTCCTGCGGGGTCACGCCCTTGGCGTCGGCGAGGACGAGGATCGGGGTGCCGTGCTCGTCGGAGCCGCTCACCATGAGCACGTCGTGACCGGCCATCCGCATGTACCGGCTGAAGACGTCCGAGGGGACCGCGAACCCGGCGACGTGGCCGAGGTGGCGCGGGCCGTTGGCGTAGGGCCAGGCGACGGAGGTGAGGACCTTGCTCATGGCTCGCCATCCTAGGTGCGCCACGGCATACGGCTGAGACAGTCGAAAGTAGACGAGGGGCCGCCTCCGGGTGCCCGACCCGACTCCTCGCCTACTCTCGACTGTCTGAGGGCGGGCTGTGGGCGCGTGCTCGGCACGCAGGGCACGCGCGGGACTACGCTCGCGGCAGGCGCCGTTTCATCGATGCCCGGCCGCGCCACCTCTGCGGCCACCTGCACCGAAGGGATCCCTCGTGATCGCTGCCCTGACCGGGATGGGGCTGTCCGCCGCGGCGGGCCTCAATGCCTACATTCCCTTCCTCGTCGTGGCGCTCATCGCCCGCTTCACCGACATCATCACCCTCCCCCAGAGCTATGCCTGGATCGAGTCGTGGTGGGCGATCGGCATCGGGGCGGTGCTCCTGCTCGCCGAGGTCGTCCTCGACAAGATCCCCGCGGTCGACACCGTCAACGACACGATCCAGACCTTCATCCGCCCGAGCATGGGTGGCCTCATCTTCGCGGCGACCTCGGCTGCCGAGAGCCTCGACCAGTCGACGTGGATGAAGGACAACCCCTGGGTGGGGATCGTCCTGGGCATCCTGGTCTCGGGCCTGGTCCACACCGGCAAGATGGCCGCCCGCCCCGTGCTCAACACCGGCACCGTCGGCGCTGCTGCGCCCGTGGTCTCCACCGTCGAGGACGGCGCCTCGATCGGCCTGTCGCTGCTGGCGATCTTCCTGCCGATCCTCGTCGTCCTCGCCCTCGTCCTCATGGTGGCGCTCTTCGCGTGGGTGCTCGTGCGCTGGCGTCGATGGCGCCGGAACCGCGACGCGGGACTGCACCCCGACTTCGCCTGAGCAGACCACGCGCCGACGGCCGCCCTTGCCAGGGCGGCCGTCAGTGCGTTCGGGTCCGTGGCGCGGGACGGCGTCGGGATCGGGACAGGCAGGTATGCCGTCCCGCCGCCGGTCAGTCGGAGCCGGCCAGGAGCATCCGGATCGACCGTTCCAGGTAGCCCGTCCGCTCGCCTTCGGGCTGTTGCAGGCCGTTGAGGAGCACGCCCTGCATCGCCGCGACGAGGGTCTCCGCCCGTTGGCGTGGGTCGGGCCGACCGGCGTGGGCCACCATCGTCTCGACCATCGCGACCAGGCCCGTGCGCCAGTGGTCGAGGGACTTCTTCAGGTCGGGCTGGCGCAGGGACTCCAGGGTCAGCTCGGCTTGGCTGAGGACCAGGTCCGGGTTGTCGATCCGCCGCCGGAAGAGGGCGACCACCTCGGCGACCGAGGCATCGAGGTGCGCCTCCGGGTCGGCTCCGTCGAGGCCGCGCAGGTGTTCACCCAGGTCGTGGACCTCGACCGTGAGGGCATGCCCGACGTGCTCGGCCAGGGCTGTGAGCAGCGCCAGTCGCGTCCGGAAGTAGCTCGAGCACGACCCCAGGGGCAGGCCCGCCGCGCTGTCGACGGCCCGGTGCGTGAGGGCGCGCAACCCCCCGCGCGCCACCACCGTCTCGGCGGCGCGCACGAGCTCGAGGCGGCGGCCGGCATACGGGGCGTCAGTCGGTGTCATCGGCGCCATTGTGCCGCTGCATGGCGCCCACGGGCCGGACTTGACGAGACTTCTACATCTGTAGACACTACAGATGTAGAAGAAGTTCCCACCCACAAGGAGTCACCATGGGCCCCATGACCGGCCTGGCCACGATCGTCACCGTCCTGCAGCTCACCCTCGCCGTCGCGGCCGTCGTCATCGCGGGCGGCTTCGCCGTCCTCGCCGTCGATGTCGTCCGCACGCAGCGCCCGCGCCGCCTCGCCCGGCACGAGTCGATCGGCGCGTGGTACCTCAAGGGCCACGCCTTCTCCCACTGATCCCCCTCCCAGCGCTTCGCCCTACTCTGCGGGGGTGACCTCCCGCCGCTCGCTGCTGACCGAGACCTGGCTCGTCCTCGGCGTCTCGCTCGGCGCCTCGGCGATCTGGTCGGTCCTGCGGATCATCGAGCGCCTCACCCGCGAGGTCGCCCTCAGCCAGCAGACGAGCGCGATGAACTCCTCGGTCACCCCCGACCGGCCCTTGCTCGACCTCGCCTACCAGATCGTCGGCATCGGACTGGGCGTCGTCCCGGCCTTCCTCGCCCTGCACCTGCTCACGTCCCGGCCCGGCCCGGGAGTGGCAGCGACAGCGCACGGTGAGCACCCGGCATACCGGCTGGCAGGCTTCGACCTGCGAAAGCCGTTGCAGGACACCGTCCGTGGCACCGCGCTGGCTGCCGCGATCGGGCTGCCCGGCCTTGCCCTGTATGCCGCGGCGAAGGCCATCGGGATCAACACCACCGTCGCGGCGGCCAACCTCGCCGGTGCCTGGTGGACCATCCCCGTGCTCGTCCTCGCCGCCGCGCAGAACGCGATCCTCGAGGAGGTCGTGATGGTGGCCTACCTCTTCCGCCGGTGGGCGCAGGCCGGATGGAACCAGTGGACGATCATCGTGGTGAGCGCGCTGATCCGCGGGAGCTACCACCTCTACCAGGGCTTCGGCGGCTTCATCGGGAACGCGATCATGGGCGTGGTGTTCGGGTGGATCTACACGCGGACCAAGCGGGTCATGCCGCTCGTGGTGGCGCACACGCTGCTCGACGTCGTCGCCTTCGTCGGCTATGCCCTGCTCAAGGACCACCTCACCTGGCTGTGACGCCCCGGCTCAGGGACTTGGGTGTGGCGGAGGTGGGGTCAGGACCCCACACCCGCGACACCCAAGCCGACTGACGGCCTAGGAGTCGGTGAAGGCCACGTCGGGATCGGCGTGCGAGCCATCACAGAACGGCTTGTTCTTCGAGGCCCCGCAGCGGCACAGGCTCACCCGGTTGCGGGTCTCGTATGCCGTGCCGTCATCGGAGGCGACCGACGCACCTCCCGTGACGAGGTACTGGGCGTTGTCGCACACGGCGACCCGCAACGGCAGCCGCGGCTCGTCGTCGTGCGCCGCATCCGGCCGACCCGCTCTCGTCAGGGCACCACTGGGGCAGTGGTCGACCATGTCCCGCATCGCGGCGTGCACCTCGGAGTCGTCGCCGCGCACCATGTGCCAGACGTCCGAGCCGTCGGCGACGCAGAAGCCGGCGTGGGCACACAGCGGCCGCACGTCGCGCACGACGACACCCACGCCTTCGGCGGACTCCCCCTCCATGACCTTGGCGCGCGCGCGATGCGTGCCGCGCGTCGCCGTCTCCGTGCCGTCGAAGCCGGCTGTGCGGTGGCTGCCGTCGCAGAAGGGCTTGTTCTGCGACTGGCCGCACCGGCAGAGCCAATAGGTGCCACCCGCGTCCGCCTCGCCGCTGGTGTGGATCGGGGCGCGCTCCACCCAGTCCTGGCTGCCGCTCTCGTCGTCGGACTGCAGCCGCAGCCGGATGAGCGGGAGCCCGTGCACGGCATACGGTCCGTTGCGGGTGACCTCGATGTGCGCCATGGCCTCACCGTAGACCCTTTGGGCGAGGCAGGTTGAGTGCCCGAGGTGCGGCATCCAGCACCCTCGACACTCACCCGCAGCTCACTCGGAGAGGGTGCGTGCCAGACGTGCGGCATCCGGCACCCTTGGCACGCAGCGGGAAGGTGAGCGGGCGGCATACCGACCATCCGGTATGCCGCCCGCTCGCCTCTCGCGGAATCCGCCGCTCAGCCGCCCTGCATCATCGAGGTGCGCAGGTCCCGGTTGAGGGTGGAGATGACGTCCTGCGGGATGCCCTTGGGGCAGGCCACCGAGCAGGCGCCGGTGTTGGTGCAGCCGCCGAAGCCCTCGGCGTCGTGCTGCGCCACCATGTCGACGACCCGGCGCCACCGCTCGGGCTGGCCCTGGGGCAGCTCGGAGAGGTGGGTGACCTTGGCGCCCATGAAGAGCATGCCGGAGGCGTTCGGGCAGGCCGCGACGCAGGCGCCACAGCCGATGCACTCGGCGGCCTGGAAGGCACGGTCGGCCTTGGGCTTGGGGACCGGGGCGGCGTTGGCCTCGGGGGCCGAGCCGGTGTTGACCGAGATGAAGCCGCCGGCCTGGATGATCCGGTCGAAGGCGCCGCGATCGACGACGAGGTCCTTGATGATCGGGAAGGCGTCGGCCCGCCACGGCTCGATGGTGATCATCTCGCCGTCCTTGAAGCTGCGCATGTGCAGCTGGCAGGTCGTCGTCTTCTCCGGACCGTGGGCCTCACCGGAGATCATCAGGCCGCACATGCCGCAGATGCCCTCGCGGCAGTCGCTGTCGAAGGCGATCGGCTCCTCGCCCTTGGCGTTGAGCTGCTCGTTGAGGACGTCGAGCATCTCCAGGAAGCTCATGTCCGGGCTGATGTCGGAGACCTCGTAGGTCACCAGGTGGCCGCGGTCGGAGGGGCCGTCCTGGCGCCAGATCCGCAGGGTCAGGTTCATTCCGCCGCTCATCGGGGCCCCCGGGAAGTATCGAAGTGACGAAGGAACGAAGAACTTCCTGGGGATTTCACTTGTAGCTCCGCTGCTTGAGTTCGATGGCTTCGTAGACCAGGTCCTCCTTGTGGAGGATCGGCGCGCCCATGGCGACATCCGGCTGGTTGGGGTCGGCGTCGCCGGGAGCGAACTCCCACGCCGCGACGTAGAGGAACTCGTCGTCGTGACGCAGCGCCTCGCCGTCCTCGGTCTGAGACTCGGCCCGGAAGTGCCCACCACAGGACTCGGCCCGGTGGAGGGCGTCGATGCACATGAGCTCGCCGAGCTCGAGGAAGTCGGCCACACGGCCGGCCTTCTCCAGGCTCTGGTTGAGCGTGTCGGCCGACCCGAGGACCTTGACGTTGCGCCAGAACTCGGCACGCAGCGAACGGATCAGGTCGATGGCCTTGAGCAGACCGGTCTCGGTGCGCTCCATGCCGCAGTACTCCCACATGATGTGGCCGAGCTCCTTGTGGAAGGAGTCGACCGAGCGCTCGCCCTTGACGGCGAGGAGGCGCTGGGTGCGCTCCTCGACGGCGGCGCGAGCCTGCACCACCGACGGCGCATCCTCGGACACCTTCGGGAAGGGGCCCTTGGCGAGGTAGTCGCGGATGGTGTTCGGGAGGACGAAGTAGCCATCGGCCAGGCCCTGCATGAGGGCGCTCGCCCCCAGGCGGTTGGCACCGTGGTCGGAGAAGTTGGCCTCACCGGTGACGAACAGGCCCGGGATCGAGGACTGCAGGTCGTAGTCGACCCAGAGCCCACCCATCGTGTAGTGCACGGCCGGGTAGATCCGCATCGGCGTCTCGTACGGGTTCTCACCCGTGATCCTGGCGTACATGTCGAAGAGGTTGCCGTACTTCTCCTCGATGGCCTTCTGGCCCAGGCGCTTGATGGCGTCCGCGAAGTCGAGGTAGACGCCGCGGCGGAAGTCGCCGACCATCGGGCCGACACCGCGCCCCTCGTCACACATGTTCTTGGCCTGGCGCGAGGCGATGTCGCGGGGCACGAGGTTGCCGAAGGCGGGGTAGATCCGCTCGAGGTAGTAGTCGCGGTCCTCCTCGGGGATGGTCCGTGGGTCCTTCTCGCAGTCCTCGCGCTTCTTCGGGACCCAGATCCGGCCGTCGTTGCGGAGGGACTCCGACATCAGCGTCAGCTTGGACTGGTGGTCGCCGGAGACCGGGATGCACGTCGGGTGGATCTGCGTGTAGCAGGGGTTGCCGAAGTAGGCGCCCTTCTTGTGGGCCCGCCAGTTCGCCGTGACGTTGGAGCCCATGGCGTTGGTCGAGAGGAAGAAGACGTTGCCGTAGCCACCGGAGGCCAGGACGACCGCGTCGGCGAGGTGGGTCTCGATCTCGCCGGTGACCAGGTCGCGGGCGATGATGCCCCGGGCCTGCCCACCTTCCACGATCAGCTCGAGCATCTCGTGGCGGGTGAACATCTCCACCGTGCCGGCCGCGACCTGCCGCTCGAGCGCCTGGTAGGCGCCGATGAGGAGCTGCTGACCGGTCTGGCCACGCGCGTAGAACGTGCGCGACACCTGCACGCCACCGAAGGAGCGGTTGTCGAGCAGGCCGCCGTACTCGCGGGCGAAGGGCACGCCCTGGGCCACGCACTGGTCGATGATGTCGGCGCTGACCTCGGCCAGGCGGTAGACATTCGACTCGCGCGAGCGGTAGTCCCCGCCCTTGACGGTGTCGTAGAAGAGGCGGTAGATCGAGTCGCCGTCGCCCTTGTAGTTCTTGGCGGCGTTGATGCCACCCTGGGCGGCGATCGAGTGGGCCCGACGCGGGGAGTCCTGGTAGCAGAAGGACTTCACGTGGTAGCCGGCCTCACCGAGCGTGGCCGCCGCAGCGCCGCCGGCCAGGCCGGTGCCGACGATGATGACGGAGAGCTTGCGGCGGTTGGCCGGGTTGACCAGGGCCGCGTCCATCTTCCGCTTCTCCCACATCTGGGCGACGGGGACCTTGGGGGCCTTGGTGTCGGCGATCTTCTCGCCCTCGGTGTAGACGCCGTGGATCAGGTCAGTCATTGCAGTTCCTCACTTCACCAGGCCGAAGAGGATGGCCAGCGGCGGGATCGCGAAGCCGACGACCACGAGCGCGGCCACCACGTGGCCGATGCCCTTGGCCCGGGCCCGCGCCTTGGGGGTCTGGGTGTAGCCGAGCGTCTGCTGCGCCGAGAAGACGCCGTGCGCCAGGTGCAGGCCGAGCGCGGCGAGTGCCAGGAGGTAGATGAGCACCATCCACCACAGCTGGAACGAGGCGACGACCATCGCGTAGGGCGAGGCCTTGATGGCGGCGGCGTCGGGGCCGGCGGTGTTGACGACCGGCTTGAGGATCGTGAAGTGGATCAGGTGCCAGGTCACGAAGATGAGCAGGGCCACGCCGCCCCAACGCATCCACGTGGCCGACGCCGCGGTCTTGAGCGCCGCGTACTTCGTGCGGCGCGCGCTGCCCGCCCGGCTCCACAGGGTGAACGCGGCATACGCGTGCCCGATGAGGGAGCCGATGAGCAGGATCCGGAAGATCCACAACAACCCGCCGTACGGAAGCATCGGCTCACCGAAGGTGCGCAGGTGGTGCGCGTAGGTGTCGAAGGCCTCCGGTCCGGCGAGCACCTTGAGGTTGCCGTACATGTGGAGGAGCACGTAGAGGACGAAGAAGAGCCCGGTCGCCGCCATGAGCAGCTTGAGGGCGATCGTCGTCCTGCGCGCCAAGGGGGCAGCAGAGATCGTCGATGTGGCCACAAGGGAAAACTACCGTCCGTCGTGCAGCAAGGCACGCGAAGGTGAACCTAACTTCGTGTGACCTTGGCACGTTACCCGCCGGTATGCCGTCCGCGCGCCATCGCGGGCGTCGCGCGTCACGGTGCCTTTGACGCCTTTGCCCTTCGCGCACCGTCAGCGGCGACCCGCTCGATCCGATGCATGAGAGCGGCCGACGGGGTGACCCGCCCGTGACGGTAGGTCGAGAGTCGGCTGGCGGAGGTGCCCACCCGCTCGGCAAAGTCGCCCGCCGTGAATCCCGATCGGTTGACCAGGTCGTTCACCCGCGCCGCGACGGCGTCACGCTCGGCCTGCTCCGCGCGATGACGCGACCGCGCGATGGCCCGGCTCAGCAGTGCGACCAGGGCTGGCTCGCTCGCAACCTCGAGATGCTCCTCCACCTGGCGAGCCACCGGGCCCCAAGGGTCAGCAGCGATCGCTGCTGTCAGGACTGCCCAGTCGCGGATGGACCCGCGCTCGAGCACCGCGATCACGGCTTCATACGGCCAGAGGTCCACCTGCAGCGATGCGTCGACGTCGACGTGGCGCACTCGCCGCACTGCCTGCCCAGTCATCACTGACTCCGCTCGAGAAGTTCCAGCATCCGGTCGGCGACCTCGGCACACACCGACGTGACGGCCGTCCAGTCATGCCATCGCGCGTCCAGCTCCCTGTAGGCCGAGAGCTGGCGTGTCACACGTGGGTCCCTCGGCGCGGGCGCAGCCAGGCGAAGGGTGAGGGCCGTCAGCACCGAGTCTCCTTCGCCCGAACGGTCGGCGTAATAGTCATCGATCGACGCGAGGACCTCGGCTGCCGCCTCCTCACCGAGTCGGTCGATGAGCGCGGCGGTGTCGAGGTAATCACGGGTCGCATTGCGCTGGACGATCAGGTACGCCTTCACACGAAGCATCTCGGGAAGCGTCGGCACGCGCACGACGTCACCACCACCGAGATCGACCTCCTCGACTTCCAAGGGTCGAGTCCGGCGGAGCTGGCGAAGCCCGGCTTCAATGCCGTCCAGACTCCCGAGGAGGGTCAGGGGCGGACTGCTGGCCCGGATCGAGGTGACCCATCCTTCACTGGCCTCCACCGCTTCCACGATCTCGGCATATCGCTCCACCAGGTCGTCAAGGACATGGTCGTGATCCATCGACAGCCGGTGACCGGCGTGGAGGGCCGCGGCGGTCCCCCCGACCAGCACCGCCTCGGGCACCACCTCCTGCAGGCGCGCCGCGGACCGGAGCACCTGCGCCAGCCGATCTGAGTGGGTCATGGCGTAAATCTTATCATATCAGATAATTGACTGCTCGTTCAACGGGCCGCCAGGGCAGCGTCATAGAGCGCCTTCTTCGACAGACCGGTCGCCGCGGCGACGTCCGCGCAGACGTCCTTGAGCCGCTCCCCCGCGGCGACCCGGTCCCGTATGCCGTCCAGCTGGCTCGCGAGGTCGGTCACCACGGGTGGGGCGCCGGCCACGACGAGCGTGATCTCGCCGCGCACGCCATCGGCGGCCCACGCCGCGAGGTCCGCGAGGACCCCACGCTTGACCTCCTCATAGGTCTTGGTGAGCTCACGGCACACGGCGGCTCGACGATCGCGCCCGAAGGCCTCCGCCATGGCGACGAGGGTCGCCTCGAGCCGGTGCGGGGCCTCGAAGAAGACCAGGGTCCGCCGCTCGCCCGCCAGGTCGGCGAGCACCCGGGCCCGCTCCCCCGGCTTGCGCGGCAGGAAGCCCTCGAAGCAGAAGCGGTCGACCGGCAGCCCGGAGACCGCGAGCGCCATGAGGACGGCCGAGGGGCCGGGCAGGCAGGTGACGCGCACCCCGGCAGCGACCGCCGCGGTGACGAGGCGGTACCCCGGATCGGAGACGGACGGCATACCGGCATCGGTGACGACGACGACCCGCTCGCCACCGACGAGCCGGGCGACGAGCTCGGACGAGCGCGCGGACTCGTTGTGCTCGTGGAAGCTGACGACCGCGCCCGAGACCTCCACGCCCAGGTCGGCGCAGAGGCGCCGCAGCCGGCGGGTGTCCTCGGCGGCGACGACGTCCGCGGAGGCGAGCTCGGCCCCGAGCCGGGGCGCGGCATCGCGCGGGTCGCCGATGGGGGTGGCTGCCAGGACGAGAACGCCGCTCATGCCCGGCATCCTCGCACCCGGGCCACGCACGGCGGGCAGGGAGGCGAGCTCACGGCATACGACAGGCACGTCAGGTGCCCGACCTACGATGGCGCACGTGACCGCCAGGGAGGAACAGCTGCGCCGCCGCCTGCTCGGCGACCGGCCCGTCCTCACCCCGGCCGGGGTCCGCTGGGGGTGGCTGGGGCCGCTCCTCATCGCGGCACTTGGGGGCCTCCTCCGCTTCTGGCACCTGGACCGGCCCCCCAAGCTCGCCTTCGACGAGACGTACTACGTCAAGGAGGGCTGGTCCCTCATCCGCTTCGGCACCGAGATGCAGGTCAAGGCGGGCATCGCCAAGCCGGACGAGCTCTGGAACGCCGGGACCACCGACATCCACAACCCGCAGCTCGGCAACATCGTCGTCCACCCGCCGATCGGCAAGTGGGTCATCGGGCTGGGCGAGTGGGCCTTCGGTGCGGACAACCCCTTCGGGTGGCGCTTCTCGGTCGCCGTCCTCGGCACGGTCTCGATCGTCCTGATCGGGCGGATCGCGCTGCGCCTGTTCGGGTCGGTGCCGTTGGCGGCGATCGCCTCCCTGCTCCTCGCCTTCGAGGGCCTGCACTTCACGATGTCGCGCACCGCCCTGCTCGACATGGTCGTCATGTTCTTCGCCCTCGCCGGCTTCGGCGCGCTCCTCGTCGACCGCGACCGCTCCCGGGAGATCCTCGCCCGCCGCGTCGGCGCCCTCCCCCACGGCACTTGGCCCCAGTGGGGTCCGTGGCTGGGCTGGCGACCGTGGCGTTGGCTGGCCGGGCTCATGCTCGCCTTCGCCACCTCCACGAAGTGGTCGGGCCTGCTCTTCGTCGCCGCCTTCGGGCTGATGACGGTGTGGTGGGACCTGGGGGCGCGCCGAGCCGCGGGGGTGCGCGGCTGGGGCCGGGCCGCGGTGCTCATCGACGGTCCGTATGCCGTGGTGCAGCTCGTGCTCGTCACCGCGGCCGTCTACCCCCTCACCTGGCTCGGCTGGTTCCGGTCCGAGCACGGCTACCTGAGGAACTGGGCGCGCGACCATCCCGGTCAGGGCGTGCACTGGCTGCCCGAGTGGGCACGGTCGTTCGTGAAGTACCACCAGGACATGTGGGCGTTCAACACCACCCTGACGACCCCGCACAGCTACCAGTCCAACCCGTGGGGCTGGATGGTCCAGGCGCGGCCGACGTCCTTCTACTACGAGGGGCCGACCAAGGGTCAGCAGGGCTGCACCGTCGACCAGTGCTCCCAGGCGGTGCACACGATCGGGACCATCTCGTTCTGGTGGGCCGGGGTGTTCGCCCTCTTCGTCGTGGCCTGGTGGTGGCTCGCCCGGCGCGACTGGCGGGCCGGGGCCATCATGGCCGGCGTGATCGCCGGCTACGGGCCGTGGTTCTACTGGCAGAAGCGGACGATCTTCGCGTTCTACGAGCTCGCCTTCGAGCCCTATGTCGCCCTCGCCATCGTGTTCTGCCTCGGGCTGATCCTGCAGCCGGCGCTGGAGCGCACCTGCCCCGAGCGCGAGCGCCGCTGGCGGATCTGGGGGGTGGCGGCCTACTTGGTGCTGGGCCTGCTGCTCTTCGCCTTCTTCTACCCGATCCACACCGCCGAGGTCATCCCCTACGACAGCTGGTACGCCCGGATGTGGTTCCCCAGCTGGGTCTGAGGCCCGAGTCGAGGTGAACACGCCTCGAGATCCCCGCGTTGTCACCTCGAATCGGTGAGGGTCCGCGCGGTGTCAGCCCCACGGCATACGGTGGCGTCGTGTTCATCTCGGAGGGGCGGCCGGTCCTCAGCCCCAGCGACCTGCGCCTGGCCAGCGCGTGCGAGTTCGCGGTGCTCCGCGGGCTCGACGAGACGCTGGGCCAGCTCCCGCGCCGCCGGGTCGTGCCGGACCCGATGCTCGAGCGGGTGGCCGAGCTCGGCGCGGTCCACGAGCAGGCGGAGCTGCGGCGGCTCTCGGCCGCGCACCCCGGGGGCGTGCGCACGATGGCCCGCCCCAGGAGCACGCGGGAGGCGTATGCCGCCGGCATGGCCGACACCCTGGCCGCCATCGCCGGCGACGCCGAGGTCCTGGCCCAGGCCACCTTGTTCGACGGGAGATTCGGTGGGTTCGCCGACTTCCTCGAGCGCACCGAGGCCGGCTGGCTGGTCAGCGACACCAAGCTCGCCCGCACCGAGAGCGTCGCTGCCCTGCTCCAGGTCGGGGCGTATGCCGCGTTGCTCGCCGATGCCGGGGTGCCGGTCGCGCCCTTCGCTCGGCTCGTGCTGGGGTCGGGCGAGCGCGTCGACCTGCCGCTGCGCGAGGTGCTGCCGGTCTACCGCCAGCGCCGGGCGCGCCTCGAATCGCTCGTCGACGGGCACCTCGCGGCCGAGTCGGCGGCTGCATGGGGCGCTGACGGCGTCACCGCGTGCGGGCGTTGCGAGGTGTGCGAGGAACAGCTCCACGAGCACGGCGACCTCCTCCTCGTCGCGGGCATGCGCGCGGGCACCCGTCGTCGGCTGCTGGACGCCGGGATCCCCGACCTCGCGGCGCTGGCCGCCTCCGAGGGTCCGGTCGACGGCGTGAGCGCGGTCCGGCTGGAGCGCCTGCGCGCCCAGGCGCGGCTCCAGCTCCTCCAAGCGGACTCGGGTGGGTCGGCTGCGTCGGATGGCGTCCGGCACGAGGTCATCGACGCGGACGTGCTGCGCCGCCTGCCCCGGCCCAGCCCGGGCGACATCTTCTTCGACTTCGAGGGGGACCCGCTCTGGAGCGAGCGCGGCTCGTCGGTGTGGGGGCTGGAGTACCTCTTCGGCCTCGTCGAGGTCGACCACCTCGACCAGGACCCCACGGCCGCACCCCGGTTCACCGCCTTCTGGGCGCACGACCGGGCCGCCGAGAAGCGGGCGCTCGAGGACTTCGTCGCCCACGTCCGTGCGCGTCGACAGCGCTGGCCCGACCTGCACATCTACCACTACGCGCCCTACGAAGTGGCCGCCCTGACCCGGCTCGCCGCGCGCCACTCCACCTGCGAGGACGCCATCGACGACCTGCTCCGCGATGGTGTCTTCGTCGACCTCTACGCCACGGTGCGCGGCGGCATCCGCGTGGGCCAGCGCTCCTACTCGATCAAGAAGCTCGAGCCGCTCTACATGGGCGCGCGCACGGCCGAGGTCCAGAAGGGCGACGACTCGATCGTCGAGTACCACCGCTTCCGGGCCGCCCGTGACGCCGACCGCGTCGACGCGGCCGCGCAGATCCTCGCCGGCATCGCCGCCTACAACGAGGAGGACTGCATCTCCACGTGGCGGCTGCGCGACTGGCTCGTGGCGCAGGCCGGTGGTGTCGAGGCCGTCGGCGCGGCGGCCGAAGCCCGGCCGGAGCGGGTGCCCAATGACCGACGGCTCGCGCAGCTCGAGGTCGAGGCGCGCGTGCGCGCCCTCGTCGAGGACGTGCCTGCCGCCGAGCGCACCGAGGAGCACCAGGCGGTGGCGATGGTCGCCGCGTCGGTGCTCTACCACGCGCGCGAGGTCAAGCCGTTCTGGTGGAAGCACTACGACCGGGTCCTCCAGCCCCCGGACCAGTGGATGCGCGAGACCGGTGTCGCGACCGTCGTCGGCGAGCCCGAGGTCACCGAGCCCTGGCAGGTCCCGCCGGGCAAGCGGGCGCCGCGGCGCACCTTCACCGTCGAGGTCGACCCGGTGGGTGGGGCTCCCCTGACCACCGGCGCGATCAAGGCCCTGTATGCCGCGCCCGCAGCCTTCCCGGTGCCCAAGGACCACGACCCTCGGGCCGCGCACGTGCTCAGCCCGGCCTCCGTGGAGATCGTCGAGGCAGTCGACGTCCTCGCGCCCAACGGTCGACAGCACCAGCGCCTCACCGTCTGCGAGAACGCACCCGGCGGCGAGCGCGTCGACTCCTTCCCGGTGGCCTTCGTCCCCGGGAGCCCGCCCGGCAGCGGGTCGATCGATGCCGCGCTCGAGGAGCTCGCCGACGAGGTGGTCGCCGCGCACCCGGCCATGGCCGCCCGTGCCGGCATCGACGTCCTGCTCCGGCGCCCGCCCCGGCTGCGCGACGTTGCCGATGCCGCCCTGCCGCGGGTGGGCGAGGGCCCGGACCGCCACGTCGACGCCGTGACGGCTGCCCTGCGCGCGATGTCCGACTCCTATGTCGCCGTCCAGGGGCCACCGGGCACCGGCAAGACCTACGTCGGGGCGCACGTCATCGCGCGCCTCGTCGCCGACGGCTGGGCGGTCGGCGTCACGGCCCAGTCCCACGCGGCGGTCGAGCACGTCCTCGACGCCGTGGTCGCCGCCGGCGTGCCGGGCGGCCAGGTGGCCAAGGAGCCCAGGCACACGCCGGCCCCCACCTGGCGAGCCTTGCGGAAGGCCGACGACCTCGCGGGCTTCGTCGCCGAGCGCCGAGCGGCTGGTGAGGGTTTCGTCCTGGGCGGCACCGCGTGGGACCTGACCAACACCCATCGCGTGGGCCGGGGCTCCCTCGACCTGGTCGTCGTCGACGAGGCCGGGCAGTTCTCGCTCGCCAAGACCCTCGCGGTCTCGATGGCCGGCGCGCGGCTGCTCCTCCTCGGCGACCCGGCGCAGTTGCCCCAGGTGTCCCAGGGGACGCACGCCGAGCCGATCGACGAGTCCGCCCTCGGCTGGCTCGCCGGCGGGGCGGCCATCCTCCCGGAGGACCTCGGCTACTTCCTGGAGACGACCTGGCGGATGCACCCCCGCCTCACCGAGGTGGTGTCCGGCCTGGCGTACGCCGACCAGCTCAGGGCCGAGGAGTCGGTCACGAGCGCCCGCACCCTCGACGGGGTCGACCCGGGCCTGCACGTCCAGGTCGTCGACCACACCGACAACGCGCGGTGGTCACCCGAGGAGGCGACGGCCGTCGTCGACCTCGTCCGCGACCTGCTGACCCGCACCTGGCACGACCCCCAGGAACGAGGGGCGGACGGCATACCCGTCGGGCCCCGACTCCTCACCGCCGGTGACGTCATCGTCATCACCCCGTTCAACGCCCAGGGCGGCACGCTCAAGGTCGCCCTGCGCGATGCCGGGCTCGACGACGTGAGGGTCGGCACGGTCGACCGGTTCCAGGGGCAGGAGGCCGCCGTCGCCATCCTCTCGATGGCCACCTCCTCGCCTGCGGAGTCGAGCAGGGGCATGGACTTCGTCCTCGACCGCCAGCGACTGAACGTCGCCATCTCGCGCGGGAAGTACGCCGCGTGGATCGTGCGATCACCCGCCCTCACCGACCTGGCACCACGCACCCCGAAGGAGCTGCTGGCGCTCGGCGCCTTCCTGGCCCTGACCGAGTCCGGCGCCACCTGAGCAGGGTCCTGGGTGGCTCAGGCTCGCGACTGCAGCTGGTCGGCGCGCACCCAGGTGGCGTGGAAGCCCGAGGGCACCCGCACCGGCAGCAGGACGCGGGCGAGTGGCCCGGCGGCGACGTCAGAGGCGTCGAAGACATTGATCTCGCCGCGGCCCTCGGCCTCGTCGTTGACGAAGCTGACGAGGTAGCCATCGGTCTCGCCGGTCGAGCCGTCGCGGGCGGCGAAGGGTGCCTCCGAGCCCCAGCGGCCCGGGCCGAACTTGTGCTCCTCTTTGGCGCCGGTCTGCTGGTCGAAGCGGACGATGCCGTCGAAGAGCAGATAGGGCTCGTTGGCCATGCTCATGTTGTAGGAGTAGCGGTGGTGCCGGCCCATGATCCGCGAGTCGACGCTGGGGAACTCGATGTTGGCGTCGTCGAGGGCATGCTCGGTGGTCTGCCCGGTCACCAGGTTGAACCGGTAGCGATAGAGCTGGGCATCCAGGCGCATGTAGGCGAGGAAGCTCGCCAGCGGGTGGTCGAAGGTGGTCTGGTGCTGCGGGTTCTTGACCCGGCAGGCATCCATGACGATCTCGTCGCCCTCCTCCCAGGCGTTGACGACGTGGTAGATGTAGCAGGGCTTGGCCTCGAACCACCGCACCTGGTCGGCCGTGCCATGCCGCCGGGTGACCGACGGTGGGGCACTGGGTGTGTTGTCGGTGGGGTCAGGACCCCACCGACAACACACCCAGGCGCCGCAGTCGGTGAGGGTGGGGCCACGCAGGCCCACCGGGACGACAAAAGCCGGCGTCAGCCGGCTTGGTCGGATTGGTGGAGCTGAGGGTGGGGCCACATAGGCCCACCAAGACGACAAAAGCCGGCGTCGGCCGGCTTGGTCGGATTGGTGGAGCTGAGGGTGGGGCCACACAGGCCCACCGAGACGACAAAAGCCGGCGTCAGCCGGCTTGGTCGGATTGGTGGAGCTGAGGGTGGGGCCACGCAGGCCCACCGAGACGACAAGAGCCGGCGTCAGCCGGCTTGGTCGGATTGGTGGAGCTGAGGGGATTCGAACCCCTGGCCTTCTCATTGCGAACGAGACGCGCTACCAACTGCGCCACAGCCCCAAAGCGAGAGAAACCATAACACCGGCCTCCGCGAGGGCCGAATCCGCTGGCTTCCACAGCGCTTCCGACGCCGCCCATCGGCCGAGCGCGGGACCGTCGTGGCGCGGCCGCCACATCTAGGCTGGCCTCCATGACGCCCCCTCCCCCCGGCGCACCGGGTGGCCACGGACCCGATCCGGCGGACCTGCCTCTCGCGGCCACTACGCCTGTGCCTCGAGAGGATCCGCTGACGCTCGTCGTGGCCGGCCAGGAGGACACTGCGAAGTGGTCGGTTCCACTGGGCGTGCGCACGGCGAGCGAGTGGGCGTGGCGGGGACTGATCATCGCCGCCGCCGTCCTCGGGGTGCTCCACCTGATGACCCTCCTCTCGGAGATCGTCATCCCGGTCATCGTGGCCCTGCTGCTCTCGGCCCTGCTGGCCCCGATCCACCACGTGCTGCGGCGCTGGCTGCCCAGCGGCGCCGCCGCGGGCATCACCGTCCTGGGCACCCTCGCCGTGCTCGTGGGTCTGCTCACCCTGGTGGGCACGCAGTTCACCAGCCAGTTCGCAGACCTGCGGACCCAGGTGGGTGAGGGCTACGACCAGGTCCGTGGCTGGGTCCGGACGACCCTGCACATCTCGGACACCCAGCTCGACACCTGGATCCAGCAGGCGCGCGACCAGGTCAGCCAGGGCGACGCCCTTGGCCAGACGGCTGCACAGGCAGGGCTCACCGCCACCCACGTCATCGCCGGCTTCTTCATCGCGATGTTCACCCTCTTCTTCTTCCTGCACGACGGGCAGGCCATCTGGTCCTGGGTGGTCCGGCTCTTCCCGCGGGCTGCGCGCGAGCGCGTCGCCTCCTCCGGGGTGATCGCCTGGGGCCAGCTCTCGGCCTTCACGCGCGCGACGATCATCGTGGCCGCCGTCGACGCCGCAGGCATCAGCCTGGTCGCGGCCATCCTCGGGGTGCCCTTCGTGTCGGGGATCGCGATCCTGGTGTTCTTCGGTGCCTTCATCCCCGTCGTCGGCGCCTTCATCTCCGGCGCTGTGCCCGTCCTGCTCGCCCTCGTCGCTCTGGGGCCGGTCAAGGCGCTGATCATGCTCGCCGGCGTCATCGCCGTGCAGCAGATCGAGTCCCACCTCCTGCAGCCCCTCCTGCTGGGTCGCGCCGTCAAGGTGCACCCCCTCTCGGTGATCCTGGCCATTGCAGGCGGCGTGGTGCTCGGCGGCATCGTGGGAGCCCTCGTCGCGGTGCCGCTCGTGGCCGTGCTCAACGCCGTGGGCCACCACCTCCTCGACGAGAAGCCGGACGTGTCGTCGGCGGAACTGCTCAGTGCCGAAGAGCGCGCGCGAGTCAGCGTCGCCGAGGAGAAGCTCAGCGACTGAAGACCTGCGCCTAGAGCCCGACCTTGGCCGCGAGGGCCGAGGGCCGAGGGCCGAGGGCCGATAGACAGGGTCAGCGGCCGACCGGGCGATCAGCCGCCGACGGCGCGTCGCGGCAGCGGGAAGAACTCGGGCACGTCGTCGTCGACTTCACCCAGGACCGGCCGAGGGGCCGGGGTCTCGGCAAGAGCCGGCACGCGGACAGCCGCCGCCTTCATCGTGTAGGTCGGGCGCGGCACGGGCACCGGGTCCCAGGTCAGCGGCATGTCGTCCTCGTCGAGGAGGGCGCGTCGGGCGGCCGCCGGCGTGGGGCGGGCCGACGCCGGGGGCGTCGCCGCGGTGGGAGCCGCGGTGGGAGCCGAGGTGGCCGTGGCCGCAGCGATGTCATAGACCTCGGTGAGTGGTGCCCGCTCGGCCGGTGCCGTCGCTTGAGCACCTGCGTCGACCGACGTCCGCGCCGGCGCGACGTCAGCGCGAGGGCCGGGACGGCGCCCCGACGCTTCGCGAACCGAGGCACCCTTGACCGACGCTCCCCGGACCGAGGCACCCTTCACCGAGGCTCCGCTGACCGACGCATTCCGCACCGGGGCCCGCTGAGCCAGGGCCGCACGCACGTCGGCCCGCAGCCAGGCCAGGCCGGACGCGGCGACGAGCAGTGGCACCACGGGTGCCCAGGCGACGAGGACGCCGGTGAGGGAGAGCAGGGCATAGACCAACGTCCCGACGAGGCCGAGCAGCAGGGTCAGGCCCTTGGTTGCTCGCGTCACCGCCAGGACCGGTCCGCGCCCCGGACGCCCGAGGGCGGGTCCGCCACCACCGACCGATGGCGACTCAGCGACGGCGCCCTCACCGCGACCGCCCGCGTCGGCGAGGAGGGAGTGGGCGCGCTTGACGGTCACCTGGGGGCGGGCCGAGCGGAGGGGGCTCACGGCATACGAGGCACGCATGGGAGCCGAGAGGTCGACGCGCGGCTCGGGGTCTCGCAGCTTGAGCACACGCATCGTCTCGGTGAAGGCATCCACCGAGCGCGCCGTGGCGATGTGCTCACGCCGACGGATCCAGTACTGGACGAAGAAGGCAGCCCAGACCCCCACGATCACCACGAAGATGAGGGAGGACGGCGCCATGGCCCGACCGTAAGCCCCGCTCCGCTCAGGCGGTCGGAGATGGGTCGGTGTGTCGCCAAAGTGACTGCTGTGACGACTGGGTCAGGCGTTCCATGAGTCGTTCATCTGCGAGGTCCTCAGTCGTCAGCGCGAAGGACCGGTGGTCGCGCCACTCGCCGTCGATGTGCAGGTAGCGCTCCCGCATCCCCTCGTCGCGGAAGCCGAGCTTGCGCACGATGGCGAGCGAGGCGAGGTTCTCCGGGCGGATGTTGATCTCGATCCGGTGCAGGCCGAGCGTCTCGAAGCAGTGGTCACCGACGAGGGCGACCGCGGTCGGGATGACGCCCCGCCCGGCCATCGCCCGGCTCACCCAGTAGCCGACCGTGCAGGACCAGAACGACCCCCGCGCGATGTTGCTGACGTTGACCTGCCCGACGAGCCGCCCGGCATGCTCGACCGCCATCGGCAGGGCGCGCCCGGCGCGCGCCTCGACCTCCTGGGCCGCGACGAGGTCGGCGAAGCGGCGGGGCCGCACCGAGGGGTGGGGCGCGGTGGCATCCCAGGGCGCCAGCCACTCGGCGTTGGCCCGGCGCAAGGCGATGTAGCTCGCCTCGTCGGTGGCCCGCAACGCCCGCAGCACGATCCGCTCCCCGTGGGGCGTCGTGCCCTCGAGCCGGAGCGGCCAGGTGCGCGGGCCTTGGTCGCGGGGGCGTCGCCACATCAGTGGTCCCCGCCGCTCACCTGGTCGAGCGCGTGCGGCAGCAGCTGCTCGAGCACGGCCAGGGCGTCGCGCACCCCTCCGGTCGACCCGGGGAGGTTGACCACGAGCGTGCGGCCGGCGAGGCCGGCGATCCCGCGCGAGAGGGCGGCGGTCGGCACCCCCTTGGCCACGCCTGCGGCCCGGATCGACTCCGGTATGCCGGGCACCTCCGTGGTGAGGAAGGGCCGGGTTGCGTCGGGGGTGCCGTCGGTCGGTGTCAGGCCGGTGCCACCGGTGGTGAGCAGCAGGTGCGGGGCCGCTGCCAGGGCCCGGGCGATCGCCGCCGCCACCTCGGGGCCGTCCGGGACGACCTCGGACTCGGGCACCTCCACCCCCCACTCCCGCAGGGTCGCCACGACGAGGGCCCCGCCACGGTCGGGGTAGACCCCGGCGGCCGCGCGGGACGAGGCGGTGACGACGCGCGCCACCCGTCCGATGAGGGGAGAGGTGCTCACTCGCGCCAGTCCCCCGATCGTCCGCCGGACTTGGCGGTCACGCGGACGTCGGTGATGCGGGCGTGCTTGTCCACGGCCTTGATCATGTCGATGAGGGCGAGCGCCGCGACGCAGACGGCCGTGAGCGCCTCCATCTCGATGCCGGTGCGATCGGCCGTGCGGACGGTCGCCGTGATCTCCGCGCCGTCGTCGACGACAGCGAGGTCGACCTCGACGGCATGGACCGCGATCGGATGGGCCAGCGGGATCAGCTCGGGCGTCCGCTTGACGGCCTGGATCCCGGCGATGCGGGCCACGGCGAGGGCGTCCCCCTTGGGCACGGTGCCACCGCGCAGGGCCACGACCGCCGCCTCGCTGAGCAGGACCCGCCCCGCCGCGCTCGCCTCCCGTGCGGTCACGGCCTTGGCGGAGACGTCCACCATGTGGGCCGTGCCGTCCGGGCGGACGTGGGTCAGGCCGCTCGCAGCGGCGGCGCCGGCGGGAGTGGCGGCGTGCGGGCCACCCGGCTCGGGAGAGGTCATCGTGGGTGCTCCAGACCGAGGAGGGAGACCGCGGCCAGCGTGTCACCGGACCTGACGTATGCCGTGTCGGCGGGCACGACGGCCAGCGCGTTCGCGCTCGCCAGGGCCCCCAGCATGTGCGAGCCCTGGCCACGCGCGGGCAGGGCCTCCCCGCCCTCGACCCGGACCCGCGTGAACTCGACCTTGCCGTCGGCCGAGGGCCAGTCGGCGCCGGCCACGACCTCGACGGCGTCACTGCCGGCCGCCCGACCGGCGAGGAGCCGGATCATCGGCAGGACGAAGACGTGGAAGGAGACGAACGAGCTCACCGGGTTCCCCGGCAGGGTCACGATCGGGACCCCGCCGACCGTGCCGGCGCCCTGCGGCATCCCGGGGCGCATCGCGACCTTGACGAAGTCGACGGTCCCCAGCCCGGTGAGGACCTCCTTGACGGTGTCATGGGCACCCATCGACACCCCACCACTGGTCAGGACGAGGTCCGGCTGACCGGGGGGCTCACTCAGCACCCGCCGCACCGCCTCGGCCTCGTCGGGCAAGGTGCCGCAGTGGACGAGGTCGGCGCCGGCGGCCCGCACCAGCTCGGCGAGCATGACCTGGTTGGAGTCGACGATCTGGCCGAAGCCCGGCGTGACCCCCAGGGGGACCAGCTCGTCGCCCGTGGAGAAGACCGCCACCCGGGGGCGCGGGTGGACGTCGACCTCGGCCACGCCGGCCGCAGCCAGCAGGGCGATGACGCCGGGCGTCAGGAGGGTCCCGGTCCCGACGAGCTCCTCGCCGGCGCGGACGTCCTCGCCGCGGCGGCGGACGTGGCGGCCGTGCTCCGGAGCGGCCGTGAGCGCCACGGTCTCGACACCGCCGTCGGTGTCCTCGACCGGGACGATGCCCTCGGCCCCGACGGGCAGCGGCGCCCCGGTCATGATGCGCATGGCCACACCTGGCGGCATGGTGAGGGCGCGGGTGTCACCGGCCGCCACGTCGTCGACGACCGGCAGAGAGACCGGCGACTGCGGCGAGGCGCCCCGGGTGTCGGCGACGCGCACGGCATACCCGTCCATCGCCGAGTTGTCGAAGCCGGGCAGGTCCAGCGCGGCCCTGGCCGGGGCGGCGAGCGCGAGCCCGCGGGACTCGAGGAGTCGGCGGGTGGCGCCGGGCGACGGCCGCACCAGGGCGAGCAGGCGATCCCGGTGCTCCTCGACCGTCCTCACGGGCACTCCCCGGAGAGGACCGCACCGTCGGGGATCTCTCGCGGCGCGGACGACCGGACCAGCACGTCGCCGGAGCACACCACGTCGGCACCGAAGGTCACGTCACCCTCGACGACGAGGGAGGTGGCGCGCCGCATCGAGGGCACCCCGAAGGGGAAGCGCGCCTCGAAGTCGCCGAGCAGGCGGTAGTGCTCGGACAGCCGGACCGACGGCTCCGGGTGGTCGATCGTCGAGACCACGTCGTAGCCCTCGCCAAGGGTGTAGATGTCCGAGCGCACCAGGAGGAGCTCGTTCGTGGCCTTGACCGGCCGGAAGCGGCGTCGGGGCACGTGGAGGACCCGCGCTCCCGGGATCACACCGATGGCTGCGCCCATCGCCGACTCGAGCTGGATGACCGGCGTGGACTCCGGACGGGTCGGGTCGACCGTCTTGCGGTTGACGATGACGGGCAGGCCGAGGAGTCCGTCGCGCTCGGCGAGGATGCGCGCGAGCACCTCGAGGTCGATCCACACGTTGTTCGTGTGGAAGTACCGGTGGCGCGTCACGTCCTGGAAGTGCTCCACGTCCTCGGGGGCGACCTGGGCGCTGTCCCGCAGCACCAGCTCCCCGTCCGCGCGGCGCACCGCGAGGTGGCCACCCTTGCGGTCGTTGAGGGTGCGGTCGCACACCTCCGCGACATACGGGATGCCCTCGGCCGTCATCCACGCCGGAATCACCGGGTCACACGTCGCCCCGAGGTTGTCCGCGTTGGCGACGAAGGCATGACGGAAACCCCGCGCGAGCAGGGCCTGGAGCAGCCCGGTGCTCTGGAGGGCGACATAGAGGTCGCCGTGCCCCGGCGGGCACCACTCGAGCTCCCGGTCCGCGGGCCAGTCGACCGGCGCGAGGTCCTCCACCCGGAGCTTCGGCTCGGCGTTCTGGAGGAAGTCCAGCGGGAGAGAGTCCACGGCCAGCTCGGGATAGCCGTCGAGGATCGCCAAGCTCTGCTCCCGGGTGCGGAAGGAGTTCATCAGGATGAGGGGCAGCGGGACGCCGTGCTCCTCGCGCAGGTGCAGCACCTGCCGGGCCATCACGTCGAGGAAGGTCAGGCCCTCTCGCAGGGGCAGCGCCGTCTTCGGGCCCTCGATCCCCATCGAGGTGCCGAGGCCTCCGTTGGGCCGGATGACGACGGTGCGCGCGAGGGCGGCCAGCGGGTCGGTGACCTCGAGGTCGTCGAGCCGTTGCACCTCGCCGAGGGGCTCGAGGTCCGCCTCCGCCAGGTGGCCGGTCTCGGCCGACTCCAACCGGGCGTAGGCGGCGCGGAAGGCAGCGACGGCGAGGTCCGGCTGGCCCGCGGCCACCATCCGCCCGACGGCCTCGCGCAGCCCTGCCTCACTCATGGAGCCAACCCTACGATGAGGCCCATGACTGCGGATGCCAAGCGTGGACTGCGCCGCGAGCTCCGGGCCCGGCGGCTCGCGCTCGCCGACTCTCGCGACCTGGTCGCCGACGACCACGCCGTGGCCGACGTCGTCATGGCGACGGTGGCCCGCACCGGCCTCCGAACCGGCGCCAGTGTGACGCTCTACGAGTCGATGCCCCAGGAGCCACCGACCGCGCAGGCCATCGCCGCCCTGCAGGACGCCGGTTTCCGGGTCCTCGTCCCGATCACGCTGCCCGACCTCGACCTGGACTGGGCCGATGCCGCGGACCCCGAGCGCACGCCGTTGGGGCTGGCGGCGATCGCCGAGGTCGACCTGGTGCTCGCCCCCGGCCTGTCCGTCGACAGCTCCGGCACGCGCCTGGGCCAGGGCGGGGGGTGCTACGACAAGGCGCTGCCGCGACGCGCGCGCGGCACACCCGTCATCGTGCTCCTCCACCCCGAGGAGCACCCGGGGCCGGTGCTGCCGCGCGCGGCCCACGACGTCCCGGTCGACGCCGTGCTCACCGCCGAGGGCGTGACGCCGGTCGCCTCCTGACCCGGGTCACGGGGCGGGCGCGAGGACGAGCCGGTCCTCGATGACGGCGTCGAGCGCCGCGCGCCCGAAGGGCCAGGGGCGGGAGTGCCCGCGGGCCCAGTCCGCCACCTGGTCGGTGTAGTGCGACGACAACGGGTGCCCGCTCGCGCCCGTCTGGTTGATCCAGACCGAGTTCTCGAGGTCGCCCAGGTCGACGACCATGCGCATCGACGGAGCCCAGTTCACGGCATACCCCTTGCTCGCGTCCCAGCCGTTGGCGTTGACGATCGAGGACCCCCCACCGAGCGCGACAGGGTCGTCATTGACCAGCCAGCGCACCGGGCCCGGCACGCTCGCCTGGCCGAGCACCGGGTGGGTCGGCGTCCACCGGTGCAGGTCACCCCACTGCCACGACGCCGGGTCCTTGCCCAGGGAGCGGGTGAGCTCGGTCCGGGCGGCCACGAGGGCCCGGCGGAGGATCTCGTCGCGACCCTCGGCGACGCCCGGAGTGTCCTTGTCGTCCCACCAGAGGTTCGTCGGGTCCGCGAGGAGGGTGACCATCACGGCCCGGTAGCGCCCACCCCCGTTCGCCACCAGGTCGCTCGGGACCTCGTCGGCGAAGGTGAGCTGCATGAGCTGGCGCCACACGGCATTGACGTATGCCGCGGGCGCGGCCTGGGTGCCCCGGGCCGGGGTCGTGTGGTCCCAGGTTCGGAGCAGGTCGCGGGCCTCCTCGGTGAAGGTGTCACCGCCGAGGTCGACCGCGAGCAGGGCCGCGACCAGCTCGGGGGCGATCGGCTCGCGGGTGTCCAGCTGGATCCGCGTCATGTCCGCGACGGTCAGCCCACGCTCGGGGCCCGCCGCGAGCAGCTCGCCTATGCGCGTGGCGCGGTAGCCGGGGTCCCACTCGCTCGTGAGGAAGGGCGCGCTCGCGGCCGTGACCTCCTGGTTGGCGGCCACGATGACGCCGTCCGTGGGGTCCAGGGACCAGGGCAGCTGCTCGTAGGGCACCGTGCCGGTCCAGTCGTAGGCCGGGTCCCAGCCGGGCGCGGGCCAGAAGCCCGGTGGCTGGCCGGGGGCGACGGACTGCCGGATCGGCACCATCCCCGGCGCCTGGTAGCCGATGTGTCCGTCGACATCGGCGTACACGACGTTCTGGGAGGGGACGGAGAAGTCGGCGAGGGCGGCTCGGAAGGAGGTGAAGTCGGTGGCCACGTTCAGGGCGAGTAGGGCGTCGGCGGTCCGGGACGCCTGGAGCCCGGTCCACGCCAGGGAGAGCCCGAACGCCTGACCGCTCTCGTCACTGCCGAAGGTGGGGGCGTGCTCAGCCGCATCAGCAGCGGCCGGGAGCACATCGGACACCAGTGGGCCATGGACCGTGCTGCGCACCGTGATCGTCTCGCTCGGGCCCCCCGCCACGCGGATGGTCTCGGTTCGGGTCGTGAGGTCGACGAACTGGCCCTCGCGCAGCACCTTGCCGGCGCCGTCGATCCGCTCGAGGTAGAAGTCGGCGACGTCGGGACCGAGGTTGGTCAGGCCCCAGGCGATCCGCTCGTTGTGCCCGATGACGACGCCCGGGAGACCGGGGAAGGAGAAGCCGGAGACCCTCAGCGGGCACTCGGGCGTGACCTCGAGGCAGGTCAACGAGTTCTGGTACCAGATGCCGGGCAGGCGCACGCCGAGGTGGGGATCGTTGGCGAGCAGCGGCTTGCCGCTCTCGGAGTGCGAGCCGTCGACCACCCACGAGTTGGACCCGATCCCCTCGCCCCGGCCCGCCGACGCCGGGACGGCGTCGAGCGCCTGCCCGATCGCGGCATACAGCTCCTCGACGCCCGCGGGCGCAGAGGGGTCCACCGCCGGGGCGGCGTCGGGGAGGGCGGGCTCCGGCAGGGCCGGACCGGCCGGCGCAGAGGCGTTCGGCTGCCACTCCTCGGGCGAGAGGATGGGCGGGTTGAGCTCGCCGTCGTAGCCCGGGTAGAGCTGGAGGATCTGGCTCGGGTCGACCCGGCCGGTGAGCCGGGCGCGGGCGAGCTCGTCGGCGTAGTTGCCCTTGAGGTCCCAGGCCATCGCGGTGAGCCAGGCCAGGGAGTCCACCGGCGTCCAGTCCGCGGGGGCGTAGTCGGGCTGCTCGATGCCGAGGACGGCGTACTCGAGCGCCAGGCCGGTGGTGGAACGAGCGCTGAGGTAGTCGTTGACGCCATCGGCATACGCCTGGAGGTAGCGGCGCGTCCCGGGCTGGAGGATCGGCAGCGACTCCTCGGCGACTCGGCGCCAGCCGAGGGTGCGGACGACCCGGTCGGCGGGGAGGCCGGCTGCCCCGACGAGCTCGCTGAGCGTGCCGGTCGCGATGTGCCGCCGCAGGTCCATGTCGAAGAAGCGGTCCTGGGCGTGCACATACCCCTGAGCCCGCGCCAGGTCGGTCAGCGTGCTCCCGCTGAGGTGCGGTATGCCGGACCCGTCCCGTCCGATGGTGACCGGCGCGGTGAGGCCGGCGAGGGCGACCTCGCCGGTCGTCTTCGGCGTGGCGCGCTCGGCGAAGGTGAGGACGACCAGCCCGAGGACGAGCGCGGCGACGAGGACCACCGCCACCACCGACAACCCGACCCCGCGGGCCACGCGTGCTGCTCTCACCCTGCGAGACTACGAGGCACCTGGGACAAGGACGGGAGGTGGGCACGTGTCGGGCACGAGCGCACGGACAGAGCTGGCGCTCTCCGGTGCCCTGCCCACACCGGGCATCTCGCTCGACGGGCTCGCCCTCTGGCTGCTCGTCGGCTCAGTCGTGGTGCTCCTCGGCGTGGCCGCCGTCCGCCTGTCGATCCGTTCCGGACTGCCCTCCCTCCTCATCTACCTCGCGATCGGGCTGCTGCTCGGCGACGGCGTCCTCGGCATCCGCTATGACAACGCGCTCCTCACCGAGGTGCTCGGGTATGCCGCGCTGACGCTCATCCTCGTCGAGGGCGGGGTGACGACCGAGTGGCGCGGGATCCGCCGGTCGATCGCGCCCGCGGTCAGCCTGGCCACGGTGGGCGTGCTCGTCTCGGTCGCCGTCGTCACGGTCGCGGCGCACCTGCTGCTCGGGATCCCGTGGGAGATCGCCCTCGTCATCGGGGCGGTGCTCGCCTCGACCGATGCCGCGGCCGTCTTCTCGGTCCTGCGCCGGATGCCCCTGCCCCGACGCCTGGCCGGGATCCTCGAGGTCGAGTCCGGCCTCAACGACCCTCCGGTGGTCATCCTCGTCGTCCTCTTCAGCCTGCGCGCCGCCGGCCTGTCCGACGACCGCGGCTGGGGCACGATCGCCCTCATCGCCGCCGGCGAGCTCATCGGCGGCGCCCTCATCGGCCTGGCCATCGGGTGGATCGGGGGGCAGGTGCTGAAGCGACTTGCCGGCAGCACCGCCACGATCTTCGCCATCGGCGTGGTCGCGGTGGCCGTGCTGGCCTACGGCGTCGCCGCGGTGGCACACACCTCCGGGTTCATCGCCTGCTTCCTCGCCGCCCTCGTGCTCGGCAACCTCGACCTGCCGCACCGGGCCTCCTTCCTCGGCCTCTCGACCGCCCTGGGGTGGCTGGCCCAGATCGGCCTGTTCGTGCTCCTGGGCCTGCTCGCCAGCCCCAAGGACTTCGGCGCCCAGATCGTCCCCGCCCTCGTGCTCGGCACCGTCCTGCTCCTCGTGGCGCGGCCGCTCTCGGTGTTCCTCTCGTGCGCTCCCTTCCGCCTGCCCTGGCGGGAGCACGCCTTCCTGTCGTGGGCCGGACTGCGCGGTGCCGTCCCGGTCGTGCTGGCCACCGTCCCCACGGTGCTGGGCATCCCCGGGCTGGACTGGCTCTTCGACCTCGTCTTCGTCCTGGTCGTCATCTTCACCCTGATCCAGGCCCCGACCCTGCCCTTCGTGGCTCGAGCCCTCGGGGTGACCGCATGCCACCACGAGGTCGACCTGGCGGTGGAGTCCACCTCGCTCGACGAGCTGGGCGCCGACCTGCTCGAGGTGGAGGTGGGGCCCGGCTCGCGCCTGGCCGGAATCGAGGTCCAGGAGCTGCGACTCCCCGCGGAGGCCAACGTCGCGCTCATCGTGCGTGACAAGAGCTCGTTCGTGCCGGCGCCGACGACGGTGCTCCGTCGCGTTGACCGCCTCCTCATCGTCGTGCCCACGGCCCAGCGCAGGGCGACGACCAAACGCCTGTATGCCGTCAGCCGCGAGGGTCGTCTGGCCGGCTGGATCCGCCCCGAGGTGCCGCCCCGCCCGTCCACGCGTGATCGCCAGGCCTGAGCCGGCGAGCGGACCATGCTGCCGCCTCCCACGCGGCGTATCCTCGACCGGAGAGTTCGACACCCCCCGCGATGCCCTGCGGCATCGCCCCACGCCCCAGGAGCCTGCTCCCATGCCGACGTACGCCTACGCGTGCACCGAGTGCGACCACCGTTTCGACATCGTCCAGTCCTTCCACGACGACGCGCTGACCCAGTGCCCGGAGTGTGGCGGCCGCCTGCGCAAGGTGTTCAACTCCGTCGGCGTGGTCTTCAAGGGCAGCGGCTTCTACAAGACCGACAGCCGGAACTCGACATCGGCCTCGACCGCGGCCGGGTCATCCACCACGAAGTCCGGCGGCGACTTGACGTCCGGCTCGTCATCGAGCGCCGCCTCGGAGTCCTCGAGCGCGTCGACGAGCGGGTCGAGCAGCGGCGGATCGAGCTCGACCTCGTCCACAGGGGCGTCGTCCGGAGGCGTGTCGTCCACAGGCTCCGCCTGACCCCGCGTGCACCGGCCTGATCCTGCCTAGCGTCGGGGGATGACCTCCCCCTCCGTGCGTGACGTCCTTCGCGGACGCAGCCGGGCCCAGCGCTGGCGGCGCACCGTCGCACGACGGGTGCTCGCCTTCCTCGCCCTGGCCGCCGCCCTCGTCCTGACGCAGTGGAGCCTGCGCTCCCCCGCTCCCGCGACGACGGCCGTGGCGGTCGCAGGTCGTGACCTCGCGGCCGGGACCGTCCTGGGCCGAGGCGACCTGGTCCTCACCCGGGTCCCGCGCACCCTGGTGCCGTCCGCGTCGGCCGATCCGGAGCACGTCCTCGGCCGTCGGCTCGCCACGCCCCTGGCCCGCGGCGAGCCGGTGACCCCGACGCGGCTGGTGCCTCGTACGCTCGCCGACGGGCTGCCACCGGGCACGACGGCAGTCCACGTCCTGGCCACCGACACGCACATGCTCGAGCTCGTCGGGCCCGGTCAGGAGGTGCGCCTGCATCGACCCTCGGACGGGGCCGTCCTCGTCGAGCGAGTCATGGTCCTGGGCGTGGACCTCTCCGTCGCCGGGTCCGGTCCGGCGTTGGGCGGACCCGACCCTCGGGGACTGGTCGTCGCCGTGCCAACCGACAGCCTCACCCTGCTGCTGCTGACCCCGGACGGCAGCGGACCCCGTGTGCACGTCCTGCCCACCGACGCGGGCTGAGACGGCCGAGACAGTCGACTGAAGGCTCCGGGCCCTTTCGCCTGAGAGCGCCCGGACGCGGCCCTCACCCTTTCGAATGGCCGCGTAAGCGTTTTCTCTGTACCGTTGTTCCGCTCGCCTCACATCTGGGCAGCAGAACCTCCCCATACCAAAGGATTGATCACCCCATGCAGGGTTTCAAGAAGTTCCTCCTCCAGGGCAATGTCGTTGAGCTTGCCGTGGCCGTCATCATCGCCGGCGCCTTCGGCAAGGTCGTCGAGGCCGTCGTGAAGTTCCTCATGGACATCATCGCCCTGGTCGGCGGTTCCCCGAGCTTCGACAAGCTCTCGCTCGGCTTCGGCGACAACCAGCTCTACTACGGCCCGGTCATCACCGCGATCGTCGCCTTCATCATCCTCGCCGCCGTCGTCTACTTCGTCGTCGTCAAGCCCTACGAGGCTGCTTCGGCTCTCCTGAAGAAGGAGGCCGACACCCCCGAGGAGGCTCCGGACCCGCAGGTCGAGCTCCTCAAGGAGATCCGCGACTCCCTCCGCGCTCGCGGCTAAGTCACACTCACCTGACAGGGGTGGTCCCGCTTCGGCGGGGCCACCCCTTCGTCATGGGCGCGAGGTCCGCACCACGACGGCGGGGTCACGTCACGACGGCGGGTCACTCCCAGTGCGGCGGCCGCTGCTCCTGAAGCCAGCGCCGTCGGCGCTCGTCCTCGGGTCGCTCGCCCCAGGAGGAGTCGGTGTCGTCGAGGGTCTGCTCGGCAGCGCCACCCTCGCCGGAGGGCGCGGGGGCCGGGGCATCGGCCGGGCGCTGGGCCCGCCGCGGGCCACGGCGCCGCCCCTCAGTCGGCATCGTGCGGGACCGGGTCGGTGAGGGCCCGGATGCGCTCGACATCGCGGGCCGGATCCCGATAGACATCCGTGGTCCAGACCCGCACCGTCTGCCAGCCGAGGCGGCCCAGTTGCTCCTCGCGCAAGCGATCCCGGTCCCGGCTGGAGGCCATCGCCGCATGGGCCGGCCCATCGGTCGTGACGGCCAGCGCCATCCGGCCGGGGCGACGGGGATCCTCGACGGCCAGGTCGACCCGGGCGCGGGAGGAGCCGACGTCGAGGTGGACGGTCAGGCCCTGATCGCGCAGCCGGTCGGCGAGCTCGAGGTGCAGCGGCGGCACGGCCGGCGGAGCCTCGCTGTCCCGGCCCGACGCGGAGGCGGGGACGAGGTCACCGCCGCGCTCGGCATACGCCAGGAAATCGCGCAGCATGAGTGCACCCGCGGCCTTGAGGCGAGCCGGATCGAGGTCGGCGGCCCGCAGCGACGAGACCACCGTCATCCGCCGGCGGGCACGGGTCACCGCGACGTTGAGGCGACGCTCGCCGCCGGCGATGTTGAGCGGCCCGAAACGATGGAGGACCCGCCCGTGGGGCGTCTTGCCGTAGCCGACGGACAGGATGATCGCGTCCCGCTCGTCCCCCTGGACGCGCTCGAGGTTCTTGACGAAGAACGGGGTCGGCGCCTCCTCGTCGAAGAAGGCGGCCACCTCGTCCTCGACGGTGCCGAGCGCGGCGGTGAGGGCGTCCTCGATGCGCTGGGCGTGGACCAGCCCGAGGGTCACCACGCCCAGGCTCTCGTCCGGCCGGCGGCGGGCGTGCTCCAGCACGAGGCTGACGACCCGGTCCACCTCGGCCCGGGTGGACTCGACGGCGGCCGACTGCTCGTCGACCATGCCCTGCCCGTCGACGGACTCGAGGACGAGGGCCGGGTCCTCACCGACACCGGGGAAGGTGACCAGCCCGCCCTCGTAGACCTGGTGGTTGGCGAAGGCGATGAGGCGTTCGTCGAGGGAGCGATAGTGCCAGCGGAGCCGGCGCAGGGGCAGGGTGGCCGAGAGCACGTCGAGGATCGACTCCACCCCGTCGGTCAGGGGCCCCTGCCCGACCGGCGCGACCTCGTCGGTGACGGTGGTGAAGAAGCTGGTCGGGGGCAGCTGGTGCGAGTCGCCGGCGAGGACCACCTGCCGGGCCCTCGAGATCGCCGACACGGCCTCGGCCGGCGGGACCTGCGAGGCCTCGTCGAAGACGACGACGTCGAACCAGCGCCCTGGGGGCAGGACGCTGGCGACGACGAGCGGGCTCATCACCCAGCAGGGCCGCAGGGCGGTCATCACGTCGGGCGCCATCGGCAGCAGGTCGCGCAGCGGATGACGGCCACGGCGACGCGCTCCGCTCGCCCCGAGGAAGGCGACCTGGTCCGGGTGCTGGCGGGCCACGGCTCGCGCGCGCGCCGTGACGGCGGCGCGCACGCGCCGAGGCCCGTCGGCGATGACCGCCCGGTCGGCCTCGACGAAGCGCCGCAGCTCGCTGCGCAGGTGCTCACCGGAGTGCCCCCCGACCCGGGGGTCGAGGAGCGCGATCTCCTCGGCGATGGAGGTCCACCAGACGTGCTCGACCTCGGCCGGCACCTCGGCGGCGTCGACCGACCGGTCGGCGAGGTCCTCGATGAGGGGCCGCCAGCCCTGTCGGGTGAGCTCGTCGAGGGATGCCTTCACCGTCGGCACGACCGCGAGCCGGTCGGTGCTCTCCCGCAGGCGGCCCAGGGTCGCGAGCAGGTTCTCGCGGTCGAGGTCGGCGAGCGCGACGGGGAGTTCGCGCGCGGGGAGGCGTTCCTGCAGCCAGGCCACGTCGGCCATGACGCCGGCGTGCGCGTGCCGCGCCCGGTCCAGCTCCGAGGGGATCTCGGGGCGACCGCCCGGCCCGGCGAGGTCGCGCCACGCCGTGCGCTGGCCGGCAGCGGCCACCAGGGCGGCATGCAGGTCCGCTGGTGGGGCGCCCGGACGCAGCAGGGCCTTGGCGCCCTTGGTGATCCGGCGGCGCTCCCACCACCCGAGGGTGGTGCCGCAGGCGACGCGGACGGCCTTGGGCGCCGTCGCAGCGACCGCCTCCTCGAGGGGAGCGTCGAAGACGTCGGGGCGGAAGATCTCCAGGGTGTCGCGCACGCGAGCGAGCGTGTCCAGGGTGCGACCCCAGTCGGTGAGTGACTGTGCCTCGGGGAAGTGCAGCCCCGCGAGGACTGTCCTGAGGACGGAGTCGAGGTCGGTCAGCCCACCGCCGGTCAGGGACTCGACCCGGTCTCGGGCTGCGACGGCCTCCTCGGGTGTGGTGACCTGCGCGCCGAACCAGGGGTCGTCGCCCCCGTCCGACCGCCAGGCGCCGAGGGCGGCCAGGCGGCCCAGCTCGCGAGCGGTCGCGTCGCGGGTCGTGGCGGCCAGGCCGGCGAGGTGCTCCCCCCGGAGCCGCACCTTCGATCGCGGCGGGTGCGGTCGGCGGGACAACTCGGACACCGCGGACATGACCTCGTAGGCGCTCACGCCCCAGGGCTGCCGGGCCCCGTGGAGGCTGTCGAGCTGGTCGTCGAGGGCCGCCGCGGCTTCCTGCTGCACGCGCTGCGCATGCCCGGGACCGGTGTCGACGGGCGCGTCGGCCAGTGCGTCGAGGTCCCTGGCAAGGCGTTCGGCGACCCAGTGCTTGGCCCGGGCGCCGTCGTGGAGGTCGAGCACGAGCGATCCCAGGCCGACGTCGTCGAGGCGGCCGAGGACGGCGTCGATCGCGGCGCGCTTCTCGGCGACGAAGAGGACGCGCTTGCCGTCGGCGGCGAGGGCGGCCAGCAGGTTCGTGATGGTCTGGCTCTTGCCCGTGCCCGGCGGACCCTGGACGACGAGGTGGGCCCCGGCCCGCGCGGCCTCGATGACCTGCTGCTGGGAGGAGTCGGCATCGAGCACCAGGGCAGCACCAGAGGCGTCGAGGACCGGGTCGACGTCGGAGGAGGCGATGTCGGAGCGCACCGAGGCCAGCGCCGACGGGTCCCCGGCCAGGGCGGCCACGACGTCGTGGTCGGCCAGCGCACTGCCCTGCGCCGCCAGGTCTGCCACCAGGGGCAGCTTGGCGTAGGAGAAGGTCCCGACCGTCACACGGGGAGCGACCGAGAACCCGGGGACCTGCAGGCACCGCTCGGCGAGGTCGGCATACACAGGGTAGGGGTCGAAGCCGCTGCCGGCGCTGGCGAGCGCCTCGAGTGCGTCCCCGTCGACCTCGATCCCCCGCTCGGTCCGCAGGTAGTGCTCGAGGACGGGGTTGAACTCCAGGACCGGCGTGAGGTCCAGGAGGTAGTCCGAGCCGGCGACGCCGATCGGCCGCAACGTGACCGCGCGCAACAGCACCGGCGCCGCCGGCGGTCGCACGCTGGGCCCGAGGTCCCACGTGGCCATCCCGAAGGCCACGAAGCAGGTCTCGATCCCGCGCTCCTCCTTCAGCTCGCGGGCCTTGGCCGCGATGGCGCGGACCCGTCGACGGGCCTCCTCGAAGGCTCCCGGCTCTCGCACGATGTCCGAGAGCTTGGTCGGTCGACCCGTCATGAGCAGGGCGATGCCGCTCGGGTGGGCCGTCGAGAGGTCGAGCGTGCCGGTGGGGAGGTCGCGGTACCAGAGCAGGGTGTTGCGACCGCCGAGGTCGACCAGGTGCTTGGTCCAGCTGGCGACGGCCGCCTGCACCGCTGCAGCCCGGGCGTCCACGGGCTGCTCGGGGACTGCGGGGCCGGGCTCACTCACCGCAGCAGGCTAACAAGGTCAGTCCGTCGGGGCGGGCACCCGGCCCACGCCCGCGACGGCCAGGCCGATCACCACCGCGAAGCCCAGCGACACGAGCGAGAGCCAGTGGAAGCCGGCCGCCTCGACGATGACGCCGGCGATCGCTCCGGCCCCGGCCGCGGTCAGGCTCATGACGAGGTCGGCCGCACCCTGCCCGGTCGCCCGATCCGCCATGGGGAGGGTCGCGGCCAGCGCGCTCGAGGCGCTGACGAAGGTGCAGGACCAGCCGAGACCAAGGAGGAAGAGGGCGATCGTGAGGATCGTCGAGGCCCCCGTGCCCGTCGTCGACGCGAGCAGGGTGGCCGTCGAGAGGATGAGCGAGCCCACGAGGGCGACCGGTCGCGACCCGAACCGGTCCACCGCCCAGCCGGTGATCGGCGAGAAGGCGAACATGCCCAGGATGTGCAGGCTGATGACGAACCCGATGACCGTGAGGTCGGCGTGCCCGTGCCGCATGTGCAGCGGCGTCATCACCATGACGCTGACCATGACCGCATGTCCGAAGGCCAGGGTCAGCAGGGCGATCGCGCTCGTGCGGTGCGCGAGGACGACGCGCAGGCCGTGGACGAGGCTGTGGTTCGGCGGCGCCACCGCGACCCCGCTGCCCTCACTGGCCGCGGCCGCCCGCCGACGCGCCTCCAGCAGAGGGTCTGGGCGCAACCGCAGCAGGAGGACGACGACGGCAATGAGCAGCCCGACGACGGAGAAGACATACGGACCGGTGAGCACCGGCAGCCCCAGCGCCCTCGCGACCGGCTCGCTCGGCCCGACCAGGTTGGGCCCGAGGACCGAACCCACGGTGGTGACCCAGACCACGAGGCTCAGGTGGCGCCCACGGCGGGCCGACGGCGCAAGGTCGACCGCGGCATACCGGGCCTGTCCGTTGCTCGCCGTCGCCCCGCCGAGGAGGACGCTCGCGAGAAGAAGGAGCGGGAAGTTGCCGATCACGCCGGCGACGATGAGCCCGAGCGCGCCCAGGGCGGCGAGTGCGTAGCCGAGGGCCAGGCCGGGACGGCGGCCGCGCACCGCGATGAGGCGGGTCATCGGGATGGTGATGAGCGCGGTGCCGAGCACCTGGAAGGTCCCACCCAGGCCCGCCCAGGTCGCCGATCCGGAGACCTCCTCGGCGAGCAGCGCGCCGACGGCCACGCCGGCCGAGAGCCCGACGCCGCCGAGGACTTGGCTGAGGACGAGGGTGGTGAGGGTGCGCCGCTGCACGAGATCGGTGCCGGGCGCGTCCACGAAGGACGAGTATGCCGCGTGGCCGGCTCCGCGGTGCCGCTCATCTCAGCGTCGATGGGCACCGCGTCCCCGGTATGCCGTCCGCCACGGTCCGTGGACGGCTCCGGGCTCGCTTAGGCTTGGTGCGCCCGGCTCATCCGGGCAGGCCCTCGTAGCTCAGGGGAAGAGCACTTCTCTCCTAAAGAAGGTGTCGCAGGTTCGAATCCTGCCGGGGGCACTTCATCGCGAACCGGGCTGCTCACTCGACGACGGCGTCCTCGAGGTCACCGCTGAAGCGCGCCAGGTCCAGTGCGCCGACGAGGACGAGCACCACGCCCGTCAGCGCCAGCCAGCCCAGCCCGTGCCTGGTGCGATCCCCCGCCAGCGCGAAACCGAGGAGCGCTGCCGCGACGGTCTCGGACGCGATGACGGCCGAGGTCACCGACACCACCGATGCCTTGGTCAGCGCGACTGTGGTCAGGTGCAGGCCGACCAGCCCGGCGACCGGGATCGTCCAGGTCAGCGGGTCACGAAGCACCTCGCCGAGGTCGAGCATCCTGGCGCCACCCACCCCGCGGAGGCACAAGCCGATGACGGTGAATGCCAGGCCGCCGGCGACCCCGACGAACGGCCCGACGAAGGGCCAGTCGCGCGTCGACGCCCACTGCCCGAGGGCGAGCAGCACCAGGACCGCGGCCAAGGGCGCCAGACGCACCAGACCGAAGAGGTGAACGTGCCCGCGACCACCGTGCGAGGCCAGCGTCACGGCGACCAGGCCGACGGCGACGGCCGCGATGGCGAGGATGTCGCGGCCGCGCAACCGTGCCCGGAGCAAGAACACCGCGAGGACGGCGGTGACGGCGAGGCTGGAGGATCGGCCCGCCTGGACGGCGAAGAGCGGGAGGTGCCGCAAGGCCATGGCTCCACTGAGGAACCCGACGAACATGCAGGCCAGCCCCGCGACATACCGCGGTCGTCGCACGAGGGTGGCCAGCAGGCCGAGGTGACCGGGATGGCCCTCGGCGCGCGCGGACTGGGCCTGGAGGACGACGGAGATCCCTCCGGCGAGCGCCGCGAGGAGCACCCAGATCATGCGCGCCTCCTTGCCGTTCGCGAGGGCGTTTCCAGCCGCGCTCGGTAGTATTCCACGCGGGCAGGGAGGCGGCAGGCCCCCCAGGCTTAGGGTGCTCAGCGCCGTCATTCAGGGGTGGGGGAAGACAATGCACGTCGGCTGGGCGCGGGTGAGTGCCGCGTATGCCGTGGTGGCGGTCGCGCTGACGGCCATCGTCACGTGGGCCCAGTCCCTCATCCCGAGCATCCCGGTCAGCAACCGGAGCCAGGTGGTGACCGGGGACCCGCCGTGGATCGATGCGTGGGTCCGCTGGGACTCCAACTGGTACGGAGGGATCGCCGAGAACGGCTACTTCTACGTTCCGGGCCAGCAGTCCCCCGTCGCGTTCTTCCCGAGCTACCCCCTGGCGGTCCGCGGCGTGACCGAGGTGACCGGCGACTACCAGGTGTCCGGCGTGCTCATCACCTTGGTCTGCGGGCTGCTCAGCGTGCTGCTGTTCTGGCGCTGGCTGCAGCCCCGCGTGAGCGGCCGCGCCCGGGTCCTCGCCCTGGCCTCGCTCATGACCTACCCCTATGCCTTCTTCATCTACGGCGCGATGTACAGCGACGCCCTCTTCCTGCTGTGCGTCCTCGCGGCCTTCACCTGCCTGGAGCGGCGCTGGTTCCTCGCGGCCGGGGCGATCGGCGCGATCGCGACGGCGGGCCGGCCGGTCGGTCTGGCCCTGGTGGTCGGCCTCGTCGTGCGCACCGTCGAGCTGCTCGCCCAGGACCGGACCGGACGCCCCTCGGTGTCGGCCCGAGAGCTCATCGGCTCCCTGCGCGAGGTCCGCGTCCGGCACCTGGGAGTCACCCTCGCCCTGGCCGGCCTCGCGGGCTGGTGCTTCTACCTGTGGCGCCGCTTCGGCGACCCGCTGGCCTTCGCCAACGTCCAGGGTTCACCGGGGTGGGACCAGGGCAGCGGCCCGCGCACGTGGTTCAAGATCGGCTTCGGCGGGCAGCTGCTCCACGGGCCCTGGGACATCAAGGCCATCCTCTTCGCCCAGTTCCTCGTCTGTGCGCTCGCCGTCCTGGCGATCCCGCAGGTGCGTCGGCGCTTCGGCTGGGGGTACGTCGCCTATGTCGTGGTCGTCCTGGGCATCCCGCTCGTCGGCAGCAAGGATTTCCTCGGGTGCGGCCGGTACGTCATGATGGCCTTCCCTGTCTTCGCGGTCCTGGGAGCGCTCCTCGTGGAGCGGGCACCGCGTTGGTTGCACCTCACCCTCCCGGCGGTCAGCGCACTCGGCCTGGTCGTCGCCACGTTCTGCTATGGGCTAGGGGTACTCGTCTCGTGAAGACCGCAGGGGTCGCGCACTTCGAGAAGCTGTCCATCTTCTTTCCCATGTGGAACGAGGAGGACTACATCCGCCGCACCATCGCCGCCGCCTCCGAGGCCTGCCTGGCGCTCGTGCGGCAGGGCGAGATCGCCGACTACGAGCTGATCGTCGTCGACGACGCCTCGACCGACGCCACGCCGGGCATCGCCGACGAGCTGGCCGCCGCCGACCCGCACGTCCTCGTCGTCCACCATCCCGTGAACCGCAAGCTCGGCGGCAGCATCAAGACCGGCCTCGCCGCCGCGACCGGCGACGTCGTCCTCTACACCGATGCCGACCTGCCCTTCGACATGGCCGAGCTGGGCCGGGCATTCCGGCTGCTGCGGACCTACGAGGCCGACATCATCAGTGCCTACCGCCTCGACCGGACGACCGAGGGCGTGCGCCGCACCGTCTACTCCTTCGTCTACAACGGCCTGGTGTCGGCCGCCTTCGGGGTCCGCCTCAGGGACATCAACTTCGCCTTCAAGCTGATCCGTCGACGGGTCCTGGACCACGTCGAGGTCAAGAGCGAGGGCTCCTTCATCGACGCGGAGTTCATGATCCGGGCCTCGCGGATGGGCTTCCAGATCATGCAGATCGGCGTCGACTACTTCCCCCGCACGCGCGGCGAGTCCACCCTCTCCTCCCCCGCCGTCATCGCCACGATGATCGGCGAGATGCGCAAGCTGCGCACCGAGCTCAAGTCGGTCAGGCCCTTGGCCGGCCCGCCGGCATGACTCATCCCGTCCCGGGTCGCCGCCTCGTCGTCAACGCCGACGACCTCGGCCTGACCAAGGGGGTCAACCGCGCCATCCGGAAGGCGCACCTGGAGGGCATCGTCACCTCCACCTCGCTGCTCACCGTGGCCCGCCACCACGCCGATGCCATCTCCATGCTCGAGGCCACCCCGACCCTGGCCGCCGGCCTTCACCTGGCGCTCGTCGGTGAAGACCCCCCGGTCCTCAGCGCGCGCGAGGTGCCGACCCTCGTCGACCGCCGGGGCCACTTCCCGCTCGGCTACCGGGCCTTCGTCGCCCGCGCCGCGACCGGTCGGGTCGACCCGGCGGACATCCGGCGCGAGCTCGACGCCCAGATCCAGGTGGCCACCTCGGCCGGCCTCTCGCTGAGCCACCTCGACTCCCACCAGCACGTGCACCTGTGGCCGTCGGTGGCTCGCGTCGTCATCGACCTCGCTCGCACGCACGGGATCGGTCAGGTCCGCCTGCCCCGCGCCCACGGTCGTGGCCCGATCGCGACGGGTGTCAACGTGCTGTCCTCGCGCCTGGCCGCCCGGTTGCGTCGGGCCGACCTGCCCCGCATCCCGTATGCCGGACTCGACGAGGCCGGTGCGATGGACGAGGCCGCCCTGCGTCGCGCCTTCGCCGCGCTCGGCGCGACCCAGGGCCCGGTCGCCGAGGTCAATGTCCACCCCGGCGAGCTCGACGAGGAGTCCCCCCGCTTCGACTGGGGCTACCGCTGGGAGGACGAGCTGGCCGCCCTCATCGGCGCCACGACACGCGCCGACGTCACCGCGGCCGGGTTCGTCCTCGGCCCGTTCACCACCGACCCCTCCAGCCCTGCACCCTCCACCACCGATCCCGGAGCCCCCCCATGAGCCGTCGCCCCGACGCCGCCGCCCGAGCCGCCATGGCCCTCTTCTCCGACGCTCCGCGCGCCGACCGCGCGCACGTCCGTGGCCGCTGGTGGACGGCCCCCTTCCCGGCTGTCGAGGCCGAGTTGCCGCCGTCGGGCCGGGTGCTCGAGATCGGTTGCGGCCACGGGCTCTTCGTGGCGTATGCCGCATTGCGGGCTCCCGGACGCCAGGTCGTCGGCGTCGACATCGACACGGACAAGATCGCGGTCGGCGCCAAGGCCCTGGCCCCGCTGGGAGACCGGGCCCAGGTGAGCATCGGCCGCTCGGGGCACGTGCCGGAGGGGCCGTGGGCGGCCATCGTCATCCTCGACGTCCTCTACCTGCTCCCCGCCGACGAGCAGCGGGCCCTCCTCGTCGACAGCGTGCGTCAGCTCGCCGACGGCGGGGTCATCCTCGTCAAGGAGATGGCGACCGAGCCCTCCTGGAAGACGCGCTGGAACTCCTTCCAGGAGACCCTGGCGGTGAAGGTGCTGCGGATCACCGAGGGCGGTAACTTCACGTTCGTCTCCCCCGACACGATGGCCGACTGGCTGCGGGAGGAGGGCCTCTCCGTGGACGTCCGCCCCCTCGACCGGGGGCACCTCCACCCACACGTCCTCGTGCGCGGCGAGCGCACGACCACGGTGGCGGGCACCGCGGGGTGAGCACCCGGCATACGACATGACGACGGGCCCGCACCGAGAAGGTGCGGGCCCGTCGTCAGGGGTGGCTCAGACGCGACCGTAGATCACGTTCGAGGACCAGATCGACCGCAGGCCGGAGGAGAGGCCGGTGCGGGGCGAGTCGTACATCATGCCGCCACCGGCGTAGATGCCGACGTGGTAGGCGTAGCTGCCGTCGCCGAAGAAGACCAGGTCGCCCGGCTGCGGGTCGGACACGCGGGTCGTGGCGAACATCTGGGCGGTCGCCGTGCGCGGCAGGCTGATGCCGGCCTGGCCGAAGACGAACTGGGTGAAGCCCGAGCAGTCGAAGCCGGCCGGGGTCGAGCCGCCGTAGACGTACGGGATGCCGCTGTAGGCCGCGGCGATGTCGAGCACACCCCCACCGACGCTGGCCCGCACCGGAGCGGCCGGGGCCGCAGCAGTGGACGCCGCCGTGGTGCTCGTGGCCGTCGCAGTGCGCGTCGTGGACCGGCTCGCCTGGGTGGTGGTGGTGGTGGTGCGCGGCGCGGCGACGACGGGCGGCGGAGCCGGCTTCTCGACGGCGGTCACGCCGACGACACCGACCGTGGTCGCCACGGCTGGCGTGGACGACTGCGGTGCCACGACCGAGGGGGCGGCGGCGACAGCGGGGGCCGCGGGCTTCTCGGCCGTGAACGCCGGGGCGGTCGTCGTGAGCAGGGCTGGCGCCGCGGCGGCCTTGGAGGAGGCCGTGGAGACGGAGGAGGAGGTGGCGGCCTGGGCCGGCAGGGCGAAGGCGGCCACGAGGCCACCGGAGGCGGCCAGGACGGCGGAGGCCTTGGCGCCGGACTCACCGACGCGGCCGACCATCGCGGCGATCTCGGTCAGGGGATTGTGACGGCCCGGGGAGCGATGGCGCCCGGACACCTGAGTGTCAGTCACGAGTGAACCTCTCGACGCCTTCGAGGTGAGCTGTCGGGTTCGGGCTGAGGTTGCGCCCGGCCGATCGGCGAACCGATCGGCTTCACCCCAAGGATCGTGGCGAGCCACGACCCGAAGTGGGTCCCCCGCTCCTGCCATGCGGTGGTGCGAAGCGACTCTCGGTCAGTGGCAGGACTCGGCGTCTGACCTCGAGGACGACACCCAGGGGAGGTGCGCCGCGTCAACGGTACACACTCATCATGCGAATGTCACATTTCGGTCACGGCGCGGCGACGAGTGGGTCAGCTGCGGGTGACACGAGCGTCAGCGCGGTGACGCAAGGGGTCGACGCCACGTGAAGAGAGGCGTCAGCGCACGGTGATGTGGACGTGGTCCATGTGGTTCTGGGTGGGGCTGCCGCGGTCGGCCATCATCCGCCAGGACCCGCCGGCCGGCCAGTAGCGCTGGCGCCAGATGAGGTACTTGATGTTGAGCTCGCCGGCGTGCGCCTGGAGCCAGGCGGCGATCTCGTCGCCCTGCGCGCGGCTGGTGATCATCACGTCCACCGCGACGCCGGCGCCGTGGTCACCGTCGCCGGCGCGGTAGCCGCCGATGGTGAGCGGCCCGAAGAGCGAGCGCACGGCCGAGCAGGTGCGGGCGGCGCTGGCGCCAAGGCCCTTGCTGCGGCACATGGAGAAGTAGGCGGACGTCGAGTAGCCCGCGGGGGCCTCGGGCGCGGCCGCTGCGCCCGGGGTCGCGGCGGCGGCGTCGAGGTTGGTCTCGGCCGCGGGCTTGGCCACGGCCTCGATTCCGGTGACACCGACGACACCGGCCACGGTGGGGGCCAGGACCTCCGGCGACACCACGGCAGCGGGGTCTGCGTTCGGGCTCACCGCGGACTCCGGCGCCGCCTCGTCGGCGGCCAGGGAGATCCGGTCGGTGCTGCGGGAGGCGCCGAGGAAGGTCTCCATCCGGGCCTGCGCCACGGCAGCGGAGAGGGTGGCGGCGCCGTCGAGGGGCGCGGTGACCGCAGCAGCGCTGGCGGGCGCCGCACTCCGGGTGGCCGTCACGGACGACGGAGTCGCCTCGGCCGGCACGACGACAGCGGCCACGGTGGCAGCGCTGACGCCCAGGGCCGCCATCGACTTCACGGCGAGCTGCGGGGCGAGGGTGGTGCGGAGGCGGGCGTGCCAGGGCGCCTTGGGCGCGCGGCGACGGCCGGCGGTGGAGCGGTGGTGCACGGGGAGGAGCCTTTGTCCGGGGGCAGGGGAGCCTAGGGCCGATCCACCACGGTAGCGACGGCACGGCCTCATGTCACATTCCCGTAACGACGAATCGCCGGGGCGAACCCCGCGCCGAGCCGTGAGCGGGCTCGTCCGGCGCATCCGGCCGAAGGGTCAGGCGCGCTCGACGAACACGTGGGCGGCGATGTACATCGGGAGCGAGACACCGGTCGACTCCGCCGCTCCCTTGCGGGCGGCGATCACCCGGCCTGCCTCGAGTCGCACCACGGCCGGCTGACCGGGCAGCAGGCCGGCGGCGGTGAGGAGCGTGAGCGCTTCGTGGTCGACCTGCACCGGCTCACCGATGCGCCGCACCAGCACGCCGTTCGGGGTCTCCTCCGCGGCCTCGGACAGGGCGAGCAGGGCCGGTGTCTCGCTCGGGCCGGTGCTCTCGCCGTCATCGGCGGCCGACTCGTCCAGCTCGTCCAGGCCGGGGATGGGGTTGCCGTAGGGCGAGACCGTGCGCTCCCCGAGGAGCCCGAGGATCTTGCGCTCGACGCGCTCGGACATCACGTGCTCCCAGCGGCAGGCCTCGTCGTGGACGAACTCCCACTCCAGCCCGATCACGTCATGGAGCAGCCGCTCGGCGAGCCGGTGCTTGCGCATGACGCGCGTGGCGAGGGTGCGCCCCTCCGGCGACAGCTCGAGGTGCCGATCACCGGCGACCGAGACCAGCCCGTCGCGCTCCATCCGCGCGATCGTCTGCGACACCGTGGGCCCGGAGTGCCCGAGCCGCTCGGCGATGCGGGCCCGCAGCGGCGGGATCCCCTCCTCCTCGAGCTCGAAGATGGTCCGGAGGTACATCTCCGTGGTGTCGATGAGGTCGGTCACCCACCTAGCCTCTCATCACCGCGCAGGGTCCGTATGCCGTGTGCTCACCCCGGGTGCCTCCGCCCCGGCGCACCCGTGGGTGTTCGGGTGCGTGCCACAGGTGCCAGATCCCGCACCCCTGGCACGCACGTCCCCGGCCAGAACCTGCCCTCAGCGCTCGCGTGCCGATGGCGTGCGCCGCGGATCCCACTTCGGCACCCAGTGCGCCAGCCATCCTCCGCCGGCGATCGAGAGCAGACCCACGGCGAGGCTCGCGGCGCCGAGTCCGGCCACCGCAGCGATGAGCGAGACGAGCAGCGCCGCTCCATTGGCTCCGACGAGCGAGATCAGGCGCCACACCCCGAGGAACCCGGCGCGCCCCACCGCCGGCGCGGCATCGGCCCCGAGGGTCATGACGATGCCCGACCCCATCCCGTTCGCGACCGCCATCGCGACGACGACCGCCGCCAGCACGGCATACGAGGTGGCCAGGGGAAGCGACAGCAGCGCCAGGCCGAAGCCGATCGCCACGGGAGCAGCGATCCAGACCCGGCCGAAGCGATCCATGACCCAGCCGGCCGGATAGAAGAGCAGGGCCTCCAGCCCCATCGCCACGCCCATGAGCACCGCAACCTGGCTCGCCTGCACCCCGATGTGCTCGGCCCACAGCGGGACGATCGCCATCCGCGAGGACCGCGCCAGCCCGATGGTGAGCACGCCGAGGCCGAGGGTCACGAGCACCCGAGCATGGCGTCGGATCGTCACCCGCAGCGGCGGTGGGGTCTCACCGGGGCGTCCCGACCCACTCACCCCGTCGAGCTCGGGGAGGTCCATCGACCACCAGGTCACCGCGGCGGCCAGCGCACCCCCCGCCGCGAGGACGAGGAAGGCCGCCCGCGCCCCGTGGAGGGCGATGAACGGCGCGGCGAGCAGCGGCCCGATGAACCACCCGATGCGCGCCACTCCCCCCAAGGTCGACATGGCTCGAGCGCGCTGGTGCGGCGGCACGAGGTGCCCGAGGAAGGACTGGCGCGCGACGATGAAGATCCCGCCCGCAGGGCCGAGGACGGCCACGGCGATGACCAAGGCCCACAGCGACGGCGCGAACCAGCCGATGACACCGGCGACGACTTCGAGCACCCCGCCGATGGTGAGGGCGAGGCGCTCGCCGACACGGTCGACGAACAGGCCCACCGGCACCGAGCAGACGAACTCCGCGAGGGCGGCGAGCGCGACGAAGAGGGCGGCCACGCTGACCGAGGCGCCGAGGTCGCGGGCGGCGAGGGCGAGCACCGGCGCGACGGCCCCGTGGCCGATCGAGCCGACGAGGGAGGGTCCATAGGCGGGGAGGGCGATCCGGCGCCAGCTCACCGCGCCGTCGGCCACTCCGTCCATGGCCGGTAGTTTGACCGACATGGCTGACGCTGCACCCACGGGCCCGATCGTCATCGACGCCGCCCACTGCGGCCCGCCGCACTCGGGCAACGGTGGCTGGACGGCCGGCCTGCTCGCGGAGCGGGTGCGGACGTCGGCGTCCCAGCCGTCCGTGACGGTGCGCCTCACCTCGCCGCCGCCGCTGGACCGCCCACTGACTGTCGGCGGCTACGGCTCGCTCGTCCTCCTCCAGGACCGGTCCACGGGGATCGCGACCGGGAGTCCGTCGGCGGCGCCCACGCTCGACCTCCCGCAGCCCGCCACTGCTGCGGAGGCCGAGGCGGCCGAGGCTCGCTACGAGGGGCTGACCGACCACCCTTTCCCGACCTGCTTCTCGTGCGGCACCGGCCGCTCCCTCGAGGACGCGCTGTGCCTACGCCCCGGTCCCGTGGCCGATGACAGCGGTCGGTATGCCGCCCGCTGGACCCCGCGCGAATCGTCCGTGCCGCTGGTGTGGGCCGCGCTGGACTGCCCGGGCGGGTGGTCCGCCGGGATCGCCGGGCGCCCGATGGTCCTGGGGCAGATGACGGCTCAGGTGCACCGCCTGCCGGAAGTCGGTGTCGAGCACGTCGTCACGGCCTGGCCCGTCGGCGGCGAAGGGCGCAAGTTCCTCTCGGCCTCGATGCTCTCGACGCCGGAGGGTGAGGTGATCGCGGTGGCCACCGCCACCTGGATCGCGGTCGACCCCGAGTCGATCCGTCCCGCCAATTCCGGTGAAGGAGAGACACGATGACCACTGCCGACGAGACGACGGGACCTGAGGTCAGGTCGGCGGACGGTGCCGATCGCCCGGTGGCCGTGGTCACGGGTGCCGGGAGTGGCATCGGCGCCGCGACCGCACGCGCCCTGGCCGCCGCCGGATTCTTCGTCGTCTGCGCCGCACGGCGCACCGAGCGGATCGAGGCGGTGGCCGCCGAGTGCGGCGGGCTCGCCGTGACCTGTGACGTCACCGATGACGCCCAGGTGGCGGCCCTGGCCGAGGCGGCCGGACCGCGAATTGCGGTGCTCGTGAACAACGCCGGCGGCGCCCTCGGTGTCCAGCCGGTGGCCCAGGGTGATGCTGCGCAGTGGCGCACGATGTACGAGACGAACGTGCTCGGCACGCTCGCCGTCACCAAGGCGCTGCTGCCGGCCCTCATCGCCGGCGAAGGGCTCGTCGTCAACGTGGGCTCGATCGCCGGGCACCTGGTCTACGAGGGTGGCGCGGGCTACACCGCGGCCAAGCATGGGCTGACCGCGCTCACCGAGACCTTGCGGCTGGAGCTGTGGGACCAGCCGGTGCGGGTCAGCGAGATCGCCCCGGGCATGGTGCGCACCGAGGAGTTCTCCCTCGTGCGCTTCGGCGGCGACCAGGCCAAGGCGGACGCGGTTTATGCGGGCGTCGAGGCGCCGTTGGTGGCCGAGGACATCGCCGACGCAATCGCGTGGATGGCGACCCGTCCGGCACACGTCAACGTCGACCTGCTCGTCATCAAGCCGCGGGCGCAGGCCGCCCCCCACAAGGTGCACCGCACCCCCTGACCCTCCCGTCGTCCAGACCCTCCGGTCCGGGCCCATGAGATCCGCAGAAACTGGCGAATGGCGCAACCATCCCTGCGCCCCTCGCCAACATCTGCGCGGGCTACCGCTCAAACTGGCGAAAGGCGCAGCCATCCCTGCGCCCCTCGCCAACTTCTGCGCGGGCTACCGCTCAAACTGGCGAAAGGCGCAGCCATCCCTGCGCCCCTCGCCAACTTCTGCGCAGGCGGAGGCTACCCATCGCCCGTGGCGTTCAGGGCCGGTGCGTTCAGGGCCGGTGCGGTCAGGGCCGGTGCGGTCAGGGCTGGAGACGGACCGACTCCCACGCACCGACCGTGTCGAGCCCTCCCTCGGCCACGCGCGTGAACTTCACCCGGTCGTGCAGGCGCGAGGCCCGGCCCGCCCAGAACTCCACCGAGGTGCAGTCGATCCGCCACCCGGCCCAGTCCTCGGGGGGCGGCACGGGACCGGCGCTGCCGTCCTCCGGCCAGCGGACGGCATACCGGTCGAAAGCGGCCTCGAGCTCACCGCGGGAGGCGACCGGGTGGGACTGTCGGGACGCCCAGGCGCCGACCTGGCTGCCCCACGGGCGCTCGGTCCAGTAGCGGTCGACCTCCTCGGCCGCGATCCGCGCGGCGCGCCCACGGAAGCGGATCGCCCGGAAGAGCGGCACCCACGTCAGCACGCCGGCCATGACCGGGTTGGCCTCGAGGTGGGCCGCCTTGGCCGAGCTGGTCGAGGACACGAAGCCCGGGCCGCGCGGGTCGAGGAAGCGCATGAGCACCCCCCGCGCATCCGGCATCCCGTCGGCGTCCACGGTCGCGATCGTGATCAGGTGCGGCTCGCGCAGGTCGCCGTGCTCGCGCTGCCGCTCCTCGGCCAGGTCGACCCAGGCCCGCACCAGCGGCCAGGGCTCGGCGGGCACCTGCTCGGGAGTGAGGCCTTCACCGCGGTAGTCGATGCGCTCGGTCACGATCCCAACCTAGACCTGGGGTGGCCCCGAGCCCCTCCGGTGATCGCGGACCCGGCCACGACCGGTCGGAGCCGTGTGCACAATAGACAGGCCGGAAACCTCGGCCAGCACCGACCAGAGATGGGGAACCCCCTGTGACGACGCCTTCCGCCGCGCCCTCGAGCACGCCCGCGCCCGCTGCCGACCCGGACTTCCGGCCCGGCCTGGAAGGCGTCATCGCCTTCGAGTCCGAGATCGCCGAGCCCGACAAGGAGGGTGGCGCGCTGCGCTACCGCGGCGTCGACATCAACGACCTCGTCGGTCGGGTGTCTTTCGGCCAGGTGTGGGGACTGTTGGTGGACAACGAGTTCGGCGCAGGTCTGCCCCCGGCCGAGCCCTTCCCGCTGCCGGTCCACACCGGCGACATCCGGGTCAACGCCCAGTCCGCGCTCGCCCAGCTCGCGCCGGTCTGGGGCTTCAAGCCGCTGCTCGACATCACCCCCGAGCAGGCCCGTGAGGACCTCGCGCGCGCCTCGGTGACGGCGCTGTCCTTCATCGGCCAGTCCGCCCACGGCCTCGGCCGCCCGATGGTCCCCCAGAGCGAGGTCGACAAGGGCCGCACGATCGTCGAGCGGTTCATGATCCGCTGGCGCGGCGAGCCCGACCCCAAGCACGTCGAGGCCATCGACGCCTACTTCATCTCCGCCGCCGAGCACGGCATGAACGCCTCGACGTTCACCGCGCGCGTCATCGCCTCGACCGGCGCCGACGTCGCTGCCTGCCTCTCCGGTGCGATCGGCGCGCTCTCCGGCCCGCTCCACGGCGGCGCCCCGAGCCGCGCCCAGCACATGATCGAGGGCGTCGAGCGCACCGGCGACGCGCGCAAGTACGTCAAGAACGTCATGGACCGCAAGGAGCGGCTCATGGGCTTCGGCCACCGCGTCTACCGCGCCTACGACCCGCGCGCTGCCGTCCTGCGCGACACCTGCAAGCGGCTCGGCGCCCCGCGCTACGAGGTCGCCCTCGAGCTGGAGAAGGCCGCCATCGCCGAGCTCGCCGAGCGCTACCCCGAGCGCAAGATGGAGACCAACGTCGACTACTGGGCCGCGGTGCTGCTCGACTTCGCCGACGTCCCCGGCGAGATGATGACGCCGCTCTTCGTCTCCGCGCGCACCGCCGGCTGGGCCGCGCACATCCTCGAGCAGAAGAAGACCGGCCGCCTCATCCGGCCGTCCTCGCGCTACATCGGGCCGGGCCCGCGCCCGCTCGAGGACGTCGCGGGGTACCGCGCCTCCTGACCCTCCCCCAACACCCCGTATGCCGTCCGCTCACCCGAGCGGACGGCATACGGCGTTCCTGGGGTGCGTTCCGGGTGGCGGACCTCACGTCCGAGGCGTGGACGTCTCTTGGGAGGATGGGGGCAGGTCAACGGCGACCGGCCAATCCCCGAAACCCCCGAGAGGGACTCCCGTGAGCGACGCCATCACCCTTCCCGACGACCTGCGCCCCAGCGACGGCCGCTTCGGTTGCGGCCCGAGCAAGGTCCGCCCCGAGCAGGTCTCCTACCTCGCCTCGCTGGGCACGACGATCCTGGGCACCTCGCACCGGCAGGCTCCGGTGAAGAACCTCGTCGGCGCCATCCGCTCCGGCCTGCGCGACTTCTTCGCCCTCCCCCAGGGCTACGAGGTCATCGTGGGCAACGGTGGCGCGACGGCCTTCTGGGACATCGCGGCCTTCGGGCTGGTGCGGGAGCGGGCGCAGCACCTGACGTTCGGTGAGTTCTCGAGCAAGTTCGCCAGCGTGACCGACAACGCTCCCTTCCTCGGCGCCTCGAGCATCATCAAGGCCGAGCCGGGGTCGCTGCCGACGCCGGAGGCCGAGGCGGGTGTCGACGTCTATGCCTGGGCGCACAACGAGACGAGCACCGGTGTCATGGCGCCGGTCCAGCGCGTCGAGGGCGCCGACGAGGGCTCGCTCGTGCTCATCGACGCGACCTCGGGCGCGGGCGGTCTGCCGCTGGACCCGACACAGGCGGACGTCTACTACTTCGCGCCCCAGAAGTGCTTCGCCTCCGACGGCGGCCTCTGGATCGCGCTCATGTCCCCGGCGGCGCTGGCGCGCGTCGAGGAGATCGCGGCGAGTGACCGGTGGGTGCCGGACTTCTTCTCGCTGCCGACCGCGGTCGACAACTCGCTCAAGGACCAGACCTACAACACCCCGGCCGTCTCGACGCTCGCGCTCATGGCCAACCAGGTCGAGTGGCTCAACGCCCAGGGCGGCCTGGAGTGGGCGTCTGCGCGCACCGCGGACTCCTCGGGTCGCCTCTACGCGTGGGCCGAGGCCAGCTCGTATGCCGCGCCCTTCGTCGCGGACCCGGCGCACCGCTCGCAGGTGGTCGCCACGATCGACTTCTCGGATGACGTCGACGCGGCGGCCGTGGCGAAGGTGTTGCGCGCCAACGGCATCGTCGACACCGAGCCATATCGCAAGCTCGGTCGCAACCAGCTCCGCATCGCCTGCTTCCCGGCGGTGGAGCCCGAGGACGTCACGACGCTGACCAAGGCGATCGAGTACGTCGTCGACCACCTCTGATCGGCGGCCTCCTCTCCCCTCCCCCCCTCTCCCTTCCCTCCTCGTCGAGATAGCGCAACTCTCCCGGGAAACGCGAGTTTCCCGGGAGAGTTGCGCTATCTCGACTGGGCTGGAGGGGCCGGGGGCGTCACTGGACGAGTGCGCGGATGACCTCGGCCTGACGGCGCAGCGAGGCGGCATCCTCGGCGCGCCCGAGGGCCTCGCGCTCGGCGGCCGCCCTCTCGTGCTCGTCAATCTCGGCCTGCGCGAGATCGAGCAGCTCGGCGGCGTCCAGCTCCCGTCGCGATGCGTCGGCTGCTCCGACACCGATGGCCGCGCCCTCGAGTGCGCCCGCCGGGGGGAGCACGTCCACGGGCACCGCCTCGGCGTTGGCCCATCGCGCGGAGAGACCCCGCAGGGCCGTGACGGCATCACGGTCGCGCTCGCGCATGGCCTGCCGCAGCGCGTCGCCGGTCCGGGCGCGCAGCTCTTCCGGCCGGGACACGGGTGAGACCTCCCGGATGTCGGGGTCGAGTTCCTCAGTCATCGCTCCACCCTGCCTCGAGTGGGCACTCGTTGTCGCCTCGTTTCCCTCGGACCCGACAAGGACTGCCCTCTCGATAGCAGGTGAGGCATCGGGTGCCAGCACGTATTGCGCTCCAGGCGCGTGGGAGCCTCAGCGCACGACGGCAGCGATCAGGGCCACGGCGAGGAGCACGGCCAGGACGCCAAGGGTCATCCGGCGGCGGAACTGCGCGTTCACCGGGCAACCTCGGGCATCGACTCCTCGAGCTGCGGCTCGCGGGGACTGGTGCGGATGATCAGGTGCGGTCGCGCGTCGGTGGCCCAGGTCACGCGGACATTCTCCTCCGAGAGCAGCCTGCGGGCGACGACGACGAGGGTCATCGCCATGGCGAACGTCCCGACGAGGATGGTCCACCGCGGGCCGGCGACCTCTCCGATCCACCCGATGAGAGGAGCACCGATCGGGGTGCCGCCCATGAAGATCGCCATGTAGAGCGCCATGACGCGCCCCCGCATGACCGGGTCGACCCGAGTCTGCACCAGTGTGTTGGCCACGGTCATCGCGGTGAGCGCGGTGAACCCCACCGGCACGAGCAGGACGGCAAACGCGGCATACGTCGACGCGAGCGCAGCGGCACCGGAGGCGAGGACGAAACCGCCGAGCGCGGCGAGCATGATCCACAGTCGCGGCTCCTTGCGCCCGGCCGTCCGCAGCGCGGCCGTCAGCGACCCGATCGCCATGACGGAGCCGAGCAGGCCGTACTCCCCCGCCCCCTTGCCGAACACCTCGGTGGCCATGAGGGCGGTCGTGATCTGGAAGTTCATCCCGAAGGTCCCCAGGACGAAGATCAGCCCCATGATCAGCTTGAGGTCGCGCCGGCCCTGGACATAGGCGAAGCCCTCCCGGATCCCGCCGCGCCCGGTCAGTCGGGGTGAGGGTCGCAGGTCGCGTCGCCGCATCGCCACGAGGGCGGCGAGGACGAAGAGGAAGGACGCCGAGTTCAGCAGCAGTGCCTGCCCGGTCCCCCAGGTGGCGATGACGAGTCCCGCCAGGCCGGGCCCCACCAGCCGCCCGAGGTTGAACGAGGCACTGTTGAGGCCCACGGCATTGGTCAGGTGCTCCCGGCCGACGATCTCGGGCACGAACGCCTGACGCGCCGGGTTGTCGATCGCCGTGAGCACCCCCTGGAGTGCGGCGATGACGTAGACGTGCCACAGCACAGCCGCGCCGGTGACGGCCAGCACGCCGAGGACCAGGGTCGTCACGAGGAGCCCGGCCTGGGTCATGAGCAGGGTGGTGCGCTTGTCGTAGCGGTCGGCGATCGTGCCGGCCCAGGGCGCCAGCAGCAGGATCGGCAGGAACTGCAGTCCCGTGACGATCCCGAGCACCGTCGCCGAGTGCGGCGTGAGCTCGGTGAGCACCAGCCAGTCCTGGCCGACCCGGCCGGCCCAGGTGCCGATGTTGGAGACGAGGCCGCCGAGGAACCAGATCCGGTAGTTCCGGATCGACAGCGAGTGGAAGGTCGGGCTCATTCGGCCGCCACCCGTTGCAGGATGTCGGTGGCCCGCCGCAGGACCTCGATCTCGTCGTCGTCGAGGTGGGACAGCCGCACGGCCATCCAGCCTTCGCGTGCCTGCCTCGTGGAGCGCACGATCGCCCGCCCTTCCTTCGTGAGGCTGAGGATCACCGAGCGACCGTCGTCCGGGTCGTCGGCACGCTGCACCCAGCCCTGGTCCACCAGGGCAGCCACGGTGCGCGTCATCGACGGGGCACTGACCTTCTCGAAGGAGGCGAGCTCCCGCGGCGTGCGCGGCGCCTCCTCGAGGCGCACGAGCACCGAGAACTGGTGCGGCGGAACAGGGCTCGCACTCTCGAAGCGCACCCGCCGGCTGATCCGCATGCAGGCCAGTCGCAGCTGGGACGCGAGCCTGGCCTTCTCGGCAGGGGTGAGCGTGGTCGTCGGCATGATAATTAGCCTAACTCATTACCTTGCCTAACTATTCCTGCCGGACTCCCCAGGGCGCCCCACCACAAAGCCGTATGCCGCGCACCCAGGTGGGCGCGCGGCATACGGCGTGGGGGTGGAGAGTCCTCAGACGCCCAGGGCGCTCTTGATCGGGTCGATCGCGAAGTAGAGGACGAACAGGCCCGAGACGAGCCACATGAGCGGGTGCACCGAGCCGGCCTTACCGCGCACGATCTTGATGAGGACGTAGGCGACGAAGCCGGCGCCGATGCCGGCCGAGATCGAGTAGGTGAACGGCATGAGGACGATGGTGAGGAAGGCCGGGATGGCGATCTCCAGGTCGTCCCAGTCGATCTCCTTGACCTGCTGCATCATCAGGAAACCGACGAGCACGAGCGCCGGGACGGCCGCCTCGGACGGGATCACCTTGACCAGCGGGGCGAACACCATCGAGAGCAGGAAGAGCACGCCGGTCACGACCGAGGCCAGGCCGGTGCGCGCACCCTCACCGACGCCGGAGGCGGACTCGATGTAGGAGGTGTTCGAGGAGACACCCGCGGCACCACCGGCGGCGGCAGCGATGGAGTCGACGATGAGGATCTGCTTGGTCTTCGGCGGGACGCCCTCCTCGTCGAGCAGGTCGGCCTCGTGGCCGATCGCGGTCATCGTGCCCATGGTGTCGAAGAAGTCGGCGAGCATGAGCGTGAAGATGAGCAGGACCGCCGCCACCAGCCCGGCGCTCTGGAAGGAGCCGAGGAGGGAGAACTTCCCGAGGGTGGACAGGGTGGGTGTCTCGATGATCGTCGAGGGCATGCCGGGGACGACGAGGTTCCAGCCGACCGGGTTGACCTTGTCGCCGTTGACCTGCGGGCCGATCTTGGCCACGGCCTCGACGATGATCGCGACCACGGTGGTGGCGACGATGGCCAGCAGGATCGCGCCCTTGACCTTGCGCACCCAGAGGACGACGACGAGCACCAGGCCGAGGACGAAGACGAAGGTCGGCCAGCCGTTGATGAAGCCGTCGGTCCCGAGCTGCACCGGCACCGGGCCCTGGGCCGTGCGCCGCACGAAGCCGGCGTCGACGAACCCGATGAGCGCGATGAACAGGCCGATGCCGACCGAGATCGCGACCTTGAGCTGGGTGGGAACCGCATGGAAGACGGCCTGCCGGAAGCCGGTGAGGACGAGGAGCAGGATGATGAGGCCCTCCATGACCACCAGGCCCATGGCGTCGGCCCAGGTCATCTTGGAGGCGATGGCGAAGGCCACGAAGGCGTTGAGCCCCAGACCGGTCGCGAGCGCGAGCGGGAAGTTGGCGTAGACACCCATGAAGATCGTCATCAGGCCGGCGACGAGGGCCGTGCCCGCGGCGATCGCCGGCAGGTTCGAGCCGTCGCCGGGACCGCCACCGAGGAACTTGCCGTCGGCGTCGGCGGCGAAGCCGAGGATCAGGGGGTTGAGGACGACGATGTAGGCCATCGTGAAGAAGGTGACCACCCCACCGCGGATCTCACGGCTGAGGCTGGACCCCCTCTCGGTGATCTTGAAGTAGCGATCGAGTGCGCTCGTGGGCTGGGGAGGGGCGGCGCTGTCGGCCGCGGTCTGACTCATGGCGCACAGGGTAGTGCTCGCCTCGCGAGCGCGCGCACCGGTCTCGGGTATGCCGTCCGTCACCCGCACCCGCCCGGACTTTGCCCCAGGGCGCCCCCGCAGACGCCCTCACCCGAACTCCCGTATGCCGTCCCGCCCGGACGTTGCCTCACAGCGCCCCTGCGGACGTCCTGGCACAAACTCCGGCGCCGGTTAGGGTGTCCCCGTGACCGACGACCGCCGCGAGGACCCACCCGCGGACCCCGCGTTCGGCACGATGACCAGCCCCCGCAACCTCCAGCCGCTGCACGTGCCGACCAAGCGGATCATCCGCCTCGGCTTGCTCGCCTGGGTCGTGGCCCTGGTCGCGACGCTCGCCGTCCCGACCCTCCGCGAGGGTGAGCGCTCCTGGTGGCCGTGGGCGTGCGTCAGCGGCCTGGTGCTGGGCCTCATCGGCTGTGCCTACGTCGCGCGCGGTCGCGGCAACGCCGCCGACGCCGAGTAGTCGCCGACGCCGAGCAGGCGACCAGCGCCGCCTTCAGGGGGTGGTGTCGAGCAGGAAGTCGTCGACGATCGGCGGCGAGACCACCTCGGGCTCGGGCCGGGCCGCGTCGACCTCGCTGTGCGCCCCGCAGCCGTGGTCCAGGCTGACGACCCGACCGTCGCTCGGGGACCACTCGTTGGCGCACACGCCGAACACGGCCCGCAGCGCCCCGGCCATCGGCACGAAGAAGCCACAGGACGAGCACGGAGCCGGGGCCTTGACCGCGATCGGGGCCGACGGCCCGCCCTCGCCGTCGTACCACCGCGACGCCGCCACCTCACGACCCACCGGCGAGAGCACCCGCGCGCGCCCCAGTCCGAGCTCCCACTGGGCGACCTGGTCGACGTCGTCCTCACCCGTGGCCTCGAACCCGGCCTCCAGCAGCGGGTCGTCGACGACCATGGGGGTCACGTCGCCGGGGCCGATGTCCCCGGGAGCCAAGCGGTCGGCATACGGGACCCACTCGGGGGACAACAGCGCGCCCTCACCGGGGACCAGGTTGGTCTCGCAGACGGTCGCGACCTTGCCGCGGGGCACGCGGGCGACCGTGACGGCCCACTGCCAGCCGAGGTAGGCCGCGGACGTGCACGCGAACAGGTGCATCCCGAGTCGCTCGTCGACCATGCGCATCCCGACGTGCTCACCGACGGCGCCGTCCTCGGCGATCCCGGTCAGGCCCTCACGCGCCAGGTCGACCGCCGCGGCGAGGACCGCGTCAACCTTCACGCGCGACTCACAGCTCGAGGTCGGCGGCGACGGCGCGCAGCACCTGCGCGACCTTGTTGCCGTGGTTCTTGTCGGGGTAGTGGCCCCTGCGCAGCGACTCGCTCACCGAGTCGAGCAGCTTGATGACGTCCTCGACGATGACGACCATCGCCTCGGGGTCCTTGCGGTCGCGGACCTTGCGGTTGACCGAGACCGACGGGGCCGGCTCGAGCAGGCGCACGGCCATGGCCTGCTTGCCGCGGCGGCCCTCGACGATGCTGAACTCGATCTTCGAGCCACCCTTGAGCACCACACCCTCGGGGACGGCGCTCGCGGGCACGAAGACGTCGCCACCCTCCATCGGGTCGTCGGTCGACACGAAACCGAAGCCCTTGTCGGCGTCGTAGAACTTCACCTTGCCAGTGGGCACGGAACACCTCTTGCTGTGCGGGGCGCGAGAACGCAGGTCAATGGGGCGACGCCGTGGCCGCCTCCCCCCAAGGCTAACAACCCGCAGGTATGCCGTGCGCCTCCTTTGCGTTCCCCCCTCGCCTTCCCCGCCCGCGCCCCCCTCCTGCGCAGATCGTGGCCGACCGCGCAGCCATGGCTGCGCCACCGGCCACGATCTGCGCCTGCCCGGGCCCCCAGGCGGACGCAGGGGAGGAAATTGGGGAGCGCCCTGTCGGTGGGCGATGGCAGCCTTGTGCCTCGTGACCGAGAGCCAGCCCCGCAGCGAGCCCGACCAGCGGCTCTCGCTGCGCTCGTTCTGGGGCCGGCTCTCCGGCGAGGGGCGCTGGCTGCTCTCGACGACGGCGATCACCACGCTCGGCCGCGGGATGGTGCTGCCGTTCACGATCGTCTACCTCACCGAGGTCCGTGACGTGCCTCTGGACACCGCGGGTGTGCTCATGGGCCTGATCGCCGTCGCGGCGCTCGTGGTCACCGCTCCCGGCGGCGCCCTCACCGACCGCCTCGGCGCGCGCCGCGTCGTGCTCACCGCGACCCTGCTGGCGGTCGCCGCGCCCCTGCTCCTCGGCTTCGGCACGACCGTCCCGGTCTTCACGCTCGCCGTGCTCGTCATGGGCGTGAGCTGGGGCATCCATTGGGGCGCCTGGAACTCCCTCATCGCCTCGGTCGTCGAGGGCCCGGCGCGGCAGCAGTTCTTCGGCGTGAACTTCGCCCTCGTCAACCTCGGCATCGGCCTGGGCGGTGTCGCCAGCGGGCTCTTCGTCGACGTCGCCCGGCCGGGGACCTTCACGACGATCTTCGTCGTCGACGCCCTGTGCATGCTCATCCCCATCGCGCTGCTCCTCGGGCCGCTGCGCCGTGCGGGTGGCGCCGTCGCCGTGCCCGAGGAGGCCGAGCCGGCCAGCTACCGCGCCCTCGTCCGCACCCCGGCCGTCCTCTGGCTCGCCGGCCTGACCTTCATCACGACCTTCGTCGGCTACGGCCAGATGGAGAGCGGCTTCCCCGCGTTCTCCCGGCAGGTCAGTGAGGTCTCGACGCGCACGCTGGGCTTCGCCTTCGCGGCGAACACCCTGGCGATCGTGCTGCTCCAGTTCTGGGTCCTCCAGCGGATCGAGGGCCATCGCCGCACGCGCGTGCTCACGCTCATGTCGGTGACCTGGGTGATCGCCTGGGCCGTCCTGGGCGCGACGGGCTGGGTGCCCGGTGGAATGGCGGCCGTCGTGGGCGTCGTCGCCTTCGCGGCGATCTTCGGCCTCGGCGAGACGATGATGCAGTCGACGATCCCGGCCATGGTCAACGACCTCGCCGACGACCACACGCGCGGCCGCGCCAACTCGGTGAATTCCGCCGCCTTCCAGCTCGGCGCGATCGCTGGTCCGGTCATGGCCGGCGTCGTCCTCCACGACGGGCACTGGCTCCTCTTCGTCGCGATCCTCGTCCTCGGGTGCGCGCTCGTGGCCGCCTCGGCGTTCGGGATCGAGCGGATCGTGACGCCGGCGGTCAACGGCTTGCGGGAGGAGGCGGTTCAGGCCGGCGCCGAGATCCCCCACGTGCCGGTCCACGACTGACCCGGCTCGAGGCGGACCAGCGCGATCCCCGAGTTGAACGCATCGGGCGGGCAGGTCATCGGCTCGACCGCGATGCCGTGCGGCGGCGCGTGCTGGGCCTCGGCCTTGCCGGTGAAGACCTGCAGCCACGGGAAGGCCTCGAGCTCGCCCCAGACGGTGTGCCGGGTCCCGTCCGGCAGGTCGACGTGCACCCGCCACCGGCCGTCGTCGTCGGCGCCCAGGCCCCGGTATGCCGTGTCCAGCCGCACGCTGCCGACCTCCCTGGTCTCGCGGAAGTCGTAGGGCGTGCCGTCGACGAGCTCGATCCCCGTGGGCAGAAGCCGTTCGTCGACCGTGACGTACTCGGCGGCGGGAATGCTCACCCGCACCTGCTCGACCGGGCAGGACTCGGTGCGCACATAGGGGTGCCACCCCGCGCCGAAGGGCGCGACCGCGTCGGAGTGGTTGGTGGCCACGGTGGTGACGGACAGGCCCTCGGGTGCCACGGCATACGTCGTGGTGACCTCGAGGGTCCACGCCCAGCCCGGCGAGGGGTGCAACGTCACGCCCATCGTCAGGTGGGAGGCGCCTCGGTCCCGCAACTGCCAGGGCGCCCACCGGAGCAGTCCGTGGCTGGCGTTGCCGAGCTTGACCTCGGTGATCGGGAGCTGGCGCTCGACGCCGTCGAAGGAGTAGCGGCCGTCGCGGATCCGGTTGGGCCAGGGGATGAGCTGCTGGCCGCGACCGGCGTCGATCGGGGCGTCGGCGGCGAAGCCGGCGAGGACCTCACGGCCCCCGCGTCGCCACGACCGCAGCGTGCCACCGACCTCGACGACATCGAGCTCGTCGAGGTCGGTGGTGAGCGTGTGTGCCTGACCGGAGGGCAGCGCCGTCATGGCGCTCACGGTAGTGGCCGGGCGCGTCTTTGGGTCAGTTGCCTGCGGCGACCACCATGACGCGGGTCGCGACCGCGCCCTCCTTGTCGGCGACGACACGCACGGTCGCGCCCGTGGCGAGACCGGCGGTGCGGCCGGCGGTGTCCGCGTTGAGGACGTAGCTGGCCTCGAAGCCGTCACTGCTCTTGACCTTGAGGCTGGCGCCGGCGGTGTACTCGGTGACCTCGCCGACCTGGTAGAGCACGGTGCGGGCGTTGGTGCCGCCGACGACGACCTCGCCGTGGAGGACCTGGCCCAGCGGCAGGGCGCCGAGTCCGCCGGTGTTGCCGAGGACATCGCCCTGACCGCCGCGCATGCCATTGCCCATCCCGTTGCCCATGCCATTGCCCTGGCCCATGCCATTGGGGTTCATCGGCATGCCCTCGGGCCCATTGGGACCCATGCCCGGCCCCCACTGCTGGTTGCCGTAGCCCTGGCCATTACCCATCCCGTCGCGCATGCCGTTGCCCATGCCGCCGCGGCCGGGACCGAACTCGTCGTCCAGGCACATCCCGCCGCGCTGGGCCTGCTGTCCCTGCTGGCCCTGCTGACCGAAGTGGCCCCGGCCTTGGCGCCCGAGGTTGCCCATCGATCCCTGGCCCTGGCCCTGGAGGCAGGCCGCCTGCCACCGGTCGGCCATCCGTTCGCCACGCCCACCGAAGAATGCTCCGAGCGCAATGGCGGCAATGACCGCGAACACGGCGAGCGCTGCCGCAGCGACGACCGCGACCTTGCCCAGGGTGCTGGCCCACACCCGGCGCCAGGCCTGGCCCACGCGACCCCAGAATCCCGAGCGGGGCGGGACCGGAGGCTGGGAGGCCCCGGCGGGTGCGGCATACGCGCTCCCGGCGGACGCGGCATACGCCGGTTCGGCCGCGGGGGACGCACCGGTGGCGGCAGCGTCCGCGGGGGCGCGCAACTCGTGCTCGGCCTGGTCCGCAGCGGTCCAGGCGTGCTCTGGGGACGCGGAGTCGGTCTGCTCGGCGGCCGGCAGCGCCTGGGTCGAGTCCTGCGTGGAGAAGACCTCGGTGGCGTCCACGCCCTCCGGCGTCGGCTGCTCGGGAGTGGGCTGGTCGGGGGTGGCGTCGTTCGTCATGACCTCATGGTGCGCCCGCACACGCCCCTTCCACAGCCGTCATGGCTACTCCACCGCGGATTCACAGGCTGGAGGGGGACATTCACAGGAACAAGGGCCGGTTTCACAGGATCCGGTCAGGCTCCCGGACCCGGGTAGCGTGGGGCGGTGCCCGACCCGCGATCAGGAGTGCGCTCACTCGCCGACGACCTGCGGGCCCGCACCGACGACGACCTCGCCGCCCTCCTCATCGCCCGACCCGACCTGGCGCGACCGGCGGCCAGCGACCTCACCGCCCTGGCGGCCCGCAGCACCACCCGCTCGAGCACCGCCCGTGCCATCGACGGGCTCGACCTGACCACCTTGCAAGTGCTCGAGGCGGCAGCCGTCGTCGCGGACGGGATCGACGCGACCACCCTCGATGAGTTGCTCCCCGGCACACCGCCAGCGACGATCGCCACGGCACTGGATCGGCTCCGGACGGCGGCCCTGCTCTGGGGCACCCCCGGAGCACTGCGTGTCTCCCGTGGCGTCGCCGAGGTGCTCGGGCCCCACATCGCCGGCCTGGGGCCGACCGGCGCCGAGCTCGGTCTCGACCCCCAGCCACCGCCCGCCCTGCGAGCGGCGATCACCGACCTCCCGGAAGGTGCCCGGGCCGTCCTGGCCCAGCTGGCGTGGGGCCCGCCCATGGCCCACGAACCCGAGCAGGGCACCCGCGCAGCGGAGGCCGTCGACGCGCTCGTGGACGCCGGACTGGCCGCGCGCCGTGATGACCAGGTCGTCGTGCCACGCGAGGTGGCGCTCGTGGTCCGCGAGGGCCGACTGCACCGCGAGGCGAGCCCGGCCGCACCGCCCCTGGAGGGCACCGTCCGGGCCGTCAGCGTCCTCGACCGGGTCGGCGGCGGCAGCGCGAGCGAGGTGCTGGCCCTGGTCGACGATGCCCTGTCCTCCTGGTCGACCAACCCACCGCGGCAGCTGCGCGGCGGTGGACTGTCCGTGCGCGACCTCGCCACCACCGCTCGGGCTCTGGACCTCGACCCGCCGCGTGCCGCCTTTGTCCTCGAACTGGCCCTCTCCGCAGGGTTGCTCGCCGACGACCAGGGTGAGGACCCGAGCTGGGCGCCGACTGCGGCATACGACGCCTGGCTCGACCTCCCCGGCGGGCGACGCTGGGCGCTCCTCGCCAGCACGTGGTGGTCCACGACGCGCGACCCGACCCGGATCGGCCAGCGTCGACCGGACGGCAAGGTGGTCAACGCCTTGGGTCAGGACGTCCACGCACCGCCGGTGCGGGCCCTGCGGCGGGCCGTCCTGACGACCTTGGCCGAGGCCGAGCCCGGCCTGGCACCCACCGCAGCGAGCCTGACGGCCCGGCTGCGCTGGCGCCGGCCGCGGCGCGTGCCGTCGGACCTGGCTCCGCGGGTGGCGGCCATCCTCGACGAAGCCAGTCGCCTCGGGCTGGTCGCCCTCGGCGCCCTGACCACGGGCGGGCGGGCCCTCGTCGCGGGGGATACGGAGGCACTGGCCGCGTCGATGGAGACCCACCTGCCGAGCCCGGTGGACCATGTCCTCCTCCAGGCGGACCTCACGGCGGTGGCCCCGGGCCCGCTCTCGGCCGGCCTGGCCCACTTCCTGCGCCAGGTCGCCGACCTCGAGTCGCGCGGTGGCGCCTCGGTGCACCGGTTCTCGGCCGCGAGCATCCGCCGCTGCCTCGACGCCGGGTGGACCGTCGAGGAGATCCTGCGCGGCCTGCGGGACGCGAGCCACACTCCCGTGCCGCAGCCACTGGACTACCTGATCCGGGACACCGCGCGGCAGCACGGTCAGGTGCGCGTGGTCGAGGCGCGCACGGTGCTGCGCGTCGAGGACCCCGCCGCCCTCGAGGCCCTGCTGGCCGAGCGCGCCCTGAGCGCCCTCCAGCTGCGCCGCCTCGCCCCCACCATCGCCGTCAGCGGCCTGGCCCCGGACGTGGTGCTGGAGTTCGTGCAGGACAGCGGGATCGGCGCCGTGCGCGAGAACGCCACCGGCGCCATCACCATCGCACCGCGGCCCGCCCACCGAGCGCCGGTGCCACGCGTGCCCCCATCGGTCGTGCGAGCCTTCACCGCGGAGGACGCCGAGGCCGGGGTCGCAGCGCTCCGGGCCGCGGACGAGCAGGCGTCAGGCACGGCCCTCCCCCCGGGCACGACCGGCAGAGGTGGCCCTGCCGGCACCACTGCCCTCGGGAAGTCGGCGGACCGCGGGGGCGCGCCCGCCATCCCGGCCGGTGACCCGGCGACCTCGCTCGCGCTGCTCCGGGAGGCCAGCGCCGATCGCCGCCCGGTGTGGGTCGGCTATGCCGATGCCGTCGGTGCCGTCCGCCGGTTCCTCTTCCGGCCCGAGGACATCGACAACGGACGGGTCCATGGTGTGGCCGACGGCGTGCGGCGCACCCTGTCGATCCACCGGATCACCGGCGTCGCCCCCGACTGACCCCGACCTGCGGCGCCAGTCCCCGGATTCGAGGTATTACCGCGGCCGAAAGTGCGGCGGTAATACCTCGAATCGCCGGGAGAGAAACCGGGGGGAGGGCGGAGTCGGCAGAGGGATCAGCTTGAGCCGGTGAGGGCGCGCACCACGCGCGAGGGTGAGGGGCGCCCGAGCTGCTCGGCCATCCACGCCGACGTCGCAACCAAGGACTCCAGGTCCACGCCGGTCTCGACCCCGGCACCGTGCAGCGCCCAGACCAGGTCCTCGGTCGCCAGGTTGCCGGTCGCGCTCTTGGCGTAGGGGCAGCCCCCGAGGCCACCGGCGGAGGCGTCGACGATCGCGACACCCTGGCGCAGGGCGGTCATCGTGTTGGACAGGGCCTGCCCGTACGTGTCGTGGAAGTGCACCGCGACGGCCTCCCGCGCGATCCCCCGGACCTCGAGCGCGTCGAGCAGGGCCACGACGTGCCCGGGCGTGGCCACGCCGATGGTGTCGCCGAGCGAGAGCTCGTCCGCGCCCAGCGCCATGAGCGAGGCACAGGCGTCGGCCACCTGCCCGATCGGCACCTCGCCCTCCCACGGGTCCCCGAAGCACATCGACACATAGGCGCGCACCCACAGGCCGGCCTCCCGTGCCCGCGCCACGACCGGCGCGAACATCGCGATCGACTCGGCCACCGACCGGTTGAGGTTCTTGCGGGCGAAGGTCTCTGTCGCGCTGCCGAAGATCGCGATCGCGTTCACCCCTGCCTCCAGGGCACGATCGAGGCCGCGCTCATTGGGCACGAGCACGGGCCGGTGCCGACCCAGGCCCTCCGCACCCAGGGCCGCCAGCAGGTCGGCGGCATCGGCCAGCTGGGGAACCCACTGCGGGTTGACGAACGAGGTCACCTCGATCGTCTCCAGCCCGGACGCCGCCAGCCGCCGCACGAACTCGGCCTTGACCTCCACCGGCACGATCGCCGACTCGTTCTGCAGGCCGTCGCGCACTCCCACTTCGTGGATCCGCACCCGTGCGGGCAGGGTGGGATCCGGCTCGACCTGGGGCGCGCGCATCGTCACCCTCCGATCCTCACACGCCGGGCGGGAACGCGGGGCGTCCACCTGGGGTTAGATGGGGCGTCGGCCCCGGGGGGTGCCGACGCCGACCAGGACGAAGGACACCATGAGCGACGACGCGACCCAGCCCGGCCAGGACCAGCCACCGACGCCGGAGGCACCCCGGGCGGACCCGACGATGGCCATCCCCGACGGGGCCACCCCACCGGCCGACGCCACCCAGTCGATGGCGCAGTCCACCCCGCCGACCCAGGCCCTGCCCACCTGGACGCCGCCCTACCCGCAGGCCGCCCCGGTCGAGCCGCCTCCCGTGGTCGCCGCCCCGCCGGTGCCGCCCGCGCCGCCGGCTCCCGTCCCCTACCCGTATGCCGGGAGCGAGCTCCCCGCAGCGGCTCCCCCCGTCCCGCCGCCGGCGACCTACGGGACGCCACCCACGGCATACGGGGCGCCGGCGGCCTATCCCGCACCACCCTCGCCCTACGGCACACCACCGGCCTACGGAACCCCGGCGCCCTATGCCGGCCCGCTGGTCCAGTACGCGCCACCGACGCCGACCAACACCTCCGCGGTGGTCCTCACGATCATCGCGGGGATCATGACCGTGTCGTGCTACTTCACCCTCACCGGGATCGTGCCGCTCGTCTTCGGCATCCTCGCCCTGAGCAAGCAGGGCACGGACATCGCGGCCAGCCGCAACTTCTCGCGGATCGGCTGGATCATCATGGCGGTGCTCGGCGCGCTCACCGTGCTGGCCATCATCGCCGTCATCGGCTTCGCGCTGGCCGGCTCGAGCAGCTACTGACCGATGACCGACGGGGCACTCATCGTCCAGAGCGACAAGACCCTCCTGCTCGAGGTCGACCACCCGCGGGCCGAGGAGGCGCGTCGCGCGATCGCCGCGTTCGCCGAGCTGGAGCGGGCGCCTGAGCACGTCCACACCTATCGCGTCACTCCCCTCGGCCTGTGGAACGCCCGGGCCGCCGGGCACGACGCCGAGCAGGTCATCGACGCGCTCATCACCCACAGCCGGTATGCCGTCCCGCACGCCCTGCTCGTCGACATCGCCGACACGATGGACCGCTATGGCCGGCTCAAGCTGACCAAGGACGGCGAGCAGCTCGTCCTCGAGACCACCGATCGCGCCGTGCTCGCAGAAGTGCTGCGGCACAGGAAGATTGCGCCGCTCTTGGGCGAGCGCATCGACGAGGACACCGTCCGCGTCCACCCCAGCGAGCGCGGCCACCTCAAGCAGGAGCTGCTCAAGATCGGCTGGCCGGCCGAGGACGAGGCCGGCTATGTCGACGGCGAGGCGCACCCGATCTCCCTCGACACCGAGGGCTGGTCTCTGCGCCCCTACCAGGAGCAGGCCGTCGAGGGCTTCTGGCACGGCGGGTCGGGAGTGGTGGTCCTGCCCTGTGGCGCCGGCAAGACCCTCGTCGGGGCCGCCTCGATGGCGCGCTCGCAGACGACGACGCTGATCCTCGTCACCAACACCGTGAGCGCCCGCCAGTGGAAGGACGAGCTGCTCCGCCGGACCTCGCTCACCGAGGACGAGATCGGCGAGTACTCCGGCGCCCGCAAGGAGATCCGGCCGGTCACCATCGCGACCTACCAAGTGCTCACGACCAAGCGCAAGGGCGCCTACACCCACCTCGACCTGCTCGACGCCCGCGACTGGGGCCTCATCGTCTACGACGAGGTGCACCTGCTCCCGGCGCCGATCTTCCGGATGACGGCCGACCTGCAGGCGCGCCGCCGACTGGGGCTCACCGCAACGCTGGTGCGCGAGGACGGCCGCGAGGCCGACGTCTTCTCGCTCATCGGACCCAAGCGCTTCGACGCCCCCTGGAAGGACATCGAGAACCAGGGCTACATCGCGCCCGCCGACTGCGTGGAGGTGCGGGTCACCCTCTCGGACAGTGAGCGGATGGCGTATGCCGTGGCCGAGCCCGATGACCGCTATCGCCTCGCGTCGTGCTCACCGCGGAAGGTGGGTATCGTCGAGAAGCTGGTGGCACGGCATACGGGAGAACCGACGCTCGTCATCGGCCAGTACCTCGACCAGCTCGACGAGCTCGCGGGCCGCCTCGACGCCGACCTCATCACCGGCGAGACGACCGTGGCCGAGCGGCAGCGCCTCTTCAATGCCTTCCGAACCGGCGAGATCTCGCTCCTCGTCGTGTCGAAGGTTGCGAACTTCTCGATCGACCTGCCCGAGGCCAGCGTGGCGATCCAAGTGAGCGGGACCTTCGGCTCCCGGCAGGAGGAAGCGCAGCGGCTGGGCCGCGTGCTCCGCCCCAAGGGCGACGGGCGCACGGCGCACTTCTACACCGTGGTCGCGCGGGACACGGTCGATGCCGACTTCGCGGCCCACCGCCAGCGCTTCCTCGCCGAGCAGGGGTATGCCTACCGGATCGTCGACTCCGACGACCTCTGACGATCGCCGCAGGCAACGCAGCGAGGCACGAGCGAGGCCCGCAGGCGTGAGGAAGTGGTCGCCGACATCACGACCTCTGACGATCGCCGAAGGCAACGCAGCGAGGCACGAGCGAGGCCCGCAGGCGTGAGGAAGTGGTCGCCGACATCACGACCTCTGACGATCACGCTCGTCACGGCGGTTGGCCCACAGGCTCGTCGCGGTGGTGAGCGCCAGCGCACCGACGATGACGGCCAGGGAGGCCAGCGTCGGCACGGTGGGCACCCACTCCCAGACCCCGTGCGCCCAGTGCAGGGCGAGCTTGACACCGATGAAGGCGAGGATCGCGGCCAAGCCGTAGCCGAGGTGGCGCAGCGTGCCGAGCAGGCCCTCGAGGACGAAGTAGAGCGCACGCAGGCCCAGGAGCGCGAAGGCGTTGGTGACGAAGACGAGGTAGGGGTCACCGGTGATCCCGTAGACCGCCGGGACCGAGTCGATCGCGAAGACGAGGTCCGTGCCGAGGATCGCGAGCACGACGAGGGCGAGCGGGGTGAGGGCCTTGCGGCCGCCCTCGATGACCGTCATCCGCGTGCCGCGGTAGTCGGCGGTGATGGGGAAGAAGCGCCTGGCCAGTCGCACGATCCGCAGCTCGCTGACCTCGAGGGCATGGCCGCCCTGACGGGCATCGCGGAGCACCCCCCAGGCCGTCACCAGCAGGATCGCGCCGAAGATGAGGAACATCCAGGAGAACCGGGCGATGAGGGCAGCCCCGAGGGCGATGAAGGCGCCACGCATGAGCAATGCCCCCGCGATGCCGATGAGGAGCACGCGTTGCTGGAGCACCCTGGGCACCGCGAACGAGGTGAGGATGAGGATGAAGATGAACAGGTTGTCGACCGAGAGCGACTTCTCGACGAGGTAGCCGGTGTAGTACTGCAGCCCGATCTCCGAGCCATGCGCCCGCCAGACCCACAGTCCGAAGGCCATCGGCAGGGCGACGTAGAACGCCGACCACCCCACCGCCTCGCGCATGGAGACCTCGTGCGGGCGTCGCGTGATGAGGAAGTCGAGCGCGAGCAGCGCCAGGATCCCGCCGATGGTCAGCCACCAGAGTCGCGCATCGGCGATCGACGTGAGGGCGGCCGGGGAGGTGGGCGCAGCGGCCACGGAGATGAGTGCAGGTGTCATGGGTCCTCGCATCGTCGAACGATGCGAGGTCTCCTTCACCCCCCATGGGGGCGTGCGCCGGGCGAAGCATGGGCTGCGCGTAGTGACCGGTCGCACCTTGGGGAAGTACTCCCCTCGCTCCGCCGAGGTTACGAAGACCCGCGCGCTCGGGTCAACCTGGCTCGGCGCTGTGGGCCGGACTCCCGGGAAATGCCCAGCCAATTCCCAGATTCCTCCACGACACTGCTCAGCATGACCGCCGTCACGCCCGAGGCCCGACTGCTCGTCGTCGAGGACGAGCCCAACATCCGTGAGCTGCTCGCCACCTCCTTGCGGTTCGCCGGCTTCGAGGTGGCGACCGCCGCCAACGGCAGTGAGGCGATCCGCCAGGCCACCGAGCTGGCCCCCGACCTCGTCGTCCTCGACGTCATGCTCCCCGACGTCGACGGGTTCACGGTGACCCGCAAGATCCGCGACAGCGGACGCCACGTGCCCATCGTCTTCGTCACCGCGCGCGACAGCCTCGACGACAAGATCAAGGGCCTGACCGTCGGCGGCGACGACTACGTCACCAAGCCGTTCAGCCTCGACGAGGTGGTCGCCCGCATCCGGGCGGTCCTGCGACGCACCCGGGGTGAGCAGGACGAGGAGTCGGGCCTGCGCTTCGAGGACCTGGAGCTCGACGAGGACAGCCACGAGGTCCGCCGCGCCGGCCGTGTCATCGAGACCAGCCCGACCGAGTTCAAGCTGCTGCGCTACCTCATGCTCAACCCCAACCGCGTGCTCTCCAAGGCCCAGATCCTCGACCACGTCTGGGACTACGACTTCCGCGGGGAGTCCGGCATCGTCGAGTCCTACATCTCCTACCTGCGGCGCAAGATCGACACCGAGGGGCTCCCGCCGCTGATCCACACCAAGCGCGGCGTCGGCTACGTCCTCAAGCTCCCCCCGCAGTCGTCCGTGCGCTGATGACCCTCCCCCGCTGGACCGCTCCGGCCGTCCGTCGACTGGAGACCATGCCCCTGCGCGTGCGCCTGGTCTCCATCCTCCTCACCCTCCTCACCGCCGCTCTGATCCTGCTCAGCCTGACGACGGCATACCTGACCAAGCGCGACCTCCTCGGCCGGATCGACGCCGAGCTCGCGGCCGTGGCCGCGCCCGTCGCCAACCAAGCGATCGACGACCTCAACGGCTCCGGGCAGGACGGTCCCCCGACCGGGTACGCCTTCGCGCTCATGACACCCGCCGGCCGACAGGTGCACTACCTCAACCCCACCGGCGAGAAGCTCCACCCGGACCTGCCCTCGATCACGTTGACGGACAGCAGGGTTCGCTCCGGTGAACCCTTCACCGTGACCTCGACCGACGGTCACCTCGACTGGCGGTTCATCGCCGGCCGGGTCGGCACCGAGGGCACCTTCGCCGTCGGCCTGCCGCTGCGCTCAATGAACCAGACGATGCAGCGACTGCTCGTCACCTCCAGCGTGATCTCGGCCGGTGTCCTCGCGCTGTCGGCCCTGATCGGGTGGTATGCCGTCTCGCGCGCCTTCCGCCCGCTCCGCCAGATCGAGGACACCGCCGCCGCCATCGCCAAGGGCGACCTCACGCGACGCATCCCGGTGCGCGGGGCCGACGACGAGGTGACCTCCCTGGCCGAGAGCCTCAACGCGATGCTCGCGCGGATCGAGCAGTCCTTCGCGGTCCGGGAGGCCTCCGAGGAGCGCATGCGGGAGTTCGTCGCCGACGCCTCCCACGAGCTGCGCACCCCGCTCGCGACGGTGAGGGGGTATGCCGAGCTGCACCGGCAGGGCGCGCTCGCCGACCCGGCCCAGCTCACCGGCGCGATGACCCGCATCGAGTCCGAGTCCCGACGGATGGCCGGCCTCGTCGAGGACCTGCTCGTCCTGGCCCGCCTCGACGAGGAACCGGTCACCTTCGACACCGATGTCGACCTCACCGTCCTGGCGATCGACGCCGTCGCCGATGCCCGGGTCCGGGCCCCCGACCGCGCGATCAAGGTCTCGGGCCGGGAGGGCCTGCTCGGCCCGCTGCCGGTCCACGGCTCGGATGCCCGGCTGCGCCAGGTGGTCACCAACATGGTCGCCAACGCGCTGGCCCACACCCCCGCGGGCACGCCCGTCGAGGTGCGCCTGGGCCGTGACGGCGATGATGCGGTCCTCGAGGTCATCGACCACGGACCGGGGATCCCGGCCGACCAGCGGCCCCACGTCTTCGAGCGGTTCTTCCGGGCGGACCCCTCCCGCAGCCGGGACGGTGGCGGGGGCAGCGGCCTCGGCCTGGCGATCGTGGCGGCCATCGTCGCCGCCCACCGCGGCCGCGTCGGCATCGCCCAGACGCCCGGCGGCGGAGCCACCTTCGTGCTGCGGCTGCCCGCCGCCACACCCACAGGGGATTCCCAGCCGCCGTCGAGGGTGCGTTGATCCTGGCCCGGCATCGTCTGAGGGGTCAGGCCACGAGGGACGACACGTAGCACGGCCGCCGGACCACCTCCACCGGCGCACCGCCGCCGCGACACGTCCCATCCCCCATCGGGGCCCGGCACCTGCCGCGACCCGGCCGAGGTCGAGGAGCTCGCCCACCCCTCCGGGGCGAGGTTCTCCCCGGCTCGGGTCGCGGCCCATTTCGGACCCGACCACGGACAGGCGACACTGGGACCATGACCGGTGACGAGACCACCCGCGACGAGCTGCGTCACCTCGAGGAGTCCTTCGCCGAGGCGATGACCCGCCTGTATGCCGTGGGCAACGGGCTCGCCCGCCTCCGGCACGACCTCGAGGCGGGCCAAACCGGCCCGGATCCGCGGACGACGAGCACCTCCCAGCCCATGACCGTGCCTGCGCCCACGCCTGTGGCCACGAGCGCCTCGGCGGGCCACGGCATACCGCCCGTGCCCCTTGCCCCCGGCATGCCCGCCGCACCAGCCGTCCCCGCCGCCGGGGCCACTTGGCCGGCGACCGCGGCCGCCGCGGGGCCCGCCCCGATCCCGCAGGTGCCCGCGTCGTCCTGGTCTCCTCCCGTCGCTGCCGAGGCGGCCGCCCCGACGACCGCACTCGGTCGCTGGTGGCAGCGCGAGAGCCTGGTGACCCGCCTGCTGGGGATCACCGGCGCGGTCGTCACCCTCGTCGGACTGGTCATGCTGCTCGTGCTCGCGGTCCAGCAGCGCTGGTTCGGCCCGGTGCCGCGCGTGGTCCTCGGTGTCCTCCTCGCCGCCGCCCTCATCGGCCTGGCCCACGTCGTCCATGCGCGCGAGCGCTCGGCCGGGCGCGCCGGCCTGGGTGCCGTGGCGCTCGCCGGCACCGGGTATGCCGCGGCCTACCTCGACGTCGTCGCGATCACGTCGATCTACGGCTGGGTCCCCCCGCTCCTCGGGCTCGTCCTCGCCATCGCGGTCGCCGGCACCGGCCTGCTGGTCGCCCGCCGGTGGGACAGCCAGGTCCTCGCCATCCTCATCCTGCTGGGCGCCGCCGCGCTGCTCCCCGCCGTCGCCGGGCGGGCCTCCTGGCTGCTCTCGGCCTTCATGGTGGTGCTCGCCGTCGCCTCGTGGCCGGCCCAGTGGGGCCGTGAGTGGCCCGCGGTCACCGCGGCCCGCCTCATCCCGGCCACCCTCGTCATCGTTCCGACCATCGGGTTCGCCCAGCAGCGCCCGGAGGAGCCGTGGGCGCACGTCGCGGTCACCGGGATCTTCGCCCTCGCCGGCATGGCGATGTCGGTGCGCGAGGCGCGCGGCCGCGGCTTCGACACCAGCGCGCTCACCCTCCTCGTCACGGCGCTGCCGTTGCTCATGGCCTTCAGTGCCACGCCCCAGCCCTGGCGCACCGTGCTCCTCCTCCTCGCAGCCGTCGCCTGGCTCGGGTATGCCGCGCTCGGCGAGTCCCAGCGCTGGCTTCCCGTGGGCACGTGCGTGGCGGCGACCGCGGCCGGGACCTTGGCGCTGCTGCTGGCCATCGTCGCCCGCGCCGACACGACGTGGATGGGCACGGCCCTGCTCGTCGCCGCCCTGGGCTACCTCCTCGTCGCCGCCTCCACCCGATCGCGTCAGGTCGCCTGGTGGGGACTGGGGATGGCGGCGCTGGCCCTGCTGGTCTACCTGCGCCACCCCGTGCGGGTGCTCGTCCAACGCACCGCCCTGGAGAGTGACCTGGCGGTCACCCTCATCGACTCGGCCATCGCCGTGGGCGTGATCCTCGCCCTGGCCTGGCTGGCGCACCGCCTCACCAAGCTCTCCCTCGAGGTGCGCCGGGTCGTCGCGGTCGGGTCGTGGGTCGCGGGCCTGGCCATTGCCACGACGGCCGTCGTCAGCCTCGGCGTGCTGCTCGGGCGGAGCATCGACAGCGCAGTCGCCGGCTTCCGCGCCGGCCACGCGGTGGCGACGATCCTCTGGATGGTTGCGGCCGCCTGGCTGCTCATCCGAGGGCTGCGGCGCAGCAAGGACGCGGACCTGGCGATGTGGACCGGGCTCGGCCTGGCCGCAGGGGCCGTCGCCAAGCTCTTCCTCTACGACCTCGCGGTGCTGGCCGGCATCTGGCGGGTCGTGGCCTTCATCGTGGTGGGCCTGATCCTGCTCGGCACGGGAGCCGGGTACGCCAAGGCGCTGGAGCGGGCGCGCGCCGCGGATGCGGATGACCCGGACCCGGGTGCCGCGCCGCTCGGAACGGACGCGGGACCGGCCGGACCCGAGGTCCTTCCCGTGCCGCCCACGCAGATGGCTCCGGCTGGTACTCCGGTGCCTCCGGCGCCGACGGCACCCGCGACTCCCCCGCCGCCGCCCGGCCCGCCCGGGCCGTCGATTCCGCCGATTCCGCCGGTCACGCCCTGAGGCGAGCAGCGAGCGGCCACCAGAACTCGCCATTCGCGAGGTCGTCGAGGAGGTCGGGATCGAGCTGTCGGCGGCGGACCTGGTGCCCTTCGGCTACGAGCGCTTCCGGCACCTGTCCGGGCCGCTGCTGCGGCCGCCGGGGCAGGACGTGCTCCAGGCCTTCACGGCGACGATCTCGCAGACCCGCCCTCCCTTGTCCGCGCAAGCCAGCGACACCTCGCAGCGGCGTTGGGTCACCCCTGAGGAGTACGAGGACCTGTGCAGCGTTCTCCCGCACCGTTTCTCCCAGCTCCCGCCATCCACCGGGCGAACCCCACTGCTGCCGACGCACGGAGTGCACGACCGCGAAGTCGCCGCCGGCATCGCGCAGGAAGACCATGGCGGCGAACACTCGCCTCTCGTCGACCGGCCGCGAGGACACGAGGAGGTCGATGTCGGCGACCGTGCCGCTGGCCAGCAGCACGCCACGCTGCCGCGCCACCCCCTTGTCGCCGGCACGCTTCGAGAGCCGCAGGCCCGACGCCTGCAGGGCCCGCAGCAGGTCCCGCGGCGGCGTCGGCCTGGCACCCGCGGCGAGCACCGCGGCATACCGTTCCTCCGGGATGTCGTAGTGGTCGCCCTCGAAGCCACGCTCGGGGATCCCGAGCGATCGGGCGAAGGCGTGCAGCTCCTCGAGGCTGGTGTCACTGACCAGGTGCGACCAGCGGCGCCCGTGGGCGGGCCACGCCGGCGGGTCGATGAGGATGGCCACCCTGGGACCCTACGCGCCAGGCTCGCCCTCGCCGAGAGCGGCCGATGGGTCGGCGGTGCGTCAGCCCTCGTACCTCTGCGGCCGCGGGACCTCGTCGCCGGCGTGACCTTCTCGGCCGGCCCCCTGCCACAGCCGGATCGCGCCGGGCACGAGGAAGACGATCCATGCCCACGCCCAGGCCCCGAAGAAGTAGCCCAGGAGGATGTAGACGACGAGCGCGATCGTGCCGCTGATGGCCAAGAGCTTGGTGGTGAAGGTCCCCGAGTTCTCCATGGGCGCAACCCTTCCGTATCCGGCCCGAGCGCGCGTCCACCGGTCGACGGACATGTCCGACCCCCACCGGCGTTCGTCCTCGCATCCGCAGTGGGTCGGCGGAGAATCCCGAGGTCCACCAACCGGGCACGCCTCGACAGCCGGCAGGACGGCATACGAGGGTCTGTCCATGACGCTCACGGGGGGACGTGTCGGGCCTGCTGACCCGCGCACACTGTTCATCAACGCCACCGTGGCCGGCGTGTTGGGCGCGGCCATCATGGTCCTACTGCACGAGCTGGCCCACGTTGTCACCGGGGTCCTGCTCGGGCTACCGGGGACGCTGTACTCGTACGGCGTGACCCACGGCGGCTCGCCCAGTCCGACGCAGCTCGGGGTCACCTCGATCGCGGCTCCGGTGTTCAGTCTCCTCAAGGGCGCCCTCATGGTGACCTGGCAGCCGCTGCGGGCCCGGCGCGACTTCTGGCACCTGCTCTGGCTCATGGTGGCCTTCACGTCGATGATGGAGGGCATCGGGTATGCCGAGATCAGCGTCTTCGGAGCCGGGGATACGGCCGACGCGATCCGTCACTTCGGCTGGCCGGGCTGGGTCGCGCCGGTCATGCTGGCGCTCGGCGTGGCCGGACAGTTCGGGCTGGCACGGATCTTCGCCCCGATGGTGGGTCGGTATGCCGGGGCCGACAAGCGCTCCCGGCTCGCCTTCACGTTGTGGCCATGGCTGGCCGGCACCGCGCTCAACCTCGCGCTCGTCGGCGTCAACCTCTCCACGGCGCGGATGGACCTCAACGGCGGCGAGATGGTCGCCATCGCGATGGCAGGGGTGGCGGTACTCGTCTGGATGCCGATGGCCCTCATCTTCCCTCGGGCCGTCGACGCGGGGAGCGCAGACGCGGAGCCTCTGCACCTGCGAGGGTGGCCCGTCGTGGGCCTCGTCGCAATCGGCGTGATGATCGTGGTCAACCAACTGCTCAACCTCGGGCTCTCGATCGGCTGAGCACTTCGGCCCTGTGGAAAACTCGGAGGCCCCTCTCCGAACCTGCCTAGCGTGGACGGCATACGAGGAGGCACCCGGTCTCCTCCGGTGAGGGGAGCACGAGATGTCAGCACAGTTCCAGGTCGACACCGACCGCATTCACGCCGCGTCGGCGGACATCACCCGGATCGCGGGCGAGATCGAGGGACAGGTGCAGGCCATGATGGGCCGCCTGACCTCGCTCGAGGACGCCTGGCGGGGGACGGCGGCGAGCCAGTTCCAGGGTGTGGTCGGCCAGTGGCAGTCGACCCAGACGCAGGTCAAGGCCTCCCTCGACAGCATCGGCCGGGTCCTGTCCGCCGCCGGGGCGTCCTACGCCGACGCCGAGGCACAGGCCGTGCAGATGTTCAGCAGCTGAGCCTCCACATGGTGGTGCGCCGGACCGGGCCCCTGTTCCCGATCCGGCGCACCGGTGGCGGCACTGGTCACCACCGTCGGCGGTGACCGGCCACCTGCATCACTCCGTGGCGATCGCCCGGAGGATGTCCACCTTGGCCGCTCGGCGACCCGGCCAGACGGCTGCCAGCACACCGACGACAACCGACAGACCGAGGAAGGCAGCCAGCTGGTTCCATGGGATGACCAGGACCTCGAAACCCTGGTCCACGAGGGCCCGCTGGATGGCCGTGCCGAAGCCGAGCCCGAGGAGCATGCCGAGGGCAGCGCCGAGGACCGCGATGACGACGGACTCCAGGCGCAGCATCGTGCGGAGCTGGCGACGACCGAGTCCGACGGCGCGCAGCAGCCCGATCTCCCGGGTCCGCTCGATGACCGAGAGCGCAAGGGTGTTGATGATGCCGAGGATGGCGATGACGACGGCCAGCCCGAGGAGCGCGTAGATGATCATGAGCATCTGGTCGATCGGCTTGCGCTGCTCCGCGGCGAAGGCGGCCTGGTCCTTGACCGTGACGAGCGGGTTGTCCGCCAGGGTGGCGTTCAGCGAGCGCAGGACCGACCCCGCGCTGGCGCCCTCTGCGCGCTTGACGTAGATCGCCGAGTCCTGTGCGGGCAGGCCGAGACCGTCGAGATCGGCGTTGTCGAGCACGTAGCTGCTCCCGATGACCGCGCCCGGCTTGTGCAGCGCCACGACGGTGAAGGTGCGCTTCTGGTCCTGGTAGCCCAGCTGGACCGTGTCGCCGAGGCCGAGCTTCTCGGTGACGGCGAGGTCGGACGGGACCGAGACCGTGCCCGCCCCGAGGCGGCCGAAGTCGCCCTCGTCCGTGGGGATGTCCACCATGCCGGGCAGTGAACGGGCATCGACACCCTGCACGTAGACGTCCTTGCCATCGGCTCCCTGCAGGGCAGCCCAGCGCACCCGGGCCGTCTCACCCACGCCCTCCGTTGCAGCGACCTGCTCGGCGATCTGGGGTGAGAACGACTGCCCGATCGCGTTGGAGACGACGTAGTCCGCGCTCATGCCATCGCTGACCGAGGCGTCGACACTGGCCTTGGCCGAGGCGCCGAAGACCGACATGAGCGTGACCAGGGCGACCCCGATCATGAGGGCCGACGCCGTGGCCGCGGTCCGGCGCGGGTTGCGCAGGGAGTTCTGGGTGGCCATGTTCCCCACCACGCCGAACGCGCGGCGATAGAGCCACCCCAGCCCGACGACGAGCGGGCGCCCCACGAGCGGGCTGATCAGCGCCACCCCGATGAGGACGCCGAGGATCCCGGCCCCGAGCCACTTCATCTCGTTCGAGTCGACGACGACCAACCCGACGTACATGCTCGCGCCACCGAGCACGGCCAGGACCAGGCCGACCGCGATCCGCCGGTGCAGACCACCCTCCTGGGCCATCACGTCGTCGCGCATGGCCGCCACCGGCGGCACGCGTCCCGCACGGCGTGCCGGCAGCCAGGCGGCAACCATCGTGACGAGGAGGCCCACGGCATACGAGGCCACGACGGTGCGTGGGTTGAGGACGAGGCTGGCGCCGGAGAGGTCCAGGCCGAAGCGGCCGAAGAGGACCCGGATCACCTGGGCCAGCGCGAAGCCGAGGGCCAGGCCGACGGTCGACCCCATGAGGCCGACGACGAAGGCCTCGAAGAGGACCGATCGGGTGACCTGGCGACGGCTGGCCCCGATCGCCCGGAACAGGGCGAGCTCGCGACTGCGCTGGGCCACGAGGATCGAGAAGGTGTTGATGATGAGGAAGGTCCCGACGACGAGGGCGACGGCGGCGAAGACGAGGAGGAAGGTGGTGATGAAGGACAGGCCCTTCTGGATCTGGGTCGCCATCTCGTCCGAGAGCTTGTCACCGGTGATCGCCTCGAAGCCCTGGGGCAGCGCTGCGGCCGCCTGGTCGCGCAGGTCCTCCTGCGAGACACCGGGTTTCGCGGTGATCCACACGTCGTTGAAGGTGTCCGTGCCGTTGGTGTAGAGCCGCTGCGCCATCGCGGTGTCCATGACGGTGACGCTGGCGCCGAGCATCGAGCCGGTCATCTCGTGGACGCCCACGAGCTTGCCCTCGAAGGTGGCCTCGCTCCCGGCGGAGACGAAGCGGACGTCCTCGCCCAGGAGGTAGCCCGCGGCCTTGGCGGTGGCGGCGTCGAGGACGACCTCGCCCTCGGCGGTGGGCCAGTGGCCGCGGACCAGGCGCGTCGGCTCGACCCCATGGGCGGCCGGTCCGCCGGTGTGGTTCAGGGCCAGCCCCGGAGCGCCGCTGCCGCCGATCACCTTGTTCTTGTCGGTGACCACGAAGGTCGTGTAGTCCGTGACGTTGCCGTCGGCACGGGCGGCTCCGGGCAGGGCGGCGAGCGTGTCGACCAGGGCGGCGTCGATGCGCTTGCCCGACGTGCCGTCCTCGCCGGCCTGGGTCCCGCGGACGACGACATCGCCGGCACTGGACTTGGTCAGCTCGGTGAACGAGGCGCCGAGGGTGTCGGTGAAGATGAAGGAGCCCGCGACAAAGGCGACGCCGAGGATGACGGCGGCCGCGGACATGAAGAGCCTGAGCTTGCGGGCCAGGAGCGAGGCCCAGGATGCGCGCAACATCAGTGGGCGCCCGTTCCCGAGGTGGCGGCGTCGAGGTTCTTCATCTTCTCCAGGACGCGCTCGGGCGTCGGTGACTGCAGCTCGTCGACGACGCGACCGTCGGCGAGGAAGACGACCCGGTCGGTCCAGCTGGCCGCACCCGGGTCGTGGGTCACCATGACGATGGTCTGGCCGAACTCGTCGACCGAGCGCCGCAGGAAGCCGAGCACCTCAGCGCCCGACGTGGAGTCGAGGTTGCCGGTCGGCTCGTCGGCGAAGACGATCTCGGGCCGACTCACCAGGGCGCGCGCGCAGGCCACACGTTGCTGCTGGCCGCCGGAGAGCTGGGCCGGCCGGTGGGAGAGGCGGTCCTTGAGCCCGACCGCCGTGACGACCCGCTCGAACCACTCCGCGTCCGGCTTGCGACCGGCAATGGCCAGGGGCAGCAGGATGTTCTCCTCGGCCGACAGCGTGGGGATGAGGTTGAAGGCCTGGAAGACGAAGCCGATCCGGTCCCGACGCACCCGCGTGAGGTCCTTCTCCTTGAGCGCGGTCAGGTCGATGTCCCCCACGAAGACGTTGCCCCGGGTGACCGCGTCCAGCCCTGCGGCGCAGTGCATGAGGGTCGACTTGCCCGATCCGGACGGGCCCATGATGGCGGTGAACTCACCCCGGCCGAGCTCGAGGGTCACCCCCGCGAGTGCGTGGACGGCTGCATCCCCCGCGCCGTACACCTTGGTCAGTCCCTCGACGCGGGCAGCCGCGGCCGGCATCGTCGCGTTCGTGGTTGCTGTGCGTGCTGTCGTTGCGCCCATCTGGGCGGTCCCCTCTGTCATGGCCTCCACGCTAGGGCCGTGGCTTCGGCGCCCGCTCTGGGTTTCATCCCTGAGCCGACCCTGACAACCCACCGCCACACCCCTGAGTCGGCGTCGTCACCGCCCCGCTCAGGCCTGTGCGTGCCGAAGGTGCCGTATGCCGCACCCTTGGCACGCGTTCACGCCGAGCACTCACCCCATGCGTGCCGAAGGTCCGTATGCCGCACCCCTGGCACGCAACCTTCACCGCCGCGCGGAGGTGGGCCACTCCTCGGCGAGCAGCGCGTACTCGTAGCCGTCGATCCACCCCAGCTCGGCGTGCCAGGCATCGCGGACCGAGTGCCCCTCGCGCCGCATCCCGGCCTTCTCGAGCACCCGCACCGAGGCCGGGTTGTCCGCGAAGCACCCCGCGGTCACCCGGCGGACCCCGAACTCGTCGAAGGCCACGGCGAGCCCGGGTGACCCGGCCCGGGGTCGCCGTGGCCCTGGGCGGGGGCGCCGACCAGCTCCATGCTGATCGACCCGACGACCCGCCCGTCGAGGTCGGCGACGACGGAGAAGTCGTCGAGATCCGCCTCGGCGGCGAGCCAGGACGCGCGATAGCGCTCAAGGTCCACCGCGGTGCTGAGCATCCACCGGTTGACCTCCGGGGTGAGCCGATAGCCGAGCATGACGTCGAGATCGCTCGCCACGGCATACCGAAGGAGGAGGCGTTCGGTGCGTCGCGGCCACGGGGTCGGCTTGGTCACGGCCCCGATTGTGCCCCGAACGCCAAGGGCGGCCTCCCCTTTCCGGGGAGACCGCCCTGCGTCGTGCGGAATGCCGTGGGGCACCGTCCGGGGTTTGCCTCCGAGCATCTCTGCAGACGCCCTCGGGCAAAGTCCCGGATCAGAAGCCCATGCCACCCATCTCGTCGCCGCCCGGCATCGGCGCAGCGGCCTTCTCCGGCTTGTCGGCGATGACGGCCTCGGTGGTGAGGAAGAGCGCCGCGATGGACGCCGCGTTCTGCAGCGCCGAGCGGGTCACCTTGGCGGGGTCGATGATGCCGGCCTTGATCAGGTCAACGTACTCACCGGTGGCCGCGTTGAGGCCCTCGCCGGCGGGCAGGTGCGAGACCTTCTCCGCGACGACGCCACCCTCGAGACCGGCGTTGACCGCGATCTGCTTGAGCGGAGCCTCGATGGCGACGCGCACGATGTTGGCGCCGACGGCCTCCTCGCCCTCGAGCGAGAGCTTCTCGAAGGCCTTCTTGCCGGCCTGGATGAGGGCCACGCCACCACCGGCGACGATGCCCTCCTCGACGGCGGCCTTGGCGTTGCGGACGGCGTCCTCGATGCGGTGCTTGCGCTCCTTGAGCTCGACCTCGGTGGCCGCGCCCGCCTTGATGACGGCGACGCCACCGGCGAGCTTGGCGAGGCGCTCCTGGAGCTTCTCGCGGTCGTAGTCGGAGTCCGACTTCTCGATCTCGGAGCGGATCTGGGCGACGCGACCGGCGATCGCGTCCTCGTCACCGGCACCCTCGACGATCGTGGTCTCGTCCTTGGTCACGACGACCTTGCGGGCCTTGCCGAGCAGGTCGAGGTCCGCGGTGTCGAGCTTGAGGCCGACCTCCTCGGAGATGACCTGGCCACCGGTGAGGATGGCGATGTCGGCGAGCATGGCCTTGCGGCGGTCACCGAAGCCCGGGGCCTTGACGGCGACCGACTTGAAGGTGCCGCGGATCTTGTTGACCACGAGCGTGGACAGGGCCTCGCCCTCGACGTCCTCGGCGATGATGAGCAGCGGCTTGCCGCTCTGCATGACCTTCTCCAGCACCGGCAGGAGGTCCTTGATAGAGCCGATCTTGGAGTTCACGACGAGGATGTAGGGGTCGTCGAGGACGGCCTCCATGCGCTCGGCGTCGGTGACGAAGTAGTGGCTGATGTAGCCCTTGTCGAAGCGCATGCCCTCGGTGAGCTCGAGCTCGAGCCCGAAGGTGTTGGACTCCTCGACGGTGATGACGCCTTCCTTGCCGACCTTGTCCATGGCCTCGGCGATCATCTCGCCGATCTGGGGGTCAGCAGCAGAGATCGACGCGGTCGCGGCGATCTGCTCCTTGGTCTCGACGTCCTTGGCCTGGGCCAGCAGCTCGTCGGACACGGCGGTCACGGCGGCCTCGATGCCGCGCTTGAGGGCCATCGGGTTGGCGCCGGCGGCCACGTTGCGCAGGCCCTCCTTGACCAGGGCCTGGGCGAGGACGGTCGCCGTCGTCGTGCCGTCACCGGCGACGTCGTCGGTCTTCTTGGCGACCTCCTTGACCAGCTCGGCGCCGATCTTCTCGTAGGGGTCGTCGAGCTCGATCTCCTTGGCGATGGAGACACCGTCGTTGGTGATCGTGGGGGCGCCCCACTTCTTCTCCAGGACGACGTTGCGGCCCTTGGGGCCGAGGGTCACGCGCACGGCGTCGGCGAGGGTGTTCATGCCCCGCTCGAGCCCGCGACGAGCCTCCTCGTCGAAAGCGATGATCTTTGCCATTTTCGAGGGTTCTCCCACACGAATCGATGGTGGGACCGGCAGGCGCCCGCGACGGACGATGCGTATGCCGTCGGCTCACGTCGCCGGGGCATCCGCACCTCACCGGGCCGGTCAGGTTGGGTGGAGCGTTGAGTGAAACATTGTCACTCTCATGACGAGAGTGCTAACGCCATTATTGGCACTCTCGGGGGTCGAGTGCAAACGACCGGAGCCGACGACCGAGCACCGAAGATGAACGTCAGGTGAACGTCTGCCGTTGGCTTGGTGGACTCCGGGTGGACGGTGCACAGTGTGCATCGTGACCGCAGTGACCCTCACACTCGTCCTCGTCATCATCACGGCGCTGGCCTTCGACTTCACCAACGGGTTCCATGACACCGCCAATGCGATGGCGGCCTCCATCTCGACCGGTGCACTCACCCCCAAGGTGGCGGTGGCGCTCTCGGCGATCCTCAACCTCGTCGGTGCCTTCCTCTCGGTCGAGGTCGCGCTCACGGTCTCCAATGCCGTGGTCAAGATCCAGAACAAGGACGGCACGCCGATCGACGCGCTGGCCAACGACGGTGGGCAGACCCTCCTCGTCATCGTCATGGCCGGCCTCGCCGGCGGCATCCTCTGGAACCTGTTTACCTGGCTCCTCGGCCTGCCGTCCTCGTCCTCGCACGCCCTGCTCGGTGGCCTCACCGGCTCCACCGTCGCCGCCCTCGGCTGGGCCGGCGTGAAGTGGACCGGCGACGGCACCAAGCTCGACGGCGTCATCGGCAAGGTGCTCCTGCCGAGCTTCCTCTCCCCCGTCATCGCGATGGCCGTGGCCTTCCTCGGATGCTGGCTGGTCCACAAGATCACCAACGGGGTGGCCCACAAGCTCAACGACCGCCACTTCCGCTGGGGCCAGATCGGCTCCGCATCCCTGGTCTCCCTGGCCCATGGCACCAATGACGCCCAGAAGACGATGGGTGTCATGACCCTGGCCCTGCTGGCCAGCGGCCACTGGAGCGACACCCACAGCGTGCCCTTCTGGGTGAAGGTCTCGGCCGCGTCCGCGATCGCCCTGGGCACCTACCTCGGCGGCTGGCGGATCATCCGCACCCTCGGCAAGGGCCTGGTGGACATCACCCCGCGCCAGGGCATGGCCAGCGACGGCGCGACGGCCTCGGTCCTCATGGCTGCCTCCCACCTCGGGTTCGCGCTCTCGACCACGCACGTCGCGACGGGCTCGGTCCTCGGTGGCGGACTCGGCCGCGGCACGCACGTGCGCTGGTCCACCGCGGGCCGCATGGTCACCGCCTGGGCGACGACCTTCCCCCTCGCCGGCCTGGTCGGGGCGCTCATGTTCTGGATCGGTCACGGCATCGGTGGCGGCACCGGAGCGGTCGTCGTCTTCCTCCTCCTGTCGGCCGGCTCCTACTGGATGTACCGCAAGTCCCAGGAGCACAAGATCGACCACAGCAATGTCACCGACGAGTGGGACCGCCCCAAGGACGTGCTCGACCAGGGCAACCCGGCCGCGCCGAACATCGGCACCCATGAGGTCCCCTTCGACGACACCCCGACGACCATGGAGGAGGCTCCGACGCGATGAACACCCTCGAACTCGCGCTCAAGGGCGCCAGCAATGTGCTCTATGCCGGCCTCACCTTCGGTGTCGGACTCCCGGTGATCTATGCCCTCGCCATGCGGCTGCTCACCATCGGCGGCACCACCGAGACCGACGCCAACGGGGCGGTGCACCTGCGGCCGACCGCGCGCGGGAAGGCCCTCATGGCCCTCCTCATGGCCGTCATCATCGGCGGCGTGGCCCTGGGCATCACGATCATCGTGGCCTCGGGCATGGGTAAGGTCGTCAGCTTCGAGCACGTCATCCCCGTCCTCGTCGACAAGAAGAAGTGACCGCCATGCCCTTTCCTTCGCGTGATGTGACCGCCTGGATCGACGAGGCCTACCCCGACGGGATCCCCGCCGAGGACGCCGGCACCGTCGTGGCGCTCCTGAGGCATCGCGTCGGCGCCGACGCCACCCTGGACATCGTCCTGCGCCTGGCCGGCGCCGGGCGCCTCGACGCCGCCGCGGCCGGCCTGGCCAAGGACCACGACGACCTGGCGCCCGCCGACGTCCGACGGGTGTCCGCCCGCCTCGCCGCCGGTGGTTGGCCGCTGGCCGGGCCCGGCACCGGAGCCGGCGCCGGGGCCGCCGACGACGACACCCCGCCCGACCCCCAGTCGACGCTCGGCCGGATCGTCTCCTGGCTGCGAGAGGGCTACCCAGGCGGCGTGCCCGACCACGACTACATCCCCCTCCTGGCACTGCTCGAGCGACGACTCACGCGCTCCGAGGTCAAGAAGGTCGCCAAGGCGCTGCGCCGCGACCACGTGAGCCCGGCCGGGCCGGAGGACATCGCGGCCGCGATCACCGACCTCACCCACGTCGACGCCTCCGACGAGGACCTCGCCCGCGTGCGCGCACACCTGGCGAAGAAGGGCTGGCCGCTGGACTTCCCCGAGCCCTTGTAGGCCCCCGGGACCTCCCGAACAGACAGCGACGCCCGTCCGGCTTCCCTCACGGACGGGCGTCGTTGGTGTGTGGGGCCTCAGACCTCGAGGCCGAGGCGGCGGGCCGACCGGGCGCGCTGCCGGGTGGCGCGCAGCCGGCGCAGCCGCTTGATGAGCATCGGATCGTGCTCGAGGGCCGCCGGGTTGTCGATCAGGGCGTTGAGGACCTGGTAGTAGCGGGTCGCGCTCATGTCGAAGAGCTCCTTGATGGCGCTCTCCTTGGACCCGGCGTACTTCCACCACTGCCGCTCGAAGGCGATGATCTCGCGGTCGCGCTCGGACAAGGTGGCGACCCCGCTGGTCACCTCGACATCCGTCGGCATGACCTGATCACGCACGATGTTCACCAGCGGAACCCTTCGCTTGTCCGAGTCGGTGGGGCCTGCCGGTCACGAGGAGTGGACCGGCCTGGGGAGCACTCTAACGAGGAAATGACATGGCTGTCATTTCTGTCGGGCAATTCCGGCGTGCCGACTGGACAGGGCCCCTCACATCACACTCAGTCGTCACACCAGTCACACCAGACCCGCCGCATGGGCCATCACGGCGAGCGCCGATTCGCCGCCGACAGCCCTCAGAGCAGGTATGCCGTGAGCTCGCCGACACTGTCGGCCAGCCGGTCCGGGCCCAGGGACGCCAGGGCGGCCCGGTCCCCGGCGCCCCAGGTCACGGCGACGCTCGCCATGCCGGCCGCCCGGGCCGCGACCAGGTCCACGGTGGCGTCCCCGATGTAGGCACAGCGCTCCGGTGCGATCCCCAGGCGGGAGGCACCCAGGAGCAGGGGCGCCGGGTCGGGCTTGTGCACCTCGGTGTCCTCGAGCCCGACCACGTCCCCGACGAGCTCGTCCAGCCCGACGCTGCGCAGAGCGAGGCGGGCGGTGGCACGACGCTTGGAGGTGACCACACCGAAGGGCCGACCCGCCTCGGTGAGGGCCTCGAGCAGGCCGAGCACCCCGGCATACGGCTTGATCAGGCGGGCCGTGTTGGCGAGGTTCCACGCGCGATAGACCCGGTCGAGCTCGTGGCCGTGCGTCGGCGACTCCTCGAGGAGGGCACCGAGCAGCGGCCGACCGATCCAGGCGCGCGCGCGGGCGTCGTCGACCTCCTCACCGAGGACGGAGCGGAAGGCGTGCTGGTAGGAGGCGACGATGAGGCCGATGGTGTCGACGAGGGTGCCGTCGAGGTCGAAGAGCAGCCCGTCGACGTCCAGGGCGGGCCCGAGCGACGCCGGCGCGGAGGCGCTCACGCCGACGCGACCGGGAGGCCGAGGTCGGTGAGCAGGTCCTGCACGTGCGCCTCGACCGCGTCGCGGGCCAGCCGCACGCCGTCGATGGACGCACCGTGCGGATCCTCGATGTCCCACCGGACCTGGCGCCGGCCGGCGGCGGCCGGCAACGAGGTGCCGATCTCGACGAGGACGTCGGCGGCGTGCAGCGCGTCGTCGGTCAGGGCCGCGGGGAAGGGTGCGGCGAAGGCGATGCCCCGCTCGGCCAGGGCGCGGCCCACGAGTGGGTTGACCTCGCTGGCCGGACGCGGGCCGGCCGAGCGGGCCCGCACGTAGGGCGCACCGAGGTGCTCGGCGAAGGCCGCGGCCATCTGCGAGCGGGCGCTGTTGTGCTCGCAGACGAAGAGCAGGTCGAGCACCTCGTGGTCCGCGCGCCCCTCCTGCTGCGCCCGCTCGGCGAGCAGGTCACGGGCCCGCCTGGCCACGAGGACGGCGAGGAACTCGGGATGGTGCGAGCCAGGCTCGATCTCGGCGCGCGCCGCCGCCACGATGCCGGCGACGTCCTCGCGCGTGAACGCGGCCGCATGCCGCTGGGCCAGCTCGTCGATGAGTCCGTCGAAGTCGACGTGGTCGGGTGTGCTCACCGGCCCATTGTGACGGCTCAGTCCGGGTCCCGGGAGAGGCCCGGGAGGAGTGTCTCGCCCCGGCGCAGCGCCTCGAGGGCACCGGGGTGCTCGTCGATGTGGGCCAGGCCGCGGCGGCGGTAGCGGACGAGCTGGACGATGCCGAGCCCCCAGAAGAGGAACTGCACCGACATGGCGACGCGGAAGTCGTCGAGGGTGTAGGTCGAGGGCCCGCCCGGTGCCCGGTGGTCGAGGATCAGCCCGATCAGGCCGATGGTGAGCAGCGAGGCGACGAAGCCGCCGACGTTGATCACGCCGGAGGCCCGCCCGAGCCGCTCGCTGGGGTGGAAGGTGCGGGCCAGGTCGAAGCCGACCATCGACCCGGGACCGCCGATGGCGACGACGACGACGAGGAGGACGAGCAGCCACAGCGGCGCCCGACCCGGCCAGAGCAGCACCACCGCCCACACCGCCACGATCGCGACGACGATCGAGAGCACGATCTGGGACCGGCGGTAGGGCACGCGCGCCGTCACCATCCCGATCACCGGGCCGGCGACCATGGCGGTCACCGTCATCACGATGAGCAGCAGGCCGGCGACCTGTGAGCTCAGCCCCTCACCCGCGACGAGGAAGGGGTACCCCCAGAGCATGGTGAAGACGGTGGCGCCGAACTGGCTGCTGAAGTGCACCCAGAGGCCAAGACGGGTGCCCGGGTTGCCCCAGACCTCGGCGAGGGTGCGACCCAGGGCCCGGATCTTGATCTTCTCGACCGAGTCGCCGGTGTAGGGCGAGTCCTTGACGACGACGAGCAGCGCGAGGCCCAGGAGCACGCCCAGGCCCGCTGCGGCACCGTAGGCCGACGTCCAGCCCCACTCGCGCAGGGCCACCGAGAGCGGGGTCGCGGCGGCGATGGCGCCGAGCTGGCCGAGCATGCCGGTCACCTGGGTCACGAGCGGGGCCTGCCGCACCCGGAACCAGAGGGCGACCAGCCGCAGCAGGCTGGTGAAGACCATCGCGTCGCCCATGCCGAGCAGGACGCGAGCGCCCAGCCCCGCCCCGAAGGTGCCCGCGACGGCGAACCACGCCTGACCCGCGGTCATGAGGACCAGGCCGGTGAGCATGAGCCGCTTGGACCCGAAGCGGTCGAGGAGCACGCCCACGGGGACCTGCATCGCGGCATACACCGTCAGCTGGAGCACCGTGAAGATCGACAGCTGCCCGGCGGTGATGTGGAAGCGGTCGGCCGCGAGCAGGCTGGCCACGCCGAGGGAGGTGCGGTGGAACACCGCGAGCGTGTAGACCGACAGGCCCACGGCCCAGATCAGCCAGGCCCGGCGCCGCCCGATGCCGTAGATCTGGCGTCGGATCGGTCGAGTCACCAATCAAGTGTAGGAGCGACGTAGGTTGGGACCATGCCCGCCGCCGCCCTGCCCGACCTGGTGCACCCGTCGTGGGCCAGGGCGCTCGAGCCGGTCGCCGAGACGGTCGCAGCCCTGGGCGGCTTCCTGCGGGCGGAGGTCGCGGCCGGTCGTGGCTACCTGCCGGCCGGGCCGCACGTCCTGCGGGCCTTCGAGCGCCCGCTGGAGGAGGTGCGTGTCCTCATCGTCGGCCAGGACCCGTATCCCACGCCCGGGCACGCGGTCGGGCTCTCCTTCTCGGTGGCCCCTGACGTCCGTCCGATCCCGCGATCGCTGGCCAACATCTATGCCGAGCTGCAGTCCGACCTCGGGGTGCCGCTCCCCACGAGCGGCGACCTCACCCCGTGGGCCGATCGCGGGGTCCTCCTGCTCAACCGGGTCCTCACCGTGCGCCCGGGCACGCCGGCCAGCCACCGGGGCCAGGGGTGGGAGGAGGTCACCGCCTGCGCGATCTCGGCGCTCGTGGCGCGCGGCGGCCCGCTCGTGGCCATCCTCTGGGGCCGCGACGCCCGCAGCCTCGCCCCCCACCTCGGCGGGATGCCGCGGATCGAGTCCGCCCACCCCAGCCCCCTGTCCGCGCGCTCCGGCTTCTTCGGGTCGCGCCCGTTCTCCCGTGCCAATGACCTCCTCGTCCGCCAGGGCGCGGACCCGATCGACTGGAGCCTGCCGTGAGCGATCCCCTCGAACCCCACCTCGTGCAGGCCGTCCAGCGACCCGGGCAGCCGATCTGGACGCGCTACGTCGCCCTGGGTGACTCCTTCACCGAGGGCATGGTGGACGTCGACCCTCAGGACGAGACCCGGTATGCCGGGTGGGCCGACCGCTTGGCGGCCCACCTCGCGGAGCAGGCGAGGGCCGCCAGCCTCCCCTTCGGGTACGCCAACCTCGCGGTGCGAGGGCGCAAGCTCGACGATGTCGTCGGCGCGCAGCTCGAGCGTGGCCTGGCGATGGACCCCGACCTGGTCTCGATCGTCGGCGGCGGCAACGACCTGCTCCGACCGAGCGTGGACCTCGACTCGCTCGCGAGCCGCCTCGAGGAGGCCGTGGTCCGGATCCGGGCGACCGGCGCCGACGTCCTGCTGGCCACGCCCACCGACACCCGAGACGCCGGCCTCTTCAAGCCCCTGCGCGGGCGCCATGCGATCCACACGGCGAACCTGTTCACCATCGCGCAGCGCCACGAGTGCTCGGTGCTCAACCTGTGGGGGATGTCCTCGATCAGGGACTGGCGGATGTGGGGCGAGGACCGGATCCACCTCAACACCGAGGGCCACCGGCGGGTCACCGATGCCGCCCTCGTCGCCCTCGGCCTGCCGCCCGCGGACCCCGACTGGGACGTCCCGCTGCCGCCGGCCGACCCGACCGCCCGGGCGGAGGCGCTGCGCCAGCACGCCGACTGGGTGCGCGTGCACGCTGCTCCCTGGGTGGAGCGGCGCGTGCGTGGGACCTCCTCGGGCTCCTCGCTCGTCGCCAAGCGACCGGACCTGACGCCCCTCGACTGATTCCCTCAACCCCCGCTGGTCCGCAAGTGCGGTGCTAGCGTGCCTTTCATGACGCAGTTGCGGATATCCGACGCGGCCGAGCTGCTCGGCGTCTCCGACGACACGGTGCGCCGAATGGTCGACGCCGGGCGCCTGAGGGCGACGAAGGACGCCGGCGGGCGCCTGAGCGTGACCGGCGCCGACGTCGCCGCCGTCGCCCAGGAGCTGGCCCACCCGGCCCCGGTCGGCCCGGTCGCCGACGAGAGCGCGCGCAACCGGATGCGCGGACTGGTCACGCGGGTCCTCAAGGACACCGTGATGGCCCAGGTCGAGCTCCAGTGCGGCCCCTTCCGGATCGTCTCCCTCATGTCACGAGAGGCCGTCGACGACCTCGGCCTCGAGGTGGGCAGCGTCGCCGTGGCCTCGATCAAGTCCACCAATGTCGTCATCGGAGTCCCCCGGTGACGAGGATCCGCGTGGCGGCCGGAGGCCTGGCGCACGCAGCTTCGGCACGCGCCGGTCTCGTCCTCGTCGTGCTGGCCCTCGCTGCCTGCGGCTCGGGGGCCACCCCCACCACCGCCGCCCGTGACAGTGCGGGCCCTTCGGCGCGCGCCTCCTCGCCGTCGAGCGCCCATTCCGACCTCAGCGGCACCGTGACGGTGCTCGCCGCCGCCTCGCTCACCGAGTCCTTCACCGCGCTGGCCAAGACCTTCGAGGCCGCCCACCCGGGTGTCACGGTCAGGCTCTCCTTCGGCTCCAGCACCACGCTCGCCCAGCAGATCGCGCAGGGCGCCCCCGCGGACCTCTTCGCCTCGGCGGGCACGAAGGCCCTGGACCAGCTGCCCGCCGAGGCCAGGGCCAAGCCCACCGCAACCCTCGCCACCAACTCGCTCGAGATCGCCACCCCACCGGGCAACCCGGGCCGGGTGAGTGACCTCGCCTCGCTCGCGGCCCCCGACCTCAAGGTGGTCCTGTGCGCAGCGACCGTGCCCTGCGGCGCCGCAGCGGACGGCATCCTCACCAAGGCCGGGGTCGACGCCTCGGTCGTCTCGCGCGAGATCGACGTCAGGGCGACCCTGGCCAAGGTCACCCTGGGTGAGGCGGACGCCGCCATCGTCTACCGCTCCGATGTCCGGTCGGCGGCGGACAAGGTCACCGGAATCGAGATCCCGGCGGCCCAGAACACCGTCCTCGGCTATCCCCTCGTCGAGCTCACGAGCACACCGGCCACCGCCGCCTTCGCGACCTACCTCAAGGGTGCCGAGGGCCGAAAAGCCCTGCAGGCAGCCGGTTTCGAGTCCCCATGATCGGTCTCCGCACCCATCGGCTGCGCGGCAATCTCGTCCTGCTGCTGCTCGGGGCGCTCGCCACGGCGGTGATCCTGCTCCCCCTCGTCGGGCTGCTGGTCCGGGCACCGTGGTCGGACTGGCCGCGCTACCTCGCTGACCCGATCGTCCGGCCGGCCATCTGGCTCTCGCTCGTCACGACAGCGGCGACCGTGGCCATCTCGATGATCCTCGGCACACCGCTCGCGTGGTTGCTCAGCCGCGCCGACGGGCGCGCCGCCCACTGGCTGCGCGCCCTCGTGACCGTGCCCGTGGTGCTGCCTCCGGTCGTCGGCGGCGTGGCGCTGCTGCTCGCCTACGGCCGCCACGGCGTGGTCGGCGCGCCGTTGTTCGAGCTCTTCGGCCTTCGCCTGCCCTTCACCCCGTATGCCGTGGTGCTGGCCCAGGTGTTCGTCTCCCTCCCCTTCTACGTCCTCTCCGTCGAGGGCGCGATGCGCGGGACCGATCGTCGGTACGCGCTGGTCGCGAGCACCCTGGGAGCACGGCCGCTGCGCGCCTTCCTCACGGTCGGGCTGCCGCTCGCAGCCCCCGGCATCGCGGCCGGGGCAGCGCTCGCGGCAGCCCGGGCGCTCGGTGAGTTCGGTGCCACGATCACCTTCGCCGGCAACTTCGCCGGCGAGACCCAGACGGCCCCTCTGGCGATCTACGTGGCGCTGCAGAGCAATCCGGACGCTGCCGTGGCGCTCAGCGTGGCGATGCTCGCTCTGGCCGTTCTCATCCTCGGCCTCCTCCGGGGGCGGTGGCTGCGATGAGCCCACCCCCGATCCCTTCCGCGACCCGGGTGCTCGATGCGCACGTCCTCGCCCGTCGAGGCAGCTTCGCGGTCGACGTGCCCCTGCATGCCGACGCGGGCCAGGTCATCGCGATCCTCGGCCCGAACGGCGCCGGCAAGACCACCGTCCTGCACGTCCTCGCCGGTCTCCTGGAGCCGACGCGGGCATCGCCTCAGGGTGGCCACCTGGGCCAGGTCACCGTCGACGGTGACCCATGGGCTGGGCCATCCGTATCGGTTGCCCCGGAGGTGCGCCGGGTCGGACTGCTCGCGGCCGAGCACCTCCTCTTCCCCCACCTGACCGTCCTGCGCAATGTCGCCTACGGGCCGCGCGCTCGAGGGGCATCCCGCCGCGACGCGACCCGTCGCGCAATGGCCGAGCTCGAGGCGCTGGGCGTGGCCGACCTCGCCGGCCGCCGACCCGGCCAGATCTCCCACGGCCAGGCCCAGCGCGTCGCCCTCGCCCGGGCGCTGGCCACCGACCCCCGGCTGCTCCTCCTCGACGAGCCGCTGTCGGCCCTCGACCCGGCCGCCCGGCCCGAGGTGAGGGCGGCCCTCGCGAGCCGGCTCACGGCATACGACGGGGTGACGGTGATCGTCACGCACGACCCGCTCGACGCCCTCACCCTCGCCGACCGCCTCGTCTTCCTCGAGGAAGGACGCATCGTGCAGGAGGGGGGGCCGCGTGACATCGTCGAGCACCCACGCAATCGCTATGTCGCCCAGGTCGCCGGGCTCAACCTGTTCAGTGGCACCGCGAGCGACGGGCTCCACGTCGACGTCGACGGGCTGACCGTCGTGGCCGGCGAGCATGACCACCGCGGACCGTCCTGGGTGGCGTTCGCGCCCTCGGCCGTCGCGCTCCATCCCGAGCGTCCGGCCGGCTCCCCACGCAACACCTGGGACCTGACCGTCGCCTCGGTCGAGCTCATCGGGCAGACCGCCCGTGTCCGGTGCACCGGAGTCATCGACCTCGTCGCGGAGATCACCGCCGGGTCACTGACGACCTTGCGCCTCCACCCCGGCTCCCCGGTCTGGGCAAGCGTGAAGGCGACCGAGATCCGCGCCTACCCCGCGTGAGTGCTAGGACGTCCTACTACCTCGCTACGCTGGCGACATGGCTGTCGAGCGCGTGTTCCCCAATGACGAGGGACCGGACCTGATCGAGCTCACCCGCGAGATCTGCGCCAAGGAGCTGCGTCCCCGCGTCGACGAGGCGGAGCGCGCCGCCGCCGAGGGCGAGGCCTTCCCGACCGAGGTCTTCCGCACCCTTGGGCAGGCCGGACTGCTCGCCCTGCCCCACCCCGAGGAGCACGGCGGCGGCGGGCAGCCCTACGAGACCTACCTCCAGGTCGTCGAGGAGATCGCGAGCGCCTGGATGAGCGTGGCCGTCGGGGTGTCGGTGCACTCCCTCACGGCCTTCCCGGTGACCACCTTCGGCACCCAGGCCCAGCAGGCCGCCCTCCTGCCGGGGATGCTCTCCGGCGAGCAGCTCGGCGCCTACGCCCTCTCCGAGCAGCAGGCCGGCTCCGATGTCGCGTCGATGACCACCCGCGCGACGCGCGTCGACAGCGGGGGCGAGCCCACGGCATACCGGATCAGGGGCCGCAAGGCCTGGATCAGCCACGCCGGCCACGCCGACTACTACACGACCTTCGCGCGCACCTCCGACGACGGCGGACGCGGCATCTCCTGCTTCATCGTGCCCGGCGACGCGACCGGCCTGTCCTTCGGCACCCCGGAGAAGAAGATGGGCCTGCACTGCGACACCGTGCGCGAGGTGAGCTACGAAGACGTCGAGGTCGAGGCCGGCCGCCGGATCGGGGCCGAGGGGCAGGGCATGTCCATCGCGCTCGCCGCCCTCGACGCCGGCCGGCTCGGCATCTCGGCCGCCGCCACCGGTCTCGCCCAGTCGGCCCTCGACGTCGCGAGTGCGTATGCCGTGGAGCGCCGACAGTTCGGCCGCGCCATCGCCGACAACCAAGGACTCGCCTTCCTCATCGCGGACATGGAGGCGGCGGTGGGCGGGGCGCGGGCGGCCTACCTGCACGCGGCGCGGCTCAAGGACGCCGGGCGCCCCTTCAGCAAGGAGGCCGCGGTGGCGAAGCTGCTGGCGACCGATGCGGCGATGCGGGTGACCACCGATGCCGTGCAGGTGCTCGGCGGCGCTGGCTACACCCAGGACTTCCCGGTGGAGCGGATGTTCCGGGAGGCGAAGGTGACCCAGATCTTCGAGGGCACCAACCAGATCCAGCGGCTCGTGATCAGCCGCCACGTCCTGCGCTGACTCCGGATCGGTCGATCCGGGCTGGCGCCGGGGATGACATGCCTCGACCGGGCCAACTCATACTTGGCCCGGTCACGATGACGCTAACCGGGCCGCGCAAACGCACGCGTGACCGACACGCGAGCAGGGGATGACATCCGCACGACGATCCGGTGCGGGCGTGCCCGAGATTCCCCCAGTTGACTCCTCCCCCGCCGGCTCGACGTCGAGCGATGTCAGGGGTGAGGAGTCAGTCGTCGCTCTCTCCCGAGCCCGGCGAACCGCTCGTCGTCGAGCTGACCACGTCGGCCCACGCCGCCTTGGCTCCCGAGTGGCCGGTCACGGAGACCGAACCGATGGTGGCCAGCGCGACCAGGACGAGACCCACGACGGTGGTCAGGGCCAGCGGACCCCCAGCGTTGGGCTTCAGCGACCACAGGACGGCGACGAGGACGACCGCCATGAAGACCAGGCAGATCGCCTGCGCCATGTCACCGGCCTCGGCGTGGTCGTGGACCAGCGCCATCTGGTCGGCGCCCAGGCCCGCGCCCCGGAGGCGGTGCTCGAGCTGCTCCCCGCTCTGGCCGGCGACCGCCCCGGTGATGCCGGTGGCGACGGCGAGCCCGGCGAGCGGCCAGCGGAGGGCGGGACGCCAACCGGGCCGGACGGCATACGCGATCGCGGCCAGGGCCGCGATCGGGCCGAGGACGACGACGGCGTGGATGACGAGGATGTGGGTCGGCAGGCCGAGGACGGTGTCGAACATGGGAGCCTCTCTGGGCTGGCAAGGGGTGTCGCTCAGGGACGATCGGGGTGCACGGTAGCGCCCTGACCTGTGTGCGGCGTCACTGTCTGACAGGCTGGGCGCCATGCGCTGCCTGATCATCGAGGACGAACGTCCCCTCGCCCTGGCCACGGCCGAGGCGCTGCGCGAGCACGGGTGGGTCGTGGACCTCGCGCACGACGGTCGCACCGGCCTGCACCAGGGACTCCAGGGAGAGTACGACGTCATCGTCGTCGACATCATGCTGCCGGCCCTCAACGGCTACGACGTGCTCAAGCACCTGCGGGCCGGGGGCGTGTGGACACCGATCCTCATGCTCACGGCCAAGGACGGTGAGTACGACCAGACCGATGCCTTCGAGCTCGGCGCCGACGACTACGTCACCAAGCCCTTCCACACCAGCGTCCTCGCCGCGCGGCTGGCGGCCCTGACCCGTCGCGGATCCAAGGCGCGCCCCACCGAGCTCGCCGTCGGTGACCTGCGACTCAACCCGGCAACGCACCGGGCCTACCGCGGCGAGACCGAGGTGAAGCTGACAGCGCGCGAGTTCGCCCTCCTCCAGCACTTCATGCGCCACCCCGAGGAGGTCGTGAGCAAGGCGACCCTGCTCGAGGAGGTCTGGGACTCCAACTACCCCGGCGCGGACAACGTCGTCGAGGTGTACGTCGGGTACCTCCGGAAGAAGATCGACATCCCTTTCGGCGTCTCGACCCTGGAGACGGTGCGTGGTCGGGGCTACCGGCTGGTGACGCGACCCGAGTGAGTCACTGAGAGTGACTCACTGAGAGTGAGTGACTGACCCGCCGGGCCGGACGTCACCGCCCGAGCAGCTCGTCGTCGAGACTCGGCTCGGGCACCGGGTGCCCGTCCTCGGGCGCGAGCGGGAGCCGGACGACGAAGCGGCACCATCCGTCGGGGGCCTCGGTCGCCTCGACAGTGCCCCCGTGGCGTGCCACCAGTTCCCGGACGATGGCCAGGCCCAGGCCGGACCCACCTCGGTCCCGATCCCGCGCCTCGTCGAGCCGCACGAAGCGGTCGAAGATGCGCTCCCGGTCGGCGGGCGGCACGGGCGCGCCGTCGTTGTCGACCGTGACGACGGCGGCGTCGGACTCGGCGAGTGCCTCGATCCGCACGGCACGCTTGGTGTGCCGCAGCGCGTTGTCGACGAGGTTGCGGACGACGCGGCGCACCTGGTCCTCGACACCGACGATCCGCACGGGAGCCAGGGACGCGGAGACCTCCCCGCCCTTCATGCGCGCCAGGGACACCTCGCCGAGCACGATGTCGTCAAGGTCCAGCTCCTGCGCCCCGACCAGCTCGGCCGACTCGTCGGACTTGGCGAGGGCGAGCAGGTCGTCGACCAGCGCCTTGAGGCGAGCCACTTCGCCCTGGGCCCTGGCCCCGACGACGGCACGCCGCTCCGGGGACAGCTCACCGCTCAACTGCTCGACCGAGAGGCCGATCGTGGTCAGCGGACTGCGGAGCTCGTGCCCGGCGTCGGAGACGAAGGCCGCGCGTTCGTGGTCGGAGCGACGCAGCCGGAGGAGCAGGGCATTGATGGCCCGGCCGAGGCGGCCGATCTCGTCGTCCCGCCGGGGCGCCGGCACGGTGCGGGTCTCGCGCGAAGAGGTGATCGCCTCGAGGTCCGCCCGCATCCGCTCGACGGGATCGAGTGCCGACCGCACGGCGAAGCGCAGGATGAGGAAGAGGATGAGCATGGCGCCGCCGATGGTGAGCACACCGACGGCGCCCAGGCGCTGGCGGGCACCGGTGTCCAGGCGCATGGGCTCGGCCACGACGACGGTGAGGGTCCTCCCCTCGTCGACCTTCACGCGGGTGGCCGCGACGAGGGAAGCCGGCCCGGTCGTGCCCGGCAGGGCCTCGACCTCCCGGGTCACGTAGTCGCCGATCGGTGGCGCATCGGTGAAGGTGGCCAGGGGCTCCCGCCGGGTGGCCTCACTCGAGCCGGCGAGGATCTTGCCGTCCGCGTCGAGCACCTGCTGCGCACGGCGGCTGTAGGCCTGCACGTCCGGTGGGACGACCTGCGTCGGCGGCTCCCGGCGCTGCAGGTCCCGGCTGATGCTCGCCGCCGTCCCGACGGCCGACTCGTAGGCCGCGGCCGTCATGGCCGACGACACGGCCCGCCACAGGACCACCGACAGGATCGCGATCACCACAGCGACGATGGCCACGGACACCGTGACCACGCGACTGCGCACCCCCACGCGGTCCAACATGTCGGCAGTCTAGGCTGCGGCATCCGCCTCGTCGGACGTGTCCCCAACTGACCTGACGAACCGCTTCCGCGCCAGAACCGGCCGCAGGTCGCACATCCCGCGGACTGGAGCTGATGCGCGTCGTCTTCGGAGCTGGAGACGAGACTCGAACTCGCAACCACCTGTTTACAAGACAGGTGCGCTACCGATTGCGCCACTCCAGCGAAGTCCCCGCCGCTGGCCGCGCCGAGGCAACCGCAGAACTCTACCGCGCGCCTCAGAACCGGCCGGTGCTCGCGAACTGGGCGAACTTGGCGCGTGACTCGTCGTCCAGGAGCACGATGGACTGCCCGTCGCTGCTCGTCCCGAAGCCACCCTTGCCGACGAACTGGCTGACCTGGGTCGGGTCGAGCCGGTAGAAGGCCGCCGCAAAGGTCAGCACCTGCTCGGGCGACAGGTTGGTCAGGACCTGCTTGTCGGCGATCGACAGGGAGGCTGGCACGGAGCCGATGCCCGCCATTCGTGCCTTGATCGCCGCGGCGAGCACCAACTCGCCCTGGTGCAACGACCGGTCGAAGTCGCCATTGGGCAGGTCGTGCCGCAGTCGGGCGTAGTCGAGCGCCGCCGCGCCGGCGAAGTGGTTGTTGCCCTCGGGGATGACCAGCTGCCCCTTCTCGGTGACCGCCTTGGGGATGAAGATCGGGATCCCGCCCCACTCGTCGATCATCGCCTCGAACCCCTGGAAGCCGGTCACCACATAGCCCTCGATGGGGACACCTGTGAGCGCCTTGACGGTCTCGAGGAAGCCGTCGGGGCCACCGAAAGTGAGGGCCGAGTTCAGCTTGCCCTGGCCGCCACCGGCCAGCGGCACCCACAGGTCCCGGGCCAGGCCGAGCACGCCGCCGCCACCGGCGCCGTCGATGCCGAGCACGTGGATCGCGTCACCGCGGCTGCGTCCCACGTCCTCCCCGGGCCGCGCGTCCGATCCGAGCGCGAGCATGAAGCGCGGCTTGCCGCCCAGCTCCGGCTCGGCCCGCCCGATGCTGGGCCACCAGCCCCCGACGACGCGCCACGTCGCTTCCTTGACCGCGAGGGTCACGTCCTCCCCGAAGGTCACGACCGCCACCCCCTGACCGCGCCACACCCCTTGGGTGGCGGTGGCCTCCCCGACGGCCTTGCCGCCGTAGTGGGCGGCCACCACCGACGCCAGCTCGGGTTCGGCGCCTGCGACGGCCAGGGTCGGCGTGGGCGTGGGCGTCGGCGACGCCGAGGTCGGCGTCGCCGATGGTGTCGCCTTCGGGGTTGCCGCCTTGGAGCAGGCCGTCGCGATCGCCATGATCCCGACGGACAGGGCGCCCGTACGGGTGTAGCGGAAGAGAGTGCGGCGGGACAGTTCGACCATGGACGACACCGTATGCCGAGTGCCCCGCAGGGCAGGGACGCGCCACCCCGAGGGGTGGTCCCGAGATTCCTCCCCAGGCGTCAGGGCCCGAAGAACGTCCAGCGACTGGGGTCGCTAACCGGGCTCCACGAGGGCGACCCCTGCGAGAGCAGCCCCCAGAGCAGGAGTGCCGCGGCGACGAGGGCAACGACGCCCACGAGGGCGGCCTCGGAGGCCCGGCCCGGGGTGGCGCCCCTGAGGCAGGAGCGCGTGCCGCGCCGCAACGAGGCCCCACCCGGACCCCACCAGGCCATGAGCAGGCCGAACAGGCCACCGACCGCGAGCGGAATGAACCCGTTGGGGCTGCCCTGACCGGTGAGGGTGCTGAGCACGAGGGAGGTGGCGAAGACGGCAGCGGCCGCGACGACGAGCGGCAGGAGGAGGCTGGCCACACCTGAGAGCGCCCCCAGCACGACGTGCCAGGGCGCGATGGCCGCCGTGATCGGGAGGTCGCTGGGCCGCTGGCCGCGCTGGTGGCGCCGCAGGATCAAGGAGGTCATGGCGCGGTCCACCGAGCGCGCGAGCGCGACGAGGACGGCCAGGGCGAGGAGGGTCCAGGTCGGGGCGACGGCCGCGCCGACGACCCCGAGGCCGAGCAGGGCGGCGACCGACGAGGTGCGCAACGGCAGCCCGATCCGGGGGTCACGGGGCGGGACCGGCGGCGCGGCATATGCGGGCCTGGCGGTCGGCGGCCCGGTCAGCGGGCGCTGCGCGAGCGGCGCCGGCGACCGAACCGGTGACCCCGAGCCGCGGGCCGCCATCGGCGCGGGCGGGGGCAGCGGCGCACCGGTTCGCGCGGCCGCGACCGCCGGGGGCGCAGGCGCCGGAGCGCGCCAGCTCGAGGGGGTCGGGGATGGGGGCGGAGGCAGCGGTCGGGCCTGCGGCAGGACCTCGGTGCCGCCGGTGGCCAGGGCCTGCGTCGGCGCCGCCGCGGGCCGGGTCCGGATCACGTCGGTGACGTCACCACCACGCGCGTGCACCTCGAGCGCCCGGACCACCTCCTGCTGGTGCGGGCGGTCCTCGGCCCGCGGCGCCAACGCGGCGAGCAGCAGCGGCGCCAGCCGTGGGTCGACGCCGTCGAGGTCGGGCTCACCCCGGGCCACCCGCGCGAGGACGGCGTCCATCGCGCCGCGCCCGAACGGCGGGCGGCCCGACGCGGCATACGCCAGGGTGGCCGCCCACCCCCACCAGTCCGTGGCCCGACCGACCGGGGCGCCCTCGACGATCTCGGGGGCGAGGTAGCCGGGGGTGCCCATGACCAGGCCGGCGCCGGTGAGCCGGACGTCGTCGGTGAGGTGGGCGATGCCGAAGTCGATGAGCACCGGCTCGCCGTCGAGGAGGAGGACATTGCCGGGCTTGATGTCGCGGTGGACCACCCCGGCGGCGTGGGTGGCCTCGATGCCCTCGGCGAGCCCGACCGCGAGCACGTGGAGGGCGACCCCGGAGAGCGGGCCCCGCTCCTCGACGACGTCGTCGAGGGCCGGCCCGGGCACCCACCGGGTGACGACGAACGGGTGGGCGCCATCGAGCTCGGCGTCGATGATCGGCGCGACCCGTGGGCTCTCGATCCGGCCCAGCGCATCGACCTCCCGGCGCAGCCGGGCGCGGGCATCGGCGTCGGTCGCGGTCAGCGGGCGGAGCATCTTCAGCGCGACGGCACGGCCCTGGCGGTCCAGGGCGAGGTGGACCACGCCCATGCCGCCCTCACCGAGGCGCTGGACGAGGCGGTAGCCACCGACGACGGCGTGCTCGGGCAGTTCACCGGGGTCGGTGGAGCCGGTCGGCTCGCTGCTCTCGTCCATCGCCACGGCTCAACGGTATGCCGCCGGGCCGGGTTCCCCGGCGAGGCTCAGGTCTGGATGTAGTCCCGCAGCTGGGCGGCCTCGGCCTGGAGGGTGTCGATGCGCGACTTCACGACGTCGCCGATGCTCACGATCGCCGCGAGCCGGCCGTCGGCGACGACCGGGACGTGGCGGATGCGTCGCTCGGTCATGGAGCCGGCGAGCTCGACCAGGTCGTCCTCGAAGGAGCAGGTGTGCACTTCTTTGGTCATGATCTGGCCGACCGGCCCGTCGAGGACCTCCGCGCCGCCGGAGTGCAGGTGCCGCACCACGTCGCGCTCGCTGACGATGCCGTTGACGGCCCGGTCGTCGTCGGAGACCACGACGGCACCGATCCGGTGCTCGGCGAGGAGGGCGAGCAACTCCTTGACGGTCGCGTCCGAGCGGACGGTCACCACGGTGTCACCCTTGTGTCGAACCACGTCGGAGATCTTCATGACCCGACCGTAGCCATCTCGGCGGGGGCACGCCAGAGGAGGACCGCATCTCGGGCGCGCCGGGCCGGCCCACCGAGCGGGCGTGAAGCCCGCCACCCCAAGTCGGCGCTGAGGAGGACTTCCCTTCCGCGTCAGCCTCGGGCAGAATGGATGTAACCGCTTACATCCGTAGGCGGTCCTGCCTTTACGACGGATCGTCCGGCACGTACCTGCCGGTGAAGGAGAAATTCAGCATGGCTACGGTCAAGTTCGACAACGCGACCCGCATCTACCCGGGCAACGACAAGCCCTCGGTGGACAAGCTCAACATCGACATCCAGGACGGCGAGTTCCTCGTCCTCGTCGGTCCCTCCGGCTGTGGCAAGTCCACCAGCCTGCGCATGCTCGCCGGCCTCGAGGAGGTCAACGGCGGCAAGATCTGGATCGGCGACCGTGACGTCACCGACCTCTCGCCCAAGGACCGCGACGTGGCGATGGTCTTCCAGAACTACGCGCTCTACCCGCACATGTCCGTCGCCGACAACATGGGCTTCGCGCTCAAGATCGCCGGCACCGACAAGGGCGAGATCCGCAAGCGCGTCGAGGAGGCTGCCAAGATCCTCGACCTCACCCAGTACCTCGACCGCAAGCCGAAGGCCCTCTCCGGTGGCCAGCGCCAGCGTGTCGCCATGGGCCGCGCGATCGTCCGCTCCCCCCAGGTCTTCCTCATGGACGAGCCGCTGTCGAACCTCGACGCCAAGCTCCGTGTCCAGACCCGCACCCAGATCGCCTCGCTCCAGCGTCGCCTCGGTGTCACCACGGTCTACGTCACGCACGACCAGGTCGAGGCCATGACCATGGGTGACCGCATCGCCCTGCTCAAGGACGGCCTGCTCCAGCAGTGCGCCACCCCGCGCGAGATGTACGACCGCCCGGCGAACCTCTTCGTCGCCGGCTTCATCGGCTCGCCCGCCATGAACCTCGTGTCCGTCCCGGTCACCGAGGGCGGCGTGAAGTTCGGCAACCACACCCTCCAGGTCGCCCGCGGCGACGTCGCCGGGGCCGGCAGCGAGGTCATCGTCGGCGTGCGTCCCGAGGACGTCGAGGTCACCACCAACCCCGACGGCCTCGAGCTGGTCATCGACGTCGTCGAGGAGCTCGGCGCCGACGCGTACATCTACGGCACCCCGACCGACAGCAAGATCGCGATCGAGGGCTCCGGCGACGACGCGCTCGCCAAGCCGTTCATCGCGCGGGTGGACGGCCGCCGCGTCCCCACCAAGGGCGACAAGGTCTACGTCTACCCCAAGGCCGAGCACCTGCACGTCTTCAACAAGAGCACGGGCGAGCGCCTCAGCTGACCTGCTGCACCCCGGTCGGCCCTGCGGTCGACCACCACCCCTGAACGCCCTGGGGCCCGGGACGCCACCTCCCCCGGGCCCCAGTGGCTTTCAGGGACGCTGTTCCACCCCACCCCGCGACGAGCCCTGGAGGGTGCCCGCGATGGCCCTGGAGATCACCTCGTCCCGAGCGGACCCCGCGCTGCTCGACCTGCCGTGGCGGACCCCGCTGGAGGAGTGGCCCGAGGACATCCTCGCCGCCCTGCCGCGCGGCATCTCCCGCCACGTCGTGCGCTTCGTCCGCCTCGACGACAAGATCGTCGCGGTCAAGGAGATCAAGGCCGACATCGCGGCCCGTGAGTACGCGATGCTGCGCAACCTGCGACGCCTGGAGATGCCGAGCGTCGAGCCGTATGCCGTCGTCGCCGGTCGCGAGGCCGCGGACGGCACGCCGCTGGACGCCTGCCTGATCACCCGGCACCTCCAGTTCTCGTTGCCCTACCGGGCGCTCTACTCGCAGAACCTGCGCAAGGGCACCGCCGTCCGGCTCATCGACGCCCTCGCCGTCCTCCTCGTCCGCCTCCACCTCGCCGGCTTCTGGTGGGGCGACGTGTCCTTGTCGAACACCCTCTTCCGCCGCGACGCCGGCGCCTTCGCGGCCTACCTCGTCGACGCCGAGACCGGGGAGCTGCGCGAGCGCCTGTCCGACGGCCAGCGCGAGCACGACCTCGACATCGCCCGGGTCAACATCGCCGGCGAGCTCATGGACCTCGAGGCCGGTGGGCTGCTCCAGGAGGACCGCGACCCGATCGTCGTCAGCGAACGCATCGTCGAGCGCTACCGCGACCTCTGGGACGCACTCACCGGCAGCGAGAGCATCAACGCCGGCGAGCGCTGGCGCGTCGACGAGCGGATCCGGGCCCTCAACAAGCTCGGCTTCGACGTCGACGAGCTCGCCATGACGACCGACATCGGCGGCACGACGATCACGATCCAGCCCAAGGTCGTCGACTCCGGCCACCACAGCCGGCGGCTGCTGCGCCTGACCGGGATCGACGTCCGGGAGAACCAGGCGCGCCGGCTGCTCAACGACCTGCTCGCCTACACCGCCGCCCACGACCGCCAGGCCGACGACGAGGAGATCGTGGCGCACGACTGGGTCGATCAGGTCTACCTGCCGTTCGTGCGAGCCATCCCTGCCGACCTGCGCGCCAAGCTCGAACCCGCCGAGGTCTTCCACGAGGTCCTCGAGCACCGGTGGTACATGGCCGAGCGGGCCCAGCACGACTTCTCCATCACCGATGCCCTCGCGGACTACCTCGCCAGCGTCCTGCCCACCAAGCCGGACGAGCGCAGCGTGGTCGGGGTGGACACCGTCGAGATGCCGGTCGTCGCCGACTAGGGCGTCTGCGGCTTCCCGGGCTGTCTGATCGTGCCTCACCCTCTCGGGTGAGGTGAGACTCAGTCGTCCGACCGGTCACCGTGCTCGTAGGATCGAGGCGACCGTCATCACCACTGTCCAGGGGGACCCATGTCAGACCAACCCAACGACCCCACGGCGCCGCCGAGCGACCCCACCGTCAACGCACCGGCGCCGGAGTCCTTCGACCACGCCCCCGAGGCCGCCTCGGCCCCGAGCGCCCCGCCGCCGCCCTCGATCGGCACGCCCACCTTCGGCGAGCAGGCGCCCCCCGCGCCGCCGGCGCCCTCGGCACCCGAGCCCACGGCATACGGGCAGTCCCCGGCGTATGCCGCCCCGCCTCCCCCGCCGCCCGCGGCCAACCCCTACGGCGGGTATGCCGCGGCCCCGCCGGCGAGCGTGGGCTACGGCCAGGTGAGCGTGGGGAGCCTGCCGTACGTGGAGCACCACTTCGGCCCGGTGACCACCTTCGGTGACCGCATCCTGCCCGGCATCATCGACGGCCTGCTCAACCTCATCGGCCTGATCCCGATCTTCATCGGCTTCATCGTCATGGCGGCCAGCACCGGCTCGTCGAGCTACGACGAGTACGGCAACTACGTCGCGGGCGAGACCTCGGGCGCGGGAGTCGGTGTCGGCCTGTTGCTGATCTTCCTGGGCTTCGCGGCCCTGATCGGCATCTGGATCTGGAACCGCCTCCTCAAGATGGGCCGCACCGGCCAGAGCGTCGGCAAGAAGATGTTCGGGCAGAAGCTCATCAACGCCACGACCGGTCAGCCGATCGGCCCGGGCCAGTCCTTCGTCCGTGAGCTCATCCACGGCCTGGCCAACCAGGTCATCTACCTCAGCTACCTCTGGATGCTCTGGGACGCCAACCGCCAGACCCTCGGCGACATGGTCGCCAAGTCCACCGTCATCAAGGTCCCGAAGGCCTGAGCCACAACCTTCTTGACGTCGAAGGGCCGCTCCCCCGGTGGGGAGCGGCCCTTCGTCCTTGGCGGGGACGCGGATGGGCGGGTCAGGTCCCGGGGCCGAGGAACCCGAGGCCGGGCACGTTGCGCAGCACCCAGAAGGCGAGGATGGCCCAGAAGAGCAGGTAGAGGCTCCACGCGGGGGCGATCAGCTCGCGCGGCTCGCCGCGCCACAGCCGCCGCACCCAGCGACCGAAGCCGATGGCGAGGACGACGTAGCTGAAGACGGTGAGCGGGTTGCGCTGCAGCGCGGTGAACAGGTCGCCCTCGGTGAGGGCGTGGGTGGCGCGCAGGGTGCCGCAGCCGGGGCAGTAGGTGCCGGTGAGGAGCAGCCAGGGGCAGGTCGGCCACCGGCCCGGCACCTCGGGGTTGACCAGGTGCGTCGACAGGGCGAACAGGGCCGCACCGGCGAGCGAGACCGCGGGCAGAACGAGTCGGCGCCCCCGACCCACCGCGGGATCCGCGGGGTGCGAGGGCGCCGACGTCGTCAGGTCGGCCTGCGTCACATCGAGGAGCTGGTGGACGAGCTCGCGACGACGCCCATCATCATGAGGATGACGTAGAGGACGGTGACGATGATGCCCAGGATGAGGGCGATCATGCCGAACTTCTTGGCCTTGGCCGAGGCGTCGACGGCGCCGGCGTGGTCCCCCGAGGCCCACTTGCCGTTGACCTGCGCGGCGAAGACGACGGCCGGGATGCCGACCGGCCAGCAGCAGAGCAGGCCGAGGATCGCGAGCACGAGGTTGTTCGGCGGCGGGGTGCCGCCACCACCCATCGGGGGCGGCGGGGCCGAGTAGCCACCACCAGCGGGGGGCGGGGGCGGCGGGGTGCCGTAGTCAGACATGGTTGTCCCTCCTGAAGTCCACAAGGGGCGAGCCCCTTCACCCGGAGCGCTCCCGGGCCATGGCCGATCCTTTCACACAGTGCCCGCGCACGAGGCCACCTGCACCGATTGGACGGCGGGGAGGACTCCCCACGCCCGGTCAGCGGCGGCGGCGGGCCACCTCATACAGGGTGACGCCGGCGGCGATGCCGGCGTTGAGCGACTCGGTCGCCGCGTGCATGGGGATCGAGACGATCTGGTCGCAGTTCTCGCTCGTGAGGCGCGAGAGGCCCTTGCCCTCGGAGCCGACGACGATGACCAGGGGCTCGGAGGCCAGCTCGAGGTCGGGCAGCTCGACGTCGCCGTCCATGTCGAGGCCGATGACGAAGAAGCCGGCCTTCTTGAAGTCCTTGAGCGCGTTGTTGAGGTTGCTCACCTGCGCGACCGGGATGCGGGCGGCGGCACCGGCGGAGGTCTTCCACGCGGAGGCGGTCATGCCGACGGAGCGGCGCGCCGGGACGACGACGCCGTGGCCGCCGAAGGCCGCGACCGACCGGATGATCGCCCCGAGGTTGCGCGGGTCGGTGATGCCGTCGAGGGCGACGACGAGCGGGATGCCCGGGGTCTCGGGGTCGACGAAGTCACCGGGGTGGGCGTACTCATAAGGGGGGACCTGGATCGCCAGTCCTTGGTGAACAGCGTTGTCGGTCAACCGGTCCAGCTCACCGCGCGGCGTCTCCAGGACAGGTATGCCGCGTTCCCCCGCGATCTTGAGGGCTTCCCTCACGCGGTCGTCGGCGTCGACCCGACCGGCGACGTACATCGTGGTCACCGGGATGTCGGCGCGCAGGGCCTCGACGACGGCATTGCGCCCGGCGACCATCTCGCTGCTCGCCTTGTCACGGCGCTGCGGGCGACGGGCCGGAGCGTTCTTGGCCGCAGCCTTGGCGAACTTGTGGGCCTTGTGGTTGGGCCGGTCGCTGGCCTTGGGGGTCGGGCCCTTGCCCTCGAGCCCGCGGCGGCGCTGGCCTCCGGAGCCGACGGTGGCACCCTTCTTGGAGGACTTGCGCACTGCCCCGCGCCGCTGGGAGTTGCCTGCCATCAGTGCTCAGCCTTCCCTCGGGCCAGGGACCATCGGGCCCCGGCCGCCGTGTCCTCGACCGCGATCCCGGCCTCAGTCAGCTCGTCACGGATGGCATCCGCGGTCGCCCAGTCGCGGGCAGCGCGGGCCTTGGCGCGGGCCGCGACGCGGTCCCGGACGAGGGAGTCCAGGGCCGCCATCGCGTCCTCGTTCGCGCCGTCGCCGCCACTCCACGTGGGGTCGAGGGGGTTGACCCCAAGGACGTCGGTCATCGCGACGACGAGTCGTGCCGCGTCCGCGGCGTCCTCCAGGTCACCCTCGTCGAGCGCGGTGTTGCCGGCCCGCACGGTCTCGTGGATGACGGCGAGAGCGCCGGAGACGCCGAGGTCGTCGTCGAGGGATGCGCGGAAGTCCTCGGGCAGCTCCTCGTCGCCCGTGGGCATGGCCGTGACGACACCCGGGAGGGCGCGCTTGAGGAAGCCCTCGATCCGCTCGACGGCGGAGGCGGCCTCGGCGAGCGAGGTCTCCTGGTACTCGATCATCGAGCGGTAGTGCGCCGCCGTGAGGTAGTAGCGGACGACGAGGGGGCGGTGCTCCTCGAGCACGGTCGAGACGCGCAGGCTGTTGCCGAGCGACTTGCTCATCTTCTCGCCGCCCATGGTGACCCAGCCGTTGTGCAGCCAGTAGTTCGCGAAGCCGAGGCCGGCGGCGGTGGACTGGGCAAGCTCGTTCTCGTGGTGCGGGAAGCGCAGGTCGACGCCGCCGCCGTGGATGTCGAAGGTGTCACCGAGGTACTTGCGGGCCATCGCCGAGCACTCGAGGTGCCAGCCGGGGCGACCGGGGCCGAACGGCGTGGGCCACGAGGCCGTCGCCGGCTCGTCGCTCTTGTGCCCCTTCCACAGGGCGAAGTCGCGGGGATCGCGCTTGCCGCGCGGGTCGGCATCCTCGGCGGCGGCCATGTCGTCGATGCGCTGCTTGGTCAGGGCGCCATAGCTCGGCCACGAGCGCACGTCGAAGTAGACATCGCCACTGCCGTCGCCGGCCGGGTAGGCGTGGCCCTTCTCGATGATCTGCTCCATGAGCGTGACCATCTCGGGGACGTGCCCGGTGGCGCGCGGCTCGTAGGTCGGCGGCAGCACCCCCAACCCGGCCAGAGCGGCACTGGTCTCGACCTCGTTGCGGTAGCTCACGGCATACCAGGGCTCTCCGGTCTCGGCCGACTTGGTGAGGATCTTGTCATCGATGTCGGTGACATTGCGGATGAGCGTGACGTCGTAGCCGTGCCCGCGGGTGAGCCAGCGGCGGAGCACGTCGAAGGCGACGGCGAAGCGCACGTGCCCCAGGTGCGGCGGGGCCTGGGTGGTGAGCCCGCAGATGTAGATGCCGACCTTGCCCGGGGTCACGGGGACGAAGTCGCGCAGCTCGCCGGTGAGCGAGTCCTGGAGTCTGAGGGTCACCCGCCCAAGTCTACGGGCGGCACATTCAGCGTTATGCCGCGTCCTCCCCACCCCCACAGTCGAAAGTAGCCGAGGAGCTCTCTCGAATGCCTCGAGGTGGCTCCTCGTCTACTTTCGACTGTCTGGGAGGCGCGGGCCGCTCCCATCCCTCGGCCAGCCGGCATCCAGCCGGCGCGCAGTTTCGCTCCCTAGGGTCGGCGCCCGTGAACTCCGTGGTCATCGTCGTCGCCAACGCCATGCTCTTCGTCGTCGCTGCCGGCGCCGCGGTGGCCTGGCTGCTCGCCAGGAGGAGCACGAAGCTGCCCTTCGCCCTCACCGGCGTGCTCGCGCTCAGCCTCGCCGGCGCGCTCGCCACCCTCGCCGGCGCGCTCTGGGACGACCCTCGACCTTTCGTCGTCGACCACGTGGCGCCCCTCATCGCCCATGCCGCCGACAACGGCTTCCCCTCGGACCATGCCACCGCATCGGCAGCGATCGCCGCGGTCGTGCTCTTCTTCAACCGGCGCATCGGGTGGGTGCTCACGGGCCTGACCCTGCTGCTCGGCATGTCCAGGGTGATGGCCGAGGTGCACCACTGGCCGGATGTGCTCGGCGGGTTCGCCCTGGGCGCGCTCGCGGCCTGGCTCGCCCACACCGTGGTGGAGGCGGCGGTGCGGTTCGTGGCCGAGCGCGCTCGGATGGGTCCTGGGTCAACGTCCCCTGCTGATTTCGCGGCCTCCGCGGCGGCCTCGCGCGTGGACATGCGTGCCGAACGTGCCGTATGCCGCACCCCCGTCACGCACCCGCCCTTCACAACAGTCGAAAGTAGACGAGGAGCTGCCTCGAATGCCTCGAGGCAGCTCCTCGTCTACTTTCGACTGTCTGCGAGTTATTGGCCGCGCCCACTCGGCCACTTCCTCCGCGCTCCGGGCCTCCCTCGCTGGCGCTCGGTCGGGTCCTCGCGCTGTCGTCAGTGGCCGCGGGCGATCCACTCCTCGAGGTGCGGCTTCTCGGCCCCGATCGACGTGGCATCCCCGTGGCCGGTGAGCACGATCGTCTCCTCGGGCAGGGTCAGCAGCCGGTCGCGGATCGAATCGATGATCGTCGGGAAGTCGCTGTACGAACGCCCCGTCGCGCCCGGCCCACCGTTGAACAGGGTGTCGCCCGAGAGCAGCACCCCCAGGGACGGGATCGACAGGCAGGTGGCACCCGGCGCATGCCCCGGGGTGTGCAGCGCCGTGATCTCCACGTCGCCCACCGAGAACACCTGGCCGTCCGACAGCTCGTGGTCCGGCTCACTCGTCTGGGACTGGTCCCAGAGCACCCGGCACGCCGGGTTGAGCCAGGTCTGGCCGCCCGTCGCCGCCTTGACCTCGTCCGAGGCGTTCACGTGGTCGTTGTGACCGTGGGTGCAGACCAGCGCCACGACGCGGCGGCCCCCGATCCCGGCCACGATCTTGTCGGCCTCGTGGGCACAGTCGACGACGAGGCACTCCTCGTCATTGCCGATGATCCACACGTTGTTGTCGACGTCCCAGCAGCCCCCGTCGAGGCAGAACTGCCCCGAGGTGACCACCCGGTCGATGCGCACGCCCCCCGGTGAGGTGGGCAGCGAAAGGTCAGCGGACGGCATACGAACTCCTCAGTCCAGGACGACGACGGAACGGAGGACGTCGCCGTGGTGCATCTTCTCGAAGGCGGCCTCGACGTCGCCGATGCCGATCTTCTCGGTGACGAACGACCCGAGGTCGAAGCGGCCCTGCTTGTAGAGGTCGACGAGCATCGGGAAGTCGCGCGAGGGCAGGCAGTCGCCGTACCAGCTCGACTTGAGCGCGCCACCGCGGCCGAAGATCTCGATGAGCGGCAGGGTGAGCGTCTTCTCCGGCGTCGGAACCCCCACCAGCACAACGGTTCCCGCGAGGTCGCGCGCAAAGAACGCCTGCTCGTAGGTCTCCGGGCGGCCGACCGCCTCGACGACGACATCGGCGCCGAAGCCGCCGGTGTACTCGCGGATCTTCTCCACGGCGTCCTCGTTCTTGGAGTTCACCGTGTGGGTGGCGCCAAAGCGCTTGGCCTGCTCGAGCTTCCGGTCGTCCACGTCGACGGCGATGATCGTCGTCGCGCCGGCGACCTTGCCGCCCTGGATGGCGGCGTTGCCGACACCACCGCAGCCGATGACGGCGAGCGAGTCACCCAGGCCGATGCCGCCGGTGTTGACGGCCGCGCCGAAGCCGGCCATGACGCCACAGCCGAGCAGGCCCACGGCCGCGGCCTCGGCGTCCGGGTCGACCTTGGTGCACTGGCCGGCGGCGACGAGGGTCTTCTCGGCGAAGGCCCCGATGCCCAGAGCCGGCGAGAGCTCGGTGCCATCGGTGAGGGTCATCTTCTGCTTGGCGTTGTGGGTGGCGAAGCAGTACCAGGGCTTGCCCTTGTTGCAGGCGCGGCAGTTGCCGCACACGGCCCGCCAGTTGAGGATGACGAAGTCGCCGGGCGCGATGTCGGTCACGCCCTCGCCGACCGCCTCGACCACACCCGCCGCCTCGTGCCCGAGCAGGAACGGGAAGTCGTCGTTGATGCCGCCCTCGCGGTAGTGCAGGTCGGTGTGGCACACCCCGCACGCCTCGACCTTGACCACCGCCTCACCGGGCCCGGGGTCCGGGACGACGATGTCGACGAGCTCGACCGGCTCACCCTTGGCGCGGGCGATGACGGCCTTGACGGTCTGGGACATGGGGACTCCTTTGTCACGGGGAGGTGGGGCGTTGGCTCCATCCAAGCCGGGCGCCTGCGCGTGGGCAAGGGCGACGACGCGTATGCCGTGTGGTGCCGTTGGCCATCAGGCAAACCGCGGTTTCCACGGCGGAAAACGGAACCTAGGGTGTGGCCATGAGCCCGCACCCTGTCTTCGATGCGGTCATCCACGAGCCCAACCGCCTGCGCATCTGTGCGCTCCTCGTCCCGCATCGCGCGGTGGAGTTCGCCGTGCTGCGCGACGAGACGGGCCTGTCCGACTCGGCCCTGTCCAAGCACCTGAAGACCCTCGAGAGCGTCGGCCACATCACGCTGCTCAAGCAGCCCGTCGACGGCCACCTCCGCACGAGCGTACGCCTGACCGAGGCCGGTCGCGAGGCCCTGTGCTGCCATGTCGCCGAGATCCAGCGGATGGCACGCATCGTCTCCACCCGCCCACACCGAGGGCCGGCACCCCGTGTCGGCGTCCGGTCCCACGCCCGGCGGTCCGAGGAGTCGTGATGGGTGGCTGGTTCGCGACGGCGGCGGGACTCGTGCCCGCGTTCCTCGGCCTGCTCGTCGGTGCGGTCCTCAGCAACCGCAGCGCCCCGACGCCCCAGGCCAACCCGCCGGCCTGACCGCCCGCGACGCACGGGCAGACCCGCCCCCTCGAGGCGAACAAGGGTCGACTCAGTGGATGGGAACCACCAGGGCGGTCGCGATGGCGGCCACGCCCTCGCCGCGGCCGGTGAGGCCGAGCCCGTCGGTCGTCGTGCCGCTGACCGACACCGGCGCGCCGGCCGATCGTGACAGTGCCGCCTCCGCCTCGGCGCGCCGTGACCCGATCTTGGGGCGGTTGCCGATGACCTGGATCGCGATGTTGCCGATCTCGTAGCCCGCCTCCCGCACCAGCCGCGCGGCCTCGGCGAGCAGGGTCACCCCCGAGGCACCCGCGAACTCGGGTCGGGACGTCCCGAAGTGCGCCCCGAGGTCGCCGATCCCCGCAGCGGTGAAGATCGCATCGCAGGCTGCGTGCGCGGCCACGTCGGCATCGGAGTGGCCCTCGAGCCCACGCTCCCCCGGCCACGCCAGCCCGGCGAGCCAGAGCTCACGACCGGGGTCCACGGCATACGCATGGACGTCGGTCCCGATCCCGACGCGCGGCAGCCCACTCATGGCGACCATCCTGCCGCCACGATCCGCTCCGCGTGCGCGAGGTCCTCGGGGGTGGTCACCTTGAAGGCGAGCGGGTCGCCCTCGACGACGCGCACGTGGTGACCGGTCAGCTCCACGAGGGCGGCGTCGTCGGTCGCGCTCAACCCCGAGGCGTATGCCGTGCGCAGCACCTTCGCGTCGAACCCCTGCGGCGTCTGCACCGCTCGCAGGGCGGCCCGGTCGGGAGTGCCGGTGATGACGCCCTCGGCGTCGACGGTCTTGATCGTGTCGACCACCGGCAGGCCGGGAACGGCTCCGGCAGCGCCCGCCCCCACGGCGGCGACGACCCGCTCGAAGGTGCTCACCGGGGTGAGGCAGCGCGCGGCGTCGTGGATGAGGACGACGTCACAGGCGGGGTCGAGCCGCTCGAGGCCGTTGCGCACCGAGTCGCCGCGCTTGGCGCCACCGGCCACGAAGGCCGTCCCCGCCGGCAGGTGGCGCGAGATCTCGTGGTCGTAGCCGGGCTCACCGGGCAGCCAGCCCTCGGGCAGGACGAGCACCACCGACGCCAGCCCGGGGACCTGCACGACCCGCTCCACGGCATACGACAGGAGCGTGCGGCCGGCGAGCCGGACGAAGGCCTTGGGCACCGCGGCGCCCAGCCGGGTGCCGGAACCGGCCGCAACGACGACGACGCCGACGCTGCGCGGGGCAGCGTCGGCGTCGGTCACGTCAGTGCAGAAGGATGCCGGGTGGCCGGCTCAGGACGCGAGGACCTCGTCGAGGATGGTCTCGGCCTTCTCCTCGTCGGTCTTCTCGGCGAGCGCGAGCTCGGAGACGAGGATCTGGCGGGCCTTGGCGAGCATCCGCTTCTCGCCGGCGGACAGGCCGCGGTCCTTGTCGCGACGCCACAGGTCGCGCACGACCTCGGCGACCTTGATGACGTCGCCGGAGGCGAGCTTCTCCAGGTTGGCCTTGAAGCGGCGCGACCAGTTGGTCGGCTCCTCGGCGTAGGGGGCGCGCAGGACCTCGAAGACGCGGTCCAGCCCCTCCTTGGAGACGACGTCACGGACGCCGACGAGGTCGCAGTTCTCGGCCGGGACCTCGATGACGAGGTCTCCCTGGGCCACCTTGAGCTTGAGGTAGAGCTTCTCCTCGCCTCGGATGACGCGGGTCTTGATCTCCTCGATCCGGGCGGCCCCGTGGTGTGGGTAGACGACCGTCTCGCCAACAGTGAAAACCATGTGGTGTTGTCCCCTTTCGCGACCTCAAGAATAACACGCCGGGTGTGACACGCCGAACTCGGAGCGAGAGCGTTTGCGCAGGTCAGGCCCGGTTTCGTCGGCGAAAGCGCGCCGAAGAACCGCTTGACATTCGGGCATTTGTCAGGCACGCGCGCGAGGCCGTGACCCCCCTGTGCCCCCGGGCCGCTACGATCGGGCTCGTGATCACCAAGGCCTCCGCGCGCATCGCCGCCCCCCTCGCCCTTGCTGCCGTTCTCACGACCAGCGGGTGTGCGCTCATGTCCCCGGTGCAGACGGACGTGAACTACCAGGCCTCCGACGGTGTCAACCTCGACCTCGGTGACCGCCTCGACGTCCGCGGACTGGTCGTCGTCGGGTCCGACCAGAGCGACGAGCCCGGGCGGCTCGCCGGGCAGTTCGTCAACGGCACGAACGAGGCCGTCGCGGTCAGCTTCGCGACCGAGGGGTCCGACAAGGTCAGCACGAGCGTGCCGGCCCACGCGTCGGTCAACCTCGCCGAGGCCGACGACCTCGTCCTGTCGGCCGTGCCGGGCAAGGCCGGCGACCTGGTCAAGGTCACCATCTCCACCAGCGGCAGCGGCGAGAACATCCTCGACGTCCCCGTGCTCACCGCGGACGGCTACTACAAGGGCCTCGCCGCGAACTGAGCCCTCACGGCTCGAACTTGTAGCCCAGCCCGCGCACCGTCACGATGAAGCGCGGGTTGGTGGGGTCCGGCTCGATCTTCGCCCGGAGTCGCTTGACGTGCACGTCCAGGGTCTTGGTGTCCCCGACGTAGTCACTCCCCCACACCCGGTCGATGAGCTGCAGCCGGGTCAGGACGCGCCCGGCGTTGCGGAGCAGCATCTCCAGCAGCTCGAACTCCTTGAGCGGCAGGGCCGCCGGCGCGCCGTTGACGGTGACCACGTGGCGCTCGACGTCCATGCGCACCGGGCCGGCCTCCAGCGTGGTGGGGAGCAGCTCCTCGGGCTCGCCGAGCCGGCGCAGCACCGCCTTGATACGCGCGAGCAGCTCACGTGAGGAGTACGGCTTGGTGACGTAGTCGTCGGCGCCGAGCTCGAGGCCGACCACCTTGTCGATCTCGCTGTCCTTGGCGGTGAGCATGATGACCGGGACGTTGGACTTGGCCCGCAGGGCCCGACAGACGTCGACGCCCGACAGGCCCGGGAGCATGAGGTCGAGCAGGACCAGGTCGGCGCCGGCGGCCTCGAACTCGCTCAGCGCATCCGGCCCGGTCTCGGCGACGGCGACGTCGTATCCCTCCTTCCGCAGCAGGTAGGACAACGGGTCCGAGAAGGAGACTTCGTCTTCGACGACGAGGATCCGGGTCATGGGTACTGCTCTCCTGGGGTCGTGCCCGTGGGGGCGAGCGGGGTGGGCTCGGTGGACTTCTCGAAGGGCTTGGGTGCGGCCAGCGGCAGGGTGATGGTGAAGGTCGACCCGTGCCCCTCGGCACTCCACACGGTGACCTCGCCGCCGTGGTTGGCGCTGATGTGCTTGACGATCGCGAGCCCGAGCCCGGTGCCGCCCGTGGCGCGGGAGCGGGCCGCGTCGACGCGGTAGAAGCGCTCGAAGATGCGCTCCTGCTCACCGGCCGGGATGCCATGGCCCTGGTCGGACACGGAGATCTCGACGAGGTCCTCGACCCGTCGGGCTCCCACCGCGACCCGGGTGCTGTCGTCGCTGTAGTTGACCGCGTTGGACACCAGGTTGGCCACGGCCGTGGTGAGCAGCTCGCGGTCGCCGTAGACGGCCAGGTCGGGCTCGCACGCCTGCTCGATGGCGATGCTGCGGGCATCGGCGGTCGTGCGCACCCGTTCCACCGCGTCGGTGGCGACCGCGTCCACCGGCACGAGCTCGGGCTCGTGGAGGGTGTCCTGGATCTGCAGGCGCGAGAGGTCGACGATCTCCTTGACGAGCTGCCCGAGCCGGGCGGACTCGACCCGGATCCGCTCGCCGAAGCGGGCCACGGCCTCGGGGTCGTCACGGGCGTCGATGATGGCCTCGGAGAGCAGCGAGATCCCCCCGACCGGCGTCTTCAGCTCGTGCGAGACGTTGGCGACGAAGTCGCGGCGGATCTCCTCGACCCGCCGAGCCTGAGTGTGGTCCTCGGCGAGCACGAGCACGTGGTCACTGCCCAGCGGTGCGACCCGTGCGCGCATGACGACGCTGCCGGAGCCGGTCGGCCCCTTGGTGAGCTCGAGTTCGGCCTCCCGGATCACCCCGTCGCGACGGACCTGTCGGGCCAGGTGGCGCAGTTCGGCGTGGACCAGCTCCCCGTGGCGGACCAGGCCGTAGGCGACGGCGGCGGACGAGGTGGTCACGACCGCGTCGGAGCCGTCGAGGACGATCCCGATCGAGCGGAGCACGCTGAGGACGTCCCCGACTCCCTTGGACAGCGAGGAGGTCGGCGCGGTCGGCGGCAGGGTCCGCTGCTCGCGCTCGGAGAGCCTGGCCGCCCCGACGGCGAGCGCGCCGAGGACGAGCCCGACACCACCGCCCAGGGTCGCGGCCAACGCAGCATCCACGCGGCCAGACTAGACGCCCCTCACCGGCCCGGCCGACCTCCCGATCGAGGACCACGCACGGCGGCGGAGGGCGCCCAGAGATGTTCACCTTGCATCCGACGAGCGTTCACCGCAGGGTGCCACGCTGCCGTCGCGGGCCCCGACCAGGAGCGGCGGTCCCGCCCCGCCGGTCCCGACCCGCCGGTCCCGACCCGACGACTGCACCCACCGCGGCCCCAGCCCAGGAAAGCCCAGGAAGAGGATCCCGATGCGCAAGGCCTTTCACGACGAGCTCGACCGGATCACCGCGGACCTCGTCGAGATGACCCGGCTGGCCCGCTCGGCCATGAGCCGGGCCACGACCGCCCTGCTCGATGCCGACGTCGCGCTGGCCGAGTCCGTCATCGACGCCGACGCCGACCTCGACCGGCTCCGCGAGCACCTCGACGACACCGCCATCGACCTGCTCGCCCTCCAGCAGCCCGTGGCGACCGACCTGCGCATGGTGGTCACGGCGATGCGGATGAGTGCCGACCTCGAGCGGATGGGTGACCTCGCCCGCCACGTCGCCAAGATCGCCCGCCTGCGCTACCCGAACCCGGCGGTGCCCGCCGAGTACCGCTCGGTCATCGTCGACATGGGCCGGGCCGCCGAGACGATCGTGCTCAAGGCCGGTGACGTCATCGTCACCCGCGACATCGAGGGTGCCCGGGCCGTGGACCGCGAGGACGACACCATGGACGACCTGCACCGCCGCCTCGTGGAGCGCATCGTCGCCGAGGGCCGGGACCACGGCACCGAGACCGCCGTCGACCTGACCCTCATCGCCCGCTACTACGAGCGGTACGCCGATCACGCCGTCTCCGTGGCCGAGCGCGTCATCTACCTCGTGACCGGCCAGTACGACGGGGACGCGGAATCCAGCCACGAGGACCGCGAGGACGTCGTCCTCGGGAGCTGACTCGCCGCCGGGGGCTCGCGCCACCGGTCGCGGTCGGCCACACTCGGCCCATGGGCCGGGTGACGCAGGACGCCGCCGATTTCGTCGCGGCGCGTTGGCCCGAGCTGCGCCGCCTGGGCCGCCTCGTCGCCCGGGACCCGGACGACGGCGAGGCGCTGGCCCTGCGCGCCCTGACCGAGGCCGTCCGCACCTGGCGCACCCTGGCCACGGAGGGGCGACCGACGGCCACGACGCGCCGTGCCCTCCTCTCCCGCCTCCTCGCCGCGGCGCCCGCGCCCCCGGCACCTCCCGAGCCCGCGAGCCTTGCCGACGCGTGGCTGGCGCTGGGCACCGGTGAGCGGGCGGCATACGTGCTCGTCGACGACCTCCGACTCACCGAGGAGGAGGCCGGGGAGGTCAGCGGTATGCCGTCCGCTGCCTTCGCGGACCTGCTCACCTCGGCGCGGGCCCAGCTCACCACCGCCCATGCCCGGGGCGAGCGAGCCGCCGGACGCGACGCCGCCCCCTGGACCGCGCAGGCGGCGATCGCCCAGTTCCTCGACGACCGGGACGGCGTGGCCACCCTCGACCCGATGGCGACCGTCACGGACCGGCTCCGGACACGACGCCGGCGAGCACTGATGGCAAGCGCGGCCGTCGTCGCGACGGCACTGGCCGGCGCCGCCCTGGTCGCCGGCCCGGGGGTCACCGCGCCCTCACCACCGACGCCCAGTCCGCGGACCACCACCGCCGCCCCCTTGCCCACGCCCTCACTCCAGGGTCGCCAGGTGTGGCAGTGGGGCTCTCGCGGCCCCCTGGCCCGGGACCCGGGCGTCGTCGCGGGGGTCATCGCCCGCTGGTCCGGGGCGCAGCAGGTCCTCTGGGGAGCAGACGTCGGCGGCGAACGCTTCCTCCTCCTCGCGCCGCGGGACGGCTGGGGCGGTGACGCACCGCTGGTCACCGTCCTCGCCGGGCCCGCCGGTGCCCGGGTGGAGGAGCTGGGCCAGAAGGAGGCGTGGTCCGTGATGGACGATGCCGCGGCCTTCTCCGTCGTCCACGCGGCCAACACCCCACAGGCCAAGCTGCTCGTCCTCGGCCGGCCCGGCGTCCGCGAACTCGAGTGGTCACGCACGGTCACCGTCGCGCCCGACCTGACGCTCACGCGCACCTGGTCCGCGGTGCCACTCGACGACGGTGGCGCCGTGATCGACCTCGGAGGTGCGGCGCCCGCCCTGCTCCTGCGCGCCGATGGCACGGAGAACCCGCCCGGCGGCCTCATGACCGAGGAGCCGCCACCGGCCAGCCGGGCCGAGTGTCCTCGCTGCCAGGTGCCCGCGGAACTACGCGAGTACGTCGGTGGCGTCGTGGCCGAGGTCGCCGCGGCGACCGGGCTGGCCCCGGAGGAGCTCTCGGCCAGTGTCGTCCGCAGTGCGCGGCTCGACCCGCGAGCCCACGACTGGCTCTCGCAGCGCTCCACCGAGGACACGTCGACGATGACGGCCCACATCGTGCGTGTGCGCCTGCCCTCCGGGGCGCTCCTGCAAACCCTCGGCTTCCTCGTGCACGACGTCGAGACGGGGTCCTGGAACTGGTACGCCTATGCGACCAACGAGCCGGTCACCGAGGCCAACCGGTTCGCTCCGATGTCGGTGAGCATCGGCAACCCGGAGGGCATCCAGGTCGGTCGCCAGTTCTTCGTCCCCGCCGACTCCCCCGCGACCGAGCTGGAGTGGGATGGCGACACCCGGGCCGAGCCGGTGCGACTGCCCCTGGTCAAGGGCACCGCGACGGTCGACCTCGCCGAGGGGTCGGACGGCCCGAACGCGGTGTGCCGCACCTACGACGCCCAGGGCACCCTCGTCTCGCAGACACACCTCTGGACCGACCAGACGTGGTACGGACCGTGGGACACCTACCGGCAGCTCATGACCTCGGGCCAGTGAGCCAGTGGGCCAATGGCCCAGCCGATCAGTGGCCCAGCCGGTCAGTGGGTCAGCCGGTCAGCGACCCTGGTTGGCGACGGCTGCGGCGGCTGCCGCGGCGGCCTCGGGGTCGAGGTACCGCGCGGGCGCCGTCGGCATGAAGTCCTCGCCGAGCTCGTAGACCAGAGGCATGCCGGTCGGGATGTTGAGCCCGGCGATGTCCTCGTCGCTGATGCCGTCGAGGTGCTTGACGAGCGCGCGCAGGCTGTTGCCGTGGGCGGTGACCAGGACCGTGCGGCCTTCCTTGAGGTCGGCCTGGATGTCGTTCTCCCAGTAGGGCATCATCCGCGGGATGACGTCGGCGAGGCACTCGGTGAGCGGGACGTCGACACCGGCATACCGCGGGTCACCGGTCTGGTCGAACTCGCTGCCCTGCTCGATCGGCGGCGGCGGGGTGTCGAAGCTGCGCCGCCAGAGCATGAACTGCTCGTCGCCGTACTTGTCGCGCGTCGCCGCCTTGTCCAGGCCCTGGAGCGCGCCGTAGTGCCGCTCGTTGAGGCGCCAGCTGCGCCGGACCGGGATCCAGTGGCGATCGGCGGCGTCGAGCGCGAGGTTGGCCGTGGTGATCGCGCGGCGCAGCACCGAGGTGTGGACGACGTCGGGCAGGATCCCGGCGTCCTTGAGCAGCTGCCCGCCCCGGGCGGCCTCGGCACGCCCCTTGTCGGTGAGGTCGACATCGACCCACCCGGTGAAGAGGTTCTTCTGGTTCCATTCGGACTCGCCGTGGCGAAGCAGGACAAGGGTGTATGCCGTCATGTCGCCAGCCTAGACCCGGCCCACCGCGCGCGCTGGGCGATCTCAGGCATCCGGCGGCGGGTCACCGGGTCGCTCGAGGATCCCGCGGAAGGCCTCGAGGTTGCGCAGCGACTCCCCCCGGTCGATCCGCCAGGCCCACTCCTTCTGCATCGAGGTGAGGAAGCCGAGGACGAGCAGCTCGTTGAAGGGGCCGTCGCTCGCCTCGAGGATCGCCCCGAGCAGGCCGTCGAGCGCCTCGGCGCTCACCGCGACGAGCGGGAGGCGGCCGGTGACGTACACATCGCCACTGGAGTCCACGGCATACGCAATGCCCGGGAGGCGGAGGTTGCGTGAGAGCAGGAAGCGGTGGACGCGGTCATGGTTCTCGTCCGGGTTGCGGACGACGAAGGCCCGCGCCACGAGGGCGGTCTCTCCCACCATGAGCGAGACGACGGTCTTGAGCTTCTTCTCGCCGGGCAGGGTGACGACGGTCTCGCCCGGGGTCAGGCCCGGCTCCCACTCGAGTCCGGCCTCGGCGAGGAAGGCGTCCACGGCGGCCTGGGCGGCTGCGCGGGCCTGGTCCTGCGGCGTGCCGGGGGTCACGGGATCACCGCCGAGGGGATGCCGACCAGGGCGCCCGAGTCGTTGATCGAGGACTGGCGGGGGACGGCGATCGAGGCGGTGTAGGCCGCGACGAGCCGGTCGGCGGTGCGTTCCCACCCGAAGCCCTGCGCGCGCTCGGCGGCCCGCGCCCCCAGGCCGGCACTGGCCCCGGGGTCGTCGATGACCCGCTCGACGGCCGCGGCCCACGCCGCCTCGTCCCCGACCGGCAGGAGCAGCCCGGCGTCCCCGACCGCCACCGGCAGGCCGCCGACGTCGGAGGCCAGCACCACGGCGCCGCAGGCCTGCGCCTCGATGGCGACGAGCCCGAAGGACTCGCTGTGGGAGGGGACGAGGACGGCGTCGGCGGCTTGGTACCAGCGCGCGAGGGTGGGTCGGTCGACCGGGGGGAGGAAGCGCACGGTCTCCGGGATGCCGAGGGACTCCGCGAGCGCGGGCAGGCCCATCGGGCTGCGCACCCCGATGCCGCTGGCCCCGCCCAGGATCGCCAGGGTGAGGTGGTCGCGCCACTCCGGCCGGCGACGCAGGACGTCGGCGACGACACGGACGGCGTGGTCCGGGCCCTTGAGCGGCTGGATCCGGCCGACGTAGATCAGGAGGATCCCGTCGGCGGGGAGTCCGAGGGCGCGGCGCGCCTGCTCCCGGCTGCCCGGGGTGAAGACGGCGAGGTCGACACCCGGCTCGGCGACCGCTACACGGGCCGGGTCCGCGTCGTACAGGGCGATCAGCTCGCGGGCCTCGTCGGCGGTGTTGGCCACGATCCGGGTCGCGGCGGCGACGACCTGCGCCTCGCCGATCTCCCGACCCAGCGGCTCGGGCTCGTCTCCCGGCGCGAGGTGCGCGTTCTTGACGCGCGCCATCGTGTGCATGGTGTGGACGAGCGGGACGTTCCATCGGTCGGCCGCCAGCCAGCCGACCTGCCCGGAGAGCCAGTAGTGGGAGTGGACGAGGTCGTACCAGTCCTCGGGCACGCGCGCGGCGATGCGCATCATGCCGGCGGCGAAGGCGCACAGCTGCCCCGGCAGGTCCTCCTTGGAGAGGCCCTCGTACGGCCCGGCGTCGATGTGCCGGACGTGGAGCCCGGGCTCGACCTCGACGAGCTCGGGCACCGCAGCACTCGTCCGACGGGTGAAGACGTCGACGGCGATGCCGCGCCGGGCCAGGCAGCGGGCGGTCTCGAGGACGTAGACGTTCATCCCCCCGGCATCACCGGTGCCGGGCTGGGCCAGCGGGCTGGTGTGGACGCTGACCATCGCGATCCTCCGCAGCGCCTCGGGAGTGTCCGGTCCATCGCCCACGTGCGCAGTCTCGCACGACGCCCTCGTCCCACCCGTGCGCGGTGCTCCGCCGCGGTCGGTCGCGGCCTCGTCCTAGGCTGGCGCGGTGGCACGTCCAAGACCGGTCGGGGTGATCACTCGCGGCACGACCAATCCCAACCGGCTCCGCCGCTGCGACCGCTGGATCGCCGCCACCCAGGCCCAGCGGCTGCGCCGGCACGACGGGCCACCGATCGTCGTCGACCTGGGCTACGGCGCGTCCCCGGTGACGGCGCTCGAGCTGCACGACCGCCTGCGCGTGGTGCGCGCCGACGTCGAGGTCGTGGGGATCGAGATCGACCCCGCGCGGGTCGCGGTGGCCGCCCCCTTGGCGCGACCGGGCGTGCGCTTCGCGCTCGGTGGTTTCGAGGTCCCGCTCCCCGGGGGCGAGCGGCCGGTCATCGTCCGCGCGTTCAACGTGCTGCGCCAGTATGCCGAGGACGAGGTCGAGACCGCGTGGCACACCGTCTGTGGCCGGCTCGCGACCGACGGCCTCTTCGTCGAGGGCACCTGTGACGAGCTGGGCCGGCTCTCGACCTGGGTGGCACTGGGCCCGGAGGGGCCGCGCTCGCTCACCCTGAGCTGGCGCCTGTCCGGACTCGAGCGCCCCGGCATCATCGCCGAGCGCCTGCCCAAGGCGCTCATCCACCGCAACGTGGCCGGCGAGCCGATCCACGACTTCCTCGCGGACCTCGACCGGCAGTGGGCCCACGCCTCCGGGCACGCCGGTTACGGTGCGCGGCAACGGTTCCGGGTCGCCGTGGAGGGCCTCCGCAGCACGGGCTGGCCACTCCTCGACGGTCCTGCCCGATGGCGCCTGGGGGAGGTCACGGTCGCCTGGTCGGCGGTGGCACCCACCTGAGCGGGGTCACCGGGCCGCGGGTGGTCCCGGCCTGAGTGAGGCGCTTCCGGCCGTTTGGACGCCGGCTGGCACCGGTTCACCAGGGGCCGTAGGGACCCTGCCGTCCGCCCTGGCCCTTGCCCATGACCCGGTCGAGGGCGGGGCGCACGTCGGCGAGGTAGACACCGGCGGCGACGACGCCGAGCAGGCCGAGCATGCTGCCGACCTGGAAGAGGAAGACGAACCCGACGGCGAGGGCCACCCCGGTGACGGCGAGCCAGAAGCCCTTGGTGCGCTTGTCGGCGGCCACGAAGGCATCCGGGCGTCGCCGGAGGGCATCGGCGAAGGCCCAGACCTCGACGGCCAGGGCGGCCACTCCGAGGACCACGGCGACGTAGAACTGCATCTGGCCGATCGCATTCATGCGCGCCAGCCTAACCGGGCCCGGCAAGCAGGGTCAGACGTCGAGGACGATGGTCACCGGACCGTCCGCGACCGCCTCGATGCGCATGTGGGCCCCGAACCGCCCGGTCGCGACGGTCAGCCCCTTCGCCCGCAGGGCCGCCACGACGGCCTCGACGACCGGCTCGGCCACCGGGCCCGGTGCAGCGGCATTCCATGACGGACGCCTCCCCTTGGCGGTGTCGGCATGGAGGGTGAACTGGCTGACGACCAGGACCGGCGCGCCGAGGTCGAGCGCCGAGCGCTCCTCCGAGAGGATGCGCAGGTCGGCGATCTTGCGGGCCGCGGCCTGGACCTGGGTGTCACCGTCGTCGTGGGTGACGCCGACGAGGGCGAGCAGCCCCTCGCCCTCGATCGCGCCGACGACTTCACCATCGACGACGACGCGAGCACCGTCGACGCGCTGGAGCACGACACGCATCGGCGCCGCTGCCTCAGAAGCCGACCGCGACGAGCGCGCCGACCGGCTCGCCGTGGCCGAGGACGGGTGAGTGCTCGAGCTGGGCCAGCGCCTCGGACCGCACGCCGATGGCACGCAGGGCAGCCGCGAGGATGACCATGCGAGCCCGGCCCCCGCCGTCGGCGACCTTGACCGCCACGCCGCGCCCGTCCTCGAGACCGACCGCGACCACCGACTCGGCCCCGTCCTTGGCGATCAGGCCGGGGGTCGCCCGGATGAGGGCGGTGACGTCCCGATCGGTCCCGCCGAGGTACTCGGGGGCGTTGCGGATCGCGGTCGCGATGCGCGCCGGGGCCGAGCCCGGCTCCTGTCCCGGAGCCGCCGCGATCGCGCCGAAGGAGCGCGCCAGCCCGGCCAGCGAGATCGCCATGACGGGCGCCCCGCAGCCGTCGACGGCCAGCGCCGACACCGGCTCCCCCGCCAGCTCGGCGACCGCGTCCGCGATCGCCAGCTGGAGCGGATGCCCCGGGTCGCGATAGGTCGCGGTGTCCCACCCGGCGGCCACGCACGTGGCCAGCATCCCGGCGTGCTTGCCCGAGCAGTTCTGCGCGATCGACGAGGGCGCCAGGCCCTCGCGGATCCACCGGTCGTGCTCGCCCTCCTGGAGCGGGAGCGTGGGCGTGTTCTGCAGGTCCTCCTCGGACAGTCCGGCGCCGGCGAGGATCCGCCGGACCCCCTCGAGGTGGAAGGGTTCGCCGGAGTGGCTCGCGCACACGAGGGCGAGCAGGTCATCGGGCAGGTCGAGCCCGTGCCGCACCATCGCCAGGGCCTGCACCGGCTTGTTCGACGAGCGCGGGAACATCGGGCTGCTCGCCTCGCCCCACACCTGCTCGACCGAACCATCGGGTGCCGTGACGACGACGCTCGCGCGATGGACCGACTCCACGAACCCGCCGCGCACGAGGTGGGCGAGGACGGGTGCGTCGGTGAGGACGGGGGCAGCGGCAGGGGCGTCGGTCACGGCGAACAGGCTACTGGGGACCGTATGCCGTGCCCTGCCTCCGCCGGCCGGCCTCCCCGCCGGATCCCTCCCGGCCCCGTCCCCGCAACCTCTGCTAGGGCACCTCACCTCACGAGGCCCCAAGGAGTTCCCTGGGGTCTGGTGACTTTTCGTCTGCTAGCAGACGTTGCGACGAGGGAGCGGCAGGTGAGCGGACGGCATACGGGGAAATGACTCAGCCGGGCGAGCTCTCGTGGAGCCCACCCGGCTGAGTGGTTGGGGCCAAAGGGGTGTGCCCCGGTGCCACGCCCGAGGGCGCGGCGAGCGATCAGTCGCCGACCTTCTCGGCGGCGGCGAGGGTGGCCTTCTCGACCTTCGCAGCGGTCTTCTTGGCGGTGGTGCGAACGCCCTTGGCCGACGCGGTGGTCTTCTTCGCGGCGTTCTTGGTCGTGGTGCTCGTGCGCTTGGCGGCGGTGCGGGTGCGCTTGACGGCGCCCTTGACCTCGGCCTCGGCGACCTTGACCTCGTCGGTCACGGACGCGGCGATCGCCTCGGCGGCCTTGACGGCCTCCTTGCGCGCGGTGGTGACGGTGGCCTTGGTGGAGCGCTCGACGTCAGCGGCCGCCTTGCGGGCGGTGGTGACGGCACCCTTGGCCTGCGCCACGGTGGTCTCGGCCTGCGCGACCAAGTCCTTGGTGGCCTTCTGGTTGCGGATGCGCTCGACGAGCTTCTTGCCGCGGAGGGCGAGGTCCTCGTAGCCGGCGACGACCTTCTCGACGTTGGTCTTGCCCTGGGCGGCAGCGGCGCTCGGCAGCTCCTGCACCTGCGTGAACGCAGCGGCAGCGCCGGACTGGACTCGCTCCGAGACCTTCGCGGGGGCGAGGTCGGCGACCATCTTGTCGAACTCGGCGCGGACGCTGACGCGGGCCTTGTCGGCGGCGACGGCGGCCTCGCGAGCCTTCTCGACGGTCAGGTCGGTGGCGCCGACGACGGCGTAGAACGGGCGGACGTCGACGTTCTTGGTGAGGTCGGTGATGACGGACATGTCACTTCTCCTTCTGGGGGGTCTTCGTGCCGGCCTTGCTCGTGGTGGACCGGCGGGTCTTGGGGGTCGCGGCCGGGGTGCCGACGAAGCTCTCGTAGACGTCCAGGAGGGTGGCCTTCTGGCGCGCCGTGAGCTGGCCGTCCTCGGCGATCGCGCGACGGACATCGCTGCGCGGACGCTCGGTGACGGTGTCCTCGTCGAGGATCCCGGCCTTGACGTAGAGCGACTCCGCCGAGACCTCCAGCCCCTTGGCCAGTTGCTGGAGGATCTCCGCACTCGGGCGCTTGAGGCCACGCTCGATCTGCGAGAGGTACGGATTGGAGACGCCGGCAAGCTCCGAGAGCTGACGCAGGCTGAGCTTGGCGGACTGACGCTGCTCGCGCAGGTAGTCGCCGAGGCTGCTGCCCAGGTCGTTCAGCGGGTTCTTGCTCATGTCTCCATTGTGCTTGCTCTAGTTAGCAGAATGCAAACTCAAGGCAGCGTGAGCGTCGTCACGTCGCCATCGGGAACACGAGATCCCATCCGTATGCCGGACGCTCACCTCTCGTCGGGCGTCCGCTCGCCATAATTTCCGCTTATGCAATCCATCAGGGCACTTGCGTCGTTCCCGACGGTCGTCAACGAGAAGGCAGCACGTGTCGTCGCGGCCTTCGTGGCCACGCTCGGAGCGCTCGGCGCCCTCACCCAGTGGCGCTGGGTTCCCCTCGTGCTCAGCGTGGGCTTTGCGCTGCGGGTGCTCGCCGGGCCGCGCTTCAGTCCGATCGGCCGCCTTGCGGCGCAGGTCATCGCGCCCCGGCTGGGCCGGCCCAAGCTGGTGCCGGGTGCGCCGAAGCGCTTCGCCCAGGGCATCGGCCTCGCCCTCACCTCCGTTGCGACCGCGGCTGCACTCACGGGCGCGAGCACCCTGGCGGCCGTCCTGCTCGGCGTGCTCACCCTCTTCGCGACCCTCGAAGCCGCCCTGGGCTTCTGCGCGGGCTGCCTGATGTTCGCCGGCCTGATCCGCCTGGGAGTGGTGCCGGAGCGGATCTGCGTCGAGTGCGCCGACATCACCCTGCGCCAGCGCCGCAACGACCTCGTCGAGGCCTGAGCAGCAGACACCCCCACCCGAGGTCGTCAGCGAGCGCGGCGGTCCTTGATGCCAAGGAGATCGCGCGCCTCGGCCGTGGTCAACGCCGGGCGCTGGAGCAGCGTTGCCAGCTCCGCAGCCCGGGCGACGAGCTCGTCGTTGTGACCGACGACCCGGCCACGGGAGAAGACGACGTTGTCCTCCATGCCCACGCGCGCATGGCCACCGGCGGCGATCGCCGAGGCGAGCACGGGCAGGTGCCCGCGACCGATCCCGGTCGCCGACCACGACGTGACGCACTCGGGCAGCGAGGCGAGGAGGGTGTGCAGCACCGCCGGCGTGGCCGGGAGCGCACCGGGGACGCCGAGCACGAAGTCGACGTGCACCGCCCCGCCGAAGGGAAGCCCGTGGGCGTCGACGAGTCGCTCCAGCGCGGCCAGGTGACCGACCTCGAAGATCTCGAACTCCGGCACGACCTCCCGCTCCTGGGCCAGGACGTAGAGGTCCGACATGAACGGCATGGGGTTGAGGAAGACCTCGTCACCGAAGTTGACCGTGCCGCACGTGAGGGAGCACGAGTCCGGGTCGGCATCGAGCACCGCGAGGCGGGCTGCGAGCGGATCGTGGACCGACCCGCCGGTCGAGAGCTGCACGACCAGGTCGGTCTCGGTGCGGACCGCGTCCACGGCGTCGCGCAGGACCACGGGGTCGATCGTGGGGAGGTGCTCCGCATCGCGGCGGTGGATGTGGATCAGCGAGGCGCCGGCGGCTTCGCAGCGTCGGGCGGTGTCGACGAGCTCGTCGAGCGTGGTCGGCAGCTGGGGCAGGTCGGCCTTGAGGTGCTCGGCGCCGGTGGGGGCGACGGTGATGAGGGTGCCGGTCGAGGGTCGCAGGGCCATGCCTCCACTGTGCCATGACCACCGGCCGGCGGCCGAAGATTCTGCGTGGATCAGGCGCTGACGACGACAGTTTGTGCCGCTGCAACGCCTCTAACCACAAGATCGGCATCCTCGGGGGTGTTCCGCTTGATGACGACCAGGCCGATCGGCCCGTCCTCGAAGTGCCGCGCCACCGACGTGAGCCGACCCACGGTCCGCCCGTCCAGCGCCACGTCGGCACCCACCTCGGGCAGGGCATGCCCGGAGCCGTCGAGGTGGACGAAGGCCAGCCGGCGGGGCGGACGCCCCAGGTTGTGCACGCGGGCGATCGTCTCCTGGCCGCGGTAGCACCCCTTGTGCAGGTGGACGGCCGAGCGCAGCCAGTCCACCTCGTGCGCGATCGTCCGGTGGTCGGTCTCGAAGCCGAGCCGCGGCTCCCACGCGCGCACCCGCAACGCCTCGCTGGCCCACGTGCCCGCGAGCGGGCGGTCCCCCACCACGTCCGCCAGCGCGTCCCGCGGGACGATGAGCTCCCGCCAGGGCCGGTCGGCCCCCGGGTGGCCGACCAGCGGCCCGTATGCCGCGTAGGGCTCGCGTCCCTTCGCCGGGGCCGCGACGAGATCCACACCGGGCCAGGGGTCGACCCACGCCAGCGGCTCCCCCGGCAGGGACTCCACGGCCCGCGGTTCGCCGACGACGGCATACGCCGATGTCCGGTCCTCGACCTCGACGCGCAGCATGAACTGCATCGACCGCAACCACGCCACGAGGGCGGGGGCGGTGCCCGGCTCGACGGTGATCCACGTGCACTCCCCGTCGTCGACGAGGTGGAGGTCGTGCTCGACGTGACCCTTCGGCGACAGGACGAGGGACTGCCGACTGGTGTGTGCGGGGAGACCGACGAGGGACTGGGTCGTCATCGAGTGCAACCAGGTGAGGCGGTCGGGACCGGAGACCGTCACCACCCCACGGTGCGAGAGGTCGACGCAGGCCAGGCCCTCGGTGAGCAACCGCTGCTCACGCATCGGGTCGCCGTAGTGGGCCGCGACGCCGGCGTCAGGGCCAGAGCCCTCCACGGCGCCGGGGCGCGAGAGCAGGGGCGAGGTCCGGGTCGTCATCGCTGGCCCTCCAGGCAGCTCTGGCAGTGGCCGTGGACGGCGGCATGGGTGAGGTCGGCACGGAACCCCGCGCGGGCCTCGACCGCCGCCACGAAGTCGGCACCCACCGTGGCCGGCACCTCCTCGAGGCGGCCACACCCGCGGCAGGAGAGGTGTATGTGGGTCGGGTGCGCGGCGACGTGGTAGTCCGGCGCCCGGTGGTCGACGTGCGTGTGGCCGACCAGGCCGAGCTCCTGCAGGGCGTCGAGGCTGCGGTAGACCGTCGACAGCGACAGCGGCGGACCGCCGTCGGCGGCCACCACCTCCGCGACCCGCTCGGCGGTGGCATGCCCCACGGCACGCACCGCCTCGAGCACCCGCTCACGCCCACGGGTCAGGCGCATCCCGCGCGCCCGCAGCTCATCCCCGAGGTCGACCATCGCTCCACTGTAGGCGCAGCCCACGCCTCCCTTCACAGCCGCGACGCAGGTGCGGCTCCCTACACTGGCCGGGTGACGGACCTTCTCGAGAATGCACCCGCCGAGGCCGACGACCGCCGGCGGCGGCGCCGCCCCCGCTGGGGCCTGCGCATCCTCGGGGTGCTCCTCGGGATGCTCTTCCTCGTCGTCGCCCTGGCCGCCGCCTTCCTCCTCTTCCTCAACCAGAAGGTCGAGAGCAACATCCGGCACGAGGCCCTGCTGCCCACGCCGAGCGCGGCCGCCGACGGCACCGCCCCGGGCACCGCCGCCGAGGTGCTCGCCTCCAAGGGCCTCAACGTCCTGCTCATCGGCTCCGACGCCCGGCCCGGCGACACGGCCAGCCGCTCGGACGTCATGGTGTTGGCGCACATCCCCGAGGACAGGTCGAAGGTCTACCTCGTCCACTTCCCGCGTGACCTGTGGATGTCCATCCCCGGGCACGGCCAGGCGAAGCTCAACGCGGCCTACGCCTACGGCGGCGCCCCGCTCCTCGTCCAGACCCTCCAGGACAAGCTCCGCATCCGGATCGACCACGTCGCCAAGACCGACTTCAACGGCTTCGCCGGCATGGTGGACGCCGTCGGCGGCATCACGGTCTACGCGGAGGAGGCCTCCACCGGTCAAGGCAACGGGGGCCCGGTCGTCATCAAGCAGGGCTGGAACGATCTCAACGGCGAGCAGGCGCTCTCCTTCGTCCGCGAACGCTACGAGCTCAGCGAGGGCGACATCTCGCGTGGTCGGCGCCAGCAGGCCTTCATCAAGGCCCTGATGCTCAAGGTGATCAGCCCCGAGACCATCACCAACCCCCTGAAGATCGCCGAGTTCACCGACGCCGCCACCAAGAACCTCGTCGTCGACGAGGGCCTGACGGTCTCCTTCATGCGGGAGGAGGCGCTCTCCCTGCGCAACGTCCGCAGCGGCGACATCGTCTTCATCACCGCGCCGTTCACCGGTTTCGGGTGGTCCTCCGACGGCCAGTCGATCGACATCGTCGACGAGCCGGGGATGGCCAGCCTCGGCGACGCGATCCGCCAGGACCGGCTCGGCGACTACACCAACCGGGTCAGCGTCATCCCCTGAGGCAGCCGCGTCTCACTCGACGCGCTTGAGCTCACCCGAGAGGTGCGGCTGCAGCGGCTGGCCCACGGCGGCCATGTCCATGACCCACATAAGATTGGAGTGGACGTAGCCGTACATCCGGCTCGCCGCGCTGTACTCCTTGGCCAGCGGCGAGCGCATCACCCCGTCGGTGCGCAGCTCGACCTTGGCGTCGGCGGCCTTCCCGGCATACATCTCCACGATGCCGGTCGGGTGGGCGAGCAGCAGCTCGACGTTGGTGCCGTCCGGCTGCGGGTCGAACACCCGCCAGAAGCCGAGCTCGGTGGCGAGCGGGCGCACCATCTGGCCGTCCTCGTCGAGCAGCCAGGTGCGGCTCTCCCACCGCAGGAACGGGCGGCCGTCGTGGGTGCAGGTGATCTCCTGCCCGAAGTTGCGCGACTCGATGGTCGGGTAGCCGACGACGCCGGCCCCCTCCCAGCGTCCGATCATCCACGCGAGCGGGGCGAGGGCGGGAGGCATGTCGGTGTCGAGGGTGAAGGCCACGACCCGATCGTATGCCGTGTGCTCGCCCCCCGCTGTCGCCTCAACTGCCTAAGGTCGGTCCATGGCTGAGCGGCTCGTCGTCAAGATCACCCACGGTCCCGAGGCGCTCGAGCGCCTCAACCAGGGACTGACCGTCGCCGCGATGGCGGTCGCCTCCGGCGTCGAGGTCAGCCTGTGGCTGACCGGGGAGGCGGTGGCGCTGGCCGTGCCGGGCGAGGCCGACGGCTGGCAGCTCCCGCTGGCGGCTCCGGCGACCGAGCTGCGCGATGCCGTCCTCGCCGCGGGCACCCTCACCGTGTGTGCCCAGTGCGCAGGTCGTCGCAGCCTCACGGAGGCCGACCTGGTCCCGGGCGTGGTCATCAGGGGGGCGGCGAGCTTCGTCGAGGAGGTCATGGCCGAGGGCACGCAGGCCCTCGTGTACTGAGGCGCCAGGGCGCCGGCCGCGCGCGTCAGGCGAAGAGCAGGGCGGCCACCATCGCGAGGACGCCGACGAAGAGCACCGAGGCGATCGCCGCGGCGACCTGCGCGGGGACCTCGCCACCGCGTGGCTGGCCCTCGACGAGCCGGCGCACGGCATACGACACGGCGCCGGCGAGCATCCCGAAGAGCAGACCCGCCCCCCACGACAGCGGGCCGAGCGCGAGGGCCACGCCGACGCCGGCCGCGCCACCGAGCACCATCGCGATCGGCACCAGCCACGCGTGCAGCGGGGCGCGGCCGACGAGGAGGTCGGTGAGCAGGGCGGCCGCGACGCCCGCCATGACCGTCGTCGCCACGGCCGGGCCGGTGTCGATGCGCGCCAGGGGGACCATGACCGCACCGGAGGCGAGGATGCCGATCCCGCCGCAGGTCGCGACGACCTCGTCGGTGAGCTCGGCCCGACCGTCCTTGCGGAGCAGCTGGAGCAGGAAGATCGCGACCAGGCCGACCGCGAGCGCCACCGGGACCAGCCGCAGGTAGGGCGCGTCGTCGACGAAGGCCGTGGCCGCGGCGACGAGCATGCCGGTGCCGGCCACGACGGCGCCCGTGCGCCATCCGGTGGCCAGGTTGGCGACGGCGCCCCAACCCCAGGCCAGACCCGCGCCGGCCCACGCCATGAGGGCGGCGAGCAGGGTGGGGTGGGCGTGCGCGGCGAGGACGACCAGGCCGGCGACGGCCGCGACGGTGAGGGTGCGGATCAGCTGGAAGGAGGGCTCCACGCCCTCCGCCGGGCCCATGGCCTCGGGCTCACGGGCGGGACGTCCGCGACGGCTCGCCCGGGTCTCGATCACCTCGTCCACGCCCGGCATCCTCCCATCACCCGCCCGCGAAGGGCGGGAGGACCTCGATCCTCGAGCCGGGGGCGAGCACGACATCGTCGTCGCGCACGTTGAGCCCGTCGAGGAGCAGGCTCGAGACCTCGAGCACCGGAGCGAGCGCCGGGCGCCACGCCTGCAGCTGGGTGCGGAGGTCACCGAGGGTCGCGACCGGCAGGTCCACCTGGTCCTGCCCGGCCGCCGCGCGGGCACCGGCCCAGAAGCGCACCTGGACGCACTCCTCGGCACGTCTCACGGGAGCATCGGTCGGGGTCGACACCGGCCTCACCACCTATCCTTGTGGGCAATGGCCCACGTCCTGCTGCTGACGAACACCTTGGCGCCGAGCGCCGAGGTGCTTCCGGCGCTCGCGCTGTTGAACCACCATGTTCGCACCCTTCCGGCCGAGGCCAGCGCACTCGTCGACGCGCCCGACGTCTCCCTCCTCCTCGTGGACGCCCGCCGGGAGCTGGCCGCCGCGAAGTCCCTGTGCCGTGTCATCGACGCGACCGGACGGGCCTGCCCGCTCATCGCCGTCGTCACCGAGGGCGGCCTGGCGGCGATCAGCGCCGACTGGGGGGTCGACGACGTCCTCCTCGACACGGCCGGCCCGGCCGAGGTCGAGGCCCGCTTCCGGCTCGCCCTCGGCCGTCACGACACCGAGCCGGAGGCGCCGGCGATCACGGCCGGTGCGCTCGTCATCGACGAGGGCACCTACTCGGTGCGGCTGCGGGGCTCCGTCCTCGACCTCACCTACAAGGAGTTCGAGCTCCTCAAGTACCTCGCGCAGCACCCGGGTCGGGTCTTCACCCGGGCCCAGCTGCTGCAGGAGGTCTGGGGCTACGACTACTTCGGTGGCACCCGCACGGTCGACGTCCACGTCAGGCGGCTGCGCGCCAAGCTCGGCACCGACTACGAGACCCTCATCGGCACCGTGCGCAATGTCGGCTACCGCTTCGTCCCCGAGGAGGCGCCGCACGCCGAGGCCGCGGCCCCGTGAGGCGGTCCCCGTGAGGCGGACCCGGTGATCCCCGCGCAGGTCACCTCGACCTCGACCCCGGATGCCGCCGCCGTGCTGGCCCTCGCGGCGCGGGCCGAGGCGGCCGACGGCGTGGCGCCGCTCTCCGAGGCCTATCTCCTCGCGCTGGCGGCACCGCCGGCAGGCGGGACCGTGCACCTCGAGGCCACCAGCGACTCGGGCCTGGTCGGCTATGCGCAGGTCGACGACATCGGGGCCGCCGAGCTCGTGGTCTCGCCGGAGGCCCGTCGGCAGGGCATCGGCGGCCTGCTGTGGCAGGCCGCCCGGGCCGCTGGTGCACGCACGCTCTGGGCCCACGGCGACCTCGACCCGGCTCGAGCCGCGGCCTCCTCCGTCGGCCTGGTCCGCGAGCGCGAGCTGCACCGGATGGAGCGGGCCCTCACCCCGGCCGACACTGCCGGGGTCGACCTGCCGCCCGGGTTCTCGGCGCGCACCTTCGTGCCGGGAGCCGACGACGAGGCCTGGGTGGCCCTCAACGCCACCGCCTTCGCGGCCCACCCCGAGCAGGGGCGGCTCACGGTGGGCGACCTCCACCAGCGGATGGCCCAGCCGTGGTTCTCGGCCGCCGGTTTCTTCCTCGTCACCGACGACGCCCACCCCGAGGCCGGGCCGATCGCCTTCCACTGGACCAAGGTCGCAGCGAGCGATCCCTCGGTGTCAACCCGGGCAGGAGAGGTGTACGCGGTGGGGGTGCACCCGGCATACCAGGGCCGTGGACTGGCCCGACCGCTCACCCGGCTGGGGACGCAGCACCTGGCCACGCTCGGCCTGGCCACCGTCGAACTCTACGTCGACGGGGACAACACGGCGGCGCTGGCGACCTACCGCCGGGAGGGTTTCGCCTCGGTCGCCGTCGACGCGATGTATGCCGTGCCCTGACCTCGGCCGTCCGCCCAAGCCGGTGACCGGAGGGCGAAGTCCTGCAAGGATGACCCCCATGTCCATCCGTCCCACGAGCGCGCACCAGCCGCAGCCGTCCCACCGGGCCCCGGACCCCGAGGCCACGGAGACTGACCAGACCGGGATCGTCCCCAGGGTCTCGCTGGTCAGTGCCTCGCCGGCCGCGCACCGGGCGACGCCGGCGAGGGCGGCGGACGGGCGGTTCATGCGCGTGGTCGGGGCGGCGACGCTCGAGGCCGACGAGGAGGGGCTGGCGCCGGACCGCTTCCTGGACCGGGAGATCTCCTGGCTGCAGTTCAACGAGCGGGTGCTCCAGCTCGCCGCGGATCCGCACGTGCCACTGCTGGAGCGCGCGCGCTACCTCGCGATCTTCACCAGCAACCTCGACGAGTTCTTCATGGTGCGCGTCGCCGGCCTCAAGCGACGGATCGCCACCGGCATCGCGGTCCGGAGCGCCTCCGGGCTCGAGCCGCGCGAGGTGCTCGAGCAGATCGGCCTGGTCGCCCATGACCTCCTCGACCTCCAGGCGAGGGTCTTCCACGAGCAGGTGCGGCCGGCCCTGGAGGACGAGGGCGTCAGTGTCGTGCGGTGGGACGAGCTCGCGGACGACGAGCGGACCCGGCTCGGGGAGATCTTCGCCGAGCAGCTCTTCCCCGTCCTGACCCCGTTGGCGGTCGACCCGGCCCACCCCTTCCCCTACATCTCCGGGCTCTCGCTCAACCTCGCCGTGGTCCTCGTCAACCCGAAGACCGGCAAGGAGCACTTCGCCCGCGTCAAGGTGCCCGAGATCCTGCCGCGGCTGGTCCGGGTCGAGGGGCCGGACGGGGCGCTCGATCTCTACAACGCGCGCTTCGTCCCGCTCGAGGACGTCATCGCAGCCCACCTCGGGGAGCTCTTCCCCGGCATGGAGGTGCGCGAGCACTTCACCTTCCGCGTCACCCGCAACGAGGACGTCGAGGTCGAGGAGGACGACGCCGAGAACCTCCTCACCGCGCTCGAGAAGGAGCTCACGAGAAGGCGATTCGGCCCTCCGGTGCGCCTTGAAGTGGACAACCAGATCGATGACCACGTCCTCGACCTCATCGTGCGCGAGCTCGGGGTGCACCCCGCCGAGGTCTACCGGCTGCCGGCCCCGCTCGACCTGCGGGCCCTCAACGTCATCGCCGACGTCGAGCGCTCGGACCTGCACTTCCCGGCGTTCGTGGCGCGCACCAACGCCGACCTCGCGCCGACCGAGAGCGCCAAGGCCCGCGACCTCTTCGCGAGCATCCGCAAGCAGGACGTGCTCCTGCAGCACCCGTACGACTCGTTCTCCACGTCCGTGCAGGCCTTCATCGAGCAGGCCGCGGCCGACCCGCGCGTCCTGGCCATCAAGCAGACGCTCTATCGCACCTCTGGCGACAGCCCGATCATCGACGCCCTCATCGACGCGGCCGAGGCGGGCAAGCAGGTGCTCGCCGTCGTCGAGATCAAGGCCCGCTTCGACGAGGTCAACAACATCAGCTGGGCGCGCAAGCTCGAGCGCGCCGGCGTGCACGTCGTCTACGGCATCGTCGGCCTGAAGACCCACTGCAAGCTCGCCCTCGTGGTCCGCCAGGAGGAAGAAGGCCTGCGCCGCTACTGCCACGTCGGCACCGGCAACTACAACCCGAAGACCGCCCGCATCTACGAGGACTTCGGCCTCCTCACCGACGACGAGCAGGTCGGGGCCGACCTCTCGCGGCTGTTCAACCAGCTCTCCGGCCTGGCACCGCGCACCAAGTTCAAGCGCCTCCTCGTCGCCCCCCGCTCGGTCCGCCAGGGCCTGCTCGACCGGATCGCCGGGGAGATCGAGCGGGAGCGGGCCGAGGCGGGCTCGGGCTACGTGGGGATCAAGGTCAACTCGATCGTCGACGAGGCCACCATCGATGCCCTCTACCGCGCCTCCCAGGAGGGTGTCGAGGTGGACGTCTGGGTGCGCGGCATCTGCGCGCTTCGACCGGGCGTGCCGGGGCTGTCTGAGCACATCCGCGTCCACTCGGTGCTCGGGCGCTTCCTCGAGCACTCGCGGATCTTCCTCTTCGGCCGGGACGGCGCCGAGGGCGCCGAGGCCTGGATCGGGAGCGCGGACATGATGCACCGCAACCTCGACCGCCGCGTCGAGGCCCTCGTCGCCATCGAGGAACCTGCCCACGTCGCCCAGCTGCGACAGACGATGGCGATGGGCATGAGCGGGGACTACTCCCACTGGGCCCTGGGCGCCGACGGTCGCTGGAGCCGGCACCACCTCGACGACGAGGGGCAGCCGCTGCCCGACCTGCAGAATGCCCTCATCGAGCTGCACGCCAAGCGCCGACGGAAGGCACGGCGCCGCTGATGCCTTCTGCCATTCCGGCCGCCGGGACCATCCCCTGGCGGATCCGCAGGGGTGAGCTCCAGGTCGCCCTCATCCACCGCCCGCGCTACCGCGACTGGTCCTGGCCCAAGGGCAAGGTCGACCCGGGTGAGGACTGGCCGGTGACGGCGGTGCGCGAGACCCGCGAGGAGACCGGCCTGCAGGCGCGCCTGGGCATCCCGCTGCCCGATGCGACCTACACGGTCATGTCCCGCACCGGCACCCCGGACGAGAAGCGGGTGCGCTACTGGGCCGCCACCGTCACCGGGAGACCGGCGCGGCTGGCCCACGAGGTCGACGAGGTGGCCTGGCTCCCCGTGGACGACGCCCACAGCCGACTCGACTACGCCCGCGACCGCGACCAGCTGCTCGCGGTGACCCAGGCCCACCAGCACGGCTGGCTCGACACCTGGCCCCTCGTCGTGGTCCGGCACGCCAAGGCCGTCGCCCGCAGCGACTACAGCGGCGAGGACGACCAGCGCCGCCCGCTCGACGCCCGCGGCCGCGCGCGCTCGGCGGCGCTCGCGCCGGTGCTCGCGGCCTACGGCGTGACCCGCCTCGTGTCCTCCCCGTCGGTGCGGTGCGTGGACACCCTTGCCCCGTATGCCGCAGCGGCCCGCCTCCGCATCCGCACCAAGGCCTCCCTCTCGGAGGAGGGCTTCGAGCAGGTGCCGCACAAGGCGGCCCGGCACGTCGTCCGGCTGCTCGAGCGCGGGGAGCCCAGTGCCATCTGCTCGCACGGGCCGGTGCTGCCGGACCTGATGGAAGCCCTGGCGACGCGCGTCGACCGTGCCCTGCCGCGCCACGACCAGGTCGTGGACCTGCTCGAGAAGGCGGCCGAGGACAAGCTGGTCAAGGGTGAGGCGCTCGTCTGCCACGTCGTCGGGCAGGACGAGGACGCCCGCATCATCGCCGCCGAGCGCCACCTGCCCTGACCTCCCGGGCTGGGAGTCGGCGGGCACCTCGGCCACGGCCGCCTCGTGGTCCGCACCGGCTCCCGGGAGGCTGTGGCGCGCGGTCGAGACAGGCAATGGCCGGTCATCGTTCACGCCCCGTTCACCCGCGACGGGCCGACCCGTCACCCACCCTCCCTAGCGTCCGAGACGTCGGCCACTGACGGTCCGACCCCCAGTCCTGTCTTCGTTCGAGAGGTAACCCAGTGAAGACCATGCGCATCAGCCAGCTGGCCGGCGCCGCCCTGCTCGGCTCCCTGGCCCTGGCCGGCTGCGGCTCCGACAACACGTCGGGCACGGCCTCGACCGCCGAGGCCTCCGCCTCCGAGTCGGCGACCAAGGTCGAGTGCTTCAGCGGCACCGTCAACGCCGAGGGCTCCTCGGCGCAGAAGAACGCCATCGAGGAGGCCATCGCCTCCTACGGCGAGGCCTGCGCCGACGCCAAGCTCAACTACAACCCGACCGGTTCCGGCGCCGGCATCAAGCAGTTCATCGCCGGCCAGGTCGACTTCGCCGGGTCGGACTCCGCCCTCAAGACCGAGGGCAAGGATGGCGCCCAGTCCGAGGCCGCCCAGGCCGAGGCCTTCTGCGGTGCTCCTGCGTGGAACATCCCGATGGTGACCGGCCCCATCGCGATCGCCTTCAACGTCAAGGGGATCGACAAGCTCGTCCTCACCCCGGCCGTCGCCGCCGACATCTTCTCCGGCAAGATCACCAGCTGGGACGACGCGGCCATCGCGGCCCTCAACAAGGACGCCAAGCTCCCCGCGACCCCCATCAAGGTCTTCTTCCGCTCCGACGAGTCGGGCACGACGGAGAACTTCACCAAGTACCTCAAGGCTGCTGCCGCTGAGAACTGGACCGCCGACCCGGCCAAGAAGTGGACCGGTGCCGGTGAGGGCAAGGAGAAGTCGGCCGGTGTCTCCGAGGGCGTGAAGTCCACCGATGGTGGCATCACCTACGTCGAGTGGAGCTACGCCAAGGACAACAAGCTCGGGGTCGCCTCCATCGACAACGGTGGCGGCGCCGTCGAGCTCACCGGCGAGGCGGTCGGCAAGGCCGTGGCGGCCGCCACGCAGGTCGGCCAGGGCAACGACCTCGCCCTCAAGCTGGACTACGCGACCAAGGAGGCCGGCGCCTACCCGATCCTCCTCGTCACCTACGAGATCGTCTGCAGCAAGAACAAGGACGCCGAGAAGGGCAAGAACATCAAGGCCTTCCTGTCGCACTTCGCCTCCTCCGACGTGCAGAAGGGCCTCGAGGAGATCGGCTACGCGCCGCTCCCGTCCGAGGTCCAGACCAAGGTCGTCGCCTCGATCGACGCCCTGTCCTGACCCGACCACTGGTCGAGGAGGGGGTGGGGCCGCACCCGGCCCCACCCCCTCTCCCTTCGAGAGAACGGCGCCACCGTGTCGACGTCCATCACCGGGCACTCCGTCACCGATGACCTTCCCGGCCCCGACGGCCGCTCTCCCCATGACGGGGACCGGGCCGGCACCGGACGGCTGGGCGATCGCCTCTTCGGCGGCGCCGCGACGGGGTCGGGGCTGGTCGTCGTCGCCCTCGTGACGCTGGTCGGCCTCTTCCTGGTCATGCAGGCCGTCCCCTCGCTGCTCAACAACAACGCGAACTTCCTCACCTCGACCGAGTGGGTCCCCAGCGGCAGCGAGCCCCGCTTCGGCATCGCCGCCCTGCTGTGGGCCACGGTCGTCACCTCGGTCATCGCGATGGTCATCGCGGTCCCGCTCGGCGTCGCGGTCGCGCTGTTCATCACGCAGTACGCCCCGGCCTGGCTGGCCAAGCCGGCCGCGACCACGGTCGACCTGCTCGCGGCCGTGCCGAGCATCGTCTACGGCTTCTGGGGCCTGACGATCGCCGGTCAGTTCATCGACCCGGTCACCGGCTTCCTGCAGCGGACGCTGGGCTGGATCCCCTTCTTCGGCGACGCCGGCTTCTCCGGCCGCTCCACGCTCTTCTTCGCCGGCATGATCCTCGCGATCATGATCCTGCCGATCATCACCGCCATCTCCCGCGAGGTCTTCGCCCAGGTGCCAGTGGCCCACAAGGAGGGGGCCCTGGCCCTCGGGGCCACCCAGTGGGAGATGATCCGCACGGCCGTCCTGCCCTTCGGGAAGCCCGGGGTCATCAGTGGCGCCATGCTCGGCCTGGGTCGAGCGCTCGGCGAGACCCTGGCCGTGATGATCCTGCTCTCCACCCTCAACCCGACCGCGAGCTGGTCGTGGTCGGTCTTCAACGGTGGCGAGACCTTCGCGAGCAAGATCGCGCTCAACGCCGGGGAGTTCGACAGCCCGCAGAAGACCGGCGCCTACATCGCCGCCGGCCTCGTGCTCTTCATCCTCACGTTCCTCGTCAACGCGGTGGCCCGCATCGTCATCGAGCGCAGGAAGGCCTTCTCCGAATGAGCGCCCTGACCCACGTCGGCACCGAGGTGTCCACCGACCGCAGCGATCTCATGGCCAAGTCCAGCGGTCGCGCCCTCCGGGACCGCCTCGCCCGCTTCGTCATGTGGGGGTCGTTCGCCCTCGCCTGCGTCCCCCTTGTGTGGATCCTCGTGAGCACCCTCCTCAAGGGCGGGCACATGCTGCTCTCCCTCGACTGGTGGACGCTCTCGCAGAACGGCATCACCGCCCGCCGCGTCGGCGGCGGCGCCGCCCACGCCATCCAGGGCACCCTGCTGCAGGCGCTCGTGACCGCGGCCATGTCGGTGCCCATCGGCGTCTTCACCGCGATCTACCTCGTCGAGTACGGCCGCGGTCGCCTCGCCAAGGTCGTCTCCTTCATGGTCGACATCCTCACCGGGGTCCCCTCGATCGTCGCCGCGCTCTTCATCTACGCGCTCTGGGTGACCACGTTCGGCTTCCAGCGGGTGCCCTTCGCGGTGACCCTGGCCCTCACCCTGCTCATGATCCCGACGATCGTCCGGTCCACCGAGGAGATGCTCAAGCTCGTCCCCAACGAGCTCCGGGAGGCGTCCTACGCCCTCGGCGTGCCGAAGTGGAAGACGATCACCAGCATCGTGCTGCCGACCGCCTTCTCCGGCATCGTCACCGGCATCCTGCTCGGCCTGGCGCGCGTCATGGGCGAGACGGCCCCACTCATCATCCTCGGCCCCTACACCAAGTCGATGGCGCACAACCTCTTCGACGGCCTCATGGGCACACTGCCGACGATGATCAACCAGGACCGCACCGAGGCCCTCCAGCCCGCGATCGACCGGGTCTGGGGCGCCGCCCTCACGCTCATCCTCATCGTCTTCCTGCTCAACCTGCTGGGCCGCTTCGTCGGCCGCTTCAGCAAGGTGAGCTGACGTCTCCCGCAACCCCACCGACCACGCCAGCCCACGGCATACGAAAAGAGCCCCACCGACATGGCCAAGCGCATCGACGTCAAGGACCTCGACATCTACTACGGCGACTTCAAGGCCGTCGAAGGAGTGTCGATGACCGTGGAGCCGCGCTCCGTCACCGCCTTCATCGGCCCCTCCGGCTGCGGCAAGTCCACGGTGCTGCGCACCCTCAACCGGATGCACGAGGTGATCCCCGGCGGGCGCGTCGACGGCAAGGTCATGCTCGACGACCAGGACCTCTACGCCCCGTCGATGGACCCGGTCGCGGTGCGTCGCACGGTCGGGATGGTCTTCCAGCGCCCCAACCCGTTCCCGACCATGTCGATCAAGGACAACGTCGCAGCAGGGTTGCGGCTCAACGGGATCAAGGACAAGAAGCGCCTCGACGAGACCGTCGAGAAGTCGCTGCGCGGCGCCAACCTGTGGTCCGAGGTCAAGGACCGCCTCGACAAGCCGGGCGCCGGGCTCTCCGGTGGCCAGCAGCAGCGGCTGTGCATCGCCCGGGCCATCGCGGTCAACCCGCAGGTCCTGCTCATGGACGAGCCCTGCTCGGCGCTCGACCCGATCTCGACGCTGGCGATCGAGGATCTCATCAACGAGCTCAAGAGCCAGTACACGATCGTCATCGTCACCCACAACATGCAGCAGGCGGCTCGCGTCAGTGACCAGACCGCCTTCTTCAACCTCAAGGCGACCGGGCAGCCGGGTCGCCTCGTCGAGGTCGGCTCGACCCAGAAGATCTTCAGCAACCCCGAGCAGCAGGCCACCGAGGACTACATCAGCGGCCGTTTCGGCTGAGCCGCCGGTGGGGGACGGCCCCGGGTGCCGTGGGGAGCGCCCGGGGCCCTGTCCTCACCCCAGGAGGCGGAGTATGCCGTGCACGGCCGCCGCGGCGAGCGCCGCGCCGGGGAGGGTGGCCACCCAGGCCACGAGGATGTCGCGGCCCACGTCCCACCGGACGTCGCGGACGTTGCGTGAGCTGCCCACGCCCATGATCGCGGCCGTGATCGCGTAGGTCGTCGAGATCGGGGCGCGGAAGGCGGTCGCGAGCGCGAGGGTCACCGCCGCGGAGGTCTCCGCGGCGAAGCCCTGCGGAGGCGTGAGGGCGATGATGCGGCCACCGAGGGTGCGCATGATCCGCCAGCCCCCGGCATACGTGCCTGCCGACATGACGATGCCGCTGAGGAGGACGACCCACCACGGGCCGAAGTCCCCCTCGTGCGGTGAGTGGCGCCCGCCGGCGATGAGGGCCAGGACCACCACACCGGCGACCTTGGCCGCGTCCTGCATGCCGTGGCCGAAGGCCATCGCCGTCGCCGAAACGGTCTGGGCGGAACGGAATCCGCGGGAGACGTGCGACCGGTCGTGCCGGCGGAAGACCCAGCCGATGAGGATCATCAGCGCCCACCCCAGGGCCAGCCCGACGAGGGGAGAGACGATCATCGGCAGGACGACGCGCTCCAGGACCGCGTCCCACCGGACCCGAACCCCACCGACGAGGGCCGCACCGACGAGCCCGCCGATGAGGGCGTGCGAGGACGAGGACGGCAGTCCGCGCCACCAAGTGAAGAAGTTCCAGCCGATGGCGCCGACGAGCGCGGCGGCACACAGGCCGAGCGTGGCCCCGCCCGCGTCGACGATGCCGGCCCCGATGGTCTCGGCCACCCGCATGCCGAAGAAGGCACCGAGCAGGTTCGCGCAGGCCGCGAGGGCGAGGGCGATGCGCGGGGTCAGGGACCGGGTGGAGACCGAGGTGGCGATCGCGTTGGCGGAGTCGTGGAAGCCGTTGGTGTAGCTGAAGAGCAGCGCCAGCCCGACGACCGCCACGAGAGGGAGGTCCACGGCTCAGGCTTCCTTGACCGCGATGCCCTCGATCGTCTGCGCGACCGCCTCGAAGGCGTCCGCGACGGCCTCGAGTGCGTCGGCGACGAGGACGTGGCGGGCCCGCCCGAGCGGGTCGGTCGGGTGGTCGTCGAAGAGCTCGGCCACCAGCCGTCGGTGGTTGCGGTCGGCCTGGTTCTCGAGCCGGTTGATCTCGATGCAGTAGTCGCTGAGGTCGGGGAGGTGACGCAGCCGCGGCATCGCCTCGAGGGTGAGGGCCGCCATGCGGACGATCCCGTCGACCTGCCGCACCATGCGTGGGTGGATCTCGGCGATGCGGTGCAGCCGCATCAGGTCCGCGGCCGCCTCGATGGCGTCCAGGCACTCGTCAAGGGCCTCGGCCAGCCGGACCAGGTCGGCGCGATCGAACGGCGTGAGGAAGGAGGCGCGCACCTTGCCGACGATCTCGTGCGTCACGTCGTCCGCGGCGCTCTCGATCTCGCCGATCCGCTTCGCGATGGCCTTTCGTTCCTTGTCGTCCTCCGCGCCGAGCATGGCGGTCAGCCCCTCGCCCGCAGCCACCAGGTGGGCCGCCGACCGGCCGAAGAGGTCGAAGAAGGCGTCGTCGCGCGGCGTGAGGCGGAATCCCACGAGACAGGTGCCTTTCGGAGGTGGCTGCCGGAGCAGCGGACGGGACCGTCCAAGGCTACGGGGTGGACGTGCCCACGGGCGTCGCGGTCACGCCGGTGGGCGTCCCGGTCACGCCCGCGGGCGTCCCAGTCGAGGCTGCGGCCGGCTCAGCCGTGCGCGCTCGTCCGCTCGATGCCCAGGGCTTCGTCGATGCGGTCCTCGGGCAGGTGCTCGTCGAACTGCGACGCAGCCACCACGAGATCGCCTACGAGCTCGATCTCGGAGCGCAGCTCCGCGTCGTCGAGCTCACCCACCATGTCGGACATGGGACACACGGTAGACGTCACCAGCGGCGAACGCCTGACGAAAGGGAACCATCTCGAGGAGAGGTCGCCCGTGAGCACGGAGCGGGGGTGAGTGGGTGCCGGACCGGGAGCGCCTCACGGCGCGTGGCCGCTCGTAGCGGCTTGTTTTGGGACCCGGGGCTGCCGCGGCCCGGCACCCACGAAGGAGACTAACGCAGGTCGGTGGCGCGGTGTTCCCCACGGTGTTCCCGACCACGTTCCCGTCGGCCTCAGTCGAGGGCGCCGGCGCGCCAGGCAGCCGCGGCGGCGAGCAGCTCGTGCCCGGTCCGCTGGATGGAGGCGGCTGTCGTCGTCAGGTGGGTGGCTTCGTCCGTGTCGTCCACGTCACGGTCGTTGGCCACCTCCGCCCGCCCGGCGGAGACCACGGCGCAGAAGGCCGCTGCCCGCTCGAGCGCCACGTCGAGCTCCCCCTCGAAGACCCCGCTCAGGATGGCGTCGACGGTCGCCGCCAGCTCGGGTGGGCTGGGCGGCTCGGGGACCCCGGCAACGGCACGGGCGACGTCGGCGAAACGCAGCCCCGCGGCATACTCCCTCGTGGCCTCCACGGGGGACCGCCGCACCCACGCGCGGAGGGCGTAGAGCCGCCACAGGGCACCGGGGAGGCTGCGTGCCGGGCGCCCGGCCCAGAGCTCGGCGATGGTGTCCAGGCCCAGCTCGTCGACGATGGCGACGAGCCGCTTGGTGACCTCGGGATCGTGCGCCGCCCGCCCGGTGCCGACGAGCACCGCGGCGCTCTGGTGGGCCACCTCGGTGACCTCCGCCGGACCCGGCGTGGTGCCGCCGTGGGCCTCCATCGCCTCGGGACCGAAGTGCACCGGCCGACGCGGCAACGGGCGTCCGGAGGGGGTGCTCACCGGTCCAGTCTCGCAGGTGGCGGCAGGTAACCTGTGGTCGCGACCGTGACGCATCGGGTATGCCGTGTGGCTGTGCGCGTGGTCGGCGCGGGCCTCTAGCTCAATGGTAGAGCTGCGGACTTTTAATCCGTAGGTTGTGGGTTCGAGCCCCACGGGGCCCACTGGGTCATGACCGCGGGAAGGCGACCTTGAGGAGGCGCTGGACAGCGCTCCAGTCCCCCTCGTCGAGGAAGTCCTCGTTCGTGAGCCCGTCGGCGTCGACCCACACCATGCGCGGCCCTGCCGAGCCGGTGACGAGGGTGACGTGCCCGACCTGGGCGTCCATGAGGCTGATCCCGCGGCGGTCTAGCCATGGGCGCAGCACCGCCACCTGGGCGGCCGTCAGGACGAGCTTCACCTCTTGCCTCAGCGCAAGGGGTGCTTGCCGGCGAGCGTGGCCGCGCGGACGGCACCGGCCGCGTGGTAGACGTCCGGCCGTCCCGGCCAGACCGAGCCGGCCTCGACCATCGAAGCGTCGACCTCGTTGATCCAGGCGCCGTGCTCGTCGATCCACACCGCCGCGGCGTGGTCCCAAAGGCGGCGGTACCACTGCTCCCAGTGGTCATCTCCGGTGGCGCGCACCAGCTCGGCCGAGGCCTGGATGCCCTCGCAGACCGGCCAGTGCAGGCGCACGTCGGCGACGACGGACCCGTCCCAGTCCACGGTGTAGGGGATGCCCTCGATCCCGTCGATGCCCCAGCCGCCGTCGAGTGCGCGACGGCTCAGCGCCTCGGCGGCCTCGAGCAGCCATGGCTGGCCGCCGACCCACGGGCTGCGGTCGAGCTGGAGCAGGAAGCGGGCCCACTCCAGCGAGTGACCGAAGGTCGCGCCATAGGGCCGGAACGGGTCGTTGGGCCGGTCGCGGTTGTAGCCGAGGTCGGGCGTCCAGTCGGCCGCGAAGTGCTCCGGCAGCAGCCAACCCTCCGCACGAGCGAAGCCGTCGATGAGTCGCTGCGCCACGGCATACGCCCGGTCGTGCCACACCCGGTCACCGGTGGCCGCACCCATGAGGATCATCGCCTCGGTGCCGTGCATGTTCGCATTGGCGCCGCGGTAGTCCTCGCTGTCGGACCAGTCCGGCGCGAAGGACTCCAGGAGCGTCTGGGTCGACTCATCCCAAAGACGGGTGTCGATGACCTCGACGACGCGCTCCATCAGCTCGGCCGCACGCGGGTGGTCGGCCGCCATCGCCCCCGAGGCGGCCATACCGCAGTGCACGTGGTCATAGGTCGACTTGCGCGTGACCGTCCCCGGCTGGGTCAGCCAGCCCCGGTGCTCGGCGTCCCAGTGGAAGCCCAGCAGCGAGTCCATGGCGTGGTCGAGCAGTCGCCCGGCACCCGGGATGCCCTCTCGCACACCGGCACTCGACACCCACGCCATGCGCGCGGTGAGGAAGAGCATCGGCGACTTGTCCGCCATCGGCCGACGGTCCTCACCGAGGTAGTGGAAGCCGCCCTCGGGTCGGATCGAGGGCAGGGCGAAGGTGAGCAGGTCGCTGAACCGATGCTCGAGCCAGGCGTGGTGGGTCGGGTTGTCGAGCCAGGTCTCGGGGGTCAGGGCGGTCATGAGGCGAGGGTATGCCGACCGCTCACCTCCCCGCGAGGGTCACCTCAGACCAAGGTCGCCACGGCGTGGATCGCGACCCCGGCGAGGGCGCCGACGATGGTGCCGTTGATCCGGATGAACTGCAGGTCGCGGCCGACGTGCAGTTCGATCCGCTCAGCGGCCTCCTTGCCGTCCCAACGGTCGACGGTGATCGAGATGACCTCGGCGAGCTCGTCGCCGTAGGTGTTGACGAAGAAGGTGACGGCCTCGCCCATGCGGGCCTCGAGGCGGTCGCGCCAGGCGGGGTCCTCGCGCAGGTGCCGGCCGGCGTGCTCGAGCAGCTCCTGCCCGCGCACCCAGAAGTAGCTCTCCTCGTCGTCCATCGCCGCGAGCAGGCTGGCCTTGAAGGACTGCCACAGCCCGACCGCGGTGTGCGGCACCTGGGGGTGGGTGAGGAGTCGCTCCTTGAGGGACTCGGCGCGCTCCTTGACCTCCTCGTCGTGCTGGAGGTCGTCGGCGAGTCGTCGCAGGAGGTCGTCCAGGGCACGGCGGGCCGGGTGGTGGTGGTCGTCGTGGATCTCCTGGAGCCAGGTGAGGACCTGGCTGTAGGACCAGTTGATGACCTTGTCGTCCACCCACGGCGGGGACCACCAGGGCGCGCGCTCCCCGACGACGGCGGCGAAGGTGCCGGGGTTCTCGGTGAGCCAGCTCCGCAGCTCCTCCAGGCCGAGGTCGACCAGACCCTTGTGGGTCTGCTCGTCGATGATCCCCTCGAGGAGCGTGCCGGCGATCGGGGAGATCGGCTCGTTGACGAGGCGGGGCAGGAGGAAGTCGCGCACGAGCGCCTGGACCTCGTCGTCGCTGAGCCGGCCGAGGCCGGCCCGCGAGACCCGCACGACCTCGACCATGGCACGGTGCCGGTTGCCCGGGTCACCGAGCCAGGTGCCGATGCGGTCGGCGACCCGGGCCGCGGCGAGCCGCTCCCGGGCGATCTCCTCGGTGAGGAAGTTCTCGGTGACGAAGGACTGCAGGTTGCGGCCGATCTCGTTCTTGCGCTTGGGGATGATCGCCGTGTGCGGGATCGGCAGCCCGAGCGGGTGCCGGAAGAGCGCGGTCACCGCGAACCAGTCCGCGAGCGCACCGACCATGGCCCCCTCGGCGCCGGCGTTGACGAACCCCCAGATCCCGTCGTGCCGCAGGCGCAGGGTCGCCAGGAAGATCACGGCGGCCAGGATCAGCAGGGAGACGGCCAGCGTGCGCATGCGGCGCAGGCCGCGGCGCCGCTGCTCGTCGGCTGGGGTCGGTGCCATCAGGCTCACAGGTGGATCCTCCCGCACTGGGTGACGTCGGCGCGTCCTTGGTCGGGCACGCACTCGGCCAACGCTCGGGGCACGGCCTGCCTTCCCACTCTCACGTCCCTCTCTCACTGTCCACTTTCACAGTGGCACGGGCACTCCTCCAGACACGTCGTTTCGAAGCAGGCATCGGGGCATGTGCAGGGCTCGTCGGTCAGTCGGGTCGGCAGGATCGGGCCTTCACGCCGTCTGGCGTCGGACCGAGCCCTCGCCGTGGCGCGGACCTGCTCCACGTGGGCAGCGAGCTCCTCCTGGGTCGGGTGATCGTCGAGCGGTCCCGAACCGTCGTGCAGGCGGCGGTGGTCTCGACGCCAGCCACGGATGCCCACGGGGACGCTGGCCGGTTCGGGATGCCAGGCCCGGTGGGGATCCGCGGCAAAGATCCACCACGGCACCTCGTCGCCGGGCGCCACATCGTGGTGGGAGGGGAATCGACGCGCAGCCCGGTCCCGCACCGTGTCGTGCGGGATCGGCTCCACGCGCTTGCCACTCTCGTCGACGACCGCGAGCTCCAGACCCGCGACCGCCAGCAGCCGCGCGAGAGTGGCGAGCGAGGGCTGGCGGTAGCCAGACTCGTAGTGACCCACCTGCGATGCACTGACCTGCGCCGCCTCTGCGAGAGCGCGTTGGCTCAGGTCAGTCAGCCGGCGGGCACGAGCGACGTAGCGCCCGGCCAAGGTGGGGTCGGCCCAAGGGTCCATGAACCAAGTCTGAGCAGTCGACAGCACGTCGCCTTTCGTCATCCACAGGCCTCGGGTGAGGTCTGGTCGGGGCTGCCGGCTCGTGTTTGGAGTGTTTCGCGCGCTACGGGTTTGCCTCCGCTGCGGAGGCAAACCGGTAGCGGCGTGCACGAGCACAGTCCGTCCGCGGCGGGGTGCACGAGCACAGTCCGCCCGCGGTGGCGTGCACGAGCACAGTCCGCGTTGGACCGATTTCCTGGTGGGCGGGCGGAGCGTGGTCGTGCGCACCGGTGCGGGAGTACGGGGTCCTTCTACACTCGGTGAGGTGCGTTTCCTCAACGACCTGAACCCTCAGTTCGACCTCACCTACGACGACGTGTTCATGGTCCCGCGGGCCTCGGACGTCTCCAGCCGGCTCGACGTCGACCTCGCGAGCACCGACGGCTCCGGCACGACGATCCCCCTGGTCGTGGCCAACATGACCGCCATCGCCGGGCGGCGGATGGCCGAGACGACGGCCCGGCGCGGCGCGCTCACCGTCATCCCCCAGGACATCCCGGTCGAGGTCGTCGCTGACGTCGTCAGCTGGGTCAAGTCCCGCCACCTCGTCTACGACACCCCCGTCATGCTCGGCCCGGACGGCACCGTCGGCGAGGCCTTGGTCCTGCTCCACAAGCGGGCCCACGGCGCCGCGCTGGTGGTCGAGGGCAACCGCCCGATCGGGCTGGTCACCGAGACCGACCTCACCGGCGTCGACCGCTTCACCCAGGTGCGCGACGTCATGGTGCGCGACATGGTGACCATCCCCGACGGCATCGACGTCGAGGAGGCCTTCGACGTCCTCTCCCACGCCCGACGTCGCCTGGCCCCGGTCGTCGCGCCCGACGGATCGCTGGTCGGGATCCTCACCCGGTCGGCGGCCCTGCGCGCCCACCTCTACTCCCCCGCGGTCGACAGCGCCGGCCACCTCCGCATCGCCGCCGCCGTCGGCATCAACGGTGATGTCGCCGCCAAGGCCGGAGCGCTCATCGACGCCGGTGCCGACGTCCTCGTCATCGACACCGCCCACGGGCACCAGCGCAAGATGATCGAGGCGCTGCGCGCGGTGCGGGCCATCGACCCGACCGTCCCCGTCGTCGCCGGCAACGTCGTCTCCGCCGAGGGCACCTGGGACCTGATCGAGGCCGGCGCCGACATCGTCAAGGTCGGCGTCGGACCCGGGGCCATGTGCACGACCCGCATGATGACCGCCGTGGGCCGCCCCCAGTTCTCCGCGGTCCTCGAGTGCGCGAGCGCCGCCCGTGAGCTCGGCAAGCACGTCTGGGCCGACGGCGGTGTGCGGCACCCGCGCGATGTCGCCCTCGCCCTCGCCGCGGGCGCCTCCAACGTGATGATCGGCTCCTGGTTCGCCGGGACGCTCGAGTCCCCCGGCGACCTCTACACCGACGAGCAGGGCCGCCAGTACAAGGAGTCCTTCGGCATGGCCAGCGGCCGAGCGGTGCGCAACCGCACGGCCAGCGACACGGCATACGAGCGGGCACGCAAGGCGATGTTCGAGGAGGGCATCAGCAGCGCCCGGATGTTCGTCGACCCGGTGCGCCCCAGCGTCGAGGACGTCATCGACGAGATCGTCAGCGGCGTCCGCAGCAGCTTCACCTATGCCGGGGCACGCACCATCCCCGAGTTCCACGAGCGCGCCACCGTCGGCATCCAGAGCACCGCGGGCTTCGCCGAGGGGCGCCCGCTCCACACCTCGTGGTGACCCGCTGAACCGACTCCGATCACTCCCCGGGACGGCTCGGTATGCCGTCAGCGCGATTCTCGCTGTCGTCGGCCTCTTCGCCCTCGGCTGGGCCACCGCGCCACAGCCGAGCGGGGTCAGTGCGCGCTGGGAGGCACCGGCCTTCAGGGGCACCGTGCTGGGCGGTCGGGCGCTCGTCGCGGCCGAGGCGAACAAGGCCCTCGACCTGGTCGGCGGGAAGACCATCACGATCGGCTCGGTGACCGGTGGCGACCGCTTCGTCGCCGGTGGGCGCCTGCTCATTGTCGGCTCGGACCGCGTCGACGCCGCCGCGCTCGACGCCTCCCAGCGGTGGACCTGGACCGCTCCGACGGGGACCACCTCGGTCTCCCTGGTGGCCGCGACCCCGACCACCGTCCTGGCCCGGACGTGCGCCGAGGGCGCCTGCGTCCTCAACGGCATCGGGGCGGGGGGCGCCACGGCCTGGACGATGCCGGTGCCCGCCTCGACCTCGGGGGACCCCGTGCGCGCGCCGGAGGGTGGCCTGCCGGCCTACGGCATACTCCCCGCGGGAGAGCGCACCTGGCTGCTCGTCGACCCCAGGAGCAGCCGCACGATCCTGCGCGTCGCCGACCGCATCGAGGCCTCACCCGATGGTGCAGTGGTCCTCCACGAGCGGTTGCCCGACGGCCGGTGCGCGCTGACCACCGGGACCGACGTGAACTCCTTGAGCTCGTCCATCCAGCCGTGCACTGACGCGCAGCCCACGGCGTCCTGGCTGCCCGTGCCGGACACCGACGAGGTGCTGGCGTGGTGGCGGCCCTGGTCGCCGCGGCTGCACATCACCCACCTGACGCCGGCCACTGACGGCGCCCGACTGGTCACCTCGGAGCGCGCCACCCTCCTGGCGGTGGACGCGGACGGAGTCGCGGTGCGCGAGGGAGCTCGGGTGGTGCGCTACCTGTTCGACCGGGCGCCCGACTGACCCAAGCCCTTAGTGTGAGCGAGGTGAGGTCGGGACGCGTAGGGCGGGTGCTGCTGGCGGGGGTGCTGGCGTGGGCCGTGACCGGATGCGGGATCACGTGGACGCCGCACCCGTCCACGCCACCGACACCGGCGACCGGTGCGCCTCCGACCACCAGCGGGTCGGAGGCGAGCAGCCCGAGCCCCACACCCTCCGTCGCCACGCCGACATGGCCCGGCGCGGACGCCGTCATCGCCGAGAACGCCAATCCCGGCCAGCCGGGATGGCTGACCGGCATCTCCGATCCGCCGTCCGGCGTGATCGAGGGCTACTCCACCCGACCGAGCGTCCTGCCCGGCGAGCAGGTGGCACTCAGGATCCGGTCCACGACCGGCCCGGTCGTCGTCACCGCCTACCGGCTCGGGCACTACGGCGGCGTCGGTTCTCGCACGATCTGGACCTCCGACCCGGTCACCGATGTCACCCAACCCAAGCCGCAGTACCTCGCGACCACGCGCACCTGGACCGCAGCCAACTGGAGGACCTCGGTCGTCATCGACACCACCGGCTGGCCGCCCGGCAACTACGTCCTGCACCTCGGGCCGGCGAGCGACCCGGTCGGCAAGAGCGGTTTGGTGCCGCTCACCGTGCGGACACCCACGATGGAGGGTGCCGTGGTCCTGCTCAATGCCAACACGACGTGGGCGGCCTACAACCACTGGGGAGGGACGAGTCTCTACAGGGGCAAGGTCGGCTACGCCGACCGGGCGTATGCCGTGTCGCTGGATCGGCCGCTCGACTTCGGCGCCGGCGTCGGCGACCTCCTGGGCAACGAGATCCCCCTCATCCAACTCGCGGAGGAGCTCGGCCTGCCGCTCGGCTATGCCACGACCTCGGACCTCCACGCCGACCCCCACCTCCTGGACGGCGCCCGAGCGGTCATCTCCCTGGGTCACGACGAGTACTACAGCCAGGCGATGCGCGACCACCTGACCGCTGCCCGGGACGCGGGCACCAACATCGCCTTCCTCGGGGCGAACGCGGTCTATCGGCACATCCGCTTCGAGCCCACTCCGCTCGGCGGTGAGCGCCTGATCGTCAACTACAAGGACTCCTCGATCGACCCGATCCGCAAGACCAACCCCCGCGAGGCCACCGGTCAGTGGCGCTCACCGCCCTACCCGCGGCCGGAGAGCGAGCTCACCGGCACCTACTACCAGTGCAACCCGGTGAAGGCGCCCATGGTCGTCGCCGACACCTCCTCCTGGCTCTTCGAGGGGACCGGCCTCAAGGTCGGTGACACGCTCCCCGGGATGGTCGGTTCTGAGTACGACCAGGTGACGCCGAGCGCACCCACTCCCCGGCCGATCCACGTCCTCTTCCACTCGCCGGTCACCTGCAAGGGGATGGCGCAGTTCAGCGACGCCAGCTACTACACGACGCCCTCGGGGGCCGGAGTCTTCTCCAGCGGCACGAGCTCGTGGATTTGCGGCACGGCCACCGACTGCGACCAGCACGGCCGCAGCGCGAAGGTGGCCGGGATCCTCCGCACGATGACCACCACCTTGCTCAGGACCTTCGCGGAGGGCCCGGCGGGTCGCACGCACCCGGCCGTGGACAACCTCGAGGCCCTGAAGATCTCGACCGCGACCATCCGCGACCGTCGGTGACCGCCAGCGGGCAGGATGGTGCCATGACGGCCAGCAGCACGGCATACGACATCGCCCAGGTCCGCTCCCACTTCCCCGCCCTGCGGGAGGGAGCGGCCCACTTCGACGGCCCCGGCGGCACCCAGACCCCCGATGTCGTCGCCCACGCGGTCGCCGAGACCCTGACCTCGGCCGTGGCCAACCGTGGTTTCGTGACCGCTGCCGAGCGGCGTGCCGAGGAGGTCGTCGGAGCCTGCCGGGCCGCGGTCGGTGACCTGCTGGGGACCGACCCCGGCGGCGTCATCTTCGGGCGCAGCGCGACCCAGATCACCTATGACCTCTCCCGAGCCCTCGCCAAGCAGTGGGGCCCCGGTGACGAGGTGGTCGTCAGCCGCCTCGACCACGACTCCAACGTCCGCCCCTGGGTGCAGGTGGCGGAGGCCGTCGGTGCGACGGTCCGCTGGGCCGACTTCGACCCGGCGACGGGCAACCAGGGCGTCGAGCACTTCGCCGAGGTGATCGGCCCGCGCACGCGACTGGTGGCGATGACGGCTGCCAGCAACCTGATCGGCACGAAGCCACCGGTCTGCTCGGTCGGCAAGCGGGTGCACGAGGTCGGCGGGCTGCTCTGGGTCGACGGCGTCCATGCCACCGCCCACGCCAGCGTCGACCGGCCGACCCTGGGCGCCGACTTCTGGTCGTGCAGCCCCTACAAGTTCCTCGGGCCGCACTGCGGCGTCGTCGCGGCCGACCCTGCGCTGCTGGCCACTCTGCAGGTCGACAAGCTGCTTCCGGCGACCGACGACGTCCCGGAGCGCTTCGAGTTCGGCACCCTGCCCTACGAGCTCATGGCCGGGACGACCGCGGCCATCGACTTCCTTGCCTCGCTCTCCGGCGACCGCGACGAGACCAAGCACCGCCGCGAGCTGATCCTCGAGGGCTTCGCTGCCCTCCACGCCCACGAGGAGGCCCTCCGCACCCGCATGGAGGCCGGGATCCGCGACCTTCCCGGCGTTCGGGTCTTCAGCAACGCCGAGAAGCGCACTCCCACACTGCTGTTCACCCTGGACGGGCACGACGACCAGGACGTGCGGCGCGCGCTCGCCGAGCGCCAGATCAATGCGCCGGCAGGCAGCTTCTACGCCCTCGAGTGCAGTCGCCACCTCGGGCTCGGGGACAGCGGAGCGATCCGGGTGGGTCTGGCGCCCTACACCGACGACGAGGACGTCGACCGGCTGCTCACCGCCCTCCGGGAGATCGCCGGCTGATGGTCCGCGCGCTCACGCCGGCCGCCCAGGGCACCGAGGCCCTCGACCCGATCGAGGCGCTGCGCCGAGTCGCCTTCCTGCTCGAGCGCTCACGCGCGGGCACCTACCGGGTCGAGGCCTTCCGCAACGCGGTCAAGACGCTCAAGACCCTGCCGGCCGGAGACGTCGAGCAGCGCGCTGCGGCCGGCACCCTCCAGGAGCTCTCCGGGGTCGGCAAGTCCACCGCAGCGGTCATCGAGGCGGCTGCGAGAGGTGAGCACCCGGCATACCTCTCCGCCCTGGAGGAGAAGGTGGGCGGACCGCTCACCACCGGCGGCGAGGAGCTGTATGCCGCGCTGCAGGGCGACTGCCACCTCCACTCCGACTGGAGCGACGGCGGCAGCCCGATCGACGAGATGGTGCTCACCGGGCTGGAACTGGGCCACTCGTGGATGGTCCTCACCGATCACTCGCCGCAGCTGCGCGTGGCCAATGGACTCACCGCCGAGCGCCTCGCCCAGCAGATCGCGATCGTCGACGCCATCGATCGCGGTGTGGGAGAGGGGTTCTCGTTCTTCAAAGGCATCGAGGTCGACATCCTCGATGACGGCTCCCTCGACCAGACACCCGAGATGCTGGCCCGACTCGACCTCGTCACCGCCTCGGTGCACTCCAAGCTGCGCATGAACGCCGCGCCCATGACCAAGCGGATGATCACCGCTGTGCGCAATCCGCGCGTCAACGTGCTCGGGCACTGCACCGGCCGCCTCGTCGAGGGCTCCCGCGGCACCCGACCTCAGTCGGACTTCGATGCCCACGCCGTCTTCGAGGCCTGCGCCGAGACCGGCACGGCCGTGGAGATCAACTCCCGACCAGAGCGCTGCGACCCACCCGACGAACTCATTTCTCTCGCAATGGAACTGGGCTGCATGTTCGCGATCGACTCCGACGCCCATGCGCCAGGGCAGCTCGACATGAAGGCCTACGGCTGCGAGCGCGCCGCCCGGCTGGGGATTCCCGCCGAGCGGATCGTGACGACCTGGGACGCGCAGCGGCTTCGGGAGTGGGCACGCCCGGACGGCGCCGCGTGACACACCTGCGGGGCTCCCGGACATAAACCGGTCATGGAGACGATGACGGCACGCGAGCAGCGCTTCCGGGCGCTGTTCACCACCCATCACGACGCCGTCCTGCGCTTCGCCCGCCGACGAACCAGCCCTGCCCACGCCGAAGACATCGCGGCAGAGACCTTCCTCGTCGCCTGGCGCCGCCTCGACGCCGTCCCGACCCGAGCCGGAGAGGTGCTGCCCTGGCTGTATGCCGTGGCGCGCCACTGCCTGCTCAATGCCGAACGCTCGGATCGCCGACAGGAGGCGCTCGCCGTCCGCATCGGTGACGCGCTCAGCGAGCCGGGCGTCAGGGCGGACCTCGGCGACTCGGTGGCCGACCGCACCGACCTCGCCGCCGCCTGGCGCCGGCTCTCCGCCACCGAGCAGGACGTGCTCGCCCTCGCCCTCTGGGAGGACCTTCCCTCCCCTCAGGCCGCCCGCGTCCTCGGGATCTCGGCCACGGCCTACCGGCTCCGGCTCTCGCGGGCGCGCCGAACCCTGCGCGGCCTGCTCGAGCCGAGCCAGACACCACCGACCTCGGAGCCCGTGCTGCGCGTGGCTCCCGCCCCACAGGAGAGCACCCGATGAACGCCAAGACCCCGACTCCGTTGCGCCCCAGCCACCCCCACGTCATCGACCCGGACACCGACGCGCGCCTGCGCGCACTCGACGCTGCGCGCACCGGCACGCCTGCCGACCCGGCCCGGGCCGACGCGGCCCTGGCCTCGATCCTCGCCAGCGACCCCAGCCTCCCGGCGACGGTCACGACCCCGAGCCGGCGGCCCGCCCTGCGGTGGGCCGCTGCCGCAGCCGGCATCGCGGCGGTGGGCACCGCGGCCCTGGCGCTGTCCACGGCCGGTGCGCCCGCGGCATACGCGACCTGGACCGCGACCCCCTCCACGGTCCTCGACGCCGATGTCGCGAAGGTCGCCCAGGCGTGTCGCGCCCAGGTCGGCACCATCGGTGGCAGCCACGGCGAGGAGCTGCCGGCGGACGTCCCGCCGATGACCTCGGTCAGCGCCGACGACCTCGATGTGCGCCTGGCCGACCGCCGGGGCGACTGGGTCTTCGTCTCGCTCACGACGACGACCAGTGACGGCTACTCCTGGGATGCCGCGTGCATCGCCGAGCTCCCCGCCGGGTCCTCCGGCGCGCCGAAGCACCTGAGCTCGGTCGCCAGCGGTGGTGGCGGCCTTCCCGCTCCCACCGGGCAGGGGTTCACCCAGGGTTCGATGGCCGAGTTCGGCGCCACGAGCGGGTTGCTCGGCACCCTGCTCGGCCAGCGCGACGAGCCCGCGTCGACCACCAATGGTCTCGTCGGTCCGGAGGTCGTGGGCGTGCGCATCCACGCCGGCGACGTCTCCGTCGACGCCTCGCTCAAGGACGGGACGTATGCCGCGTGGTGGCCCGGGCACGTCATCGACCCCGACAAGCCGCTGCCCCCGAGCGGCGAGGGCGGGCCGGAGCCGATCCTCACCTACGACCTCACCCTCAAGGACGGGACGGTCATCACCGACGCGAAGCCGTGGGCACCTTCGGGTGAGCTCATCATCGAGAGCTCCTCCTCCACCTCGACCTCCAGCTCGACGACCACCCAGTCGTTCGCGCCCTGACCGCACCCGGCCGCACCCGGCCGCACCCGGCGTCCGTCGCCGGGTGCGGCACCGGGTGACCCGTTTTGGTGATCGCAAGCCGCTCCCCTATGCTTTCGGAGTCCTCGACGGATCCGAGCCTGGCTCGCCAGCGCGAGGGAACTCGTCGTGACGGGTCCCCATCGTCTAGCGGCCCAGGACCCCGCCCTTTCACGGCGGTAGCACGGGTTCGAATCCCGTTGGGGATACGCATCACCGGTCTTGCACCAGCAAGGCCCCGTAGCGCAGTTGGTTAGCGCGCCGCCCTGTCACGGCGGAGGTCGCGGGTTCGAGTCCCGTCGGGGTCGCCACACGAAAGCCATCCACTCCGTGGGTGGCTTTTCGCATGGACGACCCCTTCCGGGTCCCACCGTCGGGGCGGTTCACCTCCAGCCACGCGCCGTGAGCCACTAGATTCTGCGGTGAACAGCAGGTGAACACCCGGAGGACGACAGTGGTCACAGAGGACCCAGAGGAGCGGCGGACCTACGCCGACGGGTCCCGCGCACCCCAGTACGGCAGCCCCGACTTCTCCCTCTCCGTCCCCGACCTCTCCGGGGACGACAGCGCGCTCGCCCGCCACTCGGCCATCGACTACGAGCTGCACCGCAAGAGCGAGAGCTGGGCCCTCAAGGCCTTCCAGGCCGCCACCCCGGGCCTGACCTTCCTTCTTACCCGGTTCGAGCGCCGCTGGCTGCGCCGCGACGCCCTCGCGGGGCTCGCCGTCGCCTCCTACCTCGTGCCGCAGGTCATGGCGTACTCCGCGATCGTGGGCGTGCCCCCCGTCACCGGCCTGTGGACCGCCCTCGTCGCCATGCTCGTCTACGCCGTCATGGGCGGCTCACGCGTCCTCTCCGTCGGCCCCGAGTCGACGATCGCCCTCCTCGCCGGCCTGGCCATCGCGCCACTGGCCCGCGACGCCGCCGGCCACACCGACCCGGCCAAGATCGCCACGCTCGCCGCCGCCCTGAGCCTGATCGTCGGATTCTGGTGCCTGGCCGCCCGGGTCTTCCGCCTGGGCGTCATCGCCGACCTGCTCTCCCAGCCCCTCCTCGTCGGCTACCTCGCCGGGGCCGCCGTCCTCATGGTGGTCAGCCAGCTCGGCAAGCTCACCCGCACCGAGATCAGCGGCGACACCCTCATCGAGCAGATGGAGGACTTCGCCCGGCAGGTCGAGACCACGCACCTGGCCACCCTCTGGGTGGCGCTGGGCACCTTCGCCGTCATCATCGTCCTGCACTGGCTGCGCCCACGGTGGCCCGCCGTCCTCATCGGGGTGGCCGCCGCGATGATCGGCTTCGCGACCTTCGGGTGGGGACAGCTCGGGGTGAAGGTCGTCGGCGACGTGCCCGCCGGCATACCGACGCCTTCGATCCCCCTCATCAGCATCGGCGAGCTCAAGGCCCTGCTCGTCGTCGGGCTCGGCGTCGCCGTCATGGCCTACAGCGACAACATGCTCATCGCGCGCGGCTTCCCCGCGCCCGCCCTGCCCGGTGAGCGGCCCTCGGAGGCCGAGGTCGACCCGCAGTCCGAGCTCGTCGCGCTCGGTGGGGTCCACGTCGTCGCCGGCCTCATCGGCGGCTACCCGATGTCCTCCTCGGGCTCCCGGACCGCCCTCGCGCTGGCCAGCGGTGCCCGGACCCAGGTCTACTCCCTCGTCGCCTCGGCGGTCGTCGTCCTCGTGCTCGTCGTGGCCGGGCCAGTGCTCGAGTGGATGCCGCAGGCTGCGCTCGGTGCCGTCGTGCTCTACGCCGCCAGCAAGCTGGTCCAGCTCGGGGAGTTCAAGCGGCTCTGGCGCTTCCGCCGCCGGGAGTTCGCGCTCGCGGTCATCACCCTCTTCGGGACCGTGTTCTACGGCATCCTCGCCGGCGTCGGGCTGGCCATCGCCCTCTCGCTGCTGGAGATGGGCGTGCGCCTGGCCCGTCCCCACGACGCCGTGCTCGGCCGCGTCCCCGGACTGGCCGGCATGCACGACGTCGAGGACTACCCCAACGCCGAGACCCTGCCCGGGCTGGTGATCTACCGCTTCGAGGCCCCGCTCTTCTTCGCCAACGTCGGCGAGCTGCGCCGCCGCGTGCAGCGCGTCGTCGACAAGGAGACGGCGGCCTACCCCGAGGACCCGCCGCGGTGGTTCCTCCTCAACGTCGAGGCGAACACCGAGGTCGACATCACCGCCGCCGACGGGCTGCGCGAGCTCCAGGGCGACCTCGCCGCGCAGGGCATCCTGCTGGGCCTGGTCCGCCTCAAGCGCGACCTCTACGAACCCCTGCGTCGCGCCGGCGTCGTCGACCTCATCGGTGAGGAGATGCTCTTCCCGACCCTTCCCGTCGCGGAGGCGGCCTACGTCGCCTGGGCCGGTACCCACCCCCGCCATCGCCTCGCGTGACCCCGTTTTGAGGTATGCCGTGGGGCTCGGGTACGCTGCTCGGGCGCCACTCGCGCACGGCCAGGTAGCTCAGTTGGTACGAGCGTCCGACTGAAAATCGGAAGGTCGACGGTTCGACCCCGTCCCTGGCCACCACTCCCGAGACCGCAGCACCGATCACGTCGGACTGCGGTCTTGCGCTGTACGGGGCCTGCTTGCGAGGCCAGTGATGCCCCTGTGACGAATGTGGCCAGCGGTGCGTCGGATGGTCGGAAATGACCATGAACTCTCATGGCCTTCACAACGGCGGGCTCGTAGAGTCGCGGCATGTCGTCACACAGCCGGGGGGGCTGGTTCAGAGCCGTCATCGCACGTAAGGGTGCCAGTTCCACCATCGGCTTGGTACTCGTGACCAGTCTGGCGACCGGGGTGGGCGCAGCCATCGAGATCCAGGACACCACACCTTCGGCCACGACCATGGTCGCCACTGGACACACTCGCGTGGCCACCGTCGCCGAGGTCAGTTTGCTCCAGCGTCTTTACCGCACCTCGACAGCCACAGCCTCCCCCGTGGTGACAACTGTGTCCGTCACCGACGTCACCGCCGAGAACGACGTGACCCTCGACCAAGCGATCGTCGTGTCCACGCCACCCACAGCCGGCAAGAGCATGCTGTACCCGGTCAATGCCGCCGTGACATCCAACTTCGGGTTCCGGATCCACCCGATAGGAGGGGACTGGCGCCTCCACGCCGGCACCGACTTCGGGGCGCCCTGCGGGACCCCGGTCGTCGCGGCCAAGGGCGGCACGGTGACCAGCACCGGGGTGGTCTCGGGCTACGGCCTGCGCATCGCCCTCGACCACGGCGTCGTCGACGGTGTCCGCCTCGGCACGACATACAACCATCTGTCGGTCATCGGCGTCCGTCCCGGCCAGGCCATCAAGGCCGGGGACCCGATCGGACGGGTCGGATCTACTGGAAACTCAACGGGATGTCACCTGCACTTCGAAGTGACGCTCAACGGGGCGCACACCGACCCGATGCCCTTCCTCGACGGGATGCCCTCCAAGGGCATCACCACCGTCCCGGTCGTGATGACGGCGACGTCATCGCCGTCGGCCTCGACTTCGCCATCGGTCAGTGCTTCGGCCACGCCCACCAGCTCCTCTTCGGCCGCGAGCCCGAGCGCCCCCAGCCCGGCCCCGAGCACGCCAGCAGCCTCGAGTTCCCCTCCAACCACACCGATCCCCTCGGCATCGTTCACGCAGAGTCCAACGCCCACCACCAGTCCGACCGCGACCACCACACCGAGCCCGCCCCCAACTCCTACAAGCACAGCCGTCCCGTGAGCCACGCCTCCACAGTGGGTAGTTACCTAGACACAATCAAAACGTGAGCACGCCCACGTGCCCTGCTGAGGCCACCCGCCCCGACTGGGACCACTACTTCGTGGACATCGCGCGGGCCGTGGCCCAACGCAGTGACTGCCGCCGCCGCCAGGTCGGGGCCGTCCTCGTCGACGAGGGACACCGCATCGTCGGGACCGGCTACACCGGCGCCCCCAGCGGACACCCCGGCTGCCTCGAGGGCGCCTGCCCCCGTGGCCTCCTCTCCTACGAGGAGGTCAAGGAGTTCAGTGCCTACGACTCCGGGCCCGGGCGCTGCATCAGCGTCCACGCCGAGGCCAACGCCCTGCTCTACGCCCGCCGCGACCTGCGCGGTTGCACCGCCTATGTCACCTGCCAGCCCTGCCCGACCTGCGCCAAGCTGCTCGCCGGTGCGGGGCTGTCCCGCGCCGTCTTCCCCGGCGACCAGTCGGACTGGCACAGCCCCCTGGTGGCCATCGACCTGCACGACTCGGACGCGGTGGCGGACCCGGCCACCCACGGCGTCGCCGTCGACTGACCCGTCAGTGGGCCGCCAGGACGACGTACCGCACGCCGAACGGGTCCCCCACCATCACCTCGTATGCCGTGAGCGCACCCCTCGCGGTCGCCGAACCGTCGTCCTCGGCCAGGGCGCCCGCGAGCACCTGCAGGGTCGCGCGCCCGTGAAAGAGGAGCTCACCGGCGAGCCCCGGGTCGAGGGCGAGCAGGGCCCGTGGGTCGATCGGCGTCGCGGGCCCGAGCTCCTCGCCGGTCCACGCCCGCATGGGCGCCGGTGACTCCGCGCGCAGGTCACCGCGTGATTCGTCGCAGCCGAGCGCCAGCAGCCAGTCCGCATCCACCTGCACGGCCCTGGGGTCGAGGTGGCCGGGCGCCTTCTCGGTGCGCGTGGCGCAGCCATCGGCCACGACGACGAGCGCGGTGCGTGCGGCCGGGTCGAGCGCGGCGGCGGCCACCTCCGAGCCCAGCCCACGGCATACGTCCACCGGCGCGTCCCACGGGACGACGACGACCTCATCCGCCTCCCGGGGCAGCAGCTCACGCGCGACGCGGGCGCCCAACGGCGGGCGCGAGTGCCGCGGGTCGACGTCCGAGGCGGTGATGACGACAAGCCGATCAGCCTGTGCGGCCACCGATCCGACCGCTGCCCGTGCCGCGGACCGCAGTTCTGGCACCGGGTCGACGCGACCGACGTTCTCCGCGAGGAGCAAGGGGGTCGCCGGCACCACCGCGAGCGCCGCGATCACGCCAGGCCCCGCGTCGTGCGCATCGGCGCCAGGTCGCCGCTGATGACCGAGACCATGTCGAGGACGTCGCGCGTCTCACGCACCTCGTGGACGCGGTAGACATGCGCACCCAACCAGGCCGAGATGGCGGTCGTGGCCAGGGTGCCCGGCACCCGTTCACCGACATCGCGGCCGAGGGACTCACCGACGAAGTCCTTGTTGGACAGCGACACGAGCACCGGCCACCCGAGCGCGACCAGTTCGCCGAGGCGGCGCGTGCACTCGAGGGAGTGCCGCGTGTTCTTGCCGAAGTCATGAGCCGGGTCGATGACGATCCGCTCGCGGGAGACGCCGACGGCCAGGGCGCCCTCGGCCTGCGACGTCAACGAGTCGACGACCGAGGCCAGGACGTCGTCGTACTCGACCCGGTGCGGACGGGTGCGCACCACCTGTCCACCGGTGTGGGTCAGGACCAGACCCGCGCCATGCGCAGCGACCACGGCCGGCACCTCCGGGTCCCAGCCACCCCAGGCGTCGTTGATGACGTCGGCGCCGGCGGCGAGCACGGCATCGGCGACGACGGCCCGATAGGTGTCGACGGAGATGGTCAGGTCGGGGAACTCCGCGCGGAGACCCTCGACGAAGGGCACGACCCGCCGCAGTTCCTCCTCGACCGGCACCTCGGCGCCGGGAGCGGCCTTGATCCCGCCGATGTCGACGAGGTCGGCCCCCTCGGCGACGACCTGCCGGACACGGGCATAGGCCGCCGTGTCCTCCCAGGTGAGGCCGCGGTCGTAGAAGGAGTCCGTCGTGCGGTTGACGATCGCCATGACGAGGCGCGCGTCACCGGCATACTCCCGACTCCCCAACCGGAACCTCACCGGCGCCAACCCCGGTCGTCCTCGTCGAGCCAGTCCGGCACGAAGCTGGCCGATCGGTAGCCGCGGATGTCCACGGCCGGTGGTCGCTCGGCGACGTCGACGTGGCGCACGGCTTCCTCGAAGCCGCCGCTGACGGGAGCGAACTGGCGCAACGGGATGACCACCGCGTCGCCGTCGGTGCGCTCGCCCAGGCGCCGTTCCACGGCGGCGAGGACCTGGACGGCCATCGGCCCGAGGGTGTCATGGCGGTGGTGGCGGTGGGTGCGGCGGCCGAGGTCGACCTGGGCGATCGCGTCCGGGCCGTGGACGGCACAGGTGTCGACGAGGGCGGCGATCTCCACGCCGTAGCCGACCGGCACCGACATCCGCTCGAAGGCGACCCGCCGGATCGCCCACTCCCCGGAGAGCGGCTGCACGACGTGCGCCAGCTCGGGGAAGTGGAGCGCGAGGATGGGTCGGGCCACGAGCTCGGTCACGCGGCCTCCCGCTTCGACCTCGTTGCCCTCCGCATCGAGGTGGGGCCGGTGGTAGACCGCCTTCACCAGCTGCACGTCCGGACGCGTCAGGAGCGGCGCGAGCAGGCCGGGCACGAAGTGCGGACCCCAGTCGACGAGGTCGGCGTCGAGGAAGAGGAGCAGGTCCCCGGTGGTGACGTGCAGGGCCTTCCACAACGCCTCGCCCTTGCCCTGCGCAGGGCCCAGGTCGTCACGGACGGAGGAAGCCGCGCACACGGTGGCGCCCGCGTCGGCGGCACGCTCGGCGGTGGCATCCACCGAGTCCGAGTCGATCACGACGAGCTCGTCGACGAGCCCGACCTGGTCGACCCAGGCCGCCCGCACGGCGGCGACGACGGCGCCGACCGAGTCCTCCTCGTCGCGAGCCGGGATGACGACGCTGACGCGATGGCCGCCCCGCTCCTTGGCGGCCAGGAGTGCCTCGATCGGCACGGCGTCATGGCGCCAGACGTGGGCGGGGAGGGCAGCAGTCACAGGGTCAGCCTAGGAGGACCGTCGTGCAGATCCTCCGAACTCGCCCAAACGCCCCCGTCGCGGGGCGCGCCGTGGTCGACAACCTGGCCCTGCCGGCCCTTCCCCCCACTGCAACCTACCGGGCAGGAGGTGCTGCGATCACAGCACCTCCTGCCCGGTAGCGCGTAGGGGAGCAGCAGGTCAGGCACCGCTGAACCGGGCGCTCCGCTTCTCGCGGAAGGCGGTCACGCCCTCGGCGAAGTCGGAGGTGCCGAGCAGCCGCGACTGACCGACCTCCTCGCGGGTCAGGGCGCCGTCCAGGTCGAGCGTGGCCGCATTGATCGCCTGTCGGGTGGCGGCCGCCGAGAGCGGCCCACGGCCGGCCAGCTCCTCGAGCAGGGCCGCAGCCCGGGCGTCGAAGTCCTTGTGGGCGACCAGCTCGGAGACCAGCCCCCAGCGCTCGGCGGTCGTGGCATCGACCTTCTCGCCGGTTAGGGCCATGCGCATCGCGCGGGCCCGGCCGATGTTGGCCGCCACGAGCGCGGTCGCGCCCCCGTCGGGCATGAGGCCGATGCGTGCGAACGCCAGCACGAAGGATGCCCGGTCGCTGGCCAGGACGTAGTCGCAGGCCAGGGCGATCGAGAGCCCGGCTCCGGCCGCCACGCCATGGACGAGGGCGACCAGCGGGGTGTCGGAGGCGATCATCGCCCGGGCCAGGTCCCCCAGCGCGTAGAGAGTCCCGTCCAGGCCGGCATCCGCGAGGTCTCCGGTGCCGATGTCGGCGCCCGAGCAGAACCCGCGACCGGACCCGGCGAGCCCGATGACCCGCACCCTCGGATCCGCATCCAGGCGCTGCACCGACTCGAGAAGGTCGCGCAGCATCGGCACGTCGAGGGCGTTGAGGCGCTCCGGGGCGTTGAGCGTGATCGTGGCGACCGGTCCGTCGACTCTCACGCGCACCGTGGACGCATCGTCGGACGGGCGTGAGGTCGCGGTCGGCTGCTCGGTCATGGCCTCACTCTTGCAGTCCCGCGGCGTAACGGGTCACGCAGGGCCGGCCGTGCCATGGCGGCGCCGCCGGTCGTGGGCGAAGAGGTCGAAGGTGAGCCGCTCGATCTCGCCGATGGCGTCCTGGATGTCCTCGAGGCGCTCGATGAACGCACGCACGTGGTCCTCGCGCTCGGGGATGTCGATGAGGAGGCCCCAGTTGTCCATGACCTTCAGGCCGGTCTCGAAGAGCAGGGCCGAGACCGGCTCGGCCGTGTCGATGCGCCGCTGGGCCAGGAACTGCTCGCCCAGGGCCAGCGCCTCCTTGACGGCGGCCGGGCGGTCCACCTCCCCCTCGGTGCGCAGCACGACGTCGGCGACGATCAGGTAGGCCTCGATGAACGGGCGGATCATGAAGGACGCCGTCAGGGGCGCGCGCTGGGTGAGCAGCCCGGCGAGGTCGACCGGCTCGGCGCTCAGCTTCTCCTCCCAGTCCGCTCCCGAGCGGGCGACCTCGGCCTCCATCTGGGTGCGGAACTCGGCGCGGTCCTTGAAGTAGAACTCGAACTTGAGCAGGTCCCGCAGCTCGAGCACGTGCCCCCAGAAGGCCTCGGCACGCCCGACGACGTCGGCGGAGTGCGCCGCCAGGACGAGGCCGACCTCGCAGAGGGCGCTGACGAGGAAGACGTGGATGATCGAGTTGCGGTAGAAGGTCGCCGCCAGCTGGTCCTCGGTCGTGATCCGCCAGACCACGTCACGGGCGCCCTCGACGCGGGTCACGACGCCCCCCTCACCCGAGAGCGCCTCGAGCGTGGACTCGACCTCCGACATCTGGCTCAGGCCACGCACCGAGTCCGCCACCGGGACATTGCGCCGGTCGAGGTAGCCCATGACGCCGGCCAGCGCGGTGTGCACCTGGCTGGTCGTCATCGCCATCCCCTTGGTGCCCAGCAGGACGGTCGTCACGAGCGCGACCGGCGTGACCGGCGTCGCCTCGTTGATCCGCCAGGCCACTTCGAAGGCGGTCTTCTGCAGGGCCAGCTTGCGGGCATCGGCGTCGGTGGTCGTCGCGCCGCCGGGTGCCCCGAGGGCCGCTCGCATCGACACCGGCTCGGGGAAGCGGACGTAGATCTTGCCGAAGTTGCGCTGCCCTTGTGCCTTGATGAAGCCGAGCAGCCAGGACATCCCCTCGGCCGCCTTGCGTCCACCTCGCGCGTAGTTGGCGTACTCGCCGATCTCGTGGAGCTGGTCGAAGGTGATCGACACCGGCTGGAGCGAGACATCGTCGGCGCGGCCGGAGAGGTAGGCCTCGGCGGTGTAGCCGAGCAGCCCGAGCTTGGGGGGCAGCATCTTGCCGGTCCTCGAGCGCGTGCCCTCGATCGACCAGGACAGGTTGAACCGCTTCTCGGTGAGGTAGCCGACGAACTCCTTGAGGACGTACTTGTAGAGCTCGTCCCCGCCGAAGGAGCGGCGGATGAAGATCGTCCCGCTGCGCCGGAGCACCACCCCGAGCGGCCCGAAGGCCATGTTGATGCCGGCGAACAGGTGCGGCAGCGGCAAGCCGTTCTCGTGGAGGGCGACGTTGAGGACGGGGGTGTCGAGGTTGGAGCGGTGGGACCACAGGAAGATCACCGGCGTCGCGGCGACCGTCGCCCGCAGCCGGTCGAGCTCGGCCGGGACGACGTCGATCTCCGGGTCGAAGCCGCGCTGGAAGACCATCCGCTGGATCCGCGGCACGAGGTCGACGAAGAGCCGTCCCCACCCGGTCGCGAGCTCGTCGAGGATCTCCTCGGCCTTGGCCTCGTTGGCCGTGTCGACGCCGACTCGCTGGGCGAGGGCGTGCAGCCCCGACCGGAACCGTGCCGACTGCATGATCTCCTCGGTGAGGAATCCCGGGGACCGGAACTGCGGCCCGAGGACGACGCGGTCGGCTCGCTCGAGGCCCAGCCGAGCCCGCCGCGCGACGAAGCGACCGAGCTCCTCGTCGGAGGGCTGGGCACCCTGGTGGGTCTCGGCATACCGCAACCGGAGGAAACCGACCGTGGCCGGCACGCTCGAGAGCACCGGCGCACGATCGGGGTCGGCATCGGCGATGGCCCGCTGGGACCGGGCCGGCGGTTGGTACGGATTGCGTCCGCGGACCAGGTCGGTCAGGGAGACCCGTCGGTGCCCGTCCTTCTCCCCCGGCCGCCAGACGACGTGCGCCGGGACGAGCAGGGTGTCCTCGTCGGTCAACGAGGCGCCCAGCTCGGTGAACTCCCTGGGGGGCGCCGCGATCGCGGGCAGGGTGAGGACCCGGACCGTGCCATGGTGCGGCTCGACCTCACGACGGACCCAGTCACGGACGAGGGACTCCTCGACCGGCGTGCGGGTCGCCGCGAGCACCACCACGTCGTCGTGGGTGGTCATCGTTCACTCCTTGGGGGTCAGGCGCGGGTCGTCGTCATTGTCGGGCCAGTCCGCCAGCACGTCGAGGAACATCTCGCGCACATCCGCGATGTGGGCGCCCAGGGTCTTGTGGTCCCAGCCCGAGACGTCGACCGGCGGCAGCACGGCGACGTCGACGACGCCGGCGTGCCCGGTCAGGGAGTCCCGGCCGGCCACGTCGTCGGCATTGCGGATGACGACCGGCACGACCGGCAGCCCGGCCGACATCGCCATCACGAAGGCGCCCTTCTTGAAGGGCCCCACCTCGTGCGTGTCCAGCCGCGTCCCCTCGGGCGCCACGATGATCGAAAGGCCCTGTGCCGCAAGGTCCCTGACCTCGTTCATCGTCTCGATCGCCTTGGCGCTGTCGGCCCGGTCGATGAAGGCCATGTCCATCAGGCGCCCGAACGTCCCGAAGAGCGGGTTGGTCAGCAGCTCCCGCTTGGCGACCGCGGTGAAGTTGTCCCGCACGACCGCCGCCACCATGAAGGCGTCGAACTGGTTGCGGTGGTTGAAGATGAAGACCGCCGGCCGCTGCGCCTCCGCGTTGGCCGCGCCGACGACGTCGAGGGTCACGCCGTAGGCCCTCAGGAACATCTCGGGCCAGGTCGAGGTGAGGACGTTGAGCCCCTCCCGCTTGTCGCGCGCGAGGAGAGCCTTGGCCGTGCCGTATGCCGTGATCGGGCCCAGCGTGGCCAGCCCGGCGGCCGTGCGGGCCAGGTTCGCCAGTCCGGAACCGCCGCGGCTGCCATAGCGCGAGATCGGCCAGCCGCGCCGTTCGGCCACCTTGGTCAGGTGCGGTCCGGGGTTGGTCGGGCGCGGGTTGCCCACCATGTGCATGAGGGCGACGTCCTCGTCACCGTCGGCGTAGAACCAGGCCGCGCCGAGGTCGAGGTCGTGCTCCGCGGCATACCGCTGGGCGGCCGTCGCCTTGCCCTCGCCCCAGATGATCGGGGCGACCACCTCACCGGTGAGGAGTCCTTCCTCGTCGGTGACGTAGCGGTTGCAGACCACCTCGTCGACCCCGAGGTAGCGCGCGACCGGCTCGACCTGCATCGACGTCGCCGAGCTGCAGAGGACCACGGTGTGGCCACGGGCCTGGTGGGCCCGGACGAGGGCGCGGGTCTCGGGATAGAGCAGGTCGGCGATGTCGGCCCGGAAGATCTTCTCGCCCACCGCGTCGAGGTCGACCTCACGCTGTCCGCGGAGGGCCTTCGCGCTGTCCGTGATGAGCTGGTCGAAGCCGGTGCGCCCGATCTGGAAGTCGATCGCCGTCGCCACCAGGCGCAGGGCCTCGGCGGCCCGGACCTCCCGCGAGCGGAGCCGGTGCTTGGAGTGGACGAGGGCGGTGAAACCGGCCACGAGCGTGCCGTCGAGGTCGAAGAAGGCCGCGATGTGGGGACCCTCGGGTGCGGCGAGGACCTCGGCCACCGAGCCCGGGGTGCGTGGCCTGCTCATGCCCCCGCCTTCCGCGTGCGGACCGATCGGGCCGAGGCCTTCGTGGCCGCGCGCTTGTCCGGTGACTGGGTCGCGGAAGCGCGCTTCGCCGCAGCCCTGGCCGGAGCGCGCTTCGCAGAGGTGGCCGGCGTCGGCGCGGCGGTGGCCGGGCCGAGGGTGTCCTCGAGGGCCTGGTCGAGGCACCGCTCCAGCAGGCCCGGATCCTTGATCGCCTCGGTGTCGTAGCGCAGGGCGATGGTCATCACGTCGCCGTCGGTGAGTGCCACGGACGTGACGGCATTGCCGGGAACCGGGCCCACGGCATACCGCTGCGTGACGGTGGCCGACCCCAGCGCTCCGGGCCGCTCGACGCGGATCGCCGCGACCGCGATGTCGACGCCACGGGAGGGACGCACGACAGCGTCGACGATGCCCGCGGGCATGAGCGGGAGCAGCCGCCCGTAGGTGTCGATCGGGTCCGACTCGGGCGCCAGTGCGCGACGCATCGCCGCCGGGTGACTGGCCTCGGTGATCTGCAGCGCCCCCTGGGGCAGGCCGAGCTCCTCGTGGTAGCGGAGCAGGGCGGCACGCACGGCCGCCAGGTGCACCCGATCGACCCCGCGGTGCGCCGGAGCCGACAGGACGCGAGCCACGGGCACCGAGCGCAGCACCAGCCGCCGCGTCGTGCCGCGGCCGGCGATGAGCGCGGACCCGCGAGGCGGCGCGGGCGGGCTCATGAGCAACAGCGCCTGGTCGATCACGCCGCGCGGGTGGGTCGCCGCCTGCACGGCGAGGCCGGCGGCCTGGTTGACCCCGCCAAGGGCCAGTCCGACGGCGCGCCAGGGCAGCTCCCTGACCCCAGCGCGCGCGAGGTCCGTCGGCTCGAGGTCGGTCGGCACGGGTTGGGCCGGCATCGGGGTGCCGTCACTGCCACCGTCGAACGCCAGGGCCAGCAGGTCGACCGGTCCGCCCTGGTCACGCACGAGCGGGCTGGCCACCGCGATGACGGCGGCCCCGCCCTCCACCCCGTCGACGCAGGTCAGCGTCCACAACGGTGCCGCCGGGTCGAAGGGGGTCGCGAGCAGCTGCTCGACGAGGGTGGTCAGCTGCTCACGCGTGCCGGGCGCGGGGAGGGCGATCCGGCGCACGTGGCGATCGAGGTCGAAGTCGGGGTCGACGACCCACCGGGGCTCGGTCGTGGCGAGTGTCGGCTCCACGGCCCGCTCCCGCAGAGCACGCCGCACCCGGCTGGCGCGGTCGATCCGCTCCCGCAGCAGCTCCCAGTCGGGGGAGCCGGCGAGGACGGCGAACTGGCCGATCGTGGGGCGCGAGCGCGGGTCACGATCGCTGCGCAGGAGGGCGCGGTCCTCGGGGGACAGGCGCGGGAGCGTCATCGGAAGGCCTTCGTGCTCGGTGGTTCGACGTGAGAGGCACCCTATGCTCCCTTGGGCTCGGGGCACAGCCTCCGTGAGGAGTGGGCTCAGCCCTGGCGCACGGCGCCGGCGGCGATCAGCTCCTCGATCTCGGTGTCCGAGAATCCGGCGGCGCCCAGCACCGCCTTCGTGTCGGCTCCCGGCGCGCGGGCGGGCGTGGGATCGACAGTGGGGGTGGCCGAGAAGCGGGGCGCGATCCGCGGCACCGGCCCCTGGGCCGTGTCGACGAAGGTGCCCCGGGCGCTCAGGTGCGGGTGGCGAGGCGCCTCGGCGAGGGTGAGGACCGGGGCGACGCAGGCGTCACTGTCCTCGAAGTGGTCGGCCCACTCGTCGCGGGTGCGGGTGCGGAACCGGGCAGCGATGGCCTCGCGATGGGCCGGCCAGGCGGCCACGTCGTACTGCTCGCCCTCGAGGTCGACCTCGAGCAGCCGCACGAACTCGGCGTGGAAGGCCGGCTCGAGGGCGCCGACGGCGACGAACCGGTCGTCGGCACAGGCATAGGTGGCGTAGAAGGGCGCGCCACCGTCGAGGAGGTTGGCCTCCCGCCGGTCCTGCCAGAGCCCCATGTTCGCCAGGGCATGGATCATCGTGACGAGGGAGGCGGCGCCGTCGACCATCGCCGCGTCGACGACCTGGCCACCGCCGGTGGCAGTGCGGGACGGCAGGGCCGCGAGGACCCCCACGACGAGGAAGAGCGATCCCCCGCCGAAGTCGGCGAGGACGTTGACGGGCGGCACCGGCCGGTCGGCGGGACCGCACAGGTGGAGGGCGCCGCTGATCGCGGCATAGGTGAGGTCGTGGCCGGCACGCTGCGCCCAGGGACCGGCCTGGCCCCAGCCGGTCATCCGGCCGTAGACGAGTCGCGGGTTCCGGGCGAGCAGGTCGTCGGGGCCGAGCCCGAGCCGCTCGGTCACCCCCGGTCGCAGCCCCTCGATGAAGACGTCGGCCTCGTCGGCGAGGCGGCGGACGACCTCCGCGCCGCTGGAGTGCTTGAGGTCGACCGCCACGCTGGGTCGGGAGCGGTCCAGTCCGGCCAGGCCGAGCGGGACCTCGGAGCCGGGTCGGTCGACGCGGACGACATCGGCCCCGAGCTCGGCGAGGAGGAGTGCGGCATACGGCGCCGGCCCGATCCCGGCAAGCTCGACCACGCGTAGACCTGCCAGGGGACCCGCTCCGGTGCGCATGCCCGCCAACCTACTCGGCAGGAGCGGCGGGACAGGGGGTAGAGAAAGTTCTCCCCTTGCGGAATAGTTGAACGTTCTATTAGGTTGTCCCATCGACAGCGCACGACCCAGCCACGCAAAGGACATCCCCATGAGCATCTCGATCACCTCCGGCACCTACACCATCGACCCGTCGCACTCCGAGGTCGGCTTCGTCGCCCGCCACGCGATGGTCACCAAGGTCCGCGGCTGGTTCCGCGACGTCACCGGCACGATCACCGTGGCCGACGACTTCGCCGCCTCCAGCGCCACCGCGACGATGAAGGTCGACTCGGTCGACACCGGCAACGCCGACCGCGACGGCCACCTGAAGTCGGCCGACTTCTTCGACGCAGAGAAGAACCCGGAGATCACCTTCGTCTCCACCGGCGTCAAGGACGTCAAGGGCGACGAGTTCGTGCTCGTCGGCGACCTGACCATCAAGGGCATCACCAAGAGCGTCGAGCTCGAGGCCGAGTTCAACGGCTCCGCGACCGACCCCTTCGGCAACGCCCGCATCGGCTTCTCGGCGGAGACCGAGGTCGAGCGCGAGGACTGGGGCCTGACCTGGAACGCCGCCCTCGAGACCGGTGGCGTGCTCGTCTCCAAGAAGATCAAGCTCGTCCTGGACATCAGCGCCATCAAGCAGGCCTGACCAGCGCCCCGCCCGGGGCCTCCCAGACAGTCGAAAGTAGACCAAGAGCCGTCTCGACACGTTCGAGACGGCTCTTGGTCTACTTTCGACTGTCTCAGGCGGCCGGGACGAGCTCCCGCAGACCCGGCAGCACCTGCTCGGACAGAGTCCGCAGGAAGCGCTCCTGGTCGTGCCCCGGACCGTGCAGCACGAGGTGGTCGAACCCCAGATCCGTGTAGAAGCGCACCGCCTCCACCACGTCCTCGGGCCGTGACGCCACGATCCACCTCTTGGCCACCTGCTCGATCGGCAGCGCGTCCGCCGCCTCCTCCATCTGGGCCGGCGAATGGATCGAGTGCTTCTGCTCAGCGGTCAGGGACAGCGGCGCCCAGAAGCGGGTGTTCTCCAGCGCCAGCGCGGCATCGGGGTCCCAGGACACCTTGATCTCGATCATCCGCTCGATCGGCTCCCCCGCGCGGCCCGCCTTCTCGCGACCCTCGGCGACCGCGGGAATGAGCTGATCGGCATACAGCTCACGCCCCTTGCCCGAGGTGCAGATGAAGCCATCGGCGACCCGCCCGGCATACCTCGCCACCATCGGACCGCCGGCCGCGACGAAGACCGGCACCGGCTCCTCCGGGCGGTCGAAGATCCGGGCGTCGACGGTGCGGTAGTACTCGCCCTCGAAGCTCACGGACTCCTCGGTCCACAGCGCCCGCATCAGCTGCACCGCCTCCCGCAGCCGCCCGAAGCGCTCCTTGAACTCCGGCCACTCCCCCTCCACCGACCCGACGGCGACCTCGTTGAGGGCCTCACCGCTGCCGACCCCGAGGAACACCCGTCCCGGTGCCAGGCACGCGAGGGTGGCGAACTCCTGCGCCACCACCGCGGGGTTGTAGCGGAAGGTCGGCGTGAGCACGCTCGTTCCCAGGATGACCCGCTCGGTGCGCGCCGCGACGAACCCCAGCCACGCAAGCGCATTGGGCGCGTGCCCGCCGTTGAGACGCCAGGGCTGGAAGTGGTCGCTGATCGTCACCGAGTCCAGTCCCAGCTCCTCGGCCAGGACCGCGTATGCCGCGAGCTCACCTGGCGCGAACTGCTCCGCCGACGCTTTCCAGCCGATTCTCAGGGTCATGGGAGCATCCTCCCCCAGATGCCGGGCCTACGCTCCGGTTGTGGCCGAGCAGAATTCCGAGCAGTCCCAGACCCAGAGCAGCACGCAAGGCAGCTCACCGCGGCGCCACCACGACCGGCACAAGCTGGTGCGCCTGGGCATCGCCGTCGTGATCGGCACGGTCGTCGCCCTGCTCGTCCCCGTCCCGAAGGACTCGGGGAGCATCGGCAGCATCCTCGTGGGCTTCATCGTCTCCGCCCTCGCGTTCACCCTCCCCCTCATCGTGCGGATCATGCGGGCCACGCCGGCCGAGACCAAGGACTATGTCGAAGGGCTCGACCCCGGCCGCTCGATCACTGACCTCGTCGTCCTCGCCGGCGCCCTCGCGAGCCTGGCCGGCGTCGGCATGATGCTCCTCGCCAAGGGAACGTCGGACTCGGCCAAGGCGGTCGAGGCACTCATCACGCTCGGCGCGGTGCTCTCCGGCTGGTTGCTCATCCACACGATGTACGGCTTGCGCTACGCCCGGCACTGGCACAACGCGGAGGAGGACTGCATCGATTACCACATGGACGAGCAGCCGGCCTACGGCGACTTCCTGTACACAGCCTTCGCCGTCGGGGTGAGCTTCGCGATCTCGGACACCGACCTGAAGACCACGCGCGTCCGGCGGATCGCCCTGGGCCACGCGTGGCTGTCCTACCTGTTCGGGACCGTCGCGGTGGCCGCAACGATCAACCTCATCGCCGGGCTCGCCGGATGAATCCGCTCGGCAGGTGAGGTCCACCTTCCCGATTTGCCCAACGCATGTAGTGTTGACCTCACGACAAACACGATTCCCGGGGCCGCTCCGTGGAGTCGAGGCGGCCCCGTTCTCGACGGTCGTCCTCGATGTTCACGATGCGCCTCCGGCTGAGTTCCCGAGGGGGTCACGCCATGGGGCGCGGCCGAGCCAAGGCCAAGCAGACGAAGGTCGCTCGCGAGCTGAAGTACTACAGCCCGGACACCGACCTGTCAGCGCTTGAGCGAGAACTGCACAGTTCCACGACGAGCAACGGGTCCACGGCCCGTCGCACGGACTGGGACGAGGACGACGACTACGAACAGTGGGCCACCGGGCGACCCTGACGGGCAGCCCCCCACTCCTGAGACCCTCGGACGTCGGTGCGCACATTGCGCGCCCGGGATCTGACATGCTCACGCCATGAGCACTGCCCATCCCTCGGCCCAAGACGTGCGACGCCTCGGCGTCGAGACCACCGGCATCGAGATCATCGAGGAGTCCGAGCGGACCGCGCGGCCTCGTGACCTCTTCTGGCCGTGGTTCGCGGCGAACGTCTCCGTCTTCGGCATCTCCTACGCCGCGTTCGTCCTCGGCTTCGGCATCTCCTTCTGGCAGGCGATCGTCGTCACCATCATCGGCGTCGTCATCTCCTTCGCCCTCTGCGGCGTCATCGCCATCGCGGGCAAGCGGGGATCCGCCCCGACGATGATCCTCTCGCGGGCAGCCTTCGGCGTGCAGGGCCAGAAGGTTCCCGGCGTCATCTCGTGGCTGGTCTCGATCGGCTGGGAGACCTTCCTGGCGATCATGGCAGTGCTCGCCACGGCCACGATCTTCGAACGCCTCGGCTGGGGCGGCGGCACGGCCACGAAGGTCATCGCCGCCGTCGTCGTCGCCGCGATGATCGTGCTCGCCTCGGTCGCCGGCTACCACATCATCATGCGCATGCAGTCGGTGCTCACGTGGATCACCGGCGCGATCACGATCCTCTACGTCCTCATGACGCTCAGCCACGTGGACTTCGGCACCCTCACCTCGATCCCCGCCGGAAGCCTCGGCGCGACGATCGGCGCGCTCGTCATGGTGATGACCGGGTTCGGCCTTGGTTGGATCAACATCGCCGCCGACTGGTCGCGTTACCAGCACCGCAGCGCCTCCGGCGGGGCGATCGTCGCCTGGAACACCCTCGGCGGCGCCATCGCCCCCGCCCTGCTCGTCTGCTACGGCCTGGCCCTCGCCGGCTCGGACGAGAAGGTCAAGGAGGGCATCGCGGCCGACCCGATCGGCACCCTGGCCACGCTCCTCCCGACCTGGGTGCTCGTGCCCTTCCTCCTCGCCGCGATCCTCTCCCTCGTCTCCGGCGCCGTCCTCGGCATCTACTCCTCGGGCCTGACGCTGCTCTCCCTGGGCGTGAGGATCCCCCGCCCGATGGCCGCGCTCGTCGACGGCGTCATCCTGACCCTGGGCACCTTCTACGTCGTCTTCGTCGCGAAGAACTTCCTCAACCCCTTCCAGTCCTTCCTCATCACCCTCGGGGTGCCGCTCGCCTCGTGGGCGGGGATCATGATCGCCGACATCGCCCTGCGGAAGCGTGACTACGACGACGACGACCTCTTCGACGCGCGCGGTCGTTACGGCGCGTGGGACTGGACCTCGATCGGCACCATGGTCGTGACCTCGATCCTCGGCTGGGGCCTGGTCGTCAACAACTTCGCCGCCGACGCCACCTGGAACAACTGGCAGGGCTTCCTCCTCGAGCCGCTCGGCCTCGGGACGTGGAACGCCGCCGACGGCTACTGGGAGGGCAACTTCGCCTATGCCAACCTCGGCGTCCTCCTCGCCCTCGTCCTGTCCTTCCTCATCACCTACGTCGCCCGGAAGGCGAAGGTGGCCCGCCAGGAGGGCCGCGCGTGACCACGGGAGGCGAGCGGACGGCATACGAAGGGGTGACGCCGGCCGACGACGAGTGGCTGGTCATCATCGACCCGCAGGCGATCTTCGCCTCGCCGGAGACCTCCCCGTGGGGCTCGCCGCTGTGGGTGCAGACGGTGCCGCGGATCGTGGAGCTGGCGCGGGCGTTCGGGCCGGAGCGGACGGTGGTCACCCGGTTCGTCGCCGACGCCGGGCTCGGCGGGTCGTGGGGTCCGTACTACGAGGACTGGCCGTTCGCGCTCGTCCCGGACGATGACCCCTTGTATGCCGTCGTCCCCGAGTTGCGCTCGGCGGCGCGCCACGTCGTGACCGAGCCGACCTTCGGCAAGTGGGGCGCCGGCCTGCGGGCGATCGTGGGCGACCAGCCGCGGCTGGCCCTGGCCGGGGTGTCGACCGACTGCTGCGTCATCGCGACGGCCCTGCCGGCGGCCGATGCCGGCGCGACGGTGCACGTGGTGGAGTCGGCGTGCGCGGGGTCGTCGCCTGAGAACCACGAGCGGGCGATCGCGGCGATGGCGCTCTTCGGGCCGCAGATCACCATCGTCTGATCGCTGGGTCCCGGTGCGTCTGGTCGAGCTGGAGTCGTATGCCGCTGTGCTGGCGGCGACGGGCGGGGCACCCTTGGTGCGGCTCGAGGTCGGACCGGTGCTGATCGCGCCCGCGTGGTCATGGGGTGCGGCCGTGCTGCTGATGCGCGAGATCCAGACCGGGGCGGCGGGCGCGGTGGCGCTCGGCCCGACGGAGGACGTGCGGGCGCTCCTGGCATGTCCATGGCGGGAGCGGCCGGGGTACGAGGCCGTGCGCGGCCTCACCCTGGAGCGCGCGAACCGGCCGGTGCTTGAGGCCGCTGGCGCGCGGATGATCGGCGACTGGCGGACCATGGCCATCACCGGCGCTGAGCTGGTGCCTCGGCCGGTGCCCGAGGGGGTGCTGATCGATCCCTCGGTGCCCCGGGAGGCGGCGCGCGCCTTCGTCGAGGAGCACTACTCCTCGCGCTGGTTGGCCCCGTCGCCGCCGGGTGAGGTGTGGGTCGGCGCGCGGGATGCGGCGTCGGGTCGGCTGCTGGCGGTGGGGATGAGCGCACTCACGCCCGCGGGCGTGCCGCGCCTGGCGGGGATCACCGTCCCGGCGTCCGAGCGCGGCCGGGGTCTGGGGCGGCAGGTCACCCAGGCCCTCGTCGAGTCGGGTTTGAGGGCACATGAGGTCGTCACGCTCGGGGTGGACGAGGACAACGTCGTCGGCCTCGGCCTCTATGCCGCGATGGGCTTCCGGACGACCCACGAGTTCTCCTCCGGCCTCCTCCCCTCGCTGCCGCTCCCCTCGCTCTCCCCCGATTCGAGGTAAAACCGCCGGGTGATCCACGCGTCTGGACCTCGAATGGATCAGGTCAGAGCGAGAACCAGGCGAGCGCGGGCTCGACCAGGCTGCCCAGCCAGACCCGTCCCTCGTGCTCGCGCACGCCCGTGGCCATGTGCCACGCAGACGCGTCGCACGCGATGTCGTGGACGAGCGTCCCCGCCAGGTCGTATGCCGCGACGCGCGCCGTGCGCTTGGGCCGGGGCTTGAGCGCCTCGGGTGCGCGCAGGACCGTCATCTTCACCCAGGGCTTGGCCTTGGTCTGGAGGAAGGTCAGGGCCGGATCGGTCGGGCTGGCGTAGGTGACCCAGATGAGCCCGTCCGAGCCGAGCGCGATGTTGTCCGGGTGCGCCGGCAGGTCGGCGACGAAGGTGTCGCTCGTGCCCGCCTGCTCGCCGGTGCGCCAGTGGCGGCGCAGCGCCCGCGTGCCCGTCTCGGCCGCGACGACGAAGCTCTCGTCCGCCGCCTTGGCCACCCCGTTGGCGAAGCACATCCCGTCGATGACGACCTCGGGCTCGGAGCTGCCCGGGTCGAGGCGGAGCAGCCGCCCGGTCCGCGTGTCCTCGATGAGGTCGGACTTCCACTCCTCGATGCCCCACTTGGTGCTGCTGTCGGTGAACCAGATCGTCCCGTCACTGGTGACAGCAGCGTTGTTGCAGAACCTCATTCGCTGCCCACCGACCGAGTCGCACAGGGTCTCGACCGCGCCGTCGTCGAGCCGCATCGTGAGCAGGCCGCGGTGGGCGTCACAGATGAGGATGCGTCCCTCGGGGAGCCACTCGAGGCCGAGCGGTCGCCCACCGGTCGTGCCGATGCGTCGGATCGCGTTGCCATCAGGACTCACCGCGAACACCGACCCGTCCGCCGTGCCGGTGTAGGCGGTGCCGTCATGGCCGATGAGCACGTCCTCGGCACCCTGGCCGGGCACGGGGACGACGGTGAGGGGGCGCTGAGAGGAGGTAGGCGGCATACGAGGAGCCAACCACCCCGGGGGCGCGGAAGGCCACCCCCGACGGCCAGCTCGAGCCGGCAGGTCTCAGAGAATGCCGCTCAGCCGCATGACGAGGAACCCGACGAGCACGCCGGCCAGGCCGGCGAGGCTGCCGAGCGTCCGGCGCGAACCAACCGTCTCGCGGTCGGCGAGCCAAGCGCTCCCGAGTCCGACGCCCCAGGCGACGAGCAGGACCAGGCTCGAGCGCCAGGCGAGCGGCCAGGGGTCGAGCACGCGTCCGGAGGGACGGAGCGCCTCGATGATCCAGCCGGCCATGCCGACGGCGACGAGGAGGAGCAGGACGTAGGCGATGAAGGCCACCGAGGCGATGGCGAGGACGAGCGAGGCCATCGTCCTCGCCGAGCCGCCCTCAGCCGCGAGGGTGCTGTCCGACGAACTGGACCGAGCCACCGTCCACCCCCTTGGCGCCGCGCACGACCTCGGCATCCTCCTCGAGGGGAGCGGTCGCCTGGGCGTGCACCTCACCCATCACCCACGTCGGTATGCCGCGCGCCTCCAGGAACGCCGTGGTCGCCTCGAGCGCCTCTGTGGGCAGGACGGCGACGAAGCCCACGCCTTGGTTCAGCGTTCGCTCGAGGTCCCCTTGGGGGACGTTGCCGAGCGCCGCGATCGTGGAGAACACCGCAGGCGGGGTCCAGGTCGCGCGGTCCACTCGGGCGTGCAGCCCCTCGGGGAGCACGCGCGCAAGGTTGGCGGCGAGCCCGCCACCGGTGACGTGCGAGAGCCCGTGGATCCCGCCCCCGGCCACGACGTCAGGGGCGGCCAGGAGGTCGACGAGGTCCGCGGCATACACCCGGGTGGGGGTGAGCAGCTCCTCGCCGAGGCTGCGGCCGAAGTCGTCGACGTGCCGGTCGAGGGCCCAACCGGCATGGGCGATGACGCGTCGGACGAGGGAGTAGCCATTGGAGTGAAGCCCGCTGGAAGCGAGCCCGAGCACGACGTCACCGGCCTGGATGCGCTGTGGCGCAAGGATCTTCGCGTGCTCGACGACTCCCGTGGCAGCGCCGGCGCAGTCGTACTCGTCAGGCTCGAGCAGCCCGGGGTGCTCGGCCGTCTCGCCACCGACCAGGGCGACGCGGGCCTGCTCGCACGCGCGGGCGATGCCTCCGACGATGGCGGCGATGCGCTCGGGCACGACCTTGCCGCAGGCGATGTAGTCGGTCATGAAGAGCGGCTCGGCACCGCAGACGACGATGTCGTCGACGACCATGCCGACGAGGTCGAAGCCGATGGTGTCGTGGACGTCCATGGCCTGCGCGATCGCGACCTTGGTGCCGACGCCATCGGTCGAGGTCGCGAGGACCGGTCGAGACATCCGGGCGATGGCGCTCGCGTCGAACATTCCGGCGAACCCGCCGAGGCCGCCGAGCACCTCGGGACGGGTGGCGCGGCGCACCGACTCCTTCATCAGCTCGACCGCCTTGTCACCGGCCTCGACGTCGACACCGGCGGAGGCATAGGTGATCTGCGCGTGCTCACTCACAGCGCCCATCCTCCCACCCCCGCACACCCCCTGCCCGACCCCCGCCCCACCCACTGATTCGAGGTAAAACCGCCGGTGGATCCGCGCGCTTGAGGTTCGACTCGAGGGGCCTGCCGGGCTGCCTGTGCACAACTTCGGGGCGACGTCGCCGAAACCGGCACCCTCGAGTCATGACTGACCCTGCTGAGCGGCGTGACACAAGCCGGCGACCCAGCCACCGGGAGCTGCGAGAACTGGCGCCGTGGGGCGCGATGTCACGCACTGAGCTGCGTGCCCTGGGATGGGACCGCGACGCCGTGGCACGTCAGGTGGCGGCGGACCGCTGGGCCCTGCACGGCCGCCAGACCGTTGCACTCCACACCACGGACCTGGGCACCGAGGCCCGGCGGTGGCGCGCCATCTGGGAGGCAGGCCCGAGGGTGGCGGCACTCGACGGGGTCTCTGCGCTCGATGCCGCCGGGATGCAGCACTTCACCGACGAGCGGATCCACGTCTCCGTGCGGCATACGGCCTCCATCCACCCGATCGAAGGCGTGGTCATCCACAAGCTGATCCGTCGGGTGCCCGATGAGCTCATGACCGTGGGAGTGCCGAGGGTCAAGCCCTCCATCGCGGCGGTCCGCGCGGCGCGGTGGGCCGTCAGCGACCGGCAGGCGGCGCTGCTTCTGGTCATGCCGGTGCAGCAGGGACTGGTGACCGGCGAGCAGCTGGTCCGGGCAGCTCGCGCCTATCGAGGGCGGCGGCGTCGCGCCTTCGTGGGGTCAGTGGCGGCGGACATCGCCGATGGCGCCCAGTCCCTGGGTGAGCTCGACTTCGCGGAGATGTGCCGCCTGCGGGGACTGCCCGAGCCTTCCCGCCAGGTCGTGCGGAGGCTGGGCCCTACGCGGTGCTACCTCGACGCCGGGTGGGAGGACATCGACTTCATGGTCGAGATCGACGGGTCCCAGCACCAGTGGGGTGTGGCCGCGACGGACGACAACTTCCGGCAGAACGACCTGGTCCTGCGAGGTGATCGCATCCTGCGCATGACGCTCATGGGCCTTCGTCTCGAGCCCGATCGGTTCATGGACCAGGTGGTGCGCGGCTACGACCTCTTCTCCACCCGGAGGGCCAGCTGAGTCGAGGTCCGAACGCGCGGATACCCCGGCGGTTTTACCTCGAATCGGGGAGATAAAGGGGGGGTCAGGGGCGGGCGACGGCCTGGGCGACGACGTCGAGCGAGAGGTCGAGCTCGAGCAGGTCCTTGCCCAGCTTGTCGGCCTCGGGCAACTCGACCGGATAGGACCCGGTGAAGCAGGCGGTGCACAGCCGCTCCCGCGACTGGTTCGTCGCAGCGATCATGCCGTCCTCGGAGATGTAGCCCAGGGTGTCGGCCCCGATCGAGCGGCACACGTCCTCGACCTCGATGCCGGTCGCGATGAGCTCGGCCCGGGTCGCGAAGTCGATGCCGTAGAAGCAGGGCCAGCGCACCGGGGGCGAGGAGATCCGCACGTGCACCTCGACCGCGCCGGCTTCGCGCAGCATCCGCACGAGCGCCCGCTGGGTGTTGCCGCGCACGATCGAGTCGTCGACGACGACGAGCCGCTTGCCCTTGATCACGTCCTTGAGCGGGTTGAGCTTGAGCCGGATGCCGAGCTGGCGGATGGTCTGCGAGGGCTGGATGAAGGTGCGGCCCACATAGGCGTTCTTCACCAGGCCCTGGCCATAGGGGATGCCCGACTCCTGGGCATAACCGATCGCCGCCGGCGTCCCCGACTCCGGCGTCGGGATCACGAGGTCGGCCTCGACCGCGTGCTCACGCGCGAGGGTCCGCCCCATCTCGACCCGCGCCTCGTGCACGACCCGGCCGTTGATCGTCGTGTCCGGGCGGGCGAGGTAGACGTACTCGAAGACGCACCCCTTCGGGTCCTTGGGCGCGAAGCGGCGCGAGCGCAGCCCGTTGGCGTCGATCGCCAGCAGCTCACCCGGCTCGATCTCGCGGATCAGCGAGGCGCCGACGATGTCGAGCGCGGCCGTCTCCGAGGCGACCACCCAGCCGCGCTCGAGGCGACCCAGGACCAGGGGGCGGATGCCCTGGGGGTCGCGTGCGGCATACAGCGTCTGCTCGTTCATGAAGACGAAGCAGAAGGCGCCCCGCAGCCGCGGCAGCACGTCCATCGCGGCCGCCTCCAACGTGCGGTCCGGGTCGTCGGCCAGGAGCGCCGTGACCAGCGCCGTGTCCGTGGTGTTGCCGTAGCGCAGCTCCCCGCGGTGCTGCCCGTCACCTGTGCGTTCCTCGACGAGGTCGCGCAGCTCGGCGGAGTTGATCAGGTTGCCGTTGTGGGCGAGGGCGACCGTGCCGTCGTCGTGGCCACCGAGGGTGGGCTGCGCGTTCTCCCAGGTCGAGCCGCCGGTCGTGGAGTAGCGGCAGTGCCCGACCGCCAGGTGCCCCTTGAGGGAGGCCAGCGAGCGCTCGTCGAAGACCTGCGAGACCAGGCCCATGTCCTTGTAGACGAGCAGGCGGTGACCATCGCTCGCCGCGATGCCCGCCGACTCCTGCCCTCGGTGCTGCAGGGCGTAGAGCCCGTAGTAGGTCAGCTTGGCAACGTCCTCGCCGGGAGCCCAGACACCAAAGACGCCGCACGCGTCCTGGGGGCCCTTCTCACCGGGCAGCAGGTCGTGGCTGAGGCGTCCGTCTCCGCGAGGCACCCGCCGATTCTCCCACGCCGAGGCAGGGTCGTGTGACTGCGGACGGGACAGGACCCGTCGAGGGTCCCACGACGGAGCGGTCAGAGGTTGCGCCGGTCGATCAGGACCGCGATGACGGCCGCCACGAGGGCGAAGATGGCGGCGAAGAACAGCGAGACGATCCCCAGTCCGTCGGTCGGACCGTACTCATAGCCGGTCGGTCCGGGCGCCTCCGGGCCGAGGACACCGCTGAGCACGAGGACCGCACCGAACACGAACCCGACGATCGCGCCGGTCAGGATGAAGCGGGCGAAGTTGGGGCTCTTGGCGTTCTCGGGCACCGTCACAGCGTACGTGGGGCGAGGACCCGGGAGGCCAGCGCCTCCACGACCCGCTCGTCACCGGCATACGGCCCCTCCGTGCGCGGCCAATGGGCGACGACGTCGTCGAAGCCGAGCTCGGCGGCGCGCCCGGCCATCTCCTCGTACACCTCCACCGACGCCAGCGAGAACTGCGGCGAGGAGTCCAGGGAGAGCACCCGCCGGACCGACCCGGGCTCCCGGCCCGCCGCCGACTCCGCCTCGGCCAGCCGCTCGACCAGCTCCGACACATGCGCGAACCACGCGTCGAGGGTCTCCCCGCGCCCGCCATAGGTGATCCACGCATCCCCAGACGCCGCCGCCAGGCCGATCGAGCGCGGGCCGTTGGCCGCGATCCACAACGGGACCCGCCCCCGCGCCGGCCCCGGCAGCGTGCGCGCGTCACGCACGGCATAGAACTCACCGCGGTGATCGACATGGTCCTCACCGAGCAGCCGGCCGAGCAGGGAGACGTACTCGTGGAAGCGGTCGATGCGCTCCTTGAGCGTGAGGTCCTCCCCCAGCCGCTGGGCATCACCATCGCCCCCGGTCCCCAACCCGAGCAGGAACCGGTTGCCGCTGATGTCGGCCACCCCCACCGCGTCGCGCAGGAGGATGTAGGGATGGCGGTAGTTCGGAGAGGCCACGAAGGTGCCCAGGCCGATCCGCTCGGTCACCGCCGCCGCCGCCGCGAGCGCCGGGAACGCCCCCGTCCACGGCGCCTCGGGGAGGCCGCTCCAGATCAGGTGGTCGTAGGTCCACGCGTGGTCGAAGCCCATCGCCTCGGCCGCCTCCCAGCGCGGACGGGCCTCCCGCCAGGGGAGGTCGGTGAGGATGACGATCCCGTGCCGCAGGCCCGTCACCGCTCCGCCTCCACGAGGGGCACGTATGCCGTGAGGTCGGCCCGCACGCCGCTCACCAAAAGCCGTCCCGACTCCCACGCGCTGGTCCACGACATCCGGCCGGTCGCGACGGCCAGCCACGTCTCGGGGTCGGTCTCGACGACATTGGGCGGCGTGCCGCGTCGGTGGGTCGTGCCCTCGATGCACTGGACGGCGGCATAGGGGGGGACCCGCACCTCGACACTGCGACCGGGGGCCCGCTCGCCGAGCTCCTCGAGGGTGAAGCGCACCGCTGTGGCCAGTGACTCCCGACCGATGTCGCCGTCCTTGGCCTCCCACTCGCGCACGGCGGCCAGGCCCGCGAGGGGGTCGGTGCGTCGGCGTGGCGGCATGGTCCCGATCCTCGCACGGGCCACCGACACCACGACGGGGGATGAAATTTACCTTCTCTTTAAGCACGAGCTGTTCCCGCGACGCGTGGCATCGGGGAGAGTCGGACCCTGGGCCGCGCCGCGAGCGCTGCCCGATCCACCCCTGTCACGGAGGACTCATGAAGCAACACGCAAAGGTCGGGGCTGCGCTCTCCGGCCTGGCCCTGGTCGGCACGAGCATCGCCGCCAGCCCGGCCACCGCCGCCACGAGCGGGCCCATCCCTGCGGGCTCGACGCCGGTCAACCTGCTGACCGTCAACGACTTCCACGGCCGGATCGACGACGGCAAGATGACCGGCGCGATCGGCAAGAACTTCGCGTGCACGATGATCAGCCAGCGCGATCTGCTCAACGCGGACAGCCCGGGCAGCACCCTGACGATCGGCGCCGGTGACCTCATCAACGCCTCGCCACTGGCGTCGGCCCTCCAGGACGAGCTGCCCAGCCTCGACTTCCTCGGTGCGATCGGCCTGCAGTCCTCGGCCGTGGGCAACCACGAGTTCGACGACGGCTTCGACCACCTGACCAAGACCTTCATGCCGCGCGCGCAGGCAGCGGGCTTCGAGTACCTCGGCGCGAATGTCTACCGCAAGGGCACGACGACTCCGGCAATCAAGGCCTACGAGACCTACACCGTCAACGGGATCACCGTGGGGATCGTCGGGGCCGTCACGGCCGAGACCCCCAACCTGGTGTCCGGCACCGGCGTGGCCGACCTCGACTTCGGCGACCCGGTCGAGGGCGTGAACCGGGTCATCGACCAGCTCTCCGACGGCAACATCGCCAACGACGAGGCCGATGTCATCGTCGCCACCTACCACGAGGGCGGGCCCTACAGCTCGAGCACCGGCAGCAACCTGGCCGACCAGATGGCAGTTCCGGTGTTCAAGCACCTGGTGAACGACACCAGCCCCAAGGCGGCGGCGATCGTCCAGGGCCACACCCACCAGGCGTACGTCTACAACGTTCCCGTGCCCGGTGCGACCGACGGCTCGACCCGACCGGTGCTCCAGACCGGCAACTACGCGGCCAACGTGGGCAAGATCCAGTTCGGCGTCGACCCGGCGACCAAGAAGGTCGTCGGCTACAACGCGACCAATGTCTCGGTGACCGGCTACAGCCCCACCTGCGCGGCCAACGCGCAGTGGCAGCGCGCGGCGTCCATCGTCGACGCCGCGGTCGCCTACGCCAAGCCCATTGCCGACCAGAAGATCGGCTCCGCCACGGCGCCGATCACGCGCGCCTTCATGACCGTGAACGGGAAGGTTTCCGAGGACCGCGGCGCCGAGTCAACCCTGGGCAACCTGATCGCCCAGCAGTACCTCGAGTCGGTCAACGGGATGAGCGGTTTCCACGCCGACCTCGGCATCATGAACCCCGGCGGCATCCGCGACGACATCATCCCCGCCGCCGACGGCTCGATCACCTACGGCCAGGCCGCCCTGGTCCTGCCGTTCAACAACACCCTGAAGACGGCCGAGTACACCGGCGCCCAGGTCAAGTCGATCCTCGAGGAGCAGTGGCAGCCGTCCGGCCTGTCCCGGCCCTACCTCCAGCTCGGCCTGTCGAAGAACACGACCTACACCTACGACCCGAACCGACCCAAGGGTGACCGGATCACCTCGATCAGGGTCAACGGTGCCCCCATCGACGCGGCGGGCGTCTACACGATCGCCTCGGGCAGCTTCCTCGTCACCGACGTGGGCGCCGCCCCGGACAACTTCGCGACGATGCTCAAGGGCAAGAACTACCGCGACACCCTCTACCAGGACACCGCTGCCTTCGTGGACTGGGTCAAGGCCACCAGCCCGATCTCGCCGTCGTACGCCAAGCACGCGGTCGCCGTGGTCGCGCACCCGACGCCGCTGACCATCGACACGACCGCCACCTTCGAGGTCCAGGGCCTGGACATGACCAGCGTCGGCAGCCCGTCGAACACCTCGGTCGACGTCTACGTCGGCTCGGTCAAGGTCGGCACGTACCCCGTGCAGCCGACCGTCCTCGCGACGCCGGTTCCCGTCCGCAAGGGCAATGGCACCGTGTCCTTCTACGTCTCCGGCTCGTGGCTGGCCAAGACGCTGCGGGACGCCGGGCTTCCGCCGGGGAGCAAGTCGGCTCCGACGCAGATCCGCATCGTCGCCCCTGACTCCGGCACCGAGTCGGTGTTCCCCGTCACGATCCAGCGCCCGGGCAAGGGCCGCGGCTGAGTGGTCTGACACCCTGAGCGGGTGGACCACCCGCTCAGCACCGATCGCCCCGGCGAGATCATCACCGATGGTCACGCCGGGGCGATCGTCATGCGGGACGGCCAGCCCCAGTCGCACGTCAACCTCGACGATCCCGAGGACCTCGGCTTCGAGTACATCGCCCTCATGGCCACCGCCCTCGAGACGTATGCCGCGGTGCTGGCTCCCCCACGAACCCTCACCCACGTCGGTGGCGCCGGTCTCACGCTGCCGCGCTGGGTGCAGCACCGCTGGCCGGGCACACCGCAGGTCGTCCTCGAGCCGGATGCCGCGCTCACCGACCTGGTCCGCCGCGACCTTCCCCTTCCCCGCGGGCACCGCATCCGGGTGCGCGCCACCGACGGGCGCACCGGCATGAAAGCCCTCGCGGACGACTCGGCCAGCATCGTCGTCATCGATGCGTATGCCGCGGGGCAGGTCCCGGCCGAGCTCACCACGACGCCGTGGTGGGCCGACGTGGCGCGCGTGCTGGAGCCGAGCGGCCTGCTCCTCGCCAACCTCGCCGACGAGCCCGACCGCCGCTGGACCTCGCGCGTGCTGGCCGGCGTCGCCACGACCGGACTCGCCGACCAGTCACTGCTCGGGACGCACGACGTGCTCAAGGGACGTCGCTACGGCAACCTCGTCCTCGTGGCTCGGCGGGCCGGAGTCCTCGACCACGACGAGCTGGCCCGCGCGGTGGCCCGGGCCACGCTGCCGGCGGGCGCACGCAGGGCCGGCCGGACGGCATACGGGAAACCGTTCTCCGACAGCGATGCCGCGTCCTCCCCCGCACCTCCCGAGCTCGGTCGCTGGCGCCTGCGCTAGGAGGGGTCTCCGCGGAGCCACCGGCCGAGCCGGGCCGCGGCTCCCTCACCTCGAGGCGCGGCAGGCGGCGCCGGCGGGGCCGGCGGCCGCGCGCCCCCTCGCTCGTAGTGCTCGAGCGTGGTGATGGCTTCTTGCAGCAGCCGGTCCACGTCCGCCGCGTCATAACCCCGACGGAAGGAGGTCGTCGCGAAGATTGCGGCGCGCACATCGGCCGACGTCAGCGTGGGCTTCGCGCCACGCTCATGGTCCTCGAGCGCGGCGATCACTCGGTCGAGGAAGTCGTCCACCTCGCGCTCGTCGTAGCCGCCGCGGAACTGCGTCGTCGTGAAGGCCGCACTCCGGACCATCTCTGCCGTCAACACGTCGCCCAACTTAGCCTCCGGGGGCGCTTCGCCGTGCGGTCATCCACGGCGACACATCCCCTCTGTAGAAACTTTGTCGAATCTTGTGCATCCGTTCGACCTGGGTACGACGAAGAGGGGGCAGAGACGGTGACAGACGCCGTCCACGACCCAGGAGGCACCACCATGCGCCGCACCCTCAGCATCGCCCTCGTCGCCGGACTGACCGCCTTCACGGCGGCGTGCGGGACCAGCGAGGACGAGCCCACCACGACCCCCAACGCGAGCTCGCAGATGAGCACAGCGACTCCGGAGACCAGCTCCGCTGCGCCATCAGAGAGCGCCATGAGCGACACCAAGGACATCGTGGACACCGCCGTGGCGGCCGGCAGCTTCACCACCTTGGCGGCTGCGCTTCAGGCCGCCGGGCTGGTCGAAACGCTCAAGGGCGAGGGGCCGTTCACCGTCTTCGCTCCCACCGACGACGCCTTCGCCAAGCTCCCCGCGGGCACCGTCGACACCCTCCTGCAGGACCCGAAGGGTGACCTCACCTCGATCCTGACCTACCACGTGGTGCCCGGCAAGGTCATGGCCGCTGACGTGCTCACGATGAACGGTCAGAAGGTCAAGACCGTCCAGGGCGCCGAGCTGACCATCAAGGTGGAGGGCGAGAAGGTCATGCTCGTGGACGCCACCGGCGCCTCGGTCACCGTGACCACCCCCGATGTCGCGGCGAGCAATGGCGTCATCCACGTCATCGACGGGGTCCTCATGCCCAAGTGAGGCCTTGACTTCACTGCCACAACGCACGTCGGCGCTGCCTCCTCAGGGAGGCAGCGCCGACGTCATGCTCGGGGAGGAGCGCCGACCAGGGGAGTGGCCGCTGCCTCGATCACGTCGTGAGCTCACCGCGCATGAGGCTGTCACCGGAGTGGGTCGGAATGCCATCGAGGGGTTCTCGGGACACGTCGACCAGGACGTACCCCTCGTCGAGCAGGGCGCGGCTGACCGAGAAGCGCTCCGCAGTCCGCCCCTCGGGGACCAACCCCAGGGACACCATCCGCTGACCGTCGGTATTGATCAGCCAGACCTCGATGAGGTCCTGGCTGGAGGCGGCCTCGGTGAGACGGAGGTCCAGGACCAGATCGTCACCGACCTCCTCGAGGGCCGCACGACCCATCCTCTGCCGCGTGTCCAAGGTGGCCAGATCCGCCCGGGCAACCACGGTGGGCGCCGTAGGGGCATCCGTCCCCTCCCGCAGGCCAGACACCGTCGCGGTGATCCCGGAGCCCGCGAGGACGCCGACCACGGCGGCCGCAGCCAGCCAGCCACGCCAGTGGCGCGGCGCCTCGACTCGACCCCATGCAGCCTTCGAGGTCACAGGACGCGCGAGGACACCGTCGTCCGCGGGCTCATCGGCATCCATGGCCTCGACCGCCGCATCGATGCGGGCCCACACAGCCGCTGGAGGGGCGACGAGTTCGACGTCTCCCGCCGCCTGAGCGGTGAGTGCGGTCCTTCGCCACTCCTCGATTTCCGCGAGGCACTGAGCACAGGAGTCCATGTGAGCCCGTTCTGCAGGCTCGGCCACCTCGTCGAGCGCCAGATCAATCATGCGGTCCTGCGTCAGATGCACGTGCGCGCTCATGACCGCACCTCTTCGACGTGGCGACGCAGCTGGAGCAGTCCCCGGCGGACGTGACTCTTGACCGTGCCCAGGGGCAGGTTCAGGTCAGCAGCGATCTCATGGTGCCGGCGCTCCTCGAGGACGGCCATGCGCACGATGCTCGCTCGGGGCTCACCCAAGGACTCGAGTGCCGCCAGTACCACCATCTGCTCCACCACGGACGCAGGGTCCGGGCTGTGCTGACCCACCCACTCCAGCGACGACGCTTCATCCAGTCGGGCGCGCCGCGCGCGTGCTCGCTGGGCATCGACACAGCGTCGGCGGGTCACGGTGACCAACCACCCCGGCAACGACCCGGCCCGCGGGTCGAGCGCTTCGCGCCGCTGCCACAACTCCACGAACACCTGCTGCGTGACGTCCTCGGCGTCCTGGTGCTGCCGAAGGGTGCGGGCGGCGATGGTGTGCACCAACGAACCAAAGGACGCATAGGCCTGCGCCAGGGCATCGCGGTCACCCGACGAGAGTCGGTGCATGAGTTCGGCGCCCGCGACGGGCAGCGGGCCATCGATGATTCCCTCCTCATCGATCCTGAGGGTCGGCTCCTGACTTTCAGGCGCCGATGTCACCCCCTCTTCGCCCGGAAGGCCTCGCTCGGATGCACCTGGCGTGGACACAACCATGCTCTCAGTCGACCCGGGCGCGGGCATTGCGGAACATCCGCAGCCACGGGCTCTCCTGCTCCACCGGCCCGCTCGTCCACGACAGCTGGACGTTGCGCTGGACCCGCTCGGGGTGCGGCATCATCGCGGTGAACCGGCCGTCCGGCGTGGTCACCGCGGTCAGCCCGCCCGGGCTGCCGTTGGGGTTGAGCGGGTATGCCGTGGCCGGGTTCCCGTGGCCGTCGACGAAGCGGGCGGCTCGCACCACCGCCGCCTCGTCGCCGCGGGCGGCGAAGTTGGCGAATCCTTCGCCGTGGGCGACGGCGATCGGGATCCGGGCGCCCGCAATGCCAGCGAAGAAGATCGACGGCGAGTCGAGGATCTCGACCTGCGAGAGGCGGGCTTCGTACTGCTCGGAGCGGTTGCGGGTGAAGCGGGGCCAGGCCTCAGCCCCGGGGATGTGGTCGGCGAGGGCGGCGAACATCTGGCAGCCGTTGCAGATGCCCAGCCCGAAGGTGTCCTCCCGGTGGAAGAAGGCGTGGAAGTCCTCGGTCAGCTTCTCGTTGAACAGGATCGATCGGGCCCAGCCCTCCCCCGCGCCGAGGGTGTCGCCATAGGAGAAGCCGCCACAGGCGACCAGTCCGACGGCGTCGCGCAGGTCGAAGCGCCCCGGCTGCAGGTCGGTCATGTGCACGTCCCAGGCCTCGAAGCCGGCGCGGTCGAAGGCGAAGGCCGTCTCGACGTGGGAGTTCACTCCCTGCTCCCGCAGGATGGCCACCTTGGGACGAGCCCCACGATTGACGTAGGGGGCAGCAATGTCCTCAGCGGGGTCGAAGGGCAAGTCCACGGTGAGCCCGGGCACGTCGGTGCCAATGGCCGCATGCTCTTCGTCGGCACAGGCAGGGTTGTCGCGCAGGCGGGTGATCCGCCACGAGACCTCGTCCCAGGCGCGCGCCAGGTCGCCAAGCTCTTCGTCGAGGACGGGATAGCCCCCGACCGTCACCCGCACCCTCCGGTCCTCGCTCGCGCGGCCGACGATGCTCACGAGGTCGGCGAGCCCCTGGACGGCCAGCAGGTCCACGACCTCCTCCGCACGGTCCAGCGGCACGCCGAGCACGACCCCCAGCTCCTCGGCGAACAGGGCCGCCGCGTTGTCCACCTCGACGTGGAGGCCGACGCCCCCGGCAAAACCCATCTCGCACACCGCTGCCCAGAGTCCGCCGTCGGAGCGGTCGTGGTAGGCGGTGACCAGCCCACGCTCCCGCAGCGCTGTCAACGCCTCGCTCAGCGCGGTCAGGCGGACTGGGTCGTCGAGGTCGGGCACCTCGCGGCCGAAGGCACCATTGGCCTGGGCCGCGATCGAGCCGCCGAGCCGGTCGCGCCCGGCGCCGAGGTCGACGAGGACGAGCGCGGACCCCGGGGCGAGCTGCGGGGTCCAGGTGCCACGCACATCCGGCAGCGAGGCGAACGCGGTCACCACGAGCGAGACCGGCGAGACCACCCGTCGGGCCTGGCCCTCGGGCGTGGTCCACGTCGTGCGCATCGACAGCGAGTCCTTGCCCACCGGCACCGAGATGCCCAGCGCCGGGCAGAGCTCCATGCCGACGGCGTGGACGGTGTCGTGGAGCGCGGCGTCCTCGCCCTCCTCACCGCAGGCGGCCATCCAGTTGCACGAGAGCTTCACGCCCGACAGTGCCCGCAGCGGCGCCGCGAGCAGGTTGGTGAGCGCCTCACCGACGGCCATCCGTCCTGAGGCGGGGGCGTCGACGGCCGCGATCGGCATCCGCTCGCCCGTGGCCATCGCCTCCCCGGCGAAACCCTCGAAGTCGGCCAGGGTCACCGCGACGTCGGCGACCGGGACCTGCCACGGACCGACCATCTGGTCGCGGTGGGTCAGCCCGCCGACAGTGCGGTCACCGATGGTGACGAGGAAGCGCTTGGAGGCCACGCTGGGGTGCCGCAGCACGGCATACGCGGTCTCGCGAAGGTCGACGGCTGAGAGGTCGAAGTCGTCCCCGGTCCTCTCCACCCGCCGCACGTCACGGGTCATCCGCGGCGGCTTCCCGAGGAGCACCTCCATCGGCATGTCGATCGGGTATGCCGTGCGGTCGCCGTCGCCGCTGTCGTCGGTGCCGTCGGCGAGCACGAGCTGGCCGTCGTCACGGGCAACCCCCACCACGGCATACGGGCACCGCTCCCGATCGGCGAGGGCGGCGAAGGTGGCCAACGACTCCGGCGCCAGCGCGACGACATAGCGTTCCTGGCTCTCGTTGCACCACACCTCCTTCGGCGCGAGGCCGGACTCCTCCAGCGGGACGGCGGAGAGGTCGAAGCGGGCGCCGAGCCCGGCGCCGTCGACGAGCTCGGGGAAGGCGTTGGACAGTCCGCCGGCACCGACGTCGTGGATGGCGAGGATCGGGTTGTCCGCGCCCATGGCCCAGCAGTGGTTGATGACCTCCTGCGCGCGCCGCTCGATCTCGGGATTGCCGCGCTGGACCGAGTCGAAGTCGAGCTCGGCGGCATTGGCGCCGGCCGCCATGGAGGAGGCCGCGCCGCCACCCATGCCGATCCGCATGCCGGGTCCGCCCAGCTGGACGAGGAGGGTGCCCGCCGGGAAGCGGACCTTCTCGGTCATGTCCGCGCTGATCGTCCCCAGGCCACCGGCACTCATGATCGGCTTGTGGTAGCCGCGGTGGACCCCGTCCACGGTCTGCTCGAAGACGCGGAAGAAGCCGCCGAGGTTGGGCCGGCCGAACTCGTTGTTGAAGGCCGCCGCGCCGATCGGCGCCTGCACCATGATCTCCAGGGGGCTGGCCAGGTGATCAGGCGCGGTGAAGTCCCCACTCTCCCAAGGCTCTTGCGTGCCGGGGAGGTGGAGGTTCGAGACGGCGAAACCGGCCACGCCGGCCTTGGGCTGGGAGCCACGGCCGGTCGCGCCCTCGTCGCGGATCTCGCCGCCGGCGCCGGTCGCCGCTCCGGGGAAGGGGCTGATGGCGGTCGGGTGGTTGTGGGTCTCGACCTTCATGAGGACATGGACCTCGCCCTCGTGACCGGCATACGGGCTCGGCTCGTCCTGCCGCTGCGGCAGCCACCGGGACCGCTCCCCACCGACCATGACGGAGGCATTGTCCTTGTAGGCGACGACGGTGCCCTCGCCGGCGACGGCCTCGGTGTGCCGGATCATCCCGAACAGGCTGCGTGCCTGGGCCTCACCGTCGATGACGAAGTCGGCGTTGAAGATCTTGTGCCGGCAGTGCTCACTGTTGGCCTGCGCGAACATCGTCAGCTCGACGTCGGTCGGGTTGCGCCGCAGGCCGGTGAAGGCCTCGACGAGGTAGTCGATCTCGTCCTCGGACAACGCCAGGCCGTATGCCGTGTTCGCCGCTTCCAGCGCCGGGCGCCCCGCGCCGAGGACGTCGACGTGCTCCATCGGCGCCGCGTCGCGCTCGTCGAAGAGGTGGGCCGCGTCCTCGCGGCGGCGGAGCACCGACTCGGTCATCCGGTCGTGGAGGAGCTCGGCGAGGGCGAGCCAGCCCTCGTCCGACAACGCCTCGCCGGTGGTGCGGTGGAGGGTGTACTCGGTGACCCGCTCGACCCGCTCGAGGGAGAAGCCACAGTTGCGGGCGATGTCGGTGGCCTTGGAGGCCCACGGGCTGATCGTGCCCAGGCGCGGCCCGACCACGACGAGGGCGGAGCCCGCGGCGGAAGGCGAGTCCGCGGCATACGCCGACTCAGCGGCGGCCGGCGCGGGCTCGCCATAGGTCAGGAGGGCTGCGACCCGCTGCGGGTCCGCGAGCGGCTCCGCGCTGCTCACCCAGTGCACATGCCGGGCGCTGACGCCGGTGACGCTCGAGTCGACCGCCTGCAGCCGGGCGAGGAGCCCGGCCGCTCGGAAGTCGGACAGGGCGTTGCCGCCCTCGAACACGGTGAGCACGTGGTCGTGCGAGGCCATGGGCAGCTCTCCCGGAGGTGGCAGGGGGTCACGCCAAATCTACCCGCGGGGGCCGCGGGCCTCAGCGGAGGTCGAGGGCTCGACGAACGGCGAAGGAGAGTTCCTCTTCCTGATCGTCGTGCAGGACGCCGATCTGCTTGCCGATCTGGGCCACAGACACCGTCATCAGCCCATCGCACGAGATGACGCTTTCGTGGTCCAGGCCGTTGCGCTCGTCCACCCGGACCTCTGTCGTCAGCCCTTTGATCGTGCTCGTGATGGGGGCGATGGTCTGCCGGCTCATGAAGGGCCGCGCCAGCTCACGGGTGAGGATGACCGCGGGTCGGGGCTTGTCCAAGCGAACCAGGTGAATCGGGCGCATCAGTCCAGGTCCGGGTAGTTGTCGGCGGCCCAAGCCACGATGGCGTCGAGCTCGTCGGGCCGGTCGGCATGGGCCAAGAGGGTCCGCACGTCGTGCTCGTCGAGGCGCCGCGCGATTTCGCGCTCGAGGGCGGACTCAACCAACTCAGCGCGCGAACGGGCCGCGCCCGCCTTGACCTGCTCGTCGAGGAAGGCGACGTACTTGTCGGCGAGGCGGACGGCGATCTGCGTGGTGCTCATCCCAGAATCCTACCCGCCTCCATCCCGGAGTGGGATCCTTGATGGGATTCATACCGGGATTCAGAACGAGTACTCAGATGGCGACGAACGGTCTCCCCGTGAGGCGCTCGTAGGCCTCGACGTACTTGGCGCGGGTCCGCTCCACGACCTCGGCCGGCAGCGGCGGCGGCGCCTGCCCCGAGACCTTGTCCCAGCCCGAGGCGGGCGAGAGCAGCCACTCCCGGACGAACTCCTTGTCGAAGCTCGGCTGCGGATGACCCGGCTCCCACTGGTCGGCCGGCCAGAAGCGTGAGGAGTCGGGGGTGAGCACCTCGTCGGCCAGGATCAGCTCGCCGTCCACGACCCCGAACTCGACCTTGGTGTCCGCGATGAGGATGCCGCGCTGGGCCGCGATCTCGTTGCCCTTGGCCAGGATCGCGGTCGTGAGGTCGCGCGCCCGAGCCGCCAGGTCCGGGCCGATCGCCGCCTCGACCTCCGCATAGGACATCGGCTCGTCGTGCTCGCCCTGGGGCGCCTTCGTCGAGGGCGTGAAGATCGGCTCGGCGAAGCGGCTCCCGTCGACCAGGCCCTCCGGGAGGCGGACGCCGCTCACGCGGCCGTCCGCGGCGTACTCCCGCAGCCCTCCCCCCGTGAGGTAGGCCCGCGCCACGCACTCCACCGGAAGCATCTCGAGGCGCCGCACGAGCACCGCCCGGCCCGCGACCTCAGCGGGCACGTCGGTGGAGATGACGTGGTTGGGCACGACCTGGGCCAGCTGCTCGAACCACCACAGCGACAGTTGGGTCAGCACCGCTCCCTTGTCGGGGATGGCCGGCTCGAGGACGAAGTCGAAGGCCGAGATCCGGTCCGAGGCCACGAGCAGCAGCTCGTCCTCCCGGGGCCGGCCGTCGTCGCCCACGGGGGCGTAGAGGTCACGCACCTTCCCGGAGTAGAGGTGGACGAAACCCGGGATCGCAAGGGGAGCGGACGGCATACCCGAAGTCTGTCAGGCCCTGCCGGCCACGCCGCAACGGTCAGCCCGAGAGGCTGATGGCTCCCTCGACCGCCTTGCGGGCGATGTCGGTGCGGTGGTGGGAGCCCGGGAGCTCGATCAGCCCGACCGCGGCATACGCCACCTCCCGCGCATCGGCGAGGTCGGGTCCGGTGCCGACCACCGAGAGGACGCGGCCGCCGGCCGAGACGATCTCGCCGTCGCCCCCCAGCGCGGTCCCGGCGTGGAGGACGTATGCCGTCCGCTCGCCGTCGTCGAGGGTCGCCACCTCGTCCAGGCCGGCGATGGGGTCGCCGGTGCGCGGCGGGCCGGGGTAGTGCTCTGCCGCCACCACGACCGTGACGGCGGCGTCGTCCGACCACCTCAGCGCGGGCACGCTGTCGAGGCTTCCGCTGGCCGCGGCGTGCAGCAGGCCGGCCAGCGGCGTCCGCAGGCGGGCCAGGACGACCTGGGTCTCCGGGTCCCCGAAGCGCGCGTTGAACTCGATGACCCGAGGGCCACGCGACGTCAGGGCGAGCCCCACGAAGAGGGTGCCGACGAAGGGCGTGCCCCGTCGTCTCATCTCGTCGAGGACAGGCTGGGCGATGCGGGTGACGACGTGGTCGGCCAGGTCGGCCGGCGCCCAGGGCAAGGGCGAATAGGCGCCCATGCCACCGGTGTTGGGGCCCGCGTCGTCGTCGCCGACCCGCTTGAAGTCCTGGGCCGGGGCCAGCGGGACGGCGGTGGTGCCGTCGCACACGCAGAAGAGGGAGACCTCGGGGCCGTCGAGGAACTCCTCGATGACCACTCGTCCTCCCACCTTGGTCAGGCAGGCCGCCGCATGGTCGAGCGCGACCTGCCGGTCGTCGGTGACGACCACCCCCTTGCCGGCTGCCAGTCCGTCCTCCTTGACGACGTGCGGCGCGCCGAAGGAGTCGAGCGCCGCCGCGACCTCGTCGATCGTGGTGCAGACGTGGGCCAGGCCGGTCGGCACCTCGGCAGCCGACATGACCTCCTTGGCAAAGGCCTTGCTGCCCTCGAGCCGAGCGGCGTCGGCACTCGGGCCGTAGCACGCAAAACCGCTGTCCCGCAACGCATCTGCGACACCGGCGACGAGTGGGGCCTCCGGACCGATGACGACCAGGTCGACCTCGCACTCACGGGCGAGGGCCACCACTCCGGCCGGATCGGTGGGGCCGCCCTCGATCGGGACGCAGCGGGCGATGCGCCCGATGCCGGGATTGCCCGGAGCCGCCACCACCAGGTCGACCTCGGGGTCGGCACACAGGGCGCGGACGATGGCGTGCTCACGAGCACCGGAGCCGATGACGAGGACCTTCACGGGAACTGACCCTAGTGGCCCGCCATCCGGGGCCGCCGTCCACGCCACGGCGACGGATCGGGCCCGGAAACAGTGGAACGCGGCGGACCCGAGGAGCAGGGGGGGGTTCCCCCGGGGCCGCCGCGTCCCGTCTGAGTGGCGCACACAGCCCGTTGGGGGGTGGGGCCGGCGCTCTGCTCAGACATCGACGTGGTCGATGGAAGGACCATAACCCGCCAGTAATCCGGTGTAAAGTTCAATCACGTCGGATTTGCGCCACTGTCGCAGACCCGCCATCAACTCCCGGGTGGACAGGAGGGCCGTGCCGTTGACCTCCACTGCGCACACCGACTGGGACGACGCGACCTACCAACTCTACGAAGCACTGGCCGGGTTGTCCCAGCCCACCCGCGCCCTGCTCCACCGGCAGGGCTTCCCCCCGGCGGTCATCGACCTGCACCTGCCCCGACTCTCCGCGCTGGGCATGGCCCAGGAGCTCACCGACGGCACGATCGTCGTCACGCCGCCCGAGGTGGCCCTCCCGCGGTATGCCGCCGAGCTGGAGCTCGCCGCCGGGCGCTCACGTGCCCGAGTGCAGGAGCTCAGCGAGCGGTTCACCCAGGCCAGGGACGAGGCCGAGGCGAAGGCCACCGTCGGCGTGCGGATGATGGTCGACCTCACCGAGCTCGCCCGCGTCCGCAGCCAGGTCCTGAGCGGCGCCAGGAGCTCGATCATCGTCGTGGCGACGCGCACCGAACTCAACGACGAGCTGCTCCTCGACCTCAGGGCACCCTGGCTGACCCGGGGGGAGGAGGTGCGCCGGATCTGTGTCTTCGACTCCAGCGTCCTGGACCTGCCCGGGTCCGCGGAGGCACTGGAGTCGCTCGACGAGGCCGGTGTGCAGGTCCGGCTGCGCCCGGGCCTCGCGCTCGGGATCGTCGTCGTCGACCGCTCGGTGGCCATCGTCGACGTCTCGAGCCACGACTCGACGGGCTACGGGTCGATCGTGGTCCGTCACCGACCCCTCGTCGAGGCGCTCGCCCAGCTCGCCGAGGCCACGTATGCCGCGTCGCGGACTCCCCCGCGCCCCTCGTCCGCCGCGCGGGGCCACTACGGGGACCGGGAGGCCCGCGTCCTTGCCCTGCTCTCGGCAGGGGCCGCCGACTCCACCGTGGCCCGCCAGCTCGGCATCTCCCAGCGCACGGTGGAGCGGGACATCCGCAAGATGATGGACGACCTCAACGCCACGACCCGCTTCCAGGCGGGAGTGCAGGCGGCCCGCCGCGGCCTGGTCTGACCAGTCGCGGCACAGGCGCCGGGCGGGGAGCCATGCCCGTGCGCCGGGCGGGGAGCCATGCCCGTGCGCCGGTCTAGACTTGTGTGTTCCACGTTTGCGGTGGTCCACCGCAAACGTCAGTTGTCCAGCCACGAGGAGTCCGTGCTCCGTGAGCACCACGTCCCCCCCGCGCCACGATGTCCCCGATGTCGTCGCCGCCGAAGTGGCCCTCGAGCAGGCTCACGTCGACCGGGTGTATGCCGAGCTCGGCAAGGCCGATGCCCGCGCCGCGAGCGTCGAGGCGGACGGACTGGCCCGGGGGCGCACCGACCGCACGGGTGACGTCCGGGACGAGGAGATGACCGGGCTGTTCGAGCGCGACGCCCTCGTCTTTGCCGCGGCCCGGCGCCGGGCCTCCCTGGAGACGCAGTACGAAGGGCTGGTCTTCGGTCGCCTCGACCTCGGCGACGAGACGAGCACGGCGGCGGACCGCGAGGCCCGCTACATCGGTCGGCTCGGGGTCCGTGACGACGACTACGAACCCCTCGTCGTCGACTGGCGCGCCCCGGCTGCCTCGGCCTTCTACCGCGCCACGCCGGTCGAGCCGATGGGGGTCGTGCGCCGCCGCGTCCTGCGGTGCAAGGGCGCCACGGTCGTGGGTGTCGAGGACGACCTCATGGTGCCCTCGGCCCCCGACGACCTCGTCGTCGTCGGTGATGGCGCCCTCATGGCGGCCCTGACACGCAGCCGAGGCCGCCAGATGCGCGACATCGTCGCCACGATCCAACGGCACCAGGACGAGGCAATCCGCGCGACGTCGAGAGGCGTCACCGAGATCACCGGCGGCCCGGGCACCGGCAAGACCGTGGTGGCGCTGCACCGTGCTGCCTACCTGCTCTACTCCGAGCGTCGCCGCTTCGAGCACGGCGGCATCCTCGTCGTCGGCCCCTCGGCCGCGTACACGGCATACATCGAACGCGTCCTGCCCAGCCTCGGCGAGGAGTCGGTGGCCCTGCGGGCCCTGGGTGACCTCGTCGACGGGGTCACCGCCGCGCGCAGCGACCATCCCGACGTGGCCGCCCTCAAGGGCAGCCTGCGGATCCGGCGAGTCCTGGCCCGTGCCGCGGCGCGCCCACCGGCGGGAGCTCCGACCCAGTTCCGGGCCTTCGTGGCCGGGCACGCGATCCGCCTCGACGAGCCGACGCTGCGGGACATCCGGCGCCGCGTGCTGCGCACCCACCAGCACAACCTCGGCAGCGACGCTGCTCGGGAGCACCTCGGGCAGGCGGCCTGGGCCCAGGTGCGCTCCGGTGAGCGCAGCGACTTCCTCGACGTCTTCGACGGATCGAGGGAGGTCGACGAGTTCATGTCGGCGTGGTGGGCGCAGGTCGACCCCCGTGAGGTGCTCCTGGGCCTCACCGACACCGATGACGTCTCCCGGCTCGCCGGCGGCCTGCTCACCCACGACGAGTCCGCGCGGCTCGCGCTGAGCTTCGTCGACGCCCTCGAGCAGGGCTCGTGGACGGTGGCTGACGCCGCCCTCATCGACGACCTCGCGGCCCGCCTCGGGCCCGTGCAGGAGCAGGTCGCCGAGGAGGTGGGCTTCTACGACATCGAGGAGCTCGACGACCTCGCGGCCTACGGCGTCCAGGACGTCCGCGTCGGCGTGAACGGCCGCCCCCACTCCGAGGGCGGCGCGATCATCACACCCGCCGACGCCCGCGAACGGCTGCTCCAGGGCCGGATCGAACCCCCGAGCAGCTACGCCCACGTCCTCGTCGACGAGGCCCAGGACCTCTCCCCCATGCAGTGGCGGATGGTCGGGCGCCGCGGTCGGAGCGCCTCCTGGACCGTCGTCGGTGACGCCGCCCAGGCCTCGTGGCCGGATCTCGACGAGGCCCTGCGCGCGCGACGCGAGGCCTACGGCAGCCAGCCCCTGCAGGCCTTCCACATGGACACGAACTACCGCAACGCCCGCGAGATCTTCGACTACGCGCGCGACGTCATCCTGCCCGTGGTGCCCGACGCCGACATCCCGCTCGCAGTGCGCGAGACCGGCCTGCTCCCCCGGGAGGTCGTGATGCGCGATGGGTCCGTCAGCTCCCACGTCCGGCAGGCGCTCGACGAGCTGGGCGCCGAGGTCGACGGCTCGATCGCCATCATCCCGCCGACCCGCTGGCACGAGGACCTGCGGACCTTCGAGGGCGCCCTCGAGGGCAGGGTGCAGGTCATCGACCCGCTCTCGACCAAGGGCCTGGAGTGGGACGCGACCATCGTGCTGGACCCGGACGGCATCGCCGAGGAGTCCCCCGGAGGGGCGCGCGTGCTCTATGTCGTCCTGACCCGCGCGGCCCATCGGATGACCGTGCTCCGCCCCGAGACCTACTACCGCTGATTCGAGGTATTACCGCGCGGATTCCCGCGCGGTAATACCTCGAACCGCGGGGAAGTAGCGTTCGCGACGGGCGGTAATACCTCGAAGACGGGCGGTATTGCCTCGAATCAGAGGAGGGGGTGGCGCTCGATGATCTCGTGGCGACCCGGGCCGACACCGATCGCGGACACGCGCGCACCGATGAGCTCCTCCACGCGCAGGACATACGCCTGGGCCGCGGCCGGCAGCTCCTCGAAGGTGCGGCAGCCGGAGAGGTCCTCCCACCAGCCCTCGAGGTACTCGTAGATCGGCTTCGCGTGGTGGAAGTCGCTCTGGCCCATCGGCATCTCGTCGACCCGCTGGCCGTCGATCTCGTAGGCGACGCAGACCGGCACCCGCTCGAAGCCGGTGAGCACGTCCAGCTTGGTGATGACGAAGTCGGTCACCCCGTTGATGCGCGTCGCATAGCGCCCGATGACCGTGTCCATCCAGCCGCAGCGGCGTGGGCGACCGGTCGTCGTGCCGTACTCGGCGCCGGTCTTGCGGAGCGTCTCGCCGTCGTCGTCGAAGAGCTCGGTGGGGAAGGGACCCTCCCCCACCCGCGTCGTGTAGGCCTTGAGGATCGCGATGACCCGCGACACCCGCGTCGGCGGGATGCCCGAGCCGGTGCACGCACCGCCGGCGGTCGCCGACGACGAGGTCACGAAGGGGTAGGTGCCGTGGTCGACATCGAGCAGCGTCGCCTGCCCGGCCTCGAGCAGCACGTTCTTGCCGGCGTCGAGCGCCTGCTCGAGCTCCAATGAGGTGTCACGGACCATGGGAGCCAGGCGCTCGGCATACGAGAGCAACTCCTCGACGACGAGGTCGACGTCCGCAGCGCGCGTGTTGTAGATCTTGACGAGGACCTGGTTCTTGAAGGCCAGCGCCGCCTCGACCTTCTGGCGCAGGATTCCCTCGTCGAAGAGGTCCTGGACGCGGATGCCGATCCGGTTCATCTTGTCGGCATAGGTCGGGCCGATGCCGCGGCCGGTCGTGCCGATCTTGCGCTTGCCGAGGAAGCGCTCGGTGACCTTGTCGAGGGTCCGGTTGTAGGGCGCGATGATGTGGGCGCTGCCGCTGACGATGAGGCGGGAGGTGTCCACGCCGCGCGCCTCGAGCCCGTCGAGCTCACGGAAGAGCACCTCGAGGTCGATGACCACGCCGTTGCCGATGACGGGGACGACGTTGGGGCTGAGAATGCCCGAGGGGAGCAGGTGCAGGGCGTACTTCTCGCGCGTGCCGTCCTCGCCCTCGATGACGACGGTGTGGCCGGCGTTGTTGCCGCCGTTGAACTTCACGACGTAGTCGACCTCGCTCCCCATGAGGTCGGTCGCCTTGCCCTTGCCCTCGTCGCCCCACTGGGCGCCCACGAGCACGATTGCCGGCATCCCCGGCTCCTTCCGACGCAGCCCAAAGGCCCCGCGCGTGACGCGAGGCCTCGTGCGCCCCACCTTATCGCGAGTCGGGTCAGCGCGAGTCCGGCCGGCCCGAGCCGATCGCCAGGCCGAGCTGGTAGCGGGTGTCCACGCCGTGCAGCGCCATGAGGCCGGCGATCCGCCGACGGACGGTGCGCAGGCCGAGACCGAGGAGGCGGGCGATGGCCTCGTCCTTGATCCCCAGGGCGAGCAGCTCCAGCAGGCGGACGTCGTCCTTGTGGTCCCCCGTCGCGACGGACATCGGCTGCGCCTGGGACCACAGCGCATCGAAGTACGCGCTGAAGACGGCCACGACGAGGGGGTGGCGGGAGATCGCGTACCCCGAGGAGAGGTCCCCCCAGCGGCTGACCGAGACGACCGCGTCCTGCCCGAAGACGGCGAACTCGGTCTGCACGGAGGGAAGCAGGCGCTGGTCCTCCCCGGCTGCCGCCCACGACCGCACCCACTGGACGGACGCGGGCAGGTCCAGGGAGTGGGCGGGGTAGATCGTCCGGTGGCGGTGGCCGGCGAGGATCCGGGCCTGCGCCTGACGGATGGCCTCCTCGTCGAGGGCGGGTCCCTCGTCGAGCACGAGGACCAGGTTGCGCATTTCCCCCTGGGCTTCGCGCAGCAGCTGGCTGACGGTGCCGGCGGCGAGCTCCAGGGGCAGGTGCTCCAGGGCGCTCTCGCCCCGTCCGCCGAAGAGGTTGAGGGTGCCCAGGAGGTCTCGGGCGCGGGCCAGCTCGCGTCGCCGGAGCTCCAGCTGTGCGGCTTCCTCCTCGAAGATCGCCTCCAGCTCCACGCGGGCGGAGTGCTCGGCGGACGAGGCCACGCCGATCGGCGCCGGGCCCGGCCCGGGGGCGCCCGATCCGGGGCCGAAGGCGTCGGGGCGGGAGCTGGGCCTCATGCTCGACCTCCCGTCACTTTGGCATCTTGCTGCCAAAGGCAGTTTAGTGCCGCCACGCAGCGTGTCCAGCGTGCATCATGATCGCGTGCTGCTGCGTTGCAGGGGACGCTGCAGACAGTGCGCTTCGCAGGCGCAGGCTCCTGGCAGGGGGCCGAAGGGGCTCGACCGCAACGGTCGGGCCCCTTCGTCATGCCGGGCAGGTCGAGGCTTCGTCTGGCCCGGGCAGGTCAAGGCTTCGTCTGGCCCGGGCAGGTCGAGGCTGCCGAGCCCGACTACAGCCCGAGGGCCCGGGCTCCCTCGGCGGAGGATGCGCGCAGGAACTCGGTGCAGCGCACCCGCTCCTCCTCCTCGTCGATGGCCGCAGCCGCCTTGGCCAGGGCCGCGAGCGCCCGGAGGAAGCCCTGGTTCGGCTCGTGCTCCCAGGGGATCGGGCCCTGACCACGCCAGCCGGCGCGCCGGAGCGCGTCGAGCCCGCGGTGGTAGCCCGTGCGGGCATACGCATAGGCCTGCACCGGGTGCTCGGCCTCGAGGGCGGCTTCGGCGAGGACAGCCCAGGCCAGGCTCGAGGCGGGGTGTGCCGCGGCGACGCGACCGGGACGCTCCTCGCCGGCGGCGATGAGCGCGGCTGCAGGGTCCTCGGGAAGGTGCGTGGGCGGCATACCGAGAAGGTCGTGGTTCGTCGTCATGTCCCCCACTCTCCCAGACAGTCGAAAGTAGACGAGGAGCCGCCTCCCAGCGCGGGAAGCGGCTCCTCGTCTACTTTCGACTGTCTCCGGCGGCGGGATGCCGACAGCTCAGGGGGTCACGCGGAGTGCGTGCCCGCCGAGCGGAGGTTCTCGCAGGCCTCGACGACGCGCTTGGCCATGGCCGCCTCGGCCTCCTTGCCCCAGGCGCGCGGGTCGTACTGCTTCTTGTTGCCGACCTCGCCGTCGATCTTCAGGACGCCCTCGTAGTTGGCGAGCATCCAGCCGGCGACCGGGCGGGTGAACGCGTACTGCGTGTCGGTGTCGACGTTCATCTTCACCACGCCGTAGTCGACCGCGTCCGAGATCTCCTGGGGCAGCGAGCCGGAGCCGCCGTGGAAGACCAGGTGGAAGGGCTTGGCGCCGGCCTCGAGGCCGAGCTCCTTCGCGGCGGCCTCCTGGGCGGCCTTGAGGACCTCGGGCTTGAGCTTGACGTTGCCCGGCTTGTAGACGCCGTGGACGTTGCCGAAGGTGAGGGCGGTCATGTAGTAGCCCTTCTCGCCGGCCCCGAGCGCGCGCACCGTGGCGACAGCGTCCTCGGGGGTGGAGTAGAGCTTGTCGTTGATCGCGTTCTCGACACCGTCCTCCTCGCCACCGACGACGCCGACCTCGATCTCGAGGATGATGTTGGCCGCCCGGCAGGCCGCGAGCAGCTCGTCGGCGATCTGGAGGTTCTCCTCCAGCGGCACGGCCGAGCCGTCCCACATGTGGCTCTGGAAGATGGGCAGGCCGCCGGCCTTGACGCGCTCGGTGCTCGCCGCGATGAGCGGGCGGACGAAGGAGTCGAGCTTGTCCTTGGGGCAGTGGTCGGTGTGGAGGGCGATGTTGACCGGGTAGTTCTTCGCGACCTCCTCGGCGTAGAGGGCGAGGGCCTTGGCGCCGGTCACCATGTTCTTGATGGTCGAGCCGGAGGCGTACTCCGCGCCACCGGTGGAGACCTGGATGATGCCGTCGGACCCGGCCTCGGCGAAACCGCGGATGGCGGCCGTGACGGTCTGGCTCGACGTGATGTTGATGGCCGGGTAGGCGAACGAGCCGTCCTTGGCTCGGTCGAGCATGTCGCGGTAGACCTCGGGGGTTGCGATGGGCATTGCGTCTCCTCGTGATTGGGATCACTTTCCGGTCACAATCCTCCCACCCCGGGGGGAGCTACATGCAAGCGGTCGACAGGTGGACGGATCAGGGTCTCCCCTCTCGCGACGTGAGACGCCATGATCACGGCATGGACCTTCGCGACGTGGACGCGCTGGCGGCAGCGACACCCGACTCGCGCAACCGGGTCGTCGACTTCCTCCGTGCGTTCGCAATCCTCGTCGTCGCCTTCGGCCACTGGACGGCTGCGGCAGTGGTCGTGCGCGACGGGACCTTCGAGGGCGACCAGATCCTCAACCTCGCGTCGTGGACGCACCCGCTCACCTGGGTCATCCAGGTCATGCCGGTGTTCTTCCTCGTCGGCGGCTACGCCAATGCGTTGTCCTGGCGCTCTGCTCGCGCGCGGGGCGAGCCGTATGCCGGGTGGTTGCGTTCGCGCCTGCGTCGCCTCGGCACCCCGGTCGTGCCATTGCTCCTCACCTGGCTGGTGATCGCCTCGATCGCGTATGCCGCGGGCGTGCCCGGTGGGACGCTCCGCACCGCGTCCCAGGTGGCGCTCGTGCCGACCTGGTTCCTCGCGGCGTACGTCATGGTCGTTGCGCTCGCACCGGCGGCCCTGGCCTTGTGGGAGCGCGCGGGATGGTGGGCGGTCGTCGGGCTGCTGGCGCTGGGCGGTCTGGTCGACTGGGTCAGCATCGCTTCCGGCAGCGACCTCGCGGGCTTCCCGAACTACGTCATCGTCTTCGGCGCCGTCCACATGATCGGGTTCGCCTGGCTCGACGGGCGACTGCACGGCATACGGAAGAGGTTGCTGTTGGCCGGGATTGGCGCCCTGGGGACGGTCCTGCTCGTCTGGCTCGGGCCGTACCCGGTGTCGATGGTGGGCCTGGACAATGCCACGCTCAACAACTCGTTCCCGACGCGCGTGACCCTCGGCTTCCTCGGCCTCCTTCAGGGCGGGCTGCTGCTGGCTCTCGAGCCGGCGCTGGCGCGGTGGCTCAGGCGCCCCCGCCCCTGGCGCTTCACGATCACGGTCAACGCGCGGATCATGACGCTCTACCTGTGGCACCTGACGGCCATGGTGCTCGTCATCGGTGTCTCGTTGCTGCTGGGCGGCCTGGGCCTGCATCGCGAGCCGCTGAGCGCGTCGTGGTGGTGGACGCGCCCGCTCTGGTGGGCCGTGCTGGCCGCCGTGACCGTGGCGCTCATCGCGGTCTTCGGGCGGTTCGAGACCCCGGTGCGCGATGAGCGTCCGGCACCGCCGGCCTGGCTGGCGGTCCTCGCCTGCGCCACGATGTGCGCCGGCCTCGGAGTGATGGCGATGTTCGGCATCGTCGACGGTGGCGGCGTCAACTGGTGGTGGCCCTTGGTGCCCATCGCGGGGCTGGTGCTCACCGGGATGATCGACACCTTCAAGTGACGACAGGACAACGCCATCACGGCGACGGCACCGACAAGGGTGTCGTCGGAGAAGGTTTCGCCATCTACTGATCCGTTGGCGAGGCCGCCGGACCTCCCAGAAGCCCAGTCGGTCTCACGGCCGGCTGCCCGAGCTCGTGGTCGGCTGCCCGATCTCGCGGGATTGGTTCTCGCCTCGGGTCGTTCGATACCGAAACCTTCACGCGCGGCACACCTGGCTGACCCGCCCGAGGTCTCAGCGACCCCCAGCGCAACCCCTCAGGCGTGTTGCCGGGCCCACTCGTACATCGCGATCGCGGCGGCAGCACCGGCGTTGAGGGAGCGCGTCGAGCCGTGCTGCGTGATGTGCAGGATCGCGGTGCACTCCGCCCGCAACGCCTCCGACAGCCCCGGCCCCTCCTGGCCGAACGCGAGGACGCAGGCCCGGGGCACGGCATACGACTCCAGCGGGACCGACCCGGGGACGTTGTCGATCCCGATGATCGGTATGCCATTCCCTCCCCCGGGTGCGGCGGCCCAGGCCGCCAGGTCACCGGCCGTGGGGTGGTGGACCTCGTGCTGGTAGCGGTCGGTGACCATCGCGCCCCGCCGGTTCCACCGTCGGCGTCCGACGATGTGGAAGGCCGCGACGTTGAAGGCGTTGGCGGTGCGCACGATCGAGCCGATGTTGAAGTCGTGCTCCCAGTTCTCGATCGCGATGTGGAGGGGGGCGCGACGGCTGTCGAGGTCGGCGACGATGGCCTCGTGCCGCCAGTAGCGGTACCGGTCCTGGACGTTGCGCCGGTCCCCCTCGGCGAGCAGCTCGGGGTCGAGTCGGGGGTCGACCGGCCACGATCCCGCCCAGGGGCCGACGCCCACCTCGCGCTCCTCCACCACAGCGGCAGCCTAGGCGGCATTCAGGTCGAGCCAGGGTTGGCACCTACCCTAGGACGGTGATCGCTGACGTCGTGACGATGCTTCCCGCCGCCCTCGGCCCGAGCTGGATGGACCCTGCCTGGCTGCTCGAACGCTTCGGCACCGAGTTCTTCGTCATCGCGCTGGTCATCGTCTTCATCGAGTGCGGCCTGCTCTTCCCGATCCTCCCGGGCGACTCCCTGCTCTTCGCGGTCGGTCTCTTCATCGCCGGCGGCAACCTCCACGTGAGCCTCCCCGTGGCCCTCGCCGGGCTGCTCATCGCGGCCTTCGGCGGCAATGTCGCCGGCTACGAGATCGGGCGGGCCATCGGACCCAAGCTGCGCGAGCGCGACGGCCGGATCATCAAGCGGAAGTACTTCGACCAGACCGAGGCCTTCTTCGACAAGCACGGCAACAAGGCCCTCGTCATCGGGCGCTTCGTGCCCATCGTGCGCACCTTCGTGACCGTCGTGGCCGGCATCGGGCGGATGGAACGCAAGCGCTTCTTCACCTGGTCGGCCATCGGCGCCGTCCTCTGGGTGGGCCTGCTCGTGCTGGCCGGCTACTTCCTCGGGGCGGCCTTCCCGGTGCTCGGCGAGCAGATCGACAAGGCGGTCATCGTCATCGTCCTGCTCTCGGTGCTGCCGATGGTCTACGAGTGGTGGAAGCACCGCAAGGAGGCCAAGGAGCTCGGCGAGCTGCGCGAGGAGATCGTCGAGGTCGTGAAGGACGAGCTGACCGACTGATCCTCGCCGGGGCGCTCCCACCCGGCGGCGCCGCTTAGAGCGAGTGGATCCGCGACAGGAACTGGCGCGTCCGTTCCTCCTGCGGGTCGCCGAGCACCTGCGCCGGCGGGCCCTTCTCGTGGATGTAGCCGCCGTGGAGGAAGCACACCTCGTCCGCGACCTGGCGAGCGAAGCCCATCTCGTGGGTGTTGAGGATCATCGTCATGCCCTCGGCCTTGAGTTCGCGCAGCAGGTCCAGGACTTCGCCGACCAGTTCTGGATCCAGGGCGGAGGTGACCTCGTCGAGGAGCATCAGCTGCGGGTCGTTGACGAGAGCACGCGCGATGGCCACCCGCTGCTGCTGCCCGCCCGAGAGGTCGTCAGGACGGGCATGGGCCTTCTCAGCCAAGCCCACGCGCTCGAGCATGGCCATGGCGCGCTGTCGGGCGTCGGCGCGGTCGACCATGTGGACCCGGACCGGAGCAAGGGTGATGTTGTCGATGACCGAGAGATGGGGGAAGAGGTTGTAGGACTGGAAGACCACGCCGATCCGCGCCCGGACGGCGTCGGCGCTCACGCGCGGGTCGGTGATGTCCTTGCCGGCGAGGAGGATGCGGCCGTCGTCGACTGTTTCGAGCAGGTTGACGCAGCGCAGCAGGGTGGACTTGCCCGACCCCGACGCCCCGATGAGCACGACGCACTGCCCCGGCTCGACCGTGAGGGACACATCGCGCAGGACGACGTTGTCGCCGAAGGACTTCCGGACGTGCTCGATGGCGAGAAGGCTCGTGGTGGTCACACAACACCACCGGCGCCGTGGAAGCCCTGGCGTCGCGCCACCCAGTCGGTCAACCGCGCCATCGGGATCGTCAAGCAGACGAAGAGGGCACCGGCGACGACATAGGGCGTGAAGTTGAAGTCCGTGGCCGTCTCGATCTGGGCGGCCCGGATGGCGTCGATGACCCCGAGGACGGCGATGAGGCCGGAGTCCTTCTGCAGCGAGACCAAGTCGTTCATGAGCGGCGGCATGACCCGTCGCACCGCTTGGGGGAGCACGACATGGCGCAGCGTCTGGCGGTAGCTCAGGCCCAGCGAGCGCGCCGCCGCGCGCTGCGAGGGGTGGATCGACTCGATGCCCGCCCGGAAGACCTCGGCGACATAGGCGGCGTACGACAGCACGAGGGCCGCGCACCCCCAGAAGAGCGCCGAGTTCGGCAGCCCCGACAGGCGCAGCGCCGGCGCACCGAAACCGAGGAGGAAGAGCACGAGCAGCAGGGGCAGACCGCGGAAGAGGTCGACATAGGCGGTCGCCAGCAGGCGCAGCGGGAAGGCCACCGGCCCGCGCAGCGTGCGCAGCACCGCCAGGGTCAGTCCGAGCAGGGCGATGAGCACCCCGCAGACGAGCATGACGCGGATGTTGAGCCACAGCCCTGCTGCGACCGCGGGCAGGGCGGACACCGCCTTCTCCCAGCTGAAGAAGGTCTCCCGCACCCGCGACCACCCCGGGGAGGTGACCACGGCTCCGAAGAGGACGCCGAGCACGACGAGGGTCGAGAGCGCAGCGACGGCAAGTGAGCGCCGGGACCGGGCCCTGCGGTAGAGATCGCGCTCGAGCTGGATCGGCGAGGGTCGCCACGCGTCGGACGCCGCACCCCCTTCCCCTGGGCCGGCGCTCCGGCCGGCCCCGGAGAGGAGATGGCTCATCGGGTCACTTCAGCTCGGGGGCACCCTGCGTCGACAGCCACTGCGAGACCAGCTTGTCGAGGGTGCCGTCAGAGCGCAGGCCGTCGACGGCCGAGGTGATGCACGGCGTGAGGGCCGAGCCCTTGTCGAGCACGGCGCCGAACTGCTCCTGGGCGCCGCCCTTGGCCGGGAGCTGGCCGACGATCACGCCGTCGTCCAGCTGGGTTGCGGTCATGAAGAAGGCCGTCGGAAGGTCGACGACGATGCCGTCGACCTGCTTGTTCTTCAGTGCCTGCACCGCGAGGTCGTTGGTGTCGTAGACGGCGACCTCGGTGGTCGGGGCGATCTGGTCCTTGGCCGCGGTGTAGGACGTCGTGCCGACCTGGGCGCCGAGCTTGGCGGACTTGAGGTCGGCCACCGCCGTCTTGCCGTCGATCGGGCTGCCCTTGTAGGTGATGACCGTCTGGCGCACGTCGTAGTAGCCCGAGGAGAAGTCGACGGCGTTCTTGCGCTCGTCGCTGATCGAGACCTGGTTGACGTCGAAGTCGAAGTTCTTGGCCCCCGGCGCGATGACCGTGCTGAACGGCGCGACGACCCACACGACGTCACCCTTGGCGTAGCCGAGCTTGTCGGCGATCGCGTACGCCACCGCGGACTCGTAGCCCTTGCCATTGCTGGGGTCGTCGTCGGCGAACCACGGACCGTAGGCCGGCTTGTCGGTGCCGATGGTGAGCTTGCCCGCCGTGAGGGTCTTCATGGAGTCCTTGGTGCACGACGCGGACCCGCTCGCCCCGGACGAGGTCGAGGCGCTCGACGCCGTGTCGGTGGGTGATCCGCACGCGGTGAGACCGACGGAGAGGACGGCAGTGGCGCCGAGAACGGTGAGACGACGCAAGGACATGACAACTCCTCAGAGGACGCGAGGCGGCGCATCCACGCCGTCGCCCGCAATCTAGCGTGACCGCCCGTTCCCGACCGCACGTTCCCACCTTCCGGGACCTCACCGACTCGGCGGCTCCAGGACCCCGAGCCGGTATGCCGTCGTCACCGCTGCCGTGCGGTCGCTCACCTCGAGCTTGGCGAAGGACCGGAGCAGGTGGGTCTTGACGGTGGCCTCGCCGATGAACAGCCGAGCGCCGATCTCGGCGTTGGACAGGCCGTCGGCCACCAGGGCCAGCACGTCGCGTTCCCGCGGGGTCAGTTCGACGGTCGGCGGCGCGTCACCGCGGAGCCGGTCGGCCAGGCGTGCTGCCACCGCAGGAGCCAGGACGGTCTCCCCGGCGACCGCGCGCCGGATGGCATCGGCGAGGTCGCGCGGGCGCGCGTCCTTGAGCAGGTAGCCCCGGGCACCTGCCTCCACCGCGGTGACGATGTCGGCGTCGGTGTCATAGGTCGTGAGGACGAGCACCTCCGGCGCCTTCGGGAGGGCGCGAATGGCCCGCGTGGCAGCCACGCCGTCGAGGACCGGCATCCGCAGGTCCATCAGGACCAGGTCGGGAGTGAGCACCGGGACGAGGGCGAGCGCCTCCGCGCCGTGCTGCGCCTGGCCGACGACGTCGAAGTCCGGTTCCTCGGACAGGACCGCCGCCATGCCGGCGCGCACGACGGGGTGGTCGTCGACGACGAGGAGACGGATGCTCATCGGGGGACCTCCAACCGCAGGTGCGTGCCGCGGCCGGGCGCGCTCGTGAGGGTCAGCACGCCTGCGACCTCCGCTGCTCGGGCCCTCAGTCCGTCGAGACCGTAGCCGGTCGGCGCCGTGGTGGTGTCGAAGCCGACCCCGTCGTCGGCGACGCTGAGCGCGACCGACTCCACGGCATACGTCAACGTCACCTGTGCCCCGCGGGCGGCGGCATGACGGCGGACATTGGACAGCGCCTCCTGGGCCGCCCGCAGCAGGACGACCTCCTTGGCGCCCCCGAGGGCGACCGGTTCGCCGATGACGTCGAGCTGGACCTCGACCCCGCCGCTGTCGCGAACGGTCGAGACCAGGCGTTCCAGGGCCTGGGTCAGGGTGCGCGCCTGCAGGTGCCCCGGGGTGAGCTCGGCGACGATGAGGCGCGCCTCCTTGAGGTTGTCGGCGGCGGTCGACTCCACGAGCGCCAGCCGCGCCCGGGCGGTCTCGAGGTCATCGCGTTCGAGCGCCGAGACGGCGGCCCGGGTGAGAGCGAGCACCGAGGTGAAGCCCTGCGCCAGCGTGTCGTGGATCTCGCGGGAGAGCCGCTCACGCTCCCCGCTCACCCCGCGCTCGTGCTCGGCGGCAGCCAGCTGGGCCCGGGTGGTGTTGAGCGCGTCGATGGTCTCGGCCCGGGCCTCGGCCTCGCGGACCATGAGGTCGATGAACAGGCCCAGGGCGAGCGAGAGGGTCAGGGAGCCGGCGAAGGTGACGAAGATCTGCCCGAACTGGTCGACGTCGAAGTGGGCGACGGCCCACCGGGTGAAGCCGAGGGCGAGGACGGCGAGCACCGACCCGATGACGGCCGCTCGCCGCGAGAGCATCGACCAGAGGTGGGGGAAGAGCAGCCACAGCAGCAGCCAGAGCTCGGCCTCGGGGTCCAGGGCCATCCCCAGGCAGAGCAGGCCCCACGCGATGACGTGGTAGGCGATCCCGGATCGGCCCGGTCCCTGGAGCAGCGCGCGGACGCCGAGGACGACGTAGTTCGCCGCCATGAGGGCGAGCACGGCCAGCAGGATCGGCCGACCGTGCGGCCCCGGGGGCTCGACGAACGCGATGACGACCGCGACACCCCAGATCAGGGCCGCGATGGCGTGCCACGCGACGAGCTGCTTGCGCCAGACCGCGCCGAGGGCCTCACGAGAGGTGCCGGCGAGCTGGTCAGGGGTGCGCACGCCCTCATCCTCCCCTGCGGTGCCCGGCGCTCACGTGGTGCCGCGCTTGTACCAGCGGAAGGTGGTCAGGCAGATGACGAGGCCGGCGACGGCCCAGGCGCCGAGGACGAGCGCGGTGCGGCCCAGCTCCCAGGACCCGGCCATCTCCTCGGAGGCCATCGCCTCGGGCAGGAAGACCGAGCGCATCCCCTGGGCCACCCACTTCAGCGGGAAGACCGAGGCGATCGACTGCAGCCAGTGCGGGATGGACGTGAACTGGAAGTAGACGCCGGAGATGAACTGCAGCACCAGGACCGGTGCGATGACGACCGCACCGGCGCTGCGAGCCGTGGCCAGCGAGGACCAGGCGATGCCGAGGACGACGCCACCGAAGATCCCCAGGACGAAGACCCAGGCGAGGGTCCACCACCGGCCGGCATCGGCCGGCAGCGCGACGTCATACGCGAGGCGGGCCACCGCGAGCAGGACCGCGAGCTGGGCGAGGGAGGTGATGAGGACCAGGCCCACCTTGCCCAGGAAGTAGGCCGCGGGGGGCATCGGCGTGGAGCGCAGCCGCTTGAGCGTGCCGTCGTCACGTTCGGTGGCCACGGACATGGCCATCGTCTGGAAGCTGGTGAGCAGCACGCCGGCCGAGATCATGCCCGGCAGGAAGAACCGCGCCGCGCTCATCCCGGGCCCGGCATCGGCGAACTGCCCCGAGAAGATGGTCGCGAAGAGGATGAGCAGCAGGATCGGGAAGGTGAAGGAGAAGAAGACCGACTCCTTCTCGCGGATGTACTGCTTGAGCTCGATGAGGGTCCGATCCCAGCCCAGGGCAACAGTGTTCATGACGAGGCCTCCGTCTCGGCGACGATGTGCGGGGCGATGAGGGAGAGGTAGACGTCCTCGAGGCTCGGCCTGATGACCTGGAGCCCGGGGACCTCACGACCGTCGTGGAGGGCGGCGAGGCGGCTCACCTCCGCGGTCGGCGTCGCGGTCGTGACCGTATGCCGTGTGCCCGCCTCGTCCTCCCAGCTCACCACGGCCTCGGCCGACTCACGACCGCCGAGCCCCGCGGGGGTGTCGAGGGCGAGGAGTCGGCCTGCGGCGATCACACCGACGCGGTCGGCGAGCGCCTCGGCCTCGTCGAGGTAGTGGGTGGTCAGGACGATCGTCGTGCCCTCGTCCTTAAGGGAGCGGATGAGCTCCCAGAAGTCGCGCCGCGCCTGCGGGTCGAAGCCCGTCGTCGGCTCGTCGAGGAAGAGCAGCTCGGGCCGCCCGATGATGCCCAGTCCGACATCGACGCGTCGGCGCTGACCGCCGGAGAGGCCGGCGATCCGCTGGTCGGCCTTCTCCTCGAGGCCGACCGCCGTGATGACGTCGTCGACCGATCGCGGGGTGGAGTACGCCTTGGCCGTCGAGGTGAGGATCTCGCGCGGGGTGAGCAGGTCCAGGCCGCTGGTGGTCTGGAGGACGATCCCGATCCGGTTGCGCCACGCCCGATCCGGTCGAGCCGGGTCCTGGCCGAGGACGGCGACCTCCCCCTGCCCCTTGTCCCGTGCGCGGAATCCCTCGAGGATCTCGACGGTGGTGGTCTTGCCGGCGCCGTTGGGCCCGAGGATCGCGAAGATCTCGCCGGTCTCGATGTCGAGGTCGATGCCGTCGACGGCCTTCTTCTCCCCGTAGGTCTTGCGCAGCCTCCGCATGCTGATTGCTGTCATGCCTTGATCCTGCGTCGCCGCCACCTCTCTCGGGCACCACTGGGTGGCTGATCCGGTGTCCACCGGTCGGTGGACGGCCAGCGTGGGAGGATCGGTCGGTGAGCGCGACGATCCAGGCGAGGGGTGTGGCCGCCGCCTTCGGTGAGCGCGAGCTGTTCTCGGGGCTCGACCTCGTGGTGGCTCCGGGTGACGTCATCGGGCTGGTCGGCCCGAATGGCTCCGGCAAGTCGACCCTCCTGCGGATGCTCGCGGGCCTGCGCGCGCCTGATGCCGGATCCATCACGGTGGCCCCCCGAGACGCCCGGCTCGGGCACCTGACCCAGCAGCCGGATGCGCGGCCGGGCGAGAGCATCCGCGAGCAGGTGCTCCGGCGGATCGGCGTCAGCCCGGCACAGGCGGCCATGGAGGCCGCCGCCCACGACCTCGCGGCCGGTCTCGACGGTGCCGACACGGCATACGCGACGGCCCTGGAGGATTGGTTGGCACTCGGGGGCGCCGACGCCGAGGAGCGCCTCGAGGTCGTCGCCGCCGAGCTCGGTCTCGACGTCGATCTCGACCGCCCGGTCGCGAGCCTGTCCGGTGGGCAGGCGGCGCGGGTCTCGCTCGCCGGGCTGCTCGTGTCGCGCTGGGATGCCTACCTGCTCGACGAGCCGACCAACGACCTCGACGCCGCCGGGCTGGATGCCCTGGAGGACTTCGTCCTCGGTCTCGACGCGCCGGTGGTGCTCGTGAGCCACGACCGCGAGTTCCTGGCACGCACCGTCACGGCGGTCGTCGAGATCGACCGGTCGCTGCAGCGGGTGGCGACCTATGGCGGGTCCTACGACGCCTACCTCGAGGAGCGCTCCATCACCCGGCGGCGCGCTCGCGAGAGCTACGAGGACTACCAGGCGCGGCGCGGATCCCTGGAGGAGAGGGCGCGACGCCAGCGGGCCTGGATGGAGAAGGGCACGCGAAATGCCCTTCGCAAGAAGCGTTCCGGGTCCGAGCGTGACAAGTTCATCCGAGCCCACGCCCGCGCGACCTCAGAGAAGCAGGCAGCCAAGGCCCGCCAGACAGACCGGATGATCGAGCGGCTCGACGTCGTCGAGGAACCGCGCAAGGAGTGGGAGCTGCAGTTCACCATCGCCTCCGCCGGCCGCTCGGGGGACATCGTGGCCGTGGCCTCGGGAGCCGTCGTGGAGCGAGGTGACTTCCGACTCGGTCCGGTGACCCTCCAGCTCGACCTCGGTGACCGGGTCGCGATCACCGGACCCAATGGAGCCGGCAAGACCACGCTGCTCGCCCTGCTGCTCGGTCGGGTGCCACCATCAGAGGGCAGCGCCGGGTTGCGCTCGTCGGTCGTCGTCGGAGAGATCGACCAGGCGCGCTCCGCCTTCGAGTCCCCCGACACGCTCGGTCGCGCCTTCGAGGACGAGATGCCCGACTGGACGCATGCCGAGGTCAGGACCTTGCTCGCGAAGTTCGGCCTCGGCGCCGATCACGTGGCCCGGCAGGCCAGCTCACTCTCGCCGGGCGAGCGGACACGGGCCGGTCTGGCGCTCCTGCAGGCTCGAGGGGTCAACCTGCTCGTGCTCGACGAGCCCACCAACCACCTCGACCTCCCCGCCATCGAGCAGCTCGAGTCGGCCATCGACGCCTTCGACGGGACGGTCCTGCTCGTGACCCATGACCGGCGGATGCTGCAGTCCGTGCGGCTCACCCGGCGCTGGGAGGTCGACCGCGGCCAGGTCCGCGAGATCACCCCCTGACCATCGGCTTCGCTCCCACTCACCAGCCCGAGCTGGGATCAGACCTCGCCGTCGGCGGCGACGCGCAGCACGATCCGCGTCCAGGAGCCGACGTAGATCCGGTCGTCGGGACCGATCTCGCGCTTGGCGCCCACGGGGATCGCGGTGCTCGGCGGCGGCTCGGTCGCGGCACCGATGAACGTGCCATTGCTCGAGGCAAGGTCCTCGACCCACCAGCGCGTGCCGTCCGTGGTCAGCTGCGCGTGTCGGCGGGAGACACCGTTGTCCACACCGCAGTCGATGTCGGGCGTGATCCCTCGGCTCGCCGAGTGCCGACCGATGAGGAGCGAGGTGTGCCGTAGGGCCACCACCGCGGGCAGGCCCGGGCTCGGGAGCGGGTCAGGGCTCTCCTGCTGGGCGTACCAGGCCGGGTCGATCCAGACCTCGGCCACCCACGGCGGATCCAGCGCCGGAGCGGTGTTGGCATCCGGACCCGGCGCGGGCGCCCCGGCAGCGGCCGGGTCCTCACGGCGCGGCATCTGGCCGGTCGTGTGGTCGTAGCCGCAGTTCTCGCAGAACAGGGCACCGGCAGGATTCGGCACACCGCAGTTGGGGCACGGCTGGTCGCTGCCGCCGCCTCCGCCGGCCGAGCCATTCCCCCGGCCAGCTCCCGGGTCCGCCGAATCGACGGCAGGAGCGCCGGCCTCCCGGACCACCGCGGGACCGGAGGCACCCGCGGACGGCGAGCCCTCGGCATACGACGGCGCCGCAGGCATGGCCTCGCCGCAGGTGTCGCAGTAGTCGCTGGCCGCGCTGACGTGGCCGTTGGGGCACTTCACTTGCGCACCCGCGTCGTCTTGGTCGACGCGGTGTCGAGCGCCATCTCGTCGGCCTTCTCGACCGCCTTCTTCAGGCGCACCGTGCCGGTCTCGGCGTCCTCGACCTCGACGACCTTGCGCAGCTTGGCCGTTGCCTCGTCGTTTCCGGTCTCGGCGGCCAGCTGGACAGCCCGGCCGAGCTTGGTCGTCGCGAGCTCCTCCTGGCCGGCTGCCTTGGCGGCCAGGCCCTCCTGGATGACTGCCGCGAGCTCGGTCTGCCCGGTGTAGTGCGCGACCTGGGCATCGATGCGCGCCGTGAGGTTGGAGTCGCCGGACCACTTGGCCTTGACCAGCCCCTGCGCCTTGACCTCGTCACCGACCGCGAGCTGCACCCGCGCGGCGAGCTGCTCCTGACCGACCGCCTTCGCGGGCAGGCGCACGCTCACGTGGTAGTCACGGGTCTCGTCCGACCACGCGCCCGTGGGGTAGGCGCCGGTGAGCTCGTTGACCGGGGTGCGACGGGCCGTGAGGTCCTCGACGGTGGGCAGCACCTGGCGGACGAAGACCACCTGCGCCCCCTGCGGCGCCCAGACGCGAAGCTGGGCATCGGCGACACCCCGCGACATCGCGGTGCGCATGATCGCCTCGAACTCGGCCTCCATCTGCGCCGGCTCCGGGATGATGTCGACCGTGCCGAGGAGGGCCTGGGCGATGCGCCGGATCTCGCTGACCTTCCAGTCGGTGCCGGCGCCGCGGCAGTCCGCCTGGTAGTAGCCCGTGGCACGGGCGATCGCCGCATCGAGGACACCCGCGGGCTCGTTGTTCTCCCCGTCGGTGAGGAGGAGGGCGTGGCGTTGCCGGACCTCGGGGACCGACGCGAACAGCGTGCCGGCGAGGTCGAGCCAGGTAGAGATGACGGTGCCGCCCGCCGCCGAGAGGGCATGGATGGCGCGCGTGGCCTCGGCGCGGGTGCGGTCGTCCATGCGCACCATGCCCGGGCCGGAGCGCACGTTGGGGTAGGCGAGGAAGGCGGCGCCGTTGCCGGAGATGATCGCGAAGAAGGTGCCGTCGACGATCTCCCCGAGGGCCGCGACCGCAGCCGCCTTGGCGCCCTCCATCGTCTCCACGCCCATCGACCCCGAGGTGTCGATGATGATGATCTCGCCGGCATCGCCACCGGCGTCGCTCTGCCCGGCCGTGCCGGCGCCGGTACACGTCACCGACACGATGGCCTGGACGTCGGTGCCACCGTCGGCGAGGAACTCGTTCTGGTAGACCGCCGCGCTGAAGTCGGCCATCGTCACCCCTTCGTCTGCCGGACCTGTCCGACCCATTCAACCCGACGCGACCGGCTCACGGGAACGCAGCGCGTTTCGCGCGTCGAGAGTGCGCGACACTCCCGGGCGACCGCCCCTCAGCCCTCTCCCCGACAGTCGAAAGTAGACGAGGAGTGGTGCGGAGGAGGTTGACGCAGCTCCTCGCCTACTTTCGACTGGTGAAGGGGCGGCCTCGTCGCTGCGTCGCGGGATCAGGCGATGACGAGCCGGGCGTCAGGGCACGACCCGGGCCAGCGCCACACTGATGTTGTCGTGGCCGCCGCACGCCTTGGCGAACTCCACCAGGGCCAGCGCGAGGGTCCCCGGGTCGGCCTTCGACTCCTCCGCGGCCCCAGCAGCCGCGGCCCTGAGCTGGCCGGCTAGTGCCGCCGGCTCGGACGCATAGTTCCAGAGGCCGTCCGAGCACACGAGCAGCCATCCGGGACCGGTCGCGTCGAGCGAACCGCACACCGGCACGATGTCGGGACTGTCCTTGCCGAGCCACTTGGTGATCGCATGCGCCTGCGGGGAGGCCTCGGCCTGGGCGCGCGTCATCCCGCCGGCCATCAGCAGCTGGGCCATCGAGTCGTCCGTCGTGAGCTGGACGCCCTCTCCCGCGTCGGGCAGCCAGTAGGCGCGCGAGTCCCCGATCACGGCATACCGCAGCAGCGATCCCTCGGCGACAGCCGCGACGAAGGTGCACGAGGCGGGCGCCTCCGACGACAGGTCGGTGTGGGCGACCACGGCCGTGTTCGCCGCCTCGGCCGCCGTGACGAAGACCTTGGTCGCGGCGGCCTCGATGCTCTCGGCCACCCCCAGGCCCTGGGGCAGGGGCGCCCGCAGCACGTCACGCGCGGCCCGGGCACCGGCCAGGGCGGCGACATCCGAGTCCTTCGACGAGGACACGCCGTCGCACACGACGACGACCGAGCGCCCCGGGACGGCGGGGTCGGCATACAACGCCATCGCGTCCTCGTTGCGGGCGTGGACGATGCCGCGGTCGCAGACGCCGGCCAGCCAGGGCGCCGGTGCCTCGCGGAAGTGGTCCCGCTCGCTGGCCGCCTTGGCGCCGCACTGCTCGCAGTAGCCGTCGGCGGCGACGGTCCCGCCGCACTCCGCACAGGTTCGCGCCTGTGGAGCCTCGACGACGACGGGTGGGCGCACCGCGGTCGGCGTGCTGATCGGGCTCTCGTCCTCGTTCGCGGTCGTCGGCGGGGTCAGCACCGTCGGGGCAGCGGCCGAGCCGACCTTCGCGCCGCAGGCCTCACAGAAGAGGGCTCCATCGGGCAGGGCCTGGCCACAGGCGGCGCAGGTCACGTCAGGCTCCAGGTCCGCACGGCATTGGCCCGGTTGACCAGGTCGATCCGTTCCTCGACCGTGGCCGCCTCGCGCGCCAGCAGGCGATAGCGCTCCTCGAGGGCCGTCCGCAGTGCACCCGACTCCGCGGCATACGGCCCGACGGTGCCCGGCTGCCGACCCTGGGGGCCCACGAGGGCGAGGGCCTGCTCCAGGATGCGGGCGCTGAGCGACTCCCGCTCGGTGACGTCCATCCGCACGCCGTCGAGGGAGTGGTATGCCGCGTCGAGCCGCCCGAGGTCGCTCGCCCCGGTGAGGAGGTAGTCGGCGCGGCGGCGCCGGGCCTCACCGAACCCGCGGCTGGTGCTCGGCACCAGGTCGAGGGCGGCCACGGCGCCCGTGGCATCGCCCCGCGCGGCACGCACGCGCGCCATCCCGAAGGCCGCGGGTGGGAGGTAGGCCGCATCGGTGGAAGCGCAGGTCGCGTAGAGGCTCTCGGCCACGCCGGGCTGGCCGCTGGCCTCGCAGGCGATCGCCAGGGCCAGCTTGGGCGCGAGCTCGCCCGGCACCTGGCGGTAGACCGCGTTGAAGTTGTCCCGGGCCGACTCCGCCTGTCCCCCGAGGAGGTGCGCGAGCCCGCTGAGCCACAGCGCTCGCCAGTCCCACGGGTCGGCGGCGAGGACCTGGCGGGAGGCCTCGATCGCCTTCGCCGGCGCGGCAGCACGCAGGTGCTCCAATCCGCGGGCGAGCCACACCTCGGCGGTGTCCTCGGGCGCCTTGGCGAGGTCCTTGAGCCGCTGGTCGGGCGGGCCCGGCGCGATCGAGGTCAGCCACGAGTGCTGCGGATCGGTCTGGTCCGGTCGCAGCCACGGCAGCTGGGACCACTCCACGGTGGCGGTGGACACCGCCGGTGTGGTGAACAGCATCGAGGCCGACGAGGTGAGGGCCGTGCCCTCGGTCGACGCAGCGACGACCTCGCGCAGCACGCCGAGCGCCTGGGTGCGCAGCTCGTCCGCCGACGCGAAGCGGTCGTCCGGGTCGAGCGCGCAGCACTTGGCGATCAGCCAGTAGAGCGAGTCGTGCTTCTGGAACAGCGGCGTCGTCGCCGGGTCGGGCAGGGAGGTGAGGTAGGTCGACTGGTAGCCGCGGAACTCCATGCACAGCACGAGCAGCGTGCGCCCGATCGTCCAGATGTCGCTGGCCACGGTCGGCCCCACCTCGGCCACCTCGGGCGCCTGGTAGCCGACCGTGCCGTAGATCGCCGAGTCCTGGTCGTCGACGTGGCGGACGCCGCCGAGGTCGATCAGCTTGACGGCGTCGCCGACCTGCAGGAGATTGTCCGGCTTGAAGTCGCAGTAGACCAGGCCGAGGTCGTGGAGGTACTGGAAGGCCGGCAGGATCTCGATGATGAAGGCCAGCGCCTGGTCCACCGGCAGCGGGTCGTAGGAGCCGCCGGCCGCAACCATCCGGGCCTTCAGGATCTGCTTGAGCGACTTGCCGCCGACGTACTCCATGACGATGTAGCCGGCGTCGTCGTGCGTCACGAAGTTGTAGATCTCGACGATGAGCGGGTGCTCGACCTGCGCGAGGAAGCGCTGCTCGGCGATCGCCGCGGCGAGCGCGTCCTTGTCGCCGGAATTGAGCAGCCCCTTGAGGACGACCCACCGGTCGGAGACATTGCGGTCACGGGCGAGGTAGATCCACCCGAGCCCGCCGTGGGCGAGGGCCCCGGCCACCTCGTACTGCCCGGCGACGAGATCGCCCGCCTTGAGCTTGGGGGTGAAGCTGTATGCCGTGCCGCACTTGGGGCAGAAGCCCTCCTCCCGGCCCGGTCGGCCCTCGACCGAGCGGCCCACCTCTGCGCCACAGACGGAGCAGAAGCGCTTGTCCTCGGGCACCCCGGGGTTGGGGTTGATGGCACCCGCGGGATCGACCGCGGGCTCCGGTGGCACGCTCGTGAGGCCCGCACCCAGGCGCGCGGACCGCAGGCGCGTCGACCCGGACCGCACGCGTCGCGTCGCGCTCGTGCCGACGCGCGCGGATCCCAGTGCGGCAGAACCCAGTCGGACCGAGGCGCTCGCGGTCGACGGGGTCGAGCCGAGCACTCCGGCCACCGTGGCCTCGTCGAGGTCATGGGGCGCGGGCGCGGGCGCGCTCGGGGCGGTGGTCGCAGCGCCGGGTGTGCCGCAGACGTCGCAGTAGCCGTCGACGATCGACCCGCTGCACCCGGGCTGGGTGCACCGGTCCCCCGCGGCGGCCGGCGCCACGGGCGAGGCGCTGCCTCCCGGCCCGGGTGAGCCGCACACGTCGCAGTAGCCGTCGACGATCGATCCGGTGCAGCCCGGCTGGGTGCAGGCACTCATGCGGAAGTCCTTCCGGTGAGGAGTCCTTGGCGGCGGGCGGCGCGGCGACCGCTCTCGGAGTCCCACCACCGCACCCAGGCCTCGTGCAGCGAGACGGCGGCGGCCGCGGCCGGCAGCGGTGCCGGGGTTCGGTCGAGGACCTCCCGGGCACCGTGGGCGGCCGCGACGACGTCGGGCACCGCGCCGACACCAGCAGCCTGAGCGCGCACCTCGGTCGCCGCGAGGCGCGCGAGGAGGTCATCCCGGGTCCGCAGCGCCGCGGCATACGCCTCCTGGGCGACGTCCATCGCCCGGGCGACCCGATCCAGGCGATCCCGGTATGCCGTGAGCTCGCCCTCGCTGCCCGGCACCGGTCCCAGCGCCTCGACCTCCGGGACGGCGTAGTTGGGGCAGGGGTCGACGGTGGAGACCGCCTGGGCGGCCAGCGACTCGAGGGCGGAGCCGCGCGCGATGAGGGCGGCTCGGCGGTCCTGGACCTCGCGCACGACGTCGACGAGCTCGCGGCGGCGCGCACCGCCGACGATGAGGTCACGCTCGAGCCGCGCCGCGTCGTTCTCCAGGGGCCCGATGAGGCCGCCGACGTCCGCGCCACGCTCGAGCTTCTCCACGAGAGCGGCTGTGCGAGAGCCGAGCTCGTCGACCTGACGGGTCAGCGACGTGCGGGCCGAGGCGGGCTCGAGGGCCACCTGGTCCCGCAGTCGCTCGAGCTGCGCGCGCAGGTCCTTGACCCGGCGGGAGTAGGCATCCGCGGCCGGATCCAGGGCCAGGCGGACCCGCAGCTGGCTCACGAGTGCGTCGGAGAGCCGGCACGCTTCCGGCAACGAGACCGACAGCGCTCCCCCCGCACCGTCGCCACCGCGCCGCCCGGCGCCGGCCGCGTCGAGGGCGACCGGGTCGAGGCTGGCCTCGAGACGGCCCCAGATGAGGACCGAGAGCCGCTCCCGCTCGATCGGACCGACGCGGCCCCCGTCCCAGGTCGCGAAGAGCAGCGTGAACCGGTCGCTGACGGCCTTCCACACCGCCATCGAGAGGGTGAGGTCCCCGGTGAGCTCGGCCCGTCGCTCCGAGGCCAGCGCGGCGGCGTCGAGCTCGTCGAGCTCGGTGCGGCGCGCACGCACCCACTCCTCGAGCTCGCCGAGGTAGGTCTGGACGCGGCTGGGGTCGAGCTGCTCGCCCAACGCCCCGGGGGCCTGGGGCGCCGTCGTCCTGCTCATGGCGCGCGACCGTAGTTCGGGGCCGGCTGGCCGGTGCCGGCGCCGAGCGTGGGCGCGAGCCATGTGGCGTACATGGCGGCCCAGCGACCGTCGGCGCGCATCTGCTCGAGGAGGGCGTTGATGAATTGGACCAGGTCGACCGCACCGGCCTTGGTGGCCACGCCGTAGGGCTCCTGGGTGAAGGCGGGCGCGTCGGTCACCACGGCATACGGGTCCTGGGCGGCCAGCCCGGCGAGCACCGTGTCGTCACCGGTGATGGCGTCGACCGCACCCGTCTGGAAGAGGACGAGGCAGCCGGTGTGGTTGTCGGCGGGGACCGGTGTGGCGGCCGGGGCCATCGTCTCGAGGTTCTTCAGGCTGCTCGTGCCCTTGGGTGCGCAGACGGTGTGGCCGGCGAGCGACGCGAGGTCGGTCAGGCCCGAGCCGCGTCGGACGAGGACCTTCTGGCCCGCCTGGTAGTAGACCTGCGAGAAGGCGACCTGGGTCCAGCGGTCGCAGTTCATCGTCATGTTGCGCACGACGATGTCGACGCGGTCCTCCTGCAGGGCCGGGATCCGGTCCGCGGCGGTGAGGACGACGAGCTGGACGTTCGCCTGCGGGCCGAGGATGGCCTGGCCGATGGCACGGGCGAGGTCGATGTCGAAGCCCTCGATCTGGCCGGTCAGCGGGTTGCGGGAGCCGAGGAGGTAGGTGTCGGCCGACACGCCGACGATGAGCCGCCCACGGGCGCGGATGGCGGCCATGGTCGAGCCGGCCGGGAGCGCTTCGGCGGCCGGCAGCGGGCCGGTCGGCGCATAGCTCTGGGTGGGGTTGTCGCAGGTGACGGGGGCCGCGCTCGCGCTGGGAGAGGGGCTTGCCGACGCGGACGCCGAAGGCGGTGCCGACGCGGACGCCGAGGCCCCGGGGTCGGGCACCACGGTCGGCACCTGGCCGGAGCATGCCGTGACGAGCGCGGTCACCAGCAGAATGGCGGCGGTGCTGGTGAGCACCCGGAGCCGCGTCCGAGGCATCGGGCGCCGGGAGGTCATGGCCGGGCTCATGCGTACTCCTCCAGTCGGCGGGACACCCCGCGCCAGGCCAGCCAGGCAGCGGCGATCCCGGCCAGCACCGTGCCGATCGCGACGAGGACCGGGGTCCAGGCGCCGGCATCGAGCGTGGACCGCACGGTGCTCGCCGTGGACTCGACCACACCGGCCACCTGCTTGTCGTAGGCGGCGAAGGCCGGCGACGAGCCCTCGGTCTGGCTGGTCGCGAGTGCGACGGCGCCGTCCCAGTCGCCGGCGTCGTCCTTGGCCACGACCTCGGCGTGCGCGGCCGTGTAGGCATTCCAGGCGTCCGTGGCCTCCACCGGCAGGTAGGCGGAGACGGCTTGGGCCTGCGTGGACCAGGCCGTCTCGAACGCCTTGCCCGAGCCCCGGGCGATGAGTCGCAGGCTCTCGCTGGACTTGGCGGCGTTGGCCTGGCTGCGGGCCTGTGCCGCTTGGACCAGGTCGCGGTAGGAGCCGTTGGAGAGGCTCGAGTTCTCGGCCGCCTGCATCCCGCTGACCGTCACGGCGGCCACGGTGGCCGCCAGGACGGCGCCCGCGGCGAGGACGAGGCCGATGTTGAACCGGCGCCGGAAGCGACGAGCGATCCACTGGTTGACCCAGACCAGCACCGCGATCGCCAGGATCCCCGGCACGAGGACCCACAAGGGGTGCTGGTTGGCCAACGAGTTGTCCGCCCGTGTCGTGTTCGCGTCGAGCAGGGCGTCGACGAGGGTCATGCCGCGTCCGCGCAGCTCCGAGCTGGCCTGGCGGAGGTAGGCGGCGCCGACCGGGAGGCCCTGCCGGTTGTTGGCGCGCGCGACCTCCATGTCGGAGGCGTAACGCACCACCAGCCCCGACAGCTCGGCGAGGGCCTGCTGGTCGGCCGACTGGGCCTGGGCGGCTGCCGCGATGGTCCCCGTGGCCGTGGCGATCGCCTCGTCGTAGGCGGCGCGCTGCTCGGGTGGCTCGAGACCGCCGACGAGGAAGGCGTTGGTGGCGAGGGCGTCGGCGCGCAGCAGGTCGACCTTGATGTCCTGGATACGGATCACCTGGGCGGCGTCCGCAGCGGCCTGGCGGGCCGCGTTAGCACCGAGGACGAGTTGCGCCGCGGTCAGGATCGTGAAGACGGCCACGGCGAGCGCGGCGACGATCCGGCGCTGTCGCAGCCCGGTCGGGATCCCGCGTCCGGCCAGCACGTCTGCCGGGACCGAAGCACCCGGCACACCGGGGCCACGGCCCGTCGCGGGGGCCGAGGCTGCCTGGACGGGAGGCGCGGCGGGGCGGCCGGTGGGCGGCGGGGCCGCAGCGGTGGCCTGGCTCATGGAGTCCCCTCCTGGTCGGGAGTCGCCGGGTCGGGGCCCGGGCTGGACGGCTCGAGGCCGCTGCCGGACGGCTCGGCGCCGGGGGTGGCCGGCTTGGGGGCCGGGGTGCTCAGGTCGAGGGCGTCCGGCTCGGGCAGCAGGTCCTCGGGTGCGAGGGTCCGCAGCGCAGTCAGGTCGGGGTCCTCGACCTCGCGCAGTCGCCAGGCGTGGGCACCGATCGCCGCCTCGAGGGTGTTGCGGGCGAAGCGGCCGTTGCCGAAGGACGGGCCGCGCTCCACATGGGCGAGCAGGTCGCGGAAGCGGGCCTCGACCGCGTCGTCCACGTCGTAGTCGGCATTGGTGGCCAGCGTCCGGAAGATGCCGACGAGCTCGTCGTCGGTGTAGTCCGCGAACTCGATCGTCGTGCGGAAGCGGCTGGCCAGGCCGGGGTTCTGGGCGATGAAGACCTCCATCGGGAGGGGGTAGCCGGCGACGATGACGACCAGGTCGTCGCGCTTGTCCTCCATCTCCTTGACGAGGGTGTCGATCGCCTCGGTGCCGTACTGGTCACCGGCCAGGCTGTAGGCCTCGTCGATGAAGAGGACGCCGCCGATCGCGGACTTCACCACGTCCGCGGTCTTCATCGCCGTCTGCCCGAGGTAGCCCGCGACGAGTTCGCTGCGATCGACCTCGACGAGTTGGCCCTTGCTGAGCAGTCCGAGGGCGCGGTAGATGCCTCCCACGAGCCGGGCGACGGTCGTCTTGCCGGTGCCCGGGTTGCCGACGAAGACCAGGTGACGGGTGATCGCCGGGGTCTTGAGGCCGGCCTCCTTGCGCTTGGCCTCGACACGCAGGAGCGCGACCTGGCGGTGGATCTCGGCCTTGACCGCCCGCAGCCCGGTGAGGGCGTCGAGCTCGGCGAGCAGCTCCTCGAGGGTGCGCGGGTCCGGCTCGGGCTCGACCTTGGCCTCGGGGCCGGGATTCGGGGCAGCCGCCTCCGCCGCCCCACCCTCCGGTTCACCCCGTCGAACGAGCACGAATCGCCCGGGATCCTCGGCTTCTCTCGGCGATTCGTGCTCGTTCGACGGGGTGGGGGTGGGACTCGGGGAGTCAGGGTCGAGGGTGAAGCGACCGGGCGCCCACGGATCGGCCCCCGGGTCGAGGTCGAGGCCCGTGCCGGCGCGCGCGTCGGGCGGAGCGACCTCCCGCACGCGCGCACTCACCGACTTCAGGTCATCCATGACCTGGGACCACAACCGGCTCACCACCGCGGTCACCTCCTCCCCCTGCGAGGTGCTCACACCAGCCACGGAAGAGGTTCCTGCGGCCGGCTCGGGACGCCCACCGGCAGAACCCGAGGGGACGAGCACGGCGAGCTGGGCAGCCGCGGCCGTCGTCGCGTTGCCCAGCGTCCGTGGGGTCGGCGCGCCGAGACCGGCGGCCGCCTGGCAGACCGCGCCCAGGGCCCGGGCGTATGCCGAGGCGCCCGCTCCGCCGGCCAACGCGAGGGAGGCGAGGGTCGGGGTCGGCCCCGACCGCCACCGGCGACCGCGGGAGGCGGCGGCCGTGAAGTCCTCCGCGCCTCGGTCGCCCCCGGTCTCGCGGACCCAGTCGGCATACGCCCCCGGCGCGGCCTCCGCGACGGTGGCCGCGAGTGCCTCCCCCTCGGCGCGCACGACCTGCTCGTCGGCACCCGCGGCGAGGCCGGCCTCGACGAGTCCGGCGAGAGCCTGGGCCAGGGTGGGTCGGTCGGTGCCGGTCACGCTCGCTCCCGCGTCATCGTCGTCATGGGGCTCACCCGAGGTCCAAGGTGTTGCCGGCGCCGGTCGGTCCCGGCAACGGTGCTGGCCCGGGGACGTCCGCCGCAGGGGTGGCGCGTCCGAACTTGGCGTCGAGGAAGCGCCCCTGCGCGATGAGCGCCTGGGCGTCGGCGTTGACGGCCGCATCGAGCATGCGATCCATGCTGGTGCCGAGCAGCTCGAGCTGGTCCACGAGCACCATGAGGGCGGTGCGGCCCTGGTCGATCGGGCGGGAGTCGGCCCAGTCCCGGGGCAGCCTCAGGTAGGCGCTCACCGACTCCGGGAGGTAGTTCGTCGCGGTGGCGACGACGGCATACGCGTCCTGGGACCCCACGCCCAACCCCGCCAACCGCGGCAGGATCGCCCGGATGGCCGTGTCGATGCGGGTGACGCGGGAACGGATCAGCGGGCTGGCGTGAGCACCATCGAGCATGGTGGAGACCCGGCCGAGCGCCGCGAGGATCTCGGGCTCCCCGGGTGGCGCGGGCAGCGTCGGCCCCGCCGGCTCGGGCGAGCCGAACGTCCGGCCCCACCAGTCCTTGAAGCCCATGGTCCCCGCTGCCCGCAGCTGCGCTCAGGCGCCCGGCTGGTCGAGGTTGATGGTCTGGGTGCCCCGGGCGTCCTGGGCGTGGACGCGCGCGAGGTAGTCCTTGGACTTCTCCACCTCGGTCTCGAGGACACCGATGGTCTGCGCCATCGTGTCGAGCGCCTTGACCTTGAAGGTGTCGATCGAGTCCATCGTCGCGTAGATGTTCTGGAAGGCCGCCTGCAGCTCGGCCATGCCGATCGTGCTGCTCGCGGCCTGCTCCTGGATCGCCGCGGAGTTGTCCTTGAGCATCTCCGAGGTGCGCTGGATCATCCCGCTCGTCGTCGTGTTGAGCGCGGTGATCTGCTCGAGGACGAGCTTCTGGTTGCCGAGGGCCTGGGCGACGATGACCGCCGTCCGCAGCGCCGAGACCGTCGTCGTCGAGGCGCGGTCGACGCCCTTGATGAGCTCGATGTTGTTCTTGATGATGACGTCGATCGCGAGGTAGCTCTGGATCGAGACGGCGAGCTGGGTGAGGAGGTCCTGGTGCTTCTGGCGGACGTAGAACAGCACGTCCTGCTGGAGCGCCTTCGCGCCCTCGGGGTCGGTCAGCTCGAGCTCGGCGATCCGGGCCGCGAGCCTGGTGTCGAGCCGCTCGGCGATGTAGACGTACTGGTTGAGTCGGCCCATGGCCGCCCACAGGTTCGTCTTCTCCAGGTTGAGGGCGACGTTGTCGCGGGTGAGCTCGTCCTGGCCGTTGCGCAGGCTGTGCAGGATCGCGTTGAGCTGGCTCTGCGCGGACTGGTAACGCCGGAAGTAGTCGACGACCTTGTCCCCGAAGGGGATGATGCCCAGGATCTTGCGCCCACCGGTGACGGCACTGGGGTCGAGGTCCTCGACGGTGCGGCGCAGCTCGAGCAGGGTCTTGCCGACCGCGCTGCCCTGGGCGATCCCGCCCTCCTTGAGCGCCTTGACCGGCGTCTGGAGCAGCCTGTTGCTCGTCTCGGCCGCCTTGCGGATGTCGGCGTCGCCCATGGTGCGGACGTTGTCGGCCTGCTGGGCGAACTCCGGGCTGCGCGGGGCCGCCTTGGTGAGGGCGTCCATGAAGGTGTCGACGCGGGCATCGAGACCGGGGATGGCCTCCGCCTGCACCTGCGGGGCCATCTTGGGGGCCTGGGTGGCCACGACGGGCGCCGGAGCGGCCGGCGCCTCGAGCGTGAGCACCTGGTCCGGCGGGGTCAGGGGCGCAGGGACCGCGGCGGTGCCGTCACTCACGGACGTGCCTCCGGGGTGCCCTCGTGGCCGGTGTAGGACGACGGCGGCGGGATGTCGGAGTCGCGCTGCCCGAAGTCGACGCGCGGGGCCTCGCGCTGCTCGCCGACCGCCTCGAAGTACTCCTCACGGCCGACGTTGAACATGCCCGCGATGATGTTGCTGGGCACCGTCTCGACCTTGGTGTTCAGCTCACGCACGTTGGCGTTGTAGTAGCGCCGCGCCGACGCGATCCGGTCCTCGGTGCTCGACAGTTCGTTCTGGAGGGCGAGGAAGTTCTGGTTGGCCTTGAGGTCGGGGTAGGCCTCGGCCACGGCGATGAGCCGACCGAGCGCCTGGGTCAGCATCCCCTCGGACTGGGCCTGGGCCGCCGGGGACTGCCCGGGGGCCATCGCGGCGCTCCGGGCGCGCATGACGTCCTCGAGGGTGCCGCGCTCGTGGGCGGCGTAGCCCTTGACCGTCTCGACCAGGTTGCCGATGAGGTCATGGCGGCGGGTCAGCTCGACGTCGATCTGGCGCCAGGCCTCCTGCACCAGGTTGCGGAGCTTGATCAGGCCGTTGTAGGTGCCGATCGCCCAGGCGAGGACGGCCACCACGAGGACGGCGATGATGATGAGGGCAATGATCACGAGGGGCTCCCCTGTTCGATGACCTGTCCCGGTGATCCTATGCGCAGGTCGCATGGTGGCGGCAGGTCAGTGCTGGTAGAGACGCGTGGCCGACCGGAGCGGTTCCCGGGGCACTGGGGACCGCGACGGGTGGCGTTCGGCGAGGGGGCTCAGCCCAGGCCGAGCTCCTGCAGCCCGTAGACGTAGCGGTACTCCATCCCATGGTCGGCGAACACCTGGGCCGCGCCGGTCGACCGGTCGGCGATCGTCGCCACGGCCACGACGGTCGCGCCCGCCTCCTGGGCCGCCTTCGCAGCCTCGAGGGGCGAGGCGCCGGTGGTGGACGTGTCCTCGACGATGAGCACGCGCCGCCCCTCGATGGACGGCCCCTCGATCCGCTGCTGGAGCCCGTGGGCCTTGCCCGCCTTGCGGACGACGAAGGCGTCGAGCCGCTCCCCCGCGGCGCCGGCCGCGTGCAGCATCGAGGTCGCGACCGGGTCGGCACCAAGGGTCAGGCCCCCCACCGCGTCGAACTCCAGGTCCGCTGTCAGCTCGCGCATGACCTGCCCGACGAGCGGGGCCGCCTCACCGTCGAGGGTGATCCGGCGCAGGTCGACGTAGTAGTCGGCCTCCTTGCCGGACGACAGGGTGACGCGGCCATGCACGATCGCCTTGGCCTTGACGATCTCGAGGAGACGGGCACGAGCGGCAGCGATGTCGGTCACAAGCCCAGATCGTATGCCGGGTGCTCACCACCCAGCGCACCGGGACTTCGCCTCGGGCGTGCGAGGTGACGCCCTGGACAACGTCGCGCCCCGTGACGACGGCCGCTGCCGAGGTCAGCGCGGCGGCGGACGGTGCCGGGTGACCACCCCACCGGAGCGGACGAAGCGGCGAGGCACGACCTTCAGGGCCGTGGTCATCGCCTTGTAGGTCAGGCTCGGGACGCTGATCACCTTGCCCTGATCGACGTCCTCGAGGCAGTCGCGCACCAGGCTCGGTGCATCGAGCCAGAGGAAGTCGGGGAAGGCGTCGTCACGGATCTGCGCGCGCTCGTGGAACTCGGTGCGCACGAAGCCCGGGCAGAGCGCAGTCACGGTCACTCCCGAGCCGGCGAGCTCTCCGGCCAGGCCTTCGCTGAACACCGTGACCCACGACTTGGCGGCTGAGTAGGTGCCGCTGGCGATGAAGCTCGCCACCGACGAGACGTTGATGATGCGCCCGTGGCCGCGCGCCTTCATGGCGCGACCGGCGGAGTGCGAGAGGACGAGCACCGCCCTGCAGAGCACGTCGAACATGCCTTCCTCGGCGGCGAGGTCGTTCTCGAGGAACGAGGTGCGCATCCCGAAGCCGGCGTTGTTGACGAGGATGTCGACCGGTGCCTGCGCATCGCCGACGCGGGCGGCCACCCGCGCGACGGCCTCGCGATCGGCGAGGTCGGCCGGCAGGACCTCGACCTGCACCCCGCGCTCACGTCGCAGCTCGACCGCCAGTTCCTCGAGGCGCTCGACGTCGCGGGCGACGATGACGAGGTCGTGGCCGCGCGCAGCGAGCTGGATGGCGAACTCACGTCCGATGCCGGCGGTCGCGCCGGTGACGAGGGCAGTGGTCATGGACCTCACCCTAGCCAGCCAGAGGTGACGGGCAGCGGACGGCGAGCACCCGGCATACCGGCGAGTAAGGTCGGGGTATGCGCCTGGCGACGTGGAACGTGAACTCGATCCGGTCCCGGATCGACCGCCTCGAGGCGTGGCTGACCCGGCACGAGATCGACGTCCTCGCGCTCCAGGAGTCCAAGGCGAAGGACGAGCAGTTCCCCTACGAACGGCTGCGGGCCGCCGGCTACGAGGTCGCCCACCATGGCTTCAACCAGTGGAACGGCGTGGCGATCCTCTCCCGCATCGGGCTCGCCGACGTCCAGGTCGGTTTCGCCGGCGCCCCGGCCTGGGGGGATCCGGCCGTGGTGGAGGCCCGGGCGATCGGCGCCACCGTGGGCGAGGGCGACGCCGCGGTGCGGCTCTGGTCGGTCTACGTCCCCAACGGTCGCCAGCTCGAGGACCCGCACATGGACTACAAGATCGCCTGGCTCGAGGGACTGCTCCGCGAGGCCCAGGGGTGGGCGGCCGACGGCACCCCGGTGGCGCTGTGTGGTGACTGGAACATCGCCCCCTTCGACGAGGACGTGTGGTCGATGGAGTTCTACGCCGACAAGTCCCACGTCAGCCCGCGTGAGCGCGCCGCCTTCCACGCCTTCCTCGACGGCGGCTTCTCCGACGTCGTGCGCCCGCACGCGCCCGGCCCCAAGGTCTACACCTACTGGGACTACCAGCAGCTGCGCTTCCAGAAGGGTCGCGGCATGCGCATCGACTTCGTCCTCGGCTCACCGTCGTTCGCCGCGCGCGTCGCGGGCGCCGCCATCGACCGCGAGGAGCGCAAGGGAGCCGGGGCCAGCGACCACGCTCCGGTCGTCGTCCAGCTGGAGCCTCCGGCATGAGGGCCCCGAGCACCGAGCGCTTCGTCGTGCCGGTCGCGCACGGCGCGCGCCTTCACGCGCAGGAGTTCCTGCCCGCGGGCCCGCTCGACCCTGCGCTGCCGACCGTCGTGCTGGCCCACGGCTGGACGCTCACGCACGCCTCCTGGCGTCCGGTCATCGACGAGCTCCTCGTCCACCGGGCCGTGCGCGTCGTCGCCTACGACCAGCGCGGCCACGGCGCCTCCACCATGGGGCGCCCCGAGTCCGCGACCGTGCGCCTCCTCGGGGACGACCTCAAGCAGGTCATCGACGCCGCCGCACCGACCGGCCCCCTGGTCCTCGCCGGACACTCCATGGGTGGCATGACGGTGATGGCGTATGCCGGTGGGCACCACGCCGACTTCGTCTCCCGTGTGCGCGGGGTCGTCCTCGTGGGCACCGCCGCCTCGGTCGCCGGCCGCAAGCCCATCCCCCTCGAGTCCTTCGTCATGGGGGTGGCATCGCGGGCCCCCCGGATCGCCCCCCGCCTCCTCGTGCCGACCCCGGTGCAGGGTCGGCTCATGTTCGGCCGGGACGCCGACCCGGCGGCGGTCCGTGAGGCCGTGGGCATGATCAAGGCCACCAAGATGCCGACGATCGGCCAGTTCTTCCACGCGATCGAGGCCCACGACGAGATCGCCTCCCTGGCCCACTTCGTCGACGTGCCCACACACATCCTCGTCGGCTCGCAGGATCGGCTCACCCCGGTGAAGTGGGCTCGCATGCTCCAGGACTCGATCCCGGGCAGCCGGCTCACGGTGCTGCCGGACAAGGGGCACATGCTCACCTACGAGGCGACCGCCACCGTGGCCGACACCGTCATCGACTTCGTCGACGCCGCGGCGCAGTCGGGACAACCGGACTAGCACGAACGGCGGAATTCAGCCAGACCGCTGCGGTCGCGGACCGTCCGACAGGACCGCGTCAGGAGCCGGTGCTGGGTGACGTGGCCGGGTGGTGCCGACGCCGGCCCAGGGTCAGCGCCGTGGCCGCGCTGAGGACCGCAGCGAGCGCAGCACCGCGGAAGACCCAGTGCACCTGCACGAGCGCCGCGTCGACGAGGGCGGTCGTGTCCGTCGGATCCGGAAGGGCGGCCACCGTGGCGTAGTACTGGTGCAACCCGATCGCAGTGAGCAGGGCCAGCCCGACGACCATGCCGATCATCCGGGCCACCACGACGAGGGCGCTGATCGTGGCGTGCGCCGCCTCGGGTGCATGGGCGAGCGCGGCGTTGTTCACCGGGGCCAGGGCCAGGCCGACGCCGAGGCCGACGAGTGCGAGGACGAGCACCGAGGCCAGTGTGCCCAGCGAGCCGCGCCCCCAGTCCGACATCAGCGCCAGGCCCAGGCCGGCGCCGAGCAGGCCGACCGCGGCGACCGGTCCGTCCCCGAGCCACCGCAGCATCCACCCGCCGGCCAGGGCGCCGACGGGCACCGCCACGAGGAAGCGGAGCAGCACGAGCGCAGCTCCGGTCTCGGACGTGTCATGGACCAGTCGGGCCATCAGCGGCACGTCGACGACGACCGCGACGAGCGCCACTCCCACGGCCAGGCTCACCACCAGTGCCGCAACGGCGCGGCCACGGAGCAGCCCTCGGGGAACGAGCGGGTCGGCCGCGCGGCGGTGGTGGATCAGGTAGGCCAGGACCGCCAGCCCTGCCACCGGGAGCAGCACGTAGCCGAGCGGGCCGACGACCTCCTTCTCCGGCTCCGCGGCGGCGAAGGTGAGGATCACGCCCGCGAGGGCGGTCCCGATGAGCACCGCCCCGAGCAGGTCGGCCCGGCGCAGCACCTCCCGCGCGCTCGCCAGCCACCAGAGCAGCGCCCCGCTCGTGAGGACCAGGCCGAGCACGCCGATCGGCGTGAGCAGCACCGAGGTGGCCGAGCCGAACGGGACGAAGGGGCCACCCAGCGCCACGCTCGTCGTCAGGGCCTCGGGGGCGGCGAGCGCGAGGGTCAGCACCGCCAACCCGACCACGGCGAGGGCGAGCGGCCCCGCACGGAGGCGCCACGGCAGACCGCCGCCGGTGCGGACGACGACCGCGGTGAGGACGACCCCGGCCAGGGCGTTGAGCCAGAAGATCCAGCGCCAGTCGGCCACCGCGAGCAGGAGCGCCCCCAGGAGCGGCCCGAGGACCGACCCGAGCTCCTGGACGGCGCCGACGATCCCCAGCGGCAGGCCGCGACGGTCCGCGGGCCACAGGTCCGCCACGATCGCCAGGGTCGCGGGCACGAGACCACCCCCACCGACGCCCTGGATCACGCGGCCGGCGACGAGCACACCGAGGTCGGAGGCCAGGGCCGTGACGATGCTGCCGACGACGAAGACGGCCAGGCAGGACAGGAGCACGCGTTGGCGAGAGGTGAGGTCCGCGAGGCGCCCGATGAGCGGCAGGACGGCGACATAGCCCAGCAGGAAGCCCGAGATGATGGGCGTCGCCCGTTGCAGGGCATCGATGCCGACCCCGACGCCGGCCATCATGTCGGTCAGGGCGAGCACCACGACGTAGGTGTCGGCCGCCGCAAGGGCCACCGCGACGGACGCGCTCGCGAGGAGGGCGCGGGGGGCCGGCTCCCGAAGGTGCGGCGCCTGCGGGCCGGGCGTCACTGGGGCGCGGTGATGGTCACCGGCTTGCCGTAGTCGGTGAGGACCAGGGTGTAGGTGCCCGTCGTGCCCTCGTAGAACGGGCCGGTGAGCACCGCCTTGCGGAGCTCGTCGCCGGCCGTGATGCCGAGGGTCGCCGCGAAGTCGGCAGCCCCGTCACCGAGGAAGAGCAGGTCCTTGACGAGCGAGCCGGGGATGGTCCCGGTGTACTCGGTGAGGATGTCCTTGCCCTCGCGCGCCTGGCGCCCGGCCTTGACGTCCTTGGCCTGGGTGAGCAGGGCCGGGATGCCGCTCTCGGGGTCGAAGAAGGTCGACGGGTTGGGAGCGCCTGCGGCGGCGAGGTCGGCCGGGGTGAAGTCCGGGGTGAAGAACTTCCACCAGGCCTTCTCCCCCACCGCGACGATCTCGAGGTTGGCGCTGACGTCGTTGACGCGACCGCTGACCGTGCCACTGAACTTCGGCTCGGTGCTCGACAACTGGCCGTCGCCCGTGGCGTCGACGACACCATTGCGCCCCGCCGGGATCTCGGGGCCGGTGAGGGTCACCGCAACGGTGCCGGCGGCGACGAGCTTCTCGCGCGCGGCCCGGAGGACCTCCTGGGGGTCGCGGGTCGGCGCCTTGCTGTCGGTGCAGCCCGCGAGCACGGTCGTGAGGAGGGCCGAGCCGGCGAGGAGGACGGTGCGGCGCTGCATGGCGCACACCCTACCCAGCCGAAGGTGTGCGCCATGCGAAGTCGGCCCTCCCGGAGGCCACCCAGTCCCGCCGTGGCTCAGCGCAGCGTCAGGCCACCGGTCTCCGGGTCGATGTCGACCACGGCCGACTGCCCGTCCCGCACGTCGCCGGCGAGGAGGGCTCGGGCCAGCCGGTCCCCGATCTCGCGCTGGACCAGTCGGCGCAGCGGGCGCGCCCCGTATGCCGGGTCGTAGCCCTGCTCGGCGAGCCAGGCGCGCGCCGCGTCGGTGACCTCCAGGGTGATCCGCCGGTCACGCAGCCGCGTGGCCAGGGCGCGTACCTGCAGGTCGACGATGTGCGCGAGCTCGTCCCGGGAGAGCGGGTCGAAGAGGACGATCTCGTCGAGCCGGTTGAGGAACTCCGGCTTGAAGGACGACCGGACGGCCGCCATGACCGCCTCCTTCTTCGCCTCCGGCTCGAGCAGCGGGTCGACGAGGAACTGGCTCCCCAGGTTGCTCGTGAGGACGAGGATCACGTTGCGGAAGTCGACGGTGCGCCCCTGGCCATCGGTGAGCCGACCGTCGTCGAGCACCTGGAGCAGGATGTCGAAGACCTCCGGATGCGCCTTCTCGACCTCGTCGAGCAGCACGACGGAGTAGGGGCGACGACGCACGGCCTCGGTGAGCTGGCCGCCCTCCTCGTAGCCGACGTAGCCGGGAGGCGCTCCGATGAGACGCGCGACGGCGTGCCGCTCGGAGTACTCCGACATGTCGATGCGCACCATGGCCCGCTCGTCGTCGAAGAGGAAGTCGGCGAGCGACTTGGCGAGCTCGGTCTTGCCCACACCCGTCGGACCGAGGAAGAGGAAGGAGCCGGTCGGGCGGTCGGGGTCGGCGATGCCGGCTCGGCTGCGGCGCACCGCATCCGAGACGACACGCACCGCGTCGGCCTGGCCGATGAGGCGCGAGCCGATGATCGACTCCATCGAGAGCAGCTTCTCGGTCTCCCCCTGGAGCAGGCGGCCCGCGGGGATGCCGGTCCACGCCGAGATCACCTCGGCGATGTCGTCGGCGCCCACGCGCTCCTTGACCATGAGGTCCCCCGACGCGGTGGTCTCGGCCTCGAGCGCGCTCGCCGAGGCGAGCTCCTTCTCGAGGGTCGGGATGTCGCCGTAGCGGATCCGCGAGGCGCCTTCGTAGTCGCCCTCACGCTGGAGCTTGTCGGCGGTGGTCCGCAGGTCGTCGAGCTGGGCTCGCAGCTCACCGATCCGGTTAAGCCCGGACTTCTCCTGCTCCCAGCGGGCGGTGAGCCCGGCGAGCGCCTCCGACTTCTCGGCGAGGTCGGCGCGCAGCCGACCGAGGCGCTCGACCGATGCCTCGTCGCTCTCCTTGGCCAAGTGCAGCTCCTCCATCTTGAGCCGGTCGACAGCGCGCTGGAGCTGGTCGATCTCGACCGGGCTGGAGTCGATCTCCATCCGCAGTCGCGAGGCGGCCTCGTCGACGAGGTCGATGGCCTTGTCCGGCAGCTGTCGCCCGGTGATGTAGCGGTCGGAGAGGGCCGCCGCCGCGACGAGGGCCGAGTCCTCGATCTCGACCTTGTGGTGGGCCTCGTAGCGCTCCTTGAGCCCGCGCAGGATCGCGATCGTGTCCTCGACGCTGGGCTCGCCGACGAAGACCTGCTGGAAGCGGCGCTCCAGGGCCGGGTCCTTCTCGATGTGCTCGCGGAACTCGTCGAGCGTCGTCGCGCCGACGAGGCGCAGCTCGCCGCGGGCCAGCATCGGCTTGAGCATGTTCCCGGCGTCCATGGCACCCTCGCCGGTCGCGCCGGCGCCGACGACGGTGTGCAGCTCGTCGATGAACGTGACGATCTGGCCGTCACTGGCCTTGATCTCCTCGAGCACGGCCTTGAGGCGCTCCTCGAACTCACCGCGGTACTTCGCGCCGGCGACCATCGCGCCGAGGTCGAGGCTGACGAGGCGCTTGTCGCGCAGCGACTCCGGGACGTCGCCGTCGACGATGCGCTGGGCCAGGCCCTCGACGACGGCGGTCTTGCCGACGCCGGGCTCACCGATGAGCACCGGGTTGTTCTTGGTGCGCCGGGAGAGGACCTGGACGACGCGGCGGATCTCGCTGTCGCGGCCGATCACCGGGTCGAGCTTGCCGTCGCGAGCGGCGGCGGTGAGGTCGGTGCCGTACTTCTCGAGGGACTCCCCGCCCTCGGCCGGGGTCTCGGAGGTGACCTTGCGACCGCCACGCAGGTCATCGATCGTGCGCTCCATGTCCTTGGCGCCCCGCTGCTCGACGGCGGCCAGGTGGCCGGTCTCGGCGAGGGCGAGCAGGAGAAGGTCGAGGGCGAGGTAGCTGTCACCCTTGGCGCGCATGAGCGTGTCGGCGCGCTGCAGCACGGCGAGCGCCTCCCGGCCGAAGGTCGGCGCCTGGGCCGAGCCCGAGGTCGTCGGGAGCGCCCGGAGGCGGGCATCGGCCTGACTCAGCACGTGACCGGCTCCCGTGCCCGCCGCCTGGAGCAGGCGGTCGGCCTGGGGGGTGTCGAGCTGGATGAGGCTGCTCGTGAGGTGGTCAGGGGTGACTTCGGCGTTGCCATTGGCCTGGGCGGTGCGCGTGGCGATCGCCAAGGCCTCGGCCACCTTGTTGGTCGGCTTGAGCTCCATACGGCTGATTGTTCTCCTCGGTGGGGATTGCTGTCTTGTGGAGACAACGCATTCAAAGTTGAGTGCATTCCGCTCAACTCTTGCCAGGCCCCGTATGCCGGGTGCTCACCGTCCCGCTGAACCCTCGAGGTGGGCGTGGACGAGGGGGACGACGCTGGCGCCCTCACCCGTGGCGGACGCGACGCGCTTCATCGACCCGGACCGGATGTCGCCGACGGCGAACAACCCGGGCACGGAGGTGGCCAGGGTCTCCGGCGGCACCGGCCCGCCCCAGGCCTCCCAGGGGATCGAGCGCCCAGTGAGGACGAAGCCCTTCTCGTCGCGGGCGATCGTGGGTGGGAGCCAGTCGCAGGTCACCGTCGCGCCGAGCAGCAGGAAGAGGCCGCGGACCTCGCGTCGAGCGCGTTCCCCCGAGCGGACGTCCTCGAGGGTGACCCAGCCGAGCCGACCGTCCTCGTCGGCCCCGCCGTCGACGACGGCATGGTGACCCAGGACCTCGATCCGCGGGTTGAACTCGATCTCGTCGATGAGGTAGCGCGACATGGTGGCCGTGAGGTCGGGGCGGCGGACGACGATCGTCACCGACCGGGCGAAACGCGCGAGGTGCACCGCGGCCTGGCCCGCCGAGTTGCCCCCGCCGACGACGATGACGTCGACGTCGTCCATGTCGCGGGCCGCGGTCATCGCCGCTCCGTAGTTGACGCCCTGGCCGACGAGGTCGTCGATGGCGTCGACGCCGAGGCGGCGATAGGCCACGCCGCAGGCGATGACGACTGCCCGCGCCCGCAGGGAGCCCCCGTCGGTGTGGACGACGTGCGGCTCACCGTTGCGGCCGATCGTGAGCCGTTGACCGGCCACCCGGTGAAGAAGCGGGTCCCGAACCGGATCGCCTGGGCGCGGGCCCGCTGGGCCAGGCGCATCCCGGAGATGCCCGGGGGAAGCCGAGGTAGTTGCGGATCATCGACGAGGTGCCGGCCTGGCCGCCGATCGCCTCGGACTCGAGGGTCACCGTCGTCAGGCCCTCGCTCGAGGCGTAGACCGAGGCGGCCAGCCCCGCCGGACCCGCGCCGACGATGACGACGTCGACGACCTGGTCGACGTCGATGTCGTCGGGCCGTCCGTAGATCGCGACGGCCAGGTCGGTGATCGACGTGGGCGCGATGACCGTGTCGGCGGAGAAGACGCTGAGCAGCGGCCACACGTCGTCCCTGATGCCCTGCGCCCGCGCCCGCTCGACGACCGACCGGCCGAGCTCGGAGTCCGGGTCGTGCACGCGGTGGGGGATGCAGACCCGGTCCATGTAGTCCCGGAGCAGGTCGGTCAGGCCCTCGCGCCCGGGCGTGACGATGGCGACCGAGTCCACCTCGTGCCCGCCCACGGTGGAGGCCCAGTCGTTGAGCAGGTCGATGACGGCGGAGTGGTACTCCTCGTCCCGCGGTCCTCGGGGGGTGAGCGCGACGACGTCGAGCTTGCCCTTGGCCAGCGCCGGTCGCAGCTGCTCCGCGTCCTCGCGAAAGTTCTCCCAGCGGCAGGTCACCATCCGCCGGGCGGTCGGGACCACCGTCCGCAGCTTGTGCACCGCCTTGAGCGCCTCCGCCTCCCCCTCGGCGAGCCGTGAGTCGACGACCAGGAGCGCGATCCTGGCCCCCTCCCGGACGAGGGTTTCCAGGGCCGTCATCGCCTCGTGGATCGAGGCCCCGCCCACGAGGCGCTAGTCACGGGCGTAGCGACCGAACTCGTCCACCAGGTGCTCGAGGTCCGCGTCGGAGGCAATGAGGATCACGGGCCTGGTGTCGGTCACATCGCGAGCCTAGGGCCGGCCTGCCCTGACTGACGGACGCCCCGGCATAGGCTGCCCCGCGTGCGGATCGTCGTCATCGGGGCCACCGGCCAGCTCGGGCGCGCGATCGTGGACGCCCTGCTCGCGGGTGGCCACGGTGTCGTGGGCGTCTCCCGCCGCGGGGGCCATGGCTTCCAGCACCCTTCGTATGCCGAGGCCCGGCTCGACGTGACCCGCGCGGCACCCGCTGACCTGGCTCGGATCCTCGACGGCGCCGACGCCGTCGTCCAGGCCGTCGGAGCGGACGACCGGGAGCGGCCGCCTCGGCCGGCACGCCGATTCTTCGAGACCGAGCTCGTCGCCCCGACGCGCCTCATCGCCGACAGCGTCACGATCGCGAGGGTGCCACGGCTGGTGGTCCTCGGCTCCTACTTCTCCACCGTCGCACGGGCTCACCCCGAGTGGGGCCTGGTGGCACGCCACCCCTATGTCGACGCTCGGGAAGCGCAGTGGCGGGACGCCGTCCGGCTGGCCCCCGAGGCCGCGGTGACCGTGCTCGAGATCCCCTTCGTCTTCGGGACGGTGGAGGGGCGGGCTCCCCTGTGGTGCGACACCTACCTGGCCCCGTTGCGTCGCGGGCCGGTCGCCGTCACCCTCCCCGGCGGCACGAGCGCCACCACCGCCGAGGACGTGGCCCTGGCCGCAGTGGCCGCGGCCACCGGCGCCTCCCCCGCCGGACGCCATCCGGTCTGCACCGACAACGTCTCGCATCGCCAGCTGGCGCACTGGGCCCTGGCCGAATGGGACCGCAGGGTGCCGCTCCTGACCCTGCCCCACGGCATACTCACGGCGTCACTCCTCGCCGAGAAGGCGCGTCTGCGCCTCAGCGGGAAGGAGTCCGGGCTGGAGCCGGTCGGCCTGGCGAGGTTGCTGAGTGAGGACCTGCACCTGGACCCGCTCGCCTCGGCGCGGACCTTCGGCACGACCCCACGCTCCGTCGAGGACTCCGCTCGAGAGACCTTCCGAGCCGCTCGCGCCTGACGCGGCTCCGGCTCAGCGGCGGGACAGGATGACGATCGTCGTCTCGGAGTCCGCGACCATCGGGCGCAGGTCCCAGCCGGAGAAGCCCAGGTCGGGCACCAGTCCCGCAGCGAGGAAGTCGTCACGGAACTCGGGGTAGGTGTACTCCGGTGTGGAGTCGAACTCGACGACGATGCGGCCGCCGGGTGCGCACAGCGGGGCCAGCGCACGGAAGGCATCGCCGCGCTCGAGCCGGGACAGCTCGAGCAGGCCACCACCGGACCAGAGGATGGCATCGAAGCCGGAGGCGACGCCCAGAGCCTCGCGGGTGGCGTGAGCGGGGTTGGGGATCGCCACCCACTGCGGCTTCTCGCGGGGCGTGCCACCGGTCGTGGCCAGGCTCGAGTCCGTCGACTCCTCCACGGGAGCGTCATTGAGCTCCCTGACGACGGACTCGGACGCATCCATTCCCCACACCCGATGGCCCAGCGTGCCGAGGTCGACCGCAGCCAGGAGGGCGCGAGCGCCGATGACGAGAATGCGCCCCTTGCGCGGCACGAGGATGTCGAGCAGCCGCGCCTCGGGCACGAGGGTCCTGGGTCGCTGGGGCGGCGGCGCGACCACGCGAGTTGTCGGGATCTCCACCCACGACAGGCCCATGGCCGTGGCGACCTCGTGGACATGGGCCGGCCGGTTCCTGGGGTCCTTGTCCAGGCACCGAGTGATGATGTCGACGAGCTCCGCGGGGATGTCCGAGGGCAGGGCCGGCATCGGGTCGGTGACGTGGGCGATCGCCGTGGCGACCGGGGTGTCCCGGTCGAAGGGCCGCCGGCCGGTGAGCAGCTCGTGGGCCACGACGCCGAGGGCATAGACGTCGCTGGCCTTGGTGGCCGACTTGCCCAGGGCCTGCTCGGGGGAGAGGTAGAAGGGCGTGCCCAGCGTCTCGCCGGTGCGCGTGAGCCCGACCGAGCCCACGGCCCGGGCGATGCCGAAGTCGGTGAGCTTGACCGTGCCCTCCGGGGTGACCAGGACGTTCGCCGGCTTGACGTCGCGGTGGATCACCCCTGCGTCATGGGCCGCGCCGAGGGCCAGGGCCATCTGGCCGATGATCGAGCGCACCTCGTCCGGAGCCAGGGCGCCCTCCCGGCGCACCATCGACGAGAGCGACTCCCCGTCGACGTACTCCATGACGAGGAAGGCGATGTTCTCGTGCAGGCCGTAGTCGAAGGTGGTCGCGATGTTGTGGTGGGACAGGCCTGCCGTGAACTGCGCCTCCTCCCGGAAGCGCTCGGCGAAGACCGGCTCGGCGACGGTGTCCGGTCGCATGATCTTCAGGGCGACGGTGCGTGAGAGCACGGTGTCGCGGGCGCGCCAGACGTCCCCCATGCCGCCGGCGGCGATGAAGCCCAGGAGCTCGTAGCGCCCCCCGACGAGGAGTCCTTCGACGAAGCGCTTCACCCGGACGACCGATCACCGGCGTGATCGGCATGCGCCTGCGCTCGCGCGACCTGCGGCGCGAGTCGGGGCGAACGGGTCACGGTCACGGGCTCAACCTTAGACGAACATTCGACAGTCGGAGACCTTGTCGTCATACTTCACCACAGGAAACCCTCGTCACAGGGAACGCCAGCGGACGACTTCGCGGGAGGTCGAGGTGAGACGGGGACGCTCACCGGGGCGGACGGCATACACATCGCCGCTCGTGGAGACCGAGAAGACGCGCGGCGACTGCGGCCGTACCCCGGCGCGGCTGGCCTCGAGCTCGGCCCCCAGCTCGGCGACGCGGGCCCGCAGCGCCTCGACCTGGTTCTCCAGCTCGAGGATCCGCGAGATGCCGGCCAGGCTGATCCCCTCCTGGGAGAGGCGTTGCACCTCGCGCAGGAGCGAGACGTCGCGGGCGGAGTAGCGCCGACCACCGCCTCGGGTGCGCGACGGGCTGACCAGGCCGAGCCGGTCGTACTGGCGCAGGGTCTGCGCGTGCATCCCGGCGAGCTCGGCCGCCACCGAGATGACGAAGACGGGCGCGGAGTCCTCCCCCGCACCCGTCCCACGCCCGGTCGCCATGGCCGATCAAGCCTCGGCGCGGGCGAAGAGCTCGGCCCGCGGGTCGACGTCGGCGTCCTCGCGTGCGAGGGTCTCGATCGCCTCGCGTGCCGCGTCGCTCAGGTGGGTCGGGACGACGATGCTCACCTTGGCGAGCAGGTCACCGTGGCCGGACTTCCTGGCCACGCCGCGGCCCTTGACTCGCAGGATGCGGCCACTGGGCGTGCCCGGCGCGATGCGCACCTTGACGCTGGAGCCGTCGATGGTGGGGACGGCGACCGTGGCGCCGAGGGTCGCCTCGGCGACGGTCACCGGCAGGTCGACCGTGAGGTTGTCGCCATCGCGGCCGAAGACCGGGTGCTTCTCGACGTGGATGTCGAGGAAGAGGTCGCCACGCTCGGCACCGGGATCGCCCTCGCCGCCCTTGCCGCGCAGGCGGATCCGTTGCCCGTCACGCACCCCGGCGGGGATGCGGGTGTTGATCGTGCGGCCGTCGGCGGTGCGCAGGCTCACGGTGGAGCCGGTGACGGCGTCGCGGAAGGACAGGCTGGTGCGGGCCTCGACGTCCTGGCCCTTGCGGGGGCCGCGGGGGGCGCCGTAGCCACCGAAGTCGCCGCCGGCATAGCCACCGCGTCCGGGCGCGCCGCCGCCGAACATCTGGGCGAGGATGTCGTTGAGGTCGCCACCACCGGCTCCTCCGGGGCCGCCGAAGCCGCCGCCGGGGTAGCCGCCGGTGTCGAAGCGGACGCGCGCGCCACCGGGCCCGCCGGCACCACCGCCGCCACCGAAGGCCGAGAAGATGTCCTCGAAGCCGCCGTTGCCGCCCGGGCCACCGGCCGTGAAGCGGGCGCCACCGCGCGCCATCTGGCGGATCGCGTCGTACTCCTGGCGCTGTTTGGCGTCGGAGAGCACGGAGTTGGCCTCGCCGACGTCCTTGAACCTCTGCTCGGCCGCGGCATCCCCGGGGTTCTTGTCCGGGTGGTACTTGCGGGCGAGCTTGCGGTAGGCCTTCTTGATCGCGGCCTCGTCGGCGTCCTGGGGGACGCCGAGGATCGCGTAGAAGTCCTTCTCGAACCAGTCCTGGCTTGCCATCGTCGGCGCCTCCTTTCTCCGGGCGGTCCTGGAACTTCTGCTAGCAGAGAGTCAGTCACGAGACCCCAGGAAATACCGTGTGGTCTCGTGCAGGAACCTCTGCTAGCAGAGGTTCCTGCAGGGTGTTCGGGGTCTCATTCGGGGTCGGCCACGGCCACGCGAGCGGGCCGGATGACGACCTCGCCCGCCTTGTAGCCAGCCTGGAGGACCATGACGACGGTCGTGCCCTGGGCGGGGTCGACGGCGACGTCACCGAGACCGTCGGCCGGCCAGGCCTGGTGCATGAGCGCCTCGTGGACCGTGGGGTCGAAGGCCTCGCCGGTGGCGCCGAAGCGCTCGAGGCCGTACTTGCCCAGGCTCGCCTCGAGCTTGTCGGCGATGGCCGCGAACGGCCCGTCGACGAGCTCGCCGTGGTCCCGCGCGCCCTGGATGTCGTCGAGGACGGGCAGCAGGGACTCGAGGACGTCGCGGACCACGCGCTCCTGGGTGACCGCACGATCACGGTCGACTCGGCGCTTGTAGTTGACGTACTCGGCGTTGAGCCGCTGCAGGTCCTCGAGGCGCTGGGCCGCGAGCGCGGTGTCCGGGTGCTCCGTGTGCTCGGGGCCCGCCGCGGCCGCCGCGTCGCTGGCCTCGGCGCCGGCGGTGGCCGACGACTCACCGGCGGGGCCGGTGGCCCCGGCTGCTGCCGGGGCCACCTGCTCACCGTCGTTGACGAGCTCGGTGTTCACCGCGTCCTCGCCACCGCTGGTCGACGCCGATCCCGCTGCCGCGTGGTCGAACTCATCGAACCCACCGGGCTCGGCCGAGGCCTCGTCACCGGGGTGCGGGTGGTGGGTCACTTGGTCTCCTCGTCGTCGACCACCTCGGCGTCGACGATGTCGTCGTCGCTGTCGGTGCCCGCGCCGGCCTCGCCCGACTCGGCCCCGGCGTCACCGGCGCCCGCAGCGGAATCGGCCTGCGCGGCATACATGGCGGCGCCCATCTTCTGGGAGGCCTCGTTGAGGGTGTTGACCTTGGCGTTGATGTCCTCGACCGAGGCGCCCGAGTCGGCCTTGATGGCCTCCTTGAGGTCGGCCAGAGCCTCGTCCACCGGCTTGCGGAGGTCGGCGTCGACCTTGTCGCCGGACTCGGCGAGGAACTTCTCGGTCGAGAACACGAGCGACTCGCCGAGGTTGCGGGCCTCGGTCTCCTCGCGACGCTTCTTGTCCTCCTCGGCGTGGGCCTCGGCGTCCTTGACCATTCGCTCGATCTCCTCCTTGGACAGCGCGCTGCCGCCGGAGATGGTGATCTTCTGCTCCTTGCCGGTGCCGCGGTCCTTGGCCGTGACGTGGACGATGCCGTTTGCGTCGATGTCGAAGGTGACCTCGATCTGCGGCACGCCGCGCGGGGCCGGCGCGATGCCGGACAGCTCGAAGGTGCCGAGCGCCTTGTTCTGCTGGGCGATCTCGCGCTCACCCTGGAAGACCTGGATGAGGACCGAGGGCTGGTTGTCCTCGGCCGTGGAGAAGACCTCGGAGCGCTTGGTCGGGATGGCCGTGTTGCGCTCGATCAGCTTGGTGAACAGCCCGCCCTTGGTCTCGATGCCGAGGGAGAGTGGGGTGACGTCGATGAGGAGGACGTCCTTGCGCTCGCCCTTGAGGACACCGGCCTGGAGGCTGGCGCCGGCGGCGACGACCTCGTCGGGGTTGACACCCTTGTTGGGCTCCTTGCCACCGGTGAGGGTCTTCACCAGCTCGGAGACGGCCGGCATACGGGTCGAGCCACCGACGAGGACGACGTGGTCGATGTCGCCGACCTTGATGCCGGCGTCCTTGATGACGTTCTCGAAGGGCTGCTTGCAGCGGTCGAGGAGGTCCTTGGTCATCTGCTCGAACTGGGCGCGGGTCAGCGTCTCGTCGAGGTGGATCGGGCCGTTCTCGCTCATCGAGAGGTACTGCAGCGAGATGTTGGTCGAGCTGGCGCTGGAGAGCTCCTTCTTGGCCTGCTCGGCGGCGTCGCGCAGGCGCTGCATGGCGATCTTGTCCTTGGACAGGTCGACGCCGGTGTTGTTCTTCACCGTGGTGAGCAGGTGCTGGACGATGCGCTCGTCCCAGTCGTCCCCACCGAGCTGGTTGTCACCGCTCGTCGCGCGCACCTGGATCGTGGCGAAGCCGTCTTCCGGGTCCTTGCCGACCTCGAGCAGGGAGACGTCGAAGGTGCCACCACCGAGGTCGAAGACGAGGATGAGCTCGTCCTCCTTGCCCTTGTCGAGGCCGTAGGCCAGGGCCGCGGCGGTCGGCTCGTTGACGATGCGCAGGACGTTCAGGCCCGCGATCTCGCCGGCCTCCTTGGTGGCCTGGCGCTCGGCGTCGTCGAAGTAGGCCGGCACGGTGATGACGGCGTCGGTGACGGGCTCGCCGAGGTAGGACTCGGCGTCGCGCTTGAGCTTCATGAGGGTGCGGGCGCTGATCTCCTGAGCGGAGTAGCGCTTGCCGTCGATCTCCTCGGACTTCCAGTCGGTGCCCATGTGGCGCTTGACCGAGCGGATCGTGCGGTCGGCGTTGGTGACGGCCTGCCGCTTGGCGATCTCGCCGACGAGGACCTCGCCGTTCTTGGTGAAGGCGACGACGGAGGGGGTGGTGCGCCCGCCCTCGGCGTTCGCGATGATCGTGGGCTCGCCGCCCTCGAGGACGGCGACGGCGGAGTTGGTGGTGCCGAGGTCGATGCCGACTGCACGGGCCATGAGGGGTTCTCCTTCGTGAAGGTTGAGTTGCTTGCACTCAAGTTAGGAAGACTCGGTATGCCGTGGCAAGCCGAGCGCTCCAAACTTGCGTCTGATGGACTCAACTTCTTGCTGGTGGATCCTGTTCCCGGCGCGGCAAACTTTCTTGGCCGGTGGCTTCTGTAGGTTCCGGCGCAACGTGTCACTTTCCAGGTTTCTTGTCACTCGCGTGTCACTTCCGGATTTCTTGTCACGCAGGGAGGACGCTGGATCCGTGGCAGCAGCGCCGCGAGGCGAGGTCGAGTTCC